>NZ_KB899089.1 GCF_000378045.1 Marinobacterium rhizophilum DSM 18822
CCCTCGGGCTGCGGCAAATCGACCCTGCTGCGCCTGATCGCCGGACTCGAGGAAGTCACCAGCGGTCATATCTTTCTGGATGACCGTGACATCACCGACGTGGCACCGGCCAAGCGCGACCTGGCCATGGTGTTCCAGTCCTACGCCCTCTATCCGCACATGAGCGTGCGCAAGAACATGTCCTTCGCCCTCGATCTGGCCGGCATCGACAAGGCCGAAGTCCAGCGCAAGGTCGAGGACGCCGCCAAGGTACTGGAACTCGGCCCCTTGCTGGAGCGCAAGCCCAAGGCCCTGTCCGGCGGCCAGCGCCAGCGCGTGGCCATCGGCCGCGCCATCGTGCGCAACCCCAAGGTGTTCCTGTTCGACGAGCCGCTGTCCAACCTCGATGCCGCGCTGCGCGTGCTGATGCGCCTCGAACTGGCGCGGCTGCACAAGGAGCTCAACGCCACCATGATCTACGTGACCCACGATCAGGTCGAGGCCATGACCCTGGCCGACAAGGTGGTGGTGCTCAACGCCGGCCGTGTCGAACAGGTGGGCTCTCCGCTGGAGCTGTATCACCACCCGGTGAACCAGTTCGTGGCGGGCTTTATCGGTACGCCGAAAATGGCCTTCCTCAAAGGCCGCGTCAAGGATGTCGGCAACGCCGGTGTCACCGTGGCGCTGGACTGCGGCCCGGAATATCAGCTGCCCCACCAGGCCACCGGCCTCAAGGCGGGTGACGAGGTCACCTTCGGTATTCGGCCGGAAAACATCGACGTGGTCGGCAGCGATGCCAGTCCGTTCAAGGTTACGCTGGATGTCACCGAGCACCTGGGCGCCGACACCTACTGCTATATCACCCTGCGCAACGGTGAAAGCCTGACCGTACGGGCACCGGGTGACTTTGCTGGCGATTACGGTCAGGAGGCCGGACTGATTCCAGACCTGTCGCAGGCGCACCTGTTCGATGCCAACGGCAAGACCATCCCGCGTCCGCGCACGCCGGCCCAGGCTGCCTGAGACAAGCGTCACAGCAAAAGTTTTGGCGTCAGCCACCCGCTGCGCCTGGTACGCCAGGCACAGCGGCTTTTTATCGCACCCAATCCAGACTCGTTAGCCGCCGCCTGTTCTGCGCAGGTTCCTGACGATCTGGTACATCCCTGGTGATCCTTGTGAAACTTAACAATGACACGATCGCTCAGCTGGGCGAACACATAACCCACCCCACCTACCCTCGCCAGGCATTGCGCCATGGCCTCGTGCACATCGGCGTCGGGGGCTTTCACCGCGCGCATGAGGCCGTCTATACCGAGCGCCTGCTGCGCCTGACGGAAGATCCGGACTGGGGCATCTGCGGCATCGGTTTGCGCGAAAGCGACCGTGCGATGCAGACTGCACTTAGCGGGCAGGATTACCTTTACAGCCTTATGGAACTGGGACAGGCTGAACAGCCTCGCGTAGAGGTCATTGGCGCCATCTGCAACTT
This sequence comes from Marinobacterium rhizophilum DSM 18822, assembly GCF_000378045.1. Lineage (GTDB taxonomy): Bacteria > Pseudomonadota > Gammaproteobacteria > Pseudomonadales > Balneatricaceae > Marinobacterium_A > Marinobacterium_A rhizophilum. The sequence goes on from NZ_KB899089.1 coordinate 1,469, forward strand.
CCTGTTTGCACCTGACAACCCCGCCGCCGTGCTGGAAAAGCTGGCTTCGCCCGAAACGCGCATCGTCTCCCTGACCATTACAGAAGGCGGCTACCTGCTGGACGATCACAGCGGTGCGTTCAATTTTGACCACCCTGATATCGTACATGACCTGGCAAACCCGCAGTCACCGCGCAGCGTCTTCGGTTACCTCACCGCCGCTCTGGCAGCACGACGCGATCAGGGCCTGTCCGCTTTTACGCTGATGTCCTGTGACAATCTGCCCCACAACGGCAACAAGGCCCGCAGCGCCCTGCTCGCCTTTGCCAGCCAACATGATCAGTCATTGGCCGACTGGATTGCCGCCCACGCCAGCTTCCCCAACAGCATGGTCGATCGCATTACGCCCATCACCACCGCTGCACACAAACAACTGCTGCAGCAAACTGCCGCCATTGACGATGCCTGGCCGGTGGTATGCGAACCGTTCATTCAGTGGGTCATGGAAGATGATTTCTGCAACGGCCGCCCAGCCTGGGAAAAGGTCGGCGTGCAGTTCACCCGGGACGTGGCGCCCTACGAAGAGATGAAGATGCGGCTGCTGAATGCCAGCCATTCGGCCATGAGCTACCTGGGCTACCTGGCGGGCTATCGCTACAGCCACGAAGTCATGCAGGACGCGGGGTTGAACAGCTTTATCCGCCGCTTTATGGATCTTGATGTCACTCCGACCCTGAGCCCCGTCGAGGGCATTAACCTGGAGCAGTACAAGGATACCCTGATCGAGCGCTTCTCCAATCCGCGCATTGGCGACCAGCTGAGCCGCTTGTGCATGGACGGTTCCAGCAAGATTCCCAAGTTCATCCTGGCGACGCTGGAACAACGCCTCGGAGCTGGTGCCCCCATCGAGCGCTTTGGCCTGATCCTGGCGAGCTGGGCGCTCTATCTGCATCGGGCACAACAACCTGAAACCGGCTACCCGGTGGAAGATCCGTTAGCCGACCTGCTGCGGGTCGCCACCGCCCAACCCAGCGGGCTTGGCGGTCGCTTTCTGGCACTGGAGGAGATCTTCGGCCAGCAACTGCAGCATGCACCAAACCTTGCTGCCGCCGTTGATACAGCCTTGCAGCAACTGCAGGAACAGGGCGTTGCCGCAACGCTGGAGCAGATCAGCCAGGCGGCCTGAGTCCCGCCTGCAAAGACGCTCCAAGGGAGCGCACAACGCAAAAAGGCGACCCGAAGGTCGCCTTTTTCATCACCCGATGAGGGTTTAGTTCACCTTGGCATTCAGCTCGCCACGCTCGTAGCGCGTAGCCATGTCTTCCAGCGACACTGCGCGCAGCTTGCTCGCATTGCCGGCGGTGCCGAAGGCTTCGTAGCGGGCCACACAGATATCGCTCATGGCCGTCATGGTGGCCTTGAGGAATTTGCGCGGATCAAACTCGGACGGGTTCTGCGCCAGGAAGCGACGCACTGCACCGGTGGAGGCCAGACGCAGGTCGGTATCGATATTGACCTTGCGCACGCCGTACTTGATGCCTTCAACGATCTGCTCTACCGGCACACCGTAGGTTTCCGGAATCTCGCCACCGAATTCGTTGATCACCGCCAGCCATTCCTGGGGAACCGAGGACGAACCGTGCATGACCAGGTGAGTGCCCGGAATACGCTCATGGATCGCCCTGATGCGGTCAATGGCCAGGATATCCCCAGTGGGCGGGCGGCTGAACTTGTAGGCACCGTGGGAAGTCCCGCAGGCAATGGCCAGGGCGTCCACGTTGGTCTTGCTCACAAAGTCCGCGGCTTCATCCGGGTCGGTCAGCATCTGGTCATGGGTCAGGATGCCTTCGGCACCGATGCCGTCTTCTTCACCGGCCTGACCGGTTTCGAGCGAACCCAGGCAGCCGAGCTCACCTTCCACCGACACGCCGCAGGCGTGGGCCATCTCGACGGTACGACGGGTCACGTCGACGTTGTATTCGTAGCTGGTCGGCGTCTTGCCGTCTTCACCCAGGGAGCCGTCCATCATCACGGACGAAAAGCCCATGGCGATGGAACGCTGGCAGACCGCGGGAGAAGTGCCGTGATCCTGGTGCATGCACACCGGAACATGCGGAAATTCTTCGATCGCAGCCAGAATCATGTGGCGCAGGAAGTTGGAGCCGGCGTATTTGCGAGCACCGGCAGACGCCTGCACGATCACCGGAGAGTCGGTCTTGGCAGCCGCTTCCATGATGGCGCGCATCTGTTCCAGGTTGTTGACGTTAAAGGCTGGAATGCCATAGCCGAATTCGGCGGCATGGTCCAGCAGCTGACGCATGGAGATGAGAGCCATTAGGTTACCCTTCATTTCAGTTCATGGAGTTGCCGCCTCAGGCGGCAACTCGGATTCAATTCAATTCCCAGCCGCACGGATCAGTGACCGACACACCAGTGTATCGGCCCGTCCGCGGGCGCGGATAATTCAGACGCCGCTGCGCGATTCCAGCATCGCGACGGCCGGCAGTACTTTCCCTTCGACGAACTCAAGGAAAGCGCCACCACCGGTGGAGATGTAGGAGACCTGATCGGCGATACCATATTTGTCCACTGCCGCAAGGGTGTCGCCACCGCCCGCAATGGAGAAGCCCTGACTCTGGGCGATCGCCAGCGACAGGGTCTTGGTGCCTTCGCCAAACTGGTCGAACTCAAACACCCCTACCGGGCCGTTCCAGATAATGGTGCCCGCGCTTTTGAGCAATTCGGCCAGGGCCGCAGCGGACTGCGGGCCAATGTCCAGAATCATGTCATCGGCGGCAACATCATCCACCAGCTTGACGGTCGCGGTGGCAGTTTCAGCAAACTCGGTTGCCACTACGACATCCACCGGCAGCGGAATGGAGACCCGCTCCATCAGCGCCTTGGCCACCGGAATCAGGTCGTGCTCACACAGCGACTTGCCCACCGGCTTGCCAGCAGCCGCCAGGAAGGTATTGGCGATGCCACCGCCGACGATCAGCTGATCGACCTTGTCAGACAGCGAATTCAGCACTTCCAGCTTGGTGGAGACTTTGGAGCCACCGACGATCGCTGCCAGCGGACGGGCCGGGCTTTGCAGCGCCTTGCCCAGCGCTTCCAGCTCACCGGCCAACAGCGGACCGGCGCAGGCTTCTGGCGCAAAGCGGGCGACACCATGGGTCGACGCCTGGGCCCGGTGCGCGGTACCGAAGGCATCCATCACATAAACATCGCACAGCGCTGCCATCTTGCGTGACAGGGCTTCATCGTCCTTCTTTTCACCGGCATTGAAACGCACGTTTTCAAGCAGGACCAGCTCGCCTTCAGCCACCTCAAAGCCACCGTCGACCCAGTCCTTGATCAGCGGTACGCTGCGACCCAGCAGCTTGCCGACATGGGCCGCTACCGGTGCCAGCGAATACTCTTCGTTGTACTCGCCTTCGGTCGGCCGCCCCAGGTGGGACATCACCATGACCTTGGCACCGGCTTTGAGCGCAAGCTCCAGAGTCGGCAGTGCCGCTCGAATGCGCGCATCCGATGTGACCTGGCCGTCCTTGACGGGCACGTTGAGATCTTCCCTGATCAGGACGCGTTTTCCGGCCAGATCAAGATCCGTCATTTTCAGTACGCTCATTGATTGTCCTACCTATGCTTGAGTAATTAAAAAGCTGTAAATCGTATCAGGCGCTCAGTCACGGCAGTTGAGCCAGTGCCGTGCGACATCCATCATTCGGTTGGCAAAGCCCCATTCATTGTCGAACCAGCACAACATCTTCAGCAGGGTGCCGCCAACAACCCGGGTCTGGGTACCGTCAAACACGCCGGAACGCGGATCACGGTTGAAGTCCACCGACGCATGCGGCTCCTCGGTATAGCCGAGCAATCCCTGCAAAGCGCCATTGGCACCGGCACGCATCAAGGCATTAACCTCCTCGGCAGAGGTTTCGCGCCGCACGTTGATCGACAGATCCATGGCCGACACATTGATGGTCGGCACGCGCAGATGCAGACACTCAAAACGCCCGGCCAAGTGTGGCAGCAATCTGTCGATGCCGCGATCAAGCCCGGTATCGACCGGAATGATCGACTGCAGTGCACTGCGGGTCAGGCGCAGATCTGTCTGGTGATAGCTGTCGATGACCGGCTGGTCGTTCATCGCCGAGTGAATGGTGGTGGTCACGCCACTCACAATGCCAAATTCACGATCCAGCAAGTCCAGCACCGGCACCACGCAGTTGGTTGTGCAGGACGCCGCCGATACCACTGTCTGAGAGGCCTGCAGCAACTGCTGATTCAGCCCGTAAACGATGGTGGCATCCACATCCGCCGTGGCAGGCTGTGAAAACAGCAGCCTGCGCGCGCCCTTGGCCAGGTGCAGTTCGGCATTGTGCCGGTCCTTGAAGGCGCCGGAACACTCCAGCACCAGATCCACCTGCAGTTCGCGCCAGGGCAGGTTGCGCGGGTCCGGCTCATTGAGCACTCGAATCCGGTCGCCATCAATCAGCAGATTCTGACCATCATGGGACACCGGCAACGGAAAACGCCCGTGGGTGGTGTCATAGCGTGTCAGATAGCTGACCGTCTCGATATCCGACAGCTCATTCAGCGCCACCACCTCGAAGTCACGGCGAAAGCCGCACTCGTAGATGGCACGCAGTACACACTGCCCGATACGGCCATAACCGTTGATTGCAACGCGATATTTCATCGACATCCGATGCCAAAGGCAAGGCCGGCAAAAGCCGGCCCTGGAGCAGTTAAAGTATCGATTTCACGGTATCGACGACATTTTCGACGGTAAAGCCGAAGTACTTGAACAGTTCGCCAGCCGGGGCCGATTCGCCGAAGCTGCGCATGCCGACGATCGCGCCGTTAAGGCCAACATACTTGTACCAGTAGTCTGCCTGGGCCGCTTCCACCGCCACACGGGCGCTGACCTGGGCCGGCAGAACCGACTCGCGGTAGGCCGCATCCTGGGCTTCAAAGCGATCAGTGGACGGCATGGAAACGACCCGTACCTGCTTGCCTTCAGCACTCAGCACTTCAGCGGCATCCATGACCAGACCCACTTCGGACCCGGTAGCGATCAGGATAACGTCGGGCTGAGCGGCACAGTCACGCAGAATGTAGCCACCCTTGGCAACATTGGCGAGCTGCTCGGCGCTACGGGCCTGGTGCGGCAGGTTCTGACGCGAGAAAATAAGCGCGCTCGGGCCATCGGTGCGCTCCAGCGCAGACTTCCAGGCCACTGCGGATTCCACCGCATCACACGGACGCCACAGGCTCATGTTCGGTGTGTGGCGCAGGTTGGAGATCTGCTCGACCGGCTGATGCGTCGGACCATCTTCACCCAGACCGATGGAGTCGTGGGTATAGACGTGGATCGCACGCTGCTTCATCAGCGCCGCCATACGCAGGGCGTTGCGGGCATATTCCATGAACACCAGGAAGGTGGCGCCATAGGGAATGAAGCCGCCGTGCAGCGCAATGCCGTTCATGATGGCCGACATGCCAAATTCGCGCACGCCGTAGAACAGATAGTTGCCGTTGGCGTCGTTCTTGCTGACACCCTTGGCACCGGACCAGATAGTCAGGTTGGAGCCGGCCAGATCCGCCGAGCCGCCGAGCAGCTCAGGCAGCATGGGACCAAACGCATTAAGGGCATTCTGGGACGCCTTGCGCGAAGCAATGGTATCGCCCTTGTCAGCCACTTCCTGAATCCAGGCGTCGGCTTTCTCGGCAAAGTCCGCCGGCAGATCGCCGCTGATGCGACGCAGCAGCTGGTCGGCCAGTTCCGGGAACTCGGCACGGTAGGCGGCAAAACGGCTGTTCCACTCGTTTTCGGCAAGGCTGCCTGCCTCGCGGGCATCCCAGTCGTCGTAAATGTCCTGCGGTACTTCGAACGGGCCATGGGACCAGCCCAGACGTGCACGGGTCAGGGCAATCTCATCTTCGCCCAGCGGCGCACCGTGGCAGTCTTCCTTGCCTTCCTTGTTGGGGGAACCAAAACCGATGATGGTCTTGCAGCAGATCAGGGTCGGCTGTTCGGTGTTGGCCTGGGCCTGTTCGATGGCGGCACGGATCTGATCCGGGTCATGCCCATCGACACCGGCGATGACCTGCCAGCCGTAGGCTTCAAAACGCTTGGGCGTGTCGTCGGTGAACCAGCCTTCCACTTCGCCATCGATGGAGATGCCGTTGTCATCCCAGAACGCGATCAGCTTGCCAAGACCCAGGGTACCTGCCAGGGCGCAGGACTCATGGGAGATACCTTCCATCATGCAGCCATCGCCCATGAAGGCATAGGTGAAGTGATCAATGATGTCGTGGCCGTCACGGTTAAACTGCGCCGCCAGTGTTTTCTCGGCGATGGCAAAACCGACGGCGTTGGAGACGCCCTGGCCCAGCGGGCCGGTCGTGGTTTCAACGCCCGGGCAGTAGCCATACTCGGGATGGCCTGCCGTTTTGGAGTGCAGCTGACGGAAGTTTTTGATGTCCTCGATGCTGACGTCGTAACCGGTCAGGTGCAGCAGCGAGTAAACCAGCATGGAGCCATGACCGTTGGACAGTACGAAACGGTCACGATCGAACCACTGCGGGTTAGTCGGGCTATGTTTCAGAAAATCGTTCCAAAGCACTTCGGCGATATCCGCCATGCCCATGGGCGCTCCGGGGTGACCGGATTTCGCTTTCTGGACAGCGTCCATACTCAGCGCACGAATGGCGTTGGCAAGTTCTCTGCGAGAGGACATTAAAACAACTCCTGGGATTTAGACCCGAACAAGTAAGAGAGTGTGGAGGACTGAAATTTTGAAAGGCGTAATTTTCGCTTAGTTGCTCGTCAGCATCAAATGGGAATCGATCTTTTTTAGCTCTGAATGAGGTAATTTCATCTGAATCCAGGAAAATTTCATTAAAAACGCCGGCATCCGTCATGCTTTTTGCATCCATCGCCGGTAAAATGCGCGCAATTATGAAATTGCCTGGCCAGTCTGGCACGGTTTCCTGTTTGTTTTACCCCTGAAAAAGAGGATGCATAGCTGAGATGAGCGAATACGGCTTGTTCACTTCCGAATCCGTGTCTGAAGGTCATCCGGACAAGATTGCGGACCAGATTTCCGACGCAGTACTTGATTCCATCATTGCTGAAGACAAATACGCCCGCGTGGCCTGCGAGACCATGGTCAAGACCGGTGTCGCCATCGTGTCCGGCGAAATCAGCACCAGTGCCTGGATCGATCTGGAGAACCTCGTCCGTGACGTCATTTGCAAGATCGGCTACACCTCTTCCGATGTGGGCTACGACGGCGAAACCTGCGGCGTCATCAACATCATTGGCAAGCAGTCCATTGATATCGCCCAGGGCGTTGACCGCTCCCGCCCCGAAGATCAGGGCGCTGGCGACCAGGGCCTGATGTTCGGCTACGCCTCCAATGACACCGACGTACTGATGCCGGCGCCGATTACCTATGCCCACCGTCTGGTTGAACGCCAGGCCGAAGCACGCCGTTCAGGTCTGCTGCCCTGGTTGCGTCCGGATGCCAAGTCCCAGGTCACCTTCCGTTACGAAAACGGCAAGCCCTGTGGCATTGACGCGGTCGTACTGTCCACTCAGCACAACCCGGAAGTTCACCAGGAAGACCTGCGCGAAGCGGTGATGGAGCTGATCATCAAGCACGTCCTGCCGGCCGAATGGATCAGCCGCGACACCAAATTCCACATCAACCCGACCGGCAAATTCGTTATCGGCGGTCCGGTTGGCGACTGTGGCCTCACCGGTCGCAAGATCATCGTTGATACCTACGGCGGTATGGCCCGTCACGGTGGTGGCGCATTCTCCGGCAAGGACCCGTCCAAGGTCGACCGTTCCGCCGCTTACGCCGGCCGTTACGTTGCCAAGAACATCGTCGCCGCGGGCCTCGCTGATCGCTGCGAGATCCAGGTGTCCTACGCCATCGGCGTGGCCGAGCCCACTTCGGTGTCCATCAACACCTTTGGCACCGGCAAGATCTCCGATGAAAAGATCATCCAGCTGGTCGGTGCACACTTCGACCTGCGTCCGTTCGCCATTACCCGCATGCTCGACCTGCTGCACCCGATGTACCAGGCCACCGCGGCCTACGGGCACTTCGGCCGCGACCCTTACGAGATGACGGTCGGCAACGACACGTTCACCGCGTTCACGTGGGAGCGCACCGACAAGGCTGACGCACTGCGCGCCGACGCCGGTCTCTGATACGGAATCGCCGACAAGCGTCGGCACAAAAAAGGGGCTGCCATTGGCAGCCCCTTTTTTATGCATGGCGTATTTAAACTGCGGGCCCGACGGCGGTGGCGGTTATTTCGGTAACTCGCCTTCGACACCCTCAACGTAGTAGCCCATCGACAGCAGCTCCTTGTCGGACAGCACCTCGCCCTCTGCCGCCACCAGATCACCGGCCTGATTTTTCACAGGCCCTGCAAAGGGGTGTAGCGTGCCATCGACGATCTGCTGCTTGAGATCTATGACCAGGCTCTGCACATCAGCCGGGACCGCATCACTCATGGGCGCGATATCCACGTACCCCGCCGACAGACCCAGCCAGACGTCCTCCGCCTTCCAGCTGCCATCAATCACAGCCCGCGCCTTGGCCTCGTACAACGGGCCCCAGTTGAACACTGACGCACTCAGGTGCGCTTTCTTGCCGTACAGCGACATGTCGGAGTTGTGGCCAAAGGCATAGACACCCTTGGCTTCGGCCGCCTGAATCGGGCCCGCGGAATCGGTATGCTGGCTAATCACATCGGCACCCTGCAGAATCAGACTCTCGGCGGCCTCGAGCTCTTTCGCCGGGTCATACCAGGAGCTGACCCAGACCACTTTAACGGTGGCTTCGGGATTGACACTGCGCAGCCCCCGAGTGAAGGCATTGATGCCACGCACCACTTCCGGAATCGGGAAGGAACCCACGTAGCCCACCACATTGCTCTTGGTCATCTTGCCGGCTATCACCCCTGTCAGGTAGCGCGACTCATAGATGCGCCCCATGTAAGTGCCCACGTTGGCAGCGCGCTTGTAGCCGGTGGCGTGTTCGAAGGCCACTTTGGGAAACTGCTTGGCCACCTTCAGGGTCGGATTCATGTAACCGAAGGACGTTGTGAAAATCAGCTCGTGACCGCTCTTGGCCAACTGACGAATCACACGCTCGGAGTCCGCGCCCTCGGCGACGTTTTCGACGTAGGTTGATGTCACCTGGTCGCCCAGCTTTTCCTCCATGTACTTGCGGCCCTTGTCATGGGCATAGGTGTAACCCGCATCGCCGGTCGGCCCAATATAAACGAAGCCCACCTTCAGCGGCTCCTTGGCCAGTGCCGCACCGGATACCATAGCGGCCAGTACCAGCGCCGAGACCGTGCGAACCAGAGTTCCCAATTGCATTGCCATAGATCCCACTCTCCTGTCGTTATTTACCTGGCAATCAAGCAGGTGTTCCTGCCTGCTTGATTATGGCCGCTGAAAATCGGGCGTAATTTTGCGCCTCAGCTTAACTGCTCGGTACTCTCATACCGACTCGTAACAAACCCCTTCACCCCGTTACTGGGTGCGATGAAAAGGCTTACCCAAAGACATCGGCGCGTACAGCCGAACCCTGGCACTGTTGCTCGACAGCAGCACCAGCACCAGGATGGTCACCACATAGGGCAGCATGGCCAGCAGATTTGACGAAATGCTGACTCCCATGCCCTGCACAATCAGATGCAGAATACTGGCCAGGCCAAACAGGTAGGCACCGAACATCACCCTTTCTGCGCGCCAGCTGGCGAAAACCACCAGTGCCAGCGCAATCCAGCCTCGACCAGCGGTCATGCCCTCGGCCCAGAGCGGCGTATAGGCCAGCGACAGATAGCCGCCGGCCAGCCCCGCCATGGCTCCGCCAAACAGCACCGCCAGGTAGCGCACCCGCATCACCGGCAGGCCCACCGCGGTGGCCGACTCCGGCGTTTCGCCGATGGCCTTGAGTATAAGACCCGCCCGGGTGCTGCGCAGGAACCAGATCACGCCGGCAAAGAGTCCGAAGGACAGGTATACCAGCACATCATGGTTGAACAGCAAAGGCCCGAGCAGCGGTATATCGCTTAGAAAGGGAACGGGCAGCGCCTTGAAGCCCTGCAGCGTCTGACCGACAAAGCTTTCGCCGACAAAGGCACTGAGCCCCGCACCCAGAATCGTCAGGGCCAGCCCGGTCGCCACCTGGGTTGCACTCAGACCCAGCGCCACCACAGCGAACAGCAGCGACATCAGGCAACCGGCCAACATCGCGGCCAGTACCCCCAGTACCAGGCTGCCCGTGGTCAGCGCAACCATAAAGCCGCACACCGCGCCCACCAGCATCATGCCTTCCTGCCCCAAATTCAGCACACCGGAGCGCTCGCATATCAGTTCACCCAGCGCCACGATAAGCAGCGGCGTGCCGGTGCGGATCATGGCGTAGAGCACGTTAATCACAAAATCCATATCCATATCGGTCAGGCTCCCTGGGATGCAGTGGCGGCAGACTTCGTAACCGCGGCGCGGTCACCCCAGCGGACTCTATAGTGAATCAGGAAATCGCAAGCCAGCAGATAAAGTAGCAACATGCCCTGGAACAGCCCGGTCAGCGCCTGGGGAAGCCCCAGTTCGATCTGCACCATTTCTCCGCCCATGTAGACCAGCGCCATTAGCAGGCTGGCCAGCAAGATGCCCAGCGGGTGCAGACGCCCCAGAAAAGCCACGATAATCGCAGCATAGCCATAACCGGGTGATACCTGTGGCACCAGCTGACCAATGGGGCCCGTCACCTCCAGCACACCGGCAAGACCTGCCAGACCGCCGCACAGCAGCAGCACAAAAATCACCAGCCGTTTCTCGTGATAGCCCGCATAATGGGCTGCCCGCGCATCGAGACCCAGCACGCGAATCTGGAAACCGATGAAAGTGCGACTCAGCAGTACCCAGACCACCGCCACCGCCAGCAGCGCAAACAGCACACCGATATGCACCCGCGTGCCCTCCAGCAGGGTCGGCAGCAACGTCGAATCCGAAAACAGCGCCGACTCGGGAAAATTATAACCCTCCGGATCCTTCAGCGGCCCATGCACACCGTACAGCAGCACATTGAGTGCGATGTAGTTGAGCATAATGGTGGTGAGAATCTCATTGGTATTGAAATGGGTGCGCAGCAGCGCCGGTATCAGCCCCCAGAACATGCCTCCCAGCGCCCCCGCCAGCAGCACCAGTGGCAAGGCCCAGGCGCTCTCGGTGTGCAAAAACTGCAGCGCGGCCCAGCTGCCAATCAGGGCGCCAAACAGCAGCTGCCCTTCGGCGCCGATATTCCATACCTTGGCGCGATAACAGACCGCCAGCCCCATGGCGCAAAGCAGAATCGGCGCGGCCTTGACACCCAGTTCCGACAGGCCGTACAAGTCACTCACCGGCATGATAAAAAAGGCATGCAGCCCCTCAGCCGGACTCTGCCCCAGCAGCAGGAACAGCAGGGCCCCTGACACCAGTGTCAGCACGGCCGCCAGAACCGGCGAGAGGTATCCCATCAGGCGGGATTCGACCGGCCGCTTTTCAATCCTGAGCATGCGCATTCTCCCGCTCGGCGCCATCGTCAAAGTGTCCGGCCATCCACTGTCCTACCTCATCAATACTGGTATCGCGCACCGCCTTTAATGGCGACAACTCGCCATGGCAGATGGCACAAATGCGATCGGATATTTGAAAAAGTTCGTCGATATCCTCCGACACGATAAGGATCGCCGTTCCGGCATCCCGCAGCTCGATGAGCGCCTTGTGAATCGCCACGGCCGCGCCGATGTCCACGCCCCAGGTCGGATGCGCAGCCAGCAGCAAGGAGGGGTTCTGGCGGATTTCACGCCCGATAATGAACTTCTGCAGATTGCCGCCGGAAAGGCTCTGTGCAGTGGCACCTATGCCAGCACACTTGACCCTGAAGTCATCAACGATGCTGCGCGCAAAGGCCCGCGTTTTACCCCAGTTAACAAAGCCGTTTTTAACCAGCCCGGCACCAAAGGCCGTGAGCAGGCCGTTTTCCTCCAGGCTCATGTCCGGCACGGCACCGCGTCCCAGCCGTTCCTCCGGCACGAAGGCCAACCCCTGGTTGCGCCGCTGCAACGGCGGTAACAGCGCGATGCGCCCCGCGGGCATGCTAATCTGGCCGGCCTCCTCCGCCAGGCGTTCGCCGCTGAGCGCGGCCAGCAACTCATCCTGACCATTACCGGCAACACCGGCAATGCCGACAATCTCCCCCTTGCGCACCCGCAGGTTGATGTTCTTCAACCGCGTGCCAAACGGATCCGGGCTATCCAGCGACAGGTTCCTGACCACCAGAAAGTCGTCGCCCCCCTGGCGTTTTTCATAGGTGGTACTGATGGGCGTGTCTTCCCCCACCATCATGCGTGCAATGCTCTGCGCGCTTTCCTCGGCCGGTTTGCACTCGCCGGTTACCCGGCCGCCGCGCAGGATGGTGGCGTTATGGCATAAGGCCCGCACTTCATTGAGCTTGTGACTGATAAACAGAATACAGCAGCCTTCTGCCGCCAACTGCTTCAGCGTTTGAAACAGCCCCTCGACTTCCTGCGGCGTCAGTACAGAGGTGGGTTCATCCAGAATGAGCAGCTTGATGTCCTGTATAAGACAGCGCACGATCTCGACCCGCTGGCGCGCCCCGATGGACAGCGAGTGCACCAGCCGGTCAGGCTCAAGCGCCATTCCGTAGCGCTCGGACACCTCGCGAATACGCCGGCCCAGCGCTTTCAGGTCACGGGCCTCGCGGGCCGGCAGGCTGAGGGCAATGTTCTCCGTCACACTCAGGGTCTCGAACAGCGCAAAGTGCTGGAATACCATGCCAATACCCAGCGCACGGGCCTGGGCAGGCTCAGCGATATCAACCGGTAGTCCCTGCCAGAGAATCTCGCCTTCATCGGGCTTCATAACGCCATAAATCATTTTCATCAGCGTGCTTTTGCCGGCGCCATTTTCACCCAGCATGGCGTGTATCTCGCCCGGATACAGATTCAGGCAGACGCGATCATTAGCGAGCACGCCGGGAAAACGCTTGCTTATATTGCGCAGGGACAGCCTGGGCTGCGGTTGTGCTGTCGTCATAAGGTTGTTCCGTCATGGCGCTATCAGGTTGCGCGCACTGAGAATAGATCATCTCGTGCCGTCATGCCGTCTCTTGGCGCAGCAGGCTTCCCCCATGTTCAGCAACCGCCGTGCCAGTCTCGGCATAAAATCAACTGCAACACTCGACCCTGCATCAGGGTCGATGCTGGAAGCCTGCTGCTTTCTGACCCTATAGTCAACTTCAGATTAGCCACCCACCGATGGCCCCGCATTGACCGCCACGGGCGCTGCGCGACAAAAATGCACACAGACTCTGCCCGGTGCTCACAAACGGGCATGGCGTGCCAGTCAACCGCTTCGCGGTGGACGCCAGATCAAGGCAGCACAATGGCCACCTTGTGGCATAATGCCCGTTTTAAAATTCCCACGGAGCCCTGCCGGATGCGTATTCCGCGCTGCTATGAACCCCAGCCCATGAACCCCGGCGACACTGTGCAGCTGGGTGACAACAACGTGCAACACCTGGCCCGTACCCTGCGCATGCGTGCGGGCGATCAGGTCATGCTGTTTAATGGTGATGGCCGGGAATTTCTCGCCACAGTGCTTGAGGTCGACAAGCGCAGCCTGCAGGTGCGCATCGACAGCAGCGAAACACCCGGCCGGGACAGCCCACTGCAGATTCATGTGGGACAGACCCTGTCGCGGGGTGAACGCATGGACTATGCGGTGCAAAAAGCCACCGAGCTGGGCATGGCACGCATGACACCACTGTTTTCAGAACGCTGCGAGGTCAAACTCAACAGCGAACGCCAGGACAAGCGCCTGCGGCACTGGCAGCAGGTGGCCATCAGCGCCTGCGAGCAAAGCCTGCGCTGTACCATTCCGCAGCTGGATGCGCCAGAAGCGCTGGCGCACTGGGTTGGCAGCGTCGAAGCGGACCTTAAGCTGGTCCTGCATCATCACAGCGCCCGGCCCCTGGGCGACCTGCCCAGGCCCGCCTCCATCGCCCTGCTGATCGGCCCGGAGGGCGGCCTGACCGAAGCCGAAGTAGAGCTCGCCATTGCCTCCGGTTTTCAGCCCGTTGCACTGGGGCCAAGGGTACTGCGCACGGAAACCGCACCGGTGGTCGCCCAGGCCATTCTGCAAAGTCACTGGGGGGATTTGAGCGCCAGCTGAATCCGTCGCAAGGCTGGCTGCCACCGTCATCCATCGGTACACTTGCCCTATCAATCGGTTTACACAGGATGCACCACCGCATGTCCATCAAGGTTGGCATCGTCATGGACCCCATCGAGTCCATCAATTTCAAGAAAGACAGTTCCCTGGCCATGCTCTGGGCCGCCCAGCAAAAAGGCTGGGAGCTGTACTACATGGAACAGCAGCACCTGTACTCCCGCGACGGCCAGGTGCTGGCCGCCATGGCACCGCTGAGTGTCGCCATGGATCCGGACAACTGGTTTACCCGGGGCGAATACAGCAACACGCCACTGGCGGAGCTGGACGTTATCCTGATGCGCAAGGACCCACCGTTCAACAACGAGTACGTCTACAGCAGCCATCTGCTGGAGCAGGCCGAAAAGCTGGGTGTTCTGGTGGTCAACCCGCCACAGCAGCTCCGCGACTTCAACGAGAAGCTGTTTGCCACCCATTTCCCCCAGTGCTGCCCGCCGGTACTGGTGACACGCCGCGACGACCTGCTGCGCCAGTTCCACGCCGAACACCGGGACGTGATCTTCAAGCCGCTCGACGGCATGGGTGGCAGCCAGATATTCCGCATCCAGGACGACGGCGTGAACCTCGGCGTCATCATCGAAACCCTGACCAAGGATGGCCGTGAGACCATCATGGCGCAGAAATACATTCCCGAGATCGTCAACGGCGACAAGCGCATCCTGATGGTCGACGGCGAGCCGGTACCCTATGCCCTGGCGCGCATTCCCATGGCGGGCGAAACCCGCGGCAACCTGGCCGCTGGCGGTTCCGGAGAGGGTCGCGAGCTGACCGCCCGCGATCGCTGGATCTGTGAACAGGTCGGTCCGACACTGCGTGCCCAGGGCTTGCTGTTTGTCGGCCTGGATGTCATCGGTGACTACCTCACCGAGATAAATGTCACCAGCCCAACCTGCATTCGCGAGCTCGATAACCAGTTCGGGCTCGACATCGGCATGCAACTGATGGATGCCATTGAGCGCAAGCTCAAGGCCTGAGTCGCACCTTGAACAGACTCACCACCCCGATCCCAACCGCCACCGGCCCTGCGCCGGCGGTGGGCATTATGGATCGGTTTGGCTTTACCCTGTTCATGGCCATCGCCGTCCACGCCATTTTGTTACTGGGCATCAGTTTCTCAACCGCGGAGTACAAGCCGCCCCGCAAGACGCTGGATATCACCCTGGCGCGCTTCGAATCGGCGCAAGCCCCCAAGGAGGCCGACTTCATCGCCCAGGCCAACCAGCTGGGCAGCGGCACGGCCGAGACAAAGCGCGCGCCGTCGACACTCGAAGATGCCCCTTTCCACAGCAACGAGCAGCAACAGCAGGCCAGACAGCAAAGTCTGCCGCTGCCAACCGTCCAGGATGTTGCACCCGAGCCTGTACCAACGCCCGCGCCGGTAACGGAAATAGCCCAACCCCAGCCCGTTAAGGCCACACCCAAACCACAGCAAGTCGTTACCACCCAGGCGCCAGCCAAACAGAAGCAGAGCAGTCAGCCCGCCGCGGCCAAAGCCGCATCGCCGCCCCCAACCCCCGGCGTGTCGACGTCCCTGCTGGCTCGCAGCCTTGAAATAGCGAGCCTGCAGGCACGACTAGACCTGCAGCAGGAACAGTTTGCCAAAAAGCCCAGAATACGGCGCCTTACCTCCGCCGCCACACTCAAGGGGAGCGATGCGGCCTATCTGGATAACTGGCGCCGCGAAATCGAACGCTACGGCAATGACCACTATCCCACCGAAGCCCGCAGACAGGGTATCTATGGCAGCCTTCGCCTGCTGGTCGCCATCCGGCCAGATGGCAGTGTCAAAAAAATAGAAGTACTGCAGTCTTCTGGCTACAAGGTGCTTGATGATGCCGCTGTGCACATCGTAGAGCTGGCCGCACCTTTTCAGGCTTTCCCGGTGGAAATGCGCAAAACCACCGACGAACTTGAAATAATTCGAACCTGGAAGTTTGAGAATCAGACCCGGCTGTACTAAGCCTTAGGTGAACCTCCTAGCGATGCACGCCGATGTCTATTAAGCCCAGCAGTCTGCGCGACCATTTTCTGATCTCGATGCCGCACATGCACGATGCCCATTTCGAGCATACCGTGACGTACATCTGTGACCACAGCGAATATGGCGCCATGGGCATCGTCATTAACCGCCCGCTCGATCTGCGCCTGGATGCTCTGCTCAATCATCTGGAGACCGACGACGACCTGCAGGTTGTGGATAATCGCCAGGTGTACGCCGGCGGCCCGGTCCAGGGCGAGCGCGGTTTCGTGCTGCACCGCGCCCAGGACAGCCCCTGGCTGGCCACCTACCAGGTAACCGATAACGTCTGCCTCACGACCTCCATTGATATTCTCGAAGACATTGCCAGCGGCAAGGGTACACCGGATGCACTGATCGCACTGGGCTATGCCGGCTGGGGCGCCGGGCAGCTGGAACGCGAAATCAGTGAAAATGCCTGGCTTAGCTGCCCGGCCAGCCTGGATATTCTGTTCAAACTTCCCGCCGAGCAGCGCCTGCATGCCGCGGCATCCACGCTGGGTATCAACCTCGATCTGCTCACCGCCCAAGCCGGCCACGCCTGAGCGGCTCAGTCGAATCAACGCGCCACGCAGCCAACGTTCCAATCCGATCCCGGCGACTCTCCCAACGGGCTGTTAAGTTGTTGCGTCAACTTGGCTATAATGGGGCGCGATTCCGGCCCCGCATGCAGCGTATCCGCCGGACCTTCTCACCGCCCCTGCGGGCCAGCACAGACTGCGAATTGAATGAGCCCAGACTGCCTTCAGGCACTAGCCTTTGACTTCGGAACCACCCGTATAGGGGTCGCCGTGGGTCAGACTCTAACCGGTACCGCCACTGCCATCGCACCGGTCAGCGCACGTGACGGCATTCCCGACTGGAGCCAGATAGACCGGGTCGTACAGGAGTGGTCCCCGGACGCCCTGGTGGTCGGCATTCCGTTGAACATGGATGGCTCGATCAGCGATATGGCACGCCGGGCCCGCAAGTTCGCCAACCGGCTGCATGAGCGCTACCGGCTGCCCAGCTATTTGATGGATGAACGCCTGAGTACGCGCGAAGCCAAGGCCATTCATCACGCTGCCGGCGGCGGTAACAACTACAAAAAGGAATCGGTGGACGGTATAGCCGCACAACTGATTCTCGAAAGCTGGTTTGCCAGCGAGCAACGTATTCCCAGCCAGTCACGACTGGAGGACCTCTATGACATCGGACAACCTTAGTGTCGACGCCCTGCTCGACAACATGGGCAAGCAACTAAAATCCATGCTGGAACAGCGCCAGATCAACAACCCGCTTATCGTGGGTATTCGTACCGGCGGAGTGTGGCTGGCCGAGCGCCTGCAGCAGCAGCTGGCCCTGGAGGAACCGATCGGCATCCTGGATATTTCGTTCTACCGTGACGATTTCACCAAGAAGGGCCTCAACCCCAGCGTGCAGCCTTCCCAGCTACAGGGCGATACCGAAGGCCGCCACATTGTCCTGGTGGATGACGTGATTATGTCTGGGCGCACCGTGCGTGCCGCCCTCAACGAGCTGTTCGACTACGGCCGGCCGGCCTCGGTCATCCTGGTGACCCTGCTGGACCTGCAGCGCCGTGAACTGCCGGTGCAGGCTGACGTCGTGGGCGGCACCCTTGTACTGGGCCCCAACCAGGTCGTCAAGCTCAGTGGCCCGCAGCCACTGGAACTCACCATTCGTCAACGTACCTGATTCGGGCCGACATCATGTTTGAACAAATCGATCCCAACCGGATTCAGCTCAACAGCAGCGGTCAGTTGCGGCATTTTCTCACGACCGAGGGCCTGTCCCGTGAACTGCTGACCGAAATTCTCGACACCGCAGATTCCTTCGTCGACATGGGCGCCAAGCAGATCAAAAAAATGCCCCTGCTGCGCGGTCGCACCGTGGTCAACCTGTTCTTCGAAGCCAGCACCCGCACGCTGAGCACCTTTGAACTGGCTGCCAAGCGCCTGTCTGCCGATGTACTCAACCTCAATATCAGCACGTCTTCCACATCCAAGGGCGAAACCCTTAAAGATACCCTGATGACACTGGAAGCCATGCATTCCGACATGTTTGTGGTACGCCATGCTGACAGCGGCGCCGCCCACTTTATCGCCAGCCAGGTGACGCCCCATGTGGCCGTTATCAACGCCGGTGACGGGCGCCATGCACATCCGACCCAGGCCATGCTCGACATGCTGACCATCCGCCGCCACAAGGGCAACTTCGAGCCGCTGACATTTGCCATTGTCGGAGACATTCTTCATTCTCGCGTGGCCCGCTCGCAGATCCATGCACTGCGCACCCTGGGCGCCAGCGAAATCCGCGTAATTGCGCCCAAGACCTTGTTGCCACGCCATATCGAGGCCATGGGCGTCAAGGTGTTCACCGATATGCGCCAGGGGCTGAAGGATGTTGATGTCATCATGATGCTGCGCCTGCAGAAGGAGCGAATGAACAGCGCCCTGCTGCCCAGCGAGTCCGAATTCTACAAACTGTATGGCATGACCACCGAGAAGCTGGCCTACGCCCATCCCGATGCCGTTGTCATGCATCCAGGCCCGATCAACCGCGGTGTCGAAATAGAATCCGCCATTGCCGACGGCCCGCGCTCCCTGATACTCGACCAGGTGACCAATGGCATCGCCGTGCGCATGGCGGTAATGTCCATGGCCATGAGCGGCCAGGTGGTCGAGAAACAGACCCAGCAACCGGCCTAGCCCGCCCACTGACCGCAACAGGAACACACTCGATGAACATCAAGATAGCCGGTGGCCGTGTGATCGACCCGAGCCAGTCACTGGACAAGGTCTGCGACCTGTATATCAGTAATGGCACTATTGCTGCCCTTGGCGAGGCACCCGCAGGTTTTGCGCCGGACAGCACGCTGGATGCAACCGGACAGGTCGTGTGCGCCGGGCTGATCGACCTCTGTGCCCACGTACGCGAACCCGGAGCGACCCATAAGGGAAGCATCGCCCAGGAAAGCAGCGCTGCGGCCGCAGGCGGCATCACCACCCTCGTGGCGATGCCGACCACCAGCCCCATTGTCGACACGCCCGCCGTGGCACAGCTGATTCAGGACAAGGCCCGCGCGACCGGCAAGACACGCATACTGCCCATGGGCGCCCTGACCCAGAGCCTCGCCGGCGAGCAGCTCTCACCGATGCACGCCCTGGCAAGCTCCGGCTGCATCGCCTTCACCAACAGCCGCCGTCCCATTCGCAGCAGCCTGGTGCTGATGCGCTGCCTTGAATATGCAGCTACCCACGACCTGCTGGTCCTGTTCCAGGCCCAGGATGCGGAACTGGCCACTGGCTGCATGCACGACGACACGACCAGCACCCGGCTCGGCCTCGCAGGCATACCGGAAGCCGCCGAAACCGTGGAAGTTGCGCGTTGCCTCATGCTGGTTGAGCAAACCGGTGCCCGGGCGCATTTCGGCCAGATATCGTGCGAGCGTTCAGCGCGCATGATCATGGAGGCGCGCGAACGGGGTCTCAACGTGAGCGCCGATATCGCCATTCACCACCTGCTGCTCAGTGACAGCAATGTGAACGGATTTGACAGCAACTTCCATGTCATCCCGCCACTGCGCAGCCAGCTAGACCGCGCCGGACTGCGCCAGGCGCTGCTCGCCGATGGTATTCAGGCAATCTGTTCCGACCATCAGCCCCATGACCCTATCGCCAAACAGGCCCCCTTTGCCGCCACGGAGCCGGGGATGGCCGGATTGGAGACACTGCTGTCATTGAGCCTGATGCTGGTTGAGCAGGGCCTGCTGGAGCTACCACAACTCATATCCAAACTGACCTGCGAGCCGGCCCGGATTCTCGGCATTCAGGCCGGCACACTCGAACCGGGTGTCGCAGCGGACATCTGCGTATTCGACCCGGCAGCGCGCTGGACGCCATCGGCAACAACAACCCGCTCCGGCGGTACCAACACTCCCTTCAACGGGATCGAACTCCATGGCCAGGTAACCCATACGCTACTGGGCGGCAACACCGTGTTTCAACGCTAGCCCCAGGCGCCGCCGCGACTCGCAGTACCGCCCCTGACACAGGGTCAAAAGGGGGGCCTGTACCGCGACAGCGGCGAATTGATTTTTCCCTTTAATGCTCTAGTCTTAAACGGCTTGCCTAACTCAGGGACGATCAAGGCTGAACGCATCAAAATGGGTTGACGCCCCGCCCGGGCAAGGCCCTTTCAGACTTTAGTCACCGTCCCCTAATCTGCCAGCTCAGGCCGTCGGCACTAACCTGCCCGCGCAACCAGCCGCGGCAGGTTGCGCTCGATTCACGACCTGCAGCTAAGGAGCACTGATATGCATTCTGCCCGTCGATTGGTACTTTCACTCAGCCTGCTGCTGTTGGCTTCGTTTGTGAGCCATGCCGATGACACGCCCCAACCGGCCAAGGCGGTACTCACCCTGAGTGGCGCCATCAGCCATACCAACAGCGACAACACTTACGTATTTAACATGGCGATGCTTGAGCACCTGCCACAATACAGCTTTACCACCGACACCCCCTGGTTCCCGGAGCCGCACAAGTTTTCCGGCCCGCTGATGCGGGACATCCTGGCCAGGGTCGGCGCCGACGGCGAAACCCTCACGGCGATCGCACTCAATGACTACAAGGTCACTATCCCGGTGGAGGACAGCACGCGCTTCAACCTGATCGTGGCTATCCACAAGGACGACAAAAGCATGCCGGTGCGCGACAAGGGGCCGCTCTTCGTTATCTATCCCTTTGATATTGATAGCGAAACCCAGTCACAGCTGTACTATGACCGGTCTATATGGCAGCTAAAGGCCATCCATGTCGAATAATCCGCCCAACGCCAAAATGACAATAACGCATGCAGTCCTCTAAGCGCGTTACCTACGGGCTCATCCTGATCAGCGCCGCATTACTGGTGGTGTTTACCAGTGTGCTGTATCTGCAGTTTCACCATAGTCGGCAACTCAGCAGTACGGTTCAATACAGCGAGAGCACTGTCAGCTGGAACGTGTTTCAACTGCAATCCGAAGCGCTGCGCTTCAATAATGCACTCTACACGGCGGCCTTTGGGCCATCCGCCATGGATATGGATCAACTGCGCTTGCGCTTTGACATTTTTTACAGCCGCGTCAACACCCTCGCGCTCAATCCGGCAGCAGAACGGCTGCTCGAGCATACCGAATACGATACAACCCAGCAGCGCCTGTATGATTTTCTGGCAAGTGTCGACCCCTACTTTGGCGCGACGGCCCCAACATCACTTGATCGGACCGCCATACTCGGCATCCTGCAGCAACTTGAACCCATCCAGGCACGTCTCAATGACCTGTCGCTGGCTTCCGTACACCAGTCAGGACTGCATGCAGAATACCGCGCGACCGAAGTACAACAGCAGATCATCATCAGCACCGGACTGATAGTGTTTCAACTGGCGTTGACATTGCTGTTCTTTTTTATCGTCATTCGCCAGATCAGTCAGCTTCAGACCAGCCGGACACAATTCAGTGATCTGGCCAATTTCGATCCCCTGACGAACCTGCCCAACCGGCGCCTGTTCCATGACCGGCTGGAGCAGGAAATCCGCAAGGCGCACCGGGCCAAGGGTCGCCTGGCGTTGCTCTTTCTCGACCTCGACAATTTCAAGGATATCAATGACACCCTTGGGCACGAAGTCGGCGACCAGCTGCTGCAGGAAGCCGCCCGGCGACTCGGTGACTGTGTACGCGACTCTGATACGGTGGCCCGCCTGGGTGGCGATGAGTTCATCATTATCCTGAGCGATCTGGACGGCAGCGCAAACATCGCCGGCATCAGTCAGGCGATCTTGAAAACGCTCAGCAACCCGTTCGAGCTCGATGGACGGGAAGCCTTTGTGTCAGCCAGTATCGGCATTACATTCTACCCGGACGACGCCGGCGACGTAAACGCGCTGCTCAAAAACGCCGATCAGGCCATGTACGTTGCCAAAGAACAGGGTCGCAACCGCTATCACTACTTCACCGCCTCCATGCAGGAACTGGCCCAGGCCAAAATGCACCTGATTAATGACCTGCGTAGCGCCTTGGCCAACAACCAGTTTCAGCTGCACTACCAGCCCATTATTGACCTTGCTACCGGCAAAATTAAAAAAGCAGAAGCACTCATCCGCTGGATGCACCCGCAGCGTGGCCTGATCACCCCACTGGAGTTTATTCCGGCCGCGGAGGAAACAGGCCTGATCGTTGATATAGGAAACTGGATCTTTCATGAGGCCGCCCACCAGGTACAGCACTGGCGAGCACTGCACCAGCCCGACTTCCAGCTGAGTATCAACACCTCCCCACTGCAGCTGCGCGCCGATCCCGGCAACCTGGAACACTGGCGCAGGAGCCTCAAGTCTGCAGCGATTCCCGGCAACGCCCTCGCCATCGAAATTACAGAAAGCCTGCTCATTGATACCAGCTGCGCCGAGCGCCTCGTCGCTATTCGCGGGATGGGCATTGAAGTATCGCTGGACGACTTCGGAACGGGTTATTCATCCATGTCCTACCTGAAGAAATTCGATATCGATTACCTCAAGATAGACAAATCCTTTGTCGGTAATCTGCAACAGGGATCAAGCGATCTGGCCATCTGTGAAGCCGTCATCGTAATGGCTCACAAACTGGGTATTATGGTGGTCGCTGAAGGTATCGAAACGAAAAATCAGCAGGCCATGCTCAACGCCATGGGGTGCAATTACGGACAGGGGTATCTGTTTTCGCATCCGGTATCGGCAGCTAGCTTCGAAACGCTGCTCGAATCCCAATCCAGTCCCCTGACCGTGCCAAACCTGAGCTGACTTGCGCAACACTGCGTATAACTGCCTACTAACACACAAGACACAGAGGCCATCCGAGTGAACACCGTAGTAATTACCGGCGCAAGCCGCAGGCTCGGCCTGTATCTTACCCAGGCTTTCTTGGAACAGGGATGCAAGGTGATTGCCCTCACCCGCAAGGCCAGCGCCGAACTTGACGCACTGGCCTGCGAAAACCTGCAGATTTTACTGACCGACTACCGTTGCGAAACATCCCTGGCTGCAGCGGCCGACTGCATTCGCAAACAGTACGAGACGCTCTCACTGGTGGTACACAATGCATCCCTGTTCGAGAAAGACGCCGCCCATAAAGATGACCTGTGCGCCTTCTACGACGAACTGTACCGGGTACATATGCGCCTCCCCGCCTATCTCAATGAAGCGCTCCAGCCACTTTTATACAACGAGGCGCATCCCGGGTGCATTGTCCATATCACGGATATCTACGCCGATAACCCCAACCGGGAATTTGGACTCTATTGCAGCACAAAGGCGGCACTGGATAACCTGACAAAAACCTTTGCCAAAAAATATGCACCCGGTATTCGAGTAAACAGTATCGCCCCGGGACCCCTGATGTTCCTGCCAAGCCACAAGGAAGATGAAAAGAAGGCGGTACTCGAACAAACCCTACTGCCAGGAGAGTCCGGTTTTGAGCCCATTCTCCAGGGCATAAGATTTATACTCGATAACCAGTTTGTTACTGGCAGCAGTATCAAAATAGATGGCGGCCGGTCGATCGGAAAAATATGACCCAAAGAGTGCGACGCTGGCTTTGTCTGATGTCTCGCACAGCACCTGCTTCAAATAACTTTCGTCACACTCTTTAAAGTAGCCCAGCGAGAACAGGCTGCTGCACAGAATAATATCGATATCGCAGGTGCGGTCCTTGCGGCTGCGGTCGCGGTCAGCTCGGTCCCGCCCCATCGACTCTTCCACAGAGCAAAAAAAGGCCTTGAGTGACACCTGATCCAGATCACTTTCAATCACCAGCAGCGTATTGATAAATACCTTGTCGGTTACGATGCACTCAGGCTGGGTATAGGTGCAGGGGTACACAAATGCTGTGGAGAAGTGCTCCAGTAATATTTCAAGGCACTTCGCGATGTTAATTTCTGGATCGATATTGGATCCGACTGACAAATAATAGTACATATGACCTCAGCTCCCTGCCCTTGAGTGGTGCTTGTTACTAGCCTGGCGGGCCAATGGCTCCCCCGCTAATGTTCCAGTCACGCTACAAAAACCGGCACACCTGTGGCGACATGCTGGCGCTTGTGACGTTTGCGATGGCCTGCGGCCAATGAATCGTGCATCAAGCCGCCGGGGTAATATTGATGTTCAACAAATCGACGGCAGGCACTCCAGTCCACCGATGAAGGTAACTGCAGCGCAACAAGCCCCGTACAAACGCCCTTTATATGCAGAATAACCACCACACCTAAAAATTGGATACACACTAATATTCGCGGCAACAGACAGCCTCACGCAGGCACTTTTTTCAGTACGAGCGCAACCTGATAACGCTGCCACAAGATCACCACCAGGGCCGCCGTGGCCAGAGCGCAGGCGATCAGCACGGCCACAAAACCCACCACTTCAGCGGCCGACCCCATGATAAAGGCACCAAGCGCAGGTACGCCCAGACTCACCACGGTCCAGATACTCAATACTCGACCACGGTAGGCATCCACCACACAAACCTGAATCAGCGCCTGGCACCCGGTGCCAATCATGGTCACCGCCATGCTCACAAGCATGATCATGAGTCCCAGTCCGGTCAGGTCACTGGCCCAAGCCACCAGCAGCACCACCACCGAACAGAGCAGCAGTGAGCCAAAGACAAGCTGAAGCAGGGCCCGCTCACGCCCGCGCATGCGAGAAACAATTAGCCCCCCCAGAATCGACCCGATCCCGGCAAGCGCACTCAGACTTGCCAGCGTGCCAGCGTCACCATTAATCAGCCGTCCAGAAATCGCCGGCAACAGCTCCATGATACTGCGCCCGATCATGCCATCAACCATGGTCAGAATCAGCACCAGGCGGATCAGCGGTGAGTTACGGATAACCAGCAACCCCTGCGACATGGCAGAAAAGATGGATTCCGCATGATGCTGGGAGCGCGATACCTCGACCCTGATACGGAGCAAAAACAGCGATCCAATACCAAACAGGGCGGATACCAGCAGGAATGCCGCCCCGGTAGAAACCGATACAAGCAGCCAGGCCCCCAGTGCAGGCCCGATAATGCGAGAAAGGTTGTAAGTAATCGATGCAAGCCCCACGGCGCTGGGCAGGGACGGCCGCGCTATCAGGTGCGGTAACAGTACCAGGCGCATAGGGTGCTGGGCCGCGGAGACTACGCCCAGGAGAAAGGCCAGAACCAGTATCCAGTTAAGCGTAAAAACCCCCTGGAAATTGGCAACCGCCGCACTCACGCTGATCACGGCCTCGCTCAGATAGGCTACCAACATACCCTTGCGCGGATCGAGACGATCCGCCAACACCCCAAAGACGGGCGACAGAAAGAATGTCGGCAGCAGCATGGTCGCACTGACCGCACCAACCCACAGCGGTGACTCTGTCAGTGCCCAGGTGCTCCAGCCAATCAGAAAACGGGTCACCCATGTCGCCAGCGTCAGGAAGACGCTGCCGGCAAAATAGAGACAGAAAATACGGGATGAAAACGCCGACCGACCGGACGACGGGCTCTCAGGGCGTCGTTGAAAAACCATACGAATCCAAGGTTTATTATTATAGTGCTACTGTACTTCATTTACTGTGCCGGTATCTATCAGGACAGCACCCCATCCACACGCAACTCACTGTTCTTGTGACTTTTTTACGCCAACACCACGATATTGAATCGCCCTGTGGGCACTTCACCGGCTGCAAAAAACAAATGGAGCCCTGAGGCTCCATTGCGAGAGTATCAACACGACCCGTACAGGCGCCCTCAGCGCGGCCTACATGCTCTTGATATCGATACCGCCTTTCTCGTTCAGATAGTCATCCTCATCCTGCAAAAGGAAAGAGCTGTCTTCCGGCGGTGCCGCCAGGTCCGGGTTGGTATCGGCACTGAGCTTGATCATCAGGCGCAGATCGTTGGCAGAGTCGGCATGAGCAAGCGCCACGTCGTAGGTAATGGTGCCTTCCTTGTACAACTCGAACAGCGCCTGGTCGAAGGTCTGCATGCCGAGGTTGGTGGACTTCTTGATGACTTCCTTGATCTCGTGGACTTCAGCCTTGCGAATCAGGTCCTGAATCAGCGGCGTATTGATCAAGACTTCGATCGCAGCGCGTCGCCCCTTGCCGTCGGTGGTTGGCAGCAGTTGCTGCGCCACGATCGCCTTGAGGTTCAGCGACATGTCCATCCAGATCTGATTGTGATGCTCCGGCGGGAAGAAGCTGATAATGCGGTCCAGCGCCTGGTTGGCGTTGTTGGCGTGCAGCGTTGCCATGCAAAGATGGCCGGTTTCCGCAAACGCCAGACCATACTGCATGGTTTCCTTGGAGCGAATTTCACCCATCAGGATCACATCCGGCGCCTGGCGCAGAGTGTTTTTCAGTGCAGTATCAAAGGATTCGGTATCGATACCCACTTCGCGCTGGGTAATGATGCATTCCTTGTGGTCATGAATGTACTCGATCGGATCCTCGATGGTAATGATATGACCCCGGCTGTGCATGTTGCGATAGTCAATCATCGACGCCAGCGAGGTGGATTTACCCGTCGAGGTTCCCCCTACGAACAGGATAAGCCCGCGCTTGGTCATGGACAGATCTTTAAGCACACCGGGCAGGTTCAGCTCCTCCATGGAGGGAATCCGCGTCGCGATACGCCGTAGCACCATGCCCGGCGAGTTGCGCTGCATAAAGGCGCTGACACGAAAGCGCCCCATTCCACGCGCACTGATAGCGAAGTTACATTCGTTGGTGCCCTCGAACTCGGCCAGCTGCTTGTCGTTCATTGTGCTGTACACCAGCGAGCGTACCTGAGATTGGGTCAGGGGCTCCTTGGTGAGTGGCTTGATGGTACCGTCCACCTTGATACTCGGACGGGCGCCCGCGGTGACGAACAAATCCGATGCATCGCGATCGATGACTACTTTTAAAAGTTGTGTAAAGTCCACTGCCTGCTACCCCGACCCTTGTACCCGTCAGAAACTCTGCGGATTCTTTGCTTTTTCCCGCGCAAGTTCGCGCGAAATCAGTCCTTTTTTCAACAATTCCAGCAATGCCTGATCCAGCGTTTTCATACCGAAGGCCGCACCGGTCTGGATGGATGAATACATCTGAGCAATCTTGTCCTCACGGATCAGGTTACGTATTGCGGGTGTACCGATCATGATCTCATGCGCGGCCACTCGGCCACCATTGGTCTTTTTGAGCAGCGTCTGTGAAATAACCCCTTGCAGCGACTCAGAGAGCATTGAGCGCACCATGGACTTTTCCGCCGCCGGGAAAACGTCAATTACGCGGTCGATGGTCTTGGCCGCCGACGTGGTATGCAGCGTGCCAAAAACCAGGTGACCGGTTTCCGCCGCCGTCAGCGCCAGACGGATGGTTTCAAGATCTCGCATCTCGCCGACCAGTATAACGTCGGGGTCTTCACGCAACGCCGAACGCAAAGCATTGGCAAAGCTGTGTGTGTCGCGGTGCACCTCACGCTGATTGATCAGACACTTCTTGCTTTCATGCACAAACTCGATCGGGTCCTCGATGGTCAGGATGTGATCTGAACGATTATCGTTGATGTAGTCCACCATCGCCGCCAGCGAGGTACTTTTGCCGGAACCCGTTGGCCCCGTCACCAGCACCAGCCCACGGGGCTGTGACGCCATATCCTGAAACACCTTGCCCATCCCGAGATCTTCCAGTGTCAATACGCGGCTTGGGATGGTTCGAAATACTGCGGCCGCACCGCGATTCTGGTTAAATGCGTTGACTCGAAAACGCGCCAGGGACGGCACCTCGATCGAGAAATCGACCTCGTAGTTATCCTCATACTCCTTGCGCACCTTGTCGTTCATTATGTCGTAAATCAGCGACTGAACAGACTTGTGATCAAGGGCAGGCAATTTAATGCGACGGACATCACCGTCAACTCGAATCACCGGTGGCATGCCGGCCGTAATATGCAGGTCGGAAGCCCCTTGCTGCACCGCAAACGATAATAGTTCGGTTATATCCATAGCGCTCAGCACCCGGTACTACTTCCATTAGAACCCCTATTTCTAGCAGAATAGCCCAGTCAATCCAATGGCGGGCCACACTAAAAGCAGGGTATGAAAAATATAGCAGACAATATTTGCACCGTGCGTGCACAAATTGCACGGGCGGCAAAGGTTACCGGACGCAAACCCCAGGGCATACAATTGCTGGCCGTGAGCAAAACTCGGCAGGCAGATGAGCTGCGCCAGGCGTTTGCCGCCGGCCAGCACGCTTTTGGCGAGAACTACCTGCAGGAAGGCCTGGACAAGATCGAGGCGCTGGCGGACCTGGCCATCGAGTGGCATTTTATCGGCCCGATCCAGTCCAACAAAACCCGCCCGATAGCCGAGCACTTTCAGTGGGTACACAGCGTCGATCGAGCCAAGATCGCGCGCCGCTTGTCGGAACAGCGACCGCCGGACATGGCACCGCTGAACGTCTGCCTGCAGGTCAATATCAGCGCTGAGGAGAGCAAGTCGGGGTGCATGCCCGATGACGTGCTTGCACTGGCCCGTGACGTCGCCCAGCTGCCTCGCCTGAAGCTACGGGGCCTGATGGCCATTCCCGCGGCCTCGCAGGATCCGCAACACCAGCAACGTGCCTTTGCTGCCATGCGTACGCTACTGCAACAATTGCAGACCGAGTTCCCGCTGCTGGACACCCTGTCGATGGGCATGTCAGGTGACATGGACGCCGCCATCGCCGAAGGCGCCAGCATAGTGCGTATAGGCACCGCTATTTTCGGTACTCGAAACTCCAACTCAAACACCCAGGAAACCCCATTATGAGCACGCAACCGACTGTTGCTTTTATCGGCGCCGGCAACATGGCCCGCGCCATCATCGGGGGGCTGCTGGACAACGGCTACCCGGCCACGAAAATCTGGGCCACCGGCACCCGGCCGGAAAAGCTGGCCGACCTTGCCGCGCAGGGGCTGCACACAGGTACAGACAATATCGCTGCCGCCGCAACAGCAGACATCCTGATCATGGCGGTCAAACCCCAGATGATGAAGCAGGTGTGCGAACCGCTGCGCGATACGGTCATGCAGCACCGCCCGCTCGTTGTCTCGGTCGCCGCCGGAATCAGCTGCGACAGCCTCGACACCTGGCTTGGCGGCGGTAATGCCGTTGTTCGGTGCATGCCTAACACACCCTCACAGGTACAGACCGGTGCCAGCGGCCTGTTTGCCAACACAAAGGTCAGCGAACTCCAAAAACAACAGACAGCACAACTACTTGGCAATGTCGGACTGGCGCTCTGGGTTGACAGTGAAGAGCT
This sequence comes from Marinobacterium rhizophilum DSM 18822, assembly GCF_000378045.1. Taxonomy (GTDB): domain Bacteria; phylum Pseudomonadota; class Gammaproteobacteria; order Pseudomonadales; family Balneatricaceae; genus Marinobacterium_A; species Marinobacterium_A rhizophilum. The sequence continues at coordinate 31,132 of NZ_KB899089.1, forward strand.
GATTCATGCCGTGACAGCCGTATCGGGCTCGGGGCCGGCCTACTATTTCCTGTTTATGGAAGCCATGATCAGCGCCGGTGAAAAATTGGGCCTTGACCGCGCCACCGCCACCTCGCTGACCCTGCAGACAGCGCTGGGTGCCGCCCGCATGGCCAGCAACAGCGAGCTGAGCCCGACCCAATTACGCCAGGCGGTGACATCTCCCAAGGGCACCACCGAACAGGCCATCCTGACATTCCAGGACGCCCACCTGGAAGCGCTGGTGGAACATGCCATGCAGGCCTGCGTCAACCGTTCGAAGGAACTCGCACAGCTTCTGCGGGACTAACCCCCGCACGCGGTTCATTCAGCGCCTGAAAAGCTCTATACTTGCCAGCAAATCAACAGCTTGAAACTGAGGCGGCGAAACAGCCATGGGACAGGATCCGATCCTTCTGATCATCCGCACAATCGGCGAACTCTATGCATTTATCGTCGTCCTGCGTTTCTTACTGCAGCTGGCCAAGGTGGATTTTTATAATCCCATCAGCCAGGCGGTCGCACGACTGACCAGCGCTCCACTGCGGCCACTGCAGCGGGTCATTCCCCGGGCGGGTTCTGTCGACCTGTCCGCCCTGGTGCTGGCGTATGGTGTCAAACTGCTCACGCTGTTCCTGTTACTCCTGGTCGCAGGGCAATCCATACCCATCACCAGCCTGCTGCTGTTTGCGCTCGCCGGCCTGCTGAATACCTTGCTGACGATCGCGTTTTGGGCCGTGATCGCTGCGGTTATCATCAGCTGGATCGCCCCCAACAATTACCATCCGGCGCCTCAGCTTATCCTGCAACTGACCGAGCCACTGTTCGCCCTGGCGCGCAAGGTTATCCCGCCCATCGGCGGGCTGGACCTGTCGCCGATCCTGATTTTTCTGGTTATTCAGATCATTCAGTCCCAGGTCAGCCGCCTGGTAATGTAGGATGGCGAGCTACTATCAGTGGCAAGGCGATGACCTGATACTAAGCTGTCACTTGCAACCCAAGGCATCGCGGGACGAGTTTTGCGGCCAGCATGGTGACAGTCTGAAAATACGCATCAAGGCTCCGCCAATTGAAGGCAGGGCCAACAGCCAGCTGATCTCCTTCCTTGCGAAGCAATTTGGTGTTGCCAAAAAAGCGGTAACGATACTCAGCGGTGGGCTTGGGCGACAAAAACGCGTGTGCATCCGCGAGCCGGTTAAAATACCGGAAAGCTTGCCAATCGAATCAACGCCTTCGTCAGCAGTACGCTAAGCGGCCCATACGGGCTTTTCCCAGGGTAAGCTCCGCTTGCTTGGCCTGCCCCAGATGATTACAGCTCCCGGATAACAGCAGATGCCAACGTCCATTCCCGCAGATTCGGTTGGCCTCGTCCAGCCACAGCAACTTCACTTTGACCAGCCGCTGGCGCTCGCCAGCGGACGCCGGCTGGACAGCTATACATTGACTGTCGAAACGTACGGCACGCTGAACGCCGATCATTCCAATGCGATCCTGATCTGCCATGCACTCTCGGGCAATCATCACCTGGCCGGTTACCACAGCATGGATGACCCCAAGCCCGGCTGGTGGGACTCAGCCATCGGCCCCGGCAAGGTCATCGATACCAACCTGTTTTTTGTGGTTGGCCTGAACAACCTGGGCGGCTGTCACGGCTCCACCGGACCCAACCAGCCAAACCCGGACACCGGCATGCCCTATGGCCCGGATTTCCCCATCGTCACCGTGCCCGACTGGGTCGAAAGCCAGGCACGACTTGCGGACCGTTTCGGTATTCAGCAATGGGCAGCGGTGATCGGTGGCAGCCTCGGCGGCATGCAGGCCCTGCAGTGGGCCATCGACTATCCCCAGCGTTTGCGCCACTGCATTGTTATCGCCGCCGCGGCCAAGCTCTCGGCGCAGAACATTGCCTTTAATGAGGTGGCGCGCCAGGCCATCAGACGGGACCCGCAGTTCTATGATGGCCACTATTACGGCGAAAACGCCATCCCCAAGACCGGCCTGATGCTGGCACGCATGGTGGGCCACATTACCTACCTGTCGGATGACGGCATGCGGGAGAAATTCGGCCGCGACATGAAGAGCGGCACGCTGAACTTCGATCTCAGCCCGCAGTTTGAAATCGAGTCCTACCTGCAATATCAGGGCGAACGCTTTTCAACCACCTTTGATGCCAATACATACCTGCTGATGACCAAGGCACTGGACTACTTTGACCCGGCAGCCAGCTACGGTGACAACCTGACGGAGGCGTTGCACGGGGCGCAATGCAAGTTCAAGGTCATTTCGTTTACAACGGACTGGCGCTTCTCACCCGAACGCTCACGGGAGATCGTCGATGCCCTGATCGATGCCCGCAAGCCCGTCAGCTACGCCGAGATAGACTCCCCGCAGGGCCACGACGCCTTCCTGATCCCCATACCGCGTTACATGGAAGTGTTCGGGGCCTGCATGAAACAGGTGGGCGCCGATATCCCCCGATCCAAGCCGGAGGGCCGCTGAGATGCGTGTAGACCTGGATATCATTCAGAACTGGATCAAGCCCGGCACCCGGGTGCTCGACCTGGGGTGCGGCGATGGCGAGCTGCTGAGCTACCTCGGCACGCACAAGCAGGTCGAGGGCTACGGCCTGGAGATCAACCATGACAACATCACCGCCTGCCTGGAAGCCGGCGTCAATGTGATAGAAAAAGACATCGACGAGGGTCTGGCGACGCTGCGTAGCGCCAGTTTTGATGCCGTCATCATGACCCAGGCCCTTCAGGTCATGCACCGTCCCGACCTGATCGTCGACGAAATGCTGCGCATCGGCAAGGAATGCATCGTTACATTCCCGAACTTTGGTCACTGGCGCGCGCGCAGCTATCTGGCGTTGCGTGGCAAGATGCCAGTGTCAAAATTCCTGCCCTATACTTGGTACAACACACCGAATATCCACTTTTGTACCTTCAAGGATTTTGAGCGCCTGTGTGTTGAGCGCAACATTCATATCCTGGATCGCACCGTCGTGGACAATGAACACCGTGATCGCTGGTGGCTGCGCCTGTGGCCCAACATGCTGGGCGAAATCGCCATCTACCGCATCACTCGATAAAACAGGAGTCGCTATGAACGTGTCATTCCCCCCGGTACGCCGTGCCCTGCAAGGCGTGCTGACAGGCCTGATCCTCAGCGCAGGCATGGTCCAGGCTGACCAGTTTGTTTCCTATGGAGACTACGAGGTACATTACAACGCCTTCAACAGCACCTTCGTCGAGCCCGAGGTGGCACAGAGCTATGGTCTGACGCGCAGCAAAACCCTGGCCCTGGTCAATGTATCGGTATTGCAAAAAGCCAGCGACGGCAGCAAAACACCGGTTACCGCCATCGTCAAGGGCAGCGCCAGCAATCTGCTGGGGCAGATCAGCAACATCAGTTTTAAGAAAATTGAGGAAACAGGCGCACTCTATTACATAGGCGGCCTGCCCTTTGCGAATGACCAACTGATGCGCATTGCGCTCGACGTCCAGCCTGATCCGAATCAGCCGGCCTACAGTATCCAGTTTGAGCAGACCTTCTACGCCGAATGACCACACTCAAGTATTCACGCATCGTTCTTGCCAGCGGCAATCAGGGCAAACTCCGTGAATTCAGCCAGGTGCTCGCACCGCTGAATGTCGAGGTTCTGCCGCAATCCGCCTTTAACGTCAGCGAGGCCGAGGAAACCGGCCTCAGCTTTATCGAAAATGCGATCCTCAAGGCCCGTCATGCCTGTCGTTGCACAGGCCTGCCGGCGCTGGCCGATGACTCGGGGCTCGAAGTTGACGCGCTCGATGGCGCGCCCGGCATTTACTCGGCGCGCTTTGCGGGCCCCGGTGCCACCGATGCCGAGAACAACAGTCGCCTGTTGCATCAAATGCGGGATGTGCCGGACGCCCGTCGCAGCGCACGCTTTCGCTGCGTACTGGCCTTCATGCGCCACGCTGAAGACCCGACCCCGCTGATCAGCGTCGGAACCTGGGAGGGCCATATCCTGCATGCGCCGCGGGGTGAACAGGGATTCGGCTATGATCCGCTGTTTCTGGTGCCGGAACTGGGACTGAGTTCGGCTGAACTGCCGCGAGAGCAGAAAAACAGCCTCAGCCATCGCGGCAAGGCCGTGGCGCTGTTAAACCAACAGATTCACGCTTACCTGCGCTGAGACCGGCGCCGGCCAGCACAAACGCCGGTCCCAACAGCCCCCGCTACGCCGTTACTGGAAGTACCATGATCCAATTGCCGCCGCTGTCGCTTTATATCCATATTCCCTGGTGCGTACGCAAGTGCCCCTACTGCGACTTCAACTCCCATGCCGCCCGGGGCGAGTTACCGGAAGCAGCCTATGTCGCAGCCCTGATGGCGGACCTGGAGGCAGAACTGGCCGATGTGCAGGGCAGGAGCATAGAAACCATCTTTATCGGCGGTGGCACGCCGAGCCTGTTTTCCGCTGCGGCCATCCATGAAATTCTGCAGGGCGTAGCGGCACGCACACCTATCGCTGCCCAGGCCGAGATCACCATGGAAGCCAACCCCGGCACCTTTGAGCAGGAACGTTTCGCCGGTTTTCGCAATGCCGGCGTCAATCGCCTGTCCATCGGTATCCAGAGTTTCAGCGATACCCAGCTCAAGGCGTTGGGACGCATTCATAACGCGGATGAAGCTTACCGCGCCGTTGCCAGCGCCCGGGCCATCGGGTTTGACAATATCAACCTGGACCTGATGCACGGCCTGCCGCAGCAGGATCTTGCCGGCGCCATGCAGGATCTGGATACCGCCCTGTCACTGCAACCTGATCACCTGTCCTGGTACCAGCTCACCATCGAGCCCAACACCGAGTTCAACTCACGCCCGCCAAGCCTGCCGGTGGATGAAATACTGTGGGATATCCAGGAACAGGGGCAGGACAAACTCGCCGCCGCAGGATTTGCCCAGTACGAGGTATCGGCCTATGCCCGCGCGGGCCGACAGGCAGCCCATAACCTGAATTACTGGGCCTTTGGTGACTATATCGGCATTGGTGCCGGCGCTCATGGCAAGCTGACACGACCGGCGGACAACCTGATCATGCGGCGCTGGAAGCAGCGCCAGCCAACGGCCTATATGGACCCGGTCAGACGCTTTGGGGGCGAGAACCCGATTGCCCGCGACGAGTTGGCATTTGAGTTCATGCTCAATGCATTGCGACTGGTGGATGGAGTACCGCTGAACATGCTGCTCTCCCGGGCCGGCATCAGCCCGGACAGTATTCGTCCAAAACTGGACCGGGCCGTGCAGCAGGGGCTGCTGGAGGACGACCCCGCCCACATCAGACCCACCCGCCAGGGGCGGCTGTTCCTGAACAACCTGCTGGAATTGTTTTTGTAGGCTAAGCCCGTCAGAGCGTCACGCGCAAGGCGGCCAGTTCTGCGATTTCAATCAGCGCCTGGGGAATGTCACTCAGCGTGCGCACGGTTTGCGTAGGCGCCGGACCTCCAGGCCATTCCTGACCGTTCTGGTTGACCCAGATGGTCCAGAAGCCCGCGTTGTGAGCACCCTCGATATCGTGCACCGGGTGGTCTCCCACATGCACCACCTGTTCAGGTCGCAGCCCCGCGTGTGCCAGGGCATGCTCGAACATCAGCGGATGCGGCTTTTCCTGCCCGGTCCCCTCTGCATTGAACTGGAAGTCGAAGTAATCGGCCAGTCCAACCCGCTTCACATCGGCGTTGCCATTGCTCAGCGCACCGATCAGCAGGTTACGTTCGCGCAAAATTTTCAGCATGGTCAGCGCATGCTCAAAAAACTCCACCTGATGCCGCGCCTCCAGATAGACCTCGAAGGCCTGCAAGGCCAGCGCCTCGGCCTCCTCAGGCGTGTAGCCGGCCGTACGCATGCCCTCCTGCAGCAGACGCAGGCGGATCTGGGTAACGCTGTGGGAGATCTCAGGATACCGTGACAGTACCTCATCGCGCAGGCGCGGCAGATCATCGATACTGAACTGGCGCGTAAATAGCTCGGCGTTACGGTTCAGCCAGTCAAACAGCGAATTGTTTGCTATCTCAATCACCGGATCAATCGCCCAGAGGGTATCGTCCAGATCGAAGGTGACACATTTAATCATTTTTCTTGCGTGCTCTCGGGTGGGCCTTGTCATAGACATCAGCCAGATGCTGAAAATCCAGATGCGTGTAGATCTGGGTTGTAGCGATATCGGCGTGCCCCAGCAACTCCTGCACCGCCCGCAAATCACCGCTGGACTCCAGCAGGTGACTGGCAAAACTGTGGCGCAACCTGTGCGGGTGAACCTTGCCATCGGTCGCCTGATGCAACCCCCAGTGCTCGAGTCGCTGCTGCACGGCACGGGTACTGATACGGTTACCGCGCTTGCTGACAAAAAGTGCCGGCTGCTCGCCGCGTAACAGGCTGGTGCGTTGACCGAGCCATACGTCGAGCGCCGCCAGCGCCTTGCTGCCGACGGGCAGCATGCGTGCCTTGCGGCCCTTGCCGGTCACGACCAGACTGGCATCGCGAAAATCGATATCCCCCAGATCCAGGCTGACAAGCTCCGCCAGACGCAAACCAGAGGAATAGATCAATTCCATCATGGCACAATCACGGGCAGATACCGCATCGGTTACCGGAATTTGCATCAGGTGGCCGGCCTGATCGGTGTCCAGGGTTTTGGGCAGGCGCCGGGCCGAACGGGGTGCGCTTAACCCCAGCGCCGGATTGTGCTCGCACAAGCCTTCGCGATTCAGGTAACGATAGAACGAACGAACAGCCGACAGCAGCCGCTGAATGCTTTTCCCAGCCAGGCCCTCGCGGTGGGTTTCAGCAATGAAGGCGCGCAGATCCCGTGGTCTGATACTGTCCCAGCCACTCAGGCCGTTGGCATGGGCATAGCGCTGCAGGCGCTTAATATCACGCTGGTAGTTGTCCAGGGTGTGCACGGAGTACTGGCGTTCGGCGCGCAGATAGCCCACAAAGGCATCCAGCACCGCCGAGTCTGAAGACATCAGCCCCGGCTCAGGATACGGGACAGCACCCGGCTCAAGACTTCGCCGACGTAGCAGAGGAACAGGGTGCCCTGACTGCTCTGGAAGTAGTGCGCATCGTAGCTGCCGATGGCCAGCAGGCCCAGGGTTTCACCCTGAACCAGCGGGATCACCGCCGCGGACTGGATACGGAACGCCTGCTCCTGGAAAACAAACAGATGCTGTGGCTCCGGCAAACGCCCGCAGCTCGGCAGGTTGGTTCCCAGCAGTGGTTCAAGTACCTGGGCGTCGGCCAGGCTCAACCAGCGTGCGGCACCGCTATCCTCACCCTCGCCAAGCAGCATCAGCGTCGTGACATCGCCCTGAAAATCGCGGCACAGGCTTTCGTCTATGGCAACGGCGACATCATCCAAAGTTTCGCAGCCCAGCAGCGCCAGCACCATGCGCTTGGTCTTCTCAAACTGCACATCGTTGTGACGCGCCACGTCGATCAGGTCAGACAGATGGGTGCGCAACTGCTGGTTTTTTTCGCGCAACACGCCCGTCTGGCGTGCCACCAACGACACAGCGGTACCGGTTTCATGGGGCACGTAGAGCTTCTCCAGCAGCCCCGTGTGGCGGCTGAAGTAATCCGGATTCTGCGCCAGAAACTCCGCTACCTGCTGCTCATCGAGTCCGGCGTGCTGTCGCTTGGCCTGATCGGTCATATAAAAATCTGCCCTTCGTAAACGGTTGTCGCAGGGCCTGTCATCAGGACGGAGTGCCCCTCGCCCACCCAGCGAATACGCAGTTCGCCACCGGGCAGATGCACGGTCACATCATCGCCCAGCAGGCCGCGCAAGCGTCCGGCAACCACCGCGGCACAGGCACCGGTACCGCAGGCGCGGGTTTCGCCAGCGCCGCGCTCATAGACCCGCAGGCGAATTTCACGCTCAGACAGGACCTGCATGAAACCGATGTTGGCCCGCGCCGGGAAACGCTCGTGCCGCTCGAGCAGCGGCCCCAGGGTTTCCACCGGGGCGGTGCTGACGTCATCCACCAGCAGAACGCCGTGTGGGTTGCCCATGGAAACCGCGCTGATATCCAGAACCTGACCGGCCACCTCAATGGGATAGCTGATGGCAACCGCATCCGCCACAAAGGGGATTTCGGCCGGCAGCAGTTCCGGGGCGCCCATGTCGACTTCGACCTGGCGATCTTCCAGTATCCGCAGTACGGCCTTCCCCTTGGCCGTTTCAACGCTGATGACCGGCTTGATGGTCAGGCGCTTGTCACGCACGAACTTGGCAAAGCAGCGCGCGCCATTGCCACAATGCTCCACCTCGGACCCATCTGCATTGTAGATGCGGTAGCGGAAATCCATCTGCGGGTCCGTGGGCGGCTCCACCAGCAGCATCTGGTCAAAACCGACGCCGAAATGCCGGTCCGCCAGACGGCTCACCAGCGCCGGAGTGATCTTGGCACGCTGCGTGACGAGATCGACCACCATGAAGTCGTTGCCCAGGCCGTGCATCTTGGTAAAACGTACCAACATAGCTTTTCGCTTCTCAATAGTGGTCTTTAGGCAGTAACTGTTCGCCGTGCAGCAGGTCACCGATGCTTTCGCGCTTGCGCACCAGGTATGCCTGGTTATCGCTCACCATGACTTCGGCCGGGCGAGGCCGGGTGTTGTAGTTGGAGCTCATGACGAAGCCATAGGCACCCGCCGAGCACACTGCCAGCAGGTCACCGGGCTGAAGATTCAGCTCGCGGTCCTTGCCGAGAAAGTCGCCCGTTTCGCACACCGGCCCCACCAGGTCATAGATTTTGCTTTCACCTTCGTCACGCAACGTCAGTGGCACGATCTCCTGATAGGCACTGTACAGGGCCGGACGGATCAGGTCGTTCATGGCCCCGTCGACGATCGCGAAATTCTTGTCGCCATTGCTTTTGAGGAACTCGACCCGGGTCAGCATGACACCGGCATTCGCGGCAATGGAACGGCCAGGCTCGAAAATAAGACTCAGCGGACGATCACCCAGCTTCTCGATCACGGCGGCGATGTACTCGCCCGCCGTCGGGGGATGCTCGTCTGTATAGCACACGCCCAGACCACCACCCAGATCCAGGTGGCGAATCTGAATGCCGTCTTCGGCCAGTTCGTCCACCAGTACCAGCAGACGATCCAGCGCATCCAGAAATGGACGCAGCTCGGTCAGCTGGCTGCCGATATGGCAGTCCATGCCCACGATCTCGATATGGGACAGTTCGGCCGCGCGGGCATAAACCCCGCGGGCACGCTCGATGGCGATACCGAACTTGTTCTCTTTCAGACCGGTGGAGATATAAGGATGGGTACCGGCATCCACGTCCGGATTGACGCGAAAGGAGACCTTTGCCGGTATACCGACGGCCGCAGCAACATCGTTGACGCGTTCCAGCTCAGGTTCAGATTCGATATTGAAGCAGTGAATACCCAGCTCCAGCGCGCGGCGAATTTCGTGCGCCTGCTTGCCGACACCGGAGAATACAACCTTGGCGGGGTCGCCACCGGCCTTGATGACGCGCTCCAGCTCGCCGAGGGACACGATATCAAAGCCCGCGCCCAGGCGCGCCAGCACATTAAGAACCGCAATATTGCTGTTGGCCTTGACCGCATAGCACACCAGCGCATCACGCCCTTCCAGCGCCTGGGCATAATCAAGGTAAGCGCGTTCCAGTGCATCACGGGAGTATACATACAGCGGCGTGCCGTATTGTTCGGCGATGCGTTCGAGGTTCATGTCCTCGCAGTGCAGGCGCCCATCGCGGTATTCAAAGTTATCCATCAGTCTTTCCGTTATCAGTTCTGTGCGGGAGCCGGCGGCTGGGCCGATGTCTGTGGTACGGGAGCAGCAGGATCAGGCTGATCCGGCATGTACAGCGCACCTTTGTTACCACAGCCCGATAGCAGCGCGAAGGTTACGAATAGTATCCAGTTCCAGCGTTTCACGATTGCAGCCCCTATCACCGACGATTCCAAAGCAGCGATTATACCCGGGATGAGTAGCGGCAGAAACTCGGATATACTGCCGGGCTCCAAGCACAGCGGAACCACAGACCGATGACCGAATCAGAATTCAACGACCGGGTCGATGAAACCCTCATCACCCTCGAAGACCTGCTGGAAGAGGCCGACAGCGACCTGGACGTCGAGAGCCATGGCGGCATGCTGACCATCGTCTGCGAAAACGGCAGCCAGGTGATTTTTACCCGTCAGCCGCCCGTCAAGCAGCTCTGGGTGGCCGCACGCAACGGCGGCCATCATTTCGACTTTGATGCCCAGGCGCAACGCTGGCTGCGCGATACCGACAAGGCACCCCTGGCCGAGGTACTTAACGAGATTTTCCGCATCCAGGCGGATGAGGACCTGACCTTTCCGCTTTGAACAGCCCCTTCTGAACAGAGTGCTCTGAACAGTCCAGGCTAGCGGAGCACAGAGAGCCAGCGGGTTAGGACAGCATGCCCTCAACCTCGTGGTACAGCCGCTCCAGCGCGCCTCTATTTTTGGCCACAAAAGCGCTGGCCGCCGCTCCCTGGCGCTGGCGCAGCGCTGCATCAGCAAGCAGTTTCTGCGCTGCACCGGCCAGCGCCGCCTCATCGGCCACCAGTGTCAGCCCCCCGGCGTGTTCCAGCGCATCGCAGATGGCCTGAAAGTTAAACACATGCGCTCCCATCAGTACCGGTTTGCCCAGCGCTGCGGGCTCCAGCGGATTGTGCCCTCCCCGCGGAACCAGGCTGCCGCCAACAAAGGCGATATCCGCTGCGGCATAGAATCCCATCAGTTCGCCCATGGTATCGCCAAGATAAACATCCACCGCACCGGGCTGCACCGCCGGCTTACTGTGGCGTTCAACCTGCCAGCCGGCATCCAGGCACTGTCGGTATACGGATTCAAAACGTTCCGGATGGCGCGGTACCAGCACCAGCATCAGGCTCGGAAACTCGGTACGCAGCGATTTGAGCATTCTTAACAGCGCCGCATCTTCCCCTTCATGCGTACTGCCCGCCACCAGCACCGGTCGTTCGCCCCAGCGGCGGCGCAAGTGAGCACCGGCCTCAAGCCACTCTAACCGGGCTTCAATATCAAACTTGATGCTGCCGCTGACACTTAGCTTCTGGGCCGGCAGGCCCAACGCCACAAAGCGTGCACCATCATTATCATGCTGGGCCACGACCTGACTCAGACGCTGCAGCATCGGCCGCGTCAGTGCCGCAAATCGCTGATACCCCCGGGCCGAACGCGCTGACAGCCGTGCATTGGCCAGCATCACCGGCACCCCATGGCGACGGCAGCCATGCACCAGATTGGGCCAGAGTTCGGTTTCCACGATGATGCAGGCACGCGGCTGCATGCGATGCAGGAAACGGCCCAGGGCATCGGGCAGGTCCCAGGGGCAATAGACATGCGCTACCCGGTCGCCAAACAGGGCGTTGACACGCTCTGAGCCGGTCGGCGTCGTTGTGGTCAGCAGCAGAGGCAGATCGGGCCGGCGCGCCAGCAGCAGCTCCACCAGCGGTGCAATGGCTACGGTCTCGCCCACGGACACGGCATGAATCCAGAGCGGGCGCCGGCCATCGGGCGTCACAAAGCCCAGCCGCTCGCGCCAGCGATTCCGATAGGCAGGCGCCCGGCGCCCGCGCCACCAGAGTCGCAGCAGGATAAATGGCAGCGCCAGGTACAGCAGCAGAGTGTAGAGCCAGAGCGCCATGGGTCAGCGCCCCACGAACGGCAGACGGGCCAGACGCGCACGGGCGCCAGGCGCGAGCCATGTCGCCAGCAGGACCCGGGACATGCCGAACAGGTCGACGCCGATAACACCTGCGCACCCACAGGGCTTCACAAACAGCAGCAGACGCTGATAGGCCGTTCTGCTGCTCAGCCCGGCGGATGGTGCCCGTTGTTTACTCATCAATGTTCGCATCGACTCCGTTGAAGACGAGGCACATTATACATGGATGCAGCGTGGTGCAGCGGTCGTTAACGGCCGTGGTTCGCCACCCGATCCAGACCTGCCGGGCCACCGGCGTTTGCCGATACGACCATGCCGCCGTAAAATGCAGCCACTCTCAACATGACAATCACGGCTGGACGACGAACATGGCACGTAAAGAACGACCTCAGCCTGTTTTTTGGCATCCCCGCTTCTGGCTGACTTGGCTCTCCATGGGCTTGCTGTGGCTGCTCAATCGCCTGCCCTACAGGGCTCAGATGATGTTGGGTAGTACTTTCGGCAAGATACTTTACCGGATGGCGCGTGACCGCCGCCATGTCGTTAGCGTCAATGTAAAGCTTTGCTTTCCCGAGCTGTCCGCCTCGGAACAGCGCAACCTGTGCCGGCGCATCTTCATCAACAATGGCATCGGCGTATTTGAATCCGCCATGGCGTGGTGGTCGCCGAAACCCTGGTTCGATACGCGCACCGTCCTCAAGGGACGCGAACACCTGGAGGCAGCCCTGGCGCAGGGTAATGGCGTGTTGTTACTGGGGGCCCACTTTTCCACCCTGGACCTGGGAGGGCTGCTGTTCGCCCAATTTTATCCGGTAGATGCGATGTATCGACGCCACAACAATCCGCTGATGGAAAAGATTATCACCCGGGGCCGCAGCCGTTATTTCGGTCAGTCGATCGAACGCTCCGACATCCGCTCGGTGATCCGCGCACTGCGCAAAAACCATATCATCTGGTATGCGCCGGATCAGGATTTTGGCCGCAAGCAGTCAGTTTATGCACCTTTTTTTGGGGTACCGGCGGCGACCATTACGGCCACCAGCCGGCTGGTGAAGCTCAACGGCTCACCGATCCTGATGCTGGCTCAGCACCGCCTGCCCGACGGTCAATACGAACTGGAGCTCATGCCGGTGATCGAGCCCTTCCCTACCGGCAATGACGAAGCCGATGCCGCGCGCATCAACGCCGAGCTGGAACGTGCTATCCGCAAGGATCCGGCGCAGTACATGTGGGTGCACCGGCGCTTCAAGACGCACCCCAAAGGCAAAAATTTCCTGTATCAGCGGACGCCTGAAGGGTAGCAACATCAAACATGCAGTACGCGTTACAATCGTCGGCATACACCACGCCCGCTGCACGACCACGATCTGAGGTTTATACGTGACTGAAAAGATATTAGTGACCGGCGGTGCCGGCTTTATTGGCTCTGCAGTAATCCGCCACCTGATTCAGCATACCGCGTACGAGGCCGCCAACCTCGACAGCCTCACCTACGCCGGCAACCTGGAATCGCTGGCGTCTGTGGCCGACTCACCACGCTACCATTTCTATCAGGTCGATATCTGCAACGGTACCGCGCTGGATGCGGTGTTTGCCGAGTTCAAGCCCACGGCGGTGATGCACCTGGCGGCCGAGTCCCATGTGGATCGCTCCATTGACGGACCATCCGACTTTATCCAGACCAATATCGTCGGCACCTACAGCCTGCTCGAAGCCACCCGGCGTTACTGGAATGCCCTGCCTGCAGCGGAAAAGGGGGCATTCCGCTTTCATCATATCTCCACCGATGAGGTGTTCGGCGACCTGGAAAGCGACAACGACCTGTTTACCGAAACCACACCCTATGCCCCCAGTTCGCCATACTCTGCCTCCAAGGCCAGTTCGGATCACCTGGTACGCGCCTGGCTGCGTACTTACGGCCTGCCGGTACTGGTGACCAACTGCTCAAACAACTACGGCCCCTATCACTTCCCCGAAAAGCTGATCCCGCACATGATCCTCAATGCCATTCATGGCAAACCGCTGCCCGTCTACGGCGACGGCGCACAGGTTCGGGACTGGCTGTATGTCGAAGACCATGCCCGGGCGCTGGTCGAGGTGGTGACCAGGGGCACGGTAGGCGAGACCTACAATATTGGCGGCCACAACGAGAAACGCAATCTTGAAGTCGTGCAGACACTGTGTGATCTGCTGGAAGAACTGGCTCCCGACAAACCTGATGGCATCGGGCACTACCGTGATCTGATCACCTTCGTCACCGATCGCCCGGGACATGATTTGCGTTATGCGATCGATGCGTCGAAGATTGAACGCGAGCTGGGCTGGACGCCGCAGGAAACCTTTGAATCGGGCATCCGCAAGACGGTGCTGTGGTATCTCGAGAACAGTGACTGGTGGCGACGGGTGCTGAATGGCGACTACCGCCTGGGCCGTCTGGGTGAACAGGTCTAACAGTGAAAGCTTGACCTGCCCCGCCTCAACGTTCGTGGAATCAACAATCTAGCTCAAGGAGTTATCAATGAAAGGCATCATCCTTGCCGGTGGCTCCGGTACGCGACTGCATCCGATTACCCGTGGCGTCTCCAAGCAGCTGCTGCCCATCTACGACAAGCCGATGATCTATTATCCCCTGTCGGTCTTGATGCTGGCCGGTATTCGCGAGGTACTCATCATATCAACACCGCAAGACCTGCCCAACTTTGAGAAACTGCTGGGCAACGGTGTCGATTTCGGCATTGAACTGAGCTATGCGGAGCAGCCTTCACCCGACGGCCTGGCCCAGGCATTCCTGATCGGGGAAGACTTCATTGGTGACAGCAATGTGTGCCTGATCCTGGGCGACAATATCTTCTATGGCTACGGTTTCAGCGCGATGCTGCGCGAAGCGGCGAGCCGTGAATCCGGCGCAACAGTCTTCGGCTACCACGTGTCGGATCCCGAACGCTTTGGCGTGGTCGAGTTCGATGCCAGCGGCAAGGCTATTTCCATTGAAGAAAAACCCGCGTCACCCAAGTCCAACTATGCCGTCACCGGCCTGTATTTCTACGACAACTCGGTTGTGGACATTGCCCGCCAGGTGAAGCCTTCGAAGCGGGGCGAGCTGGAAATCACCGATGTGAACAATGCCTACCTGCAGCGTGGCGATCTGCATGTCAGCATGTTCGGCCGCGGCTTTGCGTGGCTGGATACCGGCACCCATGACTCCCTGATGGAAGCCAGCCACTTCGTGCAGACGATCGAAGCCCGCCAGGGGCTCAAGGTCGCCTGCCTGGAGGAGATCGCCTACCACCAGGGCTGGCTCTCCTCCGAACATCTGGCGCGGCAGGCAGAGGCCCTGAGCAAGACCGGTTACGGCCAGTATCTGCAAGGCTTGCTGAGCCAGGAGACCCACCGATGAACGTCATCGAAACGACACTGCCGGGGGTGCTGATCATAGAACCAAAGGTATTTGGCGATCACCGCGGCTTCTTTATCGAAACCTTCCAGGTTGAACGCTACCGCGAGGCGGGCATCGAACTGCCCTTTGTTCAGGATAACCACTCGCGCTCAACACGCGGCGTGCTGCGCGGCCTGCACTTTCAGCGCACCCGGCCGCAGGGCAAGCTGGTCAGCGTAAGTCGCGGGGCCGTATATGATGTGACCGTGGATATTGATCCCCAATCCCCCAGCTGCGGCCAGTTTGTCGGCGTCGAGCTGACCGACGAGAACCACCGGCAGCTCTGGGTGCCGCCCGGCTACGCCCATGGATTCTGCGTGCTCAGCGAGGTGGCCGACTTCCAGTACAAGTGCACCGATCTGTACGTTCCCGAAGATGAAGGCGGGTTGCTGTGGAGCGATCCGGAAATCAATATTCCCTGGCCAATAACAGACCCACAGCTCTCGGCCAAGGACCAGGGCAATCCAACCCTGCGCGAACTACTGGCACAGGGAGCTTGAGCATGCGCGTCTTGATTACCGGCGCTCACGGCCAGGTCGGCGCCGAGCTGATGCGCCTGGCCCCGGCCGGATTCGATGTCAGGGGCCTGGGATCGGCGCAGCTGGATATCAGCGATGCCGTTCAGGTTGCCCGCACGATGCACGAGCTGCAGCCGCAGCTGATCATCAATGCCGCTGCGTACACGGCTGTGGACAAGGCTGAAAATGACAGCGGGCGCGCCTATGCCGTCAACCGTGACGGCGTCGGCCTGCTGGCCCGCGCCGCCGAGCAGTCCGGCATTCCGCTGCTGCATATATCCACCGATTATGTCTTTCGCGGTGATTCCCGCGCGCCCTACACCGAAGATGATGCCACCGCTCCCAGCGGGGTCTATGGCGCCAGCAAACTGGCGGGCGAGCAGGCCCTGGCCGAACACTGCAGCCGTTACATAACACTGCGCACCAGCTGGGTGTTTGGCGCTACGGGCAACAACTTTGTCAAAACCATGTTACGCCTGGGCACCGAGCGCCCGACCCTGGGTGTCGTCGCCGACCAGCGCGGCGGTCCCACGGCGTCGGCCAGCATCGCCCGGGCCCTGTGGCACATGGCGCAGCGATATACCGTCGACGGCGACCTTCCCTGGGGGATCTATCATTACAGCGGCGCCCCCGCCTGCAGCTGGCACGATTTTGCGGTTGCCATCTTCGAGCAGGCGCAACAGCTCGGGCTTCTGGCGACCCGCCCGCAAATCAGCGCCATCACCACCGCCGACTATCCCACCCCGGCCAGGCGTCCTGCGAACTCCGTGCTGGATTGCAGCAAGCTACAGCATGCCTTCGGCATCCCGCAGCCGGACTGGCGCCTTGACCTGCACGCCCTGCTTAACGCCCTGCGCAGCACCTAAACTAAACCAGGTATCGAACCAAAGAGATGAAACCGCTGCGCAACGCGACTGTCACTTTTGCTGGCAAATATCCAGGTGCTGACCTGCCTGTCCAAGTACTTGGCAAAGACACCGGTATCGGATGGGGGACAGCGGCGGCGCACCAGTAGTGCATTCGCCGTTCAGGCCGTTATCAAAAGCGATCTATTGGCGGCACGACAGCGGCTTCGGGTGGTATTATTCAGACGAACAAAATTGCAACCAGGTATAAAGACCCTATGAAAATTGCAGTTGCCGGAACCGGCTATGTCGGCATGTCCAATGCTGTACTGCTGGCGCAGCACAACGAAGTGGTCGCCATCGACATCATTGAAGAGAAGGTCAAACTCATCAACGCGCGCCACTCGCCGATTGTCGACGCCGAAATTGAATCCTACCTGCAGGATAAACCGCTGAACCTGCGTGCAACACTAAACAAGGAAGATGCGTACCGGGATGCAGACTTCGTTATTATCGCCACCCCCACTGATTACGACCCGGAAACCAACTATTTCAACACCACCAGCGTTGAAGCCGTAATTCGCGACGTGATGGCCATCAACCCGAACGTGGTGATGGTGATCAAGTCAACTATCCCGGTCGGCTATACCAGGGAACTGAAACAGACCTATGGCACAGACAACCTGATCTTTTCGCCGGAATTCCTGCGCGAAGGCAAGGCGCTACACGACAACCTCTACCCGTCACGCATCATCGTCGGCGAATGCAGTGAACGTGCTCGTACATTTGCGTCCCTGCTGCAAGAGGGCGCGATCAAGACAGATATCGCAACGCTGTTCACCGACAGTACCGAGGCCGAGGCCATTAAGCTGTTCGCCAATACCTACCTGGCGATGCGCGTCGCCTACTTCAACGAGCTGGATACGTACGCTGAAACCCACGGTCTGGACAGCCGCCATATAATCGAAGGGGTCGGCCTGGACCCTCGAATAGGCAGCCACTACAATAATCCGTCGTTCGGCTACGGTGGTTACTGCCTGCCAAAAGACACCAAGCAGCTGCTGGCTAACTACGCCGATGTTCCGAGCAACCTGATTCGCGCCATCGTCGACTCCAACACCACACGCAAGGACTTCATCGCCGAGTCGATTCTTAAGCGCGAACCCAAGACCGTGGGCCTGTATCGCCTGGTGATGAAATCCGATTCTGACAATTTCCGCGCTTCCGCCATTCAAGGTGTAATGAAGCGAATCAAGTCCAAGGGGGTCGATGTCATCATCTATGAACCCGTTCTGGAGGAAGGCGAATTCTTCCATTCCAAAGTGGTTAGCGACCTGGACGAGTTCAAGGCCCGCTCCGACCTCATCGTCGCGAACAGGATGACCGACGAAATTCGCGATGTGGATGCCAAGGTGTATACACGCGATCTGTTCGGCGGCGATGCCTGATACAAACTGAACGGGCGTATCCTGCATAAACCTGAGTGAGAGGCTTATCGACATCGCTATCAGGCGCCGCAACTCCCGGCGCCTAGCTCAGGTTTAAGCCGCGGTAACAGTACTCACTCAAAGATCCGCAAACTGCAGGCGATAGAGAGCGGCATAGGCCCCCCCCTGTTCAAGCAGTGTCTGGTGAGTCCCCTGCTCAACGATGCGGCCCTGATCCAGCACCACAATCATATCAGCCTTCTCAACCGTCGATAGCCGGTGGGCGATGACCAGGGTTGTGCGCCCTTTCATCACCTGTTCCAACGCCTCCTGAATATGTCGCTCGGACTCGGTATCAAGCGCCGAAGTTGCCTCATCGAGAATCAGAACTGGTGCATCCTTGAGAATGGCGCGTGCAATGGCGATACGCTGCCGCTGCCCACCCGATAGCAGGACGCCACTTTCGCCGACCTCGGTCTGCAGCCCCAGGGGCAGGCGGTCTGCAAATTCCATCACGTGTGCCGCCTCGGCAGCGGCATGAACTTTTTCCACGTCGCAACCGGCCATGGCGCCGTAGGCAATGTTTTCCGCGATAGTGCCGTTAAAGAGCACGACTTGCTGATTGACCAGGGCTATTTGTTCGCGCAGATTGTGGAGCTGATAATCCTCCAGCGGTACGCCATCGAGCAGAATGCGGCCAGACCAACCCGCATTGAAGCGTGGCAGCAAGGAGGCAAGGGTCGACTTGCCGCTGCCGGAACGTCCGACCAGCGCGACGGTTTTCCCTTCCGGAATATGCAGATCAAGCTCGTGCAGCACTGCATCGCGGTCTTCCCGGTAACGGAAAGTGACCTTGTCGAACTCGAGTTCACCACGTACACGCTCGACACGATGGTGCCCGCTGTCCGGTTCCGCCACTTCATCCATAACCTCAAACACCGACTCGGACGCTGCAAGTCCCTTCTGAATAATGGTGCTGAGATTGGTCAGCGCTCGCAGGGGCTTGGTGACCAGACCCGCGGCCGTCAAAAAAGCGACGAACTCGCCAGTGCTCATGCCGCCCATCACCGCCGGGTGCATGGCTATATAAAGCAAACCGGCCAGCGCCATGGCGATAAGCAACTGCACTGCCGGTGTATTAAGAGACTGGGTTACCACCATCTTCATGAACTGGCGGCGGTTACGGTCGCTGGCGGCATGGAAGCGGTTGCGCTCAAACTCGGTACCGCCGAATATGCGGACGATCTGGTAGCCCTTGATGGTTTCAGATGCCGCATTGGTAATATCGCCGACCGACTTCTGCAGGCGGCGACTCAACATGCGCATCCGCTTCGACGCTATGGTCACGACGACGGCGATGAAGGGCGCCGCGACGACGAAAATCAGTGTCAGCTTCCAGTTGAGGTAGAACAGATACCCGAACAGCCCGACGACCGTCAGGCCTTCACGCAGAACGGTCTTGATCGCGTTGGTGACCGCTCCTGTCACCTGATCGACATTGTAGGTCAGTTTCGACAACAGCTCACCGCTGGAGCGCTGGTGATAATAGCTGCTGGGCAGCGTCAGCATGCGATCGAACAGCTCGGTCCTCAGGCGGTGTACCACCTGACGACCGACATGACTGATAGCGTAATTGCCAACGAAAGTCCCGACACCACGCAGCAGGAAAATGCCGAGCACCGCCAGCGCCAGCCATGTTCGCTGTTCCAGCGCGCCCTGCTCAATGGCATCGACCACGTGCTGGAGCCATTTTGCCGACAGTGCCTCAGATGCGCCATACAGCGCAAATGCCAGGAAACTGACAACGAAGAAAAACCAGTATGGCTTCACGTAAACCAGCAGACGCTTGTACACCTGCCAGCTGCCCAACTTGGTTGCCGGTTGCTGTTGCTTATTCATCGATGACCATGACTAATCCATGAAGTAGGCGCCCATTATACATGGACCGCGACGACCTGCCCTGCCGTTTGATTAAGGAGCCTGCTCGGTGCGCAGACACCTGAACCGGATCGACATCATCCCTGCTTTCCCGAGTTTGAAACCGAGGCTCAGCGCCGCTGAAGCGCAAGATCGGTGTCATCGTCTGGAAAAGTTCGTCAACTATCCTATGCTGAAAATCACCGCGCTCCCACGGTAAGATAGCCACTATGCAGTACGCTGTTTTCGGTCATGGGGCTTTTCCGACGGGTGTATAACGCTGACGACATTGCATGATCCCGTGAAGAATTCGAGCCCTTGACCAGCAGAGTCGGTAATCCGGTACCTGTGGGGGCCTTACCGGTTCGAATCACTTCACCAGGCGAATGGCATAAGTGTAAGCAGCGGCAACAACCCGATCAGCCTCTTTGCCGCGTGCAGGCAACCGGATGGGCTCGATGCCTACAGCGACGCACTGATTCGCACACCCGACTATACCCTGCGCATTACGATAAAACCGGGAATCGAGCACTTCGTTCGCTGATAAAAAACGACTACTATTGCCCCTTGGCCCATTAACATCATGTCTGTAGGACACCAGCGACGAATGTCTAAGCTTAAAAAGAAAGTACTGCGAGCGCTGCTGCGACAGGTCGCTATCCTCGGCGCTCCCTTCATACTCGGCGCCAGTCGCCGCACCCGCTTTCGCGAATACTTTGATAGTCGCATCATTGCGTTGCATCACGACGATATCGAGGAATTTGTCGCCCAGTACCCCAAAGTCTGGAGCGAAGAGGAGACGATCCGCCACCTGATCGAACACCGTTCAAGCATCTGCCGTTTTGGCGATGGCGAGTTCAAGCTCATGGTGGGCGAGCGCCACAAATCCTTTCAGGACGTCAACCCTGCCCTGAATAGCCGCATGCTGGAGGTACTGCACAGCAATGACCCCAATACCCTGATAGCAATTCATCCAGTCAGGGATTTCGACGGGCTTGGACGGATCTGGCAAAAATTCATTATCCGCATTGGCCGTGAAGTGCTGGAGTTGCTTGAACGGGACCGGGACTACCCCTCAATGGGCGCCTTTCGTACTTTGCCCCGCCGAAACAGGGAAGAGTTCGTTGCACGCATTAAGCTGATCAAGCAGATCTGGGATGGACGCAAGATCCTGATGGTAGTCGGTACCAACAGCCGCTTCACGTTCGAGCCGGAGCTATTCAATAACGCACAGTCCGTCGATTTCCTGTATGCGCCGGCCAAAAACGCCTTCAACGAATATGACGACATCGTCAAACGCATCACGCAGTATGACAAGGATGAGTACCTCATCATGCCGGTGCTCGGTCCGACCGCGACCATTCTGGCCTACGATCTAGCTCGAATGGGGTATCAGGCAATTGACTTCGGTCAGATGCCCGGCACGTTCCGGCGTGCCAAGTGGACTCTTTTTGGCAGCGAGGACTTCGTCATTAAAGAGTTGATCGATACAACAAAAAGTGTGGGTTAGGGTATTACGGAGTGCAGACTATCGGTGTAAAATGGCAACTTAATTGCCACCAGTTTCTAACTGGCTTGAACATGTACCTATGCAGCTCTTAGATCTTCTTTTTAGGTTTCATAATTCGAATATTTCTCGTTTCTTCGAGCCGTCCGTCATGACAATGAGAGTTAAGGAAGGGTAACTGTGCAAACATATTATAAAAAGCTACACGTTAATAGGTTGAGAGGTTTTCAGTAGCGATTTTTAAGGCCTCTCTGCACGTTCCGCTTCCCTTTTCCTAGGCCTTACAAATAACTATCAGCAGACAGCACCTGAAAAAATCTCCTACCGACATATATTCTCCTAGCAATTCGCCGCAGATCATACAGCTCTCAAAATAAAGTAACCTCTCTATTATCAAATATCATTTTTATGTCGATATTTACACTTCATACCCTTCTCTAACAATAGTAGATCTCGCTTTCTTTCTTTTATTCTTTTAGCCGGAACACCACTGTATATTCCAAATTCTTTACAATTTTTATTTACTAGACTAATTGCACCAACCGCTACCCCATCCTCAAGAGTAACACCAGGCAAAACAACTGTTCCAGATCCAATAATCACATGTTTTCCGATATATACATCTTCGCTATAAACATTGGTATAATCCTCAGAAATAGTTGGATTTGTCATATAGCCACCACTATAGTCATCACTACTACTATATACGGAAACCCTGGAAGACAAACCACTAAAATCTTCTAAAGATATTTTACTGCCGCCTATCAAAAGACTATAAACGGCTATATGAACATAACTCCCGATATCAATACCGCCAGCTCCCGCTGATAGCACACAATAGTCATCTATCCTTACATTATCCCCAATAGTAATATTTGAACAATTATAAAAAGAAGCTTTTTCAGAAAGCTTGACGTTCCTGCCTATTCTTTTAAAGCCCAAGCATTTTATTTGCTTACATGTCAAAAACCCCATTCTTTCAACCTCTACTAATTATATCTACTATAATTTCAACGTCTTCAATCGATAAAGTCGGGTATATAGGAAGACAAAGAATTTTTTTCGAAACTAACGTCGCTACAGGTAGGTTGGCTGGCTTAGCAGAAGCCAAACCTCTATACATGGGTAAATCGCTAATCAAAGGGTAAAAATAGCGTCGTGCATAGATATCACTGCGTTTTAATTTATCATATAACTCATCCCTACTGAGAGGATAGTTTGACTCGACCAAAATTGGAAAGTAGGCGTGGTTTGAAATTTCCTGACTAGCATTATGAATTAAAGAAATACCAGAAACACCCTTTAGCTTTTCGCGATATGTTTTATCAACCTTACTGCGAAGCTTAATTACAGTATCGATATGCTGAAGCTGTAGCAAGCCAAATGCAGCGTTGACTTCGCTCATTTTTCCATTAATACCTGGCGCGACGACAGTGACTTCGTCAACAATACCAAAGTTTTTTAGATTATTGATTCTCTGTTTAGTTTTGGGGTCTGGACAGATTATTGCTCCACCTTCGAATGTATTGAAAACTTTCGTTGCGTGGAAGCTAATCGCGCTCAAATCACCATGCCGTAGAATGCTTCCATTACTGTCGCGAACACCAAACGCATGAGCTGCATCGTAAATAACTCGCAAATTATAATTATCCGCAATCTTTTGTATCAACTCAATATCGCATGGATATCCATAACAGTGTACGGGCATTATGGCGGTCGTCTGTGGTGTAATCGCCGCTTCGATCTTGCTTGGATCAAGATTAAGAGTTTGTGGATCTATATCGACAAAAACTGGTTTTATACCATTCCATAAAAGCGAGTGAGCAGTAGCGACGAAGGAGTATGGAGTCGTTATCACCTCCCCAGTAATACGTAAAGCTTGTAAAGCTGTCAGAAGTGCAATAGTACCATTATTGAATAAAGCAATTTCGGGCACGTCTAGATAGTCACACAACTCGCGTTCCAGTCGAGCGTGCATGGGACCACCATTAGTCAATAATTTACTACTCCAGATATCTTCCAGATAAGGGATAAACTCTTCCAACGGAGGAAGGTAAGGCTGTGTAACGTAAATTTTCTTAGTCGTCATAACTCGGATCCATGTTTACAACCATAAGTCTTTTGACCTGACAGAACGTTCAATACACATCTAGTTCGGAACATTACAGCCTCCCAACTTCTGTCACTCTTTATCAATTTCTTATTTTTATATTTTTCTTCAGGCGTTAACGGAACATCTATCAATCTAGGGTTGATTTTCAGATCGTCCACGCTATTTAAAACAACTCCCATCGTCCTTAAATAGTCATAAAAAGGATTCCTTGAGTCAAGAATGACTCTCGAGCCAAGATACACTGACATCAGGATGTTAGCTCCTGCTTGTTGCCTTATATGATTCATAATAACAACAGAACAATTCGCAAGAATCTCAACGTACTTATCCAATGACATAAAGTCAGTTAATCCTACAAATCTTTCACCAAAGATTTTCCTCCCATATTCAAGCACAACTTGTGCATATTTTGAGTCACCATAACTCAATGGACAATATACAATTCTATCACCTAAAAACTCATTATTTATTAACTCAAATGCCTCGATATGATTGTTAGTTGGTGTTGCACTATTTCCGACAATAATATTATTTCCGCAATAGTCATAACAACCTACGTCGCCGTCTACCAATGGAGCAACTACACCATAGTTCCAATCCAAGTAATCAAAATTAAAATCTGTATTTATGGACTTAACCTTTCCAAACTCTGAAGGCAATACCGGCGCAAAATAATTTATTCTTTTAAGAACATCTATTTTATCAGTTCCAACATCGAAAAAAACCTTGTATATAAAACCTTTAACCTTTTTAAAAACCGAATTTTTATAATCTTTTTTATATATCATACGAGTATCATTTTTGATCATTGAGCGATGATCTTTGTATATCAAATCATAATAATCGAACCCCATACCAATCCAAAGAATTTTCGTATTTGATTTTATTCTAGAAACTATTTCACATGCTCCACGAGTCAAACCATGAATAACCACTGCCTCATATCTATTCACTCTATCGACAAACAAACTATTTAGATATGGCTTTTTCCCGCTAAATTCAGGCAGAAACGTCTTGATATAACTTAAAGACCGACTCTCACCCAACACAACATAATCATTTATCCCGGGAGCAGCACTTTCAAAAGCAGCGTAAGCCGAATCAATAAATTTCTCGTCTTTTATTATATGAAGTATACGTATCATCAAATCCCAGACCTCATTAAAATGTCACATCAACACAAAACAAAAAAACAAAAAAACAAAAAAACAAAAAAACAAAAAAACAAAAAAACATGAGAAAAACACAACAACAGAAGAATAAAAATATCAATACTAAAAATCTATTTTCTGGTAACTATCGATCTTAACGCCAAGACATCCCATGAAAACCCCAAGTGACTTAGCGACTCGCAGGTAGCTTTCATTTCTTTTCAGAGGCATGAATAGTAAACAATAGAGTATTGTCTTAAACAAAAACAAAACGGATTGAGCAAGTGCCGACGACATGACACCAATACGTGACCGTCCCTTGCTAATTTTACGCCATGCATCGGTCAATCCTGCTCGAAATTTTCGTTTCGACAACCAGGACAGCCGGGTTCTGCTGAGAGGGACTGTCTCCGTAACTTTCGCCGTATTCGTATGATAGATTTTCAGGCCACGCTTGTGGGCCTGTGTAAAGAAGATGGTATCGGTACCGCCCGCCAGAGGCTTAGACTCGTCAAATCTAAGTTGCTCTCGATTGACAAATTTCATGGGAATCATGACATTGTCCGTCGCACAGGCGGTCAACTCCTGGCGTTCGGCACGTACCCGCGTCGCGAAGAGTCCAGAAATACTTTTCGGAACACTTGGGTCCAGCTTTGCCAAAACGGAGCCATGCACCACCGCTTTATAGTCGTAGTCTCCACTCGCGCGGAACAACGCCTCCAACCAGTCTTTCTCGACGATTTCATCGTCGTCGATGAACACCAGCAGATCTGCCTCAAGATGATTGGCAACCTCGATAGCCCTGTTTCTGGCGCAGGGAATGCCTCTTTTTTCCTCGACGACGTAGATGATTTCAACGCCAATGCGCTGGCGAATATCATCAACGGCGATCTTAGCCGACATGGCAGCGTCGTTATCGACAACTGTAACTTTGACAACAACATTGTGAGGCATTGATGTCTCACACAGGCTCCGTAGACAGGCCCGCAGGAGCTCCTCCCGCCGATAGGTGCAAACACATATATTGATTACCATTTCAAACCTACCAGGCACTAAAAGTTTCGATAATGTGCGCTCGTCGTCCCAAGCTCATGTAACGACAGCATTTGCGCCTGCCCGCGCAGTACGAGGAGAAGCAGTTATCCAACCAGCAAAACTCTGCTAGCATAACTGACCACCTATAAAGATGCCCAATCCAGTATGCAACGATCCGGGACGATAACCCACCACCCCCTACGTATCATCCAGATTCTCCCCGCCCTGGACGCTGGCGGCGTCGAGCGCGGCACCGTGGAGTTCGCCCGCGAGCTGGTCAAGCGCGGCCATGAATCAATCGTCATCTCCAATGGCGGCCGCCAGGTCGAACGGCTTGAGGCCGAGGGGTCGCGCCATATCCGCATGCCCGTGCATCGCAAGTCGCTGCGATCCCTGGTACAGGTGCGGTCGATGCGCCGGCTGCTGGCCGATCTGAAACCGGATATCGTGCATGTACGCTCCCGCGCGCCGGCCTGGATAGCCTGGCTGGCCTGGCGCAAGCTGCCGGTCAATGACCGGCCGCGTCTTGTCAGTACTGTACATGGCATGTACTCGGTTAACGCTTATAGCGCCATTATGACAAAGGCCGAGCAGATTATCGCCATTTCCGACTGCGTGCACGACTACATCACGCAGAATTACGGAATCCCCGAGGCACGCATCACGCGCGTCTACCGCGGACTCGACCCCAGTGTATTCAGGCAGGAGGGCGACGACGGGGCCTGGCGCGAGCAGTTGTTCGAGGAATATCCGCAATTCAGGGGCAAGCGCCTGCTGGTGATGCCGGGACGCCTGTCTCGCTGGAAGGGGCAGGAGGCGTTTCTCGAGGTAATGCAGCACCTTTGCCAGCTGCGAAATGACTGTCACGGCATTGTGATCGGTGAAGCCGAAGCGAACAAGCAGCACTACCTGCAGGAACTGCTCGACAAGCGCCATACACTAGGCCTGGATGAACGGGTTACCTTCGTCGGCCACCGCTCGGACATCCAGTCGTTCTATCGTCTGGCCGATTTGACCTGTCACCTGTCGAACAAGGCCGAGCCGTTCGGCCGCACAGTACCCGAAGCCCTGGCTTGCGGATGCCCGGTCATCGCGTATGATCGCGGGGGGGCCAGCGAGTCTCTGCATGCCGCTTTTGCCGAAGGTCTGGTGGAAGCAGATGATGTCAAGGCCGTTGCCCGCCGGGCGGATGAGCTGCTGCACCGTGACTCGGTCAATATACAGCTTCCGGAACAGTTCTATCTGCAGTACCAGACAGAGGCCACGCTGGCCGTCTATCGCCGGCTGCTGGATCAGGCCTGATCCGCGCAGGACGAACATGCTACTGTTTTAGTCAATTACCCTAACCTAGGTCGGATCAGAATGAGAGTACTCCACGTCGCCTACCTGCAGCTGAAGAGATATGGCCACACCCGCGTCAGCTGGGCACAGAAGCTTACCTACGGCCTGATCAAGAACGATCATCTGGTACAGAGTTTCAGTGACCGCGACGTTGCCGCCTTTGAGGCTCCCTTAGGCATTAGGGACCTGGGCAAGAAAAAGGCCAACCGCCGCCTGCTGGAAACCGTCGAGGCCTTTGAGCCCGATCTGGTGATCGCCGGTCACTGCGACATGATCAGCAATGATACTCTGGAAGCCATTCGGGCGATGATGCCGAACTGCGCCATCATCCACTGCAACAACGACCCGCTGTTCGTCCCCTCCAACGTCGAACGGATCAAGTATCGGGCCGAAGTTACAGACGCCGTATTCGTGTCCACCGGGCGTCGGGAACTGACCCAGTTCGAAGGCTCCCGCGCACGCGTTTATCACATGCCAAATCCGGTCGAGCCTTCGGTCGAGTGTTTTGATAACTCGATCCGCCCCTCCGCCGAGGTACCGATCGATCTGATCTTTTGCAGCAATAGTCAGAACTTCACCAAGCGCCTCGAAATGATTGCGCGGATGAAGGAGCAGCTTGATCCGATCATGAACTTCAAGACCTTCGGCAGCTTTAACGAGCCACCCGTCTGGGGACGCGACTACGACCGCGCATTGCAGTCCAGCAAAATGGGACTCAACTTCAACCGCCAGGAGGGTCTCTACTGGTACTCCTCCGCTCGGATGGCTCAGCTCGCGGGCAATGGCATTCTGCAGTTCACCCATTCCTCGGGGCGCTTCGAGGAACTGCTACCACCTGAATCCCTGGTCTACTTCGATGAAGAAGATGATCTGATCGCGAAGATTCGCGAGTTTCATGCCGACGACCACAAGCGCCGTGCCTGGGCCGGAGCCGCGCGCGAGTTCTTCCACAAGGAAATTAACTCGACGCTCTATGCCCAGTACATTCTTGAGGCCGGCTTGCAGATCCCCTTTAGCCACCCCTATTGCTGGGCCCAGGACATCAACTTGGACGGCACCCTGAGATGACGCTGGCGCTGACCAACGAAAGGCCCTTCGCGCAGGGCGGCAACAGGCTCTGCTTCGTGCACCCGGATGACCACAACCGCTGTATCAAGGTGCGGCGCCCGGACTTCACACTGGAGGACCTGCGGCGCAAGAAAGGCTTTCCCAAGAACCTGTTGCCACTGAGTCGCTTCGACGACAACCGTGAGGAATTCGAGGTTATCAGCGCCCTCGCCCGCCATCCAGGTGAAGTCGCCTTCGAGCATGTCAGCCGCTGCTTCGGGTTCGAGCAGACCGATCTGGGGGCAGGCCTGGTACTGGAGCTGG
This sequence comes from Marinobacterium rhizophilum DSM 18822, assembly GCF_000378045.1. Taxonomy (GTDB): domain Bacteria; phylum Pseudomonadota; class Gammaproteobacteria; order Pseudomonadales; family Balneatricaceae; genus Marinobacterium_A; species Marinobacterium_A rhizophilum. Next base: position 59,551 of record NZ_KB899089.1, read on the forward strand.
TACGCGATGCCGACGGTGAAATTTCCCAGACACTCAAGGCCCACCTTTGGTTCGAAGGTTATACGGCGGACTGCCGTGCGGCGGTCGAGCGTTTCTGTGCACGCTGGCGCGACTTGCAGATCCCCTCGCGCGACCTGCTGCTGCACAACATTCTGGTACAGAAGGACAGCAGCGGCCAAATCAGCCGCCTTGTCGTCATCGACGGGCTTGGCAGCCCCAATATCATTCCCTTTCGCTGCCTGCCCGCGTCGCTGCGCCAGGCCAAGGTCGAGCGCAAGCTCGCCAATATGCAAGAGCGCATCGAGCAGACGCTGGCGAAAAAGGCCCGTGGCGAAAACCCCGGCAATCACGGTATGGCGACGGCCCGTCCGCGCTCAACCACTACGCAATCCCAAGGCTGATCTATATGACAGACTCACCCATTCGCGTCGCACAGGTACTGGCCGGCGCTGCCCAGGGCGGTGCGGAAAACTTTTTCGTTCGTCTGGTGGCCGGGCTGCATGAGCACCCATCCCTGGAGGTCAAGGCATTCATCCGCGACCATGCCCACCGTATCGACTCGCTTCGTCAAGCAGGCGTCGACACCGAGGGTTTTCGTTTTGGTTCGAGCCTGGATTTGCTTGATCGCCATCGTTTTCGCACCACGCTCAGGCAATACGCCCCCGAAATCGTTATGACCTGGATGGGCCGTGCCAGTGCCTACACTCCCCATTCACGCGACTACACGCTGGTGAGCCGGCTCGGCCACTACTACAAGCTGAAGTATTACAGCCATGCCGATTACTGGGTTGGTATCAGCAAGGGGATCTGCAAGCACATGATCGAAGGCGGCTTTCCCGCCGATCGCGTGGTACATATTCCCAATTTCGCCGATGAACGAGAAGTTGAGCCACTTGCGCGTGACAGTTTCAGTACTCCCACGGACAGGCCTTTGATCCTTGCTGCCGGCCGTCTGCACGTCAACAAGGCATTCGACGTACTGCTGCACAGCCTGACCGAACTGCCGGATGTCACGCTCTGGCTCGCGGGCTCAGGACCGGAAGAGCAGAACCTTAAGGCTCTGTGCGCCAAACTGGGGCTGGAATCGCGGGTACGCTTCCTCGGCTGGCGAACCGATGTTACGGCACTGATGCGAACCGCCGACCTCTTCGTCTGTCCCTCTCGCCACGAGGGGCTGGGCTCGATTGTCATGGAGTCCTGGGCGCACCGCTGCCCGATTGTTGCCACCAACTCCCAGGGGCCTGGCGAGTCGATTACCGATGGCGTCAGCGGCCTGATCACACCGATCGACGATGCAACGGCGCTCGCAAAAGCCGTAGCCTCGGTACTGAAAAGCAATGAACTTCGGCAGCGCCTGATTGACGGAGCAAGCGAGGTCTATGCCAACGGCTACAGCAAGGCGCACATCGTGCAGCGGTATGCCGATTTCTATCAGCAGATCAGAAGCAACCGCTAAGGCGGCAGAGCGCTACTTGAGCCAGCCGCGCGCCAGTAACTCTTTGGCGCACCGGCCGGCTTCGTCGAAGCCCGAAGCCGGCGCCCGCAGCGTCTCGCCGCGCCAGCCGTCATAGGGCGTCACCAGCCCCGCATCCGCCAACTGCTGCAATCCTTTGTGCAGGCGATTCCCCTTCTGCCCAGGCACTTTCAGGGTCCCTACAGCGCAACCCGCGGTCAGCGCCTCATACACCATAGACACACTATCCTCGGTCACCCAGCAGGCGCTCGCCCCCGCCAATTGCCTCGGCAGCCAGTCGCGTGCGGTTTCGCTTGCGGGAACGAACTCGACACCGGGCAATGCAGCCAGGCGCTGCTCGGTCGATGCGGGGGTACGTCTCGAGCTTGTCATGCACCAGCGGGTATCGTCAGCCACCAGGATACGTTCAAGCTGCGCCAACAGCATAGTCTCATCCCAGTCACTGTGTCGCGACGGGCCGCCGATCAGGATGACGCCCCGCCCCCGCTGTTTCTGCCCTGGGCGCATTCGGTTAAGCGCGCCTCGCGTCGCGATCACGTTATCTCGCGCCGGCGGTGCGTCATGCCCTGGCATCAGGCAAAGGTCGAAGCAGCCGAGTGGCAAGGAAGGCCTCATCAGCACCACCCCGGGCACCTGCCATGCGCGTTTCAGCGCCAGCAAACTGAGATGGGTAGCATGGCCTGCTCCCAGCACCAGTGCTGGGGGGACCCCGAGTCCATCAGGCAGGACACCGGCTGGCAGGCGGCCAGTCAGCCAGGTCCACAACGCGGTCCCACGGGCCAGTGGCGTGACTTCCTGAATAACAATGTCCGGACGCAAACGGCATAGCGCTTCCGCAAGCCCCAGGGACTGGTTAAGGTGTCCGGGCTTACCGTCATTGATGATGCAGATCGCTACCACTGATATCCACCTTTGCGGAATGATGTCTGATGTTCGCATGACGATACGCCAGCACACAGGCGCAACCATGATAATCAAATTCTGCAGCGGGCCACAGGCGCCCTAGCGCACTTTTATGCCTCGGGCGATTCCATTTTTTACTGGGATGCTTACAATCTACGGTCCTATACCCCGATAAACCGAGGGTGTTACTCCTGTCCCGTCCCTGTCGGGACCCTTGAAAAGAATTTGTTTGGGATACTCAGTATGGCGGCGTTCGGCTCACTATTTATGCCAGAAATGGCGATTTCCTGGTTTGATGGCTCTGACTGGAGTGAGAGCCAGGTGGTATCGAGCGACAGTATCCAGCTGCACCCTGGCGCTCATGTCCTGCATTACTCCAGCACCTGTTTTGAAGGCCTCAAGGCATTTCGCCATGCAGACGGCTCGATCAAGATCTTCCGTATGGACCGCAACATTGCCCGCTTCGCGCAAAGCGCCGAGCTGCTGGCCTTGCCGGCCATCGATCCGGCGGCCACCACGGCAATGATCACCGACATCGTTGCCCGCTTTGCCGACGAAGTGCCCGCGCCGCCCGGTTCCATGTACATTCGCCCGACCCATTTCGGTACCGAACCTGCCATTGGCAAGGCCGCCGTGCCGTCGCTGACATCATGCCAGTACGTGCTGCTGTCTCCGGTGGGGGACTACTTCGCCGGTGGCGACAAGGCACTGCGGCTGCTGGTTGATGATCAGGGCATGCGCTGCCCGCCACACATGGGCATGGTCAAGAGCGGGGGCAACTATGCCGGCGCCCTGCGTCCAATCATGCGCGCACGCGCCGAATACCAGGCTGACCAGGTGCTGTTTTGCCCCGGTGGCGATGTACAGGAAACCGGCGCTGCCAACTTCCTGCTCATCGACGGCGACGAAATCATCACCAAGGCGCTGGACGAGAGTTTCCTGCACGGTGTCACGCGGGACTCGATTCTTACGCTGGCGCGGGACATGGGCATGAAGATATCTGAGCGCGCTCTGAGCATTGACGAACTGCTGGAGCGGGCCGCCAAGCCCGGCTGCGAAGCCGCACTGTCAGGCACAGCAGCGGTTCTGGCGCCGGTTGGCACCCTGATTTTCCACGGCAAGGAATACGCGGTCGGCGACGGCGGCATTGGCGCGACCACAGTAAAACTGCGCCAGGCACTGAACGATATTCAGTGGGGCAAGGCCGAAGACAGGCACGGCTGGCTCACCAGCATCTGATTTGCGGAACAACACCGCGACTTGTCGCGGCCAGTCTTCCCAAAAAGAAAAAGCGCCAGGCAGTGATGTCTGGCGCTTTTTCTTTTTGGGTATTGAACCTGCCCCCTAAGGCTTCGCTGCGGGACGCAGCTTCTACGGTGTAGTGAGATGACCTCTCGTGATTCGTCAGTAGCAAGTCGCGAAGCCTGAGTCATGATCAGGCGCCCGCTAATTACCAATGACTAATACCTAAGCGTAAATGGCCACATGCTCGAAACTCGCTTCGCTCATTGCCCGGAATTCGTAAACTCATTCCGGGCTACAGGCTGGCACCAGAATCAGCTGGATTCAGTTCCGGCATCCGGTTCCATCAGTTGTACCCAGATGCGACTCACCGCCGCGCGATAGCTCCCCATCTCCGAATCAGCAATCACGCTCGACTGCTCCTGCAGGCTCAGGCGGTGCCCTACCGAACGGTACGCCTTGTACGCCTCACGCAGTATGTCGGCATCGTCCGGCGTAAACAGACCCACTTGCTCTGCCGCATCCAGAATGCGGATATTGTCGGTATATTCCAGCAACTGCGGATAACGGCTGCCATGGGCCAGTACGCAGTACTGCACCATGAATTCAATATCAACAATGCCACCCCGGTCCTGTTTCAGGTTGAAGACACCCGGCTCATCGTTCCCACTCGGCTTGCTGCCCAGGTGGTCTCGCATCTTGAGGCGCATGTCCACCACCTCCTGGCGCAGCGCGGTCTCATCCCGCGGCTGGGCCAGAATATCCGCCCGCACCTGCTCAAATTCCTGGGCCAGTCGCGGACAACCGGCGACAACCCGTGCGCGCGACAAGGCCTGATGTTCCCAGGTCCAGGCTTCCTTGCGCTGATACTCGGCAAAGGCTTTAAGCGAGCTGACCAGCAGCCCGGCATTGCCGGAGGGACGCAATCGCATATCCACTTCGTACAGCAGACCACCGGCGGTAAAGGTGCTGAGAATATGAATGATGCGCTGTCCCAGGCGGGTGAAAAAAACATTGTTGAACACCGGTTTCTCGCCCGTGGTCGACAGGTTCGGGTCCGCATCGTGCAGGAACACCAGATCCAGGTCTGAACCGTAGGACAGCTCGATGCCTCCCAGCTTGCCATAGCCCACGATGACAAAGTCAGGATCGCACGGCTCGCCAGGAGCCTTGATCGGCACACCATGCTTTTCCACCAGCAGACGCCAGGCGATTTCGAACACGGCCTCCAGAATGCATTCTGCAAGCCAGGTCAGATAATCGCTCACCTTCATCAGAGGCAGGGCGCCGGTAATATCGGACGCCGCCACCCGCAGCACATGGGCATTCTTGAAGTAGCGCAGCGCCTCCATTTGCTGCTCGACATCCTCCTGGGGAATACGCAGCAGCTGCTGGCGCAACTCATGTTGCAGCACCATTTTGTCGGGTGGTGCATAGAGCGTGCGTGGATCGATCAACTCATCCAGCAGGATGGGCAGTCGCGTCAGCTTGTCCGAAAACCAGCGACTGCCGGAACAGAGCCGAACCAGCTGGCGCAAAGCCGCCGGGTTCTCCCCCAGCAGCACCAGATAGGCCGAGCGGCGCAACACGGCCTGAATCAGCTGCAGCACGCGCGACAGCGTTTCGCTGGCGTTTTCGACTGTCGCCACATCCATCAGCAGCCGGGGCAACACGATGCGCAAACGCTCCATGGCCACCGTCTGCAAGGTGGCAACCGTGCGCGAGGCGCGCAGCTGATCCAGCTCTTCACGGCTGCGGGCGGGATCGTCATAACCCTGCTCAGCCAGATACTGCTCGGCGGCCTCGGGCTCCAGAGCGCCATCCCACAGCGCCAGCCACTCTGCAACATCCTCCAGAACCTCGGCATCCTCTTCTTTGGCCGGTGCGATCACATCTGCAAAATGACGCCGTACATGGCCGCGCTGCAATTCCAGCTCGGCACTGAAGCTATCCCAGTCGGGCGCCCCCAGACTACAGGCCAGGCGCAAACGATCCGTGTCATCGGTCGGCAATTCCTGGGTTTGCTTGTCCTCCAGGGCCTGAATCGCATGCTCGACATTGCGCAGGTAGGTATAGGCACTCTGGAGTTCATCGACAGCGTCCTGGGGCATGCCAAATTCCGTCAGTAACGGCAGTATGTTGAGCAGTTCACGTTGTTGCAGCCGGCGATCGCGCCCGCCCCGGATTAGCTGAAAGGCCTGGGCGATAAACTCCACCTCGCGAATGCCGCCTGAGCCAAGCTTGATGTTCTGCTCCAGCCCCTTGCGCCGCACTTCGCGATTGATCATTTCCTTCATGTCGCGCAATGATTCAAAGGCACTGAAGTCGATGTACTTGCGATACACGAACGGGCGCAGCAGCTGCTGCAGCTCAGCTCCGGCGTCGATGTCACCGGCCACGACCCGCGCCTTGATCATGGCGTAGCGCTCCCACTCACGGCCCTGATCCTGGTAATAGCCTTCCAGCGCACCAAAGCTGCACGCCATGGGGCCCGCCGACCCGAAAGGACGCAGTCGCATGTCAACGCGGAACACAAAACCGTCGACCGTGATGTTGTCCAGCGCCTGAATCAGCTTCTGCCCCAGACGAATAAAGAAATCCTGGTTTTCCAGGCTGCGGCGCGCCCCCTGCGTGCTGCCATTGCGGGCAAAACTGAAGATCAGATCGATATCCGATGACAGGTTCAACTCAAAGGCACCCAGTTTGCCCATGCCCAGCACCACCATGCGCTGGGGCTGAGTTCGGCCCTGAGCATCCGGGCGTGAATGCGGCGTACCCCATTTTTCACAGGCGTCCTGGTAAAGCCTTTCAAGCGTCAGATCTATACAGGTATCGGCCAGCCAGGACAGCTCAAGCGTGGTGCGACGCATGTCTGCCTGGCGGGTCAGGTCGCGCCAGATAATGCGCACCATTTCGCGGTGGCGGAACTGGCGCAATGCACGGTGCAAACCGGCTTCGTCGTTCACCGCCGCCAGCACCATCGCCAGCTGCTCACGATAATGACCGGCGGGGTAATCCCGCACCAGATCGCCCTTGTCCAGCAGATCCTGCAGCAACGCAGGCAGCTTGATGAGCTGTGCGGCCACATAGTCACTGCCAACCAGCACCTGGGTCAGCTGGCGCGCAAAATCATCCGCAGACAGGGCCCCCGCCCCGAACTGCAGCGGTTCCAGAACATCAGCCAGAGTCTGCCAGTGCTGCTCAACCAGGCCATGCAGCGGCTGCGGTATATGATCAAGTTGCGGTGCCAGCATTATTTTTCTACTCCCTGAACCAGCGTTAGGCGCTGTTTTGAACAAAGCTTACCAGACTCGGTGCGACAGGCCGAAACCGGCCTCACATGCTGTGCAGCAGGGCGCCGTAAGCCAGCAAGACGCGCCCAGGCGCGGGATCGCGCAGCAGTGCATCAAGATTCATCGCCGCGCCCGGCGCCTGTTGTGTTTCCCAGTCGCGTTGCGAAGCGACGGCAAGCCTGCGCTGCAGTCGACGCCAGCCCAGCGCCCGCTCAAGCCCCTGAGACAACTCGAACAGGGGAGCCCCCAGTTCGACCCCGACCGTCTCGGGCAATAGCGCGGCAAAGCACTGCAGCAATGCCTGCAATTCCCGGCAGGCCAGCGCAGCCATTTCCGCGGCCTGCCAGTCGCGCCCTTGCCTGTCAGCTATGCAGTCACCACTGCTGCGCCATGCGTCGAGTCCCCGGCTGGCACGGGTCAACGCGCCCTGGGCCAGGCACAAAAAGGCATCCCTACCGGTCAAGCTGTCGGGCGACGGTGCAGACTCAGGCAGCGGCTCCACCGCCCCCAGCAGGCGATAACCCCGCTCGGCCTTGCTGATATCGCTTAACAAAACCGGGACGGCGGTCGCCAGCTCCAGCGCAACGCGATACAGATCCGCGGCCGAGCCCTGTTTAAGTTCCAGTTCCAGTTCACACAACGCTGTGCTGAGCCTTGTCCCACCGGCGGGCGTCGCTGTCACCTCGCCCTGATCGAGCACCAGCTCGATCAAGACCGGCTTGCCACTGATCGACGGCGGACGCAGCAGCCAGGTCGTACGCTCAAAATCAGTTCGAAAAGCCGGCACTATGCGCTGCTGCACCTCCGGGGCCTGCAATGCCTGGGGCCAGTCTGCCGTGGCCAGCAGCGCATAATCCAGCGCAGGCGTTACCAAATCCCATTCCCACTCGTTGCGCTGATGCAACCCGCCCTGACTGGAGCCCCGGGTTTTCAGGGTCTGGATGTATCGACCGCCCTGTTCGCGAATGCGCAACGCCACCTGGTGCTGCGCCAGCAAGCGATCTGGCGTATCGAAATACTGGTTATGCAGCGGCCTGCACCCGCCCGACTCCGGTTCGGCCAACAGCGGCAGCGCCAGCAGCACAACGGCCTGTTGCGGCTCAATACTCAGCTTCAACTCAATTTCCCGCGCCATGGAGTCGTCCGTATTTTAAAGGATGGATGCAGAGTTTAACCGCCCGGCGACGGTCGCCGTAAGCACTGTGAAGTAATATCCAAACAGCCCTTCAAACACAAAAGTGTTAAAAAAATATTCTACTTTTACTACAACAGCGCTTTATGCCCACTTATACTTGCGCCCGAAGTCGAGACAACCAACAGGGATACCCAATGGTAACCAATAATCCGATTCTGCAGATGTTTGCGCGCTCGCCGTTCAAACCCATGCAGGAGCACATTGCCAAGGCTCAGTCTTGCGCCTTGCAGCTGATTCCGTTTTTCGATGCCGTGATGGCCAACGACTGGGAAACAGCTGCGGCGGTCCAGCAGCGGATTGCTGTCCTTGAGCATGAAGCGGATGCGATGAAAAAAGAGGTTCGTACGCACCTTCCCAACAGCATTTTTCTACCTGTTCCGCGTTCCGATCTGCTTGAGCTTCTGCGCATGCAGGACAAGATCGCGAACCGAGCCAAGGATATTGCTGGCCTGATGCTTGGGCGCAAAATGCACATCCCGGAAGCCATTCAGCCCAAGATGAGCCTGTTTGTCCGCAGCGCGCTGCAGACATCCGCCCAGGCACTGACGGCATTGAATGAACTGGACGAACTCATCAGCTCGGGTTTCAGCGGTCATGAAGTCAAGTCAGTTGAAGGGATGATCAACAACATTGACGACCTCGAACACGATGCCGACGACCTGGAGCGCGAAATTCGTAGCGCCCTGTTCGCTGTGGAAAAAGACATGCACCCGATCGATGCGATGTTCCTGTACAAGGTCATCAACTGGATTGGCGACCTCGCCGACCGCGCACAGCAAGTAGGCGCGCGTCTGCAATTGCTGCTCGCACGCTAAGCTTCTCGTACCAAGGATTTCCACATGAACATGATTGCACAGCACGGCGATATGATCGTCATCCTTGCCTGCATCTTCGGATTCTTCATGGCCTGGGGTGTAGGCGCCAATGACGTTGCCAATGCCATGGGTACCTCAGTGGGCTCCCGAGCCCTGACCCTGAAACAGGCGATCATGATCGCCATTCTGTTCGAGTTTGCCGGCGCCTATCTGGCCGGTGGCGCTGTTACAGACACTATCCGCAAGGGCATCATTGATCCGGCACTGCTGACAGGCTCGCCGGATCTGCTGATCTACGGCATGCTCGCCGCCCTGCTGGCGGCCGGTTTCTGGCTGCTGATCGCAACGCACTACGGCTGGCCGGTCTCCACCACTCACTCCATTGTCGGTGCCATTGTCGGCTTCGCCGCCGTGGGCATATCACCGGAAGCCGTGCAGTGGGGCAAGGTATCGAGCATCGTGGCCAGCTGGGTGGTATCGCCACTCATGGCGGGCTGCATCGCCTTCTTCCTGTTTCGAACCGTACAGGCGCTCATACTGGATACGACAGACCCGTTCAAGAACGCCAAGAAATATGTGCCGATCTACATCTTCCTGGTGGGCTTTATCATTGCGATGGTGACCTTCACCAAGGGTCTCAAGCATATCGGCCTGCACCTGAGCTGGACCCAAAGCGCACTCTTCTCCGTCGGCTTTGGCATACTGACCATGCTGATCGGGATGATGCTGCAACGCAACATCCAGCCCAACCCGGAAGCCGACCGTGACTATCACTTTTCCAGCGTCGAGAAAATCTTCGCCATTCTGATGATGTTCACGGCCTGCGCCATGGCCTTTGCTCACGGCTCCAACGACGTTGCCAACGCCGTCGGCCCGCTGGCCGCCATTGTGGGTGTCGTCAATGCAGGCGGCGCCGTGGCCCAGCAAACCTCGATGCCGGCCTGGATTCTGCTGCTTGGTGGCGCAGGTATCGTTGCCGGCCTGATGATGTACGGCCACAAGGTTATCGCAACCGTGGGCAACAACATCACCGAGCTGACACCCAGCCGCGGTTTCGCCGCAACACTGGCCGCCGCCACCACCGTGGTCATTGCGTCCGGTACCGGGCTGCCGATCTCGACCACCCATACCCTGGTGGGTGCGGTACTGGGTGTCGGCATGGCCCGCGGCCTGGCGGCACTGAACCTTCGGGTGGTGGGCACCATTTTCGTGTCCTGGGTCATTACCCTGCCGGCCGGTGCCTTCCTGGCCATCATGTTCTTCTTTATGTTCAAGGGCATGTTCAGCTAGGGCGGTCCCCCCTCTTGCTATACAAAATGGCGCCTTCCCCGAAGGCGCCATTTTTGTTTGTAGCGGGTAGCGAATTGCGCTGGCATAGCGATCAGGACAAGCATGCGTCAGTAAAGATTACCGCTGACGGATGAAAACGAAAATTTGACCGGACCCGCGCCCGAGCGGATCTGTGCACTGCTGGATGAGGCATGCAGTCCGCGTTCCAGCCGCCGGGTTGCCGCGCGCCGGAGCATAGACCGGTGCCCGCAAAGCCTGCACAATAGAGCGCATGTCCGTTACCTTTGAGGTCTGCCATGCCCGCTGCCATTCCCGACCTGGTCACCATGCTGCGCGAACTGATCGCGTCTCCGTCGATCAGCTGCTCATCCGCTGACTGGGATCAAAGCAACCTTGGCGTTATCACCAAGCTTGAAACCTGGCTGTCGGATCTTGGCTTTCGTACCGAGGTCATGCCGGTGCCGGGCCACCCCGGAAAATCCAACCTCATCGCCACCCTGGGCATGGGCCCCGGCGGGCTGGTGCTGTCCGGTCATACCGATACCGTCCCCTGCAACAGCGAATTGTGGAAAAGCGATCCGTTCCGGCTCGATGAGCGGGACAACCGTTTTTATGGCCTCGGCACCTGCGACATGAAGGGCTTCTTCCCGATAGCCATTGAAGCGGCACGGCGTTTTGTGGACCAGCCCCTCAGGCAGCCGCTGATCATCCTGGCCACCGCCGATGAAGAAAGCTCCATGAGCGGCGCCCGTGCTCTGGCCGAAGCGGGCCGGCCGAAGGCCCGCTATGCCGTCATTGGCGAGCCCACCAGCATCAAGCCCATTTACATGCACAAAGGCATCATGATGGATGTGGTACGGGTTACCGGGAGGTCCGGCCACTCGTCGGACCCGAGCCTGGGCGCCAGCGCGCTGGAAGCCATGCATGGCGTCATGGGGGAACTGATTTCCTTTCGCCGCGAGCTGCAGCAGCAGTATCGCCAGAGCGATTTCACCGTCTCGGTACCAACCCTCAATCTGGGTTGCATCCACGGGGGTGATAACCCAAACCGCATCTGTGGCCGCTGCGAACTGGAATTTGATCTGCGCCCGCTGCCCGGCATGAGTATCGATGTGCTGCGCGAGTCTATTCACAAGCGTCTGGCGCCCCTGCAGCAGCCCTACGGCGTAAAGATCGACGTCGACGAGCTTTTCCCGGGCATCCCGCCGTTCCAGAACTCGCGCACGTCAGAGCTGGTACGTACCGCCGAGCAGCTCACCGGCCACCAGGCGGAAGCCGTCGCATTCGGCACCGAAGCCCCGTTCCTGCAGGGCATGGGCATGGACACTATCGTCATGGGACCCGGCAGTATTGCCCAGGCCCATCAGCCCGATGAATACCTGAGCCACGACCAGATCAATCCCATGGTCGGCGTGCTTGAACAACTGATACAGAAATACTGCCTGCACGGCACAACGGACGCCTGACGTGACAAACGACATTCAACAGTACGTAAACTGGTTCCGCCAGTCATCCCCCTATATCAATGCCCACCGCGGCAAGACCTTCGTGCTGATGCTCGGCGGCGATGCGGTGGTAGACGACAATTTCGCCAACATCGTGCACGACATCGTACTGCTCAACAGCCTGGGCGTGCGCCTGGTACTGGTATACGGGTCACGCCTGCAGATCGAGCAGCGTCTGGCCGAGCGGGGCCTGCAATCACGCCTGCATCACGATATGCGCATAACCGACAGCGAGACGCTGGACTGCGTTATCGATGCCTGTGGCTACCAGCGCTGCCTGATCGAGGCCCGGCTCTCGATGGGGCTGGCCAATACACCGATGCACGGCGCCCGCATTCGCGTCTGCTCCGGCAACTTTGTCACGGCGCGCCCTTACGGCATCCACGAAGGCGTGGACCTGATGCATACCGGTGAAGTGCGCCGCGTGGACAAGACCGCCATTGCGCGCCACCTGGACCAGGGTGAGATCGTCCTGCTGTCCAATATCGGCTATTCCCCCACGGGAGAAATGTTCAACCTGGCCATCGAAGAAGTCGCGACCGAAGCGGCCAAGGCGCTGGGCGCCGAGAAGCTGATCCTGTTTGGCGCGACCAAAGGGGTGTTTGACAGCAGCGGCGAGCTGCGCAGCGAACTGCTGGCCCGCACCGCTGAACGCATGGTCAAGCAGTACCTCAACCGCATGGAATCCGAGGCGCCGGACCAGGAATATACCGAGCTGTCGCGTCAGCTCGAGGCTGCCGTAATCGCCTGCAATAACGGCATTCCGCGCTGCCACCTGATCAGCTATCAGGAAAATGGCGCCCTGCTGAGTGAGCTCTTTACCCGCGACGGTGCCGGTACCATGGTGGTAAGCGAATCGTACGAGCAGGTACGCCAGGCATCCATTGAGGACGTTGGCGGCATTCTGGAGCTCATCGCGCCGCTGGAACAGGCCGGCGTCCTGGTGCGCCGCTCCCGCGAACTGCTGGAGGCGGAAATCGAGCAGTTCACCATCGTTGAGCGCGACGGTGCCATCATTGCCTGCGCAGCCCTTTATCCGTTCGCCGATGAGGGCATGGGGGAGCTGGCCTGCGTCGCGGTATCCAACCTGTACCGTGGTGGTGAGCGCGGTGAAATGCTGCTCGGCGCCATTGAAGAGGCGGCACGTGCAATGGGGCTGTCTCAGTTATTCGTACTGACCACCCGTACCGCACACTGGTTTATCGAGCGCGGCTTTGTCGAGGCACCGTTGGAAAAGCTGCCCGGCAAACGCAAGGAGCTTTATAACTATCAGCGCAATTCCAAGGTGTTTATCAAGCCCATCTGACTGGCAACAGCACGGTTCAGGCCGCTCTTCAGACAGAGACGGCCGGCAACAGTATGCGGAAACGGGCACCGCCCAGCGGCGACTCATGGATACTGAGTTCGCCGTTGTAGCTACTGAGAATGTCCACCGCCACCGCCAGACCGATGCCCTGCCCCGGCGCCGAAGTATCGAGTCGCTCGCCACGCTGCAACACCACATCACGGCGCTCGGCCGACACCCCGGCGCCGTCATCGTCGATGTAGATCTGCAGGTTGTCGGCATCCTGCAGGCCTGCCACCACCCTGACCTTCTGCTTGCCGTATTTGCAGGCGTTCTCCAGCAGGTTACCCAGCAGTTCCATCAGGTCACGCTCATCGCCTGCAAAACGCAGTCCCTCGGCCAGATGCTGCTCGATCTGCACATTCTTGTCGCGGTATACCTTGAGCAGGGCCTGGGAGATACGCTGCACGATGGGCGCCACATCCACCCCGGCTGATATCCCCCGTCCCTGGCTCTTCACCGCCCGGGCGAGCTGATACTGCACAATCTGCCCCATACGCTCTGTCTGCTCATGCACAATGTGCTGATATTCGTTATGGGGCAGCGCTTCCTCGGACAAGCCCCGCATCACGGCCAGCGGCGTCTTCAGACTGTGGGCCAGATCCCCCAGGGTATTACGATAGCGTTCTCGCTGACGCCGCTCACTGTCGAGCAGCAGGTTGAGGTTTTCTGTGACCGGTTGAACTTCCAGCGGATAGGTACCCTCAAGCTGGCGTGCATCCCCGCTTTCGATGCGCTTGAGATCCAGCGCCAGCGCATCCAGCGGTTTAAGGCTCCAGCGCAGAATGATGTACTGCACCAGCAGCGCCAGCACAAACAGCAGGCTGAGCCAGCTCACCAACTGGTTACGATAAGCCCGCAATTCAGCTTGCAACGGCTGGTCGGTTTCCAGCACGTTAATCAGATACTGATGCTCCCGCCCGGCGCTTTCCCATACAACCGGGTACTGGTACAGGTACAGGCCATGTTCGGGCAGGTGGGTAAACAGGACATCGCCGGGGGCCAGCTGGGTTTCGTGCAGCGCCAGCAACAGGGAGGCCGACAGCAGCATGCTGGACTCGGAGCGCCATTGCAGCGCGCCACTGCGGCTTTCAATGACGCCGTACAAACCTGATTCGACCTGCCCAAAACGGGGTTCGCGCAGCGCCTGGGGAATATTCAGCCGACCAGCATGAAATTCGGCAGCCCCCAGCAACAGGTATACCTGTAACTTGAGGCGTTCACGCTCGGCCGTTTCAAGGCTGTGTAAAAAGGCATTCTGCAGGGCAAACCAGGCACTGAAAAAGACGACCGGCAGCAGGCTGCAGGAAAAAACCAGCAGGCGCGCTCGCAGTGAGCGCACCCTGGGACACAGCCGTCGCAGCATCAGGCCTCGGCAACCGGCGACAGATCAAAACGATAGCCCAGTCCGCGTACGGTGGTGATCGGCTGCAGAGTCTGGTCCGGGTCCAGCTTCTGGCGCAGACGGCGAATAAACACTTCCAGTACATTGCTGTCGCGGTCAAAGTCCTGGTGATACAGGTGTTCGGTCAGCTCGGTCTTGGAAATGGTCTTGCCGGCGTTCAGAATCAGGTATTCCAGGGTGCGGAATTCATAGCTGGTGAGTTTCACCGGCTTGTCATCCAGCGTCACCACCCTGCCGGACGTATCCAGCGCGATGGGGCCAAAACGCAGCACCGGGGTGGCATGGCCTGCAGCCCGGCGCACCAGCGCATTGAGACGCGCCATCAGTTCCTCGATATGAAACGGCTTGACCAGATAGTCATCGGCACCGGCCTCCAGTCCCTCCACCTTGTCCTGCCAGTCGCCCCGGGCGGTCAGGATAAGTACCGGAAACATTTTATGTTCGGCGCGCCAGCGACGAATCACCTCCACGCCGGAAAGCTTGGGCAGCCCCAGATCCACCACCGCCAGATCGTAAGGGTACTCTGCGCCCATAAAGGCGGCGTCTTCACCGTCGGCACTTTCTTCCACGGTATAACCGCGGCTTTCCAGCGCCGTCTTGAGTTGACGGCGCAAATCTTTGTCATCTTCGACGATCAGTACTTTCATCCGTCGTTACCCCTGGCATTAATAATCTGACCTGACTGGACATCCACCAGCACATCCCGCACGCGCCCTGCATTGACCAGACGAATGCGGTAGGCCGGACGTCCCTGATATTCGATTTCGGTCGCCTTGACCACCTGTCCCTTGTACTGGCTGCGAACCATCTCGACCGCCTGCTGCATGCTCAACCCCCGGTCTGCCGCTAGCAGCATCGGGGCCGGCGCTTCATGCTCAGCGCGGGCAGCCGGCGCCGGTGCCAGGCAAAACACCAGTGCGCACAACACCAAACTGATGCCCGACAGCCGCCGAATACTATAGGTTCGCAACATCAAGGTCCGCTCCTCGTTTGATTAATGTCCGGCCTTTCAGCCATGCCAGTGCGCAGGTGTCACATCCACCCTGACGCGAATGCGCCTGCCGGGATGGTCCGTCGTCGTGGTGTGGTAAATCTGGCCTCGATAGCGGTAACTTACGCGGTACCCCGTAACCCTCTCATAATACTCCAGATCCGGTTTCACGGCACAGCGCCGCTCTGTCACTGTTTCGTAGCGATCATGCCGGCGCCAGGCCAGCTGATGCCCCAGCGTTGCCCCGACTGCAGCCCCCACAAGGGTACCCGCCGGGCTATGATGATGACCATGACCCAGCTCATGTCCAACGACCCCGCCGATCATACCGCCCACCAGTGCACCACCCACTGCGTTGCTGCTGCGATAGCCGTCGGTCCGCACACGCACCTGCTCATCCCAGCAGGTCTCACGTTCGACCCGAACCCGTTCGCGCTGCACGATGGGATCGACGTCGACCACCTTGGCGTAGTCGTACCGTCCGTGATGCCGCGATTCATGCCAGTCATCGCGATCCCTTGATCCGGCATGGGCCAGGGGGGCCAAAGGGGCCAGCAGCCAGACGGCGATCAATCCTGTACATAGTATGCGTAACATTAGCTGCCTCCTTAAGTCGCAGGAATGCTTCACTCAGGCTGTCACTTTAGTAACAATCGGCTGAATCCGGCATGAAGGAATCGTCGGATTAACACGGCCAGTCGAGGCAGTACTGCACCATGCAGGGCATCTGTTATACTCGCCGTTTCCCAATACGGGCGTGTCGCCAGCTACGCTGGCGTCCCCAGCAGCCGAGGACACAAGGTCATGCCGCAATATCGTTCAAAGACCTCGACAGCCGGTCGCAATATGGCCGGCGCCCGCGCGCTCTGGCGTGCAACCGGAATGACGGACGAGGATTTCCACAAGCCGATCATCGCCATCGCCAACTCCTTTACCCAGTTCGTGCCGGGCCATGTCCACCTCAAGGACATGGGCCAACTGGTCGCGCGCGAAATCGAAAAGGCCGGCGGCGTCGCCAAGGAATTCAACACCATCGCTGTTGATGACGGCATCGCCATGGGTCACGACGGCATGCTCTACTCGCTGCCAAGCCGCGACATCATCGCCGACTCCGTTGAATACATGGTCAATGCCCACTGCGCCGATGCGCTCGTCTGCATTTCCAACTGCGACAAGATCACACCGGGAATGCTGATGGCCGCCATGCGCCTGAACATTCCGGTGATCTTCGTTTCCGGCGGTCCGATGGAAGCCGGCAAGACCAAGCTGTCCGAGCACAAGCTGGACCTGGTCGACGCCATGGTCATCGCCGCCGATGACAGCGCTTCTGACGAAAAAGTTGCCGAGTACGAAAGATCCGCCTGCCCCACCTGCGGCTCCTGCTCCGGCATGTTCACTGCCAACTCCATGAACTGCCTGACCGAAGCCCTGGGTCTGTCCCTGCCGGGTAACGGTACCGTACTGGCTACCCATGCCGATCGCGAAGAGCTGTTCCTGAAAGCCGGCCGCACCATCGTCGAGCTCGCCAAACGCTACTACGAGCAGGATGACGACAACGCCCTGCCGCGCAGCATCGGCAACTTCAAGGCGTTCGAAAACGCCATGACGCTGGATATCGCCATGGGCGGGTCCACCAACACCATCCTGCACCTGCTGGCCATCGCCCAGGAAGCGGAGCTGGACTTCACCCTCAAGGACATCGACCGTCTGTCGCACCTGGTGCCCCAGCTTTGCAAGGTGGCGCCGAACACACCTAAGTACCATATCGAAGACGTGCACCGCGCCGGCGGCATCATGGCGATCCTTGGCGAACTGGACCGTGCCGGCAAACTGCACACCGATCTGCCCACCGTCCATAGCACCAGCATGAAAGCCGCGCTGGACGAGTGGGATATCATGCGTAACCCCACACCTGCCGTAGTGGAGTTTTTCAAGGCCGGGCCTGCCGGTATCCCGACCCAGACTGCGTTCAGCCAGGCGACACGCTGGCCCACGCTGGACGGCGACCGTGAGAATGGCTGCATTCGCTCGCTGGAACATGCCTTCTCGCTGGAAGGCGGCCTGGCCGTTCTGTACGGCAACATCGCCGAAGACGGCTGCGTAGTCAAAACTGCCGGCGTCGACGACGAGAACCTGGTGTTTGAAGGACCGGCCCATATCACCGAGTCCCAGGACGAGGCCGTACGTCATATCCTGGAAGACAAGGTCAAGCCCGGCGACGTGGTTATCGTGCGCTACGAAGGCCCTAAAGGCGGCCCTGGCATGCAGGAAATGCTGTACCCGACGTCCTATCTCAAGTCCAAGGGACTGGGCAAAGCCTGCGCCCTGCTGACCGACGGTCGTTTCTCCGGCGGCACTTCGGGCCTGTCTATCGGGCATGTATCGCCTGAAGCCGGCGCTGGCGGCGCTATTGCCCTGGTGGAAAGCGGTGACATCATTCGCATCGATATCCCCAACCGCACCATCGACGTGAAATTGCCGATGGAAGAGCTGGCTCATCGCCGTGCGCAAATGGACAGGAAAGGCAAGGATGGCTGGAAACCGGCCGAACCTCGTCCACGCAAAGTCTCGGCCGCCCTCAAGGCCTACGCCCTGCTGGCCACCAGCGCAGACAAGGGCGCGGTGCGCGACCTGTCCGCGCTGGATTAAGCTGCATCTGAAGCCCGGCTGACATTCATGCGGGCGTAAAGCACAAAAAAGGCAGCTTCAGCTGCCTTTTTTGTGCGCGTGAGACAGACGCCAGAAGAATAAAAACTATCGGAAACATATAAATAATAGCTAAAAATAATCAAATATCTTTCAAGTTCCGCTTAGCATTAAGGCTTGCCAGAAACGGTTTTGATAACTATTATCATTAACATTCCGTATCAAGACATCCGCGGGTCAAGCCATGAAAGTCTGTATCTGCAAGAACGTAAGCGACCGTCAAATTCGCGAAGCTCTGGACCAGGGCGCCCGTACCCTGCGTGACGTTTACCGTCAGCTGGGTGTCGGCTCAGAATGTGGAAAATGCATTTGCACCACTCGCCAGATCATTGACGACCATCCCTTCATGGATCTCGCAGAAGAAATTATCGCCGCCTGATATCACAACGTCCGGCCAGTTTGCGGTCACCACAAATCCCTGCTTGAAAAGCATAACCCACTTGGCTTTGACAGATCGAAGCCCGCCTTCAATACTGTTTGCTGTTTATCCAACGCGGAGACAGCGGCATGAAAGGCGACAAGAAAGTCCTCGAGTATCTCAACAAGGCCCTGTACAACGAACTGATTGCCATCAATCAGTACTTCCTGCACTCCCGCATGTGGAAGGACTGGGGCCTGAAAGCTCTGGCCGATCACGAATACCACGAATCCATCGATGAAATGAAGCACGCCGACCGGCTGATTGAGCGCATCCTGTTTCTGGAAGGCCTGCCTAACCTGCAAAACCTCGGCAAACTACGCATCGGCGAAGACACTCAGGAAATGCTTGAATGCGACCTGGCCCTGGAACTCGATGCATTGCCGGACCTGCGCGAAGGCATCAAGCATTGCGAAAAGGTGCAGGATTACACCAGCCGTGAATTGCTCGAAGACATACTCGAATCCGAAGAAGAGCATATCGACTACCTGGAAACACAGCTGGAGCTTATCAACAAGGTCGGTCTGCAGAATTACCTGCAGTCCCAGATGGAAAGCGCCAGCTGACACAGACGGACTGGCGCCATTGAGGTGAAAGGTTTAAGCAGCGCCGCAAAAGCGGCATTTTTTGCCTTTCACCTGCCGCGCGTGCGCTAACCTTCAGACATGGCCAGCATCACCGTTTGAGCCCATGACAGGCTGTGGCGATAGGAAACCTCGTAAAAAGACGGATCTACAAACCTCTGCAGCGCCGCAAACTTTCCCTGCTCGTAAACCTCGACATCCTTCAGCACTTCGCCAAGCATGCCGGAACGGTTGAGCAACGCATCCTTGATATCCTGTTGCAACGGAACCTGTTCCATCAGCTCGCTCATATCGATGTCCAGCAGCGCGTCCAGCTGGGACAACAGACCGACAACGAAGTAATTCAGCGTATTAGGGCGCCCCATAAGCTCAGCCAGCAGCTCGCACATACGTCCGCGCACCAGCATGTTACGCGTCAGCTCATCGGGCTTGCCGGGTTCGGCACTGGCCAGAAACAGAGTGACCCAGCGGCGGATCTGATCCAGCCCCAGCAGCGTAATGGCGTGGGACAGAGACTCAATCTCGCGCTTCAGGCTGAAAGCCGCCGAGTTGACCACCTTGAGAATCTTGTAGGTAAGCGCCGCGTCGTTTATCGCGATCTGTTCCAGCGCCGCCGCGGTCGTATCCGGATTCTGCAACTCCGTCAAAAGCTGCAGCAGAACGACCTTGTTGCCGACAATTTTCTTGCCGCGCACCGGAATCGGCATGCTCAGGAAATAGCCCTGATAGAGCGAGAAGCCCATTTCAAGACACTGCCTGAACTGCTCCTTGTTTTCGACCTTGTCGGCCAGCAATTCCAGGTTATAAGGCTTCAGCTTGCGGATGATGTCCGGTAATTCGCGCAGGCCCAGCTTGAGGACATCGAGCTTGAGGACATGTACGATAGACAGCAGGGGCTCGAATTTCGGGTTGCCCGGATCATAATCCGCCAGGACCAGGCGATAGCCCGACCGGGCCAGCTGGGTCAAGCGCTCCAGCAACGCTGGGGTTACATCGGTATGACCGAGCAATTCAAGCGCAAAGCTGTCCCTGGGCAGCTCAGGAAAATTGACATTCATCAGTACCTTGTCTGTGAGCTTGAGATAGCAGGGCAGAGTACGAACCTCGCCACCGGTACACACGCTGGCATAGGTATTGGTAATGACAGCCAGGGTCGCCGCATCATCCGTAATCGACCGGTCAACTTCACCGGACTGGCTGCGAAACAGCAGCTCATACGCAACGACATCCTGATTCTTGGAATAAATGGGCTGCCGCGCTAACAGTACGGGCAGTTGGTCTGTGTCGTTCAGGGATTTAAGCACTGCACTCACGACTCGGCTCTCCATGTTTCACAGTCGTTCTGGTCATAAAAAAACTGGCACCATCATGACATTAAGCCGTGGCAAAATCGAATTCCGCTGCAGGCAGCAACAAGCTCAAGACCAGAAAGCAAAAGCCCGGACCATAAGGCCGGGCTTGCGGGGGTAATCAGGCGACGCAGCGAGCACTCAGGCAGCGGAGATCACGTCCTCATAACCCTCTTGCTCCACCAGCGCCCTGTGCAGTACCACTACGGTCTGGGCATAGTCCTCTTCCCGGACGACACACTGCATCTGAACCTGGCGGATCGACTGATGCGCGCCCTGCACACTGATGCCAGCCTCAGCCATGGCGGACATCATGCGCGCCAGCATGCCCTTGACCTTGAGGTCAGAGCCAATGGCCGACACGATGGCCACGTTATGTACCGTCACCTCGGCATCCTTGTAGCGCTCTTCCACCAGGCGCGCGGCACGGTTAACCATCTTGCGCGAACCCGAAACGTAGTAGGTGATGCTGTTGGCATCCGAGTCCTTGTTCACCACGTAGAGCTTCAGCTGCTTGAGCAGACGCGTCAGTTCCATGTCGTAGCCTACATCGCCGAGCATTTCCTGATCGAATACTTCCAACCCGAAAACATCCTTGCGCCCGGCCACGATCTCAACGCAGGGTCGGTCGCTCACGTAGGACTGGCTGATCAGGGTACCGTCATGTTCAGGCTCAAAGGCGTTCTTGATGCGCAGCTCCACGCCAGCCCGACGCAAGGACTTGGCCGCCTTGGGATGGATGGCTTCCATGCCCAGGTTCGACAGCTGGTCAGCCACATCGTAGTTGGTGCGCCCGATGGTCACCACCTTATCGGTACCGACCAACATGGGATCGGCACTGCTAAGGTGGTATTCCTTGTGGATAATGGCTTCACGGGCCGAAGTCACAGAGGCGATTTCCGCAAAGGTGATCTCGCTATAGCCCCGGTCATACGTATTCATCAATCCCGCGGCGCAATGGGTGTAGCCCGTGGCAACCGCCAGCTCCGTGGCAGGATCGATATCTTCAAACCCGGAACGCACCATGTCCTCAAAAGCCTGGGGCGCGTCCTGGTGCCAGCCTGTCAGGTCCACCATGCGGGCGTTAACACCGCGGCTGCGCAGCGCAAGCACCGTGTTGTGTGCACTGTGCGCCTCACCGATGGCCGCCAGCATTTCGCGCACCTTCATCAGATGCTCTTCGAGCTGAAAGTGACCATAGGTACAAAGACGCTGCAGGCTCTGCATGCAGGCGCGGGCATCCTTGATGCGCTCCTGTACAAAGTGGTCTGCGGCGCTGCGCTCGTAGTCACTGTCAAACAGTTCGGCGTTTTTCTGCAGCATGCGGCTGCAGACACCGTCCAGTGCTTCCAGCCAGGCATCTTCGCTATGAGCGTCGGCAAAGCGGGCATAAACGCCGGGTTCGCCGGTTTTCTTGTGTTCCAGCAGCAAATTGGTCATGCCGGCATAGGCCGATACGACAAAGATGCGGTTATAGAGCGAATCGCCGCTGCGATCGCCCACTAAAATGTTGTCCATGACTTCGTCAAAGCGGCTCATGGACGTGCCACCGATTTTTTCTACCGTGTGCATATTGATATGGAAAGTCCCGTAAAATTCAGGGCTGCCGCAGTGAATGCGGCAGCAGGAAAGAAGGGCGAGTGCGGCTCAGGCGTACGTCTGCTCCACGATCTCCAGCGGTTTAACCGGCTCGCGGTCAGCGACAAATGCCGGGCGCGGCGGCTGCTCGCAGAAAGGCGCCTGCAGGCCGTTTTCGATGTGATTAAACACAAAGAACAGGTTGCTGCGCGGGGCCGGCGTAATATTGCTGTTGGAGCCATGCAGCGTGTTACAGTCGAAAAACACCACGGACCCCGCAGGTCCTGTGGCAGTATCGATACCGTAGCGCTCGACCATTCGACTGAGGCTTGCGTTATCCGGCACACCAAAATCCTGCCTGCGCAGCGAGTACTGATAATGGTTATGCGGGGTTGCGCCGACACAGCCAACGTAATGGCGGTGGGAACCCGGTACCAGCATCAGCGGACCGTTGTTGATGTCATTGTCGGTCAGCAGGATGGAACAGCTCAGCGCACGCATGCGCGGCATGCCATCCTCAACGTGCCAGGTTTCAAAATCGGAGTGCCAGTAGAACTCCTTGCCGATGAAGCCGGGCTTCAGGTTCATGCGCGACTGGTGAATATACACATCGCCGCCGAGGATAAAGCGGGCTATTTCGGCAATGCGGGCATCACATGCCAGCCTGCCAAAAAGCGCATTGTCATGGTGGATCTCAAACAGCGAACGTAACGCGCCACTATTCGGTTCGCGAATGGCCTTGTCAGATGCCAATACAGCCGGGTCATGCCGAAGACGCTCCAGTTCCGTGGTCATGACGGCAACTTCAGCCGGTGAAAAGAGCTCGGGAATCACCATGTAGCCGTCACGCTCGTATTGGGCAATCAGCTCGGACGCAATCGGCGCAGCCGCGGGATCCTGGCTATACACCACAGGATCCTGGCGCTCCAGCCATTGTGGCTCGGCCTGCTGACGGGACGGGTACAGATCTTGACGCGAACTCATGGATTCTCCGGTTAGTAATGTAGGGGCCGTGACACTCAGCTCCCGGGGCTGATGACGCCCCGGGTAACGTGCATCACTCAGGCAACGGCATCCGTTTCCAGCGGATAGACACCGTTTTCGTCATGCACTTCAAGCCCGTTCAGCGGCGGGTTGAACACGCACGCCAGCTTCAGTTCGGAACTGGCCCGCAACAGGTGCTCATCGTGCTTGTCCAGGTTGTACAGGGTGCCCGGGCGGATCGGATAGACCTTGCCATCGGCCAGGGTTTCGATCTCGCCTTCACCGCTGATGCAGTACACCGACTCGAAATGGTTCTGGTACCAGATATGCGTTTCGGTGCCCGCGTAAATTGTGGTGATATGGAAGGAATACCCCATATTGTCCTGCTTTAGCAGCATACGGGTGCTTTCCCAGTTCTCGGCAACAACCCGGCGCTCACTTTTTTCAGCTTCTTGCAGTGTACGTACGATCATTCTCGATCTCCTCAGGATGCGGCAGTTTCGATTTGTTCAGCCATGGCGCCGGCAAAAGCACCTTCCAGAATATCCAGCGCGGTGGTGAGCTGCTCATCGGTGATGGTCAGCGGGCACAGGCATTTCACCACCTGGCTGTGTGCACCACTGGTTTCGATCACCAGGTTGCGCGCAAAGGAGCGACGGCAAACACTGGCAGCAATCTCACCGTTGGGACATTCGATACCGATCATCAGGCCACGACCTTTCACTTTCAGCGAATTCGGGCCCTGACGCTGGACGATGGACTGAAAACGTTCGCGTACCAGTGCGCCCTTGCGTTTCACCTCTTCGGCAAAACGTGTATCGCTCCAGAAGGTTTCAATCGCGGCGGTGGCCGTCACGAAGGCGTGGTTGTTACCGCGAAAGGTACCGTTATGCTCACCCGGCTCCCACTGATCAAGCTCCTTGCGCAGCACCAGCACCGCCAGGGGCAGACCATAACCACTGAGGGACTTGGACAGGGTAATCATGTCCGGCTTGATGCCCATCTCTTCGAAGCTGAAGAAAGAGCCGGTACGGCCGCAACCGGCCTGGATATCATCAACGATCAACAGCATGTCGTGCTTGCGGCACAGGCGCTCGAGCCGGCGCATCCAGTCAGCCGAGGCAACGTTCAGACCGCCTTCGCCCTGAACGGTTTCAACGATCACCGCCGCCGGGTGGTCAATGCCGCTGCTCGGATCGCTGAGCAGCTTATCCATGTAGGCCAGGGTGTTCATCTTGTCACCCATATAGCCATCAAACGGCATGCGCGTAACATCACCCAACGTCACGCCAGCTGCGCCGCGGTGGTGCTGATTGCCGGTACAGGCCAGAGCACCAGTGGTCACACCGTGAAAGCCGTTGGTGAAGCTGATGATGTTGCGACGTCCCTTGACCTTGCGCGCCAGTTTTAGCGCGGCCTCAACCGAATTGGACCCGGTCGGGCCGGTAAATTGCACGACACAGTCACCCAGACCGCGAGGTTCCAGGATGATGCGATTAAATACCTCAAGGAAGCTTTCCTTGGCATCGGTGTGCATGTCCAGGCCGTGTGCCACACCATCGGACTCGATGTACTCAATCAGGGCTTTCTTGAGTATCGGGTTGTTGTGGCCGTAGTTCAGGGTGCCGGCGCCGGCAAGAAAGTCGATATAACGCTCACCGTCACGCACCGTGAGCTCGGCGCCCTTGGCATGGTTGAAAACCACCGGAAACGAACGGCAATAGCTGCGAATAGCGGATTCATTCTGTTCAAAAATATTCATTATTACTCCTGTTAAGCTTTTGAGGGGATCGGCAGCGCGAAGGGGCCGGCACGGTACAGCATTTCGTCATCATGCTGACCGGCGAAGTGGGCCTCGCGGGAAAACAGCAGCTGCCGCTCCCAGGGGGCATCGAGTACGTCAAAGACTTTGCGGAACAGGGCTTCGGACGCATCGTTGCCGGGTGAAATCGTGGTTTCTATATGCCTCACACCCTGGGGTGCAAGACGTCGGATTAGTGCCAGCAGCATGCGGCTGCCCAATCCCAATCCGCGGGCAGCCTCATCAACCGCCACCTGCCAGACGAATAGGGTGTCTTCACGCCCCGGTGGGCGGTATCCCGAAATGAAGCCCAGCAGGCGTCCGTCGGGCGCCTGGGCCGCGATGGCCGTGTCTGCAAAATCGGTACATTGCAGCAGGTTGCAATAAACGGAATTGGTATCCAGAGGCGCACAGCGTGAAATCAGCTGGTGCAGCGCGTGGCCATCAAGACCACTGGGTTTGCGGAACTTTATCGAATCAACTTCCATAGGGTAAATAACTTTTCGTGTTGCGATGCTTTATTATTATAAAACACATCCAACAATGAACATCAACAGCCAATACTGGCTAAATACTAGTCAATAAAAAAATTATCCTGTATAATTTTGCGCTCACTGAAGATTTAACTAGTTAGCAACACGAAGTAATTTTGTTGGCCGATCTGATAATAGGCACATGAGTACGTAGCATTTCGATACAGATACCCTCCTTCAGCTGGGCGAGGAGCGCGACAGTCGTTGCGTTATTGCCGCCAAGGCCGTAAAAGACGACAATAATCCGTTACCTCCACGAAACCAGCGCCCGAGTCTGCATGAGCAAAAGCCAGTCCGCCCTTGTCCTGATCCGCCAGATCATTCGTGCAACCGACCTGCACGACAAGCAACTCAGCCGGGTGAGCGGGCTCACACTGCCACAACTACTGACCATGCAGACGCTGCAGGAAGGCGGCTCCATGACCATTGGCCTGCTGGCACGAGAAATGAACCTGGCCCAGGCGACTGTCACCAGTATTCTGGACCGGCTGGAAAAGAAGCAACTGGTGGAGCGGCGGCGTGACAGCCACGACAAGCGAAAGGTATGGGCCTGCCTTTCGGAGACCGGCATTCACCTGCTGGAGACATCACCAACATCCCTGCAGGACCTGTTCATCGGCAAGTTTGAGGCGATGGAGGAGTGGGAACAGTCAATGGTAATAACGTCACTGGAGCGCGTGGCAGGCATCATTAACGCGCTGGATATAGATGCGGCGCCAGTATTTGATATCGGTGATCTGGCGCGCTCATCTATCGACACAGACAAGCATGAGTGATGGTAAAAGCAGGGTTTGGGGCATTGCGCCCCATCTACCGTCAGCAAGAGCGGCCCTGGCGTAACGCCGCAGATGTAACAATAAGCCAGCGTATGCAAGGTGCTGCTGACAGGGGACTGACTAACATCAATTAAAGACCTCGGACTGCGTCTCAGCCCTCATGTGTCTATGCCCCCTCAGGAGCCGACAACCGCCGTCTCGTTTTTCCCCGCACCCTGTGGCGCAATTGCGCCACCTTCCCGACCCGATAAATGGATATAGTTATCCAACCTGGCGCGACTATGCTGCTTGGCACCGTACATGGCCTTATCGGCCAGATTAGTCAGGCTTTCGGGATCCAGCAGGTTGTCCAGACAGGTGTGGGCGATGCCAATGCTCAGCGTAATACCCTGTGTATCCCCTTGCGAGAACACAGCTATCAGCCGATGCGCAAGCTGTTCGGCCTGCTCAGGCCTTGTATCCGGCAAAATCACAATGAACTCGTCGCCACCATACCGACAGGGGATATCACAGGATCTGCTGATGCCCTGCAGCACCTGGCTGAAGTGCGCCAGCAGATCATCGCCGGCGCGGTGCCCCGCCTGATCGTTCAGTTCCTTGAACTGGTTCAAATCGACATACAGCAGACTCAGAAAATTACCCTGGCGCTCGGCGCGAGACACTTCGCGGCGCAGATGCTCATAATACGAACGCTGATTCTGCAATCCGGTCAACGGGTCCGTTTGCGACAGACGCTCGAGCTCCCGGGTCCGCTCGGCAATAGTGGCCTCCAGACTGGAGGCATAGTCTTCCACCCGATGACGGATAGATTCGACTTCGGACACCAGGCTGTGGATGTAAGTATCAAACACAAATTGCACGTCAAACATCATCAGTCGATGCAGCGGCTGAAGCGGCGGTTCATCATCCGTGTGCGACGGTGCCAGTGCTACGGAGCCCAGATGCTGTCGCAATACTTCCTGCAGCGTTACGATCGCAGCGATATAGAGCTTGGGGGATACACCAATCTGCTTGTGTACCTTGCCGATGCGCAGGCGCTTGTTGACGTATTCGGAGTCGTAGAAACCATCAAAGAGTTCCAGTACATAACGCCGCATGGAATGATGCAACCTGCGAAAGGTCTCGGCATCGCCAATAAGCAGCGCCACTTCAGAGATTGATCTCTGGCGTCGATAGAACTCATCAACGATCAGTTTGATATCGCGCTGAACGACGGGTTTCCAGCGCTGCAGCGCAGCCGAATCTTCCGCCGTGAAGCCGATCAATTGTTTGCGCTCTTCAATCTCGCGCTCGGTAATCTTTAGCTGCTCCGCCAGCGTCTGCTCGGTGATATTTGACTTTGGGACAGCCTCTAACGATTCGCCGACAGGCCTCTGGGTATCCATGATGCCTCGCCTCCTTGCAGTGATCCTGAACAAATCCGACAATACACACTTATGATTCAGCTCGCCATCCCGATACCGGCAGCGAAGGTCAGCAAGGAATGCAGCCTTGGTAATTTAGCCCACATCATACCGATTCAAGGACACAGGCTTGAGTTCACAACCCTTATTGGTCGATCTGACACAGTACCTGCCCGACCTGTTGCTGGACATGAAGTATTGCACCAGCGACAATTTCCTGGGCACTCCGGTCGACGGTTACGGAGCTCCCAAAGCCTGGCTCACAGAGCCCGCCGCGAAGGCACTGGTCGGCGTGCAGCGAAGCCTTGCCCGATTCGACCTGGGGCTCAAGATATTCGATGCCTACCGGCCACAGCGCGCCGTGGATCACTTTATCCGCTGGTGTGACACTCCCTGCGAGGCGGCACTCAAGGCGCGCTATTACCCCAACCTGGAAAAAGCCGAGCTGTTCAGCGAAGGCTACCTGAGCAAAAGCTCCAGCCACAGCCGCGGCAGCACCGTCGATCTGACCATCGTGTCGGTCAATGGCACCCGGGATCAGCACGAAGAACTGGATATGGGCACCATATTCGACTACTTCGGCCCCGAGTCCTGGCTCGACTATGACCGCCTCAGTATCCAGGCGCGTGCCAACCGCCTGCTGCTGCAACAGCTGATGACCGCCGCGGGCTTTATTCCCTTTCACCACGAATGGTGGCACTTCACCCTGCGCGATGAGCCCTATCCGCATGGCAGCTTCGATATTCCGATTACGTAATCCGGGTTTTAACCGCAACGGCCAAAACCCAGCCCGAAATCCGCACCGATTCGACCGCTGGTGCGATACCCTGCGACGGAGTAACAGCGAGAAGCCAGGCCAGCGCATCGCTGCGCCTCATCATCCGATGACCTATATCAGTATTTGCTAATTAAATAATTATGTCCCTTGAAGCCTTGTGGGTTTGCCACAATATAGAGAGCCATAACTGGCTGATTCCCTACTTCAGGAGGCTCCATGCGACCCGACAAATTCACCTCCAAATTGCAGGAAGCCCTGTCCGACGCACAATCACTCGCGGTCGGCCGGGATCACAACATGATGGAACCGCTGCACCTGCTGGCAGCCTTCATCGAACAGCGAGACGGCTCCATACGACCACTGCTGTCCCGCGCCGGAGCCAACCTGCAGACCCTGACTCATAAGCTCGGCGAAGCACTGGAGCGCCTGCCCCAGGTACAGAGCCCGGATGGCGAAATCCGCCTGTCGCAGAACATGGCGCGGCTGTTCAACCTCACCGACAAGCTGGCGCAGCAGCGCGGCGATCAGTACATCGCCAGCGAACTGATACTGCTGGCCATGTTCGACGACAAGGGTGACGCGGGCAAGCTGCTTCGCGAATCCGGTGTCACTAAACCCAAACTGGAAGAGGCGATCAATCAGATGCGCGGTGGCGAAAGCGTACAGGACCCCAATGCCGAGGAATCCCGCCAGGCGCTGGACAAATACTGCATCGACCTGACCGAGCGGGCCGAGTCCGGCAAGCTGGATCCGGTCATCGGGCGTGACGAGGAAATCCGCCGCACCATCCAGGTGCTGCAGCGCCGCACCAAGAACAACCCCGTGCTCATCGGCGAGCCCGGCGTCGGCAAGACCGCCATCGCCGAGGGCCTGGCCCAGCGCATCGTCAATGGTGAAGTACCGGAGGGCCTCAAGCACAAGCGCGTGCTGGCGCTGGACATGGGCGCCCTGATCGCCGGCGCCAAGTTTCGCGGCGAGTTCGAGGAACGCCTCAAGGCCCTGCTCAATGAACTGTCGAAGCAGGAAGGCCAGATCATCCTCTTTATTGACGAGCTGCACACCATGGTCGGCGCCGGCAAGGCCGAAGGCGCCATGGATGCCGGCAACATGCTCAAACCCGCCCTGGCCCGCGGCGAGCTGCACTGCGTGGGCGCCACCACCCTGAACGAGTACCGCCAGTACGTCGAAAAGGATGCGGCACTTGAGCGCCGTTTCCAGAAAGTGCTGGTCGACGAACCCAGCGAAGAAGACACCATCGCCATCCTGCGCGGCCTCAAAGAGCGCTATGAGATCCACCACAGCGTTGATATCACCGACGCGGCCATTATCGCCGCGGCCAAACTGAGCCAGCGCTACATCACCGACCGCCAGCTGCCCGACAAGGCCATTGACCTGATCGACGAGGCCGCCTCGCGCATCCGCATGGAAATGGACTCCAAGCCCGAAGACATGGACCGCCTTGAACGGCGCCTGATCCAGCTGAAGATGGAACGCGAGGCACTGAAAAAGGAAACCGACGAGCCCTCGCACAAGCGCCTGGCCGAACTGGTACAGAACATCGACAAGCTGGAACGGGAATACGCCGATTTCGAGGAAATCTGGAAAGCCGAAAAGGCCACCCTGCAAGGTTCCCAGCACATCAAGGAACAGCTGGACCAGGCCCGGGTTGAAATGGAACAGGCGCGCCGCGCCGGCGATCTGTCCCGCATGTCCGAACTGCAGTACGGCCAAATCCCTGAACTGGAAAAGCAGCTCGCCGCCGCCAGCGAGGGCGAACAGAAAGAAACCACACTGCTGCGCAACAAGGTGACCGACGAAGAAGTGGCTGAAGTCGTCTCCCGCTGGACTGGCATCCCGATCAGCAAGATGCTTGAAGGCGAACGGGAAAAGCTGCTGCGCATGGAAGAGGCTTTGCACCAGCGCGTGATCGGCCAGAACGAGGCCGTGGTCGCCGTCGCCAACGCGGTACGCCGCTCCCGCGCGGGCCTGTCCGATCCCAACAGGCCCAACGGCAGCTTCCTTTTCCTCGGCCCCACCGGGGTCGGTAAAACCGAGCTTTGTAAAACGCTGGCCAATTTCCTGTTCGACACCGATGAGGCCATGGTGCGCATCGACATGTCCGAGTTCATGGAAAAACACTCCGTGGCCCGTCTGATCGGCGCGCCTCCCGGCTACGTCGGCTACGAAGAGGGCGGCTACCTGACCGAGGCCGTGCGCCGTCGTCCGTATTCGGTGCTACTGCTCGACGAGGTGGAAAAGGCCCACCCCGACGTGTTCAACATCCTGCTGCAGGTACTGGAAGACGGCCGCCTGACCGATGGCCAGGGCCGTACGGTGGATTTCCGCAATACCATCGTGGTGATGACCTCGAACCTGGGTTCCGACCTGATCCAGAACTTCAGCGACGATGACGACTACAGCCTCATGCAGGCCGCCGTGATGGAAGCGGTCAGCGCTCACTTTCGCCCCGAGGTCATCAACCGCATCGACGAAGTGGTGGTCTTCCACAGCCTGCGCCGCGAACAGGTGGCCGGCATCGCCGAAGTCCAGCTCGATCGGCTGCGCAAGCGCCTGGCCGAGCGGGATCTGACCCTGACGCTGACCAGCACCGCAATGGACAAGCTGGTGGACGTGGGCTTCGAGCCCATCTATGGCGCACGGCCGCTGAAACGGGCGATCCAGCGCTGGATCGAAAACCCGCTGGCGCAGAACATCCTCGCCGGCGCCTACCCGCCGGGTCACGAGATCGCCGTGGATGTCGAAGCCGGGGAATTCGTGTTCCGTTGATACGCCGGGCTGCCTGACGAAAAAGAGCCCGCTGCAACAGCAGCGGGCTCTTTTCGTTTAGAGGGTCGCCTATGCCCCGATATCGAAAGGCACCGACAGCCACTGGCGTTTGGCCGGTACCGGGACCATGCTTGTCAGGCTGCCGACGGGCAGTGCTATCCGCCGGCCTCTCGAACAAGAGAACAAGAGAACAAGAGGGTTCCCAATAATGCCTGTCAGTCGAATGGATCCACAGCGGTTGCACACACTGCTGCTTGCGCTTGGAGCGGTGTTTTTCACGGGGTGTTCCATGCCTCAGAAAGAGGTTTCCATCGCCGGCACCTATGAAGGTCCGGCGGTCGCCATCGGCCAGGGAGAGGCAAGAACCTTCGTTACGCTGGACGCACAGGGGCAGGCCCAGACACTGGGTATCAGGCTGAGCGAAGCGGCCCTGTCCGGTCTGCCCCAGGAGGTCCCGCCCCACGGCGAGTGGGAGTACGAGCTGGCCCTGCCGGCCGAGGCTGCCGGTACCGGATACAAGCATGTCACCGTGGACTGGAATCCGGCAGGGCATATTCCCGAAGGGGTCTACAACGTGCCCCATTTCGATTTCCACTTCTATGCCATCGACAGTGCCGCGCGTAACGCGATCACCGCCGTGGGTGACGACCTGGAGCGCGCGCACAAGGCGCCTGAGCCTTCCCATATGCCGGCGGACTACGTACTGCCACCCGGTACCGAGGTGCCGCGAATGGGCGCCCATGCCATTGATCCTGGCAGCGCCGAGTTCCAGCAACAGCCCTTTACGCAGACCTTCATCTACGGCTTTTACGACGGCAAGCTCATTTTCACGGAACCAATGATAACGCTCGCGTTCCTGCAATCACGACCGAACACGTCGACACCGGTCAAACAGCCGCAGGCCTACAGCCCTGACTTTGCCTATCCGGCCAGTTACGGCCTCCATTACGATGCCTATGCCAGGCAGTACGAGATCACGCTGGACGAACTGGTGCGTCACTGAGTCCTCACGTGAACCCTTAGGGGCTATCCGCACAACGGAAAAATGCGATACCCGCCCTGTTCGCGACGGAGCGTCGCGCCTGCGACGCTGGCCGATTGGCCATATAAGCCAGCAGGGTCCGAGTACATCGGCGGTTATTCTGGGCAATGGCCGCTCAAACAACCTGAGCTTTGACGGCGTGGCCGATGCCATCAGCGTGCGTAGCACCCAGCTTCGGTTGTTTGCCGGGCCCAGTATCGACGGTCAGCGCCGCCTTGGTGTTGGACTGGTCAAGGCCGACGACATCGAGAATGCCATCGCAACAGCCCTCGAGGCGCTCGGCAAGATCAACATCGTTTATTAGCCGTATATGGCAGGATCAGGAGCAGATAAGAGGCAAGGTTGCAGGTAAACAGGGCTGTGTTCCCCTTTTCAACCGGCAGCCTCCTCCTGCTTCCGGGCGCTGAGATGGCCATTCACTTTTTCAGCAAACGGGCACCGTAGAGCAGAATCACCGCGCCCAGGGTGGCCGTAATGATCGAACCAATAAAGCCACCGCTGCGCACACCCAGAAAATCAAACAACAGACCGCCGACCACCGCGCCGACAATACCCACCACGATATTTCCCACCACCCCAAATCCGCGGCCCTTGATGATGGTGCCGGCCAGCCAACCAGCAATCGCGCCAATCAGCAAAAAAATCAGAATGCCCATGTGCGTACTCCCTGTAAAATCAGACAAGGGCACAGTATACACAGCAAACTTATCCACAGCAGAGGATACAGCAGGGCATGCACCGCACCTCAAGCACAGCAGCGCACGATAATCCCGCACCCGCGAGGATAGTCGAATGAGCCCGGCACCTTCTCGCTGGCAGCGCCTTCTGGCACGACTGCGTCCAGCAAGACCTCGCCACCTGATCATGCTTGGCATCGATTATGGTTGCCACCAGTGGCACAGCGCCCTGGGCGCGGGTAACGCCTTTGAGATTTGCGCCTTTATCGACGATGAACCCTGGAACCACCGCACCCGCATCGGCGGTGCGCCGGTGCATTACCCGGGCGAACTGATGGCGCTGCTGCAAAAGCACCAGGCCTGTGCCGTGGTTCAGGTAAACGGCTGCGCACAACCAGCCATCGACGCTACACTGTTGAGCGAGCTCCAGTATCAGAAGGTCACGCTGCTGACGCTGCCAGCACAGGTACCGCCAGACCCAGACACGACAATACGCGAGATGCTGGCAAGCGATGGCTGACCAATATCTTCAACCGTTCAAGCCCCAGAGGAAACCCATGACCCCGGCCAAAGCCTTCCACGCCCATGTTTATTTCGATGCCCAGACGCTGCAACAGGCAACCGAACTGTGCCAGCAGGCCGGCACAACGCTGGGGCTGCAGGTGGGTCGCGTGCACTGCAAACTGGTGGGCCCGCACCCGCGCTGGAGCTGCCAGCTGTCCGACAGGATCGAAAACTTTGGCCGCACCCTCGCCTGGCTGGCCCAGCACCGTAACGGCCTCACCGTCTTCAGTCATCTGGTAACCGACGATGATCTCAAGGATCACACCGACCACGCCATCTGGATGGGCGAGATGCTGCCGCTGGATCTGAGTATTTTTCAGTAAGGACCTGGCAGCCTGTCGGGCTTGGCCGTTCGTAGCGAGGGAAAGACCGATTTGTTCAGCACATCCATGTGCTTCACCCCTTCGGGGTTTGCACGTTCAATCATTCCCGACAATTGAATGAGGCAGTTTTTTGAACTCTTTTGAGGCAAATAGTGGTTCTATTTAACAATAAAGAGTACCAAAAATGGCCACTCTTCGCATAAGAGAGGTGGCTTTTCCGCACGACTGCATGGATGCAGGAGATAGGGCGAAGCAGGATGCCCGAGCCGAGTAGATCAGTGTTAAGTCCGACAGGCTGCTAGCTTAACAGTTCGGCGTGCCCATCAAACTGTTCGGACCAGTCGCGCCGCGTGAACACCTGGCCCCGCAGGCGCACATCGTGCAGGGCGGCGAAATCCAGCTCACACAGCAGCCAGCGGGATTGTTCCGCCAGCTCGGACGCGCTCTGCGCTTGTACACCATCATCAGGCAGGCCGTAGTCCGGCGGCAGATAGAGTGCCGCCCGGCCCGTATTGATATCCAGCGCCGGAGACCAGGGCGCCAGTCCCGCCGTCGGTGCCTGCAACACCGCAACCTGCCCCTCCAGTGCGCGCGCCTGGCAGCCAATGCGCACGCGGTGAAAGCCTGCGCGGGTATCGGTGCAGCTGGGCACCAGGATCAGATCAACGCCGGCCTCCGTCAGGCGACGCCCCAGCAGCGGAAACTCTGAGTCATAGCAGATCAGAATGCCAATTCGCGCAAAGGGTGTATCGAACACCTGCAAACCGGAGCCAGGCCCGATAAGCCATTGCTCGCGCTCGAAACGGGTCATCATCAGCTTGTCCTGCTGCCCGATGACGCCATCGGGGCCAAACAGCCAGCAGCGGTTGCGATAGATACCATCCTCATCCAGCACCGCCACCGAGCCCGGACAGAACCAGATTTCATGTTCCCGCGCCAGCGACTCGCAAAGCGCCAGCCAGCGGGGAATCAGCGGCTGCAGCTCGGCAATGGAGGCCTGCAGGTCACTGCGCACGGCCTCAGGTAACTGCCCGCTGAGGGCCATGCCGGCATATTCAGGCAGGAGCACCA
The DNA here is from genome assembly GCF_000378045.1 of Marinobacterium rhizophilum DSM 18822. Lineage (GTDB taxonomy): Bacteria > Pseudomonadota > Gammaproteobacteria > Pseudomonadales > Balneatricaceae > Marinobacterium_A > Marinobacterium_A rhizophilum. Next base: position 94,383 of record NZ_KB899089.1, read on the forward strand.
GGGATGCGCCCTGCTCAGCCGCCTCCGCCACCAGCGCGCGCAGATGACGCTCGTAGCTGTCCCAGTCTGTCAGCAGTTCGATGGCGTACTGACAGGCCGCAAGCGTTACCCGGCTCATGCCAGATCCCTCAGCCAGAACGACAACGACTTGACCGACTCGCTCTCTTCGCCAATATCCTTCCAGCCCAGTTGCGTGCGTAACTGCGCTGCATGACGATAGCCACGCTTGTGCCAAAAGGCGTTCAGCGGTACATAGTCAGCCGGACGGCGGGGATGATCCTCGTCACGTTCCACCGCACAGAAGGCGCAACGGTGCATTCCAAGTGCCCTGGCATACTGCTCGCGCTCGGCAAAGAAACGCACGCCCAGCCCCTGCCCCCGGTATTCGGGCAACAGTACCGACTCACCAAAATAGAAAATGTCCTCGATGTCCTGCCCCGCGTCTATAAAGGGACGTCGAAACACCTCGGCCTCATCCGCCAGCGGCACACCGGTCGCCACTCCAACCACGCGCTCGCCATCCAGGGCCAGGACAAACAGACTGCGCGGCGAGGCTGAGTAGCGGCGGATATAGTCGCGCTCGTAGTCCAGGTCGCCATCATAGAGATATGGAAAGGCGCGAAATACTTCGATACGCAGGCGCGCCAGATCCGCCACATGGGGCTCGATCGCCGCGCCGCTGATCACCCTGACCTGGACAGGCCCGGCCTGCGCCGATGTGCTTTGCATGGCATCGTTCTGCGTTGTCACCAATACACTCCTTTTCAAAAAGAAAATCACCATAGCACAGGGCCGCGGTGGCACTCTGACCAAGAGCGACACCCAACCCCTGAAGCGACGTCGCCGGACTCTTCAACAGGCCATATCGACTTGAGAACGTATCAGCCGTCCCGGCGCGGCAAGCTGATGGACAGCAGGGCTGCAATGGCGACGAACAGGCTCGATACCCAGAGACAAGCCTCAAGGCCGGCGCTCTGATACAGCCAGCCCGACAGCAGGGTGCCGATCAGCCGCCCCATGGCATTGGCCATGTAGTAAAAGCCCACATCCAGCGAAACACCATCGGCACTGGCATAACGGACGATCAGGTAGCTGTGCAGCGATGAATTGATCGCAAAGAGCACACCGAACAGCATCAGGCCGCCCAACAGCACGGTTTGGGTATCAAAACCGGTATCCAGCCCCAGCGCAATGGCCGCCGGCAGCGCCGACAGCGCCAGTGCCCAGACAAAAGCGCTACGCCCGTCCGGCACACGCCCGGATTTGCTGCCGGTCAGCCAGGGTGCAGCGGACTGCACCACCCCGTAGCCGATAATCCACAGCGCCAGAAAGCTGCCGACCGACCAGTGATCCCAGCCCAGCGCTGTCGCCAGAAACACGGGCAGCGCGACCACAAACCAGACATCCCGGGCGCCGAACAGAAACAGTCTGGCCGCCGACAGCCGGTTGATCGCCGGGCTTTTGGAGAACAGATCACGAAACTTGGGCTTGGCCCGCGCCTTGCCCAGGTCCTTTTTCAGCAACAGCACACTGCTCAGCCAGACCAGCGCCAGCAACAGTGCCATAGCGCCGATCGCCAGCCGGAATCCCAATGCACTGAGCAGGGCGCCACCCAGAAAGAACCCTACGCCCTTGAGTGCGTTCTTGGACCCCGTCAGCAGCGCCACCCAGCGATAGAGTGACCCCTGGGCCTCGCCCGGCACCAGCAGCTTGATGGCGCTTTTGGCGCTCATCTTGTTGAGATCCTTGGCGATTCCCGACAACGCTTGGGCCGCCATCACCCAGGCCACCGTCAGGCTCGGTGCCGGCAGCAGCAACATGGCCAGCGCCACCACCTGCAGCGCCAGCCCCAGGTTCATGGTGCGATTCAGGCCCAGGCGCGCGCCCAGCCAGCCCCCCACCAGATTGGTCACCACGCCGAACAGCTCGTAAAACAGGAACAGCAAGGCGATCTGCAGCGGGCTGTAACCCAGTGCATGGAAGTGCAGCACCACCAGCATGCGCAACGCGCCGTCGGTAAGGGTGAAGGCCCAGTAGTTACCGGTGACCAGCAGGTACTGGCGCACACCGCTCGAAAGCTGTGCCAGCCACATCAGGCGATCTGGTCCCGCAAGCCGACCATGCGTGCCAGCTCCGCCACACGGTTGGCGTAGCCCCACTCATTGTCGTACCAGGCATAGAGTTTCACCTGGGTGCCATTGATAACCAGTGTCGAGAGCGCATCGATGATGCTGGAGCGCGGATCGGTCTTGTAATCCACCGATACCAGCGGTCGCTCCTCATACCCCAGGATGCCGTTAAGTTCCTGTTCTGCCGCCTTTTTTAGCAAGCCGTTGACTTCCTCAGGCGTGGTCGCCCGTTCGACCTCGAACACGCAGTCGGTAATGGATGCATTGGCCAGCGGCACGCGAATGGCATGGCCGTTCAGGCGCCCTTTGAGCTCGGGGAAAATCTCAGTGATTGCCGTGGCGGATCCGGTGGTAGTCGGTATCAGGCTGGTGCCGCAGGCACGGGCACGGCGCAGATCCTTGTGCGGCGCATCGAGGATGGTCTGGGTGTTGGTCAGGTCATGGATGGTGGTCATGGAGCCATGGCGGATACCCAGCGCCGCATGGATAACCTTCACGACCGGCGCCAGGCAGTTGGTGGTGCAGGATGCTGCCGTCACGATACGGTGTTGCGCAGGATCGTAGAGATCATGGTTAACGCCCATCACCATGTTCAGCACCCCGGGTTCCTTTACCGGCGCCGTCACCAGCACCCGTTTCACGCCCTGGTCCAGATAGGCCTGCAGCAATGCCCGGGTTTTCATCTTGCCCGACGCCTCGATCACCAGATCGCAGCCTGACCAGTCAGTGTCGCCAATGGCGCTGTTGCAGCTGGTGACAATGCGCTGGTCCCCGATGGTGATGGTATCGCCATCGCTGCCCGCCTCATGTTGCCAGCGGCCATGAATCGAATCGAAGCTCAGCAGATGGGCCAGAGTCGCGGCATCCCCCGCCGGATCGTTAATCTGCACGAACTCGACTTCCGGCCAGCCCCAGGCCGCCCGCAGTGCCAGCCGCCCCATGCGGCCAAAGCCGTTAATACCTATCTTGATGGTCATGATTAGCTTCCTTATAAGCTGTTCCGTTGGAATGAGTACAGTGGACCTCACTAACCACCACGCAATGGTGACAACCGCGATCCAAAAACTGTCATTCGTCTTTTACCGTTCATGCACAACAGCGGGCCGGGCGATCGCCCATCGCAGTCAGGCGCTGCTGGCTGGGCTCCAGCCAGTGCAGGTTAGCCGCCAGTGTCGTGGACAGTATTTGAACCACCCAGTCATCCAGGTCCGGATGGATGCGGTAGTAAATCCACTGTCCCTGACGACGATCCTGCAACAGACCGCACTTTCGCAGCTGCGCCAGATGGCGCGAGATTTTCGGTTGGCTTTCGTCCAGTGCACGGATCAGTTCGCAGACGCAAAGCTCCTGTTCGCGCTGAATCAACAGCACAATGCGTGCCCGGGTTTCATCGGCCAGGCACTTGAAGACTCCGGTTGGCGTCAGCATAGCGGTCATAAGCGTCTCTATCGCATTCATGTTCACTGGCAGACGCGTGATGCGATCTGCGCTCAAAAAACATATGATAATTCACATATATGGATTTTCATATATTAACGGTACCGCTCTTCGATGCCGGCTATATGACACCCGCAGCACTGAGTAAAAAGTTAGATCGCGTGCTTTCCAGCGCGGTATCTATACTTAGCCGAGAAACTCTTAAAGAGTTCAGGAGGCATCCGCTCGCCGGCATCGACAATCACGCAGGCGACCTTAGGGAAAGCGCTGTAAGGGAGTACAGAGATGTCACTAGATGGACCTTTGTTCGACTTCAAGCCTGAAGCCGAGACAAGCATTGAGCCTGCGCAGCAGTGCTGGAAGATCCTCAGTGTCGAAGACGATGCCGGTTACCAGGCCTCGCTGATTTTCGCGCTGGATTCACTGGAGGTACTCGGACGCGGCACCGAGTTGCTGTGTGCCCGCTCTGCATTTGACGCAGCTCAGATCATCGCCCACAACCCCGATATCAGCGTCATTCTGCTGGATGTGGTCATGGAAGACGATGAAGCCGGCTTGCGGCTGGTCAGAACAATCCGGGACGTCATCGGCAACGCCGAAGTACGCATCATCCTGCTGACCGGCCAGCCCGGCATGGCACCGCGCCAAGATATCATGCACCGCTACGATATCGACGATTACTGGTGCAAGTCCGAACTCACCAATGACCACCTGCTGACCATCATTACCAGCAATATCCGCACCTGGGACCACCTGACCCAGCTGACCCGCGCCCGCCAGGGCCTGCAGATGGTGATCGATGCTAGCCAGGCCATTAGTTCGAAACGGGATATCGCCAGCTTTACCCATACCGTGCTGTTGGAAATCGGCCACATCCTTGGCATCGAGAAAGGGGGGATCCTCTGTACCCTGCTGCAGGCGCAATGCGAGGCTGACGACGCCACCATTCTGGCCGCCACCGAAGAATTCACAAACCTCGTTGGCCATACCGTGAAGTCCATTGAATCCAGCGAGCTGCGACAGGCGTTTCATCAGGCCGCCACCCGCCGCGAACATTGCTTTTTGGATGGCTATTCGCTGTTTTATTTCAACAGCACCGAGATCGACAAACGGGAATACCTGATTCTGATCGAGACCCGGCGCCCGCTGCTCAGCGGCGAAGTGAACCTGCTGCAGGTCTTCAGCGAAAACATCAGCACCGGCTTTACCAATGTCGCACTGTATAACCGGCTGACCGAACTGGCCTACAGCGATCCGCTGCTTTGCATACCCAACCGTAACTGGCTAATGCGCGAGCTCGACAACATGTCGCAAACCGACCGCCAGCAAGCCGAACTGATCGTGCTGGAGATCGACGACTTCACCGACATCGGCATCGCCTTTGGCGAGCCCTTTTGCAATGAGTTGCTCTACTGCCTGTATCGTCAGCTGGTTTCTGCGCTGTCGCCGGATATCGTTATCGCCCGTATTGACCACGATGCCTTCGCACTGCTGACCTCCTCTGCCCAAAGTCTCGATCAGGCGTTTTTTGCCCAGTTTCTGAGTCAGCCATTAATCATTGCAGATGCCGAACACCGCATCGCCGCGACAGTTACCGTGGTTGCGCTGCGCCTGCAGCCCAACCGCAAGCCAGAGCAGATTCTGCGCCTGGCAGAAAGCACCGTCGAAACGGCGCACAAGCAGAAGTTGGGCTATCTGGCCTACAACCCCGGCTTCGAGGAAGATATCGCCAGCCGTTATGCCCTGCTGAGTGAACTGCGCAGCGCCCTGTCCCGGGAGCAGTTTTACGTGGAGCTGCAGCCCAAGGTGCGCTTGTCCGACAAAAAACTGCTGGGGTTTGAGGCACTGGCCCGCTGGACACTCCCTGACGGGCAGCAGATTCCGCCCAGCCAGTTTATTCCGCTGGCTGAAACCTCGGGCCTGATTGGCAAGCTGGATCAGCTTGTTCTGCTGCAGACCTGCCGCGCACTGCATGAACTCAAGGCGGCCGGTATCGAGGTGCCCATTGCCTTCAATGTGTCCTCATCGGATCTGACGGAGCCCAAATTCTTCAACCGCATGTTGAAGCTGATTGAAGACGCCGGTATCAGCCCCAGCCAGCTGGAGCTCGAAATTACCGAGACCCAGGCCGTCAAGGACTACAGCCGCATCTCGCCGTCATTGCGCAAACTAATCGCACTGGGCATGGGCGTCAGCATTGACGACTTCGGCATCGGCTATTCCTCGCTCAGCCACATCACGGACCTGGCCGCCACCACCCTTAAAATCGACAAGTCCTTCGTCGACCGGCTCGGTCATTCCCGGGCCGACGAACAGGTGGTGGACATGATTTTGCGCCTGGGCGAATGCTTCGGCTTCACCATCATCGCCGAGGGTATTGAAACTGAACAACAGCGCACAGCCTTAATGAACAGAGGTTGCCAGATGGGACAGGGGTTTCTCTTCGCGCGCCCGATGCCGCTCCCTCAGGCCATTGAGTGGGCAAGGACGCATATACAATGACCGTGCAGCCAAAGCCCCTCCAGGGACGAATCGCAACCCGCAGTGATCGCCGCTTGACCTCCTCCCTGGTGGCAATGCTATTGCTACTGTTGATCCTGCTGGGAGCAGGAGGCGCCTTCGCCTATACCGGCCTGTTCGCTCAGCAGATCGGTGCACTGGAAGCGCGGCAAAACGTGCGCGTCGAGCGGGTTGTCGCCACTTTCAGCCGGGAACTTGGGCACATCCGCAACCTGACCCGAGTCTTGAAAAACAGTCTCTCCGTACAGCAGGCACTGGACGCTGGCGGGCCAGCTGACCTCAATAACCTGGCCGCCAGTTTTCTCCACTTCGCCAAGGGCGTGCCGGCCATTTCCCAGATACGCTGGCTCGATCGCAGCGGCCTGGAGCAGGTTCGCATCAACATAAGCCAGGGGCGCCCTTACCGGGTTAGCGATGATCAACTCCAGGACAAGGCACAGCGCTACTATTTCCAGGAAGCCCTGCGCCTGGGTCCAGGGCAGGTTTACCTTTCAAAGCTGGATCTAAACCAGGAACATAACGAGATCGTACGACCACTCGAGCCCAGCCTGCGCGCCACATTGCTCACGGGTGATACCGACGGACTGCAGCGCGGTGTTCTGATTATCAACATCAACCTGGCACAGCTTTTCCAGCAGCTCAGGACGCTGAGCGACACCCAGATCACGCTCGAACTTGTCGATGAGCAGGGGTACTGGCTGCTCCACCCCAACCGCGAGCTGGAATGGGGCTTGCATTTCAACCGGCGCGACCTGAACCTTGAACACCTGATGCCTTCCCTGTGGCAAGCGCTTGCCGACGCTCAAACCGGTGACAATCTGTTACAGGACAACCGGCTGTGGAGCTTTGCACGCCTTCACTATGATCAGGATGACAACGGCAGGAACACGCCCGACCATACCCTCATACTGGCTGCCAGCCACCCGGGCACCATCCCCGCCATCCGCACCCAGTTGCTGAGCGCCGTGATCCTGACGGGCCTTGTCATACTCGCTCTTGGACTGTTCGTCCTGCATCGTCTCCACCTTGCCCATGGGGAACGGGCAAGGCTTACCGAGGCCCTGGAACAGGAACAGCAGCAGCTAACCAACGCCTACCAGAATCTCGAAGTGTCCCATAACCAATTGATTACAATGCAGGACGAACTGGTGGAGTCACGCCGGTTATCATCCCTGGGATTAATGGTCGCAGGTATCGCCCATGAGCTGAACACTCCCACCGGAGCCGCCCTGATGGCGGTTTCCACACTGCAGGTACAGCTCAAAAAACTGCAACAAAGTCTCAGCGCAGGCATGACCAGAACCGCGCTGGAAACCTTCCTCGGTCGCACCGAAAGCGGGCTGCAACTGGCCGGTCAGAACCTGCACCGCGCAGCCGACCTGATTCGAAGTTTCAAGCGCATGGCGGTGGAACGCAGTCATGGCGATATCACCCGATTCGCATTGGCCGAGATCACACGCGACCTGAGCAATTACCTGGGCCACCGCCTGAAACAGTCCCCGGTCAGTCTGGTCATGGATATTCCCGAGTCGCTGCAGCTGACCGGTTACCCCGGCATCCTGTCGCAGGTGCTGCAAAACCTGATCGACAATGCGCTCAACCATGCGTTTGATCCCAGGCAGGCCGGTCAGATCCAGGTGCTTGCCAAGGCCAGCGGTGACCGGCTGCACCTGAGTGTCGTTGACAATGGCAAGGGCATAGACCCGCAGGTGCGCGATGCCTTGTTCGATCCCTTTGTGACGTCAGGACGCGACGAGGGCCACGCGGGCCTGGGGCTGCACCTCGTGCACCAGTGGGTTTACCAGCTACTGGAGGGAACCATTCGTGTAGAGTCCGATACGACGGGCACCACCTTTCATCTCGATATACCTATCAAGGTGAAAGGTGAGAGGTGAAAAGGCCTTCGCCTCTGTGACCTGCATCAATCCCGCAGCAAGACTGCCGACCAGCCCGGTCGGCAAGGCTTGTCTTAAGTGGTATTGCGCGATAGTGTGCAGCCAGATTTAATTGTCCGTTTAACGACTGCTTTGATACCCGGGAAAACCGCATGCGCGCATTGCGATGGCTGAAGCTGCCCATCTGGCTGGCTGAAATTGCCACCTCAGCCAAATCGTTTAAAGCAAATCCGATTTTAGGCAGCGAAGCCCTGAACCGGCGCGGCCTGCATGTCTGGCGCAAGAAAATCGCCTGTAACCTGGCGGACTGGCGCCGCGCGCGCATGGCCGGTACCGTCCTGCCACAGGAGCGCGAGGCGTTTGCCGCCAATGGCTTTATCCTGAAAAACGACCTGTTGCCCGAAACCGAGTTCGCGACACTGCGCCAGGAAGTCTACGGCTATAGCGGTGAGATGCGGGAAATGACCCAGGGTAATGCTGTAACCCGACGCGTACTGCTCGACCCGGACACCCTGAAGCAAATGCCGACACTGGCACGCCTGCTACGCAGCCAGCGCTGGAAAGGCCTGATGCACTATGTCAGCAGTTATGCCATGGAGCCTGTGTATTACATCCAGGTGATCCTGACCCAGGTTGGCGATGCCCCGGACGACCCGCAGACCGTCCTGCATATGGATGCCTTTCACCCCTCCATGAAAGCCTGGCTGTTCATGGACAGGGTAGCGCCCGAGCACGGCCCCTTTACCTACGTACCCGGATCCCATAAAGCGACCGCCGCCCGACTAGAGTGGGAAAAACAGCACAGCATTACCCTGGGCAAAGGCGAGAACAGCCTGTCTGCCCGGGGATCCATGCGCATCCAGCCGCACGAGCTGGCTGGCCTGGGCCTGCCCCAGGCCCAGGCACTGGCCGTACCCGGCAATACGCTGGTCGTCGGCGACACCTGTGGTTTCCATGCGCGCGGACGTAGCCTGGAACCCTCCACCCGGGTCGAGATCTGGGCCTACGCCCGCCGCAACCCCTTCCTGCCCTGGGTCGGGCTGGACATCTGGTCTTTGCCCTTTCTGCGCGGGCGCCAGGTACGGCTGTTCTGGTGGTACCTGGACCGCCGGGAACGCCTGGGCGGCAAATCCAACCCCTGGCGTGCCGTACGGCGCAACCACATCACCGAAGCGATTATACGACCAGCTGGCCGCTAGCAGCCTGTCGGACTTAACACTGATCTACTGCGAAAAAGCCGATTTTGGTCATTTTGTGTACTCTTTTTTGTTAAATAGAACCACTATTCACCTCAAAAGAGCCCAAAAACTGCCTCAATACGGACTTTCCCTCGCTACGACCGACCAAGTCCGACAGGCCGCTAGCGTCCGAAGACAGCCGTTATGGACGACTTTCTCCCGCAATCACAAGCAAAGCTTGCGGCGGGTTTTCAGCTCGGCGGATAAAGCATCGCTCAGCAATTGCTGCCGGCCGGTGCCATCCACCAGTTTAATGAGCACACGGAGCTCTGCATTACTGTAATGCCACGGTGCGGCGCACCGACTCCAGCGCCTGTTCACACTGGTCATCATTTAATGATGACCAGGCCCGTAGCCCTATCTCCGCCAGCCAGCGGTTGGCATCAAGACGCCAGGGACCCAGCTCAAAACCGCGCGCCAGGGCCGTGTCGAACTCGGCGTCAAATTCACCCAGGCGCAGTTTTTACATACGCCAGCTGCACCCAGGTGTAGGGCCAGTCAGGGCGGGCAATCACCGCCATTCGATAAGCACCCCGTGCCGCTTCGCGGGACGCACGGGCAGCAGGGTCCCCAAAAGGTGCAAACACATGCTGCCATTCGTAAATACGTCCCAGGCGGTCGTAATAATCGCCATGGGTGCCGGGATAAAACGCCACCGCCAGCGCAACACCGGCCAGATTGGCCAGACATCTTCAAGGCTGTAAATGCGCAGCGGCCGCAACTGGTGCTGCAGCCACTCCAGCAGCGGCGCGAGGCTCACAAGCGTTGGCCAGAGTACCAAGCCAGGCTGGCGCAGGAACGCTAGCCGGCTGCTCAGGCCCAATGCTCCGAAGGCCAGCAGGTGCCCTCCCTTGTCGGACTGATCAAACAGATCCGGCGGCGGCGCTGCACGGAAAATACCGTATAGCAGCCCCGCCACACAGCACAGAAACACCGGCAGGCGCAGGTTATAAAGAGCTTGTAGCATTCGTTGTGTTAGTCAAAATCGTGGTTATAGGAGCGGTGTAAAACCCGTAGCCTAGAATGAGCGAAGCGAATTCCGGGGAGTGAGCTTGCGAACACCGAGGACATGAGTTTACGAATTCCGGGAAACGAGCCCCGGCGAATTTCGGGGATGTGTTCACGAATTCCGGGGCATGGCCAGAGCGGTTGCTTTAACCTGTTTTCGCTCTCCCGTCTCCTTTACCTGCTTTTAACCTTGCCCCTGCTTTTTATACCCATCCGGGTTCATCGACTGCCAGCGCCAGGTGTCGGCCATCATCTGATCCAGGCCCAGCTCCGCCTTCCAGCCCAGCTCCGCTGCAGCCTTGCTCGCATCGGCCCAGCATTCGGCAATATCGCCCGGCCGGCGGTCAACAATTTCATACGGCACCTCACGAGCACTCGCTTTCTCCAGCCCTCGCACCATATCAAGCACCGAGTAGCCCAGGCCCGTACCCAGATTCCAGATACCCACACCGCTGTTACCCTGCATCCAGTTCAGCGCCGAAAGGTGACCTTTTGCCAAATCCACCACATGGATGTAGTCACGCACCCCGGTACCGTCGGTCGTCGGGTAGTCCCCACCGAATACCGACAGTCTCTTTCGCGCGCCAATCGCCACCTGGCTAATATAGGGCACCAGGTTATTCGGAATGCCCTGCGGATCTTCACCAATCAGACCACTTACATGTGCGCCCGCTGGATTGAAGTAACGCAGCAATGCAATGGACCAGCGCTCATTCGAACGGGCCAGATCCTGCAACACTTCCTCGACCATCAGTTTGGAGCGGCCATAGGGGTTGGTTGGCACGCCGATGGGAAAGTCTTCACGAATCGGCATCTCAGGTGGCTCGCCATACACCGTGGCAGACGAACTGAATACCAGATTGAACACCCCCGCCGCCTGCATCGCCTGGCACAGGGTGATAGAGCCGCCGACATTGTTCTCGTAATACTCCAACGGCTTTGCCACGCTTTCGCCCACCGCCTTGAGGCCAGCAAAATGCACCACGCCGTCGATGTCATGCTCGGAGAACAGCGTGTCCAGCGCCGCGCGATCGCGGATATCGCCCTCGACAGCCGTCAGCTGCGCTGGCCGCCCGGTTTCATCGGCGACGATCTTCGCCACCCGCTCCAGCGCTACTGCCGAGCTGTTGCAGTAGTTATCCAGCACCACCACATCGTGCGCGGCATTCAGTAGCTCAACCGCCGTGTGTGAACCGATATAGCCGGCCCCGCCGGTTACCAAAATTTTCATGTTCAATTCCTATGTGTTACATAACGAAGTAAATTAATGGGGCAAGATGAAAAACGAAAGGTAAAAGGTGAAAAGAGCAAATTCGAGCCAGGGTGCCAGCTTTTTAACCTTGCTCCTTTAGCCTCGTATCTGCTCCCCACCGCTGCGCGACAGTTGTCGGAATTTGCAAGCTCATTGCCAACCTACGGTTCGCTCCATCGCCTTTCCCCCGAACGTGGGAATCCATGGAGGTCGAGTGACAGATAACGGCGCCAGCGTGACACCGGCCCGTAGCCTGGAATGAGCGAAGCGAATTCCAGGAAATGAGCCCTGGCGAATTTCGAGGACGTGCCGGCGAATGCCGGGGGGACTGAGTTTCAAGCGAAGACGGATAGATCCTAACAATGCGTTACGACTTAACCCGCGCCGCAACCGCTGCAAGCCAAAGCTCCAGAATCGCGGTATGGCCCTAAATCCTGGAGAAAATTTCGTCCGCCAGGGCTTCGTTATAGGTATGTGAAGTTAAATTTCGATCATCGGCCATCAACAAGGCCGCTCTAACTTGCCGATCATTTAGCAAACCATTGTCCATCGAAGCGCGAATCACACTTTTGGGCGATGCAACTTCGACACCCTCCACCACATCCAGATAGCGTTTTACCGTTTTCCAGATGGCCTCAAAACTGTATTCGAAGCGCTGAATGGCAGCATCACGCTCGATAGCCGTTGGATTAACCAGTCCGGCCAAGGCCTGCAGCGTCCTTAGTGCCCCGTTCAGCCTGCTGCAACCGAGCTTTTAATCGTTCCACAAAATACCCTCCTGCAACACCTTCTCTCGAAACTCATCGGGCACCCCGGCCAAGTCCACCAAGTCGACATGATTGATCACCAGGCTCTCTTCTAGCGCATCGCGGATATCCGCCATTAGCTCTGCCGCCAACGGCGCCTGAGCCAACACCGCCACATCAATGTCAGAAGTGCGACGGGCGTCGCCCCGCGCCCTGGAGCCAAACAAGTACAGCCCGTAGCCTGGAATGAGCGAAGCGAATTCCGGGAAATGAGTCCCAGGCGAATTTCGAGGAAGTGCCTGCGAATGCCGGAAATCAAATCACCAAAAGCCACAGTCGCCACCGCTGCGCGACGGTTGTCGGAATTCGCGATGCTCATTGCCAACCTACATAAGGCAAACCTTGAACCTGCTTTTATCCTTCCCCCGCTCTGCCATACCTATCTTCAAACCGCACGATATCGTCTTCACCCAGATAAGAACCCGACTGTACTTCGATCAGCTCCAACGGGATCTTGCCGGGATTTTCCAGTGAGTGAACGGCGCCGATCGGGATATAGATCGACTGGTTTTCGGTGAGCAGCTGTTCTTCGTCACCGCGGCGTACCCTGGCGGTACCGGATACCACTATCCAGTGCTCAGCGCGGTGGTGGTGCATCTGGATGGAGAGCTTCTCGCCGGGCTTCACGGTAATACATTTCACCTGGTAGCGCTCGCCCGAGTCGATGGAATCGTACTTGCCCCAGGGGCGGTAAACTTCGCGGTGCAGTTGGTACTCACTGCGACCCTGCGCCTTGAGGTGATTGACCAGATGCTTCACATCCTGCACAGAGTCTCTGGCAGCTACCAGCACCGCATCCTTGGTTTCAACAACGATCATGTCCTTCAGGCCCAGGGTTGCCACCAGTCGGTGGCTGCTATGTACCAGGCAGTCTTCGGTGCTGTGCAGCAGGGTATCCCCCTGAGTGACATTACCCTGCGCATCTTTGGCATTCACCTCCCACAGGGACGACCAGGACCCCACATCGCTCCAGCCGGCAGCCAGCGGCATCACCACCACGCTATCATCGCCCGGCGCGCTGCACAGCGGCTCCATAACGGCGTAATCGACGGATTCATCCGGGCAGGCCAGAAACGCCTGCTTGTCGACCCGTACAAAATCCATGTCCTGGTGCGTATCTGCCATGGCCTGCTCACAGGCGGCCAGAATATCGGGCCGAAATTCACGCAGTGCCTCCAGGTAGCGGCTGGCCCTGAACAGGAACATGCCGCTGTTCCAGTAGTACTCACCGCTGTCGACATAGCCCGTGGCCGTCGCCAAGTCCGGTTTTTCGACAAACTGCTCAACGGCGTAGCCGGTCAAATCGCTCGAGCCACCTGCAGTGGCTGCCAAAGCCGCGGCATCTGCCATTGCCACCCCACGGCGGATATAGCCATAACCGGTTTCAGGGCCCGTAGCGACGATACCAAAAGTCACCAGCTTGCCCTGCTCGGCCAGCGGCATGGCGGCGCGCACCACCTGCTGAAACTGAGGCGCATCTTCAATCACATGATCCGCCGCCAATACCAGCAGCAAGGGGTCTTCATCCTTGTTCAGGGATTCCAGCGCCGCCAGTGCAATCGCCGGCGCCGTGTTGCGCCCGGCGGGCTCCAGAATAATGGAAGCGCCCTCTGCCTGGCTGCGCAACTGTTCGGCGACGATAAAGCGGTGTTCTTCATTACAGATGACCGTAGGAGCACCATCACAGAGGCCGTCGATACGGGCCAGGGTCGCCTGCAACATGGTCTGATCCGATGCCAGCGGCAGGAATTGCTTGGGGTAAAGCGCGCGGGACAGCGGCCACAGGCGAGAGCCCGAACCACCGGCAATAACAATCGGTTTCATCAGTTCAATCCTTTTCCATAAAATCGGCGATTCTCTAGCCCGCCTTTCGGAGGCTGCCCGACGTATGGAGCCTGAGCGGAAACCTGTCGGCTTGACCTATTGCTCAGGTTCTCGTTTTCCATCGCCGGGGATGACGACTACCGTGCATCACGGCAATTACAATGACCATGTCCCCAGCAACTCGATAATAAATACCGAATGGAAATTTTCGGATCAACGCACGATGGGTGCCGCGATGAACCAGCGGATACATGGAAGGATTTTCGGCAATTTGGCCCAGCGTCGCTTCTACTTCACCTAAATATTCATGCCCAAGTCCCTGGCTCTGCGCTTCATACCATTACGCGGCGTCCTCAAGATCCTGCTCGGCTTCTTTGCGAAGTCGAACATCAAACATCATAATTTTTTCCGAATGCTCTCCAGCACCGAGGTGGCACTGCGACCAGTATCACCATCTGCCTCTAACGCATCCAGACGCCTATCCAATTCATCCCGCTGTGCCTTGATCAGAGGAAGTGACCGCTGTTCAGCCGCGATGCTGTCCCAGACGTCTTCAACCAGGCGAATCCGCTGATCAATAGACAGGTCACTTAGTGTTGGATTCATGGTTACCTCCAATTTCCTCAACCATAGCGCAGCATGTGCGGGAACGAAACATAACAAAATAGCATTTAATCATCGTATGGTTAAAACTCGCACTAGGAGTCGCGCCCCGCGACGAATAGTCGACATCTTCGTGGTGCCCAGTTTTTATCATAGTCGTAGAAAGGCCCCGTAGGGTGCCAATGAGCCTCCAGCGAATTGCACCAAGGCGGCCGCAGGTCGCCCGCTTGCCGGCTTTTTTAACCTTGCCCCTTGAACCTTGTACCTTGTACCTGCTCTTCTCCCTTGCCCCTTGCCCCCGCTCTTTCAACTCCTTCCATACCTATCTTCAAACCGCACGATATGACGTGGTCAAGTCATAACGGACACCCCAGTTAAGCGGCGTTGGCCAACAGGCCCTTTCGTTCAAACTCATTCGGACTCTGGTAACCCAGATAGGAATGTAACCGGTGGCTGTTATAAAACATCGTGATGTAGCGGGCGATATCCGCCCGGCCTTCCTCCCGGGTTTGGTAGCTGCGCCAATGAATGCGCTCGGACTTCAGTGTGTCGAAGAAACTTTCTACCACGGCAGTGTCCCAGCAATTCCCTTTGCGGCTCATGCTGCCGGCAATGCCGTGGGCTTCGAGCAGCTGTCGAAACGCCCGATCGGCATACTGAACACCGCGATCAGAATCGTGGATCAGCCGGCCCTGAACGGGACGGCGACTCCATAGAGCCATCCTGAGGGCGTCACACACCAGGGTACTGGTCATGCGCTTATTCATCGACCACCCCACTACTTTGCGTGAGTACAGGTCGATAACCACGGCCAAATATAGCCAGCCTTCCTGAGTCCACACATACGTAATATCGCCGGCATACGCCTGATCAGGACCCTTGGCCGAGAAGCCTCGCTTCAGGCGGTTCTCGAATACCGGCTGGCGGTGATGGCTGTCAGTGGTAACCCGATAGCGCCGGCGGTAATGCACCCATACCCCGGCCTCGCGCATCAGGCTCTGCGCCTGAAAGCGACCGACCGGAAAGCCCAGCATCCGCAGGGCCTTGGCCATACGCCGCGCGCCATAGGTATGATCAGACGTCTTCGCCAATGCATGGATCCACTCGATCATTTCTTCGCGCTCCGGGTTTGGCCCGTTGCTTTGACGTCGCAGGTAGTCGTAAAACCCGCTGCGTGGAACACCCAGTGCCCGGCAAAGCAACTTCACCGAGTAGGCCTTCTTCTTCTGGACGATGAACTGATACTGCAGCTCGATTCTTTCGCGAAGAAGACCGCCGCTTTTTTAATATTTCCCGCTCCAACTTCAGCCGGCGACGCTCTTCGCGCAGGCGACGCAATTCGTCCCGCTCCGGTGGTAAGTTGCCGTTACCACGAAAGGCGTCGTTTTCATCAGTCTGGAATTCCTGCACCCAGCGCCCCAGCATGTTGGCATTGATACCCAGGTTCCGCGCTGCCTCAGCCCGCGCGTAGCCTTGCTCCGTGACCAGTCGGACCGCATCCTGTTTAAACTCTTTGGTGTATTTCTTTCTCGTTGTCATCATCTACCTCGGTTTCAGAGATTATCTCTTAACTGAGGTGTCCACGATTGCTGGGTACACCGGGGGTACACAGTGTGTGGGCTGGGGGGCAAGGTGGCTAGCCGGCAGGGTGAACGGTATGAGTTCGTAGCCTGGAATGAGCCTTAAGCGAACTTCGAAGAGCAGACCCCCTGCACGACCCCGAACGCGAAGAATAAGCCGTAGCCTGGAATGAGCGAAGCGAATTCCGGGGCGAATTTCGAAGAACAGAATCCCTGCACAAACTCCGAGAAGCGCCGATCGATCTCGGGCTTCGCTCGCTCAGCCCCCGGAATTCGTAAACTCATTCCAGGCTACGGGCTGCGACTCATGAATGACGCGTTACGATTGCCGATGGGTTTCGTTTCGCTTCGCCGCACCGCATCCTACACAAGCATCATTTGGACCGCGGCGGTTGGCGGCATCCGATTCGAATGACTACTTACCATTCGCCAATCACCATTCATCAATAACAAAAAAGCCCGGTGCAGTTCGCTGCACCGGGCTTGGGTCTTGCGCAAGAATGAAATTAACGCTGGGCGTTAGCCTCTGCCAGTACGGCGTTCAGCGTGGCGCTTGGGCGCATGACTTTCTTCACGTTTTCGCGCATGGCATGGTAGTAGCCACCCAGCTCAGCGGGCTTGCCCTGAACGGCAGCAAGTTCCCCAATGATCTTGTCTTCATTGGTGGCCATGGCTTCCGCCAGCGGTGCGAACAGTGCAGCCAGCTCCGGATCTTCCGCCTGAGCGGTGAGGGCCTGAGCCCAGTACATTCCCAGATAGAAGTGGCTGCCGCGGTTGTCCAGTTCGCCGGTACGGCGCGATGGAGACTTGTTGTTCTCCAGCAGCTTGCCGGTGGCTTCGTCCAGGGTTTTGGCCAGGACTTTGGCGCGCGGGTTGTTCTGCTTGATGCCCATCTCTTCCAGCGACACGGCCAGGGCCATGAATTCGCCCAGGGAGTCCCAGCGCAGGTGGTTCTCTTCTTCAACCTGCTGCACGTGCTTGGGCGCGGAGCCACCAGCACCGGTTTCATACATGCCGCCGCCCTTGAGCATCGGCACGATGGACAGCATCTTGGCAGAGGTACCCAGCTCCATGATCGGGAACAGGTCGGTGAGGTAGTCACGCAGTACGTTGCCGGTCACGGAGATGGTGTCACGACCACGCACCATGCGCTCCATGCTGCGGCGAATCGCCTCAACGTAGGTCATGATACGGATGTCCAGACCACTGGTGTCGTGTTCCTGCAGGTACTTGTTAACCTTCTTGATCAGCTGGATATCGTGGGCACGGTTGCGGTCCAGCCAGAAGATGGCAGGGGTGTCGGACTGGCGAGCACGGGTAACGGCCAGCTTGACCCAGTCACGTACGGGCTCGTCCTTGGTCTGGCAGGCGCGCCAGATATCACCCTGCTCGACATTGTGCTGCATCAGCACGGTGCCGTCGGCCTTGACCACACGCATGATGCCGTCGGCCATCATTTCGAAGGTCTTGTCGTGGGAGCCGTACTCTTCGGCTTTTTTCGCCATCAGACCGACGTTTGGCACAGTACCCATGGTGGTGGGATCGAAAGCACCGTTGGTCTTGCAGAAGTTGATCATCTCCTGATAGATGGTGGAGTAGGTGCTTTCCGGCATGACGGCCTTGGTGTCCTTGGCCTTGCCATCGGGGCCCCACATCTTGCCGCCGTTACGGATCATGGCAGGCATGGAGGCATCGACGATCACGTCGCTCGGTACGTGCAGGTTGGTGATACCCTTGACGGAGTCAACCATCGCCATTTCCGGGCGATTTTCGTAGCAGGCGTGGATGTCTTCCAGAATCTCTTCGCGCTTGGAGCGCGGCAGGGATTCGATTTTCTCGTACACGCTGCTCAGGCCGTTGTTCGGATTTACACCCAGCTCTTTAAACAGCTCGCCGTGCTTCTCAAACAAATCCTTGTAGAACACGGTCACGGCGTGGCCGAACACGATGGGGTGAGACACCTTCATCATGGTGGCCTTGACGTGCAGAGACCACATTACGTTGGATTCTTTGGCATCGTTGAGGGAATCTTCAAAGAACTGGCGCAGTGCCTTGGCGCTCATGAACATGCTGTCGAGGATTTCACCCGCTTCCAGGCTCAGTTCTTTCTTAACGGTGACGGCACCGTCGTTGCCAACAAACTCGATGCGCACATCGGTGGGCTCATCAACGGTTACAGACTGTTCGCTGGAGTAGAAGTCACCACCACGCATGTAGTCGGCATGGGTTTGCGAGGCCATGCTCCACTTGCCCATGCTGTGCGGAAACTTGCGTACGAACTGCTTCACGGCAGCCGGCGCACGACGGTCGGAGTTGCCTTCGCGCAGTACCGGGTTTACCGCGCTGCCCAGCAGCTTGGAGTAACGGCTGCGAATTTCCTGCTCCGCCTCATCCTTCGGCGCTTCGGGGAAGTTCGGAATCTTGTAGCCCTGGCCCTGCAGCTCGGCGATGCAGGCTTTAAGCTGCGGCACGGAGGCGCTGATGTTTGGCAGTTTAACGATGTTCGCATTCGGATCCTGGGTCAGGTCGCCCAGAAACGCCAGACCATCGGTTACGCGCTGGTCTTCGGTCAAAAACTCCGGGAAAGCTGACAGGACACGGCCTGCCAGGGAGATATCGGTGATCTGGACATCAATGCCGGCAGCGCTGGTAAAGGTTCGAACGATGGGCAGCAGCGAGCAGGTTGCCAGCGAAGGCGCTTCGTCGGTGAGCGTGTAGTAAATCGTCTGTTTTGTCATAGTATCACTCTGTATGTTCCGGCAGCGTGCAACGGCTTGTGGCTGATGCCGCGACCGGAGACTCCGTTATGCGAAAGATAGTGTTGAACGTACGCAGGGGCTATTTTGCAGGCAATATCCATGCCTGCACCTGACGCAGGTTACGGGATCGCGGGTCTTCGCCTGCTTGATCGCCTATCGGCACCGTTGGCAGAAATAGCTTGGGTCATCAGGCACATGTACGCCACCCTGCCAGGGCCACCCGACCGCTCCGACGGTTCGGGGCACCACATAACCGCAGCTTTATACATTCAAGACCCTGTGTGCCCAGTCATCACCGAGCCTGATACACCGGTGAATCTGCTGCTCGCACGGCCAGGAACGAGGCGGGTTAGAACGCCGCCAGGCCTCTGCTGGTCATATAGCGGCCTAATCATACCATCGACAATCGAATCCGGCGCGCCCCAGAGAGACTGAAATTGCAAGTTCAGTACTGGACCATGGTCGAAGATGCACTGATTTGTGACCTGTGAGTCGTGAGTCACCATGGGTAGAACGCGCCACTGAGGGATTCGTTTTTCGAATGCCGAATTACGCGTGAATATCGATGGGTTTCGCTTCGCTGCACCGCATCCCACAAAAGCGTCATTTGGACCACAGCTGATAGCGGCATTCGCTGCGACTTACGAATGACCAATTTTCGCTGCGACTTACGAATGACCAATTACTGATTAACGATGAACAAATGACAAAATAAGAAGGAGAGGCAAACGGGAAAAGTGGCGCGCCTGGAGGGATTATTCGGCTTCGCCTCACCCTGCGGGCCGTTGCCTGCGGCAACGTTGTCTCGCTACGCTCGACTCGAACCCATCGGGGGTTCTCACCCTCCAGGCGACGGACTGCGAATAGTTGAAGGTGGTAACACTGAAAATACGGAGCAAACTGGGAAAAGTGGCGCGCCTGGAGGGATTCGAACCCCCGACCAACAGGATCGGAACCTGCTACTCTATCCAGCTGAGCTACAGGCGCGCAAAAGAAGTTGTTTGCAGGCCGGTATGTTACGGATAACTAAGGTGTTTGCCAAGCGTTTTCATACGCGGGCGAATGATGCCGTGGCGTCACACCCGCGTAACAGACGAGGGCTAGTATCGTTCCTGGCTGATCAGGATACGTATCGGCGGGGTTCAGCCACGGATGGCACTTCCCCCTTGTTTCGTTATTGATTGCTGCAACTGATCAAATGCTACGTGCCTGTCCCTGCAGTCCTTTCACCCTATCCCGTATCGGTGCCGGAGTTTTGCCGTTATAATTCTGCGCCAGTTACTCATTGCGTTGTCGCGTCTGTCCCTGGCCCATTGCTCGCCCAGCGAGACGGGCGTCTGTAGCAGACGGGCGGATACGCTGAATTTTTTAAAAGTGATGAGGGTCCTTAGTGTGAATAAATTTGTATCTGCGCTTTGCGCGCTGGGTCTGGGTGCCGTATTGGTCGCGTCGGTGCAAGCCGCAACCAACAACGAGAAGATCATCGAGCGCATCAAGCCGGCGGGTTCCGTGTGCATGGTCGGCGATGACAGCTGTGGCGGCGCGGCAGCAGCCTCTGCTGGCAGCGGCGGACGCAGCGGTGAAGACGTCTACAACACCAAATGTTCTGCCTGCCACGGCACAGGGGTTCTGGATGCACCGAAGTTTGGCACCAGTGACTGGGCCGATCGTGGCGCCAAGGGCATGGAGACTCTGCTGGCTAACGCCATCAACGGCATCAACGCCATGCCCCCGCGCGGCACCTGCGCCGATTGCTCAGATGACGAGATCGAGGGTGCGATTCAGCACATGCTGGACAGCGCCAAGTAAACGGGCCATCCAGCCAAATGTTAGAAACCCCGCTCCGGCGGGGTTTTTCGTTTACAGTCCCACCCTAGTGAAAAGCGCAAAGAAGCATAAGCCATATTGGCAGTACAACCCTGAAAACAGGATATCGCTGCGAACCTCCATAGGACCAGATTTTAACCAGTCTTTGGTATTGGGCAGGGTTCAAATCGGAAGATCGCAGACAGCTGATTACCGATTTTTCTTGATTGCGTCGGATTTTGGAGACATCATTCAGGTTCCTTCGACGTTCGGAAGTACAGCATGGAGCGCTCCCTCGTTGATCTGATGTCCAGGTCCCAGCTCATTGCTTACCTTGTTATCTGGGTAACAGCCGTTGTGCTGATGGTTGCCAGTGTTGCCGTTCTCGAGTACAGCCGACTGGAAGACCGCTTCAATACCCTGTCCAGCAACATTACCCGCCAGGTCGCACAGCAGCTCGAAGAACAGCAGGTCGCACTAGAGAGTTTTGCCCACGGCCTTGCCGGCCAGCCCAGCTTTAGTTACCAACAGGCAAAAAGCACGGCCAAAAGCCTGTCAGTACATTTCCCAGACCTGTACATGTTTGCCATTGCCAGCCGGGTTCAACCGGACCAGCGCCAGCAGTTTGAGCAGCAGATGGCCGCAGCAGAATCACGCAGTTTCCACATCCAGCCACCCGCCAGTGATACGCTTGACGGTCCCCAAAAAGACCTTTACCCGGTTGTATTGATTGTACCCGAGCGCCCCGACGCCAGAACATTGCTAGGGCTGGACCTGGCCAGCAAATCCTCAGTGCTCAACGGCCGGCTGTCCGGTAACGTTGCGCCCAGCGGCATGTCCAAGCCCATTCAGCTCGGCGACGGCCCCGGGTATCTGATCTATCATGCCATCGACGAACAGCTGAACGAACAGGAACACGCGCACTCCGGACAGTTTTCCGATTACGCCTTGCTGGCGATCAGTGCCGCGGCCCTGTTTACGCCAGAACTGGTCGATGAGCCTGGCCTCGGCCTGCGCCTCGTCCGCCAGGAGTCAGCTGATGCAGCCCCCGTTACGCTGTTTGAAAGCCAGCCCCAGTCAAGCCTGGCAATCCCGATCCCGGCACTGAGTCACACCCAGCGCTTTAGCGGCATTTACCATGACCTGTCGCTCAATCTACAGTATCAGCCCCGCTGGCAAGCGCTGAATCACATGCCGATTACTGCGTTGCTGGGCGGCATCACCCTGTTGATGCTGCAAGGCGGATGGATCCTTGGCCGTGTGTGGCGCACCCGCAGACAATTGCTCGAACAGCAGGCAAGCCTCTACAACAAGGCACATTTTGACCACCTGACCGGCCTGCCCAACACCAACCTGTTGCTGGACCGGCTCGAACAGGCGATCCGTTCGGCACAGCGAACCTCCAGCCGAGTGGCGGTATTCTTTCTCGATCTGGATGATTTCAAACAGGTCAATGATGCCTGGGGGCACGATATCGGCGACCAGTTGCTGATCCAGATCGGGGTCCGCCTGCGTGAGTCCATGCGCAGTGAAGACACCATTGCACGCATTCACGGTGATGAGTTCGTCATTCTGATTCCGGTATTTGACGGTGAGCGCCAGCTCAACAAGATTAGAGCCAAGCTCGAAGCCCTGTTTGAGCGGCCCTTCAAGGTCGGTGAGCTCGTACTCGTACAAAGCGGCAGCTTCGGCCTCGCTGTTTTCCCCGAGGACGCTGACGACGCCGAAGGCTTGCTGGGCCTGGCCGATCGCCAGATGTACCTGCGCAAACAGAGCCGCAACGATCGTACTGCAATTAATACCGCCACGGGCTGACATTGTTACCAGCAGGAATATATCGCCCTTGCGTCTTTGTGCCCAAAGCACGATCCTTAAAGCCTGATTTCGCCCCTGAACCTCGGAATACCCTTTGAACTGGCTGAATTACAGCGAAGCCTGTGCCCGCAACCAGGGCGTCATTCTCGCCCGGCTAGGACCGCTACTGCCCACGGCAGGTACGGTGCTGGAAGTCGGCAGCGGCTCGGGCCAGCACGTCGCACACTTTGCTGCGGCGCTCCCGCATCTGCGCTGGCAGCCCACGGATCTTGCCGAGAACCTGCCTGCCCTGGGCGCCAACCTGCAGCGCCTCGGCAACGACAACATCAACCCGCCCCTGGCGCTGGATGTGACGACAACCCCCTGGCCCGTTACGTCTGCCGATGTCATCTACAGTGCCAATACGTTACATATCATGGGTTGGCCTGAGGTCATTGCCTTTATGCAGGGCGCAGGCAAGCTTCTGGTGCCTGGCGGATTGCTGTGCATTTACGGCCCGTTTCGCTACCAGGGACACTACACCAGCCCCAGCAATGCCGAATTTGACCGCTGGTTACGCCTGCGCAACCCCCGCAGCGGCATTCGTGATTTTGAGGCCTTGAACCAGCATACCCTTGAGTTTGGACTCGAGCTGAAATGTGACATCGCCATGCCCGCCAACAACCAGTTGATCATCTGGCGCAAGGGCAAAGTGAAAGGTGAAAGGTGAAAAGTGAAAAGTGAAAAGTGAAAAGTGAAAAGTGAAAAGTGAAAAGCCACGTAGCCTGATGAGATGGTTTACGAACTCCGGGAAGCGAGCCCCTGCGAGTTTCGAGACGTAAGTTTACGCATTCCGGGGGAATAAACTCCCAACCCTCAAGCCAAAACCGCACCACCGCGGTGCGAATTGTGCCGCCCTGACCCCAAATTGGGCTGCGCCGTAAATTCAGAAAAACCGCCGTTTCCATACCTAAAAGCGACCCCTACAATTTAATTTACGACATTTTTACCGTAATTCGCGGATTTTCATACCCATTTACGTCACGTCCCCAAAGTGCGGGTTGACAGTGCGCGGCTAAACCGCCAATCTTTTATTAAATGACTATTTAATTAAAAAAGAGTGCAGCGCCCCTATGCCCAAGGTCGGGATGCCAGAAATCCGAAAACCCCAGCTGATCAAGGCAACCATGCAAGCCATTGATTCAACCGGTCTGCAGAAAGCCAGCGTCGCGATCATCAGCCGCTACGCCGGCGTGTCACCGGCGATTATCAACCACTACTTCGGTGGCAAGGATGGATTACTCGAGGCGACCATGCGCTCGGTACTGAAGGATCTTTCGGATGCGGTAAGAGACCGTCTTGGCGACACGGACCCCAATGATGTTGTCGCTCGCATCAAGGCGATCGTGGGCGGTAACTTCGACAGCAGTCAGCTGGACTCCAAAGTAGTCAAAACCTGGCTGGCGTTCTGGTCCCAGGCCATGCATCACCACGCCCTGTTCCGGCTGCAACGGGTCAACGAGCAGCGCCTGCTGTCTCATCTGCGGCGAGAGCTCAAGCGGGTCATGGAACCCGAACGGGCCCAGTTTGTCGCCCAGGGCATCGCCGCACTGATCGATGGCATCTGGTTGCGCGGTGCCCTGACGCCAGGTGGCATTAATGGTGAGCTGGCACAGCGCATCATCACCGATTACCTGGAGCGGCAGCTGCCGCCGAGTGCAATCACCGAACATCGCTTAACCCGGACAGCAAGGTAACTATGAACACTATTTCTCTCTACATTCATGGCGCTTACCGCAACGCCAGCAGCGGCGAAACCTTCGTGACCCGCAACCCCGCCACCGGCGAGACACTGGCCCAGGTACAGCAGGCCAATGAAGCCGACATTGAAGCCGCCCTGGCCTCATCCCGGGAGGGCTTTGCAATCTGGTCGGCCATGACGGGCACAGAACGCAGCCGCATCCTGCTGCGCGCCGTCGAGCTGCTGCGTGAACGCAATGACGAGCTGGCCCGCCTTGAGGTACAGGACACCGGCAAGCCGCTGCAGGAAGCGGACCTGGTGGACATTCACACCGGCGCCGATGTTATCGAATACTACGCGGGCCTCGCCGCCAAGATCCAGGGCGAGTATCAGGACCTGGGCAACGGCAACTTTTTCTACAGCCGTCGCGAACCGCTGGGCGTCTGTGCCGGTATCGGTGCCTGGAACTACCCGATCCAGATCGCCTGCTGGAAGGCGGCACCGGCACTGGCCGCCGGCAATGCAATGATCTTCAAGCCCTCGGAAGAGACTCCGCTGAGCGTCATGAAGCTGGCGGAAATATTTACCGAAGCCGGCCTGCCGGACGGTGTCTTTAACGTTGTGCAGGGCGATGGTCGCACCGGCGCCATGCTCAGCAATCACCCGGATATCGCCAAGGTGTCCTTCACCGGCGAATGTGGCACCGGCAAAAAGGTCATGAGCGCGGCGGCAGGCTCACTGAAGTCGGTCACCATGGAGCTCGGCGGCAAGTCCCCAATGATCGTGTTCCCCGACACCAAGGTGGAAACCGCCGTGTCCGGTGCGCTACTGGCAAACTTTTATACCCAGGGCGAAGTCTGCACCCACGGAACTCGTGTCTTCGTGCATGACGCCATTTATGATGAATTTATCGCCCAGCTGGAAGTACGCACGCGTGCGCTTCGCATCGGCGACCCGATGGATCCGTCGACCCAGATTGGTGCGCTGATCTCGGGCCAGCACATGGAAAAGGTACTGGGTATCATCGACGCTGCCCGCCAGGCCGGCGCCCGTCTGGTATGCGGCGGCAAGCGTGCCACCGGACCGGGGCTCGAGCGGGGCAACTTCGTCGAACCCACGGTCTTCGCCGACTGCACCGACGACATGCCCAATGTACAGCAAGAGATTTTTGGCCCGGTCATGTCAGTGCTGCGCTTTCACGATGAAGACGAAGTCATCCGCCGTGCCAACGATAACCGCTTCGGCCTGGCCGCTGGTGTATTTACGCGCGACTTCAGCCGTGCACACCGCGTGATCGCCCAGTTGCAGGCAGGTATCTGCTGGATTAATACCTGGGGGGCTTCGCCAGCCGAAATGCCGGTCGGCGGCTACAAGGAATCCGGCATCGGACGCGAAAACGGTATCGAGAGTCTTTATCAGTACACCCAGACCAAGAGTGTCTTTGTGGAGCTGGGCGAACTCGAGAACCCCTATATATAAAGCAGGCAACAAGAGCAAAAGCGAAATAAACCAACAGGTGCGCAGACCCAGGTCTGCGCCGCTGTGGCTCCACGCCAGCCCGCAATACCCTACGGGCTGCCCTGGAGGTACAGAATAATGATAATTCAACAGGACTCACTATGACTTCCACCATCAAGAATGTACGCAACGGCCTTCTAACCCTGATGTGCGCCGCCGGTCTGAGCACCACCGCCATGGCGGCTGGTAGCTGTGATACCGTGCGTTTCGCCGACGTCGGCTGGACCGACATTACGTCCACCACCGCCGTAACCTCAGAGCTGGTAGAGGCCCTGGGCTACGAAAGCCGCACCGACCTGCTGTCGGTACCGGTGACCTACAACTCCCTGGCAGCCAATGATATCGACGTCTTTCTGGGCAACTGGATGCCCACCATGGAAGGCGATATCGCCAAGTACCGCGATGAAGGCTCGGTCGAAACCGTGCGTGCCAATCTCAAGGGCGCCAAGTACACCCTGGCCGTTTCCAAGGCCGCCTACGATGGCGGGGTCAGGACGTTTGCCGATCTGGCCAAATTCAGCGACGAGTTCAAAGGCAGCATTTACGGCATTGAGCCGGGTAATGACGGTAACCGCCTGATTCAGAAAATGATCGATGAGAACGCCTTCGAGCTGGGCGATTTCAAGCTGGTGGAATCCTCCGAAGCGGGCATGATGGCCCAGATCAACCGTTCCGCCCGTCGTAACAAGTGGATCGCCTTCCTGGGCTGGGCGCCGCATCCAATGAATGCCAACTTCGAGATGGAGTACCTCAGCGGCGGAGACGACTGGTTCGGGCCCGATTTTGGCGGCGCCACCGTCTATACCAATGTGCGCAAGGGCTATGTTCAGGAGTGCGCCAACATCGGCAAGCTGCTGTCCAATCTGGAATTCTCCCTGGCCATGGAAAATGAAGTGATGGGTGCCATTCTGGATGACAACCAGAAACCGCGCGACGCTGCCCGCGCCTGGTTGCAGAAGAACCCGCAGGTGCTGGATGTCTGGCTGGATGGCGTACAGACCCGGGACGGCAAACCCGGCCTCGCGGCGATCCGCACCCACCTCGGCCTCTGATCGTCTTAGATCCAAACACTGACCTTGAAACTCCCTGCTACCGCGCCTCACGGCGCGGTAAATGGCCCTGCTCATCCTGAGGAAACCTCCCATGAACTGGTTAACAGATCACAAGATACCCCTTGGCAGCTGGATGGAGCTTTTCGTCGACTGGCTGACTGGCAACGCCGCTGGATTTTTCGATACCATCGCCATCTCGCTGGAATGGCTGATCCTCAATATGGTCGCCATATTCCAGTGGTTTCCGGTCTATGTACCGATTGTGATGACCGCCGCCCTGGCTTGGCTACTGCACCGCAGTATTGGACTGGTAATCTTTGTGGTCGCCGCCCTGTTACTGATCCTGAACCTGGGTTACTGGCAGGAAATGCTCGAAACCTTTGTACTCGTACTGGCGGCCACCACGCTGTCGGTGCTGCTGGGTCTGCCCATCGGCGTGCTCGCCGCCCACAAGCCCTGGGTCTACACCATACTGCGTCCGATCCTCGACCTGATGCAGACAATCCCCACCTTCGTTTACCTGATCCCGACCCTGGTCCTGTTCGGTCTTGGCGTGGTGCCGGGCCTGATCTCCACCATCATCTTTGCCATCGCCGCCCCCATACGCCTCACCTACCTGGGTATCAGCAAGGTGCCGGAAGAACTGATCGAAGCCGGCCGGGCATTTGGTGCCACGCCGCTGAAACTGCTGGTCAAAGTAGAGCTGCCCGCCGCCATGCCCAATATCATGGCCGGCGTCACACAGTGCATCATGCTGTCGCTGTCGATGGTGGTTATCGCTGCTCTGGTCGGCGCCGATGGTCTGGGCAAGCCGGTGGTACGCGCACTCAACACCGTGAACATATCCCAGGGCTTTGAAGCTGGCCTGGCCATCGTGCTGGTTGCCATCATCCTGGATCGCATCTGCAAGGCGCCTAACGCCAAAGAGGAGGCTTGAACATGTCCGTAGCCGTCAGTATCAAGAATCTGGATGTGGTGTTTGGCAAGAACGTCCAACCGGCGCTGAGCCTGCTGGAGCAGGGTAAAACACGCCAGGAAATCATTGAGGCCACTGGCCAGGTGGTGGGCGTACAGAACGCCAGCATCGAGGTACAGCGGGGCGAGATCTGCGTGCTGATGGGGCTGTCCGGCTCCGGCAAGTCCAGCCTGCTGCGCGCGGTGAACGGCCTCAACCCCATCAGCCGCGGCGAACTGCTGGTGCAGGATGGCGACCAGATGGTCAATATGGCCAGCTGCGATGCCAATACCCTGCGTCACATGCGCAGCAAACGTGTCTCCATGGTGTTTCAGAAGTTTGCCCTGATGCCCTGGCTCAGCGTGCTGGACAACGTCGCCTTCGGACTTGAAATGCAGGGTATCGGCAAGGATGAGCGCCGGCGCCAGGCGATGGAAAAACTTGAGATGGTGGGCCTCGACGAGTGGAGCAACAAGCTGCCCCACGAACTGTCCGGCGGCATGCAGCAGCGCGTCGGCCTGGCCCGCGCCTTTGCGATGGACAGCGACATCCTGCTGATGGATGAACCCTTCTCGGCGCTGGACCCGCTGATCCGCAACCAGTTACAGGACGAACTGCTCGAACTGCAGCGCAAGCTCAACAAGACCATCATCTTTGTCAGCCATGACCTGGATGAAGCGCTAAAGATTGGCACCCATATCGCGATCATGGAATCGGCGCGCATCATTCAGCATGGCCGCCCCGAAGACATCGTTCTCAACCCCTGCAACGAGTACGTGCGCAACTTTGTCGCCCATACCAACCCGCTGAACGTGCTCAAGGGCCGCTCGCTCATGACCGGACTGGATCAGCTGGAACGCCTCGACGAGATGCTGGTCCTGAACCGCGAGGAAAACAGCTGGTTTAACATGAATGCCGACGGTCAGCTGCTGTCTGCTCACCGGCAGAAACAGGCGCTCCAGCTGCACAAATGGGAAAACAGCAGCTCGCTGAACGACCTCAACGAAGGCACCCTGGTCATTGCCAGCCCGGATATTTCGATGCGCCAGGCACTGGAAATACGCTACCAGACCGGCCTGCCGGTGCTGCTGCAGGAGGCCAGCGGACTGGTGGGCGTGCTGCGTGACCGCGACTTCTACCATGCCCTGCTGGGCAAGCACTTCGATACCGCGTCGGCCTGAATTCGACCCACTATCGAATGCGTTAATAGTCCAGCATCAGTCGTTTTTAACCGCCTTATGTCCGGCGCCGGAGTCTGCATTAGTCTTGCAGACTCCGGCGCTGAACAGCGCCACGATCTCGCAATACCACAACAAAAAAGATAAGGAAGTTTTATGAAACCAATCAAGACCTTGGGACTTGCTGCACTGTGCAGCCTGTGGGTATCGGGCACGGCGATGGCGGCCCCCATTAAGAATGTCATTCTCATGATTGGCGATGGTATGGGACCTCAGCAGATTGGCCTGCTGGAGAGTTATGCTCAGCTTGCTCCCATGTCGAGCTACCAGGGCCGTGATACCGCCCTCAATAGTCTGGCCCGCGAAGGCATTACCGGCTTTTCGATGACCTATCCCAAGGATGCTATCGTCGTCGACTCAGCCTGTTCCGCCACGCAACTCGCCTTGGGGCGCAGTGCTGTGTCCGAGGTTATTGGCGTCGATGATCAGGGATACCCGCAGGAGACGGTGCTCGAAAAGGCCAAACGCCTTGGCAAGGCAACCGGCCTTGTTTCCGACACTCGCTTGACCCATGCAACCCCCGCCGCCTTTGCCGCCCATCAGCCGCATCGATCACTGGAAAACGAGATTGCAGTGCAGATGCTTGAAACCGGCCCTGATGTGATGCTGTCCGGGGGGCTGCGACACTGGATACCGCAGGAAGCTAACGACAAGGGCGAGGTCTATCATCAGTTACAGGCCATGGCAGGCGACAGTTTCCAACTCAAATCCAAGCGCAAGGACAGCCGCAATTTGTTGACTGAAGCCCAGGCCCGGGGCTATCAGCTGGCGTTCAACCGAGCACAGCTTGGCGCCGCGGACCGTTCTGGCAAATTGCTGGGCCTGTTCGCCGACTCCGGCATGATGGACGGTATTCGCTACAGCCAGACACACGAGGATGAAGCACGCAGTGAGCCGACCCTGACCGAGATGACCGCAAGCGCACTGGATGTGCTAAGCAAGGATGAAGACGGATTCTTTCTGATGGTGGAAGGTGGGCAAATTGACTGGGCCGGCCACAACAACGATACCGGCACCATGCTGCACGAGATGGTTAAATTCGATGAGGCCATCGGCTATGTGCAGCAGTGGGCCCAGGGACGCGATGATACCCTGATCATTGTTACGGCCGACCACGAAACCGGCTCCTTCGGCTTCAGTTATTCAGCGGCCAACCTGCCCAAGGCATCTTCGCTGCCAGGCCCGGCGTTTGAATCCCGCCAGTACCAGCCGAACTTCAACTTCGGCACGACCAGCCAGCTCGATGACATTTATGCCCAGCGCAAAAGCTTTCCGGACATGATGAGCGAATTCGCGGAACTGGCACAGGCCGACCGTACCGCCAGCAACCTGGCCGGTATTATCAGTGCCAATAATGCCTACGCCATCACCGAAGAGCAGGCCACGCGGATTCTGGCGATGACCGACAATCCTTACCTGGCGTCGGATCACAGTTACCTGTCCGCGGAGAAACTGCCCAAGGTGCAGGACTTCCAGGCATTTTACGTCTATGGCGACGAGATTCAGTACGACCTTATCGGACGAGAACTGGCCCAGGCGCAGAATGTGGTCTGGGGCACAGGTACCCACACCAGCACTCCGGTTAACGTGATTGCCTGGGGGCCGGACGCGGCAATCCGCCCGCTATCCGGCCTGTTGCACCATACCGAGATCGGTCAGCACCTGCAGGCCGTAATGGATGCTCCCGCCCCGTAAACTTGCAGTAATTGCCAGCGCGATTGTGCAACCACTGCCTTGAGTGCATCGCAAGGCAGTGGTCTGCCGGAAAAGCACAGGCCCCGCGAATTCGACGGGGCCTGTGTTTTTATGCCATGACTCAAGACCGGTTCTTCAAGCCGATCACCTCATACACCTCCAGCGGCTTCTGCTTGCCCTTCACCCGAATACGCTGCAGTGGCCGCACCTCCACATCCGCCTGCACCGCAGCGTAGATCTGCGCGCTGATCAGGATCTGGTTGATACCGCTGTGCTCCTGCAGGCGTTTGGCGGTGTTCACATCATCGCCGATGGCGGTATATTCAATACGCTCTTGGGTTCCGATCAGGCCCAGTACGGCATCTCCCATATGGATGCCGATACCAAAGGACAGTCGCAGCGGGGCCGGCAGCTCCTGGTGCAGTGCCGCGATCGCGCTACGGATCCGCAACGCCGTGCGTACCGCCCGCAGGGCGTGATCCGCCTGCGGCAGTGGGGCATTGAACCAGGCCATGATGGCATCGCCGAGAAACTTGTCGATTGTGCCTTCCTCCGCCAGTACCGCATCAGCCATGGCCCCCAGATAACGGTTCAGCAAGCCTACCAGCTGTTCCGGTGCCATCTGTTCGCTAATACGGGTAAAACCATGAATATCGGCGAATATTGCCGTGATTTCTGAGCGTTTTCCCCCCAGCTCCAAACGGTCTGGATCAAGCTGGTCCAGAATTGCCGGTGATACCATGTGTTCCAGCAAGCGACGCTGCGACTCCATCTGCTTCATTTCGGTCACGTCATCGATCACGATGGCGATGCCCTGCGTCTGTTCGGCACCCCGTAATGCCGACAGGTTGACGCGTAGATGTACCAATCCGCGCTCGGGTAACTCCGCACAGACCTCAAGGCCGATGACCGGCCGGTGGGACTGCATAACGCCCTCAACATGGGGTAGTACCAGCTGCCCCAGCGGTGACAACAGGCCGCCGATCGTCTGACCCACCAGCCCGCTGCTGTCGCTGTAGCCCAGGATTCGCAGCGCCGCCAGATTGCACAGTGAGATCCGCCCCTGCAGGTCGGTCGTCAGCACCCCGCTGACAATGGAGGAAAAGACATTGTCGAGCAGGTTTTTCAGTTCTGTCGCCTCGGTCAGGGACTGACGCAACTGCTTTTCCCGCGCCTGCAGCTGAGCCGCCATATGGTCGAACGCATTACCGAGCTGGGTGAGTTCGCCGTGACCGGGAGCCAACCGGGTACGGGTCGTGAGGTCTCCTGTCTGCAGCCGGTCCACGCCCTCACGCAGCTGTTCCAGGGGTTGGAGAATCTGTCGTCGGGTAAAACGCACGATACTGCGCACCAGTAGCCACGCCAATACCAGCGCCAGCAGCATAATCACCACACGGACCAACACAGGACCCAGCGCTTCTTCCAGTGGCTGCTCGACGATGGCATACCAGGGTGCCAGTTCCATGCGCATGCCAAAACCGATCACCGGGTTGGCATCGAGGCTGGAATAATAATGCAGACCACCATCACCAATATCGCCGGGCGACAGGCCAAGCTGCTGCTCCAGCGTGGCATCGCTGTACAGCAGGCGCAGGTTGCGATGCGCCACCAGATGCCCGCGTTCATCAGCGATGTAGATATAGCCGCTATCACCCACCGCCAGACTGATGGCAATGTTCCACAGGGTGGTCAAATCGAACCGCGCCACCAGCGATGCCGAAAATACACCCAGTTCATTGGTCACCGGGGCTGCCAGGGTGACAGTCGGCACACTGAATTCGCCAAAATCGACAGGCCCCAGATAACTGTTGCCCAGCCGAACCGTGGCAAACCAGGGCTGTTCGCGTCGCGGGGCCTGATCTGGCCGCCCAGCCCGGCTGCGCTGTAAAAGCACCTGACCGGCGGGATCAATCAACTCCAGCTCGAACAGGGTCGGCCGGCGGGCAATCAGCTGACGCATCAGGTTGCCCTTGTCCCGGGTCTGGCTCAGCGCAGCAGCCGTGGCAACCAGGTCACTGCGAACATCCAGCAAATACGAATCGAAGGCATGGGTTGCTGTCAAACCGGCGACACGGAACTGGCGCTCCAACCGGTCCTTTGCCCCCAGCAAGCTGATCATAATGGCCACGGCAAGCCCGAACAGGGTGATACAGGCCAGCAGCAACACACGCTTATGCAGGCGCCGTCCGAGGGAGCCTGTTTTATCAATAAGCCTGTGCTTGATACCCATGGCGGTCACGGCCTGGCCTCTACTTCTGGAATTGCACCACGTTCTCCGCGGTAATGAGGTGGATGTTGTCCCACAATTGCACGGGCGGAAAAGACGCCCCTGATTCGAGATGGCGCACCATCAGCTGCACGGCGCTGAACGCCTGTAACTCGGGTTGCTGGGCGACGGTAGCGTGAATACGGCCCGCGCGGATTGCCAGCAATGCATCGGCATTGGCGTCAAATCCGGTGATAATGATGCCCTGGCGATTCACAGCCTCGATCGCATCGGCGGCACCGAGGGCCATGACGTCATCCGCCGCCAGGATGGCATCGATGGTATGAAAACGCTGCAACCAGCCGGCGGTAATATCCTGCGCCCGGTCGCGCTGCCAGCCGCCGGACTCCAGCCCCAGCACATTGATGTTTCCCTCACGCAATCCTGCCATCATGCCGTTGCGCCGATCGAGCGCATTCTGATTTCCGGCAGGCCCTTCCAGAATCAGTACATTGCCCTGGCCTTCCAGCTGCTCGACCACCCAGCGCCCCAGCAGCCGCCCGGCTTTGAAGTTGTCGAAACCGATAAAGGTGAGGGTACCCTCGGCATTCAGCGGCGTGTCATAGACGATCACCGGCAGCCCGGCCCTGACAGCCTTCTCGACCACCGGCGACAGACGATAGCTGTCCAGCGGTGCAATGATGACACCGTCGGTGCGCCCCTTGGCGATCAGGTTGTCCAGGCTCTTTATCTGGGCCTCGACACCGTATTGCGCCACGCCCAGCGACGTCAGGTAAATCCCCATGTTTTCACGGGCCCGCTCGGCTCCTGCCTGGGCACGACGCCAGTACGGGTTGGCCCAGGCATAGTTTTTCATCAGGAAGGCGATGTGCCAGGGCTTTCCGGCCTTGATGCGCACAGTCGGCCCGATCGGGTTACGGGCCGAGGCGGTACTGGCGACATTTTCAGCCAGAACCCGGGATGGCTTTACCATGCGCGCTGCTTCAGGCTTGTCCGGATCGCAGGCCGACAGCAATCCGGCAATCAGCAACAGAGTGCCGCAAAGCGAAATCGAGGCGCTCCACCGGCTCAGCACAAGTCTGCCTTGTCTGATCATCGTGCTTCCTCATCGTCACGACCCGCCGGGCCTCCCTGACCGGTATGCGTCGCATTGTGTGGAGTAACACCGTCAGTCTAAGCAACTTCCGTCAGATTAGCCTTCAGGCTATTAACCGAGCGATAACACAGGCCGCCGCAATCCTGTGGATAAGGTGTGTGTACACTTGAATGACTGCAGTCGACAAGTTTTCCACAGACACTTTTTCCCCGCTGTGGATTATTCCCTGATCAACTTTTTGAGACGCAGCAGTGGTGGGGGTCATAACCAATTGTTATGAGCTTGTGTGGAGCTTATACACAGACTTGTTCAAGTATTTTGTGCACAGTTTCTCGGAATTATAAAATAAATGTTATGCACACCCCGGTTATGCACAGAATGAAAACCGGCACCCGTGCCTTAACGCCCGACGACGTTATACATATAAGGTCGCCCGTTGCCCCGCTGCTTTTGTTCCACGCAGATGTCCGGGGCAAATAACAACAGGAAGTCCTTGAAGCTGGCTGCGCCGAAGGTTCGGGGGTCAAAGTCCGGTCGCTGGCGCTTGAGCAGGCTGCCGGCAAGGCCCATGTTCATCCAGCCTTCGTCGTCGGCATTTTCCCGCCAGGCCTTGATCAGCAGCCGCTTGATCTGATCCAGATCCGGATTGCCCGGCAGGGTTTCAGCCGGCGTATCGCCAAGGATCTCGGTGAAAATGAAGTCGTCGCAGGCGTTGCGAAAAGAAATGGGTGTTTTCTTTTCACCAAAGCCGAACACATAGATTTCCGACTGCTTGAGGCGCGATGCCAGACTGGTGAAGTCGCTGTCACTGCTGACGATGGCAAAGGCATCAAAGCGCTTGGAATACAGCAGATCCATGGCATCGATGATCATGGCGCCATCGGTTGAATTCTTGCCGGTGGTATAGGCAAACTGCTGACACGGCTGAATCGCCAGCTCGTTAAGGGTGGTACGCCAGTTCTTGAGGTTTTCCGACGACCAGTCACCGTAGGCACGCTTGACCACGATATGGCCGTGTCCCGACAGCTCATCCAGAATATGCTTGGTCTTGGAGCGCTGCGCATTATCGGCATCGATAAGTACGGCGATTTTCTTGTGTTGGTCCAGATCTTTCATGCCCTGATACCGCTCTATTGCCTGCTGCTGAAAGATTCAGCCTAGCGTCTGAAACGGATTCTGGGTAGCGGTTACGGCTGTGGCAGGCTCAGACTGCGACCGCCGGCCTGCGCAGACGCAATACCGGACGCTCGTCGATAAAGATATGAATCACGGCGGTGAACAACGCAATCGTCGCAGCAGACCACCAGACAATGTTGTATGTGCCTGTGGTGTCATACAGATAGCCGCCCAGCCAGACCCCCATGAAGGACCCCAGCTGGTGGTTCAGGAAGACAATGCCATACAGCGTGCCCATGTGACGCAGCCCGAACATCTGCGCCACCAGACCGGAGGTCGCGGGCACGGTAGCCAGCCATAGAAAGCCGGTGGCGATGGAAAACAGGTACACCGTCGTGATACTGATCGGTAGTAGCATAAACAGCGCGATAACCAATGCCCGCAACGCATAGATAATGCCCAGCAGGTTCTTTTTGGAATACTTGCCCGACCAGGACCCGAACAGCAGACAGCCAAAGATATTGAACAGCCCGATCAGCGACAGGCTGATCACGGCCACCTGGGGATCGAATCCACTGTCGGTGAGATACGCCGGCATGTGCACGGTAATAAAGGCCAACTGGAAACCGCAGACAAAGAAGCCCGCAATCAGCAACCAGTAATGCACATGGCTGGTCGCTTCTTTCAGGGCCTCCGGCAGGGTCTGTTCGGGATCAGCCGTGCCCTGTGTATTGGCCTTGTCCGCATCGCCGCGAAAGGGTGCGGACAGCAACAGCATACTCAGGGCGCCTCCTGCCAGCAGCAGCAGTGCCGTCTGCCAGCCGTAGCTGGAGATAAAGCTCTGCGCGACAGGAATCACCAGCAGCTGGCCGGCGGATCCCGCTGCGGTGCCCAGACCCAGTGCCAAGGCGCATCGTTCCGGTGCCACCATTCTGGCCAGTGCCGGCAAAACCACGCCAAAGCCCGTACCGGCAATGCCCATGCCCACCAGAATACCGGCACCGGTATGCAGCGCCCAGATACTGTCAGCGGTGGCGGTGATATAGAGTCCCAGCGCATAGACGATGGCACCGCCTATCAGGGTTCGCGTCGTACCAAAACGGTCAGCGACGGCGCCGGCAAACGGCTGGAACAACCCCCAGCACAGGTTCTGCAATGCCAGTGAGAAAGCGAATATCTCCCGGCCATAACCAAAGGTCTCGGAAATCGGCGCCATGAAAAAGCCCATGGAGGAACGCAGGCCAAAATTGATTGCCAGCAACAAACAGGCAAAGGCGACAAAGATACTCAGCAGCTTGACCGGGGTACGCATTGGACGCTATTCCATATCAACCGAGGCTAAGGGTCGGAAAAGAAGGGGCAGTGGCCAAGTATTGTAGCTTAGCCCTCAGCACTCAACCAAGTTACAGCAGGGTGTCGTCTGGGCATCACCCTCAACAGGGTTAGCGCAGCAATTCAGCATCAGAAATAGTAGCCCAGCGACAACACGGCTTCTTCGGCAAGATCCTTGCGGTACCCAAGACGCAGGTCGAGATTGGTGTCCAGCTGCTTTCTCAGCTCCAGCGTAATGCTGGCATGCGCGTCATGTGCGCCGTCCAGTCCCTGCCGCTGGGCAAGCTGCAGGCGCCCGCTATAGGCCTCTCCCAGATTCATATTGGCGAATACAGCTGCCTTCACGCTCAAATAGCCGCTATTTTGATACTTGTCCTGCAGCATGCCGCCTGCACTGATTCCCAGCAGCAGGTTCTGGCTGATGCGTCTCGCCTTGCCCAGAGCCCCTTCCGCCACCACAACAAGACACTCACTGCAGCCGAGACTGTCAGCCTGGGCACCGACTCTCAGCTTCCAGTAACGGCCACTGTCACCGGGCAAGCCGGTGACCGAATCATTCAGGCTCTCGAGGTTAATCAGATTGAACCGGCGCAGTTCGGTCTGGCCATTGAAGTGCACGGCCGTAATCTCGCCCATCGACAGCACCGAGTTTTTGATATGGCCGTTGCCAGAGTCCAGTACATCGTAATAGGCCGGCCGCAGACTCAGCAGCAGACCGTCACCCCGCACACTATTGTGTAGCGCCCCTAGACGTACCAGGCTGGGATCGCGCCCGTGGTGTGGCGCCGAACGCCGCTTTAGCGGCATCTCGGTCGCACCCGGCGGCAAGCTGAAGCGGGCCTGCAATACCCGCTGGTAATGGCGGTTGTTTGCATCCACGACGCCTTGCTCAGGCTCGCGAACATACTGGTAGTAATCCAGCAGCGTATCGAGAATACGCTGGCGTGCCGCCAGGTTCGATGCATTATCCAGCAGCCTGGGCAATTGATCGGGCTGCTGCGCCGCCGCCCTCACCGCCGCGCGCTCCGGCGCACTCAGCGCATAGAAACGTGTGTAAAGCCGGGTTTGCCGGGAGGGATGGTATCGCACCTCGCGAATCAGCGGCTGCCCGTGCAGTGTGCCTTGCGCCATTTTCTGGATCACCGCTTGCGGAATGGTGGCAACGCGGGAGTTGGGAAGGACATCGAGCCCCTCGATGATATTCAGCAGTTCGGCTATGCGGTAGGCGCAGTTCTTGCGGAAAAAATAATAGGTGTATTCACGCCGAAGCACCTCCCAGCCATGGGCAACCACGAAATCGACCTGGGCGCGGCTCAGGTTGAGTTCGTACTCCCACAGATCCCGCAACTCCACCTCGCCATAGACCCCAGTGTGAAAATAGTACTCAACTTCACTGAAACCACCGATATAGCCGCCAAAAACGCCTTTGTACATGTACCGCAGCGGATTTTCATTGGGCGGCACCACAGCGCCATAATTCAGACTGTTGTCCAGCAGCTGCGACTGACCGGAATCACCGGCGGAATTGAACTTGAGCAGGGTATGCCCATAGAACGAAGCCGGATTGCCCAGATAGCCGGTGGCGTATACCAGGCTGAGGGAGTCGATGCCATTGCGGCGATTCCATTCGGTGAAAGCCGCACACTCCAGGGCTGCCGGCGCCTTCAGCCCCAGAAGCTGACGGGTCCAGATAAAGCGTGCCGGAAAGCGGCACTGGGCGTGCGCGTCGGGATCGTTACCGGGTTCCAGGGCGAATGCATTCAGCGTCGCCTCGAACTCCGCCTGCGGATCCGTTGCGCCCGTGCCGGCCAGAAAGAACGCATCATCATGAATAGCACTGCGAAAACCACTGCTCGAACCGCTGTCTGGCTCATAGTGCAACAACTTTAGCCAGGTCGGCTCCAGCCAGGCGCGGGTTGCAGCGTCTATTGACGCCTGCTGCGCCTGGGCAAGACCGGGCCATAGAGGAGCCACTGCCATATAGCACAGCAGCACAAGAGTACGTATTGGCATGAGGGTACGGACTTTCAGAGTGGCGGGCTTGCCAGTGCAGGAGACTGGCGAGCCCGGGTCAGGCTCAGGCTGCGCAGTTGGCAGCAGCGGCATTCACCACATCATAGTAGATAGCGGCTTTTTCAATCTTGCTCTGGTCGGCATAACCGGCCACACCGACCTGCTGACCCATCTGGCTGCGCACGGTGTTGATCACAGCAGGCCGGGCACCCTGACGGCAATCCAGAATCTGCAGCATGGCGCTGAGGTGTTGACCCTCGCCCTGCGCTGTTTCTTCGGCCAGATTGTCATAGGTGTCCAGGATGAACTGAGCGACTTCGACATTGCGCTTGCTGCAAGTCTCCGGGCTGGAGGTTGCAGACGTCACCGCCGTGATGCCCAGATCCCAGATAATGTTGGAGGTCACCGCCGCCCAGTGGGTGGTCGGGAACAGTGCTGCCCCGATACCACAGTTCACATACGGATTAGGGCCGGAGCCGACAGGTTTGGTTTCTGCCAGGGTGGCAGCGGACATGCTCAACGCGGTGCCCGCGAGCACCAGAGATAACAGGTTGTGCTTGATGTTCATTCGTAGACGCCCCTCCAGGGCAAGTAAAT
Source organism: Marinobacterium rhizophilum DSM 18822 (assembly GCF_000378045.1). Lineage (GTDB taxonomy): Bacteria > Pseudomonadota > Gammaproteobacteria > Pseudomonadales > Balneatricaceae > Marinobacterium_A > Marinobacterium_A rhizophilum. The sequence continues at coordinate 133,614 of NZ_KB899089.1, forward strand.
CCATTTATCCGTGTTTTGCGCGCAGAGCCAGCAGCCCAAGGCAACAGACTCAAAAATACCGCACCGCCGTTCACCGTCAACAGAATACGCTAGCAACGCGCTGCATTTGCGCTAAAAGGCGCCGCTAATTCATAGAAAGTTCAGGCGCGCCGAGAATACAGCATGAACAGGGGCCGGGAAATAGGCAAAAAGCGTTAGAGCGCAATGGCAGCAGTGCACCGAACCTCGCTTCTAAGCAGCCGCGTCCGGCGGCTACGCTTTTTGGTTTGAGCCGCGCAGCGCTGATTATCGACATTACATTCAGCCCCCGGGCCAAGGCGATGCTATATTTTTTGAGCTCGTCGCTGTATGAAGTCTTGCACCGGCACGACTTCGAGTGGGGCACGGCAACCCACTGTGCACCGCTCATGCAGCTCAAAGGACTCGATAGAAACAAGGAGACGTTCATGCTTCGCCCCATACGGCGCGTTCTGCGCTTATGCTGTGCACTATTTCTGTGCCTTGCCCTTAGCCCTGCAATCGCAGTCGCCCAGAGTCAGGGATTCAATCAATTACCGGATTTCGTTGGCAGTATCCGCAGCGCGCGCTATGACGGTGTCAACGACGACCTTCTGACCGCGGGTCTAGGCCTGGCTGGCCTGCAGGCCGCGTCCCCGCCGGTGTCCAGCCCTCCGACCGCGCGCGATATCCGCCGCCTGGCGATCTATAACAATTACCGCGCGCTGGTCGACGTGGCCAGCAGTGGCGGTTTCGGCAGCCTGTTTGGACCCCGCACCAGCGTCGATGCCGACGGCAACGTCAACAGCGGCGGCAGCGGCATGATCGCGGGCACCGAGTACCTGGCCTATGCGGACGATGGCAGCGGCAGGCAGAATGTCACGCTGATGGTGCAGGTGCCGGCACATTTCAGCCTCGACAGCCCCTGTATTGTTACCGGCACGTCGAGCGGTTCGCGCGGCGTCTACGGCGCGATTAGCACCGCTGGCGAATGGGGCCTGCAAAAGGGCTGCGCGGTGACCTATGCCGACAAGGGCACCGGTACCGGGCTGCACGATCTCGCTGCCCATACCGTCAGCCTTATCGACGGTGAACGTGCCGATGCCATGGCGGCCGGCAGCTCGTCTAGCTTCACAGCCGATCTCGACGACCCGGCCCGCGCCGATTTCCTCGCAGAGTGGCCCAATCGCGTCGCCATCAAGCACGCGCATTCCAGGCAGAATCCCGAAGCCGACTGGGGCTTGCATACGCTGCAGGCGGTGCAATTTGCGTTCTACGTGCTCAACGAGCAGTTCGGCCCCGAACACAAACACCAGGGACACAAGGTCATATTGCGTCCCTCCAACACCCTCGTCATCGCCTCCAGCGCATCCAATGGCGCCGGCGCCGCGCTCGCGGCCGCAGAACAGGACGAGGGTCACTGGATCGACGGTGTCGCGGTCAGCGAGCCGCAGATCCAGCTCGTACCCGACGCCCGCGTCAGTGTGGAACGCGGTAAGCATTCGTTCACGGGTAGCGGCAAGGCGTTGTTCGATTACACGAGTTTCGCCAACCTTTACCAGCCCTGTGCCGCACTGTCGACGGGCGCTGCAGCGGCACCCGGTCGGACCTTCGTATCAGCCACGAGCGCTGCCAACCGCTGTGCCGCACTGCATGCCAATGGCCTGCTGAGCGCCAACGACTTGGCCGGTCAGGCGGAGGAGGCGCTGGAGCGCCTGGTCAACTATGGCTGGGAGCCGGAATCGGTATTGCTGCATGCGTCGCACTATGCCTTTGCGACGCCGGCGATCGCCCTGCTCTATGCCAACGCCTATGGCCGGTTTGGCGTCGAGGAACGCCTTTGCGACTACAGCTACGCCGGCGTCGACGCCACGGGAGCGCCGGCCGCCATATCGAGCACAAATCTGGATCTGAGCTTCGGTACCGGCAACGGCATTCCGCCGACGGCAGGCGCGCAAATCATCAACGACAATTCAGTCGGCGGGCCGCTGCGTGATGCAATGTCGATCTCGCCGTCAACCGGGCGGGCGGACTTCAACATTGACGGTGCGCTGTGTCTGCGCGATCTGCTGCAGGGGAGTTCCACTGACGCGCTGCGCGTACGGCAGGGTGTCAGCGAAGTACTGCACCAGGCGGATCTGCACGGCAAGCCAGCGATCATCGTGCATGGCCGTTCCGATGCACTGGTACCGGTCGGGTTCAGTTCAAGGCCCTATTTCGGCCTGAACCAGCTGGTCGAACAGGGCCGCAGCCGGCTGAGCTATATCGAGGTGACCAATGCCCAGCACTTTGACGCCTTTATCGACCATGCCGCCCTGCCGGGCTACGACAGCAATTTCGTGCCGCTGCACGTCTATCTGACCGACGCCCTCGACCTGATGTTCGATCACCTGAACGAGGGCACGCCCCTGCCACCGTCACAGGTGGTGCGCACCACGCCACGGGGCGGCGCACCTGGCGCTGCCCCGGCGCTGACCGCTGCCAACGTGCCACCGATCGCGGCGCAACCCGCGCCGGACGACCGCATCACGTTCCACAGCGGTACGGTGTACGTGCCAGACTAGCCCGTGTAGTCGCGGCCGCTTCCGATGCTTACGGCAACGCGAAGTGCAATCCCGGGCCCGGCGGGCTTGTACGTTGTGGGCAGCGACAAGACATCCACGGGATCGTGCTTCAGTCCAGCGAGGCCCCCTCCAATGGAGCAAGCTCGATCAGGCTCCATCCGGCGCAAGATGGCAGTATGGTCGGGTCGTTGACGGGAGGCGCCGGTGAAAGGGAAAGGCAACACGCATATCGAGCAACGGATCTGCCGGGTTCGCAGCTATATCGAGAGCAATCTGGATGCTGAACTCACGCTGGACGCATTGAGCGGTGTCGCAGGCTTTTCCAAGTATCACTTTCACCGGCTATTCAGCGCCTATACCGGTTTGAGCCTCATCCGTTTCGTACTGCTTGTGCGATTGAAGCGCGCTTCCTACCGGATCGCCTTCAAGGATGAGGTGAAAATTATCGACATAGCGCTTGAGGCGGGCTTTGACAGTTCCGAAGCCTTCTCCCGCGCATTCAAGCGGGAATTGGGCCAGAGCCCATCCGCATTCAAGACGAATCCCGAGTGGACGAAATGGCATAGGGCATTTCGCTTTCGTTTGCCCGGTACAGGAGACAGGAAAATGGACGTTGGCATAGTCGAGTTAGAAGAAATCAAGGTGGCTTACATCGAGCACAAGGGACCACCCGATCGGGTGCTGGATACGGCAGCACGTTTCATCGCGTGGCGCAAAGCTACGGGGCTGTCACCGGTTGGCAGCAGCAGGACCTTCGGGGTGCCTCATAACGACCCCAATACGACAAGGCCGGAGGATTTTCACTTCGATATCTGCGGCTCGGTCAGCTGCGACGTGCCGGAGAACGGCTACGGCGTGAAAACCGGCAGCATTCCCGGCGGGCGCTGCGCCATTTACCGTCATCGCGGCAGCCACGACCTGATCGATGAGAACATTTACGCGCTGTACCGTAACTGGCTGCCGAAGAGCGGGGAGGAATGCAGGGATTTCCCCTGTTTCTTCCAATACCTGAACTTCGCTCACGACGTGGATGAGTGCGACCTGTTGACCGATATCTACCTGCCGTTGAAAGGCTAGACGGCTGACTTCGCGCAGGCACTCCGCCTCGCGACAAGTGGAGTGGAGTGGCACGGTACCCGAAGTCGGGCAAAGTGCCGGGAACAGTTTGGCATATTGGCGCGCAGCGACGATCACCCGAAGGGCAGACTGGCCACGGGGTGGTGGCCAGCAATCGAACCCGGGGTCGATGGAGCCCAACCACTGAACGTTCAGACACAAAAAAGCCCCACTGTTGCTAGCGAGGCTTCTAGGTTTAACTTGGTGCTGTAGGCGGACCAAATTGCCGGGAGCAATTTGGTATATCGGCGCGCAGCGACGATCACCCGAAGGGCGAGCTACAGGGATGTAGCGAGTCATCGAACCCGGGGTCGATGAAGCCTCACCCACTGAACATCCAGCAGACACAAAAAAGCCCCACTATCACTAGCGAGGCTTTAAAGTAAGTTGGTGCCCGGAGGCGGAATCGAACCACCGACACGAGGATTTTCAATCCTCTGCTCTACCGACTGAGCTATCCGGGCAACTCAAGAGGCGCGTATTATTCTACGCGCAAGCCCCCTTGTCAATGCGATATTTCCATAAATTTCATGGGTTTTGCAGTAAATGCCAAATCCATTGGTATCACGGTTTACTGCAGATCAGTGATCATCCATATAACGCTTGGCCTGCTCCTGCCCCCGGGTCTGTGTGCCCCAGTCCAAACGGTGGTGCAGGGCGCTTTTGGCCAGTATGTAGCTGCTCACCGGCGTGGTAAGCAGCAGGAATACCGCAATCAGCAAGTGATGCGGATTCAGCATGCCGCTGTTCCAGGACGACAACAGCAGGGCACCGACCAGCAGCCCCCACATCCCCAGGGTGGTGGCCTTGGTTGGCGCGTGCAGCCGGGTATAAAAATCCGGCAGGCGCACCAGACCAAAGGAGCCCAGCAGTATAAAAGCGCCGCCGCCGAGTAGAAAAAACGAGACAATCAGTTCAAACCAGAATGGCACAGGTCGCTCTCCCTTGTAACAAAGCTTTTATTAACCAGACGATGGAAAAGACCTTCCGGCCCTGTACCGTCATCGCCCTTGAAATCAGTGTGTTTCAAGGGCTTGCGCTGCCCCATGATGGCGCCTCACTGCGCCACTGGATTATTCAATAATATCGCCCCGTAACAGGTACTTGCATACAGCAACGGTGCTGACAAACCCCAGCAGGGCGATCAGCAAGGCGGCCTCGAAATAGAGCGCGGTTACCTTCCAGACACCAAACATGATGATCAGCGCGCTGCTGTTGATATACAGGGTATCCAGCGCCAGAATCCGGTCCGGCAGGCTAGAGCGCGTACACAGGCTCCAGAGATTAAGCATCATCGCCAGGCAAAGCATGGCGAACACTAATGGTATAACCCAGCTCAGCATTCGAAAATCTCCCGCAGCCGCGCCTCGTAACGGCGCTTGATAGTCGCGATCAATTGCGCCTCGTCTTCCAGATCCAGCACATGCAGCAACAGCCGGCTCTGATCTGCTGATACATCGGCACTGACGGTCCCCGGCGTGAGGGAAATGGTGCTGGCCAGTACCGTGATCGGAAAGCCCTGCGTAATATCCAGCGGTACCTCGACGAAGGCCGGACGCAACTGCAGCCGAGGCCGCAGCATCAGGCGCGCTACCTGCATATTAGCCACCAGGATGTCCCACAGCACCAGAAACAGGTACAGCAGCGCCTTGATCGGACGTTTGATGGACGGCTGCGGATTACGCAGGCGCATTGTCAGCAACGGAATCAGCAGCGCCAGAACGGACCCCAACAGCAGATGGCCGGGGGCCAGCGTTTGATTCAGCAACAGCCAGACCACCAGCAACAGCAAGCTGGTATGGGGCAGTGGTAACCAGGTACGCATGTTATTTGACCTCCAGCTGAGCGAGCGGCAGCAGCACACTGCCGATCTGGCCATGCACATCATGCAGTTGCTGCGCCGTAGCGGCCGTCAGCTGCGTAACCGGGGCGGCAAAAATAGATAGCAGCAGCGGCATGGCAAGCAACAGCACAACCGCCAGAAGCTGCACTGGATGGGCCCTTTCCGTCTCGGCCGGGCTGCCTGCCAGATTCCAGAAAAGAGTACTCCCGGCACGGGAGAGCGCGATTAGCGCAACCAGGCTGCTGCCCAGCAGAAGTGGCCAGAGCCAGCTCATTTCCTGCACGCTACTGGCAGCATTCAGCATCAGCACCTTGCCGATAAATCCCGACAACGGTGGCATGCCGATGACCGCGATCGCGCCAATAAAAAACAGCGACCCCAGCAGCCTGTCCTGCCCAACTCCCCGAGCCGACACCAGCCGGTCGCGCACCTTGCCACGCTGGCGTGCAATCAGGTCGGCCAACAGGAAGAGTCCGGCGCTGATCAGGGTACTGTGCAACAGATAATACAGTGCTGCCGCCGTCGCGGTTTCACGCTGCAGCGCAATAACCGCCAGCAGCGAACCCACCGAGACGATGATCAGGTTGGCGATGAGCCGGCGCAGATCCTGCGCGGCCAGCGTGCCGATAGCACCGATCAGAATCGTCATCAGTGCCAACGGCCAAAGCCAGGGCCCGGCGATATGACTGAGCGTGCCGGCCGCCTCGCCAAAGATCATGGTAAAGACCCTCAGGATGGCATAGATACCCACTTTGGTCATGATCGCGAACAGCGCCGCCACCGCCGGTGTCGAGGCGGCATAGGCCGCCGGTAGCCAGAACTGCAGTGGCAGCATCGCCGCCTTTAACCCGAACACGATCAGCAGCATCAGACCACCGGCCTGCACCAGGGGCGCATCACGGGGATCAAGCAGCTGTACCTTGAGCGCCAGGTCAGCGATATTCAGGGTCCCGAGGGTGCCGTACAGAATACCCAGCGCAAACAGGAAAATGGCCGAGCCCGCCAGATTCAGAATCACATAGTGCAGACCCGCCCGGGTGCGCGTCTTGCCGCCACCGAACATCAGCAGTCCATAGGATGCAATCAGCAGAATTTCGAAAAATACAAAAAGGTTAAACAGGTCACCGGTCAGGAAAGCGCCATTGATACCCAGAATCTGGAACTGCAGCAACGGCTGGAAGAAGGATCCCTCTTCTTCCCGCGGACCAAAGGTATAGAGCAGCGAACAGAAGGCCAGTACGGATGTTAACAGCAGCAACAGGGTACTGAGACGGTCGGCCACCAGCACGATGCCAAAGGGTGCGGCCCAGTCGCCCAGGGCATAAACCTCGACCAGCCCCTGTTGTGCCTGTTTCAGCAGCACGGCACTGATCAGCACGGTCACACCTGACAACAGCAGCGCAAAGTTGCGCTGGCGGATACGGCTTGTACCGATCGGCGGCAGTAGCATCAGCAGGCCGGCAAGCAACGGCAGAATAAGCGGTAAAAGGATCAGATGCTGCATATCAGGTGCGTTCCTCTGAATCGGCATCGATGACCGGCACGCGACCGTCCACATGGTCGTTGCCAAGGTCTCCGCGGGCCCGCATGGCCAGAATCACCACAAACGCCGTCATGGCAAAGCCAATCACGATGGCCGTCAGCACCAGGGCCTGGGGCAGCGGATCGGAATGATCGCTCGAGGTGCCCAGCACGGCGGCACCTCCGACACTGAGCCGTCCCGAAGCGAACAGAAACAGGTTCACGCCATAGGACAGCAGGGTCAGACCGACCACCACCGGAAAGGTGCGTCCACGCAACAGCAGAAAAACACCCGAGGCAGTCAAAACGCCGACACAGGCGGCATAAAGGGCTTCCATTAATCTTGCTCCTTGGTCACGGGTCTTTCACTGGTCGTCATCTGGCCCAGATTCGCAAGAATCAGCAGGGTCGACCCCACCACGGTCAGATAGACGCCCAGGTCGAAGGTCATGGCACTGGCCAGTTCAAAATCGCCCACCAGCGGCAGGTGGAAGTGATCAAACCAGGAGGTCAGGAAGGGGCGGCCGAACAACCAGCTGGCCGCTCCTGTCAGGGTCGACAGCAGCACACCGCAGGCGATCACACGCGGATAGACCAGCTGCAGTCGCTCCTTCATCCAGTCCACGCCCTGAGCCACGTACTGCAGAATCAGCGCCACCGCCGTAACCAGTCCGGCGATGAAGCCACCGCCCGGCATATTGTGGCCGCGCAGAAAAATAAACACCGAAACCAGCAGTGCCAGCGGCAGTACGCTCTGGGATATCGTGGCCAGAATGAGCGGATGGCGGTCGCGGGCCCACTGCCGGCCGTCGGCATCGCCCGAGGGCATAAACAGGCGCAGTCCCGCCAGCAAGTTGTATATACCCAGCGCCGCGATTCCCAGCACCGTGATTTCACCCAGGGTGTCGAAGCCGCGGAAATCCACCAGAATAACGTTAACGACGTTGTCACCGCCGCCGCCGGTCTTGCTGTTCAGCAAGAAGAAGTCGGAAATCGTGCTGAAGCTGCGGGTCATCATGGCGTAGCAGATGCTGCCCATCAGGCCCCCAATCACAACGGCCAGTGAAAGGTCGCGCAGTATTCGCCCGGGGCGCGATTCCCTCGGGGTGCGCTGCGGCAGGAAAAACAGTGCCAGCATCAGCAGAATCAGCGTCACCACCTCCACCACCAGCTGTGTCAGGGCCAGATCCGGCGCAGAGAAACGCGCGAACACCAGCGATACGGCCAGCCCCACCACCGACAGCGTCAGCAGTGCAAGCACTCGGTGGCGGTTATAGATCACCGTCGCCAGGGCGCCGCAGCACAGCAACAACGCCACGGCCAGGGAGACGCCATCCACCGGCAGCTGAGGCCGGTTGCCCGTCAGCTTGACCAGATCGAGCATCGACGACGCCACCAGCACGACCCACATCAACAGCATCATGAGCAGGTAGCGTTGCAGGGACACTTTGTCGAGCCGTTCCATCAGCCAGCCAGCAGCTGCAACCAGACGACGCACTGCCCGTTCAAAGGCCTCGTTGGCATCGAACTCCGGAAACTGCTTCTGAAACGCATAGATATAACGCCGGTTAAAGTACACCAGCAGGCCACCGGACATCGCCACCAGACTCATGATCAGCGGCGTGTTGATACCGTGCCAGATCGCCAGGCTGTATTCAGGCAAATCCCCCCCCAGTACCGCAGAGGAGGCCAGGGCCAGCAACGGCCCGACCACCAGGCTCGGGAAAATGCCCACCAGCAGACAAAGTCCAACCAGAATTTCGACCGGCACCTTCATGTAGCGCGGTGGTTCATGGGGCGTTTTCGGCAGGTTGATTGGCTCGCCATTGAAAAACACATCGTGAATAAAGCGTATTGAATACGCCACCGAGAAGACCCCGGCCAGCGTCGCCAGCACTGGAATGATCCAGGAAAGCGAGCCCAGGAAGTGCTGCTGCAGGGTTTCGGCGAAGAACATTTCCTTGGACAGGAAACCATTCAACAGCGGTACGCCCGCCATGGCGAGCGCCGCCACCATGGCCAGTACGGCGGTATAGGGCATGTACTTCCACAGCCCATTGATGCGCCGCATATCACGTGAGCCACACTCGTGATCGATAATGCCGGCGGCCATGAACAGCGACGCCTTGAAGGTGGCATGGTTGATGATATGAAACACGGCTGCCACGGCCCCAAGTTTCGTACCGAGTCCGAAGAGCAGCGTAATCAGGCCCAGATGGCTGACGGTAGAGTAGGCCAGCAGGCCCTTGAGGTCATGCTTGAACAGGGCGAAGTAAGCGCCCACTAGCAGCGTCGTCAGGCCGGTCAGGCTGACCAGCACAAACCAGAGGTCGGTGCCGGCGAGCGCGGGATAAAGCCGCGCCATCAGGAACAGTCCCGCCTTGACCATCGTGGCCGAATGCAGATAGGCGCTGACCGGTGTCGGCGCCGCCATGGCATGGGGCAGCCAGAAATGGAACGGAAACTGGGCTGACTTGGTAAAAACGCCCAGCAGCACCAGCACCAGGGTAACCGGATACCAGGCATGGCTACGGATCAGGTCGCCGCTGGCCAGAACCGCATCAAGCTCGTAGCTGCCGACGATCTTGCCCAGCAGCAGAATCCCCGCCAGCAGCGCCAGCCCGCCGGCACCGGTCACGGTCAGTGCCATGCGGGCGCCCCGGCGCGCCTCACTATTGTGCCACCAGTAACTGATCAGCAGAAAAGAGCTGATGCTGGTGAATTCCCAAAACACCCATAACTGCAACAGGTTGCCCGACAGCACGATGCCCAGCATCGCCGTCATGAACAGCATCAGATAGGCATAGAGGCGTGGCAGAGAATCCTGCGCAGACAAATAGTAGCGCGCGTAAAGGATCACCAGCAGGCCAATCCCCAGGATCAGAATGGCGAAAAGCAGTGCCAGGCCATCAAAGCGAAAGCTGATGCTCAGGTTAAGCGCAGGAATCCAGTCCAGCTGCGCCAGGATCGAGCTGCTACCCTCGATTTGAGGAATCAGGCTCAGGGTCAGTATTAGCGCCAGCGCCGGCAGCGCCGCGGTGGCCCAGGCGCAAGCCGTGCGCCCCAAACTCGCCGTCAAAATCGGGACGAGTGCCCCCAGCAGTGGTAGCAGGGGTATCCACATGAGAGTCATGCCGTGTTCATTCCTGTTCCAGGCAGAATTGATAGTGAGCAGCCAGAATTCGACGGGCCGGTTTCATATCGACAAAGGGCCGGTGCAATAGCCGCCAACAGCCCGGCAGGATGCAATGTACGTGCCTTTCGTGTTCAGGACTTGTCGCTGGGCGGCACGTAACCTTCAGCCTGAGCGTAATCATCCCCGCTCATGAACTTGTCCATTTCCTGTTGCAGAAATTCCCGGGTCGATGGATCCATCATGTTCAGGTGCTTCTCGTTGATCAGCAACGTCTGATGTGCGGTCCATTCGGTCCAGGCCTTCTTAGAAATATGCTCGTAGATATCCATGCCCTTGGGACCGGGATAGGGTGGACGCGCAAGGCCTTCCAGCTCCTGTTGGTACTTGCGGCAGAATACGGTACGGGTCATCGGTGTCTCCAAAAAAGTTATTGTCTCGGCGGGCGAACAGGTTGCCCTGCGTACTGGCCCTTGTGTGCACGAAGCTGGGCCCCTTACCGTTGCTTCTGCAAGGCAAGGATTTGCGCCATCCCTGGCGGTCATACCGCATACGCATGAACAGTTGACTGCTGCGGCACAAGCCGCAGTTATTACGTCCCTGTACCCCCTAACAAGCCTGACAGATGGCCAGGAGCCGTTTGACCGGTGCGGCCAAACCCACACTGGCGGGGCGCTGTATGTTATACCAGAGTCGCGGCGCCCCTTCCATGACAGCCCCTGCGTCACTCGGCCGCACGATAACCGGCGTGATATCCAGATGAAAGTGACTGAAAGTATGCCGCAGCGGGGCCAGAACCTTAGCGCCGGCCAACTCCAGCGCCAAGCCGGTTTCGAGCTCGGCATCGCGCAGGTCTGTTGCCTGGGGCAGACTCCAGAGCCCCCCCCAGAGACCGCTCGGCGGGCGTTGCTGCAGGAGTATTTCACCGGCCTCGTTCTGCACCATCAGCATCAGTGTCTGGCGCACCGGTAGCACCTTTTTAGGCCGCGGCACCGGCAGTTCGGCGGTGCGGCCCTGGGCAAGGGCCGCACAGTCTTGCTGCAGTGGGCAGCGTTCACACTTGGGCTTGCTGCGGCTGCAGAGCGTCGCGCCCAGGTCCATCATGGCCTGGGTATAGTCACCCACACGATGCCAGGGCGTGTTGCGCTCGGCATAGAGCCAGAGCTCCTGCATCACCGCTGTACTCCCGGTCCAGCCGTCCAGCGCATAAAAACGGGCCAGTACGCGCTTGACGTTGCCATCCAGGATGGCGGCGCGACGGCCGGTTGAAATGGACAGAATGGCGCCCGCGGTGGATCGGCCGATGCCGGGCAGCGCTTCCAGCCCCTCGACGGTTTGCGGAAAGCTGCCTTCCAACTCGCGGGCAACAATCCCGGCCGCCTTGTGCAGGTTACGGGCCCGGGCATAGTAGCCAAGGCCCGTCCAGAGGTGCAGTACCTCATCCTGGTCCGCCGCGGCCAGACTCTGCACATCCGGAAAACGCGCGATGAAACGTTCGAAATACGGAATCACCGTAGCAACCTGTGTCTGCTGCAGCATGATTTCGGATATCCAGGTGTGGTAACTGCTCTTGTCCGCCTGCCAGGGCAGGTCATGGCGGCCGTTCTGGTCAAACCAGTCGAGTACCGCCGTGCTGAATTGATCACTCGTCATTAGTTGCCGAAAAGCCCCTTAAGCAGTTGCTTGGCATCATCCCCAAGCTTCTCCTGAATGCGTTCCTTGACCTTTTCTTCCACTTTCTGCTCTACATCCTGCTTCAGCCGGGCCTTGAGCAGCTCCTTGAACACGCTCAGGTCGGGACGACACAGCTGAGCCGGGGGCGTATCGAAGGATCCCTTGCAGTTAACCGGCCATTCGACGCCCTGGATCTTGTTGTTCACCGAGCAGCTCTGCTTGAACAGATCTTCCTGGATCGTCAGGCCCAGGCGGTAATCGATCAGTGCCTGGGGCAGGTTCACCGAGCCTATTCCCTTAAGGCCGATCGCATCCAGCGATGCCTGCAGATCCTCATTGCTCACGACGCCATTGCGAATCGTAAAATTGCCCCCAAGGTTTGCAAAGGGGGTGGAGTCGTCGACCTGTTCGGCATTGACACCCAGGCTCGCAAGATTGTTAAACCCCCGGCAGACCGTCTGAGCCATATCGATACCGCTGATGGTGCCATCCACCACACTGAACCTGGCCGTTCCGTTGAGGCTGTTGACGATGGCATGCACCGAACGCCCCTGGGCACTGATCTCGGACTGGCTGCTCAGGGTGCCGGTCATGGCCGGTTTTTCCTCGGTGTTCAACGCCTGCAGCAGGTCGCCAATCTGCAAGCCGCTGACATTGTTGCTGGATTTCAGCTTCACCGGCGTGCCACGGACATCCAGTACGGCGCTGTTGCGCACCGTGCCACCAAACAGGTTGACGTTCACTCTGGAGGCATTGACCAGACCGTTACGGGCATTGACCGCCAGATCCACATCACTCAGCGTCATGCCCGAAAGCTGCAGTTTCTGCAGTTTGAACTGGGCATCCAGCAGCAGCGCGCGCAATGGCTCAACCGGAATAACTTCGTCTTTGGAATAACGCTCAGCCGTGCCCGCCTTGTCGCTCGCCTTGTTGTCGGCCGGGCTGGCGGCCTGACTCTGGGGCGGCAGGTAGCGATCGGCATTGAGCTCGTCGCCATTCAGTGCCACACCAATGGCGCCATCGGCCAGGCTGTAGGTCAGGGCCCCGCTGAAGTGCGTGTCATCCAGCGTCAGGGCCAGCGGTTCGAGACTCAGCTGACTCGCCGTGCCGCCCAGTGCGGCACTCAGCGACAGCTTGGTCAGTGCCGTTGCATCCTGCATGGCGGGAAGAGGCTGGCCGATCTGCTCAAGCAGGCTGCGCGGGTTGAACTCTGCCAGCTTGAGTTCTCCACCCAGTATCGGTTTGGCGAAATCCTGCACCGACAGCGAGCCGCTGGCTTTCAGGTTCGCCAGACTCAGGTTCAAGTTGTCGATGCGCGCCAGCTGTGCGATCAGATCGGCGGCCACATCACCGCTGAGTTTCAGTTCCACGGCTTCATCGCCCAACTCGGCGAGGCGCAGTTGCACACTGCTATCCAGGCCGCGCAGACGATACTGCTTCGTCAGCGGGTCGAACTGCATGTCGGCCTTCAGCCGGGTATCGGCACTGAGCGTTGGCGCGACCGCGGCACCGGCCGACTGGTCCAGCTTGAAGCTCAGCTCGATCGGGAAGTAGGTGCCCTGCTGGACGCGGCCCGAGTTCAGCGCCAGGTCCTGCAACTGCACGCGGCTGCCGGCCTTGAGGTCGGTATAGGCAATACGGCCATTACTGACGGCGATGCTTGCAATATCCACTGCCAGGTCCGCGCCTGCAGCGTTGCCATCGCCTTCATCACCGCGACTCCCGGAATGCGCTTGCCTGGCGTCCGGCAGGCTCCAGTTATTGCTGCCATCCGCCGCCTGGACCAGGTTAAGGTCCAGCCCGTCGACCTTGATACTGCTCATCTCAACCTGGCGGGACAGCAGCGGCAACAGTTTCACCGACACATTGGCCTGTTCCAGGCTCGCCAGCGCAGGCTGCTGTGGGTACTGCACTTTGACCTGGCTGAGTTCCAGCCCCAGCCATGGCAACATCGTCCAGCCGATATCACCGTCGATACTCAGTTCCAGCCCGGCTTTCTCAAGTACCAGCCGCTCGATGTCAGCCTTGTAATCATTCGGTTCAAAAAAAACACCAAGCAGAATCCCTGCTGTCGCAATCAGGATGACTACCAGACCAACCAGGCCCAGTATAATTTTCGTCAAGCCTTTCATGGCCGCCTCCATTCATATCGTCAGTGCGCCAGCATAATCGGATCCCGTCAGGAAGCAACGTTTTAGCGTATTGAGCTGCGCGGTACAGGCCTCCTTAAAGGTGCCGGAATCATCACCCGCGCCGGGTCGTGCGCCGCCCCGGAGTTAGTTGTATAATCGCCGCCTTGATCAAGCTATCTGGAGCCCCCCATGGCAGAGCGTACCGCCACGGTCACCCGCAATACACTGGAGACGAAAATCACCGTCTCGGTCAATCTCGACGGCAGTGGCAAACTGAATGCTGATACCGGGGTTCCGTTCCTCGAGCACATGCTTGACCAGATCGCCCGCCACGGCCTGCTGGATATGGATATTCACTGCGTGGGTGACATTCATATAGACGATCACCACACCGTCGAGGATATCGGCATTACCCTGGGCCAGGCAGTGGCGAAAGCCGTGGGGGACAAGAAGGGCATCATGCGTTACGGACACGCCTATGTGCCGCTGGATGAAGCCCTGTCCCGCGTGACGATCGACTTCTCCGGCCGCCCTGGCCTGCACATGGATGTCGAGTTTACCCGCGCTTCTATCGGCCGGCTGGATACCCAGCTGTTCTGGGAGTTTTTCCAGGGCTTCGTCAACCATGCCGGCGTCACCCTGCATATTGACAACCTGAAAGGGTTTAACGCTCACCACCAGGCCGAAACCATCTTCAAGGCATTCGGCCGCGCGGTGCGCTTTGCGCTTCAGATCGACGAGCGTGCCGCCCACCAGGTGCCCTCCACCAAGGGAAGCCTGTAAATGTCGAGTATTGCGGTTATTGACGGCGGTCTGCAGGGGAGTCTTCACAGGACGCAATTTTTCGGCCCGGCCAAGGAGGTGCGCTAATGTCTGGCAGTGTGGCGGTTATTGATTACGGCATGGGCAATCTGCATTCCGTGGCCAAGGCGCTGGAATTCGTGCAGCCGGGGGTTGAGGTGCGGGTGACCGCCGATCCCGAACAGGTGCGCAGCGCCGACCGGGTACTGCTGCCGGGCGTGGGCGCCATTCGCGACTGCATGGCAGAAATTCGTCGCCTGGGCGTCGACCGCGAAGTGGCCGAGGCCATTGCATCGGGCAAGCCGTTCCTGGGCATCTGCGTCGGCTACCAGGCGCTGATGCAGCATTCGGAAGAAAACGGCGGTGTCGACTGCCTGGGCGAGTTCGAAGGCCAGGTACGTTTTTTCGGCGACGATCTGCGCGACAGCGCGGGTGAAAAGCTCAAGGTACCGCACATGGGGTGGAACTGCGTCGAACAGGCCACAGATCACCCGCTGTGGGCCGACATCGACAACGGCAGCCGTTTCTATTTCGTGCACAGCTACTACGTACAGCTGAGTAAGCGCGATCAGGTCGCCGCCACCTGCGAGTATGGCACCCGGTTTGACGTGGCACTGCAGCACAAGAATGTGTTCGCCACCCAGTTCCACCCCGAAAAGAGCCAGAAGGCCGGGTTGCAGCTGCTGAAGAATTTCCTGAACTGGGACGGCACCCTCTAGCCCGGCTAAGCTGCCGGGCTGCAGACGACCCTGAGTCCCACCCTGAACGACGGTGACATCCCCTGTACAGCGGCCGTCACCGGCATCAAACGATCAGCGAGACCATTATGCTTATTATCCCTGCGATTGATCTGAAAGACGGTAAATGCGTGCGCCTGCGTCAGGGCCGGATGGATGACTCCACAGTATTCTCCGACAACCCGGTAGAAATGGCCGCCAAATGGGTTGAAGCCGGCTGCCGCAGACTGCACCTGGTGGACCTGAACGGCGCCTTTGCCGGCACCCCGGTGAATGGCGAGATCGTCAGCGCCATCGCCAAGGCCTATCCGAACCTGCCGATCCAGATCGGTGGCGGTATTCGCAGCGCCGAAACCATCGAAGCCTACCTCAAGGCCGGCGTCGACTATGTCATCATCGGCACCAAGGCCGTTAAAGAACCCGAGTTCGTCACCGAGATGTGCCGCCGTTTCCCGGGTCACATCATTGTCGGCCTCGACGCCCAGGATGGCTATGTCGCCACCGATGGCTGGGCCGAAATCTCCAGCGTCAAGGCGGTGGATCTGGCCAAGCGTTTTCGCAACGACGGCGTGTCTTCCATTGTCTATACCGATATCAGCCGTGACGGCATGATGCAGGGCGTCAATGTCGAGGCCACCGCGGAACTGGCCCGCGAAAGCGGCATTCCGGTTATCGCCTCCGGCGGCGTCACCGATATCAAGGATATCCATGCACTGGCCGCCGTGGCGGATCAGGGCATTCTGGGTGCCATCACCGGACGTGCCATCTATGAAGGCACACTGGATGTGGCAGAAGCCCAGCAGCTCTGCGACCAACTCGACAACTGAAGGAAGCACCGCCATGGCATTGGCCAAACGTATCATTCCCTGTCTTGATGTCGAGAACGGCCGTGTCGTCAAGGGCGTGCAGTTCCTCGATATCCGCGATGCCGGTGATCCGGTCGAAGTTGCCCGCAAGTATGATGAGCAGGGCGCCGACGAGATCACCTTCCTCGACATCACCGCCAGTCACGAAGGCCGCGACACCATGGTGCACACGGTCGAAAAAATGGCCTCGCAGGTGTTCATCCCGCTGACGGTCGGTGGCGGCATTCGTACCTGTGACGATATACGCCGCATGCTCAACGCCGGGGCCGACAAGGTATCCATCAATACCGCTGCGGTGTTCAACCCGGAATTCGTGCGCGAAGCCGCGCAGCGTTTTGGTTCGCAGTGCATCGTGGTGGCTATTGATGCCAAGAAGGTGTCGCTGCAGGGCGAGCCGGATCGCTGGGAGATCTTCACCCATGGCGGGCGCAAGCCCACCGGGCTCGATGCCGTGGAGTGGTCACGCAAGATGGTCGAATATGGCGCCGGCGAGATCCTGCTGACGTCCATGGACCGCGACGGCACCAAGAACGGGTTTGACCTGGGTGTGACCCGGGCCATTTCCGAAGCCGTGCATGTGCCCGTGATCGCCTCGGGCGGCGTGGGCAACCTGGATCACCTAGTGGCGGGCTGCATTGAAGGCAAGGCCGATGCGGTACTGGCGGCATCCATCTTTCACTTCAATGAATACAGCATTCCCCAGGCCAAGGCTTACATGCGCGAACACGGTATCGAAGTTCGGCTCTAGCGCTCTGCAGGGCTTGGCACGAATCTGTTCTGCCAAGCTCTACAGGCCGCACTGGCACTGTGAGTAACACCGTCCGGTGTTACTCGACCGACTCCTGCTCGAGCTCCACATCCCCCATCCGTTCCAGCAGTTTTTCCAGTGCCATGGGACACCCCAGCAGATAACCCTGTGCATGGGTCGCCTTCATTTCACGCAGTGCCTGCAGCTGATATTCGGTTTCTACACCTTCGGCGATGGACTGAATGCCCAGCGACTTGGAGAGCGCGAGTATCGCCTCTACCACAGGGCAATAGGTGCCGGGCAACTGGTTGTTGATAAAGCTGCGATCGATTTTCAGGCCGTCAATCGGCAGGGTGGTCAGGTAGCTCAACGACGAATAGCCGGTACCAAAGTCATCGATCAGCACGCGCAGGCCCGCATGCTGCCAGTGCAGCAGGGTTTCGGCGCACTTCTCAACATTGCGCATCATGGTGGTTTCGGTAATTTCAATGCGCAGATTGCGCGGCGGCACCTGCTCACGCTGCAAAATGTCGAGAATACCGTCACGCAGCCGATCGGACTGCAGCGCCACGCCGGAAACATTGAGCGACAGTTTGAAATCCGGCGCCTGCGGCAGGATATCCTGGCGCAGTGCCCGGCAACTGCGCTCCATCACCCAGAGCGTCAGGGACTCAATTCGATCGGAGTCTTCCACAATGGGAATAAAACGTATCGGCGGGATGAGTCCGTGCTGCGGATGGTTCCAGCGCACCAGCGCCTCGGCGCCGCAAAGCTGGTTCGTCTGCAGATCGATGATGGGCTGATATTCCAGAAACAGCTGCGATTCGGCAATCGCCTGATCGATCCCCTGCAGCACCATGAGATGATCCTGCAACTGCGTCTTCATGTCCTGGCAAAAGAAGCTGTATTGATGGCGCCCGGCATGCTTGGCCGCATACATGGCGATATCGGCATTGCGCATCATGTCCTGGGCCGTTTCGCCATCCTCGGGATAGAGGGTGATGCCGATACTCGCCGATACATTGAAACACTGTCCCGCCAGACTCACCGGATCAGCGAACAGCGCGCTGACGCGCTGCGCCAGGGTATCGGCGCCCGCCACATCCCGTAACGGGAACACCAGGGTAAACTCATCCCCCCCCAGACGCGCAATCAGCGGTTTGACCGCGCCTGCCAGACCTTCGTGCGACACATCATCCACCAGCATCTGCAGGCGGGCTGCCACGAGCGTCAGTACCTGATCCCCGACATCATGTCCGGCACCGTCATTGACCTGCTTAAAATGATCCAGGTCGATAAACATCATGGCCAGGAACTCGCCCCGTTGCTTGCAGCCAGACAGCAGCTGTTCAAGCTCCTGCTGTAGCAGGCGCCGATTGGCCAGCCCGGTCAGGGGGTCATGAAACGCCAGCCGTGAGACTTCGCCATGGCTGCTCTGCACCCGCAAGCGCATCTGCTCCAGCGCCTCGGCCAGTTCGCCTACCTCGTCTTCGCGCTCGAGGCTGAAACTGATGTCCTCATCATTGGCCCGCACAAGGCGGCTGCGAATGGCAAGGTCCTTCAGCGGACGGGTCAGGCACCGGCTCACCGTCATGGACAGCGCCAGGATGCACAACACGAGTATGACAAAGCCAAGCAGCAGCACCAGCCTGACCTCCCGGTGCAGCCCGCTCAGCGTGCCGACCAGTTCCCCGGACATCTTATCTATATCGGTTTGCGCTGCGCCGTAGGACACGGAAAAACGTACCGCCGCCAGGGTCGTCGTGCCCGAGACGATCGGATAGACCACATGCAGGTACTGGCCGAGCGCGCGGGCCCCCGGTCGAAAATGATTCCCCAGCCCCGCCGGAATCCGACTACCCAGGGGTTGGCCGTAGGCCAGCAGGTCGGCGCTGGCATCGTGCAGTATCTTTCTGTCCTTGTCGTAGATATAGATATAGCCGATCTCGCTTTGCGCCTTGAGCTGCGACAGTATGTCTTCAATGGCACTGAAGTCCCGCTGATATACCGGATCGGCCAGACTGTTGGCCAGCGTCTCTGCAAGCAACAGGGCATCGCGGCTCACCTGACGCACAATACTGGTCTCGATGACATCCTGTCCGGCCGCAGTGATACGGCTGTACACACCCTGCAGGATATAAAGTGAAAACAGCAACAAGGCACTGCTGGCACCAATGGTGACCAGCATCAGTATGGCGCCGTAGCGTGTGGCGATAGAACGCCGCAGCAGGGCTACCATGCCAGGTAGCTTTGATAGATGTCATTCAGCAATTGCATGTCATCCGGCAGAATGGGTTCAAAGCCGGTCGTTTGTTCGTAACGAGCCAGCAGTTCGGGCGAGTTTTCGGGCGTCATGCCCAGCAACAGGCTTTGCAGTGCAGTGGTCAATGCCGGTTCCAGTCCCTCGGACACCAGCTCCAGTGCCCGTGGATAAGAGGGCGAGCGATAGATAATACGCAGCTCCGGACGCAGGCTCGGCGGTACCCGCGCCGGATTACTCCAGTCAGCAGTGCTCAGGGCACCCGCTACGACCAGTGCCTTGTGTACCCAGAGTGCATTGTTGCGTTCATTACGGCTGAAGATGTAGCTGACTTGCCCCTTTACAGGTGGCTGTTGCAGACTTTCCATCGCCTGCAGCCTAATGCCCCGCTGCTCCAGCATTCTGCGCGGCAGATAGTAGCTACTGAAAGAATCCGCATGCTCGAACGCAATCGTCTGGCCAACCAGATCACCCAGTTCACGCACCGGCGAGTCCGCCCGTGTATAAATAATGCTTTGGTATTCCCGCTGACCACGTTTCCATTTGCGCAGCAGTGGGCGAGCGCCGGCTTCATGCATCAGGCGTGCCGCGGTAAAGGAAGTCTCGGTCACCCAGTCCACCTCGCCTCGGCGCATCGCGGCGACCAATTCCTCAGCCGCTGGATAAAGCTTTACCTCGCCCGCGGAGATGCCCAGGCCTTGCAGCTGTTGCGCCGCGTACTCAACCATCGGCCGCAGTTGCGCATAATCCTTTTCCGTCCGCTCGCTGACCTGCCCCAGCACCAACACTCGGGCCTGCACCGTAAAACTCAGCCCCAGCAACAATAACAACAACGGTATAAATCGTGACAGCATGTTAACTGTTATCTATATGGATTGGGCAACTTATCAAAGTACTTGAATTTATTGGGGAATAAAAGAGTGTAAACCGCTTGGGCTCAAAAGCGGCAGCCTCGCTGCGATCCTGCCGCACTTTGCGCTCGATCATCATTGCCAGCACGAGTTCGCGGTTCCCGCCAACGGGTGCTCGGCGTATCATTGATACTACTTATGTTGCCAGCCCCCAGGTCCGGCTTTTTCCGCATCTGCAATACGGCTGCCATACAAACACTATTTAATTCTTGATCAGACAAGAGGTGGATACCCCGTGGCCTTTAACGACAGCCAGCGCATTTATCCCGAAACCCGCCTGCGACGCATGCGCGCTGACAGTTTTTCTCGCCGTTTGATGAGTGAAAACCAGCTGACACCCAACGACCTGATCTACCCGGTGTTTGTTATCGAGGGCAAGGACCAGACGGAAACCATCGCTTCCATGCCCGGTATCGAGCGCATGACCATCGACCGCCTGGTGAAGGATGCCCGCGAGGTGGAAGCCCTCGGCATTCCGGCCATGGCGCTGTTTCCGGTCACACCGGCCAGCGCCAAGTCGGAGCTGGCAGAAGAATCCTGGAACCCGGACGGCCTGGCGCAGCGCGCTGTACGCGCGGTAAAGGATGCCTGCCCTGACCTGGGCATCATTACCGATGTGGCACTGGACCCGTTTACCACCCACGGTCAGGACGGCATCATCGACGAGCACGGCTACGTGCTGAATGACCGCACCGTTGAAACCCTGGTACGCCAGGCGCTGTCCCACGCAGCAGCCGGTGCCGATGTTGTGGCACCGAGTGACATGATGGATGGCCGTATCGCCGCCATCCGCGAAATTCTGGAAGCCGAAAACCACGTAAACACCCGTATCATGGCGTACTCTGCCAAGTATGCGAGCGCTTACTACGGCCCCTTCCGTGATGCGGTAGGCTCGGCGGGAAACCTGGGCAAGAGCAACAAGTCCAGCTACCAGATGGACCCGGCCAACAGCAACGAGGCGTTGCACGAAGTTGCCATGGACCTGGCCGAAGGCGCCGACATGGTCATGGTCAAGCCAGGCATGCCCTACCTGGACATCGTTCGCAGGGTCAAAGACGAGTTCAAGGTGCCGACCTTCGTCTACCAGGTCAGCGGTGAATACGCCATGCACATGGCGGCCTTTCAGAACGGCTGGCTCGACGAACGCAGCGTGATGCTGGAATCCCTGCTGGCGTTCAAGCGCGCCGGTGCCGACGGCGTGCTGACCTACTTCGCCAAGCGCGCGGCGCAAGCACTCAACGAATAACGAATAACGGCGCCCCGGCAGGCAGCCGGGCTGGCAGCCTGTCGGACTTAGCGCTGATCTACTGCTAGTCGGCCGCGAATATCAGGAGCACAGGGAATGAACACTCAGATCGCAAAACCCGTCGTCGAACCGGTTGTCGAACCGATGATAGAACCGGCCGATATCGAAGCCGCCGAGGCGGCACAGGCGCTGCTCGAAAGCCGTGAAAGCTTGGCAATTACCGAACCGGTGGAACAGACCCCACTGGACCTGAAGGCGCCAGAGCTTTATATCAACCAGGAACTCAGCCACCTGCAGTTCAACGTTCGGGTACTGGAGCAGGCACTGGACCCCACGTACCCGCTGCTGGAGCGGTTGATGTTCCTCTTGATCTTTTCCAGCAATCTGGACGAGTTCTTCGAGATTCGCGTCGCCGAGCAGCTGCGCCAGCTCAAGTACGGTCGCGAGGCCGTGGGGCCCGATGCCATGCATCCGCAGAAAATGCTCGAGCGTATCAGCGAAATCTGCGACATCAACGTCACCCGCCAGTACAAAATCCTCAATGAGACCATCTTCCCAGAGCTGGCGAAGCAGGGTATTCACTTCGTGCGCCGCGGCGACTGGAACAAGGAGCAGCGCGCCTGGGTGAAGGACTGGTTCGAACAGAACGTGGTACCGGTAATCAGTCCCATCGGGCTCGACCCCTCGCACCCGTTTCCGCGCCTGGTCAACAAGAGCCTCAATTTCATCGTTCAACTGGATGGCAAGGACGCCTTCGGCCGCGAAACGGGCCTGGCCATCATTCCGGCGCCACGCTCTCTGCCCCGCCTGGTCCGCCTGCCCGACGAGCTGTGCGAGGGCGGCGACAACCTGGTTTTCCTGTCGTCGATGATTCACGAATTCGCCCACGACCTGTTCCCCGGCATGAAGATCGAGGGCTGCTACCAGTTCCGCATTACCCGCAATGCGGATTTAACCTTCGACTTCGAGGAGATCGAGGACCTGGCCCGCACCCTCAAGGGTGAACTGCACTCACGCAAATATGGCGATGCGGTGCGCCTCGAAATAGACAACCGCACGCCGGAGAAGTACATCCGCTTCCTGCAGCAGGAATTCACCCTCAGTGACAGTCAGGTGTACCGCGTCGATGGCCCGGTGAACCTGACCCGCCTGATGGCGGTGCGCGACCTGGTGGAGCGCGCCGACCTGCGCTGGAAGCCCTTCTCGCCCGGTATCCCCAACAAGCTCAAGGACGAAAAGACCGTGTTCGAGAGCCTGAGTTCCAGCGAACAGCTGCTGCTGCACCCCTGGCAGTCGTTTTCACCGGTGGTCGACCTGCTGCGCCAGGCCGCCAAGGACCCCAAGGTGCTGGCCATCAAGCAGACGCTGTACCGCACCGGCGTAAAATCCGACATCGTCAATGCACTGGTCGAGGCAGCCCGTAACGGCAAGGAAGTCACAGTGGTGATCGAGTTGCGCGCCCGCTTCGACGAGGAGAGCAACCTCAATCTGGCCAGCCGGTTGCAGGAAGCCGGCTGCCTGGTGGTGTACGGTGTGGTCGGTTACAAGTGCCATGCCAAGCTGATGCTGATTATCCGCCAGGAAGGCAGCAAGCTGGTGCGCTACTGCCACCTGGGCACCGGCAACTACCACTCCGGTACCGCGCGCCTTTACACCGATTACAGCTTTATGACCGCCGACCCGGAAATGGGCGAAGACGTGCACAAGGTGTTTCAGCAGCTGACCGGCATGGGCAAGATCCAGCGCTTGAAAAAGCTCTATAACGCACCCTTTACCCTGCACGCCAAGATGCTCGAACTGATGCATCGCGAAACCAAGAATGCCCGCGCCGGCAAACCGGCACGCATTATCGTCAAGGTCAATGGCCTGACCGAACCCAAGCTGATCCGCGGTCTGTACGAAGCTTCCCAGGCCGGGGTCAAGGTTGACCTGGTGGTACGCGGCACCTGCCGGCTGCGCCCCGGCATTGAAGGTATTTCCGACAATATTCGGGTCGTGTCGATCGTCGGCCGTTTCCTGGAACATACCCGGGTCTACTATTTCGAGAATTCTGATGGCAAACCCGAAGTGTTCTGCGCCAGTGCCGACTGGATGGAGCGCAACATGCTGCACCGGGTCGAAACCGGCTTCCAGCTGTCCGGCAAGCATGCCGAACGCATCAAGCGCGAACTCGACTACTACCTGCGGGACAACACCCACAGCTGGGCACTGGCCTCGGACGGCAGCTATACCCTTAATACGCCGGCCGAAGGCGAAGAGCCGTTCAGCGCTCAGCAGCAACTGCTGAGCGAATACGCCAGCTAAATACCCTTCACTACGTGCAGGACGCACAGCGCGGATACTGACGCCTGTGCGCAACTGCACCTTCCCAGATCCCTCCGACACTTGCGCCTAATCGGCGCCGCCGCTTTCCTCCGACCACCACCACCGCTACACTTTCACTTCATACCATCAGGTATTTGTTATCACTGCCTATGGAAAATTTGCCTTTTGCCGATTTTTCCGGAGAATAACGTCCCTTTCCGGCCAGCAACCGACCGGAGAACATCGGGTATGTGGCGCAACCAGATACATACCGGGCGGTCACACAGAGATCCTGTCTGAATCAGCCTTAACTTCAAGCTATAACGGAATCTACAAGATGCCCCAAGCTCAACCGGCACTTGAACTGGTCGATATACACAAGTCCTATGGCGATCTGGCCGTCATTAAGGGCATCTCGCTCAAGGCCAATGATGGCGATGTCATATCGATCCTGGGGTCGAGCGGCTCAGGCAAAAGCACACTGCTGCGTTGCATCAACCTGCTGGAGCACCCCAATGCCGGGCGTATTATTGTCGCCGGCGAAGAGCTGGCGCTTAAACCCGGCAAGGACGGCTACCTCGAAGCCAGCAGCCGCACTCAGCTGGAATCCATGCGATCACGCATCGGCTTTGTGTTTCAGAGCTTCAACCTCTGGCCCCACAAGACCATCCTGGACAACATTACCGAAGCCCCCATCCGGGTACTTAAGCAGCCCCGCGCCCAGGCCATTGCTCGCGCCGAAGAGCTGCTGGCCCGCGTTGGCCTGGCCGACAAGCGTAATGCCTACCCCGGCAACCTGTCCGGCGGCCAGCAGCAGCGCATTGCCATTGCCCGTGCCCTGGCCATGGATCCGCAGGTACTGCTGTTTGACGAACCCACCTCCGCACTAGATCCGGAGCTGGTCAACGAAGTACTCAGCGTCATGCGCTCACTGGCTGACGAGGGCAGAACAATGCTGATCGTTACCCATGAGATGCGCTTTGCCCGCGAAGTATCGAGCCAGGTCGTTTTCCTCCACCAGGGGCAGATCGAGGAAATAGGCTCACCGGAACAGGTTTTCGACAACCCCAAGTCCGCACGGGTAAGGGATTTCATGTCGAGTCATCTATCGTGACACGGGGGCCCGCTGGCGGGCCTACAATAAGAAAAACCATCAGCCAAGAGATAACCGTATGAATCTGCGCAAACTCCTTGTGACCCTGAGCCTCGTGGCAGGCACAGCCCTGGCGGCCAGCGTCGCCCAGGCGGAAAAAATCCGCATTGCCACCGAAGGTGCCTATGCACCTTTCAACATGATCGATTCCAATGGCGAACTCAAGGGATTCGATGTCGACATCGCCCATGCACTCTGCGCCGAGATGAAGGCCGACTGCGAGCTCGTGGCACAGGACTGGGATGGCATTATCCCCGGCCTGCTGACGCGCAAGTACGATGCAATCATTGCCTCCATGTCCATCACGGATGAGCGCCTTCGAGTCGTGGATTTTACCGATCGCTACTATTCCAACGTACTCGCCTTTGCGGCCGCCAAGGATAGCGACTTCAAAACCGACATGGACAGCCTCAAGGGCAAGGTCATCGGCGCCCAGCGCGCGACCATTGCAGGCCTGTACCTGGAAGACAACCTGGCCGACACTGTCGAAGTAAAGCTCTACGACACCCAGGACAATGCCTACCTCGACCTGGCGGCCGGCCGCCTGGATGGGCTGCTGTCCGACAAGTTCCCGGCCTACGACTGGATGCAGAGCGAGGAAGGCCAGGGCTTCGAATTCAAGGGCGCGGATATCGACATTGACGACAAGATAGCCATCGCCGTGCGCAAGAACGATCCCCTCAAAGAGAAGTTCAATGCCGCGATCAAGGCCATTGTGGACAATGGCACCTATGAGAAGATCAATGCCGAGTACTTCCCGTTCTCGATCTACTGATTTGCCCGGGTACGGCACTCGCTGAGTGCCGTACCCGTATTCCCCTTTGCCACAGGACACGTCACTAATGGATCTTCAGGGTTTCGGTCATCTGCTATTATCCGGCGCCTGGGTGACATTGAAGCTGGCCTTAACGAGCCTTTTCTTCGGCCTGCTGCTCGGCCTGATCGGCGCCGCGGCTAAACTCTCGAGCTTTCGCCTGGCCCGCCTGCTGGGCACTCTCTACACCACCCTGATAAGGGGCATTCCGGAACTGCTGCTGGTCCTGAGCATTTATTTCGGCGGCTCGATGCTCCTCATGTGGCTGGCGAGCTTTTTCGGCTATACCGACTATATCGAAATCAGCGCCTTTGCCGCTGGTGTGGCGGCATTGTCCATCGCCTTTGGCGCCTATTCGACCGAGGTGTTCCGCGCCGCCCTGATTGCCTTGCCCAAGGGCCAGTGAGAATCGGCCTATGCGCTGGGCATGACGCGCCCACAGACCTTTTTCCGCATTATCCTTCCCCAGGTCTGGCGCCTGGCACTGCCGGGCCTTGGCAACCTGTTCCAGGTACTGCTCAAAGACACCGCACTGGTCTCGGTCGTCGGCCTGGATGAGCTGATGCGCCAAGCCTACGTGGCTTCAGGCTCAACCAAGGAGCCCTTTACCTTTTATATGGCCGCTGCCTTCATTTACCTGGGCCTCACAGCGCTTGCGACCATCGCCACCATGCTGATGGAACGGGCCAGCAATCCTGTGTCCCGCGGAGCACGCGCATGATTCAGCCGTGCCGTCGCCTTAATTCATACATTGCCCACGGACACAATATGTCAGAGGTTTGCCGATGAGCTGGGACTGGAGCGTCATTCTGAAGTACTTGCCCAGGTTGCTGGAAGGCACCTGGCTGACGCTGGAACTGGTGGCCATCTCGGGCCTGATCGGCATTATCCTGGCACTGCCGCTGGCATTGATGCGGGTATCGGCCAGCCCCTGGGTACGCGCCTTTCCTTTTGCCTATATCTTCTTTTTCCGCGGCACACCGCTGCTGGTGCAGATATTCCTGATTTACTATGGCGCCTCGCAGTTTGAAGCGGTCAAGCAATCGGTACTGTGGAATGTATTGAGCCAGCCTTACTGGTGCGCCATTATCGCCTTCTCGATGAATACCGCTGCCTACAGCGCCGAGCTGATTCGCGGCGCCATCCAGGCCATCCCCAGGGGCGAGATCGAGGCAGCCGAGGCACTTGGCATGAGCAAACCACTGCAGGTACGTCGCATCGTGCTGCCCCGCGCCTTTGGTATCGTCCTGCCGGCCTATGGCAACGAGTTGATACTGATGCTCAAGGGCAGCTCCCTGGCATCCACCATCACGCTGCTCGACCTTACCGGCATGGCCCGCACCATCATCGCCCGCACCTATACGCCGCTGGAGATATTCCTCGCTGCCGGCGTGATCTACCTATTGATCAGTGGCGCCTTCATCGGTTGCTTCCGCCTGCTGGAAAGCCGCCTCAACCGGTACCAGTACTACCGTCACCAGGTACCGGCGGAACTGACCAAGATAGACCCGCGTCTGCAGGACTGATAACGGCCCCTGTCAGTGCCTGCACACTGCGCCGTTTGGACATTTCGTGCGAACCGAATCATCTTCGCTTCCGACTAAGTCCCCTTTTCGCCTCCTGGCGACTTACTTTTCTTTGCTCGTGCGAAAGAAAAAGTAAGCAAAAACTCTCTACAACAGGACGACGCCCGAAGAAACCGGCCCAAGGGCTACGCTGCGCCCCGAGAGGATTTTTCGGGCGCAGCTGACGTCACATCCCTGTACCGCATCTGCAGTTCGGCATCCATGCCTCGCCCCTGACGGGCCTGATCGAAAAATACTCCCGGTGCTCGCCGGCTTATGGACATGGATGTCCTGTATGCAGGCAATGCAGGAGCAATTGCCCGTCCTAACGGGTCCCAGGTTCCACCTTCGGCTCTCTGGAAGTGTACCGGAATCCCCGCAGGTGCTGTTGGAGCTCAAAAGCGGCAAAACAAAAATTAGTGAGGGAAAGGCCAAAGTTTCCCGTTAATCTGCGAAGAACCAGAAAAAGCCCGCAGTGGGCGGGCAAAAGACTATTTACGACTCGTTTACAGGCGGGCAGGCACCGCGGTCACAACGCCTGCCGCCCCAGGGTTAAACACCAATCATGCGACGGATTCTTCCAGCACCTGGCCGCAACGGTCCAGCCATTGCTGGCGCTCGGCAGTCTGGTCTCCGGCCAGTACGAAGCCTTGCAGCGTACCGCAGGCCTGCACAAAGAAGGCCCGCATGCCGCTCTCCAGTGTTTCAACCTGCCATTCACCCTCGATATCAGCGCCTGGCGGCAGCAGTGTCAGGGGCAGGGCAGGCGTCTTGACGATCACCGGCATCAACGGGTATTGCGCCATGGTTGGACGTCCCAGCAGGGTGTCTGCCAGCGCACGCATGCCATAATTGATCGGCGCTATATAAGGCAGCAGCTGACCATTTATTTCGGCGCAGTCACCTAGGGCAAAGACATCCGGTGCGCTGGTACGCAGACCGCCGTTGATGACAATGCCGCGGTTAACCTTGATACCAGCAGCCTTTGCCAGCGCCATGCGCGGACGCAGACCCACGGCAGAAATTACCAGGTCGCTTGCCAACTCGGTACCATCACGCAATTGCAGACGGTAAGTGTCACCAGCACGCTCGATGCGCTCGACGGTATTTTCCAGGTACCAGCTGACACCCGCTTCTGACAATTTCTGCTGCAGCTGCTCACCGACGGCCCTGGGCATCAGGCGATCCATCGGCCAGCCGGTGAGGCCAACCACGTCCACGCTGTAACCCGCCGAGACCAGGTCATTGGCAAACTCGCAGCCAATCAACCCGTTGCCAATGATGGTAACGCGCTTGCAGCCTTCCAGGTGATCCCGCATCAGGCGGTAATCCTGCAGGTCGTTAACGCTCAGCACATCGTCGGCGCCAGAGCCTGCCAACGGCAGCCGAATGGGCTCGGCACCGAGGGCCAGTACAAGTTTGCTGTACAGCTGCTGCCCGACATCGGTGTGCAGCACATGATGCTCTGCATCGATACTCTGAACGCGGCAGCGAGTATAGATTCGAATGTTCAGGCGCGCTTCTATCTGCAGCGGTGTTTCGCTGACCAGATCCGCCGCCGACTTGCCACGCGCCAACGCGTTGGACAGCGCGGGTTTGGAGTAGTGATGCCCATCATCCGTGGTAAACAGCACGATCGGCTTTTCAGGGCTGCGCTGGCGCAACGCCTCGGCCATGCCATAACCGGCGTAGCCACTGCCGATGATCACGACGGGCGGCTCATTGCCGAGTACCGCCGCGGCTACCGCATGGGCCGGCTTAACCTCAGCCGTGATCTCGATCATCTCGAAATCAGCCTTGCCAACGCCGCAGTCCGGACAGATCCAGTCCTCGGGCACGTCTTCCCAGCGGGTACCTGCAAGGATACCGTCCGACGGCCAGCCCTTGGCCTCGTCATAAATCAGCCCACAGATGATGCACAGCCACTTTTTCATTATTAGACCCTCTTACAAACCCACCGACTACTGGGCTTCGTATTATCGGGAGACGCGAATCGCCACGTTCTTGGTACGTACGTAGCTGTAGAGCGCTTCCTGACCCTTTTCACGGCCATAGCCGGACAAACCGTTACCACCGAACGGGGTTTCGATGCCGCCGGCAAACCACTCATTGACGAAGACCTGGCCTGCATCCAGTGCCCGGGAGGCACGCAGTGCACGGCTGATGTCCTGGGTGAACACACCGGCCACCAGACCGTAGTCTGTGTTGTTGGCCAGGGCGTACGCGTCCTCTTCGGTATCGAACGGCGTGATCGCCACTACCGGACCAAACACCTCGTCGCCAAACAGGCGCATGTCGGTGGTCACGTCGGCAAAGACCGTCGGCTGTACAAAGGCACCGGGCAGACCCGCAACCGCCGCGCCGCCGCAGACCAGCCGGGCGCCATCCTCGACCGCCTGACGGCAGATTTCCAGAATGCCGTCACGCTGGCCCATCGAGACCACCGGCGTCATGTCGGGATTGTCCTTGCCGGCACCGACACTCAGGCTTGAGGCCAGCTCCGCCACGCGCGCCACCACGTCGTCGTAGATGTCGCGGTGCACCAGCAGGCGGGACATCGCCGAGCAGACCTGGCCGGCATTAAAGAAAATACCCCAGCGCACGCTGCTGATGAGCTGATCCAGATCGGCATCCGGGAAAACCACGGCGGCGGACTTGCCACCCAGTTCCATGACGCAGGGCACGGCATTTTCAGCCGCTGAACGCATGATGGCACGCCCGGTCGGTACGGAACCGGTGAACACGATCTGATTGGTTTCCCGGTGCGCCACCAGGGCGGCACCGATTTCGCGTCCGGGGCCGGCCAGAATGCTCAGAGCCCCCTTGGGCAGACCCGCACGCTCACACGCGGTAGCCAGCACGGTAATCGCCAGCGGCGACAGTTCGGGCGACTTGACGATCACGGCATTGCCGGCAGCCAGTGCCGGTGCCAGGGAGCGGGCACAGATGGAGACTGGGAAGTTCCAGGGAACGATCTGCACCGAGATGCCCTGGGGCTCATAGCTGGTGAAATCAACGTAGTCTTCACCCAGCGGAATGGATCTGCCTTCGATCTTGTCCGCCATGCCGGCGTAGTATTCGAAATAGCGGGCCGCTTCGCTGACCTCGTCACGGGCATCATTGATCGACTTGCCGTTTTCGCGTGATGCCAGTATTGCCGCGTCGTCCACCAGCGCGCGAATCTCGGCGCCGATGCGGTACATCAGCTCGGCCCGCTGCGCCGGACGCTGACGGGTCAGGCGGCCTTCGCGCACGCATGCGCGCGCAGCAGCGATCGCCCGCTCGGCGTCATCGAGGCTGGCGCTGGCGACGGTCGCGAAAACCTCATTGGTGGACGGATCCCGTACGTCGATGGCCGTCTCGCTGTCGACCCACTCACCGTCGATAAAGTTAAGCCAATGATTGGAGTTGGAGTTCAACATGGAATTGCTGCCCTTGAGTCAGTTTGCAGGTGTGGCGCCTGAAATGAGGCCAGTCGCGCGGATCTTGCAACCCGGCGACCGGCTTCAGGTGCTCAAGTGAAGAATCAGCCCTGGGCGGATTCGGCGTACTTATTGGCGACCCAGGTGTGGAAGTGGTGCGTCGGACCATCCAGAACCGGCGAGAAGACGCCCCCCTGGTAACCCGGCGACTGACGACCCGCCTGCATGCCCTCGACCGCGAACACATCTTCACCGAAGACCACTTTCCAGGCTTCCAGCTGGGCCTGACGGCAGGCAGCGTATTCGTCGCCACAGGCCTCTTCGGTGACGTAGAACAGGCGCAGGTTTTCCAGCGTACGGTTATGGGCACGGGGCTCCAGGATGATCGTGAAGAAGTGGTCCGCCTGAATGCCCAGCAATACGTTGGGGTACAGCGACACATACTCCGCCTGGCGCAGCTTGTCCTGCGGCCATGCCTCGAAGCGCGGCAGACGGGTTCCGGCGACATCCGACAGGTTGTAGGTATAGCTGCCCTGACCGGACATGCCCTCGCTGACTTCCAGGTTGTAGTGCTGGTCCAGTGGCGAGTAGGTGTTCAGGCTCGGGTGTACCCAGGGCAGGTGATAGGCTTCGCAATAATTCTCGATTGCCAGCTTGTAGTTGCAGTTCACCTCCAGCTGCATCTGGCTGCCGGTCGGCGCGATGTGCAGGTTGTTCCAGCCATCCTTGCCGCAGAACTCGCTCCAGCGCTGCACCAGCGGTGCGATGAAAGTATCAAAATCGACCGCGTCACCGGACAGGTTGATGAACACCATACCCATCCAGACATGGGAACGAACGCTGCGCAGACCGTGCTTCTCGCAGACAAAGCCTTCTGCCTTGTGTACGCCGACACCACCAATGTGCGGGGTGCCCTTGAGGTTGCCGTTCAGGTCGTAGGTCCAGGAATGGTAGGGGCAACGCACCATGCCTTCGACTTCGGTTTCCTCGCTCAGCAAAATCATGCCGCGGTGGCTGCAGACATTGTGGAAAACGTTATATTCGCCGCCCCGGTTACGCATGATGGCGAGCGGCAGTCCCATGAAGTCAACGGGCTTGGCAAAGCCGTTGCGCGGCAGATCACTGGTGTAACCGATCGCGGCCCAGGTCTTGCCCAGCACTTCGTCACGTTCGAACTCGAACAGGGCCGGATCGGCATAGGCTGCATTCGGCATGCCGGCGGCTTCCGCGATCGGCTTGCGTACTTCGTCCAGGATTTCCATCGGAATCAAGCGAGAATTTGTTGTCATGGTGTTCTCTCCACTCTCCGCCTTGCGTTCAGGCTCTGCGTTATCGTAGCCACCGAAACCTTGATATCACTCAATCAAATAGTCCCGGCGTTGTGTTAGGGCGCATACTAGAGTCGGAAAGGCGTCTCGGAAAACGATTTTTCGGCCACCAGGTCATTACAAAATCTCATGCTTTGATAAGTTACTGAACTACCGGAAATTTCTCCGGACTGCACCAAAAAATGTCACTCCACCAGTCACACTCCGCCGAAGTAGGACCTCAATCAGGACCAAAGCCAGGCCTTGCTTTCAGGCATCGCGACCTTGACCTGTCCAGATACGTCCTGTGGCCTGAAACAGACACAGGCAGCTCAGATCGACGCATTTAATCGGTGCAGCGGTTATCGACTCACGTCTAACTCATGACGAAAACAAATAAGAGACCATGGCAAGTCCTGTTGCTGGAAACCGCACCTGGCTGGCGTTTTCTATCTCCAGGCAAAAACATGACCCAATATCATGAACTGAAGACATGGCTTCTGATGGCAAGGGTACGAAGACATCATGATCCCATTACAAAAAATCATGGGGTAATGCAAAAAACTCGTTTGATCCAGGTCAATGTTTTTCCCACTATTGCGCTCCGATAGTTCCGGCGCGGACTTGCGTCCTTCGCCCCCTCCCTGGCAGATCACGCAGTCGCCAGCGCGCTTTTTCCCTGGGGGAAAAGCAAGACGAAATATAATAACCAAGGTGGAAAACCCGATGAGAAACGACTCCGGCCTGATCCGTGGCGTCGACCCGACCGTCACGATCATTTCCAAGATCCTGGTCATTGGCTTCGTGCTCTTCTGCGGCCTGATGGCCAAAGAAGCCGGTGCCTTCTTTCAGGAAATTTCCGACAGCATCCTGAACAACTTCAAGTGGTTCTACCTGTCCCTCGTGACCGGAGTACTGGGTCTGCTGATCTACCTGATGTTCAGCCGCTACGGCCATATCCGCCTGGGCCGGGACGACGAAAAGCCCGAATTCAGTTACCGCTCCTGGCTGGCGATGCTGTTCAGCGGCGGCATGGGCATTGGCCTGATCTTCTGGTCGGTCGCCGAACCGATGTGGCACTATGCCGGCAATCCCTTTGCCGCCGCAGGCCTCAGTAACGAAGCTGCCCAGACGGCAATGCGCATCACCTTTTTCCACTGGGGCCTGCACCCCTGGGCCATTTTCATTGTCGTGGCACTGGTGATGGCCTACTTCGCCTATCGCAAGGGGCTGCCGCTGACCATGCGTTCGGTGCTCTACCCGCTGATCGGCGACAAGATCTACGGTCCGATTGGTCACACCGTCGACATCCTGACCGTCGCCATCACGGCCTTTGGCGTGTCGCAGTCGCTGGGCCTGGGTGTCATCCAGATGAACACCGGCCTCAACAACGTGTTTGGCTTCGAGATCAGCATCGGCAACCAGCTGCTGATGATCGGCGTTATAAGCTTCCTGGCCATTATTTCGGTACTGTCGGGCGTGGGCCGCGGTATTCGCCTGCTGTCCGAATGGAACATGCTCTTGTCCATCCTGCTGGTGCTGGTGGTGCTGTTTATCGGACCGACCCGATATATCCTGCATACCCTGATCGAGAGCACCGGCGACTATGTCAGCAACCTGGTCGCACTGAGCACCTGGAGCGACGCCCAGGACGACAGCGGCTGGCAGAACTGGTGGACCGCTTTCTACTGGCCCTGGTGGATGACCTGGTCTCCCTTCGTCGGCATGTTTATCGCCCGCATCTCCCGCGGCCGCACCATCCGCGAACTGATTATGGGCGCCCTGATCGTACCGACCCTGGTCACCTTCGTCTGGATGTCGGTGTTCGGCGGCTCCGCGCTGAAGATGGAGCAGAATGACCGTATCGCGCATCAGGAACAGGTCGAGGCCGGCGTTCTGACCGGCGAAGCTGCCGAGTTCAAGGGCGGCGATATTCTGCTGGCGACCAAGGCGGAGACCACCTCGGCGATCTTCACCCTGTTCTCAAAGCTGGATTCGGGCATGTTCGGCCAGGTTCTCACCATCCTGACGACACTGCTGCTGGCCACCTACTTCATTACCTCGGCGGACTCCGGCACCCTGGTGCTCTGTACTCTCAATTCGAGGGGCAGCCCGGAACCGCCAATGCTGCTGAGGGTCATCTGGGGCGTGATGCAGGCGTTCATCGCCGGCGGGTTGCTCTATGCCGGCGGGCTGAAAGCGGTCCAGACCGCCTCCATCGTTGCCGGCCTGCCAATCGCGGTACTGACGCTGCTGATGTCCATCAGCCTGATGAAGGCACTGCGGGCCGAGACAAGCCTGGCACCCACTCCGATCGGGCCACTGCGTGGCAGCAAGCCCCACCCCGTGAGCACCAGCGAGAGCAGCAATGTGCCTCAGATCGACGCGGCTCAACCTGTGATGCTGCGAGCCAGCGGCGAGCGCTGATTACAGCGAAGCGTTAAAAGCACCGGCCTTCGCACTGGACGAACGCCGGTGTTTTTATTGGCAGCAGGCACAATCAGGCCGAGGTTCAGGACAACGGGGCTGCTACACTGCCCGCGTATGTCCACAATGACCGCTGCCCGCTCCCGGCGGGCATGACGGATAACCCCTTGACCGCCTGGACAATAAGAGACTGGAGACGTCTGGTTGAAGATAAAACCCTTACCGCCACTGAACAGCCTGGTGGCGTTTGAAGCGGCTGCCCGCCATCTTAGCTTTACTCAGGCGGCGCTTGAGCTGAGCGTGACTCAGGGCGCCATCAGTCGCCAGATTCGCCACCTTGAAGAATACCTGGGGCGCAGCCTCTTTGTGCGCGACAAGCGACAACTGACCCTTACCCAAACCGGCGCCGAATACTACGACAGTGTGCAGCAATCCCTGCTGCTGATATCCAGCGCCACCGGCACGATCTTGCAGTGGCAGGGTAACCAGCAACTGACCGTTGTTACATCCAACGCGATGGCATCGCTCTGGCTGCTGCCGCGCCTGCCGGAATTTCAGGACCAGCATCCTGATGTCGATGTGCGCATCCTGGCCACGGACTCGCTGCAGGGACTGCGCAACTCCGAGTTTGATGTCGCGCTCTTTTATTGCCGCACACCGCCGGCGGGCCTGGCCGCGACGCCGCTGTTCAACGAAAGGGTCTTTCCCGTCTGCAGTCCGGCCTTTCTGGCACGGCACAGCAATACAGAGTCAGGCGAGGGTGGCGCCGAGGATATTCTGGGTACGACCCAGCTCTGGCTGGACTCAGCGGAGGACTGGCTGAACTGGAATCAGTGGTTCATTTCGACAGGGCTCGCACCGAAGGAACCTCGCCGGCGCCTGAACCTGAACAACTACCCCATGCTGGTGCAGGCCGCACTCAATGGGCAGGGCGTGGCGCTGGGGTGGGAGCAACTGGTGGCCGGATACTTGCAAAGCGGCTTGCTGGTCAGACCCGTGGCGATGGAACTGAATACCACCGCCCGCTTTTACATGCTGGAGCCGGAGGAACCCATGCGACGTAAACCTGGCGTGGAGCAGTTCCGTCACTGGCTGCTGCAGCGGGTCAACGAGAGCGAGACTGAACAGACGTCCTGAGCCCGGCAACCCGGGCGCATCCCCAGCCAGGTCGCTGTTTAATAAAGCGCCTTTTCGTCCCGTACTACATCGCGCAGCAGCTTGAGGAACAGCTTGTCGGCATCGCTGTGCTCAACCGGGATCTTGACATTGGTAGTCGCGGACAGCTCGTCGGCAATCAGGACATCGGCGTTCTTCTCATTGATATACTTGCGGGCAATATCCAGTGCCTTGGTGTTGATATCGGGTTCAACCAGCACCTTGCGAATAAACAGCAGCAACTCATTGATCACCTTGTCTTTGTTTTTGATTTCAGACACATTCATGGTGCGACTCCGCTAAGACATTTTCCCGCACTATAACCTGTTTTCAGGGGGCTGTGCAGCCGTTGTGGCGCAGCCCTGAATGCACGGCGGGATCGATTTTCAGTATCTCATTTCCCCCAGCCCCAGGCGCAAAAAGCGGTGCCCGGCATCGCCCCAGCCAGGAAAACGACATCAACGTCATGCCGTTTTCAACCTGGAAACCGTCAAATTGCCCCACAAACCGGCTTTTTGCCCCTATTCGGCCGCCATTGGTTGATCGAAACTTGGCCCGGTGAGAGAATGTGCAGCTCAAATTTTGAGGCCTTGAGCGCGTAGGTAACCCCGAAGCTCTGGCGAGTCGATCTCCAGTATCGTCTCCCGCTGGTCTGCCGGCTGAGCAATCCTCAGCACCGGTAAGCACCCGAACATGAGCCGCCACGTCTCTGCCCTGGAATGGTCGAGAATTTTGCCACCAAAGCATCAACGCCGCTTAAGTGGGTGGGTCACGTTCAACGTTGCAGAAACAAAAACTGTTACGCGCCTTTTCCTTGCCGGGAACTGGTGCATCAGAGGGTGAATACTGTGGAATTATTATCAGGCGCAGAAATGGTTGTTCGTGCCCTTCATGACGAGGGTGTGAAGTACATCTATGGTTATCCGGGCGGTGCCTTGCTGCACGTCTACGACGCCCTGTTCCGCCAGGAAGATGTGCAACATATACTGGTGCGCCATGAACAGGCGGCAACTCACATGGCCGATGCCTATGCGCGTGCGACCGGCAAGGCCGGCGTGGCGCTGGTAACATCCGGCCCCGGCGCGACCAATGCGGTTACCGGCATTGCGACCGCCTACATGGACTCGATCCCCATGGTGGTGATCACCGGTCAGGTCATGAGTCACCTGATCGGGGAAGATGCGTTTCAGGAAACCGACATGATGGGTATTTCCCGTCCGATCGTGAAACACAACTTCAGCGTGTCCCGTCCCGAAGAAATTCCGACGATCATCAAGAAGGCGTTCCACATTGCCCAGACCGGTCGTCCGGGTCCGGTGGTTGTGGATATCCCCAAGGACATGACGTCGCCGACCGAACGTTACGAGTACGAATACCCCAAGTCGGTCAAGCTGCGTTCCTACAGCCCGATCAGCCGCGGTCACAGCGGCCAGATCAAGAAGGCGACCGACCTGCTGCTGGCAGCCAAGCGTCCGGTACTTTACACCGGCGGCGGCGTCATCATGGGCAACGCCAGCGACGAGCTGATCCAGCTGGCCCGCATGCTCAACTACCCGGTCACCAATACCCTGATGGGGTTGGGCGGTTTCCCGGGAACGGATCGCCAGTTTATCGGCATGCTTGGCATGCACGGCAGCTATGAAGCCAACATGGCGATGCACCACTCGGACCTGATTCTGGCCGTGGGCGCGCGCTTTGACGATCGTGTCACCAACGGCCTGGACAAGTTCTGCCCCACCGCCAAGATCATCCATATCGATATCGATCCGGCATCCATCTCCAAGACCATCAAGGCCGACATCCCCATCGTGGGCCCGGCGCAGGCGGTTCTGGCGGAAATGATCGAGCTGGTCGCAGCGTCGAAGAAACAGCCCGATGCGGCGGCGCTGAAGACCTGGTGGGAACAGATCGACGAATGGCGCACACGCCACGGCGGTCGCTACCGCACCGACGACTCCGACAAGATGAAGCCCCAGCAGGTCATCGAAATGCTGAGCAAGGTCACCAACGGCGACGCCTATGTGTGTTCCGATGTGGGCCAGCACCAGATGTTCGCGGCGCAGTATTACAAGTTCAACAAACCCAATCGCTGGATCAACTCAGGCGGTCTGGGCACCATGGGCTTCGGTCTGCCGGCGGCCATGGGTGTGAAAATGAACTTCCCTGATGCCGACGTGGCCTGCGTCACCGGCGAGGGTAGCATCCAGATGAACATTCAGGAGCTTTCCACCTGCAAGCAGTACGACCTGCCGGTGAAAATCATCAACCTGAACAACCAGTCGCTGGGCATGGTGCGCCAGTGGCAGGACATGAACTACGAATCGCGTCACTCGCACTCGTACATGAAGTCCCTGCCCGACTTCATCAAGCTGGCCGAGGCCTACGGCCATGTCGGCATGAAGGTCGAAAAGTATTCCGACCTCGAAGCAGCCATGCGCGAAGCCTTTGCCATGAAGGATCGTCTGGTGTTCATGGATATCTATGTGGATCCGTTCGAGCACGTGTACCCCATGCAGGTACCGCGCGGCTCAATGCGTGACATGTGGCTGACCAAAACGGAGAGAACCTGAGCATGCGACATATCATTTCAGTTCTGTTGGAAAACGAACCGGGTGCCCTGTCTCGCGTCGTTGGCCTGTTCTCCCAGCGCAACTACAACATCGAGTCCCTTACCGTGGCCCCGACTGACGATGCGACCCTGTCGCGCCTGACCGTCACCACCGTGGGCGATGACCGGGTCATTGAGCAGATCACCAAGCACCTGAACAAGCTGATTGACGTTGTGAAAGTGGTGGACCTGACCGAAGGCGAGC
Organism: Marinobacterium rhizophilum DSM 18822; assembly: GCF_000378045.1. Lineage (GTDB taxonomy): Bacteria > Pseudomonadota > Gammaproteobacteria > Pseudomonadales > Balneatricaceae > Marinobacterium_A > Marinobacterium_A rhizophilum. The sequence continues at coordinate 172,123 of NZ_KB899089.1, forward strand.
ACATCGAGCGCGAGCTGATGATGATCAAGCTCAAGGCGTCGGGTGCCAACCGGGCCGAGATCAAGCGCACCGCGGATATATTCCGTGGCCAGATCATCGATGTCACGCCCAACACCTACACGGTGCAGCTGATCGGTGCGAGCGACAAGCTCGACGCCTTCATCAGTGCCCTGGGCACCACCAGCATCATGGAAGTGGTGCGTTCCGGTGTGTCGGGCATCGCCCGCGGCGAGAAAACCCTGAGCCTCTGATTGTCTCAATCAGATCGGGCCTGTAAAAAAGCCGTTCCCGTCAGGGAGCGGCTTTTTTTTGTGGCACCGCTTGCGACTCTCGCCGACCAGAAAAATGGCCAGGGAAGCCATGAGGGCCGGTACGCCGACAGCAACAAAATTCATCTCGCCCCCGCTGCATTGCCATCCGCACTCACCCGGAACCCGGAACACCGCTATATTTGCCGGTACAGGATTTCTAGTCCCCGTTCGATCAATGCTTGCGAATAACCGGCAAAACCGATGACCAGCCCTTGACGGTCCTCCAGCCCGTCGTAGTAATGGGAAAGCGGCCGTATCCCGAGCCCCTGCGACTGCAATGCATGACAAAGAGCCTGATCGCAGCTCCCCGGCGGCAGCAGGAATACCGAATGCATGCCGCCATCAGCCTCGATACGTTTCAGACGACCACCGAACATTTCCTCAACCCTGCGGTTGAGGAAATCCCGTCGTCGCCTGTACAGCTTGCGCATGCGCCGCACATGACTGGCGAACTGGCCCGAGGACATGAACTCGGCCAGCGCCAGCTGCGGCAGGAGCGAAAGGCCGCCATCAATATAGCGCCGGGCATTATGAAAAGGCTCCACCAGGGCCTGGGGCAGGACCAGATAGCCAAGACGGATCGACGGATGCAGAATACGGCTGAAGGTTCCGGCATAGAGCACGCAATGCTCTCCACCGAGTCCCTGCAGCGACGTCAGTGGCGGACCATCGAAACGAAACTCGCTGTCGTAGTCATCTTCGATCAGCCAGCTGCCGGTTTCCGTGGCCCAGTTCAGCAACTCCAGCCGCCTCTGCAGACTGAGGGTATAGCCCATCGGATAGTTTCGCGACGGTGTCAGCAGTGCCAATCGGGCCTCGGGGGACTGCGCCAGGCCGTTCTGCAGACAGAACCCCTCTTCATCGGCGGCTACCGCGATCCGATGCGCGCCGACCGCCGCGATGGCGCCGTCAATGCCCGGATACCCCGGTTGCTCCACCAGGATCGGATTGCCAGCATCCAGCAAAAGCTGCAGCGCCAGGTACAGCGCCTGCTGGGACCCCGAGCAGACCATGACCTGCTGCGCCTCGCAACGCACGCCTCGCACCACCTGCAGATAGCGGGCTATCTCCCGTCTCAACGACTCAACGCCCATCGCTGAGGCTCTCGACTCATGCTTCATTCGGCGTCCGGCTCGACTCACCGCACGCTGCCACTGTGACCAGGGAAAGCTGTCCAGACAGGGACGCGCCGGCGCCAGCAGCTCGGGCCCCGCGCGGTCGTAGAGGCGACCGGGCGGCGGTAGCCGCCCTGCCATGGACGAGAGTCCAGCTGGGCGCCCGGCATCCCCCTGTTGCGCCAGCGTCTGTTCGCTGCGCAGTTCGGGCTCAGGAAGCTGAGCGGACACGAAGCTGCCTGCACCGTGACGCGTTTCTATATAGCCTTCGGCCTGCAGCATTTCGTAAGCGGTCTTAACCGTCGTACGGGAGATGCCCAGCGCCTGGCTGAGCGCCCGGCTGGCCGGCAGTTTGGCACCAGACGCCAGATCCCCGGTGAGAATGGCCTGCTGAAATGCGCGGAACAGGTTGCGATACTGCGCAACCCCGGTACCCGTCTTGAGAAACGGCAAAAAGAGCTCGGAGGGACTCTTAGTCATCCTAGAGTGGGCCCTAAAAGTTTTAAAAAATGGATCTCAACTTAAACCCATTAAGCGCCTAACCTGAGCCCACTTCAAGCAGAGTAAACAGCCATGACCGCAATAGACATAACCGAAAGAACCCGCCTGAGGCGCGGGCCCAAACGGGCCTGCTATGACCGCAAGGCCATTTACAACATCCTTGACGAAGCTTTTGTCTGCCATCTGGGCGCCAGTATGCACGGCGGCACGGCAGTTCAGCCCACGTTCCACTGGCGCATTGGTGACGAGCTCTACGTGCATGGATCGAGCAAGAATGGCCTGTTCCAGTCGATTCTGGCGGGAGAGACGGCCTGCGTCACGGTCACACTGCTGGATGGACTGGTCTTCGCCCGCTCCGCCTTCCACCACTCGGCGAATTTCCGCTCGGTAATGCTGTATGGCAAAGGGCGCCTGGTGGAAGACCCGGTCGAAAAGCGCAGCGCGCTCGACAGGATGCTGGAGAAGTTCAGCCCCGGCCGCTCGCGCGAGGCGCGACCGCCAAATGAGACCGAGATGAAAGCCACTGCGGTGATCGCCTTTGCGATCGAAGAGGTTTGCGCCAAGGTCCGCACCGGCGGCCCTGTCGACGACGAGGCGGATCTGTCACTGCCGGTCTGGGCCGGCGTCAAACCGGTAATCACCACGATCGGTGAGCTGATACCGGATTGAACGGCGGAAGGTCTTGTGGCTGCTGACAACCTTTTTCAGAATGGGTGGGTTAGCGGCGCATGGGCACAGCCGTACCGAGTCCTACAGGGCGATGAGCGTCGCATAACCCACCATTTTGCAATCCTCACCTCCAAGGTGGATTACGGCGCGCCCGCATTATGCAGAAATCTTTTAGCGGCTGCGGAGCGCAGCCTAACCCACCCTCTCATGGCCGGGCCGGCGTCAAGCCGGTCAGCACCCGCATCAGCGCGCTGGTCCCGGATTGACCGGCGGGAGCGGCGCTTAGCGTTTGCGTTCCGCCATTTCGATAAGCGCGTTGATCCGGCCGATATTCATCGTCAGCTCATCGCGAAAGGAGGCCAATTCCTGGATTTTCCGATCGACCGCGACCAGATGCTGTTTCAAAAGGCCGACGACCGCCCGCTTCCCCATAACGCCATCGTCTCCAACGAAATAAAGCTCGATCACCTCCGTGATTTCATCGAGAGACAGGCCGATGGACTTCAACTTATGGATCAGTTCAAGGCGTTCGATCGCCGTTTCGTCATAGTAGCGATACCCGCTCCCCTTCCTCTGAGCAGGAAAGAGCAGTTTCTTTTGCTCGTAAAAGTGGATCGTACGCTGGCTCACATTGCAGCGCCGCGCCAGTTCGCCAATGGTAAAGACGTCTTTTGAGGTCTCTTCGATACTCGATGTGGCCTTATCGGTCAAATGGCCTCCCAGGTTTTTCCGATTCTCCGTACATTGGCCATAGCGTACAGGGTCAGACTCCATCCTGTATATCTACATTTGACGTGAACTGTAAAGACGAAGCCCGCCAACCGGACGAGTCTTCAACGCCTGTATGTCAGTTACCGCTTTCGGTGAGTCGCACGACAGGGCGCCGGGCTGGCGCCAAGCCAAGATAGGCCGCGATGCAGCCCACCAGCGCAAAGGCCACTGCCCCCCACATACCAATTCCGAAGGCATCGGCATAGCCCTGCGAAAGAGCGGTTTCCACGACGGTCCTTGCGGCAGCGGGCAAGTTGGCTAGCGCTTCCGGACTCTTTACCAGCACATCCTGGGCGTCGAGGACTCCGCCGTCGACCAGGGCCGGATAGTCGCCAACGACCCTTGCCGTATTCAGCCGGTCATGGAAGTTCAGTACGGCCCCGATGACACCAAAGGCCAGCGCAGCGCCCAGTTGCCGCATGGTGTTGAGGATCCCTGAAGCCTGGCCCTGCTTTCCGTCCGGGGCGGAGATCAGGACCGCCTTGATGGCTGGCGAGATAACCAACGGCGCCCCGATACCGTAGAGCAGCATGGCGGCGAACGCCATGAGATAGCTGCGCTCGGCCGACGTCACAGCGAACAGAACCGCGGAGCTTGCGACCAGAAGCACACCCAACCGGATAGGGGCGTGCGGCCCGGCGCGATCGGCCCAGATGCCGCCGAGACGGGCGACGACGAGAATTGGCAGACCGGCGGGAAGCAGCGACAACCCCGCCATCTGCGGCGACATGCCGAGCGCCACCTGGCTCCACAGCGCCCAGAAAGCGACGCACATGACACAGACCTGGGTCGTCAACAGGATCAGGTTGGCGCTTGAGAAGGCCTTATGGCGGAAAAGGGACAGATCGACCATGGCGAAGCGGGACGATCTCTGCAGCAGCAGAAAAAGTGTCAATCCGAGAACGGCGCAGGCAAAAAGGCCGAGCGTGTGCGGCGTTCGCCAACCCCACTCCACCGCCTGCATCAGCGCCACGATCAGGCCACCAAAACCGAAGATGAAACTGGCCAGGCTGAGCGGCTTGATGTCCGGCATACGCATGGGCTCCGTGTCCCCGGGGACCGCACGACGCACGATCAGGAATACCAGCAGGCCAAGCGGAGCGTTGAGGTGGAATATCCAGCGCCAGCTCAGCTGTTCGGCGATGAAGCCCCCCAGAAAGGGGCCGATGGCGAGGAAAAAGGCGCCATAAGCGGCGGACGTGCCCAAGGCTGCACCTTGCCGCTCCGGGGGAAAGACGCGGGCGATCAGCAGCGCGTAGGTGGCCAGCATCATCGCCGCCCCCACTCCCTGCACCGCCCGGGCGGCGATCAACATTTCGCCACTGGCACTGAAACCGCAGCCCAGCGACGCCACGACGAAGACCGCCATGCCTGCATCGAAGACGCGGCGGGCACCCAGCCTGTCGGCCGAGTGGCCGGCGGGTAATACGAAGACGGCGAGCGTGAGGAAGAAGGCATTAAGCGTCCACTGCAGGGCGAGTGCTGAAATGCCGAATTCGGCCTGGATGGACGGCAGGGTGACGGCCACGCCCGTTTCATCGATGAACGTCATCGACAGAAAGATCGACATGGCGATGGTGGTGAGCGTTGTTGGCGACATGGGTGTTCCTTGAGCTCAGTTGGGGAGAGAAGCGGCCTGCCCGGATGCCGGGGCGCCGCGGCAGGGGGGCCGCCCAATCGGACGCCTTCCGGCTTTTCACCGCAGGGGCTTAATCGTTTACGGTCTGGATCAGGCGATCGACCCAGGGATCGTGCAACCACTGCTCAGTCATGCGGCGTTTGCGTTGCGAATCCCAGGAAATATCGCGCTCGAAGGAAACAATGCCACCGTCGTGACCGACGACTACCCAGGCCCAGGTTCCGGTTGTCGCGTCGAACATCTTCACACGAACGCCAATGGCGGCCCGGCTGCCGCCGGTTTCGCATTCAACGAAGGCGAAGCCACTGTGATGGGGCGGCTCCAGGGGCTCCTTCCTGAGCGGCTTCACCCAGCGTTCCTCCGCCCGCTTGGCGAGGTCCGGTGCCGCCGCAGCCAGAAACTCCCGGGCCCGCTGGAGTGCGACCTGTTCTTCGGGAACCGCATTGGAGTAGCGGCGATCCATATGGTGCACGCCGTCAAGGCGCTCCTCTTCCAAGTTGATCAGCACAGAGAAATGTTCGCCGCCGAGACCGGTGTTGCGCCCATCGCTTCTTTCATGGCGCAGGAGCAGCAGCGGCCGGGCATCCTGGATCACCTTCCGCTGGCACGCCAGTACGTAACCGTCCGGTATGCAGAGATAACCTTCGATCAGTTTCAAGGCACGCATCAGTACGGCAGCTTCGGTATTGGAGGCATTCATAATCGACATTCCATGTCTTCGTTAGGGTTTGGGATCAAGCGGCGTCCGATCGGGGCGGCATGGCTCCGCCGCGTAGTGCACCGGCTTCGGTGCGGCCGTAAATGGCGGAAAAGTCCGGTGCCAACGGACGGCTGTTGGGTGTGCTGAGCCATAGACGATACAGCAGGCGCTTTTGCTCCGGCTCCTCGGTATCGTCGAACGCAGCCCGCCCGTGAAGGGTGACAAAGTTGTTGACCCACTGGATGTCGCCGGGCTCGAACGGAATGCGCACCAGCAGTTCCGGCGACAGGCACAGCGAATCGATCAGGTCCAGCGCCTCGATCTGCAGCTCGGTCAAGCGGGGCGTGCCCGGCAGCTCTTGGGCGGTTCGAATGAAATGCCGCAGATAGCGGGCCGCGAAATAGCCTTGGTGCCGAGTAAACACCGGCAAGGCGTAGACATCGTTTCCCCCCCCCGGCTTCCCAGGCGGTGCGGCGGTGATAGAACGGTTGATAGAGAACTTCGGCCAGATCCGGGCGCTTTCGAAGAATAGCGTTGTGCAGGGCCGGGGCGCTGACCAGATAACTTTCGCCGCCCCTGATGGCGGTGCGCAGGCATAACAGACCTATGGCATCGCTGCGGTCGGTATGAAACGGCAGGCGATCGCTGGTCCGGGTTCCGCGGGCGGCGGTATCCTTCAGCTTGTCGCCGCCGTCCCGCACCAGACCGACCCGCTCGCCCCTGGTGCTCTGCGGCAACAGTGTACCGAGGTACCGGCCGAGACCGGCGAAAATGATCTTGAGATCGTCCTCACTGTAGTTTTTGACAGGAAGACCACGCATCATCGTGATGCCGACGCCGTTTTCCAGGCTCTCGCCGATGCCGCGCAAGCGCTCCGCCAGGCCATCCAGCGGAAAGTCGTCCAGCGTGAGTTCCGCCAGGTCGACGCTCCGGCGGGTAGCCAGTTTCAAGGCGGCGTCGATTTCAGCAAGGTCGCCGGGGCTAAAAATGTAATGCCAATCGGCCTGCTGGGACTGCAGCTGCGCAGCGGTCCAGCAAGCGGGATCATTCAGCGGCGTGATGACGGATGAGTCGTACTCCATGGTGCATTCCTTGTCAGATGAAGTGGAACGAAGTGAGGCTGATATCCCTGAGGTCATACACCTCAGCCCTGCTGCGGCACGTTGTCGGCCAGCCAGGCGTCATGAAGCCACTGTTCCGTACCGCGTTTGCCCGGGAAGGTGATCCACCGGACATCGCGTTCGAAGGTGACTATCTCGTCGTCGGCGCCGACGACGACCCAGAAATAAAGACCGTCAGCGCGATTGCGGCATTTAACCTTCATGCCCGCAAGCGTCACCTCCTTTCGCGCCCCGCCTGCCGCAGCGGTGTGCACAGTCTCGTCATGCCGGGCAATCCACAGCACCCGCATGTCCCGCAACAGGTCGGGAGCGGTACGGCGCAGGTAGTCCATGGCAATGGACCGTGCCTTCTTCTCGTCGGGTAGGGCAGTGTCTTCGAATTTGACATCCATGCGGGTATAGCCTTTCAGAACACCGTTATCGCCGATGATGGCGCTGATATGCTCGCCGCCCAGGCCGGTATTGCCGCCGTCCAGGCGCTCATAACGAAGGAGGGTGGCAGGGGTGTCATCGACGTCGACCTTCAGCATTGCCGTGCGGTGATAGGTCTTGGGGAAGGAAATCGTCCTTAACGTTTGGGCAGCGCTTTCATTAAGCACCGCGACCTCCACTGCTGCGCTAACGGAGGAAACCAGCGCCAGGTGCATTGCAGCAGTAAGGATTCCGGCTTTGACTCGGTTCAGTGTCGCCATTCTGTGTCTCCTCGGTAGTATCGATTTTCGGCGCAACTCGGGACGGCGCCGACGAGGGAAATTAGCAAACAACATAATCTTACGTCAACTGTAGATTGTTAAACGAGACTTGCAATACCCGACCAATGTCAGCCAACGGCCACCCCCTAATCCCCTTGTGCGCGGTCTACGGCGATAAAGGAGAATCGTTGCAATAATTAATAGCAGCGTGAAATGAACTTAAAAATCAACTTGACGCAAAATGTAGATTTTAGCTTGACTGCATACACAACTTGTCGCATCTATCCCGGGAAACCGGATGGATCAAGGCCGACGAGATCATCGGGCGATTGCGACAAATGAGTGCTGACGGTGCCAGCCGCAAAGATGTCAATCGCGAATATTACCAAGCTTATGCGGGACTGAACCGAGATGAAGTTCGGTACCTGGCGCGTCGCTGGCTGGAAAGCATGCTGGCGGTAGGGGCACAGCATTTCTTTAATGGTGCGGTCTTGTCCCGTCTTCGCATGCATGCTGCCAACGGGGTGGAACCGGTTTTCGTCTCTGGCTCTGCCTTCGACCTGCTGGAGCCGCTGGCGGCTCACCTGAGAGTGCGGCGGTGCTGTCCGACGCCGCACCGACCGCGTCAGGCAATCGTGTTTGCACAAACTCTCCAGGAAAAGGGTAATGCTTGGCATTCCACAAACGGTCATCTTGGCCGGCTTGGGATTCTGGCTGCTGATCGCAGCTATCAACAATAGGGTTGATGCGACGACCAACATCGTCAATATTCGCGCCATGATAACGCTGGAGTTGCTACGCGAGGAGGAAATAAGGGGGCAAGGGCTGCTGGGGCGGGCTATTCCTGGTCATTGGGCGCCAACTCTGTTGCGCGGGATCGTCGCTATTCAGTTGCTGACCTCCGTTTCGCTTCTTATCGCTGCCGCATGGCGCCTATGGGCGCTGGTCGACCCGGCAGCCACGCCCATGGCTTCGCTGACGGCCAATGCCGCCTTGACTCTGTTTTCGGGTCTATGGCTCGGATTTCTTTGCGGTGGCTTGTGGTTCGGTTACTGGATCAAGCAAGGAGCCATTCAACTGGTGCATTTACTGCTGGCCTTGACCATTCTTGCCCTGCTGTTGGTGAATCTCCCCATGCAACATTAGAGGCTGTGGGAGGTCGTCATAACCGGCGGCGACTGGCTTCTGAGCACGATGTTGATGGGCGGTTCAGGCCCTGCTGTCCTGGGCCGGTGTCGATAGATGCGGCAGCAGCGCCCCGTTGCGAATGGTTTGGCTCCAAAGCCAAAGCTTCGCGGCGGGGAAGTGCCCGTAAGTTTGGGTACGCCGCTGCTACGATCACCTTTCCAACGCTCAGCTCTTCACCACATCGACGAAGTAATGGTCCTCGCCGTCGACCTTCTCGCGCACGAGGCCATGTACGTCGGTCTCGAAACCCGGGAAGCGGCCATTGAAGTCACGCACGAACTGCAGGTAGCTGACGATGATCTTGTTGTAGCACTCGCCCGGAATCAGCAATGGAATCCCGGGCGGATAGGGCGTGACCAGCATGGCGGTAATGCGGCCTTCAAGATCGTCAATCGCCACACGCTCAACCTGACGGTGCGCCATCTTGGCCCAGGCATCGGCCGGGGTCATGGCCGGCTGAATCTTGGACAGGTACATGTCGGTGGTGATACGTGCCACATCGTACTGACGGTAGACATCGTGAATATCGCTGCAGAGGTCGCGCAGACCCACGCGTTCGTAGCGGGGAAAGCGCTGCACGAATTCCGGCATCACGCGCCACAGCGGCTCGTTGTTGTCGAAATCATCCTTGAACTGCTGCAGCTCGGTCACCATGGAGTTCCAGCGCCCCTTGGTGATACCGATGGTAAACATGATGAAGAACGAATAGAGCCCGGTCTTCTCGATAATAATGCCATGCTCGGCCAGATACTTGCTGACGATCGCAGCCGGAATGCCGACGTCATCGAAGCTGCCGTCGACATCCAGTCCCGGCGTGATGATGGTGGCCTTGATGGGGTCCAGCATGTTGAAACCGGACTCGATTTCACCAAAGCCGTGCCAGCGGTCGCCAGAGTGAATAACCCAGTCATCGCGATCGCCCATACCCTCATCGGTCAGGTTGTCCGGCCCCCAGACCTTGAACCACCAGTCATCGGCACCAAACTCGTCATCCACCTTGCGCATGGCACGGCGGAAATCCAGCGCTTCCAGAATGGACTCTTCCACCAGCGCGGTGCCCCCCGGAGCCTCCATCATCGCGGCCGCCACGTCGCAGGACGCGATAATGGCGTACTGCGGACTGGTCGACGAGTGCATCAGGTAGGACTCGTTGAAGCGGTGCGTATCGAGTTTGCGGCTCTTGCTGTCCTGCACCAGGATCTGCGACGCTTGGGACAGGCCTGCCAGCAGCTTGTGGGTCGACTGTGTCGCAAACACCAGGGTGTCGTCCGAGCGCGGCCGGCCCTGCCCAATGGCGTGCATGTCACGGTAGAAACTGTGGAAGGCGGCATGGGGCAGCCAGGCTTCGTCAAAGTGCAGCGTATCGATGGTACTGCCCAGCATGTCCTTGATGGTTTCGACGTTGTAGAGCACACCGTCGTACGTGCTTTGCGTAATGGTCAGGATACGCGGTTTCTTGTTGGCCGCATTGCGGGCAAAGGGGTTGTCTGCAATTTTCTGGCGAATGGTCGCCGGGTCGAATTCACTCTTGGGAATCGGGCCAATGATGCCGTAATGATTGCGGGTCGGCATCAAAAACACCGGAATCGCACCGGTCATGATGATCGAATGCAGGATCGACTTGTGGCAGTTGCGGTCCACCACCACGATGTCGCCGGGGGCAACGGTGGAGTGCCAGACCACCTTGTTGGAGGTCGAGGTACCGTTGGTCACGAAGAACAGGTGGTCGCAGCCAAAGATCCGGGCGGCATTGCGTTCACTGGCGGCCACCGGCCCCGTGTGATCCAGCAGCTGGCCCAGCTCGTCCACGGCATTGCAGACATCGGCACGCAGCAGGTTCTCGCCAAAGAACTGATGGAACATCTGTCCGACCGGACTTTTCAGGAACGCCACGCCACCGGAATGACCCGGACAATGCCAGGAGTAGGAACTGTCACTGGCGTAATCCATCAGCGCATCAAAGAATGGTGGTGCCAGAGAATCCAGGTACTTCTTGGCTTCACGTATGATATGCCGCGCCACGAACTCGGGCGTATCTTCGAACATGTGAATAAAGCCGTGTAGCTCGCGCAGAATCTCGTTGGGAATATGGCGCGACGTGCGGGTTTCGCCGTACAGGAAAATGGGAATATCGGAATTGCGCTTGCGCACTTCCCGGATAAAGCCACGGATACCCGCCAGCGCCTTTTCCACATCGGCATCACTGCCATCGCCGAACTCTTCATCGTCGATCGACACGATAAAACTGGAGGCACGACTGGCTTGCTGCGCAAAGGCGGTGAGGTCGCCGTAACTGGTGAAGCCGATGACCTCTAAGCCTTCCTGGCCAATGGCTTCAGCCAGGTCGCGAATGCCGGAACCCGAGATATTTTCAGAACGAAAGTCTTCATCAATGATGACTACAGGAAAGCGAAATTTCATGTGGGGCCAGTCACTCAGTAATAACAGATGAGTATGGGAAGCGCGCGGTACTGCTGCACGAACGACTCGGTCATGCCAGCGCACCATTCACACCACAGAATCAGCCGATGCCAGCGCATGTGACGCCCCCGGATATTTCTGCGAAAACGCTCAAAACATCATAGCAGCGCTGCCTACGCCTTACGACAGACCCTGCATTGGAAACCCTGTCGCAGGGCAGTAATTTTACCAGATTGATATCCATGTGATAGCAGATAATACAATCTGCTAGAATCGCTCCCCCGCAACGGCATTCAGACCAGGCTGCGGCCGTCCTGGCACCGAAAACCTGTGCCAGGGCTACACTAGTAACCCAGCAATTAAACAGGCGTCGTTGTCGGTTTGATCGTCGCCCTTGAAAACCGGACGCAATGTTGCGCCCCCTTGGATTTCAAGGGCCAGGCCATCCGTTTCAATGACAGGCCCGATGATGCCTTCATGCATCATGCAGCAATGAACGATATTTTTCATACCCGCTTAAGTTAAGGCGACGCTGTTGGACGAATTTCAGGAAAATCTATCGGCATGAAGCGGCGACAAGGCCCATCCAGCCCCCCTCCGGATCGGTTAGAGCCCACACTGCTGAGCTTTATCTGGCGATACAGCTCCCGGCATCAGATCGCGCTGCTGGCCATTACGCTGCTGTCCTTTCCGATCCTCTATGCCAGCCTGGAACTGCCCAAGCGAATCCTCAACGATGCCATTGGCGGCACCGACTTCCCGTACCTGATCCTGGGCGTTGAATTCGAACAACTGCACTTGCTGCTGCTGCTCAGTTTCGCCTTTCTGCTCACGGTATTGTGCAGCGGCCTGATCAAGATGCGGCTGAATATCTACAAGGGTATCGTTGGCGAGCGCCTGCTGCGACGCCTGCGCTACCGCTTGATCGGCCAGGTGATGCGTTTTCCCGTTGCCCGTTTCAGGCGCACCTCCCAGGGTGAAGTAGTGTCCATGGTCACGGCCGAGGTGGAGCCCCTCAGTGGCATCATGGGTGACGCCCTGGCGCTGCCGCTGTTCCAGGCCGGGCAGATGCTCACCATTCTGACGTTCCTGTTTATCCAGAACCCCTGGTTTGGCCTTGCCGCCGTGGCGCTGGTACCGCTGCAGGCCATTATTACGCCGCTGCTGCAGAGGCGCATCAACCGGCTGCACCGCGAACGGGTACGCCGGGTACGCAAGCTGTCGGAGCTGATCGGGGAATGCGTGCAGGGACTCGATGACCTGCGCAGCAACGGCGGCACCCCCTACGCACTGGCGATATTCAGTCACCGTCTGGGCGGCATATTCCAGGTCCGGGGGGATATCTTCCGCAAGAAGTTCTTCATGAAGTTTCTTAACAACTTCATCAACAATCTGCCGCCTTTTTTGTTCTATGCGGTGGGTGGCTACCTGGTCATTCAGGGGTCGCTGTCCATCGGGGCACTGGTCGCGGCCATCACGGCCTACAAGGACATCGTCACACCCTGGCGTGAACTGCTCAATTACATCAGCCAGATTCAGGAAACCAGCGACCGTTACAAGAGCCTGCGCGACCAGTTCCAGCCCGACGACATTCTCGACGCCGGGCTGTTCGAGGAACAGCAAGAGGCATTGCCACGTCTCAACGGCCCGATCAGCTTTGATCGGGTCAGCGTCACCGACCCCAACGGTAGCCGAATACTGTCAGACATCAGCCTGCAGATCCCCCCCGGCGCCACAGTGGCGATCCAGAGCAACAACAGCACAGTACGCAAAGCCTTATCCCAGGTGCTGTCCCGCAGCGTCAGCCTGTCGTCCGGTGAGGTGACGATCAGCGGACACAAGCTGTGCCAGCTGAACCAGGCCATCATCTCGGCGCGGATCGGCATCGCCTCCTCAACCCCCTACCTGTTCAATGCCTCGGTGGGGGAAAACGTCTATATGCCGCTGCGGCGCAACCCCCGCGTCAACCTCAGCAGCAGCGAGCTGGACGACCCCGAGCTGCTGGAGGCCCTGGCCTCCGGTAACAGTACCTATCCGGTCAATGCCGAATGGCTGGATCTGAATATTGCCGGTTTCAGCAAGCTGGACGAACTGAATCAGTGGTGGCTGATGATTGTCGATGCCATGGGCAGCGAGGACTATCTGTCACAGCGCGCCCTGGATGCCCGCTTTGAGCCCTCCGACCGGCCCTCTCTGGCGGCCAAGATAATTGAGCTTCGTCCCCGGCTGGCGCGCCGGCTGGCAGCGGAAAACCTGACCCGCTTTATTCACCCCTTCACGCGCCAGGCCCTGAACCCAAGCCTGACACTGACGGAAAACCTGCTGTTTGCAATCCATATCCATTCCAGCCGGGACGAGCAGGCGGCCACCACCAGCCAGCTGATCAAGCGCTTCAACGCCGCAGGGTTTGGGCCGGAGCTGGAGCATTTCGCTCACAGCATGCTGGACACGCTGGTGAATACCTTTGCCGCCATCGGCCCCAACCATCCGATTTTCAAGCGCCTGGGCGGGCTGACCCCCGAAACCTACGCGGCCCTGCAGGATGTGCAGCAAAAACAGCACAGCGGCCGCGCGCTGACGGCCGTCGAATCCGAACTGCGCCTGACGCTTCCCTTTATGATCACCGCCGAGCAACTGGACATGCCACTGCCCAGCGGCATCAGCACCGCCGTGCTTCGAATGCGCGAGGCCTGCGTTCCGCTGCACGAAGCGCTGTTCCAGAGCCGCTACCGGCCGCTGGATGAACAGCGCATCAACCCCGGCATCAGCGTGCTGGAGAACCTGATTTTCGGCAAGCTCGCCCGCGCCGGTGAAACCAACGAACGCAGCATTCGCAGCATCATTGCCGAAGAGCTGCTGCAGGCCGAATTGCACGGCCCGCTGTCCATGCTGATCCGCAGCATTCCGGTGGGGCTTGGCGGCACCGAAGTGCCGCCCATCGCACAGGAGCGCTTTGCCTTCCTGCGCGCCACCATAAAAAAACCGGACATCCTGGTGCTGGACCAGGCCCTGGCAAGCCATTCCGTTGCCCAGCGCAGTGAGGCACTGCGCAAGATCCGGCACCTGCTGCCCGAGGCCACCATCATTGTACTGGAGCCAACCATTAGCGATAGCGAACAGTTTGACTTGACCATCCAGCTCGAAGACGGCCGTGTCCCTGTCGATGGCAGCCCCCGGGCGCCAACGGTCCCGACGCCGGAAACCATTGAAGACTTCGAGAGCAAGCGCAGTGTCATTGCCAGCACCGCGGCCTTTGCTAAATTGAACCCCGCCCAGGTACGCCTGCTGGCCTATGCATCAAGCTGGGTACGGGTCGGTGCCGGTGAACACCTGTTCAGTCACGGCGATGTGCCCGACGGCGCCTATATCGTGGTCGACGGCCTGGCCGAGCTGCACTGGCCTGATGCATCTGCTGAAGACAAACCCATCAGCGAGGTCGGCCCGGGCCGCCTGATTGGCGACCTCTCCGTGATTATCGATCAGCCACGCAACATGAACCTGCAAGCGATCAAACCCGTGCTTGCCCTGCGTATCGAGCGTCGCGAGCTGCTGGAAATTATCGAAAACGATACCGTCGTGGCGATGAATCTGCTGCGTACCGTATCGGGACACCTGTTCGGCGCCGCCGAAACCATTCGCAACGAGCGCGCGCAAGAGCACTGATGGCAAAACAATGATCCAGCTTCGGCCGTACCAGCAGGAAGCCGTCGACGCGACGCTCAGGCATTTTCGCGCCGGTGATGAACCCGCCGTCATCGTGCTGCCCACCGGGGCCGGCAAGAGCCTGGTGATCGCGGAACTGGCACGTCTCGCACGCCGCCGTATTCTGGTACTGGCCCATGTGCGCGAACTGGTGGAGCAGAATCACGCCAAGTACGCCGCCTTTGGCCTCAGCGCCGGCATTTTTTCGGCGGGACTCGGGCTGAAAGACACCGGGCATCAGGTCACCTTCGCCAGCGTGCAGTCGGTGACCCGCAACCTGGACCGGTTCCAAAATGCCTATTCCCTGCTCATCATCGACGAATGCCACCGGGTCAGCGACGGCGATGACAGCCAGTATCAGCAGGTTATCACCGCCCTGCGCGCCCAGAACCCCCACCTCAAGGTACTGGGCCTGACCGCCACCCCCTACCGCCTGGGCCAGGGGTGGATCTACCAGTACCACTATCGCGGTTTTGTGCGCAGCGAAGATGCCCGCCCGTTTCGGCACTGCATCTACGAGCTGCCGCTGTCGCAGCTGATCCGCGAGGGCTACCTTACGAAGCCCGAACTGGTGGATGCGAGCATCGCCCACTACGACTTTTCGGCGCTGCAGGCCAACGCCGCCGGCCACTACAGCGAAACGCAGCTCAACAGCCTGCTGAGCCGCTACCCGCGCGTGACCCAGGCGATCTGCGAGCAAATTCAGGCGCTCGCCGGCGAGCGCGCCGGCGTGATGATTTTCGCCGCCACCATTCGGCACGCGCTGGAAATCACCGGCTACCTGCCCAGCGACTGCACCGCCCTGGTCACGGGCACGACCCCCGCAGCGGAGCGTGAAGCACTGATCACCCGCTTCAAGGCACGCGAGCTCAAATACCTGGTGAACGTGGCCGTGCTGACCACCGGCTTTGATGCCCCCCACGTCGACCTGATCGCCATCCTGAGACCTACCCAGTCGGTCAGCCTCTACCAGCAAATCGTCGGCCGTGGCCTGCGCCTGGCGCCCGGCAAGACCGACTGCCTGGTAATCGACTATGCCGGCAACGGCTTCAACCTGTTTGCCCCCGAAGTTGGCAGCAAGAAGCCCGACAGCGACAGCGAACCGGTGCAGGTATTCTGCCCGGGCTGCGGTTTTGCCAACATCTTCTGGGGCAAGACCGATGGCGCCGGCACCGTTCTCGAGCATTATGGCCGCCGCTGTCAGGGACTGCTCGAAGACGATGACGGCCCGAGTCAGCAGTGCGACTACCGTTTTCGCTTCAAGGAATGCCCGCACTGCGGTGCCGAGAACGATATCGCCGCACGCCAGTGCCATCAATGCAGCGAGGCCATCATCGACCCGGACGACCTGCTCAAGCGTGCCCTGCAGCTCAAGGATGCCCGCGTGATCCGCTGTGCCGGTGTCAGCTTTTCCGAACACAAGGGCGCACTGCGCATCTGCTATCACGATGAGGAAGGCGAGGAGCTGCACGAACGCTTCGACCTGCGACAAGCGGGTCAGCGCGCGGTGTTCAACCGCCTGTTCGGGCGCCGCTTCAACGGTGCTACCGAGCCACGACGTTTCGGCAGCCTGGCCGAAGTACTGGAGGCAGCCCAGGCATTCAGCGCGCCGGACTTCGTTGTCGCCCGCAAGGCGGGCCCCCACTGGCGTGTACGCGAGCGCCTGTTCGATTACAGCGGCCGCTATCGCAAGGCGAATGAACTGTAAAAAAGACCACGATAAAAGACGCAAGATGAAAGGGCAGTTCGTATATGGAATGAGCGAAGCGAATTCCGGGAAAGGAGCGAAGCGAGTTTCAAGAATGTGCTGACGAATTCCGGGAAAGGAGCCCCATGCGAATTTCAAGCAACAGGTTAAACCTGCCGGCCCGGCAAACCGGGCCGGCAGCGTGCCCCGGGGCTGGGCTCCCGCTGTCGCGCAGGAGCCCAGCCTTCGGGCGTCAGGTTCAGGCAGCGCCGATCACGCCACCGTCTTCGCGGGTCACCACGACGATGCTGGAGCGCGGCTTGCCGCCGTCCAGGTAATCCGGGAAAGCGCCGGTGGGGTGCTGGATGCCAACAAACATGGTTTTGCAGTCGTCGCTAAACGTCAGCCCCGTCACCTCGGCACCGACAGGCCCCACCATGAAACGGCGGATTTCGCCCGTTGCAGGGTCGCCACACAGCATCTGGTTGTTACCCATGCCGGCGAAATCACCGGCATTGGAGTCGTCACCGTCGGTCTGAATCCACAGACGGCCATCGTTGTCGAAGCCCAGGCCATCGGGGCTGTTGAACATGTTGTCCGCCGTGATGGCATCGGAACCGGCGTACAGGTTACCCTCGTGCACCGTCGGATTGCCGGCAATCAGGTACAGATCCCAGTCAAAGGTTTCAGCGGTGTGGTCGCCGCCCTTCGCTTCCCAGCGGATGATCTGGCCGTAGTGATTGCTGGCACGCGGGTTGGCGGCGTTGAGCGGCTGCTCGTCCTTGTTGCCACGGTGCTTGTTGTTGGTCAGGGTGCAGTAAACCTGGCCGTTGTGCGGGTTGTGGGTGACCCACTCCGGACGGTCCATGGTGGTCGCTTCCACCTGCTTGGCGGCGCGACGGGTATGAACCAGCACATCGGCCTGGTCGGCAAAGCCGTTCTCGACGCTCAAGCCGTTCTTGCCGTGGCTCAGCTCGATCCAGCGGCCGCGGCCGGCATGCTTGTCGCTATCGCCGTTAAACTGCGCCACGTAGAGAGTGCCGTCTTCCAGCAGGGTGCGGTTCATCGCATCCTGGCCTTCGACAAACTTGTTTTTCGATACGAACCGGTAGATATGCTCGCCGCGCTCGTCATCGCCCATGTAAACCACGACATGACCGTCCTTGTTCAGCACCAGCTCGGCGTTTTCATGCTTGACGCGTCCCAGCGCCGTGCGTTTCATGGGCGTCGATTGCGGGTCGAACGGGTCATACTCGACGATCCAGCCGAAACGGTTCGGCTCGTTGGGGGTCTTGCTGAGGTTGAAGCGGTCATCGTGCTGCCACCAGCGATACCTGTCCTCGGCCGCCTTGATACCGTACCGCGCCTGCTCCGGCGGCACGTCTTCGTCGCGGTCGGCGCCGAACACGCCCTGGAAGTTCTCCTCGCAGGTCAGGTAGGTCCCCCAGGGCGTACGGCCGTTGGCGCAGTTGTTCACGGTGCCGAAGACCTTGCGGCCGTCAGGGTCTGCCGCGGTCTGCACCAGCGCATGGCCGGCGACCGGACCGGTCAGCTGCATTTCGGTTTCGAGATGGATGCGGCGGTTCAGTTTCGAATCCCGCACGTAGCGCCACTGACCGCCTTCGCGGACCAGCTCGACAACGGTGTTGCCGTGGGCGGCCTTGGCCTTGTCAACGTCCTCGCGCGTCAGGGCCTCGCCGTTCTGCAGCAGGTACTTGTAGTTGCAGTATTCGTTGTTGACGGCCAGCACCGCGCGGTCCGGATCGTTGGACCCATCGGGGCGACGAAAATGGAACAGCGCCATGCCATCGGTATTATCACCGAACTGCAGGGCCTGATCGGCCGCGCTGTTGCCGCCTTTGTGATCGAATTCGGGGGCGCCGGGAAGCACGGGGTCACCCCAGGACATCAGTATTGAGGAGCGGTAACCGGCGGGCAGCGCGATGGCATCGTCGGTCGACGCCTTGATGGCCTTGAAGCCCAGCAGACGGGAAGGCTCCAGCGCGGCGGCAACCGCCTGGGCCACCGGTGACAGGCTAAAAAAGCCCAGCATGCCGGCGGCCATGCCACCCTTGAGCAGGCTGCGGCGGCTCAGCGCCTTGTCTACCAGGGCATCAAAACCGGTGCGGTCCAGCGCATCGGTATCCTGGGCGTTGACGTCAGACTGTATAGATTTCATCGGATTCCCTCCTCAAAGAATGGCGTGCATCCTAGTCAGAGAGTATGACGATCACATGACAGCCCCTTCCGGTGTGGGCGACGCAGAATATGCTAGAGTGCGCAACGCGGCTTGCAGCCGTTCCAACAGCCAAAGACACACATCATCGAACAGGGCGTTTCAGCATGACACTTCACGCAATACTGTTTGACCATGACGGCACCCTAGTCGACTCCGAGGCCGTTAACCTGCAGCTTTGGCGCCAGGCGGTTGCCCCCTGGGGCCTGACGATCAGTGAGGGACATTACTGGAGTCGCATGCTGGGCGTGCCCATCAGGCAGAACGCGATTGATATCCTGCAGCTCAACAGCACGGATGCCAGCATCGAACAGCTGGTTGCCGCAAAGCTCGCGGCCAACGAAGCCTATCTGGCCAGGGCCTACTTTCCGCAAATGCCGGGTGCCGATACGGTGGTGCGTGCGCTCGCGGGCGAGTTGCGCCTGGGACTGGTCAGCGGCTCGCAGCGCAACTGTGTACAGGCATCCTTGCGCGGCCACGCCTGGGAGCCGTTATTCGAGCATGTTGTCACCGGCGACGATGTTGCCAACAACAAGCCGGCGCCCGACAGCTATCTGCGGGCGCTGCAACTGATGCAACTGCAGGCACAGCACTGCATCGCGGTGGAGGACACCGAGGTGGGTGTTACTGCGGCCCGGGCGGCAGGCCTGCGCGTGGTCGCCATCCGCAGCGCCGAGGCACAAAGCCATGATTTTTCCGCTGCCAGCATCATCGTGGACAGCCTGACAGAAGCACACGCCTGGATCTGCCAGCAACGTTAAACGATTCACTCAACGACACAGGAACCCCCATGACACAGCCATTTCGCCTTGAGTTCCAGGTACGCGACTACGAACTGGATATCCAGGGCATCGTCAACAACGGCGTCTATTTCAACTACCTGGAGCACGCCCGGCATGAGTATCTGCTGGCCAAAGGCGTGGATTTCGCCGCCCTGGCCCAGGACGGTATCCATCTGGTGGTGATTCGCAGCGAACTGGATTACAAGGCGCCCCTGAAAAGCGGCGACCGCTTTGTGGTCGAGGTCACGACCGAGCGCCTTGGCAAAATCCGCTTCGGCTTCCGCCAGCGGGTCATCCGCCTGGAAGACGACAAGGTCATGCTCGAGGGCCTGGTGATCGGCACCGCCCTGAATGCGCGCGGCCGGCCCTATATCTCGCCGGCAATTGAAAGCCTGTTTGACGCCTGATCAGCGGCGGCGAAAGAGGTAGTCATCAAAATAATCCCCAGCGCGGGAAACACTCTGACAGCGCAGCCGCTCCAGTGACGGGTCGATAGCCTTAAGCTCGCCGGGCTGCAGGCAGAAGCGGGCAGGGAAGCCGTGCAGCTCGTGCTGCTGCAGGTTAAAGGTACTGAAGGCCAGCAGGCCGCCGTGCACCAGCATGGCCGCCAGGGCCGGCCAAAGCGCGGGTTCCGGCTTGTAGCGACAGACCAGGATGTTATCGAACGGGCCCAGCCCGTCGAGACGGTCGGGCTGCTCCAGATCACAGCATCGGGTTTGAATGGTGAGCCGCTCACGGGCGGCGAAGTCCTCCAGCCGCGACAGCCCTACCTCGGAAATATCAATCGCCGTGACCACGAAGCCCAGCCTGGCCAGAGCCAGGCTGGCAGCGCCGTCACCGGCGGCCACATCCAGAACGGTGCCCGGCTTAAGACTCGGCGCAATGTGCGTCACAAACGCGGGGGTGGCAGGCGGGGCGTGCGAGCGTGCCTCGTAACGCCGGTTCCATTTGTCCCGAACAGCATTCATCTGCAACTCCTTGAAACTGACGGCTGGACGCTATCACGCAGGCTTTCCACAGCGCGTCGCTAGAAGCTATCCAGCAGGCTCTTGAGGCTGTTCAGCGTTGCCTTGCCCCGCGCCTTGTTCTGGTCCTGATTACGCTCCAGCCCCTCGATAACCAGATCCTCCTGCGGCACTTCATCGATAAATCGGCTCGGCAGGCAGTCCACCATCTCGCCATACTGCTTGCGCTGGCGCGCCAGGGTCATGGTCAGGGTTTCCCGCGCCCGGGTGATGCCCACATAGGCCAGCCGGCGCTCCTCCTCGATAGTGTCGGTCTCGATGCTGTTGCGGTGCGGCAGCAGTTCCTCTTCCATGCCCATCATGAAGACATGGGGGAATTCCAGTCCCTTGGACGCGTGCAGCGTCATGAGCTGAACCCGGTCGGAGTCGTCCTCTTCCTCCTGGCGATCAAGCAGGTCGAGCAGGATCAGGCGGGTGATGGTCTCCTCGATACCGGCATCGGGGTCGTCCTCGCGCAGTCGATCCAGGGTGGAGCGAATCGAATCCAGCAGGAACCAGACATTCTGCACCCGCTTGTCGGCGGCCGCCTCACTGGCGGTGTTCTGGCGTATCCAGCCTTCATAGTCGATATCGCGCACCATTTCGCGAATGGCATCCACCGGGTCGACTTCCTGGCACTGGCGATAAATACGCTGCATCCAGTCGCGGAAACGGCGCAGCCGATCAACAGCCTGGGCCGGCAGCACCTGTTCCAGACCCATTTCGTCACAGGCCGCATAGAGTCCGACCTGGCGCTCCGAGGCGTAGGTCCCCAGCTTCTGCAGCGTATTGGGGCCAATCTCGCGCCTGGGGGTATTGATGATACGCAAAAAGGCGTTGTCATCATCCGGATTGATCAGCACCTTGAGATACGCCATCACATCCTTGATCTCGGCGCGGGAGAAGAAGGAGGTGCCACCGCTCAGCTTGTAGGGCACCTGATACGCCTGCAGCTTGACCTCCAGCAGGCGGGCCTGGAAATTGCCGCGGTACAGAATGGCAAAGTCCTTGAAGGGCGTGGCCTTGCGCAGGTGACGATCGAGTATTTCCGTGGCGATGCGCTCACACTCGGTTTCTTCGTTCCGGTTGTAGATCACCCTGATCGGGTCGCCATAGCCCATGTCGCTCCACAGCGTCTTGTCGAACACGTGGGGGTTGTTGGCGATCAGGGTGTTGGCCGCCTTGAGGATCAGCCCGGTGGAGCGATAGTTTTGCTCCAGCTTGACCACCCGCAGGCTCGGAAAGTCTTCATTCAGCTGAATCAGGTTCTCGGGCCGGGCACCGCGCCAGGCGTAGATCGACTGGTCGTCGTCACCCACCACCGTCAGGGCACCACGGTGCCCGACCAGCTGGCGCACCAGGCGGTACTGCGACAGGTTGGTATCCTGGTATTCGTCCACCAGCAGGTAGCGAATGCGCCCCTGCCAGCGCTCCAGCACCTCTGCATGATTCTGGAACAGGCGCACCGGGATCAGGATCAGGTCATCGAAATCCACCGCGTTATAGGCACGCAAATGGATTTCGTAGGCCTCGTAGGCACGGGCCGCCAGGATCTCGTCCGGGCCCGCCGCCTGGGCCAGCGCCTGGTCAGGCTCCAGCATGTCGTTTTTCCAGTTCGAGATCTGGTTGCGCACGCTGTCGACCTGATCCGCATCCTCGTTCT
Source organism: Marinobacterium rhizophilum DSM 18822 (assembly GCF_000378045.1). GTDB lineage: Bacteria > Pseudomonadota > Gammaproteobacteria > Pseudomonadales > Balneatricaceae > Marinobacterium_A > Marinobacterium_A rhizophilum. The sequence continues at coordinate 194,325 of NZ_KB899089.1, forward strand.
GATGCAGCATCAGATCACGCAGCAGCGCCTTGCTGTCCTGATCATCAAACAACGAAAACGCCGCCTTCAAGCCCAGGATGCGATGCTCCTTGCGAATGATGTTGAGGCCCAGGTTATGGAAGGTCGAGACCGTCAGACCACGCGCCTCCTTGCCTTGCACCAGCTGGCCGACACGCTCCTTCATCTCCCGGGATGCCTTGTTGGTGAAGGTGACGGCCGCAATATGCCGTCCCTGAACGCCACATTTCTGGATCAGGTAGGCGATTTTACGCGTGATAACGCTGGTCTTGCCGGAGCCTGCGCCGGCCAAAACCAGCAGTGGACCACCGACATATTCCACCGCTTCTTTCTGTCTGGGATTGAGCTTGCTCATGAGTCAATATTCAAAAAGTGCTAAAGCAGTCGGGAGCACGGCCGCTAACGGTCAATAACGGAAGGGGAATCCGGCACAGCGTAACGTTCCGGATGCATTCAAGGATTGACTAAAATGACAGGAGTAATTGCCTGATTAAACAGGCTTTCACTGTCATTTTTATTGTCGGCGCTTCGTGCTAAGTTTGTCCTGCGCCAAAGCAGGACGGCGTATTATGCCACGAACAGGGCCTCACGAGCACAAAGGATCCCTCACCAACCGTCAGTGGCAGCCAAATGCACACACCTCTGTATTGCTGTCTATTTGTGGGGTATTAACCTGATGCAGTCGGCCCAGCGGCAAACCAGCGAATCCGTGATCAGACTGCTGATCGTTGCCGATGATCAGCAGACGTCGGACAGAATCAGCAGTCTTCTGAATACAGAACATGTGTATGACATCCAGTATTCCAAAGACGTCAACCAGGCGCTGAACCTGATCGGGCATGAAAAGATAGACCTGCTGTTTTTGTGCCTGCCGGCGACCCATCTGCTCGACAATGCCACCCTGCTGACCTTCAAGCGCAGCAACAGCACCATTCCGATCATCGTGCTTGATGATGACATCAATGACCTGACCGGCCGCAAACTGCTGAACCAGGCCGTGGCTGACTACCTTCCGCTGCGCACACTGGCCGCAGATACCCTGCAACGCGCCATTCGTTACGTACTGGGCAGCCAGCGCCAGCATGCCCAGATCGATTACCTGCGCCACGCCGACCCGCTCACGGCCATCGGCAACCGGCAATATTTCTATCGTCAGCTGCTTGAAAGCCTCGCGCGTATCGACAGTCACCAGCACTCTGTGGCGCTGATCACGGTGGATCTCGATGGTTTTCGCAAATTTAACAACAGCATTGGCCATTCCGCCGGCGACGATGTGGTTCAGCAGCTGAGCCAGAGACTGCAAAGCTGTCTGCAGGACGAACAGTTATACCGCATTGGTGGCGACGAATTTGCCATCATACTGGAGACGGAACAGGGTACCGACCTGCGCGCCAGTACCCTGGAACTGATCGCCCGACTGATGCAGCACGTGAGCCACCCCTACCACTGCAACGAACGCGAAATCATGCTGCCCAGCAGCATCGGTGTCGCCTTTGCGCCGGAGCACAGCCGGGAGCTGGACGCATTGATCCGCCAGGCATCCCAGGCACGGCAACGGGCCAAGCAACTGCACGGCTGCAGCTATGCCATTTTCGAATCCGCCAAGGACACCGATCCCGCCACCCAGATCACGCTGGAGCCGGAACTCTGGAGCGCGCTGCGCCAGGAGCAGTTTGTGCTCTATTACCAGCCACGCATCGACCTGCGTACCGGCAAGATCATCGGTGCCGAGGCGCTGATGCGCTGGAATCACCCGGAGCGTGGATTGGTCCAGCCCGATGAGTTCATCCCGACCGCCGAGAAAACCGGGCTCATTGTCCCCATGGGATACTGGGCCATCCACCAGGCCGGCCAAGACATGCTCAAGTTCAAGGAAGCCGGTTTCCGGTACGGCAGCATTGGCGTAAACCTGTCGTTTCGGCAATTCAAGGATGACTTTCTCGCCAAGACCATCAAGCGCATCATCGACAAAAACCAGATAGACCCGCATCGCCTTGAGTTCGAACTGACCGAAACCGCACTGTTTTCGGATGAAGCCCATGTGCAAAGCTGCCTTAAGGAACTCAGCGCCCTGGGCATCGATTTCTCGCTGGACGATTTCGGCACCGGTTACTCATCCTTTGCCCTGCTACAGAAGCTGCCCATCAGTACGCTCAAGATCGACAAATCGTTTGTCGCCGGCGTGAATCAGAGCAAGGATGATGAAGAGATCGTGCGCGCCATTATTAATCTGGCGCATAACCTGCAGAAAAAAGTCATTGCTGAGGGCGTTGAAAACAAGACTCAGCTGGAGTTTCTGATTCGCCACGACTGTGACCAGGTGCAGGGGTATTTCTTTAGCCCCCCCGTACCCATCGAAGACTTCATGCGCATGCTGCGCGGTAACTAACCCTTCGCCGAGCCACCCTGGCGCATCAGGCCCTGGCGAAAGCCCAGCGCTTCCAGCAACTGGGCCTCACAAACACGCTCCTCGCCCGCCAGATCCGCCAGCGTGCGCGCCACGCGCAGTATCCGGTGGCAGGCGCGGGCCGAAAGCCCCAGCCGAGTGGCCGCATTGACCAGCAACGCACGCTGCGGCTTTTCCAGGCAGCACACCTGGTCCAGTTCAGCGGATCCCAGATCACGGTTAGGCCTGCCCTGGCGCGCTTCCTGCAACGCCATCGCTGCCGCCACCCGCTTCGCCACGACAGCACTGGATTCGCCCCGACCGGCGGTGGGGTCCAGCAGCTGCGCAGGATCCAGCGCCTTGACGTTGAGCTGCATATCAAAGCGATCCAGCAGCGGACCCGAAATGCGTCCCTGGTAACGCTGTATCTGATCCGGCGTGCAGCGACAGCGCCCCGACGTATCGCCGAAATACCCGCAGGGGCAGGGGTTCATGGCGGCCAGTAGCTGAAAACGGGCAGGAAAAAGCATCTGGCTGGCCGCTCTGGAAATAAGAATCTCTCCGGTTTCCAGAGGCTCGCGCAGCACATCCAGCACCGAGCGGGGGAACTCCGGCAACTCATCCAGAAACAGCACGCCCTGGTGCGCCAGCGATATTTCGCCGGGGCGCGGCTGGCTGCCACCGCCCACCAGAGCCACCGCAGATGCCGTATGGTGCGGGTTGCGAAAGGGGCGGCTGCCCTGGCCGACGGTATCAATGCCACAACCGGCCACCGAATACACCGCGGCCACTTCCAGCCGCTCCCGCTCCCCCAGTGCCGGCAGCAGCCCCGGCAACCGGGCCGCCAGCATGCTCTTGCCACTGCCGGGCGGGCCGCTGAATAGCAGGTTATGACTGCCGGCGGCGGCTACCTCGAGCGCACGGCGCGCCTGATACTGTCCCTTGACCTCGTCAAGGTCCGGCAAGCCGGAGACTTCCAGCGGCGCTAACGCCCTGGCGTGTTCCAGCGGAGTATCGCCGCGCAATGCAGAGGAGACCTGCAACAAATGATCGGCGACACGTACATCACAGCCCTGTACCAGGGCGGCTTCCGCGCCGTTCAAGCGCGGCACCAGCAGTGCGCGCTCCAGATCACGGCAGGACAGCGCCGCGGGCAAAACGCCCCGCACGGGCCTGATTTCTCCCGCCAGGGTCAGTTCACCCAGTACTTCCCAACCTTCGAGGCACGATGGGGGCAGTTGTTTCGATGCCGCCAGAATGCCCAGCGCAATTGCCAGATCATAACGCCCGCCTTCCTTGGGCAGGTCGGCGGGCGCCAGGTTGATCGTGATACGGCGTTGCGGATAATCGAAACCGGAATTAATCAGTGCGCTGCGTACTCGATCCTTGCTTTCCCGCACAGCCGCTTCGGGCAGGCCGACGATCGACAGCGAGGGCAAACCACCGGAAAGGTGCACTTCGACGGTAACCGCTGGTGCACTTATGCCCAGCATTGCGCGGGAATGAACCACTGCGAGTGACATAAGTACCATCCTTGGTATGCGGTTGCTTACTTAAGGTGCAGGTATCTGCACTACGCGCTTGCACCATCCTTGTGCATTTTTTAGCCAGCCTGAGACGGCGTGTTTATTCGTGGTTTTTGTTGTCGAGCCGCTGTTCGATTTCGCTGAGTTTGATTTCCAGCTGATCCACCTTTTCACGGGTTCGACCCAGCACGGCGGCCTGGGCATCGAACTCGTCCCGCGTTACAAGATCCAGACGCGCAAAACTGCTCTGCAAGACAGCGCGTACCTGCTGGCGCATGGCTTCCTGCCCCGGCAGGCTGCGCCCACCCTCAAACAACTCGCTCAGCTGGGCTGAAAGCGTCTCTATCAGCTTTTGATTAAGCATTGCACAAACTCCCGTAATTTCGCCCAAGCTTAGCATTTTTCGCAGGTCCGTCGCAGTGACCACAAGTGCAGAAGCACAGTGCCTGGGTAGTGATGGCAGCCATTTGGCACCAAAAAGGTGCGCGCACTCAAATCGTGCACGCAATAATCCCTTAATGGTGCCGAATCCGAAGGCATTTCCCCACCTGGAGACAGCCCTTAAAGACAACGCTTTGTTATTTAAAGACTTATGCAACATGGCACAACATTCGCTTATGAATAACCAACCGTTTCGGGCCACCTTTAACTCCGGGGCGGCTCGTACAAGGAATCAGTCCATAGATGGGGGACAGACACATGAAACTTATATCGGCGATCATCAAGCCCTTCAAACTGGACGATGTCCGCGAGGCGCTGTCTGAAATTGGTGTTCAGGGCATCACCGTGACCGAGGTCAAAGGCTTTGGGCGCCAGAAAGGCCATACCGAACTGTATCGCGGCGCTGAATATGTCGTCGACTTCCTGCCCAAGGTCCGGGTCGATGCAGCTGTGTCGGCGGACATTGTGGATCAGGTCGTGGAAGCGATAAGCAAGGCCGCCCACACTGGAAAGATTGGCGACGGCAAGATATTTGTCACACCGCTGGAACAAGTTATTCGCATCCGTACCGGCGAGACCGGTAAAGACGCACTTTGATATAAAAATTAACCAATCGCGCCTGACGGAGGGCCGTCGAGATGGAAGAGCTTCTCAACACGACCGTTGCGGATTTATCGCAGCTTAAATATGCCGTTGATACCTTTTACTTTCTGGTATGCGGCGCCCTGGTAATGTGGATGGCCGCTGGCTTCGCGATGCTCGAAGCGGGCCTGGTTCGCGCCAAGAACACAACCGAAATTCTGACCAAGAACATCGCTCTCTACGCCATCGCCTGTACCATGTACCTGCTCTGCGGTTACTACATCATGTACAGCTCCGATGCTGGCGGCGTACTGCCGAACTTCGGTGCCCTGATCGGTGACGAAAACGCTGTCGATGCCGTGCTGGCCGGTGGCGATGACGCACCCTACTATTCGGCCCGTTCGGACTTCTTCTTCCAGGTGGTGTTCGTCGCCACGGCAATGTCCATCGTCTCCGGTGCCGTTGCCGAGCGCATGAAGCTCTGGTCCTTCCTGGCATTCGCTGTCGTCATGACCGGTGTGATCTACCCGGTTGAAGGTTACTGGACCTGGGGTGGCGGTTTCCTCAGCGAAGCCGGTTTCTCTGACTTCGCCGGTTCAGGTATCGTCCACATGGCAGGTGCCGCTGCAGCCCTGGCAGGTGTTCTGGTATTGGGTGCCCGTAAAGGCAAGTACGGCAAGAATGGCGAGATCAATGCCATCCCTGGCGCCAACCTGCCGCTGGCGACTCTGGGTACCTTCATCCTGTGGATGGGCTGGTTCGGCTTCAACGGCGGTTCGGAGCTGAAGCTGTCCGATGTCGGTGAAGCCAATGCGGTCGCCCAGGTTTTCGTTAACACCAACGCGGCGGCAGCCGGCGGTGTTATCGCAGCCCTGATCGTGGCACGCCTGTGGTTCAAGAAGGCCGACCTGACAATGGCGCTCAACGGCGCGCTCGCTGGCCTGGTTGCCATCACGGCTGACCCGCTGTCTGCAAGCGCCCTGGTTTCAACGCTGATCGGTGCGGTTGGCGGTGTACTGGTGGTGTTCTCCATCGTCACTCTGGACAAAATCAAGATTGATGATCCTGTCGGCGCCATCTCCGTTCACGGTGTCGTAGGTATCTGGGGTCTGCTGGCAGTACCGTTCAACAACGCTGATGCCACCTTTGGCGCCCAGCTGCTGGGTATCGTATCCATCTTCGGCTGGGTCTTCCTGGCGAGCCTGGTAGTATGGCTGTTGCTCAAAGCCATCATGGGTGTTCGCGTTACCGAGGAAGAGGAATACGAAGGCGTCGACCTTGCCGAGTGCGGCATGGAAGCCTACCCGGAATTCAGCGCCACCAAGAAGTAAATCTTCAGCACTTCATTTAAAGTAAAGGGCGCCGCAGGGCGCCCTTTTCATTACCGGAGACAGCAGCGCCCGCACTTTTATGCACGCACAGGCCAGCGTAGGCGCCGACACGATTTTACGAGTATACTGAGCTGAATTTTTCTGGCATTCGGGCTCTGAAAGCGCCTGCGTTAACGGGCGCGGGGCACGGATTCCACTTTTCATCACAGCGTCCGACGCCGCACCAGGCGCAGGGTCGCAAAGGGAGCACGCTATGAAGTTGATCACTGCGGTTATCAAACCATTCAAACTTGATGATGTTCGCGAAGCCCTTTCCGAAATCGGTATCCAGGGTGTCACCGTCACCGAGGTCAAAGGCTTCGGCCGCCAGAAGGGCCATACCGAGCTATACCGCGGCGCCGAATACGTGGTCGACTTCCTGCCCAAGGTCAAGATCGAGGTCGCCGTCGACAGTGACATGATCGACCAGGTGATTGAAGCCATCACCAAGACCGCCAACACCGGCAAAATTGGTGATGGCAAGATTTTCGTCACACCGCTGGAACAGGTGATCCGTATCCGTACCGGCGAAACCGGCCCGGACGCACTCTGACCCCGGACATCGGCACAGCGAGCGCTTGATTCTGCGCCGCTGTGGATAACTCCAGATACCCAAAAGCACCCGCCGGGTGTTTTTTTATGCCTGATAAAAACACCACACAGCGGCTTCTTGAACGGTTCCACAAAAACTACCCACAACATACTCACAAATCAAAAGCTGTGGAAAAACTGTTTACCGCTTGTGTCAAACCACTTTGACTCTTTTGTATATCATTGTTTTATATAGCCTTTATTTGATTTCATTCGAATATGACGCTGTTATGCACAGCGCACCTAAACACAGCCCTCAAAAGTTACCCCCAATTTCGGGATATCTGAGACATGCAGCGTTTCAGACGCTCGCCGTCTTTTTCGTCCCGCTCATCACTGCAGCCACTGTGCGCGCCAAGCCCCGTAGCACCCGTGCAGCATAATTAATTGCAGAGCGTCTAAACTGACATGTGCAACGGTATGATCACCGCGTAGTAGCACCGTGCGGGGCGGGGAGCGTCGCGGTACAACCAGTTCTGAGGGGGTGCAAGATGAAACGTGAGCAGCTGGATCACATGCTGGACATGCTCTGGCAGGACTTCCTCGAAATTAACCCTGATGCCCGCCGCATTCACAACCTGCTCGCAGCAGATAACCCGCACTTGCAGGTTGACCACCTGAGCCTGCATACGCTGGCCCTGCCAAGGGTCAATATTGCTCAGCTGGCCAAACCATTTGAGCGCGCCGGATACCAGCCCCACGGCGAATTTGACATTACAGGTACCCGACTCTTCGCACGCTACTACAAGCACCCCGACACAACCCTGCCGAAACTGCTTTTTACCGAGCTGAACGTCGATTCCCTGGAGGATGAAGTTCGAAATAACCTGCACCAGTTCATCAGCCAGATTTCACCCGCCGCCTTGCTGCAGGATGACTTTTGCGCATCGGGCCGTCACTGGAAGATCGATTACGACAGCTATCAACAACTGCAACGCAGCTCCGAGTTTGCTGCCTGGATCGCCGCGTTCGGCTTTCGCGCCCACCATTATGCGTTGCTGATCAACAGTCTGAGCCTTCACAACAGCATTGATGATCTGAATGATTATCTGCTGGAACAGGGCTTTAGGCTCGACTGTGAGAATGGTCTGGTGCAGGGTTCCGCAGAGGAATACCTCGAACAGTCCGCCACGACTTCGGGTACCGCCGAGGTCGAATTCAGCGACGGGAGCGTGCGCATCCCCGGCGGCCATTTGGCCTTTATTCGCCGCTACCCGGCCGGCGACGGCCGACTTTACCAGGGTTTTATCAGAACATCCGCCGCGCCTCCTGCACCTTATCCAGAATACCGCTGACAATACCGCTGCAATCATGCCAGGGAGAGTTAAATGATAGTAATCAGGCCCATCTGCGAAACCGACCTGGATACATTGTGCGACATTGCCATCGAGTCCGGTCCTGGTTTTACATCACTGCCGGACAACCGCGAACTGCTGCAGGCCAAGATCGAGCGCACCCGTGTGACCCTGCAACAGGATGCCGCACTGGATGGCAGTCAAAGCTATCTGTTCGTCATGGAGGATCTTGCCAGCGGCCAGGTAATCGGAACCAGCGGTATCGAAGCGGCGGTGGGCCTGAGCGAACCCTGGTACCACTACCGTATTGGCACGGTCGTCCATGCCTCGCGCGAACTGAACGTCTACAACAATTTTCGTACGCTGGATTTGTGCAACGACTACACCGGTTGCGCCGAAGTCTGCACCCTTTACCTGAAACCCGACTTTCGCAAGGGCAGTAACGGCAACCTGCTGTCCAAGAGTCGATTCATGTTCATGGCCGAGTACCCGGAGCGCTTTTCCGAGCGGGTGATCGCAGAAATGCGGGGCTACTCCGATGACAAGGGCCGCTCGCCGTTCTGGGATGGTCTGGGCCGGCACTTTTTTTCCATGGAATACTCGCAGGCGGATTACCTCACAGGTTCGGGCAACAAGATATTCATCGCCGAACTCATGCCAAAACACACCATCTATCTGCACCTGCTGCCCAAGGACGCCCAGCGGGTGATTGGGCAGGTGCATCGCAACACCGAACCGGCCAAGCGCATGCTGGAAAACGAAGGCTTCCGGTTCGAAGGCTATATCGACATTTTCGATGCCGGCCCCACAGTGGCGACGCGGCTCAGCGATATTCGAAGCGTGCGCGACAGTCGTTACGTGAAAGCCCGTATCAGCGATACGCCCGCCCGTGGCGACAATCTCTACCTGATCAGCAATACCCTGCTGGAACACTTTCGTTGCACCGTCGCGCCGCTGCAACCTGAAGGCAGTGCGGTCCAGATCAGCCACGAGCTGGCCGACGCACTGCGGGTTACCAACGGCGACCCCCTGCGCATTGTGCCACTTAAAGCGAGACAGTCCGAATGACCGAAGCTGCTTCCCTGTTTATCAATGGTCAGTGGTGCCATGGTGACGGCGTCGACATGGAATCTTTCAACCCGGGCAACGGCCAGCGTATCTGGCGCGGGCGTGCCGCCAGCAGCGAACAGGTCGACGAGGCTGTCAATGCTGCGCGTGTCGCCTATGAACACTGGCGGCTGATGACCTTTGAACAGCGCGCGACCCTGATCCGCCGTTTTGTGACCCAGCTGGAACAGCACCGTGATCTGCTTACCGATACCATCGGCCAGGAAACCGGCAAACCACTCTGGGAGGCGACCACCGAAGTGACGGCCATGATCGGCAAGGCCGACATTTCAATTCAGGCGGCACTGGAGCGTACCGGCGAGAAGCGTCAGCACAGCAATGGCATCACCGCCACGCTGCGCCATCATCCCCACGGCGTGGTGGCTGTCTTCGGCCCGTACAACTTCCCGGGGCACCTGCCCAACGGACACATCATCCCGGCGCTGCTGGCGGGCAATACACTGCTATTCAAACCCAGTGAACTCACGCCGCGCGTGGCGGAGCTCTGCCTGCACTTCTGGCAGAAAGCCGATCTGCCTGACGGGGTATTGAACCTGCTGCAGGGCGGGCGCAGCACCGGCCAGGCGCTGGCTACCCATGCGGGTCTGGACGGCCTGTTCTTTACCGGCAGCGCCGAGACCGGCAGCTATCTGCATCAGCAGTTTGGCGGTCATCCGGAAAAAATTCTGGCACTGGAAATGGGCGGCAACAACCCGCTGATCGTGGCCGATACGCCGGACGTAACTGCAGCGGTGCTGATGACAATTCAGTCGGCCTACCTGAGCGCAGGTCAGCGCTGTACCTGTGCACGCAGGTTGCTGGTACCCAGGGGGCGCAGTGGAGATCAGTTTATCGAGCAACTGCGCCAAGCCGTGCTGGATATTCAGGTGGGGCCCTACAACCAGCAGCCGCAGCCCTTTATGGGTGCCCTGATCAGTGAATCGGCGGCAAAGCATCTGCTGCAGGCGCAGCATGACCTGGTGCAACTGGGTGCCCGGGTGCTGGTGTCCATGAGCCATCTGCGCAGCGGTACCGGGCTACTGTCGCCCGGGTTGATTAATGTCAGTGCGGTACATAATTTGCCGGATCGGGAATATTTCGGGCCGCTGTTGCAGCTGATCCGTTACGACAGCTTCGATGAGGCGCTGGAACTTGCCAATGCGACGGCCTTTGGTCTTAGCGCAGGCCTGTTCAGCAGCGACGCGCAGCTGTACCAGCGGTTTTTGCAGCGCATCCGCGCCGGTATCGTCAACTGGAACCGCCCACTCACCGGTGCCAGTAGCGGCCTGCCCTTTGGCGGTATCGGACGCAGCGGCAATCACAGGCCCAGCGCCTGGTACGCGGCAGACTACTGCGCCTATCCGGTCGCCTCCCAGGAAGCAGAACAACTTGAGATGCCCGCAACGCTGCCACCCGGCCTGACGCTCTGAACCCTTACCGCTAACCGCTAAGCCACCGGCAAGCGGATCAGCAGTTCCAGCCCGCCCTGGGGATGATTGCGCGCTTCAATGCTGCCACCGAGGATCCGCAACGCCCGCCGCGCAATACTCAGTCCCAGGCCATAACCGTCTGACCGGGTATCGCTACGCTGGCGAAAGAACGGATCGAACAGCTGCTGCAACGCTTCGGCGGCCACGCCCGGGCCATGATCCCGAATTCGCAACTCATGCGTTGTACCAACAAGACTATGGCGCATTTCAATAGCGGCACCTGCGGGCGTATGTTTAAGCGCATTATTGAATACGTTGCCCAGGGCACGCTCCAGCAACTGCCGGTTGCCCCGTACCCGGCAACTTTGCGGCAACTCGATGGAGAGCGGCCGGTCAGGCTGCTGAAAACGGATATCCTCTTTGAGTTCCATCACCAGCTCGCGCACATTGAAGACCTCGGACACCGACTCCAGCGCCTCGAGCCGCGACAACGACAGTATTTCAGTGATCAATCGGTCGATTCGATCACACTCACGGTTGAGGCGCTGCAACAGCGGATCGCCCTCGCCCAGGCGCTGCTCCAGCAGCCCGGCCGCGGCCTGCAGACGTGCCAGCGGGGCGCGCAGCTCATGGGAGACATCCTGCATCAGGCGCTGACTTGCGCCCAGGGTGCGCTCGACATAGTCCGCCATGGTATCGAATTCGCGCGCCAGCTCGCCAATCTCATCACCCCGTACCGCCAGTTTCTGATCCGTGCGCACCGATAGATCACCCTCAGACAGCGCCCGGGTGTGCAGTCGCAAGCGCTTCAGCGGACGCACCACCAGCCAGGTCAGCACAAGGCTGGTCAACGCAGAGACCAGCAGGATCAACACGATTTGTACGGACACCAGCAAGCCGACAAAACGGCCAAAGGGTTCTTGCGGCGGCCAGGCGCCCACCTGAACCCGATAGCTGCGCCCGGATTCGGAGACCAGTTCAAAGGTCAACTCCGGCCTGGCACCCGGCCCATGCCGCGGCAGGGTATCTATCACCGGCTCGCGGCCGTGCAGCTCCACAATGCGAATGCCTGGAATGCCGCGGGATCGCTTGTTCCGCGGGAACCTGTCGAGCCGTTTACCCTCCTCATAACGCTCCAGAATCCGCTCTGCCAGGGCATAGGCCCGCGCTTCCTGTACCTCGGCGTCGCGCTCGTGGCTCGCCATGCTGCCAACAATCAGTACCGTGGCAACAATGACCAGCACACTGCTGAGCCAGATGGCGAGAAAGATCTTCCAGTACAGGCTGCGATACCACTTCATCCAGCCTCCCGCACCAGCATATAGCCTTCGCCGCGCAAGGTTTTGATCAGCTCCCGAGGGTCACCGGCACCCTGCAGTTTTTGCCGCAATCGGCTCACGTGCACGTCAATGGCGCGATCATAGGCCGTCAAGGGACGATGCAACACGCGCTCGGTCAGCTCCGCCTTGGTCATCACCCGGCCGACATTGTGCAGCAGATAAGCCAGTACATTGAACTCGGCGCTGGTCAGCTCAACGACCTCACCCGCCACCCGCACTTCACGCATGCCTGGATCCAGGCGAATGTCGTGCAGCTCGATGGGCTGTTGCGGGAACTCGATCTGCTGACTGGCCGCATCGCTGCGCCGGCGAATGGCCCGAATGCGGGCCAGCAACTCGCGCGGATTGCAGGGCTTGCCCAGATAGTCATCGGCGCCCATTTCGAGTCCCAGAATGCGGTCTATTTCTTCGCCCCGGCCGGTCAGCATGATGACCGGCAACTGCACCCGCGGGCGCAACTGCTGCAGCAATTCCAGGCCGCTTTGGCCCGGCATCATCACATCCAGCACCATCAGGCTATAAGGGTGGCTGCCCTCCAGCCGCGCCAGTGCCTCATTGGCGTTATGGGCATAGTCAATGTCATAACCTTCGTGACGCAGATAGTCGCCCAGCAGTTCGCACAGTTCGACATCATCATCCACCAGCAGCAGTCGCTCTTTCATTATGGTTCCTCAGCATTCAGGTCTCATCATAACGCTGCCTCAGACAGAACCCAGAGCCTTTACCCAACTTTACAGTGCCGTAACCCAAGTTTGCGCGCCAATACCGAATACTGGACTCATCAAAACGCGACAGATCAAAGCACAACAGGAGAGACACAATGCGTAAATCCATGATGATCGTTATGACCACCCTGGCACTGGCCGGCACCGCAAGCGGCCTGGCGATAGCACACGGCCAAGGCGACAACGACGGCGAACGCCATGAGCGCCACCAGGAAAAGCGCCTTGAGCGCATGAGCGAGGCACTCGATCTGACAGAAGAGCAGCAAGCCCAGGTAAAGGAACTGATGGCCGGACCTTCCGAGCATAGTGCCAACCGGGACGCACAGCGTGAACTGCACCGTCAGCTGCGTGATCTGAATACCACTGCCGCCGATTACAATGCGCGTCTGGATGCCCTGATCCTGCAGGCTCAGGAGCAGCTCGGCGAGCAGATCCGCGAACGGCAGGCCAAGCGCGCCGCCATGCAGGATATCCTCACCGACGCGCAGGAAGAGAAACTCGCCGAGATGGGCGAGAAACGAATGGAAAAGATGGAAGGGCGCGGCCACCATGGCCGTCACGGCGATGGGCACCACCAGGGCTGGTAACCGCGACGGGGTCTGTATCTTGCGCGGGGACGGGCTTCAGGTCCGTCCTCGCGTTCAGTCAACTCACAGGGATGCGACTATGTTTGCAACTTTACTGAAAAAAATGCATGTTCTGCTTCGTCGCAACACTTTGCCACGACAGCAGCCCCCACTGCATACCCGCGCCGTACCCAATCAGGATCTCTGGCAACAGGCCGCCTGACTCCGGTACCCCGCGGCGAATGCGCCAAGACGGTATCCAGAAACCATGAACACAGCAATCAACTCACACCGCAAAGCAGCCCTGCTGGCTTTGCCACTGCTGATATCAGGTCTGCTGTTCAGTACCCTGTTACAGGCCAATACGCTCGAATGCGGTCCGCAGGACCTGCAGAGTCCGTACAGTCACAGTCCGACGTTTTCCGTCCAGGGTCCGCTATTGCGCATGCAGTATCAAACGCCAGGGCAGGAAACCCGCTTCAGGCCCGTCAGCGATTCACTCGAATCACCCACCCTTAGCGACGGGCACCAGCCTGGCGCAGATTCAGACTCGGCACTTCGTCTGTGGCGATCCAACCCAGCCTGCCCGCCGGAACAGGAGCCGCCCCAGCGCCAGAGCGCAGAACTGCCACAAGCCCCCGTCCGCGTCTGGCTTTAGCAGCCTGTCGGACTTAACAATGATCTACTCGGCTCGGGCATCCTGCTTCGCCCTACCTCCTGCATCCATGCAGTCGTGCGGAAAAGCCGATTCTCTCCGGCACAGAGGGGTCATTTTCCGTACTCTTTTTATTTCTCGTCGCGGGCTCCTCGGTCTGCGACCCCGCTAAAGCGATTCTTTCCACTGCGTTCCAAGTGTTAAATAGAGCTCAAGAACTAACTCAATCAATCGTCGGGAACGATTGAACGTGCAAACCCCGAAGGGGTGAAGCACATGGATGTGCTGAACAAATCGGTCTTTCCCTCGCTACGACCGGCCAAGCCCGATAGGCTGCCAGGGAGCCCGTGCAACGGCCAGCAAACGCGTGCCTTGGACCGGTCCTGCTATTACGCCAGCATAACGGAGTGTTCGGGCTGACCGGTGACATCCGTATCCATGTACAGCGTCTGACCCGCAGGCGTTGCGGCGATCTCGCTGGCCGACAGGTCCTGGGTGGCCGAAGTCACGTAGAGCCGATGCAGGTTCGGGCCGCCGAACGCGGGACAGGTGACATGGGCGGCTGGCGCCGCGATAACCTGCAGCAGCTCGCCCGACGGCGAGTACTGCGCAACACGCCCAGCCCCCCACTGAGCCATCCACAGATTGCCCTGGGCATCACAGACCGCGCCGTCCGGGTGCAGGTTTTCAGCACGCAGATCCAGCAGCAGCTCTCGCTCGCCCGCCGGCCAGCCATGAAGCGGATCCAGCGGCTGACGCCAGATGATCTGCTCAACCGTATCGGTGTAGTACGCGCAGCTTTTGTCCGGCGCAAAGCAGATCGCATTGGATATCGAGACATCGCCGACAAGCTGTCGCAGTTCACCCCGGTAATACCGATAGATGGCACCGGCCGCTGGCTCCGCCTGCTTGCCCATGGTGCCGATCCAGAAGCCGCCAAAGGGATCTGCTCGGCCATCATTCGAACGCGTGACCGGATTGTCGGCATCCAGCGCAATCACCTTGCTGTGCGCACCGCTATTAATATCAAAGCGCAACAGTGCCGTTTCGCTGGCGATCAGCAACGTATCGCGATCCACCCAGCCGGCCGCCGAGACATGCTCGTCAAACTTCCACTGATGCAGTTGCTCGCCATCACGGCAGTAAAGCGTCTTGCCCATGATGTCGAACCAGAACAGCTGCTCGCGCAGCGGATGCCACAGGGGGCCTTCCCCCAGGCCGCAGACGGTGTTGTCATAGACCTGCATCATGACGCGGTTGCCCGGTCATAAGCCTCGACCATGCCCAGCGCCAGCGCCCGCACCTCGGCGACACTGCGGCCGGGCGCGTAGAGGGCAGAACCGATGCCAAACCCCTGCACACCGGCCTCCATCCACTGGGCGAAGTTGTCGGCACTGGCACCGCCCACCGCGTACACCGGCACCGCCGCCGGCAGTACGGCGCGCATGGCCGCCACGCCGGACGGGCCGATGATCGAGGCCGGGAAAAATTTCAGGCCATCCGCGCCGTTCGCAAGCGCGGTAAAGCATTCACTGGGCGTCAGCACGCCAGGGTAGGACAACATGCTCCGCTCCTTGGTGGCACGAATCACCGCCTGATCACAGTTAGGCGAAATAATCATGCGGGCACCGGTCTGCGCCACGGCGTCTACGTCATCGCAGCTCAGCACGGTGCCGGCGCCAAAGGTCGCCTGACCCTCGAAAGCACGCACCATTCGGGAAATGCTGTCCAGCGGGTCCGGCGAGTTCAGCGGCACTTCGATCTTGGTAATGCCAACCTCGATCAGGACCTCGGCGATCGCCACGGCTTCGTGCGGCTGGATACCCCGTAAAATCGCAATCAGTTCGCGCTCTTGCATCTTAATCTCCGCTGAGTTGTTGGTAGGCGGCGTGCAGCCCCTGAAGCGTCAGCGCCTCGCCATCGTGAATTTCGCTGCGTGCAGCCAGCAGCTGCAGCGCCGTCGCGTAGTGCTGGCCCAGTGCCGTCGCGCCGATGATGGCCACCGGCTGCCCGCCCCAATACGGTCTGGCCGCCGCCAGCTCGAGCCCGATCAGGTACCCGGACAGCCGCGCCCGGGCAGTCTCGGGCGCAAGGTCGGCCAGCAGGGCTTCAGCCCGCAGCGAAAACAGCCGGGCAGAGACCGCGGCCGGCGTGTCCACGGCGGTTTCGATGGCCGCGGCAAAGGCTGGCGCATCCCAGCCGTGCGGGGCTATGGAGTGGCGCAGCACTGACTTTTCGGCCAGCAGCGCATAGAGCTCACCGGTCATGAAAGTCTGAAAGGCCGTGATCTGGCCATCCTGTACCCGCACCCACTTGCTGTGGGTACCCGGCAGACAGACCACGCCGGTAAAACCGGGCCGGGCCGCCAGCAGGCCAGCCACCTGGGTTTCCTCGCCGCGCATCACATCGGCGGGCGCCAGCTGCTTGAGCCCGGGGCACAGCCGCACGTCGATATGCGCATCGGTTACCGGTGCCGCCATCAGCTGCCCGGCCGGCGCGCAGGGTACGGCCTTGTAGGGGACGTCCACCCAGCCCTGGCGCGCACCCACCATGCCGCAGGCCACCACGCGGGTGCGCTGGCCCGGGCTCAGCCATTGGCCGATGTCGGCCAGCAGCGCGTCTTCAAACTGATCCGGTGCCAGGCTGCCCATGCCCTTGTCGCTGCTGGTGCTGGCCAGTACCTTGCCGTCGGCCGACATGGCCCAGGCCCGCATTCGGCTGGTGCCCCAGTCAACGGCGATCCAGTCTGCTCTTATATCGGTAGTGCTATCGGTACTTTTGTCGGTGATGCTCATCCGGTCACCACTACGCCGTCGGTCACGAAGACGCTGGCACCCTTGAGGTCGTGAAAGCTGACAAACTTGGACATCAGTGACTCTCCCGTGTAACGGGGCGGGTGTCTTTACCCACCAGAAAATCCAGGTCAGCGCCGCGGTCGGCCTGCATGACGTGATCGATATAGAGCCTGGCGTAGCCACGGCTGTAATGCGGCGGCTCCGGCGTCCAGTGCTGGCGACGCTCTTCCAGTTCCGCCTCGCTGACCTTGAGCTCCAGCACGCCCTCGCGGGCATTGAGGCGAATCCGGTCGCCGGTTTTCACCAGCGCCAGGGGCCCGCCCGCATTGGCCTCGGGGGCCACGTGCAGCACCACGGTGCCAAAAGCCGTGCCCGACATGCGCGCATCGGAGACACGCACCATGTCGCGCACGCCCTTCTCCACCAGACAGCGCGGAATCGGCATGTTGCCCACCTCCGGCATGCCCGGATAGCCTTTGGGCCCGCAGCCCTTGAGCACCAGCACGGTATTTTCATCCACGGCCAGGTCGGGGCGGTCGATGTTCGCCTTCATGTCTTCAATGCTTTCAAACACATAGGCCGGGCCTTCGTGATCCAGCAGGTGTTCGGACGCGGCCGACGGCTTGATGATGGCACCGCTGGGCGCCAGGTTGCCGCGCAGCACCCGCAGGCCGGCCGCGGGTTTCAGCGGGGCATCCAGGCTGCGGATCACATCGCTGTTAAAGCACTCGGCGCCCTCGGAATAGGCCGAGATGTCCTTGCCCAGCACCGTATTGGCAGGGCGCAGATGCGCGGCCAGCTCCTTGAGCACCACCGGCATACCGCCGGCGTAGCAAAAGTCTTCCATCAGGTATTTGCCGGACGGCATGCAGTTCACCAGCAGCGGAATGTCGCCGCCGAGTTCGAAATCCTTTAGCGACAGATCGATCTCGGCGCGACCGGCAATCGCCAGCAGGTGCACCACCGCATTGGTGGAGCCCCCCACGGCCGCATTGGCCAGAATGGCGTTTTCAAGGCTCGCCTTGGTCAGCACCTTCGACAGGCAGAGGTCTTCCTCCACCATCTCGACAATGCGCTTGCCGGTCAGATGCGCCAGCGCCGCACGGCGGGCATCCACCGCCGGCAAGGCAGCATTGGTGGGCAGGCAGAGTCCCATGGCTTCCACCAGGGAGGCCATGGTGGAGGCCGTGCCCATGGTCATGCAGACCCCGGCCGAACGGCTCATGCCGGACTCCGCGGCCATGAAGTCCTGCAGCGTCATTTCGCCGGCGCGCACGCTCTCGGAGAACTTCCACACATCGGTGCCCGAGCCGATATCCTGCCCCCGCCATTTGCCGTTGAGCATGGGCCCGGACGACACCACGATGGTCGGCAGGTCGACACTGGCGGCGCCCATCAGCTGGCCGGGGGTGGTCTTGTCGCAGCCGCCCAGCAGCACCACGCCATCGATGCCGTAGGCACGGATGCTTTCCTCCACATCCATGGCCAGCAGGTTACGGAACAACATGGCGGTGGGTTTCATCTGGGTTTCGCCCAGCGACATCACCGGGAATTCGACCGGAAAGCCGCCGGCCTCCCAGACACCACGCTTGACCGCCTCGGCCAGGTCCCGCAGGCCTGAGTTGCAGGGGGTCAGCTCCGACCAGGTGTTACAGATGCCGATGATCGGACGACCGTCAAAGGCATGATCCGGAAAGCCCTGGTTTTTCATCCAGCTGCGGTGAATGAAGCCGTCACGGTCGAGCTTGCCGTACCAGGCCTGGGAGCGGCGCGTTTTCTTGGTTGTCATACTGCTTGCCTTCAAGGACCCTGCGGGTCGCTGGGACGGCGACTGACCCCAACACCGGCATCCGTATGCCTGTCATCAGCCGTCACATCACCGTATTCTTGTGTCGTTTTTCTCAGGAAATGGTTTCACATACTGAAACAGAGTACCAACTATTGAAAATATGCGGGATTCAGCCTATGTTTGTCAACGCTGATTACACAGTTTGGCACAATGAAAAAATGAGGACGCCTGGATGACAGCAGCTAAAAACAGTGATGGCACGGTCGGCAAGGCGCTGAACCTGCTGGATCAGGTTGCCGCTATCGGCCACCCGGTGCGCTTCAGCGAGCTGCTGGCCGACAGCGAACATCCCAAGGCCACGCTGTACCGCCTGCTGCAGACCCTGACCAGTCAGGGCATGCTCAGCTACGATGCGGACCGCCAGGTCTACAGTCTGGGTGTACGGCTGGTAAAGCTGGCCCATGCCGCCTGGCAGCAGTCCTCCCTGGCGCCCATCGCACGCCCTCTGCTGGATGCGCTGTCGCAGCGGGTCGGCGAGACCGTGCATCTGGCGCAGCTCGATCACGGCCAGGTGCTCTACGTGGACAAGCGCAGTCCGGCGGCGCCGTTGCGCATGTTTTCCGATGCCGGCAAGATAGGGCCGGGCTATTGCACCGGGGTGGGCAAGGCCATGCTGGCCTTCCTGGACGACGCCCACCGCGAGCAGTGCCTGGCACAGCAGGCCTACCATGCCTACACAGCTCACACCCTCACCTCCGCTGCGGCCCTGCGTGCCGAACTGGACAGCATACGCAAGGACGGTGTGGCCTTTGACCGAGAGGAGCACGAGCCCAATATCATCTGTATCGCCGCTCCCATACTTTCCGGCAGCAACAAGGTGCTCGGCGGCCTGTCCATTGCGACCTCCACGCAACGCTATACGCTGCAGACACTGGAAAAATTCAAGCCGGACCTGCTCGAAACGGCCCGCAGAATCGGTGAACAGGCCGACCTCTGGCAGTTCCCGGAAATGTAGTCCCGAGGCCTGGCAGACCGTTGAAAAACGACACGCCAGGCTCATCCCCTGCAAGATTCCTCGCAACGGTGGTTATTGTGTCGAAAACAGAAATTTTTGGTTATCTGAAAACCGGCCAGCCGGTGCATCGCCACTGGCTGCAGTCCGGCCGCCTGCGCGCAGCTATTCTGACCTACGGCGCCAGCGTGCAGGATCTGCGACTGGACGGCATCGCGCACCCGCTGGTGCTGGGTGCCGACCGGTTTGACCCCTACATGGACAGCATGCGTTACTTCGGCGCCAATGTCGGGCGCGTGGCCAACCGCATCGCCGGCGGCCGCGCCTGTATCAACGGCAGTGACCATGCATTTGCGCTGCAGGGCACCGAAAAACACCTGCTGCACGGCGGTGCCAACGGCATGGATACGCTGCTGTGGAACATCATCGAGGCAGATGAGACGCAGATCACGCTGGGTCTGAGCCTGCCTGATGGCCACATGGGGTTCCCGGGCCGGCTGGATGTCCGCCTGACCTATCGCATCAGTGCGCAGGCGACACTGCAGCTGGACATCGAGGCCGTCACCGACGCCCCGACCCTGTGCAATATTGCCCACCACAGCTATTTCAACCTGGATGGCAGCCCGAACATTCTTGAACATGAGTTGCAGATCGATGCCGACCATTACCTGCCGGTCGATGCCGAACTGATTCCCACCGGCGAGATCGCCCCCGTTCAGGGTACGCGCTTTGATTTTCGCACCGCGCGGCCTCTGCGCAGCACCGAACCCGATTCAGGCTATGACCACAACTTCTGCCTGGCCCGGCAGGTGCAGCCACTGCGCCGAATAGCCCGCCTGTTCAGCCCCAAATCCGGCATCGGCCTGCAGCTGCACAGCACCGAGCCCGGCCTGCAGGTCTATGATGGCGGGCACATCAGCGCGCCGGCACAGCATACGCTCAGCAAGGCGCCCTACGGCCCCCATGCCGGCCTGGCCCTGGAAGCCCAGCGCTGGCCAGACGCGCCGCACCATCATGCCTTCCCGTCCATCGCACTGGCACCGGGCGATGTCTACCGACAGACCACCGCATTGTGTTTTGAAGGGCCGGTCTGAGGACGATCAGCCGTAGAGCCTGGCTGCTATACGCATGCCCATCCTTAACATAAACGAATGCTGCGGCCGATAATGCCCCGGTGAAGCCAGCCATACAGCGAACTATTTGCTCTTTGCGTATTGGTACGTGACGCGGCGAGACCGCCGTCGCTCAACCATGGGTTTTGTACCTTTTCGGCCAAAGCCCGCCCCCCAAACGACAGGCAAAAAAAATGCGGACAACATGTCCGCATTTTCGTGTTCGCCAAGGTACGCCGGTTTACGAGATACGCTCGAAAATCAGATCCCAGACACCGTGACCGAGTTTCTCGCCACGGTTCTGGAACTTGGTCACCGGGCGGAAATCCGGTTGCGGCGAATACTCGCCGGCACCGGCGATGTTGCGGTAGCCCTCGGCGGCGCTCATGACTTCCATCATGTGCTCGGCATAGTTCTCCCAGTCGGTCGCCATGTGGAACTGGCCACCGATTTTCAGCTTGCTGCGCACGGTCTGGGCAAAAGCTGGCTGCACGATGCGGCGCTTGTTGTGCTTTTTCTTGTGCCAGGGATCGGGGAAGAACAGCTGCAGGCAGTCCAGGCTGCCATCGGGAATGCACTTCGCCAGCACTTCCACGGCATCTTCGGCATACACACGGATATTGCCGAGCCCTTCGGTGCGGGCATTGTTCAGCAGGCGACCCACACCCGGGCGGTGCACCTCGATACCGATGTAGTTCTTCTCTGGCATCTGGCGGGCCATCTGCAGCAGGGAATCGCCCATGCCAAAGCCGATCTCCAGCACCAGCGGTGCTTCGCGTCCGAACACGGCCGCAGGCTCAATCATGCCACCGGCGACTTCCAGCCCCATTTCAGGCCAGGCTTCATCCAGTCCACGCTGCTGGCCTTCGGTCATTCGCCCTGCACGCAGGACGAAACTGCGCACGGCGCGCATCGGTTTCTGATCTTCAGTCATTCTCGGCTTACTTAGGGTTACGGGTTACAGGTTTCGCGTGACGGCTGGCGCCCGGCTTACCGGGCACCAGCTGTTGCATCAGATAATGCCGTCCATGGGGGAAGACGCACTGGCGTACTTTTTGCGCGGCATGCGACCGGCCAGAAAGGCCTCGCGTCCCGCTTCAATGGCCTTGCGCATGGCGGAGGCCATGAGCAACGGATCCCGTGCCGCAGCGATGGCGGTGTTCATCAACACGCCTTCACAGCCCATTTCCATGGCCAGGGCGGCATCGGACGCCGTGCCGACACCGGCATCCACCAGAATGGGCACATTGGCCGCTTCCATGATGAGGCGAATGTTGTGCGGGTTGAGGATACCGAGGCCGGAGCCGATCAGGGATCCCAGCGGCATCACGGCCACACAGCCCATGTCTTCGAGCTGCTTGGCGACGATGGGGTCATCGTTGGTATAAACCATGACCTTGAAGCCATCCTTGACCAGCATCTCGGCACCCTTGAGAGTCTCTACGATGTTGGGGTACAGCGTTTTCTGATCGCCCAGCACTTCAAGCTTCACCAGGTCATGACCATCCAGCAGCTCGCGCGCCAGTTTGCAGGTACGCACCGCATCGTCCGCCGTATAGCAGCCAGCGGTATTGGGCAGGATGGTGTATTTTTCCGGTGAAACCGCTTCGAGCAGGTTGGGCTCGTCGCGATTCTGGCCGATGTTGGTACGACGCACGGCAACCGTGACAATCTGCGCTCCGCTGGCTTCAATCGCCCGGCGGGTTTCATCAAGATCCCGGTATTTTCCGGTGCCTACCAGCAGCCTGGAACTGTACTCTTTGCCCGCGATAATCAGCGGGTCATGGCGTAATTGCTCTGACATTGCGTCTCCACCGTTCGTATTGTATTAAGAGGTCTTTGTACCGACGCTCAACCGCCACCAATCGCATGCACGATTTCGACCTGGTCGCCGTCGTTCAGGCGCAGCGTCGCG
Organism: Marinobacterium rhizophilum DSM 18822; assembly: GCF_000378045.1. Classification (GTDB taxonomy): domain Bacteria; phylum Pseudomonadota; class Gammaproteobacteria; order Pseudomonadales; family Balneatricaceae; genus Marinobacterium_A; species Marinobacterium_A rhizophilum. Next base: position 216,980 of record NZ_KB899089.1, read on the forward strand.
TGCTGGCTGCGCGGAACAATTTCCATGTTGACCTCGGCCGCAATGCGCTTGCCGCCCAAACCCAGCTGTTCAACCAGATCCGCAAGGCTGCTCGCATCACGCAGCTCCATGGTGTCACCGTTTAGCACTATTCGCATTGATCCAATTCCGAACTTTTTTTCAGCCAGCCGACAGGCACCGGCCGCAACTATTGTTTGATAAAGGTTATTTGGCGCGTCGCCAGGCCCAGAAGCAGCCAGCCGGCCATAAAGGCCAGACCGCCCAGCGGTGTGATAGCGCCGAGCCAGTGGATACCACTGAGTGCCAGTATATAAAGACTGCCGCAGAACAGCAGGATACCCAGGCCAAAGCAGATGCCGCTCAGGTGCAGCCATCGCGAAGGCCGATGCACACTGAGTAACACGACGGCCAGCCAGGCCAGACTGTGGTAAAACTGGTAGCTAACGGCCGTCTCGAACACATCGAGCATATGCGGCGTCAGGCGCTCGCGCAAACCATGGCTGCCAAAGGCACCCAGTGCCACGGCACAAAAGCCGCTCAACGCGACCAGGCGCAGATTGATCGCTGTATTCATCCAGACCTCGCCAAATGGAACGCATTATACCGCAGTGCGGCGACACCGGGTGGCCCGGCTGTCCTGAACATGACAAAGCCGCCCGCAGGCGGCCTTGTTGGCTGAAAGCAGAGGTCACATCGGCGGGTCAGGCCTGCAACAATGCGCCCTTGATCTTCTTCATGGCATTCTTTTCAAGCTGACGAATACGCTCGGCGGACACCTGATACTTGGCGGCCAACTCATGCAAGGTCGCCTTTTCATCCATCAGCCAGCGCTGGGCCAGAATATCCTGGCTACGCTCATCGAGCTGCTTCATCGCATCCAGAAGATTGGCCTGGGAACGTTCTTCCCAGTCGGAATTCTCAAGCTGCATCGCAGGATCGGCACTGTGGTCTTCCAAAAAGCTTGCCGGCGCCAGGTAGGCACGATCTTCGTCTTCATCCGCCGGGGCATCAAAGGCCGTATCACTGGATGCCAGACGGCCTTCCATCTGCCGTACCACCGCAGAATCAACACCCAGGTCCTCGGCAATCGCATCGACTTCAGCGTTGTTCATCCAGCCCAGACGTTTTTTCTGCGAACGCAGGTTGAAGAACAGCTTGCGCTGCGCCTTGGTGGTGGCAACCTTGACGATACGCCAGTTGCGCAGAATGAACTCATGCATTTCGGCCTTGATCCAATGCACCGCAAAGGACACCAGGCGCACGCCCATGCTCGGATCGAAACGCTTTACCGCTTTCATCAAGCCGACATTACCTTCCTGCACCAGGTCACCGAGCTGCAGCCCGTAACCGGAGTAGGACTTGGCAATATGCACCACGAAACGCAGGTGCGACATGACAAGACGGCGGGCCGCCTCAAGATCGTTCTGATAAAACAGGCGCTCTGCCAATTCGCGCTCTTCCTCTGCCGTCAGCACGGCGATCGCACTGACCGAGCGCATGTAGGCTTCCAGGTTACAGCCTGGAGAGAGGATGTCGGCGACTTGTAAGCTCTTGCCCATACGGTGTTACCTCAGTATTACGTTCGGCTCGTCTATCCTGAATCCGCTAATATGACCGGCCTCGAGTATCTAAGTTCCCGGGGCCACGACAAGCCAGAATTGCCTGCGGACCGGTAAAAATAGCGACATCCAGCCTAAACCGCAAGTGTGACGCTTTCATCTCTTGCCTGGCGCAGCTGAGAACGCTTCAACTGGGCTCGATTTCACGCAGATGATGCCCCACCGCCAGCCAGGCACCGAGCCAGCCCAGCAGCACGCTGGTCAGCAACAAAATCAGGCTGCCAATCAACCCCAGTCCCGAAGGCTCGAAGTCACTCAGGTAGAGCCGGGTCAGCTCGCTGACCGGCTGTTTGAGCGTCAGCAGGCTGAACTGAATCAGACACCAGGCCAGCACCGCCCCCAGCAGACCATACCATGCACCGCTATAAAGGAAGGGACGCCGCACCCAGGCATCGGTACCGCCCACCAGCTTGGCAACGATAATTTCATCACGCCGGCTTTCAATCGACAGCCGAATGGTATTGCCCACCACCAGCAGCACCGCCAGCGCGAGCAACAGGCACAGTACCAGTACCGCGCGCTTGATCAGCTGAACAAAGGCACTGAGACGCTGTAGCCACTCCAGATCCAGTACCGCCTCGTCTACTTCTTCCAGAGCCTGCAGCTTCGCCTTCAGCAGCGGCAACGCCGCCAGAGAGCGATCCAGTGGCTGCACCGTAATCACTGCCGGCAGCGGATTTTCGTCCAGCAGGTCAACAATATTGCCAAAGCGCGACAGCTCCCTGAACTCCAGCAGGCCCTGCTCTCGACTGATCAGATCCACCGCCACCAGATCATTGCGCAGCAACAGCTCTCGGCTGAAACGGTCGGCGGCAGCATCATCCAGCGCAGGACTTAAATACAAACTGATACGGGGCTCGTGATCCCAGCCCTCGCTAAGCTGCTGCATGTTCTTCAGCCCAGTGAGCAAAAAACCGGGCAGGGCCAGGGCGATGGCCAGTACTGCCAGCGTAATCAGCGTTGGCAGCGGTGTTGCAAACAGCCGGCTCCAGCTCTGCCGCGCGACCTGCGCATGGTGCCGGCGCCAATTGCGATTACGACTCCGGCGGTCAATTCGATCCTGCTGTGCGCCGCGGCGCGGCGCGTTCCTCTCATCCACGGCCATCGGCAATCAACCTCCCGCCGCGCAACACCAGGGTGCGGTGGCGCATACGCTCAATCAGTGACAGATCATGGCTGGCAATCAGCACCGTGGTACCCACACGGTTGAACTGCTGAAACAATTTCATGATTTCTTCGGATAATTCCGGGTCAAGGTTACCGGTGGGTTCATCCGCCAACAGCACCTGTGGCTTGTGCACGATCGCGCGGGCAATGCCAACCCGCTGCTGCTCGCCACTGGACAGACTGATCGGGCTCTGGTTTTCCTTGTCCAGCAGGCCGACCTTGTTCAGGGCCGCGCGCACCCGCCGGGCCGCATCTTCGGGCTCATAGCCGCAGATCTGCAACGGCAATGCGATATTCTCAAACACGGTACGATCAAACAGCAGATGATGGTTCTGGAACACCACGCCGATACGCCGGCGGTGATACGGAAGTTCATGCCGGTTCAGCTGCGCCAGATTCTGCTCGCCTACCACCACCTCGCCCTGGGACGGACGCTCCATCAGCATGATCATGCGCAGCAGCGTACTTTTGCCGGCCCCTGAGTGGCCTGTAAGAAAGGCCATCTCTCCTTCACGCAGCGTAAAGGACACATTGCTCAGGGCTTCCTGGCCACTGAGATAGCGCTTGCTGACGTTTTCGAAACTGATCAATGCCATGCTGTTGCCCGCACCTGCCTGAACGCAAAAATCCCTTTAACGGCGCCGGCAGCGCCGACACCGTCTACTTCTAACCCTGCCGGTTTAGTCGAACAGCGCCTTGACGAACTCGTCGGCGCTGAACGGACGCAAATCGTCCACCTGCTCACCAACGCCGATATAGCGGATTGGCAGCGCCAGCTGCTTGGCGATGGCAAAGATAATGCCGCCCTTGGCAGTGCCATCAAGCTTGGTCAGGGTAATGCCGGTCACACCAACCGCATCCCTGAAGGTACGTGCCTGGCTCATTGCATTCTGGCCGGTGCCGGCATCCAGCACCAGCATCACCTCGTGCGGCGCCTCCATGTCCAGTTTCTGCATAACACGTACCACCTTCTGCAGTTCCTGCATCAGGTGATCCTTGTTCTGCAGCCGCCCTGCAGTATCGGCAATCAGGACATCAACATTGCGCGCCCGCGCCGACTGCAGCGCGTCGTACAGCACCGATGCAGAATCCGCCCCCGTGTGCTGTGCGACTACGGGCACCTGGTTACGTTCACCCCAAACCTGCAGCTGTTCAACCGCGGCGGCACGGAAGGTATCGCCCGCCGCCAGCATGACGGACTTGCCCTGGGACTGGAAACGCTTGGCCAGTTTGCCAATGGTCGTGGTCTTGCCCACACCATTGACGCCGACCATCAGAATCACATACGGCTTCTTGTCTGCGGTATCAATGTGCAGCGGCTGCTCGACCTGAAGCAACAATGCCGCCAGTTCCTGTCGCAGCGCCTGCTGCAACGCCTGGGCATCGGCCAGCTGGTTACGGGCCACCTTGTCGGTCAAGCGACGGATAATCTCGCTGGTCGCTTCCACACCCACATCGGCCGTCAGCAGCAGGGTTTCGATGTCTTCCAGCAGCTCATCATCGATTTCCTTCGCACCCAGAAACAGGTTGCCGAGCTGTGCCGACAGGTTGGCCTTGGTGCGGCTCAGGCCACTCTTGATACGGGCAAACATGCCCTGTTTTTTTTCTGGCGCATCGGCCACTGCGGCCGTTGGCGCAGCGACCGGCGCAGGCTCTGAAGCGGCTGGCTGTGCGCTGTCCTGCGAGGCAACATCCGTGCTGTCGTTTGTATCAGCAGCAGCTGCTTCAACAAGGTCTTTATCCGCGCTTTCTTCAACCGCCGCGTCCTCGACCACAATCTCGACTGACTCGACTTCCGCCCCGGCATTCTCAGCCGTCTCAGCCGTCTCAGCCGTCTCAGCAGCGGGTTCCAGCGGTATCCCGGCCGGGGCAGCCTCAGCCGAATCCGGCTCAGCCGGCTTCGACGTTTGCTGCGCCTCATCTGCTTCTACAGCAGCCTGCGCCTGTTCCTTGCTGCCGGACTTGTCGAACAGCGATTTGAATTTCTTGAACATCGAATGTCCTCAGATCTGCTAACAACGGGCGCCGATACCCGGTTTCCCGTACTTTAAAAGCTTCAGGAGCGGTCATCACCCCGGATGTAAAAATATATCGCGAGCATCGCTACCGAAAACACGACCCCGCCTGCATAGGTAACGATGGAGTAGTCCCACTCGTTCTGCACCAGCCATCTGACCAAAGCTTCCATCAACGTGCTCCAAACCTGCGAAAGGCTTAACTTTCGAGCGCAATATCTTATCATAGGCGCCACGCAAGTTATTACGCCGCACACATTACTGATAGCGGTTCTGTCCTGCCCCCAAAGCCTGGTGTGATAACCGGCGGAATTTCGCCACCGACACCCGTTACCGGAACCCCGCTGTCATGGCCACCGATTACAAGCCACTGTTTAATCCACTGTACCTCAGGGCACTTATCCTGATCCTGCCGCTGCTGATCATACTCCTGGCATCCCTGGGGCCAGATGACCCCCAGTACCCCGCGATACACCACAATGGCGCGCAGCGGCTTTCCTGGATCGAGCAACCCCAAAGGCCCGACAACGAGCTGCGTCTGCTGCTGCCCACCCCGCTGGCGCTTAATCCCGAACAGCGCATTATCCAACAGACACTGGCCAGGCTGCTGCTGCAACGCCTGCAGCAGCCGGCGATACAGACACTGCTGGCATCCGTGCATGACAGCAGTGTCATGCCACGGTCCGATCACTTGCAGATCAGCCTGCGCTGGCCCGCGGGTGAAGCCATGCCCGCGCTGGACGTCCTGCGGCGGGCTCTGTACGAGGCACCCGAGCCTGGGGCCATGACCTCGACGCTGGCCCGCACCCGCGCGCAGGCCTATATCGAAGGCCAGGAACCGGCACAGCGGCTGCTGAACCACCTGCAGCAGCAGCTCCAGCCCGGCGACAATGCCCCGGCAGCGACAGCCGATGTCTTGCAACAATTTCACCAACTGCTTGATCAGTCCCCCATGCTGGTAATGGGCGGCCCCGATGCCGCGCAAATGGCGGAGCAGCTGATCGCCTGGGCGCCGGCACGAGCCGATGAAACGGATAGAACAGAAAATTCCCAGCCGGCTGAGCCACACAGCGACACCTTGGCGCGGCGTGCGCCCTTGCCGTCACCCAGGCAGCCAACACGGCTGCAACTGAGCGATCCCCGCCAGCCCACCATGTATCTGCAGGGAACACGCATGCCCGGTCGTGGTGCGGATACTTATGCCGCCGAGTTACTGGCGATCAGCAGCCTGCAACGCGCACTGGCACTGCGCCCGGACGAAACGCAGGGGCGCTACCGGCTGGTATGGCAATCATCCCGCGACAGCGGCTACCACGCCCTGATCATGGACGGTCAGCCCACCCCCCGGGCCGACATGCTGGATGTTGCTGTGATTAATGACGCGCTGATTGATGCCGCTCGCCAGCAGTTGCTAAGTGAACTGAGCGCCCGCCTGCAGACCCCGGAGGGCCAGCTGGATCAACTCGCTACACTGGCATTCAATAACCTGAACGGGCAACGCCTGGACAGCATTCTGGAGCAGCTCCAGGCCGTACCCGGGGATGACATTGGCCCGATAATCGCGCAATATCTCGCCCCCGAGACCCAGATTCTTATCACCCTTAACGCACAGTGAAGCCGCCGCATGCCCAAACCCACCAAGTCGAACCGGTCACCGCGCGCTCCGGAACCCGCCAGCGGCGAACTGCGTATCATTGCAGGCTCCTGGCGCGGACGAAAACTCAAATTCCCCGCCCTGCCAGGCCTGCGTCCGACCCCCAACCGGGTCCGCGAGACCCTGTTCAACTGGGTGCAGGCTTCGGTTCCGGGGTCTCGCTGTCTGGACCTGTTTGCCGGCAGCGGCGCCCTGGGGCTGGAAGCCCTGTCCCGTGGCGCAGGCTCGGTCACCTTCATCGATAACGCAACCCAGGCCGTGCGCCAGCTGCGTGACAACCTGCAACTGCTCAAGGCGGATAATGCCCAGGTTCACACAGCGCCGGCCATGGACTGGCTTGCGCGCCATGAGCCCGGTGCTGGGCCCGGCTACGACCTGGTTTTCCTGGATCCGCCGTTTCACTGCGACTTGCTGCCACAGGCCTGTGAACTGCTGGAGTCACGCCACCTGCTTGCCAGCCGGGCACTGATCTACATCGAGTCGGAGTCCGAACTCGGAATACCTCAACTGCCGGAGAACTGGCGTCCGCTGCGCAGTAAAACCGCGGGCCAGGTGACCTACAGTCTGTACGTACGCGACGATAGCACTAAAGTTTAGAGACCCCGCAAACAACTGCGCACCAGCAACGCCCCCTGTTCGCGACAGGAAAACAGCTGCGGCGCCAGTAGCACTGTCTGCACAACGCCCAGCAGCAGGCAGCAGATGGATTTGGCCATGGGTTCAAGCTGGGATTTTTTCAGCCCGGTCAGCTGCTGCTTGCGCGCCTGCTTGAGAAAATAGTGAATATGGCCCACGCACTGGCCCAAGGCCTGTTGACGTTGCTCAGCCAATGCGGCGATGCCGGCACAGCTGTCATTGCCGGCGTAAAAAAGCCGGTAAACACGTTGCGCCTGTCCATCCCCGCTGATATCCCGCAGCAGACCGAGAAGATAGCCTTCCAGTGCATCCAGTGCCTGCTGCCGCGACGCCTGCAGCTGCTCCAGATAATGCCGGTCAAAGGGCAGTGAAAAACGCTCGAACAGGGCATCCAGCAAGACTTCGCGATTGTTGAAATGCCAATACAATGCACCGTGGGTTACACCGGCCCGAGTCGCGACCTCCTTTAATGACGCCGCTGCGGCGCCCCGCGCACTGAAAATGTCCAGTGCCGCCAGCAACAGTGCCTGTCGGGTTTTTTCTGCTTCCTGCGGTGTACGCCGTGCCATTTGCCTTCCTGAGCCAGATACGGTGAGACCCGAAGCGGGCCTTACATGTGCAGGTCAATGTATAGCCGAAAAATGACAGTACTGTGACAAACCCCAGCAAGGCAGGTCGCATGTTTGACCCGCCTGCCGTATTTGCGCAGGTATTTAGCGCAGCCTCGCGTCATCGACATAATACTTGAGCTGCATGGACGCAAAGGCTCCGACACTCAGCTGCGGCGAACGAAACTGCGCGTCGAACACCTGGCCGGGCGCTACCGTACCACTCACCGGAGCAACAAAGCGCTGGACCTTGCCGGCCTGATCCCTGACCAAAACGCCCATAACAAGATGATCCAACACGTTCTGGCCACGGTAGCGCCAGCGCACCTTCCAGCTGTTTTGATCCATTACAGTCTCCCCCAGCGGCTGCATCTGCTGCATCAGCGCGGCCAGCACCGCCTGCTGCTGCGCCTGGCGGGATACTTCCTGTTTCACACCCTGATGCTGAACATAGGCCCCCAGTGTCGTCCCCAGCAGGGCCGCCACACCGCCCCCCTGACCGGCAGCCAGCGCCGGGTTGCTCTTGTGCCACAGCACATTTTCTTCCAGCAGAGCTGCCGCATTGGGATTCTCCCGCCCCGGGCGGTAATAGCCCGAAACCTGGCGGGCGATTGCAGCCGTTTCCTCAGCGCGCTCCCGATTTACCGGGTGCGTATGGAAGAAGAGCCCGCCGGCATTGCCTTGTGCGCGATATTGCCGCGCCCAGATGTGACTCGCAGCTGCCGGGTCGAAACCCGCCAAGGCGGCATAGAGCACTGCAATGCGGTCGGCTTCGCGTTCGTTTTCATGGGTGAAAGCAGCCTGGTAACCATCACGACCGGCGGAACGGGAGCCCGTCAATGCGGCCAGCGTCTGAAAACCCTGACGCTCAAAGGGGTGATTGGCCACCGTATGCGCCACCTCATGGGCGATCACGGCAGCCAGTTCGTCATCATCCGTTAACTGCTGCATCAGCCCCAGATGCACCACTATATAAGTGCCGCCGGTGGTGAAGGCGTTAAACTCGGCACGGTCGATCAATACCGGCTGCCAGCGTTCGGACTTCAGGTGACTGACGCGCAGCACCCTGTCCAACAGGCGTGCCAGACGGGCATACTGCACGCTATCCAGTTGTGCATTGAGCTTTCGACCGGCCTGGGCCTCAGCCTGCAGCAACTGTTCAACAACGGCATTGCCCTGACGAATCTGTTCGCTGCGCCCGGCGAGTGACAGACTGCGCTGACCGGTGACCCGGTCCTGCTCGCTGACGGCGTCCACCACCTGGTAAATTCCCGAGTCAACCGCCTGCAGGGACGCGCAGCCCGACAGGTTCACCAGGATTAATGGCAGCACCAGCCGACGGCCGGCCCGCATCACTTTGTGTTTCATCTGAACCTTCCCACCATATACCTGTAATGAATATAAAAAAATTTTTTAATAATCCACAAGAATAAACACATTCCATTAATGTATTTGTACGCCCCTGGCAATTCGGCTAACATGCCGCTTTCGCGATATACTCCCGGCAGCAGCATAACCATCAGCGAGAGCTTTATGAATACGGCTGTCTATCCCGGCACCTTTGATCCAATTACCAATGGCCACACCGACTTGGTGCAACGTGCCGCGCGCATCTTTGACCGGGTCATTGTTTCAGTCGCGGCAAGTCCCAAAAAGGCGCCGATGCTGCCACTTGAGCAGCGCGTTGAGCTGGCAAGGGAAGTACTGCAGCACTTGCCCAATGTTGAAATCATTGGCTTCAACTGCTTGCTGGCCGATCTGGTGGAACAACAGAACGCGAATATCATTCTGCGCGGATTGCGGGCCGTATCGGACTTCGAGTACGAATTCCAGCTGGCCAACATGAACCGCAAGCTTGCACCGCAGGCTGAAAGCATGTTTCTGACCCCGGCAGAACATCTTTCCTACATATCGTCCACCCTGATTAGGGAGATTGCGAGTTTGGGCGGCGATGTGAGTAAATTTGTACATCCTGCTGTCTCAAGAGCCATGCAGGAAAGCCTGGGGCAATAACGTTTATTATTTTACGCAGTGAGTGAGGTAGCCGACCATGGCATTGATGATTACCGACGAATGCATCAACTGTGATGTATGCGAGCCAGAATGCCCGAACGAGGCGATCACTCCGGGTGATGAAATCTATGAAATCGACCCGGGAAAATGCACCGAGTGCGTAGGTCATTACGACACGCCGCAGTGCGTTGAAGTTTGCCCGGTCGACTGCATTCCCAAAGACCCGGATCATGTGGAAACGCAGGATCAGCTGATGATCAAGTATACCAACCTGACCGGCCAATAAGCCGCAGATGCCGGCATCAAGACCGGCTGATGCCGTTCAGCAAGAATAGTTAACCTACTGATCAGGCAAAAGAAAATCCGGAATCCACCGCGTGGCTTCCGGATTTTTTATGGCTGCGATTCAGCACACTGCTTCCTGCCAGGCCTCAGAGGCGTATTTCCAGATTGTTAAGCTCGAACTCCTGATCCATACGCTGGCCGATGACGTTGTCGCCACAAAGGTGGTGAGCGTACTGCATATGCAGACAGCGCACCTTGTCCCACTGGGAGATGCCGCCAATGCCGTACTGGTCGAACAGGTGGGTAAAACCCAGCTGCTCGATCTGTTCACGGTCCTGCGGGTCCATCAGCTGCCAGCGCTGTGCCACATAGTCGATGTGGTTCTGCCGAAATGCAGCGCGCAGAGTCGCATCCTGTTGAATTTCCTGCTCAATCTGTTTCACCCAGCCCGACGTTTCAATTTCAGCAATGGCGCGGTACAGGTCCCGCGAACAGAGCCAGAAAAGGGTCGGAAAAGGGCGTTTGTCCACCAGCGAGCGAATTTGCAGCACGGTGGGTATTCCCTGTGCCGTCTGGTGGGCGATGCCGACCAGGCCTCGCGGTTCGCGTCCGAGCTGGCGCCTGATAAGATCCAGCTGCGTTTGTGTCGGTGTCATTTTTATCCCAGAAACTCGGCTAAGGTTACGGCTTCAACGCCGCACAGGGGGATACGTGCGGGCATGATCAGCGTGCAGTTATCAAAAGGAGCTACCAGCGGGCCATCGTCCTGGGCAAAAACATCCCCCCGCGCAATGCGCTCAAAACCCCGAAAGGGATGGCTGAAGCGAAACTGCTCGGTACGTGCCTCGATCACTTCACGTATACGGTAATGGCCGGCGCTATGATCAGGTTCATAGCCCCAGGGCGGTATCAGGGCATCCTGCTCCAGCAGGCCGGCACGATACAGCACTCGGCGTGTAATCGCATGTGCCTGCTGCGCGCTTTCGAGCGCAAAATGGGCACCACATTCGGCAACCAGCCCATGGCATCCCCTGCGGCCGTGTTGCATGGCATAGGAAATTAGCATGCCGGGATGATAAGTGCCGAGTTTGTAAAGCAGCTGCGGGAAGGGAAAGCCCAGTGTTGCAACCAGTGCGCTGCAGTCCGGCAACTCCGGGTAAATCAGCATCGGCGCCACCGGATTGCTGGTGGAGTGCAGATCCAGTACCAGGTCTGCCTCCTGCAACAGTGGCACCAGACGGGCGGCACGGTGGGTCTCTTCACTGTTGGGGTGTTTAAGGCGCGGCGCAAGCCAGACCCGATTGCCATCTTCATCAACACAGCGGCTTGCATAGGGTTGCTTTGGATCAAAGCGCTGATAGGCCGCCACATTGTTGAATATCAGCGTCAGGCTGCCTCGTAGCGGCCTGATATCCTGTTCGAGCAACTCGCAGAGCGCATGGGCACCGCAAAATTCGTTGCCATGGGTCAGGCCGATAATCACCACGTCAGGCCCGCTGCGACCGGACTCAAAGCGGTGGCAATAGTCGATACCCGTATTACCCTGTCGATAGGCGCTCAGATCCAGCGGCAACAGGTCCAACATGGGCAGTTCAAGCCCGCGCTCAGCGGCTGCAGGGGAAGTCGGATTATTCATGATCACTCACAGTAGATACTGCTTGTCAGTTTAGCATGGCCGACCTGTCGGGCAGGACTCGCGACGCGGCACTCAGACATGGCCGTACTCTTCACCCTGACCCAGCCAGCGCCGGATCACGGCACTGCCAAGCGACGCATCCTGCTGAATCTGTAGCGCCACCTCACGCACGCCCGGCAGCAGGTCTGCATCGCGCGTCAGGTCAGCGATGCGAAACTGCATCATGCCGGTCTGGCGGGTTCCCAGCACCTCGCCGGGGCCGCGCAGCTCCAGATCCTTTTCAGCGATCCGAAAACCATCGGTGGTTTCACGCATCACCGCAAGCCTTTCCCGCCCCTGTTTCGACAAGGGCGCCTGGTACATGAGCACGCAGAAACTTTCCCGGCTGCCACGCCCGACCCGTCCGCGCAACTGGTGCAACTGCGCCAACCCCAGACGTTCCGGATTCTCGATGATCATCAGACTTGCATTGGGCACATCGACCCCAACCTCAATCACCGTGGTAGCCACCAGCAGATCCAGTTCGGCGGCCTTGAACTGCGCCATGACGGCGGCCTTTTCGGTCGCCTTCATGCGCCCGTGCACCAGTCCTATGCGCAGGTCCGGCAAGGCCTCGCGCAGGCTTTCACAGGTCACCTCTGCAGCCTGGCACTGCAGCGCTTCGGATTCGTCAATCAAGGTGCAGACCCAGTAGGCCTGACGGCCCTCGGAACAGGCCAGGCTGACACGCTCAACCACCTCCTGGCGCCGGCTATCGGCAATCACCACGGTATTGACCGGCGTACGCCCCGGTGGAAGTTCGTCAATAATGGAGCAGTCCAGGTCCGCATAGGCACTCATGGTCAGTGTGCGTGGAATCGGTGTTGCCGTCATGATCAACTGATGCGGAGCGCGCTCACCATTGCGCCCCTTTTCCCGCAAACTCAGGCGCTGATGTACGCCAAAGCGATGCTGCTCGTCCACCACCACCAGGCCCAGATCCTGGAACTGCACCTCATCCTGAAACAGCGCGTGGGTACCCACCACCAGCCGTGCGCTACCGTCGGCAATGGCCGCCAGCTGCTTCTGACGCGCCTTGCCCTTGACCTTGCCCGCCAGCCAGGCGACCTCGATTCCCAGCGGCTCCAGCCACTGCGTGAAGTTGTTATGGTGCTGCTCGGCCAGAATCTCGGTCGGCGCCATAATCGCGGCCTGCACCCCATTCTCCACGGCCTGCAAGGCCGCCAGCGCGGCCACCACTGTTTTTCCGGATCCTACATCGCCCTGAATCAGGCGCAACATCGGGAAGGTCTTGGCCATGTCCCGGGCAACATCGTTGCAGACCCGCTGCTGGGCACCGGTGAGCGGAAACGGCAGGGCGGCCAGAAACGGCTTCACCAGCGTGCCCCGATACGGCAACGCTGGCGCCCCCTGCTGTTGTGCCTGCTGACGCAGGTTGAGCAGCGTCAGGTGGTGGGCCAGCAGTTCTTCAAACGCCAGCCGCCGCTGGGTAGGATGACGTCCCTCGAGCAACAGGTCCTGATTGGCATCCACCGGTGGCTGATGCAGGTAACGGATGGAATCATCCAGCGCGGGCAGTTTCCATTGCCGGCGCAATGTTTCGGGCAGCAGGTCGGGCAGGGCGCCCGGCTTTAAACATTGCATTGCCAATGTAACCAGACTGCGCAGCCGGGTCTGATGCAGGCCTTCGGTCGCGGGGTACACCGGCGTCAGGGCTTCATCCACCGAGACCGGGCCCTCAGCAGCGATACGGCTGTACTCGGGATGCACCATTTCGAGTCCGCCGGGCCCCGGCCGCACTTCGCCGAAACAGCGCAGCCGCACCCCCGGCAGCAGCTGATTTTTCTGCGCCGCACTGAAATGAAAAAATCGCAGGCTGAGGGTACCGGTGCCATCCTGAATACGGCACAGCAGAGCGCGGCGCCGGCCCTGCGTCATGTCTGCCACCTTGATCTCGCCCGTAATGACGCATTCATCGCCGGGCCGCACCGACCCTATGGGCACCACCCGGGTGCGATCCTGGTAACGCAGGGGCAAATGAAACAGCAGGTCCTGCAGGGTATGCAGGCCCAAGCGTTCGAGCTTGAGTTCCAATGCCGCCCCCACCCCCTTCAGCGTGGTGACCGGCAGATCCGACAGCGCCTCGGTCATGCAGTGCTATCCGCCGGCGCCAGCTGACAGCGACTCAGGGCTTCAATCAGCACATCAATGGCCTTGGGTCGAGGGAAGCTGGCACGCCAGGCAATGGCCACGGTGCGCATGGGCTGCGGCATCTCAAATGGGCGAACGACCACGAGGTCGGACTGGTAATGTCCCTGCACCGCCGACTGCGGCAGCACACTGGTGCCAAGGCCCGACGCCACCATCATGCGGATGGTTTCCAGTGAACTGCCTTCGGTCAGGTGATGACGCTGGTGCAGTGCCTGGGCCAGGGTGGGGCAGGCTTCCAGCACGTGGTCGCGGAAACAGTGTCCTTCTCCCAGCAGCAGCAGTTCGGTTTCGTCCAGCCGCTGGCTGTCAATCACCGCCTGACCCGCCCAGGGGTGCGCGCGCGGCAGCAGCATCATGAAGGGCTCATCATAAAGCGCGCGGGTCAGTACATCGGGTTCGCTGAAGGGCAGCGCAACGATGACAGCATCCAGGTCGCCGTTACGAATCTTGCCCCGCAGGGTTTCGGTAAAATTCTCTTCGATATAGAGCGGCATCTGCGGCGCCAGCCGCTGCACTTCAGGTACCAGGTGGGGGAACAGATAGGGACCGATGGTGTAGATCGCGCCCACCCGCAGCGGGCTGCACAGCTGATCCTTGCCCTGCAGGGCCAGGTCCTTGATGGTATCGGCCTGTTCCAGCACTTTCTGCGCCTGCTGCACGATCCGTTCACCCGTGGGGGTGACGCGCACCGAGTTCTTGCTGCGCTCAAACAGGGCGATACCCAGCTCGTCTTCCAGCTTTTTGACAGCGATGGAGAGCGTCGGCTGACTTACAAAACAGCGCTCCGCCGCGTGACCAAAATGCTGTTCCCGGGCAAGAGTAACAATGTAGCGCAGCTCTGTGAGCGTCATCCAAAGATTCCTTTGCTATGATGGCGGCCTGCACAACAGGGAGACAAGCCCATGCACAAGCAGCAAATTCTGATCGCAGGCTGCGGTGACGTTGGCAGCACGCTGGGTCTGGCACTGCAGGCCAGGGGCCACAATGTGTTCGGCCTGCGCCGTACTATAAACCAGCTGCCAGCCGGCATCCAAGGAATCGCGGGGGATCTGGCCGACCCCGCCAGTCTGCAAGGCCGGCTGCCGCCCTGCGATATCCTCGTGTACTGCGCGGCGGCCAGCCAGCATGACGAAGCCGGCTATCGCAGCGCCTACCTCGAAGGCCTGCGCAATGTGCTGGATGCACTGGCACAGCCGCCACGCCTGCTGCTGTTTACTTCCAGCAGCGGCGTCTACCACCAGGCGGATGGAAGCTGGGTGAATGAGCAAAGCCCAACACACCCCGATCGTTTCAGCGGCCAGATCATGCTGCAGGCCGAAGCGCTTGCGCTCAATAGCGGCATCGATGCCACAGTGGTGCGCTTTAGCGGCATCTATGGCCCGGGTCGCAACCAGCTGATCAACCAGGTGCGCAGCGGAATAGCGGCCCCCGCCCAGCCGGAGCACTACAGCAACCGCATCCATCGCGATGATTGCGCCGGCGTGCTGCGGCACCTGATCGGGCTATACCTGCAGGGCACGCCACTGGAGCCCCTGTACCTCGCCAGCGACGATGTGCCTGCTCCCCTGCACGAGGTCAGCCAATGGCTCGCAGCGGCCATGGGCCTGGAGATTCACACGACGAAACTGATGCGCCGGGGCGGCAGCAAACGCTGCAGCAACGCCCTGATCCGGGCCAGCGGCTACCATTTCATCTATCCGGACTACCGTGCCGGTTACAGCGCGCTGCTGCGAGATATGCCCGCCGACTGACGCTGCAACCGGCTCCCCCCTGAGGCCTGACCACCAACGGATGCTGCAGCCAGCCGCTAGTCCGGCCCCTGATCCAGCGCCTCGATCAGGCGGCAGTGCTCGGCGCTGTCGCTCTGGCAGCCCGCCAAGCGGATCAGCTCGTCGCGCATGGCCTGCAGGTCGGCAATCTTGGCTTCGACGTCCTCTAAATGACTGCGGGTCAGCTGATCCGCCTCGTGGCAGGGCTGCTGGGGATGATCCACCAGCTGCAGCAGTGTTCGAATGGCCTCGATGCCGAACCCGAGTTCCCGGCCTCGACGGATAAAACGCAGCCGCCGGGCCGCCGCGTCGTTATACCGGCGATAACCATTGTCAGCGCGCTGCGGCGCCGGCAGCAGGCCTATGCGCTCGTAGTAGCGCACCGTTTCCAGGTTCACGCCCGACAGCTGGCTCAGACGCCCGATGGTATAGCCCTGACTCATGACTTGACCCCGTAGTTGCTACAGGGTTTAGCATAGCGCTTATAGCTGCCAGGACAACAGACAGAAGGATGACGCATGGGAACGCACTGCTGCCATGAGCCCGAAGACGCTTCACAGGTCCACAATAACCCCCGTTACCGCCGTGTGCTCTGGATTGCGCTGCTGCTGAACTTTGGCATGTTCGGCATCGAGATTCTGGCGGGCGTGCGGGCCGGTTCCGTCTCGCTTTTGGCCGATGCGCTGGATTTTCTAGGCGACGCGGCCAACTATGGCATCAGCCTCTGGGTGCTGAGCCTGGGCTTGGCGATCCGTGCCAAAGCCGCACTGTTCAAGGCCTTGAGCATGGCGGTATTCGGTCTCTGGGTGCTGGGTACCGCGATCTGGCACCTGTTCAGCCATACGCTGCCCGATGCACCCACCATGGGCCTGGTCGGTTTCCTGGCCCTGCTTACCAATCTTGCGGTGGCCTGGCTGCTCTGGGCCCATCGCAATGGCGACAGCAATGTGCGCAGCGTCTGGCTCTGTACCCGTAACGATGCAATCGGCAATATTGCCGTGCTGGTGGCGGCGGTTGGCGTGCTGGGGACCCAGACCGCCTGGCCGGATCTGGTTGTGGGCTTCATCATGGCCACCCTGGCGCTGAGCAGTGCCTGGCAGATCATGCGCCATGCCCGGCGGGAGCTGGCGCAAGGCTGAACGCCTGCACCCAAGCCGTTCAAGCCTGATGGTGATCACCGGCCAGCGGCCTGAGCCTTGTCCAGGCGGCGGTTCTTATTTCATATCGAAGATGAATTCGCTTTCCGTCAGGGTGCCAGCCCGGTACAGCAGCACTCTGGCGCGCCACGTCATGGCATGAGCGTGGCCGGGCAAGGCCAGGGTACCGCTGAAACGCCCCTCGTCATCGGGCACCAGCGCCAGCTGGTTGATGCCCATAAACATCTCCACGCCTTCAAACTCGATGTTCACGGCGTCGGGTGTCATGCCGTGGACGGTCACGATGAAGGTCACCGGCTCATAGGATGCCAGCGTCCCGGTAACCCCCAGCGTGACGTCCAGCCCCTCGCCCCGGGCGATACAGGCCGCTGTTGCCAGATCACAGTCAGATGCCCTGATGACCTCTGCGGGGTTTACAACGGCCACGTTGTTATAGAAACGGGGAAAGAGCACCACGCCGCCCAGTACCAGCACGGTCGCAACAGCCAGTGCGTATTTTTTCCAGGACGCGGCCTGTCCTGCTGATGCTGCCATCTGTCTTCTTCCACCCTGGCGTCACGAAAATGCGGCCGAGTTTAGCATTCCCGGCCACGGCATACCTCCGCAAGGTACTCCATCCAGTGACGACCGTCGGCTTGTACTAGTACTGCCGCGTCTTGTCTTCCTGCCAGGCCTGAATTTTAGGCGACCAGTGGCTCTTGATGAAAGCCAGTACCGCCCAGATCTGATCATCACTGAGCTGGTCTCCAAATGCTGGCATGTCGCTGGCGTAGCCCTGCGGCGCATAGGGCGGTACCAGGCCGTCGCGGATAATGCCGAACAGCACCTGGTCGGGATGGTGCCAGGTATGACCGCTCTCGTCATGGGGCGGCGCCGGCATACGCCCGCTGAGCAGGCGCTTCTCCCAGTCGGGCTGGCCCTGCAGCCGGCTTTGGTGGCAGGCAACACAGTATTGCCCGTAGAGCTGCTTTCCAGTGGCGACCTGAGCGGCATTATGCGGATCGGCTCTGCCGCCCTCAGGGGCCAGCCACTGCACCAGCAGGGCGCCCCCCAGTGCCAGAAGCACCAGCGTGGCCAGCAGCCATGGCATGATGCCGAATGTCCACGGGGTCTGCTTCGTCATTCTGCCTCCCAGCCGATTCTGCACAACATTGTCGCGAGCATGGTTTTACTCCGTTCTGTAGTCATAGATGCATAGGCTTGCCCGAGCCCCTGGCTATTCGACAGAAAAGACCTTGGGCATGCCGTCTGCAATCTCATAAATGGTAAAGGGCGCTGTCTTTTCTCCCATCATGCCGGGTGAGCCCGCCGGCATGCCGGCCAGGGCAATGCCGCGAATTTTTGGCTTTTGCTCCAGCAGTTGTCTGATCGACGTGACCGGCACATGACCCTCGATCACATAACCGTCAATCAACAGCGTATGGCATCCCTGCAGCTTCTCGGGCACACCGTTTTGCTGCTTGATAGCCGCCAGGTTCCGGGTCTGGACCACATCGATAGCAAAGCCCTGCGCGGCCAGGTAGTCAGCATGCTCCTGACAGCAGCCGCATTGCGGATCCTTGTACAGGGTGCCCTTTACCAGAGCCTCCGCCCAGCCGGGTCCGGACAGCGCCAGCCCCATAACCAGTACCACTGGGTTTAACAGTTTCTGTGCATTTGACAGTTTCATGGTTGCTTCCTCAATTGTATGTAAACGGCGCCAATGTATCGGTAGGTTGCATGCAGGGCATCGCTGAAATGCCTCCCGTACACCGGCCTGATGTTCAAAAGTGTGGCAATGGAGCATTCGACTCTAAGGCGCCGGGGCTTGGCGCACGCTCAAAAGCCGCATGTACTGCAACGGGTTTAACGGGCCGCCCCTGAAGGCAGCCAAAGGGACATCAGGCGCGCCGTGGAGGCTGAGGCTCGGGAACCGGGGGAAGGGATCTGTGAAAATGGGGCAGGGACGCCCGCAGTATTGCGCCGGGCAGATGCAGCGGTGCGCTGGGATTATTCAGGGTCGCCGGCACGCTGATGCAGGTGCCGCTGATACATTCATTGAGCAATGTGTCATCGTCGCCACAGCCACCGCAGTTGTCCATCTTGTCCATCTGGATGACAGGCATGAACATCATCGACGTATCCATCTGGGCACGTGCCGTGCCCTGCAAAGACAGGCTCAGCATCAGACAGATCAGTGTGAAGATCACCAGCAGGCGCTGTGTCGAAATAACTTTCATAATGCGGGCATTACAGCATGGGCCCTTCGGCGTATCAAGACACAATGGTTGCAAAACCGGCATCCCGATCCGGCAGAGGCAACGCACTGATATGGGGCTGAACATGCGGGAAAAGTCGTTAAAACACGACATAACATTGCCTTAAGCGGGGTATCGACTTATCCTATCGGGTTTTCTGCCGCCGTGTTCTGTATCTAGGTCAATGGGGCCCGGCGCGCGTGATACCGGCGAGTTATTGTATGCCACCTACCTGTGCATCCGGCGCATTGTTCCGGGCAACCTGCACAGGGCCGCAGGCCCGGTATGACGCCTTGCCAACTTTCCGTTTTGATTTAGCAGACAGGACTATGTAATGACTGTAAAAGTCGCCATTGTGATGGGATCCCGTTCCGACTGGCCCACCATGAAAGAGGCTGCCGACATTCTGGATACGCTCGGCGTGTCCTACCATGCCGAGGTGGTTTCCGCCCACCGCACGCCGGACAAGATGTTCAGTTTTGCCGAAGAGGCCGCCGAGCGCGGTTTTGAAGTCATCATCGCCGGCGCCGGCGGTGCCGCCCACCTGCCGGGCATGATCAGCAGTAAGACGCTGGTGCCGGTACTGGGCGTACCGGTGCAGAGCAAAGCGCTCAGCGGCATGGACAGCCTCTACTCCATCGTGCAGATGCCCCGCGGCGTGACCGTTGGCACCCTGGCGATTGGCGGTGCCGGCGCCTTTAACGCCGGCCTGATGGCCATCCAGATGCTGGCAGTACACGATCCGGCACTGCGCGAACGCCTGCAGCAATGGCGCAACGCCCAGTCCCAGGCAGTACTGGACAACCCGGATCCCAGGAGCTGAATGATGTTGTTGCCACGAGTAGCGATTATCGGTAACGGTCAGCTTGGTCGCATGCTGAAACAGGCGGGTGCACCCATGGGGCTGGAGGTTATACCCTGCGACCCGAGCCTCGATGAGCCGGTTGCACTGAATCCGGACGATGTGGTGACGGTTGAGCAGGAACTCTGGCCCGATACCCCGCGAAGCCGCCAGCTGACGGCCCACCCCGGCTTTCTCAACGCCCGCGCCACCCAGGTGATCAGGGACCGGCTGAGCGAGAAAAGCCTGCTCGACCACCTCAAGATAGGCACGGCCCCCTGGTGCAACATCACCGCGGACCACACCACCGAGCACCTGGCCCTGGTTGGCGAGAAGCTGGTGATCAAGCGTCGTCAGGGCGGCTATGACGGTCGCGGACAGTGGCGCTGGAAGCAGGGCGAGCCTGCACTGGATGAGTGGCTGGGCGAATGCATCGCCGAGAAGATGATTCCGTTCGAAGAAGAGGTTTCACTGATCGGCGCCCGCGGACACGACGGCAAATGTGTCTTCTATCCACTGACGCTGAACCTGCACCAGCAGGGCATCCTGCACGCCAGTGTCGCCGGCCTGCCCCGGCTGGAGCCGCTGCAGGCGACCGCCGAAGAGTGGCTCACCCGTATCATGGTTGAACTGGACTACGTCGGCGTAATGGCGATGGAGTGCTTTGTCGTGGACGGTACCTTGCTGGTGAACGAACTGGCGCCACGCGTGCACAACAGCGGCCACTGGACCCAGGCCGGCGCCAATCCGAGCCAGTTTGGCCTGCACCTGCGCGCCGTGGCGGACCTGCCGCTGCATACACCACAGATCCACGGCATCAGCGTCATGTGGAATCTGCTGGGCCGTGACTGGTCAACCGACTGGCTGGCCGTACCGGGCTGCGACGTGCACTGGTACGACAAGGAAATCCGGCCCGGGCGCAAGGTGGGCCACGTCAACCTGAACCTGCCCAATCACGCACTGTTGCAGGACAGCCTCAATCAGCTGGCCGATCTGCTGCCCGAAGATGACCGCAGCCCGCTGCTCTGGGCACTGCGCGAGATACAGGCCGACAGCCCTGCCTGAGCAGGCGGTCCCTGAAACGCAAAAAAGCCGGTGCAGGCGATATCCTGCACCGGCTTTTTTTGGGCTGCCCAGGTGGGTGAAACACCCCTTGAAACAGCCCTGCGTCCGATCAGGACGCTGCTGGCGCGTGCGGAGGTGCCTCCACCTCAGCGGGTGACGGTTCAGGCCGCAACCACCTGCGCAGATCCTCCAGCACCAGGTAGTTCACCGGCACCAGCAGCAGGGTTATAAAGGTGGCGAAAAGGATGCCAAAACCCAGTGATACCGCCATGGGGATCAGGAACTGTGCCTGGGTCGACTGCTCAAAGAGCAACGGCATCAGGCCAAAGAAAGTTGTCAACGAAGTGAGCAGCACAGGACGAAAACGTGAGCTGCCCGCGGCCAGCACCGAGCGCAGCAGGGCCCGTTCGCTGCCATTGGACTCCGATCGCCGTTTATTGATGAAGTCCACCAGCACCAGGCTGTCGTTGACCACCACGCCAATCAGGGCCATGAGCCCCATCATGCTCATGATGGTCAGATCCATGCCCATGATCCAGTGCCCGATGACCGCACCGATGGCGCCAAAGGGAATCACCGACATTACGATCAGTGGCTGCAGATAGGAGCGAAACGGGATCGCCAGCAGGCTATAGATCACAAAAAGCACAAATCCAAGCCCCAGCAGCAGCGAGCCAAAGGATTCCTCCTGCTCTCGGGCTTCACCTTCCAGGCTGTACGACACGCCTGGATACTGCAACATCAGGTCATCCAGGAAAGTGCGCAGGTCCTGTGTCAGCACCGTCATGTTGGTGGCTTGCTTGTCCAGATCGGCGGTCACGCTGACGGTCCGAAAACGGTCGATGCGGTAGATCGCCGCCGGGCTCTTGCCGGGCTTGAATGTCGCCACATGCGCCAGCGGCACCGCGCTGCCGTCATCCAGCCGGATCAGCAGTCCCTGCAAGCTGGCAACGGACTGGCGCTCAGACTCCGGCAGACGCACCATGACCCGCACATCGTCACGCCCGCGCTGCACCCGCTGCACTTCGATACCAAAAAAGGCCTGGCGCACCTGGCTGATCAACTGAGACCTTGTCAGCCCCAGCGCTTCGCCCTGGGGGGTCAGCTCCAGCTGGATTTCCTCCTTGCCATCGGACAGGTTGTCGACGATATCGAACAGTGTCGGATAGGAGGCGAGGCGCGTCTTGACCCTGTCGGCCGCCTCGGACAGGCGGCGCAGATCCTGGCCGCTGAGCTGGATATCGACCGGATCACTGACACGGCCTATTTCCGCTCGATAGGTGAGTGACTCCGCTCCCGGCACCTGCCCCACGGCATCGCGCCACTCGCGCACCAGCGCCGAGCTGGTGATATCGCTGCTGCGCTCCTCGGGGGACTGAATTTCGAACCGCACGGAGCCCGTGTGGGAACGGCCGCCGGCGGACCCCGTGGTCGCCAGAATGTTCAGTACCACGCTCTGGCCCGAGACCGGGTCCCGGTACTTGTCCTTCAGTGCCCGTGCCGCATCCACCATGCGCACGATATAGCGGTCGGTCACCTCGAACGGGGTGCCGGTCGGCAGTGTCAGGGATGCGCGCGCCGTTTCACTCTGGATACGCGGGAAAAACACGAACCGCGTCCAGCCACTCAGAATCATGCTGAGAATCAGGACGAGAATGCCGCCAAAGAGCGCAAGCGTAATGTAGCGACGCCGCAGACACAGCTTGAGCAAGGGCCGGTAATAGCGCAACACCGCACGCTCGAAGCCATCGGCAAAACTCTGCTGCCAGCGCTCCAGCCGGGACTGACCGGTCGTATGCTGGCGCAGCCGAATATGCTTGAGGTGCGAGGGCAGCACAAACTTGGATTCGATCAGGGAGAACAGCAGCACCGGAATCACCACCGCCGGAATCTGCGCAAAGAACACACCGCGCCGCCCTTCGATAAATGCCAGCGGCAGAAAAGCCGCCACCGTCGTCAGGACCCCGAAAGTCACCGGTATGGCAACTTCCTGGGTGCCGCGAATGGCCGCATGCAGGCTGCTTTCGGCCCGGCGCATGTGACTGTAGACGTTTTCCCCGGTGACGATGGCGTCATCCACAACGATACCCAGCACCAGGATAAAGCCAAACAGGCTCATGATATTCAGACTGACACCCAGTATTGGCAACAGCAGAAAGGCGCCCATGAAACTGATCGGGATCCCCATGAACACCCAGAGTGCGATGGACGGGCGCAGAAACAGGGTCAGCAGCAACAGCACCAGAACGCCGCCCTGCAGCGCATTGGAGAGCAGGGTATTAAGACGCTTTTTCACCACCTCCGAGTCGTCGTCCCAGAAGCTCAGTGACATGCCCGCCGGTAACCCGGCCTGTTGCGCGGCGATATACTCCTTCACCGCATTGGCCACGCCGATGGCGCTCTGGTTGCCAACCCGATACACCTCGATCATCGCCGCCTGCTGACCGTTAAGGCGGGTGCGCAACGGAACCTCCTCAAAGCCGTCATTCACCCCCGCCACATCCCCCAGTCGAATGATGCTGCCGTCCGGGTTGGTCTTGATCACCACACGCTCGAATTCGTCCCGCTGGTAGGCCTGCCCCTTGGAGCGCAGCAGAATATCGCCGCCGTCGGTGCGCAAATTGCCGGCCGAGAGGTCGATGGAGCCGCCGTCGATGGCGGCGGAAATATCCGCCAGCGTCAGGTCGTATTCCCGCAACCGGTCCTGTGACAGCTCCACGGAAATTTCGTAATCGCGTACCGCATCCAGATCAACCTGGGTTACCTCGGGCAGGCGCGCCAGGTCATCGCGCACCCGCTCGGCGTATTCGCGGATCTCACGCTCGGAAAAATCCCCCGATACCGTGACCGACAGCACTTCGCGGCGACGCTGTGCCAGACTGATGACCGGCCGGTCCGCTTCGGTGGGCAGCGTATTGATGCCGTCGACCCGGCTCTTGATATCGGCCAGCAGCTCACGCGGGTCATAATCGCTGTCGATCTCGATATCGATCCTGGCCGTGCCTTCCTGTGAGCGGCTGCTGATTTTCTCGATACCCTCCAGATCCTGGACGGCCTCCTCGATGCGTATCGTGACGCCCTGTTCCACATCCTCCGGCGTGGCACCGCGCAGCGACACTGAGACACTGACCACATCCGCCTCAAAGGAAGGAAACACCTCCAGTGGAATCCGCGTGGACAGCGACATGATGCCGCCGAACAGAATGCAGACCATCAGCAGGTTGGCGGCGACATGGTTACGGGCGAACCAGGCGATCATGATCCGGCACCCTTGCCTTCACCCGACTCGGGGCTGGCAATCGCCTGGGATGCATTCATCACCTGCACCCGGGTTCCGCTGTTCACCTGGCCCAGCGCCGTGGTGACCAGCAGGTCACCGGCCTTGAGCCCCGCCCCTATGAGCGCTTCAGTACCGTTTTGCCACAGCACCTCGACGTCCTGGCGCCGCAGCAGACCATCGTCCACCAGGTAGACATAGCTGCCCTGGTAAAGGGTGCTGTTGGGGATCACAAGCACCGACTGCAGCAGCCGCCCCTCGATCTGTGCGCTGACATACTGATTGATCTTCAGCGGCTGGCGGCCCTGCGCCTTGAGCCCGTAAGGATCGTCAATCACCGCCACCACATGCAGCTGCTGACTGCGGGTATCGATGGCGCCCTCGGTACGCACGATTTGTCCCTGCCAGCTCTGGCTGCCCGCCAGCGTGGAGTTCAGCGTGACCGCCGGCAGCACCTGATCCGGCGCGCTGTCGTAGCGATAGGCTTCGGGCAGGCGAATAAAGTCCAGCTCCTGGTTCTTCAGTGGCAGGCGCACTTCGACATAATCGATGGCATAGATTTCCGCCAGGGTCGTACTGCTGTTCACCAGCTGTCCGACATCCACCGACTTGGACAGCACCCGCCCGGCAAAAGGCGCCACTATGCGCGTACGCTCCAGGTTGAGCTGTGCCTGGCGCACGGCAGCCTGCGCCGAATCCCGGCTGGCCCGCGCGGCCGCCAGCTGTGGCTGGCGTGATACCAGGGCCGGTGGCGCTTCGGAGTTGCCCAGCCGTCGCCAGTCCTGCAGAGCCTGCTCCGCCTGGGCCTGCTCCTCCTGCAGGGCCTGTTCGGCCTGGGCCAGATTTGCCCGCGCTGTCGCCAGTGCTGCTTCATAGTCCCGCGCATCGATGCGCAGCAGCAAGTCACCCTGCTCAAAAAAGCCCCCCTCACGGAAATCCGCCCCGACCTCCAGGATCTCGCCGGTCACCTGGGGCAGGAGCGTGCTCTGAGTACGTGGGCGGACAACGCCGTAGCTTTGCAGCCGTACCCTATAGTCCTGCGGCTGCACAGTCTGGACCTCGACCCGCACGCTGGGCACCGGCGGGCTGCTGCTGCGACTCGCCTGGGGACGATTCAACATTATCAGGGCGGCCGCAGCACAGAAGACCGCAAAGACAGCAATGGGTAAGAGTTTTCTGATCATGCGTCTTGATCGCCAGTTAGGATTGCGGACGGAAGAGGGGACAGCTTTGCAGCGGGGGCCGGCGCGTTGGCGTCGGCCGGGGCGAAATCGCCTCCCAGGGCCCGGTGCAGCGCCACACGGTTGGTCAGCAGGTCGGCACGCAGGTCAATCACCGCGGTCTGCGCATCGAGCGAACGTCGCTGGGCTTCCAGCACCGTGCTGTACTCCACCAGCCCCTTGCGATACTGCGCAAACGCCAGCTCCTCGGCCAACAGCGCATTGCGCTCTGCCTGCAGGTACTGTCCATACTGCTGCTGCAGGGCGCTGGCGCGACTCAATGCGGTTTCGACCTCGGCAAAGGCACTGAATACCAGCCCCAGGTACTGCTGCTCAAGCGCATCGACGCGTGCCTGTGCCTGTGCTTCGCCCGCCTTGAGGCGACCGGCATTAAACAGTGGCTGGGTCAGCCCTCCCGCCAGCGACCACGCCAGGCTGCCGCTCAGCAACTCCGACAGGCGGCTGGCGCTGTCACCCAGGCTGGCACTGATCGTAAGCGCCGGAAAACGCTCCTTGTGTGCGATGGCGCGGGCGGCATCAGCCGCCAGCAGCTCCATCCAGGCTGACGTCAGGTCAGGACGACGGCGCAACAGCGTTCCCGGCACGCCGGCCGGCAGCGTGGCGTCCAGCACCGGCAGGGCGCTCAGCGTGGCCCAGCGGCCATCGGGATAGCGCCCCAACAGCAACTGGAGCTGGCGCACAGCCTCGCTACGCAACTGATTCTGCGCCTCAACCCGGGCCTGCTCACTCTGTACGTCATTACGCGCCAGGTAGACATCCAGCGCGCTGCCCAGCCCGAGCCGATAGCCGGACTCGATAATCTCCAGGTTTTGCTCAAGGTTGCTAAGGCGACGGCTAAACAGGGCCAGGCGCTGCTCCACGGCCTGCAGATCGAACCAGGCCGTCGCCAGGTCACTGGCCAGAGTCAGCCGCGCCCCAGCCAGATCTGCCCGTCGCGCGGCCAGGGTCATGTTTGCCTGACGCTCGGTGTCACTCAACTTGCCCCACAGATCCAGCTCCCAGCCCAGATTCAGGCCAGCGTCCAGCCGGGATATGCCATTGCCGGAGCCACTGCCAGAACGGCTGGCGTCCAGTTCGAGCTGCAGTTCGGGGTACAGCACAGCACCGGCCACCCGCAGATTCTGCTCTGCCTGGCGCACCAGTGCGCGCTGTTCGGCCAGGCTATAGCTGCCCGTCAGCCCTTCCTGCACCAGGGACTCCAGTACTGGATCCTTCAGTGTCTGCAGCCAGCCAGGGCCGGGCTCCGTATCGCCGGCGTCCGCGGCCTGCCACTGCTCCGGCATGCCGGACGGGGGCGCAACCGTGCGAACAGCACTGGAACTGCAGCCGGTCAGCAGCAGCGCAAGCAGACTTGAATACAACACAGCGGGTTTGAGGTTGAACACGCGCTCCGGATCTCCTGCCAGCGAGGGGTAACAGTTCATTATTGACTCGGCGGGCCACGCCCCCACACCAATCACACTTCCAGCCACCTGTACCTGTTACTGCGGGGCGACGAAGAAACAGGCATAACCCCGGTATGTCCGTAAAGTTAACAGCATAAGGGATTCCGTACAGTGGCGCAGTGCGCTTAACCTTTCTTTACGCAGGCGCACAAATAATGGATGACATGCACCGAAGAGCCCGCTTGTCAGACCACTGCGGCCTCGTCAGGTTCGATCGGTTGCAGCGTGGCCGAGCGTCCGACACCGGCTTCGAAGCTGTCTATAAATGCCTGCTCCAGCGGCGTCTGCTCATACCCTGGAGGTTGCACAAAGCCGATACAGTAGGGCAACGCCGGCTCGAACGGGCGCACCAGTACAGCGTCGGGCGGTAGCAAAAGCGCGCTGAATGGATCCACCAGCGCCACGCCCAGCCCTTCACGCACCAGCGCAGGTGCAAGCGCAGGCCGCTCCACCCCCATGGTCTCATCGGGGCGGACCAGACAATCGCGCAGCAACCGTTCTGTGTGCTGATACCAGGCCGAGTCCGGGCTGCCCACGTTGATAAAGGGCTCGCGCTCCAGATCTTCGACCCGCACGACGGAACTGTGGGTAAATTGATGACCTGCGGGTGCAATGCATACCCGCTCGGTACGATAAGCCGATCCCGACTGGACAGCAGTCGTGTCTGCGGGTAACTCAACCAGTGCAATATCAAACTGATGACCAGCCACCCGCGCCAGCAGCTCATCGGTTTCATAGGCACCCAGGCTGATGGCCAGATCGTCTCGGCCCCGGCGAAAGCCTGCGATGATGCCTGGCAACACCGTCTGAGCCAGGGCGGGTATGGCACCGATACGCAGACTGCCACTTTTCATCAGCCGAATCTGGTCCGCCGACTGCGCCAGCCGTTCGAGCCCACTGAAGTGATGCTTTACCTGGCGGTAGAACGCCCGTGCGGCGGCCGTTGCGTACACCCGGCTATTGCGCCGCTCAAACAGGCTAAAGCCCAGATCCTGCTCCAGGTCCCGGATCAGGCGCGAGATAGCCGGCTGTGATACGTCAAGACGGCGCGCAGCATCGCTCATGGAGCCGTGCTGCATAATGGCTCGAAAGGCCGTGAGCTGTTTGGTATTCATGAATCCAACGATAAGCCATAAGTTAATTGGAACAATACCGCAGAAATCTACCGAATACTTTATAGGGAGGAAAGAGGTATGGCGTAGCGCGAGCGAAGCGGTGGCTTAAAGCCGGAAAATGAACGTAAACACAAAGAAAACGGATGACGAACGGACAGAGGTCGCACACGCGGATGTACGGCGTACGTTGAAACATAAAATTGTTTAAAACGGGAAGGGGGTGTAACAGGAAATGCCAAGAGGATAACCGAAGTTCTGCACCACGCTCCTGGTCGGAGCAAGTGGTGCAGATGGGGAGACTCGAACTCCCACGCCCTTTCGAGCACTAGCACCTGAAGCTAGCGTGTCTACCAATTCCACCACATCTGCATCGGTTGTGCTTTTTAACGAGAGCACGCTCTTTTCGGTCTTGCGGTTACTTTCGTGGTTCGCAATCTGCACCGCTCAAGGACTGGCCGTTGAGTGGTGCAGATGGGGAGACTCGAACTCCCACGCCCTTTCGAGCACTAGCACCTGAAGCTAGCGTGTCTACCAATTCCACCACATCTGCGACGAAAGTGGGGCGAATTATATAGACGGTTTTTTGCCTTGTGAAGCCCTCAGATGAAAATATTTATTATTCAGGCGTTAAACAGTCTGAAAACGACTTTGCAACGCTCGTGAGATATTCGACATAGGCATCGGGGCCCGGTTCTATGCCTCTGGCCAGCGGATCCAGCTCGCCGTGACGCACGCCGGTACCCTGCGTGACGCTGTTGACCACATTGGCGCGAAACTGCGGCTCACTAAACACACAAACCGCTTCGCGGGCCTGCAGTTGCTGGCGAATATCGCTCAGGCGGCGCGCGCCGGGAGAGCGGGCAGGATCAACGGTAAAGTAGCCCAGCTGATTCAGGCCGTAGTGGTCGACAAAACGCCCATAGGCATCATGAAACACGAAGAAACCCTGCCTCGACAGCGGCGCCAGCTGCCTGCGCAACTGCGCATCCTGTGCCTGCAGCGACGCGGCAAAGCGGGCATAGTTGGCCGCAATTCTTGCTCCCTCCTCCGGTGCGATCTCCGTCAAGATCGTCTGCATGCGCTGTGCAGCGGCCAGCATCAGCTCCGGATCCATCCAAAGGTGGGCATCCACGGCGTGCTGATGCCCAGCTTCCGATTCGTGCCCGGCGACATGATCGTCGTGCTCTTCACCGTGCTCATCTTCGTGCTCGTGCTCGTGCTCGTGCTCGTGCTCAGAGTCCGCGACCTCTGCTGTACTTAGCTGGAGAATGCGGGCATCGGTCTTATTCAGCGCCTTTTCGAGAAACAGTTCGAGCTCCGGACCGACCCAGATAACCAGATCAGCCGCGGCCAGGCCACGCATGTCGGACGGTTTGAGGACGTAGTTGTGCACCGACGCATCGGTGGGCACCAGCAAGCGGGGCTCGCTGATGCCATCCAGCAGGGCGGCACTGAGCAATTGCAGCGGCTTGACACTGGCCACCACCTGCAACGCCTGGACAGGCGCAGCCAGCAGCGGCAAAACAAGACCAGACAACATTAAAATTTTACGCAACGACATGGCTTCCAGGATCCATCAAGGGATAATTTAAGTTACACTATAACAAAACATAACCAGTGCGAAACCATGAGCAAGCAACCCTTATCATTTCAGCCCGAGCATGATCATGATCACTGCATCCATGAAGCGCTGAAAAAAGCCCGCGGTCTCTGCGCTGAACGCAAGCAGCGCCTGACGCCGATTCGCGAACTGGTGCTGCAACTGATCTGGAAAAGTCACAAGCCGCTGGGCGCGTATGAACTGCTGCCAGCCCTGGCCGACGCGGGCTTCAACTCGGCGCCGCCGACAGTCTACCGTGCGCTGGATTTCCTGCAGACGCAGGGGCTGGTACACCGCATAAGCTCCCTGAATGCTTTTATCGGCTGCCCGCACCCGGGCCCATCGCACCAGGGTTGCTTTTTGATCTGCCGCGCGTGCAACAGTACCGTGGAGCTTGAGTCCGCCCCGGTACAGAACGCCATTCACAACAGCGCCGCACACCTGGGGTTCATCATCGAGCAGGAAACCGTTGAAGTTGTCGGCCTGTGCCCCAACTGCCAAAGCAATGACCCGAGCCCTGCACAGCGAGAGCCCGAATGAGCACGCACGCACACCAGCACCTGGCCAGGCTCGAAAGTATCAACGTCCGCTTCGGGCGCAACCATGTGCTGCAGAACATATCCCTGGAGCTGCACCGCAACTGCATTACCACCCTGATCGGGCCCAACGGCGCTGGCAAAACCACCCTGGTCCGGGTCGTTCTCGGGCTGATAAAACCCAGCAGCGGCAGTGTCTGGCGCGAACCAGACCTGCGCATCGGCTACATGCCGCAAAAACTGCATATCGACCAGACCTTTCCGCTGACCGTTGAGCGCTTCCTGCAAACCGCCCGCAGCCGCGACAACGCGTCACTGGAAAAGGCGCTGGCCGATGTCGGTGCGCTCAAGCTGCTGAAACAGTCGATTCACAGCCTGTCGGGGGGCGAAACCCAGCGCGTACTGCTGGCCCGGGCGCTGTTGCAGGACCCGACGCTGCTGGTGCTGGACGAACCCGTACAGGGTGTGGACATCAACGGTCAGATCGAACTCTACAAGCTGATCGCCCGCATTCGCGATCAGCGCGGCTGTGGCGTTCTGATGATCTCCCATGACCTGCACCTGGTGATGTCGTCAACCGACCATGTGGTGTGCATGAACCGCCATGTCTGTTGCTCCGGCCATCCCGAGCAGGTCAGCACGGATCCGACATTTATCGAGATGTTCGGTGTACCCGGTGCCGAGAACCTGGCGCTCTACAGCCATCACCACAACCATGTCCACAATGTGCACGGTGATGTCGTCCAACCGGCCCACGCCGGCGCAAAAAGAGAAGAGCCCCATGGATGACTTTCTGCTGTATGCCCTGGTCGGCGGCCTGGGTGTGGCCATCATTGCAGGTCCGCTCGGCTCTTTCGTGGTCTGGCGCCGCATGGCGTACTTCGGCGACACCCTGGCGCACTCGGCGCTGCTGGGCGTGGCGCTGGGCTTTGTATTCCAGATCAACCTGAACCTCGCGGTGGTGGCCAGTTGCGTGCTGCTGGCGCTGCTGCTGGTCGCATTGCAGCGTCAGCGGCTGGTCGCCACCGACACCCTGCTCGGCATCATGGCCCACAGTACGCTGTCTCTCGGACTCGTCGCCATTGCCCTGCTGGACAACGTGAGGGTCGACCTGCTGGCCTACCTGTTCGGTGACCTGCTGGCCATTACGACGCAGGATATTTACTGGATATTTGGCGGTGGAGCCCTGGTTCTGCTGTTGCTGTGGCGCCTGTGGGATGGACTCCTGGCCATTACCATCAATGAAGAACTGGCCCAGGTGGAAGGCATACCGGTGGCACGGCTGCGACTGACACTGATGTTGCTGATCGCGGTGGTCATCGCCGCGGCCATGAAGATCGTCGGCATTCTGCTGATCACCTCCCTGCTGATCATTCCGGCGGCCGCTGCCAGGCGCCTGTCCCGTACACCCGAGCAGATGGCCTGTCTGGCCGCGTTACTGGGCTGCCTTGCGGTCGTCGCAGGGCTCGCCGCGTCCTGGCGCTGGGATACGCCCGCGGGCCCTTCGGTGGTCGTTGCCGCCCTGGCTGAATTTCTGTTGCTCTACAGCCTGCCGCTACGCCAAACGGGTGCTCGCGCCGGATGAACCCCTACCGTCTGCGCTGGCCCTCTGCGCTTGACCACCAGCGCATCTGGCAGCTGGCCTGGCCCATGATCCTGAGCAACATTACCGTGCCCTTGCTGGGGCTGGTGGACACCGCCGTGATCGGCCACCTGCCCGAAAGCCATTACCTGGGCGCCGTGGCGATCGGCAGCACGATCTTCACCACCCTGTTCTGGGCCTTCGGATTTCTGCGCATGGGGACCACGGGACTGACCGCCCAGGCCCAGGGGCGCGAAGACGGTGCTCAGATTCGTCTGTTGCTGGCCCGCTCCATGGTGCTCGGCGCAGCGCTCGGACTGCTCCTGATACTGTTGCACCGGCCTTTGGTGGCGCTGGCACTGTCGCTGATGGACGCCGGTGACCTGGTGACCGCCGAAGCCGAACGCTATGCCTGGATCCGGATTTTTGGCGCACCCGCGGTACTGTGCAACTACGCCCTGCTGGGCTGGTTCCTGGGCAACCAGAACACCCGTATTCCGCTGCTGTTGCTGCTCGTCACCAATGTCACCAACATGCTGCTGGACCTGCTGGCAGTCTATGGTCTTGGCATGCATGCCGACGGCGTAGCGCTGGCCACCGTCTGCTCGGAGTACCTGTCGCTGGGGCTGGGGCTGTACCTGACAAAGCCCATTCTGCGCCGTACCGCAGGAGCGCTCGACCGGCGAAGCCTGAGACACCTGCCGGATTACGTCGAGCTGCTGCGCGTCAATCGCTACCTCTTCGTCCGCACACTGCTATTGCTGCTGTCCTTTGCCTTTTTCACCAGCCAGGGCGCCCGCATGGGTACCCTGACGCTGTCCGCCAATGCCGTGCTGCTGAACTTTCTGCTGCTGATTTCCCATGGTCTGGATGGTTTTGCCCACGCTACCGAGGCACTCACCGGACGCGCCATTGGCCAGCGCCGGCTCGACCGCTTTTACGATACGGTGTTTACGGCGCTGATCTGGTCGCTGCTGACGTCACTGATGTTCAGCCTGCTGTTCTGGCTGGGGGGGGAGCAGATCATCGGTCTCCTGACCGACATCGAGCCGGTGCGCGCCCTGGCGATCGACTTCCTGCCCTGGATCATCCTGTTGCCACTGGTCGGGGTCTGGAGCTTCCTGCTGGACGGCATCTTTATCGGCACCACCCAGGTGCGCGCCATGCAGAACACCATGATCATCTCGGTACTGTGCGTCTACCTGCCACTCTGGTGGCTGCTGCAGGGGCTCGGCAATCAGGGCCTCTGGCTCGCGTTCATGGGCCTGTTCCTGGCGCGGGGAATCACCGGCGGCTATGTATACCGACGCCTGTGTCGCCAGCGCCTGTGGATAACCTGACAACCCGCACGGCCCTGGAGAGCCGCGAGGCGCATCTTACAGGGACAGTGCCCTGGCCTCTTCGCGGCACGCGGCGTGGCAGGGGCAGTCAACGAGATGATCGTTTACCATGCCCACCGCCTGCATGTAGGCATAGCAGATGGTGGGGCCGACAAAGCGCATGCCCAGGCGTTTCAGCTCCTTGGACATACGCTGGGATTCCGGCGTCTGAGCCGGAATCTGCCCCATGTTTTCACGCTGGCCCTGCAACGGTTTGCCATCGGTAAACTGCCAAATGAAACGGGCGAAGCTGCCATGCCTGGCCTGCAGTTCCAGCAAGATGCGCGCATTGCCAACAGCGCTTTCGAGCTTGCCACGATGCCGGATCACCCCGGGATCCGCCAGCATGGCCTCGATGTCACCCGGTTCCAGTGCCGCCACCCGGGCCGGGTCGAAATTCAGGAAGTGGCGGCGGTAACCGTCGCGCTTTTCCAGCACCGTACGCCAGCTCAGCCCCGCCTGGGCGCCTTCCAGCAGCAGAAACTCGAACAGTACCCGGTCATCCGTCTGCGGCCGGCCCCATTCAGTATCGTGGTAGTCGATTTCAAGCGCGCTGTTAAGTGCCCAGGCACAGGTCGCTGTGGCCGCTGGCGTGGTCACTTGTCGTTGCTCTTGACCGGGTTGGGCACAAAACGAATCGGTCGCTCTCCGGCGTCAAGCACCGGCTTGGCCTGATTGACGCGGGTTTCGAGTTCCTTTGGCTCTGGCGTGCCGTCCAGCCGCTGGGTGTCCTCAAAATCACACCGCACGCATTCGCGATATTCACGGGTGTCGTCCCGATACATCCGCAGGCAGTCCATCTGGCCGCAGCGCGGACAGACCGCGCCGGCGATAAAGCGTTTGATCACAGTCATAGTTTCCTGCCTGGTTGGTCGCGCATTGATTAGACGATGCCGGCATGGCGCAGCAGCGCATCGACACTGGGCTCGCGTCCGCGGAAGGCGACAAACAGCTCCATCGGCTCACGCGAGCCGCCCATTTCCAGTATATTGCTGCAGAAATCGGCACCGGCCCGGGCGCTGAAAATACCTTCTTCCTCGAAGCGGGAAAAGGCATCCGCCGACAACACTTCGGCCCACTTGTAGCTATAGTAACCAGCCGCATAACCGCCGGCAAAGATATGGCTGAAACTGTGCTGGAAGCGGTTGAATTCGGCCACCGGTACAACGGATACCTGCGCGCGCACCTCATCCAGCAGCTGCTGCACGCTGGTGACGCCGGGCTCGAAGTCACGATGCAACAGGAAATCAAACAGTGAAAACTCCAGCTGGCGCACCATGAACAGGGCCGACTGGAAATTTTTCGCCGCCAGCATCTTGTCGAGCAGGGCCTTGGGCAGCACCTCGCCGGTCTGGTAATGACCCGAGATCAGGGCCAGCGCTTCAGGCTCCCAGCACCAGTTTTCCATGAACTGACTCGGCAGCTCCACCGCATCCCAGGCCACCCCGTTGATACCGCTGACGTCAGCATACTCAATCTGGGTCAGCATGTGATGCAGGCCATGGCCAAACTCATGGAACAGGGTGGTCACTTCATTATGCGTCAGCAGTGCAGGATCCTTGCCCACCGCCGGCGTGAAGTTGCACACCAGGTAGGCAATCGGCAGCTGCAGCGTACCGTCGGGCAGGCGGCGGCGAATCCGGCAGGTATCCATCCAGGCACCGCCGCGCTTGTTGTCACGGGCATAGGGATCCAGGTAGAAGCTCGCCAGGCGCTCACCGTTGCGCATGACGTTGAACAGGCGCGCATCCGCGTGCCAGCGGTCAAATTCCTCAACCTCTTCAATCTGAATGTCGAACAGCCGGCCCGCCACCTGGAACAGTCCATTCAGCACCCGGGGCATGGGGAAGTAGGGCCGCAGCGCCTCCTGGGAAACGTCGTAACGGGCCTGCTTGAGCTTTTCGCTGTAATAGGCGACATCCCAGGCTTCAAGCTTCTCCAGGCCATGCTGTTCGCGGGCGAAATCACACAGTTCACGGTAATCCTGCTGCGCCGCCGGGCGGGCACGGATGGCCAGATCCTGCAGGAAGCCGACCACCTGGTCGGTCGATTCCGCCATCTTGGTCGCCAGCGAATATTCGGCATAGTTGGCAAAGCCCAGCAGCTGGGCAAGTTCATGGCGCAACGCCAGAATATCGTTGATCAGCTGGGTATTGTCCCACTTCGCATCAGCGCCGAGCTCCGAGGCCCGGGTCACGTAGGCATGGTAAAGCTGCCGGCGCAGGTTGCGGTCATCGGCGTAGGTCACCACGGCGAAATAGGACGGGAAATCCAGCGTCAGCAGCCAGCCCCGCTGCTCGCGGGCCTCGGCGGCCTGCCTGGCACCGGCCAGCGCCATCTCGGGCAACCCGGCCAGCTGCGCCTCATCGGTAATGAGCAGGCTCCAGGCATTGGTCGCATCGAGTACATTCTCGGAGAAACGGGTCGTCAGCAAGGACAGCTTTTGCTGCAGCTCGGCGTAACGCTGCTGGCCTTCGGGCGGCAAGGCGATACCGGAGAGACGGAAATCCCGCAGGGTATTGGATACCACTTTGCGCTGCGGGCCATCCAGCGTCTGGTCATGCTCGGACAGGTGGCTGAAAGCTTCAAACAGTTGCTGGTTCTGTCCCAGCTCGGTCCAGTACTGGGACAGCTTGGGCAGGCAGGCATTGTAGGCCTGGCGCAGGGCATCGCCATTCACCACGGAGTTCATGTGCGACACCGGCGACCAGGCCCGGGAGAGATCATCGTTAAGCTGTTCCAGTGGCGCGACCAGGTCTTTCCAGTCTGGCGCCGCCGCGTTCTCGCACAGTGCGTTGATGCCGGCACGGTTGCGACTGAGCAACTCGTCGATCGCCGGCTCCACGTTTTCGGGCTTGATGGCACTGAAAGTCGGCAGTTCGGGTTGCTGCAGCAGCGGGTTGCTCATTCGATCGAATCTCCAGGGCGTGACGGGGGCCAAAACATGGCTGTCATTATACAATGGGGGGCGCGTAGAGGATTTCAACAGGCTTTCGACAGGTAGGCAGCATGAAGATTCGCAGTTATCAGGGAACGACACCATTGCTCGGCGAACGTGTCTTCGTCGACCCCAGCGCCGTGGTACTTGGCGACGTGGAGATCGGTGACGATGCCTCCATCTGGCCCCTCGTGGTCGTACGCGCCGACATGCACCGTATCCGCATCGGCGCGCGCACCAGTATTCAGGATGGTTCGGTACTGCACATAACCCATGCCGGCCCCTTCAACCCCGACGGCTTCCCGCTGCTGATCGGCGACGATGTGACCGTAGGCCACCAGGCGATGCTGCACGGCTGTACCATCGGTAACCGCATACTGATTGGCATGGGCTCCATGGTGATGGACGGTGCCGTCATTGAAGATGAGGTCGTCCTGGGCGCCGGCAGCCTGGTGCCGCCGGGCAAGACACTGCAAAGTGGCTTCCTGTATGTCGGCCGGCCCGCCAGGCAGGTGCGCCCGCTGAACGAGAAGGAAATGGCCTTCTTCACTTACTCGGCCGGCAACTATGTGCGCCTCAAGGATCAGCACCTGCAGGAGCCCTACAGCCAGGCTCCCTGACAAAGGCTCAGCGCGGCTGGCGCTCCAACGCGGGCCGATCGAGCGGGCTCTGCGCATCTTGTGACGGGCCAGGGCCGTCTTCCTTGCGCTTTGATTCACAGCTGCGGTAATCAACCACCCGGTTCCGTCCACCCTCCTTGGCGGCATAGAGGGCGAAATCCGCGGCCACGAACAGGTCCAGCGGGTTGCCGAAATTCGAGTCGTCCAGGGTCGCATGGCCGACGCTGACGGTCAGCTTGAAGCTTGCCGCCGTCGACTGCTCGATTTCACGGCGAATGCGCTCGGCCAGCACCGCCACCTGGGCTTCGGTGGTGTTCGGCAGGATCACCACGAACTCCTCACCACCGTAACGGCAGGGGCAATTGGGTTTGCGCAGGCTGGTCGCCAGGGTCCGTGCCACGGCCTTCAGCGCCAGGTCACCCTGGGCATGACCGTAGCGGTCGTTGAACGTCTTGAAATTGTCTATATCGAGCACCACCAGCGACAGCGGCAGCTTGCGCCGGCGCGCACGGTAGAACTCCGATGCGACCTGGTCATTGAAGTAGCGCCGGTTATGCAGCTGCGTGAGGGCATCGATGTAGCCGCGCTGACGCAGTTCATTGATGCGGCTTCCCACCGCCAGGCTCAGCAGCACCATCTCCAGCAGTGAGCCAATCTGGAACGCATTCTGGGTAATATCGTTGTGCGGCAGCAGTCCGAACGTCTTGAGCATGTACGCCAGCACGCCGCCCAGCAGGGCAGTGAACGCCACCATGTAATAGCGCGCCGGTCGTGATCCCCGCCACAGCGTGATACTGCCCATCAGCAGCATATGCAGGCAGATCACTGCCGTCGCCACGGACATCGGCACGATCAGGGAGCGATAGCTCAGGAAGGGCGTCACCAGGAAGGCAGCCACCATGCAGAGTTCCATCAGCGCAGCGATCCGGTCCGAGGTCGGCGCCAGCGAAGCGGATGACAGAATGGTCCGGGTAAAACGGATGCACCCCAGCAACGACAGCGCCAGCAACAGCAGCAGGCTCTGGTTTGCCAGCCAGGTGTTGCCGGGCCAGAGATACTGGAAGCTCAGGCCGTTGTGTACCGACATGTACAGCCCATAGCTGAGCACGTACAGCAGGTAGTGGGCAAAAGCGCGCTCACGGACCGTCACGAACATGATCAGGTTGTATATCAGCAGCACGATAAAGCCGCCGTAATAGACCCCCAACGCCAGGTATTCGGTGGATATCAGATCGACCAGATCATTGGAACCGTGGGCAAAGAGCCCGATGTTCATCGCCCCCTGTGTTTCAAAGCGCAGGTAATAGGTGCTTTCACCAAGCGGTGGCACTTCGACGGGGAACAGAAAGGCACGATTGTTAATGGGCCGAGTGTCGAACGGCAAGCGGTCACCGGTGGCCACCTGCTGCCAGCGGCCCTCGGCATCGGTCGACCAGAAGTCGAGCCGGTCGATCAGCGGATAGTCCTGCCGAATGATGGTCGAAACCGCCTTGTCGCCAGGATTATCCAGGCGCAAGCGGACCCACCAGGCAGAATCGGTGAAGCCGAAATTGGGCGACTGCTGCCCAAGGCTCTCGAACCGTTGCGCATTATCCGGGCCT
The DNA here is from genome assembly GCF_000378045.1 of Marinobacterium rhizophilum DSM 18822. GTDB lineage: Bacteria > Pseudomonadota > Gammaproteobacteria > Pseudomonadales > Balneatricaceae > Marinobacterium_A > Marinobacterium_A rhizophilum. Next base: position 255,227 of record NZ_KB899089.1, read on the forward strand.
CGAATGTCCTCGAAGCTCAGGGTGCCGCCGGGATCCTCGAGCAATTCCAGATAGGGCGTGAGCTTGACCCGCGTGAGATCCTGCACGAGCAGGGCCGGCGCCGCTGCGCCGGTCTCTGCATGGACAAGCCCCGGCATCAGGCCGGTGGCGAATGCGCACAGCAGTAACAGCACACGGCACAGCTGCGCCGGTATCAGCGTTCTGGATATCTGAGCGAATTTCATCAGGCCTGAGTACGCAGCCGTAGCGACAGCGCTCCTTGCCGAGGCGTGGCGGCAACTCCCGCCCTGCGCAGCAAATGATCGAAACGTACGGTCCGCTCCCTGGGCCGAAAGCAATAGAATTGCACTCTAATCTAGCCGCTTGATGGCACCGATGCTACCGATTTATCAACAATATCAGCAGCCTGCAGACGGGAGAAAAGCGCTTCAACGGTCTCGATGCCATCGTCAAGCAAACCGGCCATCACCTCAAGTCCGAGCTGGCGGTAACTGTCGAATTGCATTTCGTCAAAAAACTGGTCGGTCGTGGTCTGATTCGGGAAGCTCGGATTGGCCCGCCAGTAGGCATAGATATCGGCGCTGAGATTCGCGCGCAACGAGGTCTTGATATACAGGATCTCTCCGTTCGAGCCATCGGCGTAGCGTATGCGGCCATGCAGATAAGCCCGCCGTGCCGGCGGCTCAGCCGAGTCCAGCGGCTCTGTTCCCAGCAGGATCTCGGCGCCGAAATCCGCCCGCACCCGCTGGATCGCACGCCCCAGATCGAACAGGGTACCGTCCGGGTCCGCGCCGGCGTCACTGACGATAATATAGCGACAGCGGCGGCGCACCAGCTCGTAAAGCCCCAGGTTATCGAAATGCCCGCCATCGGACAGGTGGATATCGGGTTCGGTTTCCGCCAGCCCCCGGCCTGTCAATTCCCTGAACATGTAGCGGTACCAGCCGGGCAGCCAGCCACGTGCACTGTCGGCGCAGGGGTTGCGGGTCCAGTAACCCAGGCGCAGATTCAGCAGTGTCATCAGGAAGCTAAGCGCACGGGAGCTGGTGGCATAGGTGTTGGGATCCACCGCCGCGCCGGATACCGCAAAGGCCGTCGAAAGGCTCAGGCTGCCGCCGAGATAGTCGCGACTGAGGCGGAAACCCGTGACGCTCGAGCCGCAGTACAGCGGACTCAGCACCAGCGACTCGCCGCGCCGGCTACGCAGTTTTTCCTGGCTGGAACTGCTGGTATTCAGCGTGCAGTTGATCAGGTGCAGCGGCGTGCCGCTGTCGGGCCGGATATCGGCGAGCCGAAAGTGCAGCGGGTCGGCGCTGGGCGCATCCCCGCCGGCGACAGCCGGCAGGTAGGCATGCGCGAGCCGGCCACGGTAGTAACTGTGCAGCGACAACGAATTGATATTGCAGATCAGCGCCAGCATCAGCGACATTGGCAGCCAGGCGTGGAACAGGGGCGAGGCGAGCAGTGCGGTGTGGGCTGTCAGGTGATACAGCAGCGTCAGCAGGCCGTAGAAGAGCAGCGACAGTCCCAAGACCGCAAAGCGGCCGGTGCGGACACGGCTATCGCGGGCGGCCCGGATCGACAGCACGCCCGTCAGAATCGGCACCAGGTACGTCAGGTGACGGCTCAGGTCGGCCGCGCCCTGGTGATTGAAATAGTGCAGCACCATCTCTTCCAGCCCGGTGAATACCGGCAACAGTCCGATACCGGTCGTGATGACCGACGCGGCGAGCAGGGAACCCATCGCGGTACGCAGCCTGTCCAGCGGCAGGCGCCGTTCCAGCACCGGTGAGGAGCAGAGGGCAAACAGCAGCATCACGGCCAGGTAGAGTCCCAGGCAAAGCGGTCCTGCCCAGAGCAGCAGCATGAAACCGTCGTGTCCGGCAATCACCCCGGCACCCGGCAGGTGTAACCAGGCCGGCCAGTCCCGGTCGATCCAGCTGGCACTGGCCAGCGCCACCAGCCCGATCATCAACGGCAGCAACACGATCAGGTTCAGCAGGGTGCCGGCCAGGATTGCGCCCCCCAGGGTCCAGCCGGAAAAGCCCTGACCGTTGATCAGGTAGTTGCCGTGGGCCCGCAGCCAATCCAGCACGGTGCCGCCGCCATCGGCCAGCGGCATGGAACCGAGTACCCGGTGCTGGCGCTGCGGAAAATGGCTGCGCAGCCAGCTCAGACAGGAGGCGATATAGCCGCCGCCGGAAACCGATGACAGGTAGTCGACCTGCGGCAGCAGCCCGCGCCGCGACAGTGCCTGCAGGATACCGAGGTTGAAGGTCGCCGAGCGGATGCCACCACCGGACAGTGCCAGCCCGACCACCGGCGCATCGTCCGCCACGGTGCCGGTGGCCCGGCGCCGCTGCGTGATCCATTGCCGCTCTTCTTGCTGTACCGTCTCGAAGTCGCGGGTGTAACTCGAAGCCTGCGGTGCGGGCGGGCGCACACTGTCGTTCATCGCGCCACTTCCGCCAGGCCACAGTCACTCGCTCGAAAGTCTGCCGGCGTTGCCGGGCTGTCGCGGTGGATCTTCAAGTACTCCAGCAGCGCCATTTTCTGGTGCTGACTCAGCAGGGGCCCGATGACGCCGGACGGCAGCGGGTTGGCGTCAGGCGCCGCCTGGTGACGGGACCAGAGCTCAGCATCGGCGACAAAGGCATGACCACCGTTGCCGTTGCCCTCGAGCGAGGTGTCGAACCAGAAGCCATGCTCCTCGCCGGTGGCCGCGGCGTCATTGATCACCAGGTAACCGAGATGCTCAGGATCGTACTCGCGAGGCCCCAGCAGGAAGCGTGCGTCGCGGGATTCTGGCGGCGACAGCAGCTGATCGATCGTCGGCACCGATCCGTTGTGCAGGAACGGCGGAGTGGCCCATACGCCGGCCAGCGGGCGGGGTTTGTAGCCGGCGATCTGCTGCGGCAAGTCAAGGGTGCCGAAGCCTTCCAGGCATTGCTGCTGTTCAAAGCCGATAGCGTAATCCTGGTAGTAACGGTCCTTGATCAGGATACCGGTGACGCCCAGCGCCTCGCCTTCGGTCAGGCGGCGAACGTCGAGCGCATCAAGGGCGGCGTCGGCCTTGCTGCGGCCGTGGGCCAGGTTCCACAGCAGCGCCACTGTCTGACAGTCGAGATCACACTCGAGGGGGTCCACCACGCCGGTTGCGGCATCGGGGACCTTGGGCAGCGCGCCCGGCAGTGCCGCCAGTGCACGGCCGATGGCATTAAAGGTCGGCTGTGGAATCTGTACCTCGGCGGAGTCCGACGGATACGCGGCGAGCAGCAGTGGCAGCTCGCCCAGCGGCAGTGCCTGCTGCTCACGCAGCCGGATCACTTCGTGCAGGCGGTAGCGCACCTCACGGATCAGCTGCCGGTACAGTAACGGCTGCATTGCGCTTTCCAGGTCTGCGTCGGTGAGCCCCGTGGGGCTGAGGTCGTAGTGTCGCTCAAGGAAGCCGCGGGCGGCGGCGGGGTCGGTACCAATGTGCTCGAGCGGCAGCACCTCAATACGCCATTCCAGCGACGGCGACGGCTTGAGCGGCGCCGATGCCTGCTGGCGGGCGGGCGTCACGCTGTGGGGGCCATGGCAGCTCTGGCAGTGCTCGACAAAGAGAGTGCGGCCGGTAAGCGCCAGCCCTCGATCGACTGGCCCGAAAACCGCCTCCGGCCAGACCGGCGGTTCCAGCGCCTGCAGGCGGCCCTCGATTCGTACCAGGTCCGGCACCCGCACGGAGCTGCGAAACCGTTCGCTGGCGGGCAGCGGCGCCCCGGTATCGCTCAGCAGCGGCACGCGTGCACCGACGCCCAGCGCTTCGCCGATATTGCGCGCCAGCGGTTGTGCCACTGAACCATTGTATTGTACCCAGTCGAACTTCCAGATATTCCACAGGTAGGGATAACTGACCGGTGCCGCACCGACCTGCAGGTTTGCAGGAATCAGGTGATCGCCGAACACCGTGTTGCCAATACGCCCCAGGGCATCGGTCCGGCCGTAACCCTCTTCAACCGGATAGAGGTGCTTGACCGGGTTGTTCTGCGGGTCGCTGAGAAAATGCTGCAACGAGGTCCAGAGGTTGCTGCGCAGCTGCGCCTTGCCGGCGGGATAGCGACTGCCCAGCACGTCGCGGGCGAACTGGTCGAACTTGAACGGATTGACCGCGGTATAGGCGAGCGAGGCCAGCAGCATTGGCGCAAACTGCCCGCGGGCACTGTCGGTGAGGGCATGCATTGCCTGGCCGCCGTCGATACGCAGGGCATAGTTTTTGCCGCCCTGGGTGTAGTGCAGCTGGCCGCTGTGACAGGCTGCGCAGGTGATATCGAGCACCTCATCACCGATCAGCGTGTCGAAGTGCCGCGTGAAGCCAACCGGCAGCAAATCGGGGTTTTGCGGTGTTGGCGCAGGATCCACCAGGAAGCGATAACGGCGCAGGTGCTCGGGATCGGCAAAACGCTGCTCGGAGAAGGGCAGGCGCAGATGCACGAACCAGTCGTAGCGTACCGCACCGCGGCTTGCGCCCTGGGGCATGGACGTCCCCTGGGGCGTGTAATAGTAGGTCTGGCGGTCGTCGCTGCTCCAGCCCTGGTCGAGGTAAACCAGCTCGTCGGTGGGCTCCAGCGGCGCAATCGACTGCGTCGGCCAGAGCACATACCAGGCAAAGGCGCCCACCGCCACCAGCACCAGTACCAGCGACAGCAACAGCAGCCGTTTCAGAATCCAGCCGGTCAGCAGCCAGAGGCGGGCCGTGATACTCAGAGACCCCGGGGTATTTCTTCTTTTCATATTATTACCAGCCAAGTCAGTTGCTTCAGGGGGCGTGATCAGAGTCCTTTCAAGTACTCGATCAGGGCCATGCGCTCGTCTTCGCTCAGGCGGGTGCCGTACAGGTGACCGCCATTGCCGTTCGCCGCAAGAGCGGTGTCGAAACGGTCGCCACCGGCATCATCCACGTAACCCACCTTTACCGGGTCGAACACCCGGCTGCCCAGCCCGAAGCTCGCCGGGCGTTGCTCGGCCGGCAGCAGCAGAGCGTGCAGGTTCGGTACGGAACCGTTGTGCAGGTAGGGCGCCGTCGCCCAGACCCCGCTCAGCGGGCGGGCCTTGTAAAATTCGGGATTGCTGCTGACCTGCGCGCTATAGACCTTGTGATAGCTCTCGATGGACGCGCGAACGGCGTCCAGCGGATGGCGTAGCGTCGCGCCAATCGCGGCGTGGACAACCAGGTCTACGGTGCTGGCCCTGGCGCCAAACGACGTACCGGCCAGTACCATCTGGTGACGTCCTTCGAGCACCCCGGTGGCGGCGGTGGCGTCGATGAAATTGCGCGCCATGGTGGCATCAGTGCCGATATCGGCCAGCGGCACCAGGGTCGCGCGCAGCTCGCGATCTGCCTGCGTACGATCACTAAAGGCATGACATTGCAGGCAATTGTCGCGGTACAGCGTCTCACCGCTCAGGCGCAGCGTCTCATCCAGCGGCCCGAACACCGCGTCCGGCCAGCGGGGCGATTGCAGATGGTAGAAGTGGTCCTGCAGGGTTCCAAGGTTGAGGAGCTCGACCGAGCTGGAATAGCCCGCGGTCCCCGAATGGTCCTTCAGGTTTGCGGTGCCATACACAGCCAGTGCGGTGGTAACGTTCTGAACCAGCGGCCCCGGCGCCTGGTTTGGCGCCGAACCGTTCCACTGCACCAGGTCCAGGTGCGGGGCCCCCCACAGGAAGGGGAAGCTGACCGGGGCATTCGCCGGTCTTGCATTGTCTGGAACACCGAGCAACTCCACGGCGACCGTATTGAAGATCTGTCCGAAGGCATCGAGGCGGCCGTGGCCATAAGGTGTTGCGGACGAATTCATACGCTGGCGCTCTTGCAGGTAGGCAAGGCGCTGCTCCAGCTGTGCTCGAAGAGCAGCTTCATCAGACGGCTGTACACGGGCGGCGAAGCTGGAAAACTTCTGGGCATCCCCAAGGGTCGCCGTAATGGCATCGGTCAGTGCCAGCTCCATGGCACTGAAGTCGATCAGTGCCGCACCGCCCTCGATTAATACCTCCTGACCCTGGTGGCTCAGTGCACCGGTGTGACAGGCGGCGCAGGTGAGGCCCGCCCAGGGCTCGCCGTCACTGTCTGTGGTTCGGCTGAAGCCGATCGGCAACGCATCGGGGTTTGCAGCGCTGGCGCCGGTTGGAATAAAGCCCAGGCCGCCCAGGTTGGCATCGCTGCGCAGCAGCTCGGTGCTGTCGCTGCGCTCGAGGTGCAGCAGCCAGGCGTATGGGACGATGCGTGAGCCAAAGCTCAGGTGGTGCACCTCCTCCCGCGCCGCCGCATCCCACCCCTGGTCCAGCAAGACTGGCGACGGGGCGGTACCCGCCATGACAACGGCCGGCACCAGGGAGAGGCTGCACACAACACTCAGGATCGCTTTTCTTGTTTTGCTCATCGTCCGTCCCTGGTGGTTTGGAAATCTGTGAAGTGAATCCCAATAAGTCTTCGGCTTCCTGCAGGCACCCTTTAGGAACAGGGTTGCGCTAAGAACAGGGTTGCGCGCATGGATGCGGGGCATCGCCGTGCCGTACTGGCTGCCAGGCCTCAAAGTCTCGCAGAGCTGAAACAAGCGTTCAATCTTTTCGTGAATGCGTCGATCAGCTGGATTGCCATCATACGCAGGATATCGAACGTACAGCGGTGTGCCGCGCTTTGCATGCTCCACGCGAGCGCCCGCCAACACAGCAAAACGAGGCGCTGCAGAGCTTACTGATTGACCAATGAGGACAGAATTGACGCTATTGTGCCTCGATATCAACACTTCAGGCCGCTTTCGCGCACCCTGACCATGAGTCCTCAAGTAAAAAACATAGTTGATAACAGTTCTTATTACGTTTAGCATTTGCCTCAATATTCGCTGAGCCGGGAACAAGCACCATGTCTTTCAAACGCACCCTGATGTCCCTTTCGCTGGCCTGCATGCTGGGCGCAACGCCGGTACTGGCTGCCCAGAGCACCGCCCCGGTGGAATCGCAGGCCGTCGTAAGCCACTATGCAGACCTTGCCCTGGCAACCTACAGCGATGCCCTGACCCGCGCCCGCGAACTGCACAGCGCCGTCGAAACGCTGATCAGCTCACCCAGTGAACAAACCCTGCAGGCGGCCCGCAGCGCCTGGATTGCCGCCCGCGTGCCCTACCAGCAGTCAGAAGCCTTTCGCTTTGGCAACGCCATCGTGGACGACTGGGAAGGCCGCGTTAATGCCTGGCCACTGGACGAAGGCCTGATCGATTATGTCGCCACGGACAGCTACGGCGAGGAATCGGACGAAAACCCCTTCTACGCCGCCAACATCATTGCCAACCCGAGCCTCGAGATCGGCGGTCGCACGCTGGATGCAAGCCAGATTACACCCGAACTGCTGTCTACTTCACTGCATGAAATCGACGGCGTTGAGTCCAACGTTGCCACGGGTTACCACGCCATTGAGTTTCTGCTGTGGGGCCAGGACCTGAACGGTATGGCTCCGGGGGCCGGTGAAAGACCCGCCACGGATTACGACACCGACAACTGCACGGGCGGCCATTGCGACCGTCGAGGCAACTATCTTAGCGCTGCCAGTGCATTGCTGGTTCAGGATCTCGAAGAAATGGTGGCCAACTGGAAGGCCGGCGGCGCCGCGCGCACCGAGCTCACCAGCAAACCGACCACTGAAGGCCTGGCCACCATCACCACGGGCATGGGCAGCCTGGCCTACGGCGAGTTGGCCGGCGAGCGCACCAAGCTTGGCCTGATGCTGCACGACCCCGAAGAAGAACACGATTGCTTTTCGGACAACACCCACTGGTCACACTACTACGACGCCAAAGGCATCCAGAACGTTTACCTTGGCACATACAGCCGCATCGACGGCACCCTGATGCAGGGGCCTTCGCTGTCGGCCTTGGTGGCCAGCGTTGAACCCGAACTGGACCAGAACCTGCGTCAGCACCTGGAACAGACGCAACAGGCCGCCCAGGCCATGGTTGACTCCGCAGCGGCGGGCGAGCCCTACGATGTCATGATCGCACCGGGCAATACGGCCGGCGGTGCGCGCATCCAGGCCTTTGTCGACGCCCTGGTGGCACAGACACGCGTCACCGAGGAAGTGATAGCGCGCCTTGAGCTGGGTCAGGTCAATGTCGAGGGCTCCGACAGCCTTGATAACCCTGCCGCCGTGCAGGCCCAGTAGTCACGCCGGCACAGCATAATGCGCCTCGGCGGCCACCGCCGGGGCGCACGGTAAATCCATGATACGTTGTCTTTTTACAGCTGTACTGCTGCTCGGCACACCCCTGCTGGCCACGGCAAGTGCCGACGGGCCTCAGCCTGGCGAGGCGTACCCCGGTGGTGCAACCACCCATACCCGGGTGGGGCCGGTATCAGCCGATGCGTTCTCGCACAGTGCGGCCAATATCGCGTTTGACGATAAAATGACCTTTGCCCTCGGGCGGGCTATTTTTCGCAAGCTGTGGGTATCGTCCCCCTCGTCCACGACCGCCAGTGATGGCCTGGGCCCGTTGTACAACGCGCGTTCCTGCGAACGCTGCCACCTGAAAAACGGCCGCGGGCGCCCGCCCGAAACCCCAAATGACAACAGCGTCTCACTGTTCCTGCGCCTTAGCATTGCGCCGCGCAGCACCGCCGACCTCTCGACCCAGCAACAGCGCGGCGTAGTGCCGGAGCCGGTGTACGGCACCCAGCTGCAGACCTTCGCAGTGCCTGGCATGGAGGCGGAAGGCCAGCTGCAGGTGAGTTATGAGGAACAGCGTGTCGCGCTGGCCGATGGCGGCGACGCCTGGCTGCGCAGCCCGCGTTATCAAATTCTGCAGCCCGCCTATGGCCCGTTGCACCCCGACCTGCAGGTCTCTGCGCGCATCGCGCCCCCCATGCCGGGCCTCGGTCTGCTGGAGCAGATCTCCGAAGCCGATATTCTCAGCCTGGCTGACCCAAAGGATCTCGACGGCGATGGCATCTCCGGGCGTCCTAACCGGGTGTGGGATCAGGCACGCCAGACAACCGCCCTGGGACGGTTTGGCTGGAAGGCCGGCAGCCCAAGCCTGGCGCAACAGAACAGCAGCGCGCTGCAGGGCGATATCGGCATTGGCAATGCCATGATTCCGGGCGCCAGTGGTGATTGCAGCCCACAACAGACGACCTGCCTGCAGGCGCCCAACGGCAACACCGAGGCTCAGGGCGGACTGGAAGCCTCACAGCAAATGCTCGACTGGCTGCTATTCTACAGCCGCCATATTGCCGTCACGCCACGCCCGAATGCCGCCGACCCGGAAATACTGGCTGGCAAGCGCCTGTTTAACGATAGCGGCTGCGCCCGTTGCCACAGGCCCCACTTCGTGACGGCTGACAACCCCGGCTTGCCGGCGCTGAGTCAGCAATCGATCTGGCCCTACAGTGACCTGCTGTTACACGACATGGGCGAAGGCCTGGCCGACCACCGGCCGGAATTCGCCGCCAATGGCCGCGAATGGCGCACCGCGCCGCTCTGGGGTATCGGACAAACCCGGGCGGTCAGCGGGCACAACTACTTTCTACACGACGGCCGCGCCCGCAACCTGCTCGAAGCGGTGCTCTGGCACGGCGGCGAAGCCAGCGCCGCGCGAGATCGGTTCATTGCCATGCCGACTGACCAGCGCACTCAACTGATACGCTTTCTGGAGTCACTCTAAATGCACAATCTCACACGGCTCGGCCAACTGCTGGCCAGCTCCGGTGTGCTCCTCGCAGGCATCACGCAGGCAGCGCCGGTCATCGACTGGGATGCCTTCAATGGCAGCGCCATCAGCCAGCACGTTCAACCCCGCTACCAGCAACTCGCGCAGCAAAGTCAGACGCTGGCCGAGACCACCGCGCACTGGTGCCAGGCTCGCAACAGCGACGATTTTGCCGATGTTCAGCACGCCTTTGAAAACAGCTTGCAGGCCTGGCAGGGCATTCAGCACGTGCAGTTTGGCCCCGTCCAGCTGCTGATGCGCAACTATGACATCCAGTTCTGGCCCGACCGCAAGGGCATCATCGGGCGCCAGCTCAACGATGCATTACAAGGCCCGACTGCCGGCACCTACGACGCCGAGTTCTTCCGCCATGCCAGCGTATCGATCAAGGGTTTCCCGGCACTGGAGCGCCTGTTCTACGATAAGGGCGCACTGCAAACACTGCAGCAGCAGCCCAACGCCTGTGCACTGGCCAGCGCCATCAGCGCGACGCTCGCAAAGACGGCGCAGGCGCTGTACAGCGAATGGCAGACTCAATCGATCAGCACCCAGGAGGGCACTGACGACGACGAAGCCGCACCCTCGGACCTGCCGGACCTCAGCCTGGATTTGTTGCGCTCGCTGGTACAGTCGATTGACGTTATCCGCGACGGCAAGCTGCTGAACGTCCTGGGTAAGGATCAGGCCAGCGCCCGCCTGAAACGCGCCGAAAACTGGCGCAGCGGCCAGTCCCTGCGCAGCATTGCCACCAACCTGGAAGCACTGCAGGAACTCTACTCAGGCGGTGGGGTAAACCTGGATCTTATCCTGCGCGAGCAGGGCGCCACTGCAGAGGCGGACGAGATCGGCGCGCTCTTCAGCCAGGCCCGCAGCCAGCTCGAGGGCATGCCCGACGACTTCGCCCCGGCATTGCAGAATGCCAGTACCTACGCCCAGCTGCGTGCGGTTTCAGTCACCCTGAAGGCGCTGGATGAAGCACTCTACAACGCCATGCCAAGCATTAACGCGCAACTGGGATTCAACAGCCGTGACGGCGACTGACCTGTGCCCGTTCAACCGGCTGCCGGGCCAAAGTTGCGCCGGCGTCGCCGCAGCTCTGCCAGTCTTCAAGGCATCACCAAGGTACTGCCGCCATGACGGGCATTGATCGACGCCAGTTCAGCCTGCTCCTGACCGGGCTGCTGGCCACTCCCAACCTGCTGGCGCAACCGGTGCTGCAGCGCGCGCCAGAAGCGCAGAGCTGGCTGCTGGCCAGCGCCGCCACCGATAGCCGGCAACAGCACTGGCTGGTGATCAGCGATACCGATGGGGCATTGCGCCTGCGTCACAGGCTGCCCGCCCGGGCACACCATGTGGCCGCCCATCCGCACCAGCCCTGGGTCGCTGTTGTCGCCAGGCGGCCCGGCGCCTATATCGATGTGGTGGATTATCACAGCCAGGCCCTGGTCAAGCGTATTGAACCTGCCGCCAACCGGGTTTTCTTCGGCCATGCGCTGTTCAGCCCCGACGGTCGCTGGCTGATCGCCACGGAAAACGCGCTGCCGCAGGGAGAAGGGCGCATTAGCATTCGCGACGCCCTGAATGGATTCAAGCTTGTGAACGAGTTCAGCAGCGGTGGTGTCGGCCCCCATGAGCTGCTGCTCAGCCACGCCGGCGACGAGGTCATCGTCGCCAACGGCGGCATTCGCACGGAAGGGCGCCAGAAGGTCAATCTCGATAGCATGCAGCCGTCGCTGGCCTACCTGAAACTGGACGGTGGCGAGATCAGTGAACAGTGGTTTTTGGCGCCGGAGCAGCACCAGCTGAGTATCCGTCACATGGATATCAGCCCCGACGGGACAGTGGCGATCGCCATGCAATATGAAGGCAACCCGGCGGACCGGCAGCCACTGGTCGCACTGCACCGGCGCGGCCAGGCGCTGCAGGCCCTGAGTGCCCCCGATGCCATAAACCGGCAGATGTCACAGTACTGCGGCAGCGCCCGGATCGACAGCAGCGGTAAGATTGCCGCGGTGAGCGCACCGCGCGGCAACCTGATCACGTTCTGGGACATAGAGCAAAACGCGTATCTGACCCGCCTGGAGGTGCGCGATGGCTGTGGCATCGCCGCCACCGCAACGCCCGGCGAGTTTATTGCCAGCAGCGGTACCGGCCAGGTCTACCTGCTGTATCCGCGCGACGGACTCCGCGAGCGCCTGATACAGGATATGCGACTGAGTCGCCTGTCGTGGGATAACCACCTCTGTGCCATTCAGGTGACCTGAACGGCACGAAAGCCAGAGGCGGACAGGGCCCGCTAGCTATCCTTGGACGCCTTGGCCGCGGCGATCTCACGCAGCCGCTTGGTCACCGCATGGTTGACACTGCGCTGCGTGAAGGTGCCGTCGGCCTTGGTCTTGCCGGCACTGCGCCCCATCAGCACTTCGAGACACTGGTCCACGGTATCGACGGCATAGATATGGAACTTGCCTTCGTGAACGGCATCGGTGACTTCCTTCTTCAGCATCAGGTTGCGCACGTTGGCCCGCGGAATCACGGCCCCCTGTTGCCCGTTCAGGCCCCGGGTCGCGCACAGCTTGAAGAAGCCCTCGATCTTCTCGTTCACGCCACCAATAGCCTGTACCTCGCCATACTGGTTGATGGAGCCGGTAATGGCGTACTGCTGCAGAATAGGAATATGGGTCAGCGCCGAAATCAGGGTGCAGATTTCCGCCAGGGATGCACTATCGCCATCGACATAACCGTAGGACTGCTCCAGCGCGATGCTGGCCGACAGGGTCAGCGGGAAGTCCTGGGCGTACTTGTGCCCCAGGTAACCCGACAGAATCAGTACCCCCTTGGAGTGAATCGGCTGCCCAAGCGCCACCTCACGCTCGATATCGATAATCCCCCGGTTGCCCGGATGGACCGTGGCCGTTATGCGTGCCGGCGTACCGAAGGACACGTCACCCACCTGCAGTACGGTAAGGCCATTGGACTTGCCCACCGCCTCGCCCTGAGTGTCGATCAGTACCGTCTGGTTCAGAATGCTTTCCAGGATTTTCTGTGACAGGCGACCGGTACGGTTTTCCTTCGCCACCAGCGCCGTTTCGACGTGCCGGTCGTTGATCAGTTCATCGCCGGCCTTCACGCGCTTGTAGTCCGCCTCGCACAGCAAGTCCACCAGCTCGCCGATATGGGCCGACAGCAGTTCCTGGTCCGCGGCCAGGCGCGAGCTGTGCTCCACCAGCCGCGCCACCGCGCGCCTCGTCAGGGGCGCCAGGCCCTCTTCATCGGCCAGGGTTTTCAGCAGGCGTGAATAGTTGCGAATGGTCGAAGGCTTGCGCTCCACATCCTCGTCGAAATCGACCACCACGCGGAACATCTTTTCAAAGTCCTGATCCATTTCCTGCAGCAGGTAATACATATCCCGACCACCAATCAGAACCACCTTTACCTTCAGCGGAATCGGCTGCGGGCTCAGCGTAATGGTGCTGATGCCGGTGTACTCGCTGACCGGATTCTCGATGCGAATCTCGTGGGCCTTGAGCGCACGCTTCAGTGCGCCGTACACATAGGGCTGCTCCAGCAGTTTTTCCGCTTCGAGCACCAGGTAGCCGCCATTGGCGCGGTGCAGGGCACCGGGGCGAATCAGGGTAAAGTTGGTGACCATGGCCCCCATGTCCGAGTTGTACTCGATGCGCCCGAACAGGTTCTCATAGTTGGGATGGCTTTCATGGATGACCGGTGCGCCCTTGGTCTTGCCGTTATCCACCAGCAGGTTCACACCGTAGATGTCCTCCATGTAGGACTTGCGCGTCGCCTCCGACGACTCGAGCGCCTTGTCGTCACCGGCAATTTCGCCACTGTTGCGCACCAGGCTGATTTCCATCCGGGTCAGATATTCAGGCACACCGGACACATTGGCGTATTTTTCCTTCAGTGGCTGAATCAGCGGCGCGACGGCGTGCAGGGCAGTTTCCCGGTCCAACCGGCGCATCAGCTCGGCGGCCTCGCGACGCCATTTCGGCAACTCCGTCAGGCTGTCGTTGAGGTAGTCTTCCAGCTGGGCGATGGCACGGGTGAAGGTGTCGCGCTCAGCTTCCGGCAACAGCGAAAAGGCGGCTTCATCCATGGCCTGGCCATCGGCCACGGGCATGAAACCAATGCTGCCGGATTCCCGAAACAGCGCAATGCTGTGGTCACGGGCCTGGCGCTCCACTTCCTCGATCGCCTGGTCGTAACGGCGATTGAAGTCACGCTCAATACGACTTTTCTGGCGCTGATAACCCGGATTTTCAAAGGCGGCCGGCAGCTCGGTCAGCGCAGCCTCGATCATGCGCCCGATATCCTTGCGGAATAGATTGGCCTTGCCGGCGGGAAATTCCATCACCTGGGGATAGCGTGAATCCGACAGGTTGTTCAGGTAGCACCAGTCCTTGAGCCGGTTACGCTCCTTTTTCGCCACGCTGCGCAGACTTTCCATGGCAAAGGAAAAACGACCGGTGTGGGGATTACCCATCACGAAAAGGTTGTAGCCTGGGCGGCGCATGCCGATGCCAAACTCCATCGCCTCAATGGCGCGTTCCTGACCGAAAAAGCCGCTAAAGGGCTCCAGCGTCTCGGTGGTACGAAAGGGCAGCAGGTCTGCTTCGCAGGTACGATAAAGAGCTTCTGGCGGTAACGGCTTCAGCTTTTCCATGCAACAACTCCACCGGGGCATTTCTAGTTGTTATACCTTCCGGCGGGGTCGGCTTGCAAGGTGACGGGCATGCATCCATGCCGCGCTTATCGTTTTTCAATCAATCAGTTAAGCTACCGCGTATGGCGTCGACCAGGCTCTGGGTAGCCGGCGCTACACCGCGCCAGATGCGAAATGACTCCGCGGCCTGCTCCACCAGCATGCCCAGTCCATCGAGTACCATGGCGGCGCCCTGCTGCTGGGCCCAGCGACCAAAGGCCGTAACCTCCGCGCTGTACATCATGTCATAACACCAGCCCTGCGGTGCCAACACCCCGGCGGGCAGCGGTGGCACTTCTCCCTGCAGGCTGGCGGCAGTGCCATTAATAATCAGATCAAAGGACTGGCCCTCAAGATCCGAATAGCCACACCCCCGCACGGGCCCAAGATCAGCAAATAATTCCGCCAGCTCAGCCGCCCTGGCCGGCGTGCGGTTGGCGATCACCAACTGCTGCGGCTGCTGCTCGAGCAACGGCTGTATAACGCCCCGGGCGGCCCCGCCCGCGCCGAGCAACAACACCCTTGCGCCGCGCACCGTGCCGCCATGATTTTTGACAATATCCCGCACCATGCCGATGCCGTCGGTATTGTCACCACACAGCCGCCCCTGGTCATCGCGATACAGCGTATTGACCGCGCCGGCCAGTTCCGCTGCCGGGCTGCGCCACTGCGCCAGCGCCCAGGCCTGCTGCTTGAACGGCACCGTTATATTGAGTCCCTTGCCGCCGCGGGCAAAAAAATCATTTACCGCCACGTCAAAGCCGTCTTCCGGTACCAGCACGGCATCATAGGTCAGCTCCTGCCCGCACTGGCTGGCGAAGCGACGGTGAATCTGGGGCGATTTGCTGTGGGAAATAGGATTGCCGAACACCGCGTACCGATCCATCACTCGACCTCCAGCCAATCGTGCGGCTTGAGGTAGCGCTCATACAGGCGCGCTTCTGCGCTGCCAGGCTCGGGCTTCCAGTCGTAACCCCACCGTACTTCAGGCGGCAGCGACATCAGGATCGACTCGGTACGCCCGCCCGACTGCAGGCCAAACAGGGTACCGCGGTCATACACCAGGTTGAACTCCACGTAACGGCCTCGGCGATGCAGCTGAAAGTCACGCTCCCGTTCGCCATATTCGATATCACGGCGTTTCTCGATGATCGGCACATACGCGGGCAGGAAGGCATCACCAATGGAACGCATGAGCGCAAAGCTTTGCTCAAAACCCAGCTCGTTCAGATCGTCAAAAAACAGGCCGCCTATACCCCGCGGTTCTTTGCGGTGCTTGATGTAGAAATAGTCGTCACACCAGGTCTTGAAACGGGGGTAAAACTCGGGTCCAAAGGGATCACAGGCTTTTTTTGCCACCTGGTGCCAGTGCTGGCAGTCCTCGTCATAACCGTAATAGGGTGTCAGATCGAAACCACCTCCAAACCACCACACCGGTTCTTCGCCTTCCTTCTCGGCCAGGAAGAAGCGCACATTGGCATGGGAGGTCGGTATATGGGGATTATGGGGATGCAGCACCAGCGAAACACCCAATGCCTGGAACGTGCGTCCCGCCAACTCCGGGCGGTGTGCGGTAGCGGAGGGGGGCAATTGGTCGCCGTGAACGTGGGAAAAGTTGACGCCGCCCTGTTCGAAAAGGGCACCGTTATTCAGTACCCGCGTACGGCCGCCGCCACCGGCTTCACGTACCCAGTTGTCGGTCTGAAAGCGTTGCTGACCGTCGGCGATTTCCAGCGAAGAGCAGATCAGATCCTGCAGTTCCAGCAAATAAGCCTTTACCGCCATAATATCGGGTTGGTTCATCCGGCCACCATGTAAGTAACTACTTACTTTCTAATTAATTGATTGCTGCCAAGATCACAAATCTGCGTTGGCCGCCCTAGATTTCCCAGCGAGCCCGGCACCACATAATCGAGGCTCGAGCCGAAGTAGGTATTCACTTTCAGTTTTGAGCGTGCCGGTGCTGAGGTACTGCGATTTGCCGAGGTAGACACAATGGGCCCACCGAAGGATGCACAAAGAGCTTGAACAACAGGATGGGCACTGACCCGTACCGCAACACTGGCGTGCCGGCCGCGAACCCCTTCAGGCGCCCAGCCTTTTGGATCTGGAATTAACCAGGTCACAGGCCCCGGCCAGCTCGCTTCAAGCCGCGCCAGCTGCTCACTTGACAGCCCCTGCAACAACGGCCTGATCTGGCCCATGTCAGCGGCCACCAGGATCAGTCCTTTGTGCATCGGACGCCGCTTAAGTTCAAGCAGTCGTTCAATCGCTGCGGCATTGAACGGATCACACCCCAGTCCCCAGACCGCTTCGGTCGGGTAAGCGATAACACCACCACCATGCAGTGCACGCAGCGCCTGATTCAGGTGCCAGTTGTTCATGAGTCCTACCTGAGCGATTTACGTATCAGACGAGCAGCGGAGGTAGCCCCCCGGTACGGGCTCGATGACACCTTTCAATTCCAGAGAAACCAGTAGCGGCATTAACTGCGGCGTTAGCAGGCCGGTCAGAGCCACGAGCTGGTCAATGTCGGCGATATCATACCCCATTTTTTCCAGCAATTGCGCTTCCGCCTCGGGCAGCGCCGGGGCGGGAACCCGCTCAGGCGCACTGCTCTGGGCGGCGTAAAATCCAAGCAGCGCCCCCAGGGGTTCCAGTACATGCGTGACGGTCTCAACCAGCACCGCACCTTCACGGATCAACTGATGACAGCCGTGGGCGGCGGGATTCTGAATACTGCCGGGAAGCGCAAAAACCTCGCGTCCCTGCTCAAGCGCCATGCGGGCGGTGATGAGGGAGCCGCTGCGAGGGGCCGCCTCAATCACCAGCACGCCGGCACTGAGACCACTGATAATACGGTTACGCTTGGGAAAATTGGCCGGCAGGGGCGGACTGCCGGGCAGGAATTCAGACACCCAGGCACCGCCGGTCTCAAGGAGACGCTGCGCCAGGGCGGCGTGGCGCCTGGGATACACCTCATCCAGCCCGGTACCGAACACGGCGATGCTGGCGCCCTCGCGATCGACCGCCCCCTGGTGCGCGGCGCCATCGATGCCCAGCGCCAGGCCGCTGGTAACCACCATGCCGGCTTCGCTTAACGCGGCACTGAACCTGTAGGCATTGGCCACACCGGAACGGCTGGCATGGCGGCTGCCGACCAGAGCCATTTGCGGCAGGGACAGGCAATCGGCATTGCCGCGCACGAACAATAACGCCGGTGGGTCCGGGATTTCGAGCAGCAGGGCGGGGTATTGGTCAAGGTCGGGCGTAAGGCAGCAGACGTCACTGGCGTCAAGCCATGCCAGACAACGTTGCAGACGCTCAAACTCAGCACCACGGCCGTGCTCAATGGATTCAATGGTCCTGAGCGTGGTCGTGCGCGCACTGACAAGGCGCAACGCAGCAGGATCGTGCAGGAAGAGTCTGGAAGGGGAAACGCCGGCTACCGCAAGCCTTTTGAGTCCGACCGCGCCCACTCCGGGCAGGAGGCTTGCAGCAATCCAGTCCCTTGGATTGCTGCCCATTGGGTTATTCCTAAATCAGGGTTCAAACACCTTGTCGCCCACCGACATGACGTTGGACGCGTTCAGTACCAGGCCGTAGCTGACCTTTTCGAAAACCTTGAACAGCATCAGCAGGCCGGCACGCTCATCCGGCAGCGCAATACGCTCGCCGGTAACCGGATCCCTGACGTTCTCGCCGGTGCGGTAGATAGACATGACGTTGCCGGGCTCCACCGAGTCCCTTGCACCGACATTGACGGCAACGGCATTGTACTGGCCAATCTTGGCAACACCACCCAGCACCGACAGGATCAGGCCTTCAGTGCCCTCAGGCACGGCCGAGGGCTGAAACAGCGACTGAATGGGGGTTTCCTCAATCGGCAGAACCCGATCCAGCAGCCGCACCTCTTCGCGCGTTTTGCTCAGGTCCAGCGTAATGACGTCTTTATCCTTGGCGGGGATAGAGGTGTCGGCGATCTTGAGCATTTCATAGCCCAGGAACTCACCGGTCACAGGGTCAAGGTACTGGGTCGCCGGGCGGTACACCGCCTGCAGCCGCTCATCGGATTTCAGCTCGCCGCGGGCATAAACGCGATCACCCGCGCCAGCGATAATCCGGTTGTTGCGACCACCCACCACGTAGGGGGCATTGTTCAGCAGATCCTCATCGGCCACCAGGTGGTCCGACAGGAAGGCAATAATGTCTTTCAGCGGAATCGCGGGTATCGCATCATCCAGCGGCGAAACCCGTGCCTTGGGGCTCAGTCTGGCAACACCCGGTCGCATCGACAGGCGCGGCTGGCCGTTCACCCAGCTCAGATAGATGATGTCGCCGGGATAAATAAGGTGGGGGTTGTAGATCTGCGGATTTACTTCCCATACATCCGGCCATTGCCATGGATGTTGCAGAAAGCGACCGGAGATATCCCACAGCGTGTCGCCTTTGACAACGACGTACTCGGTCGGATGATCCTCTCGCAGCTGGATTCTGTCTTTTCGCACTTCGGCATTGGCAACCGATACGGTGAGCAGCAGCAGACAGGTGAGTAGCCCGCAGAACAGTTTCTTCATACCCAAATCCCTTGTTAGAACTACCTCAGAACCGTCGCTTTGCCGGTATGGCCGATGACGTCAGGCGCAATGCAATAAGCAGCGATATCAGTATAATAGGCTGATAGCTGAATTTCGCCATCCACGGCTCACTTTGAACCCTAGTAATTATCGGACCTCATGGCAAAACTACCGATCCTCGAATTTCCGGACCCGCGTCTGCGTACCATAGCAGAATCCGTCGAAACGGTTACTGAGAATACTCGTCAATTGATCGACGATATGTTCGAAACCATGTACGACGCACCGGGCATTGGTCTGGCCGCGACACAGGTCAATGTGCATCAGCGCATCATCACCATCGATATCTCCGAAGACAATGACGATCCTCTGGTGCTGATTAATCCAACCTTTGAAGTCCTCGACAAGGAGCTGGAGCGCATGCAGGAAGGCTGCCTGTCGGTCCCCGGCTTCTATGAAAACGTCGAAAGACCCAATCACATTCGCGTCAAGGCGCTCGATCGCGACGGCAACGCCCTCGATTTCGAAGCACGGGACCTGCTGGCCGTCTGCATTCAGCATGAAATCGATCACCTCGATGGCAAGCTGTTTGTCGACTACCTGTCGCCGCTCAAGCGTACCCGCATTCGCGGCAAGCTCGAAAAGAAACATCGCCTGGAAGAAAACCAGCCGGTTTGATTCGGCCCTGGTCTTCGCAAGACTTGCAGGCGGGCAGCAGCCCCCTGCAAATCGATTTCACAATGGAGCCTCCTGATGCCCGAGCCGCTGAGAATTGTCTTCGCCGGCACACCCGACTTTGCCGCAGCCAGCCTGAAGGCCCTGTTTGAAACCCACCATAATGTCATCGCCGTCTATACTCAGCCCGACCGCCCCGCAGGTCGGGGCCGCAAACTGACCCCGAGCCCCGTCAAGAAACTTGCACTGGAGCAGGGTATCGAGGTTTACCAGCCACTTTCGCTCAAGGATGCCGATGCTCAGCAAGAGCTGGCTGCGCTCAAGCCCGACCTGATGATTGTGGCGGCCTATGGTCTACTGTTACCCAAGGTCGTACTGGAAACTCCGCGACTTGGCTGCATCAACGTGCACGCATCCCTGTTGCCGCGCTGGCGCGGAGCGGCGCCCATACACCGCGCTCTGCTAGCCGGCGACAGCGAAACCGGTATTACCATCATGCAAATGGACGTGGGCCTGGATACCGGCGACATGCTGCTCAAGGCGACGTGTCCGATTCTGCCGGACGACAACAGTGGCGTGCTGCATGACCGCTTGGCGGCGCTGGGTGCCAGCACCCTGTTACAAAGCCTGACGGCCATCCAGGATGGCAGCATCAGGCCAGAGGCCCAGGACAACAGCCAGGCCTGTTACGCCCACAAGCTCGAAAAGCAGGAAGGCAACATCGACTGGCAGCGCAGCGCCGACTACCTGGCGCGCCAGGTACGAGGCCTGTCACCCTGGCCGGTTGCCTTTACCCAGCTGGCTGGAACAACCCTGCGCATCTGGGAAGCCGAGTCGCTGCACAGCCAGAGCGATGCCGCCCCCGGCACAGTGATTGCGGCAGACAAAGACGGTATCAGCATTGCCTGCGGGCAGGGTGTACTGCGTATTACCCGACTGCAATTGCCCGGCGGAACGCCGCTCAACAGCACAGACATTATGAATTCCAGGCGTGACACCTTCAGCCTGGGCACGAGGCTTGGAGCCGCATGAACCTTAGAACACTGGCCGCCCAGACACTGACCCCCCTGCTATTGCATCGCGGCTCTCTCAGCGCAACACTTCCAACCTCGCTATACACCTGCGTTCCCAGGGACCGCGCGCTGTTGCAACAGCTCTGCTATGGCACCATGCGCTTTGAGCCCAGGCTCTCACTGATTGCCGATCACCTGCTGCAAAAGCCGTTTCGCGACAAGGATGCAGACCTGCAGGCACTGGTACTGCTCGGGCTGTATCAGCTCGACCAGACCCGCATTGCCGACCATGCCGCCATCAGCGAAACCGTTGATGCGACCAAAGAGCTGAACAAGGACTGGGCTCGCGGCCTGGTCAACGCCGTTTTGCGCCGCTTTCAGCGTGAGCGCGACAGCATCATGGAAACCCTGGGTGACAACCCGCGCCTGCAGTACAACCACCCCGACTGGATGATCGGCAAGCTGCAACAGAACTGGCCCGACTGCTGGCCTCAGATCATGCTGGCCAACGACCAGCCTGCGCCCATGACCCTGCGCCTCAATACACGGCAAAGCACACGCGAAGCCTACCTTGAGCAGCTCTATATTGCCGGCATCGACGCGACGCCCGGTGCTTTCGCAGAAACCGCCATTTACCTGTCCCAGGCCTGCGACGTAACCGAACTGCCAGGTTTTAACGAAGGCCTGGTCAGCGTGCAGGATGAAGCCGCCCAGTTATCCGCCGCCTTGCTCGATCTCAAGCCCGGCCAGCGGGTACTGGACGCCTGCGCGGCCCCCGGCGGCAAGCTGTGCCACCTGCTGGAGCACGAGCCCGACCTTGGCGCCGTGGAAGCGCTGGAACTGGACGCCCGGCGCGCCGAGCGTATTCAGCAGAACCTGCAGCGCCTGAAACTGAGCTGCACCGTCACCCTGGGCGATGCGTCCAGCGACAGCTGGTGGGACGGGCAAAGCTACGACCGCATCCTTATCGATGCCCCCTGCAGCGCGACCGGCGTTATTCGGCGTCATCCGGATATCAAGTACCTGCGCCGCAACGAAGACATTAAGCGACTGGCCGACCTGCAGCTGAGCATTCTGCAAAATTGCTGGAAAATGCTCAGCCCCGGCGGCAAGCTGCTGTACGCAACCTGCTCGATTTTCCCACAGGAAAACGAGCGCGTGCTGGCCCGGTTCATCAAGACACAGCCCGATGCGCTGCATCTGCCCATCGACGCGAACTGGGGGCATGCGAGGCCGCTAGGGCGCCAACTGTTCCCGCAGCAGGATGGGCACGACGGTTTTTACTACGCTTTACTTGAAAAACCCGCCAACTAATCAGGGCAGGCCCCACTGACCTATGAAAATCATACTGATGGGAGCCGGCCAGGTTGGCGGCACCCTGGCAGAAAACCTTGCCATTGAAGCCAATGACATCACCGTGGTCGATACTGACAGCGCACGTCTGCGCGAACTGCAGGATCGGCTGGATATCCGGACCATTGAAGGCAAGGCCTCGTACCCCAGCGTGCTCGAGCGCGCGGGAGCCAAGGATGCGGACATGCTGATCGCCGTCACCAACAGTGACGAGGTCAACATGATCGCCTGCCAGCTGGCGCACACCCTGTTCAGCACCCCGACCAAGATTGCCCGGGTGCGTGAGCACGATTACCTGCGCAAGGAAGGCGAGATTTTCAAGAATCAGGCCATTCCGGTGGATGTGCTCATCAGCCCGGAGCAGCTGGTTACGCAGCATATACAGCGACTGATCCAGCACCCCGGTGCGCTGCAGGTGCTGGACTTTGCCCAGGGGCAGGCCCAGCTGGTCGCGGTAAAAGCCTATTATGGCGGTCCGCTGGTCGGTCGCGAAATATCCTACCTGCGCACCCACATGCCCGCCGTAGATACCCGCGTGGCAGCCATTTTTCGCCAGGACAGGCCGATCATCCCGCAGGGCAATACGATCATCGAGGCCGACGACGAGGTGTTTTTTATCGCCGCCCAGCGTGACATTCGCGCCGTGATGAGCGAATTGCGCCGACTCGACAACCCGTACAAGCGGCTCATCATTGCAGGCGGCGGCAACATCGGGGCCCGCCTGGCCGCCAATATCGAAAACCAGTGCCAGGTCAAAATCATCGAGCGCAACATCCAGCGCTGCAACGCCCTGGCCAAGACCCTCGACAACACCATCGTGCTGCACGGCAGTGCCTCGGACCGCGACCTTCTGATCGAGGAAAATATCGAGGACACCGATGTTTTCCTGGCACTGACCAACGATGACGAGGCCAATATCATGGCCTCGATGCTGGCCAAGCGGCTTGGCGCACGTACCGTCATGACGCTGATCAACAACCCTGCCTATGTAGACCTGGTGCAGGGCGGTGTCATCGACATTGCCATATCACCACAGCAAACCACCATCAGCGCGCTGCTGACCCATGTCCGGCGCGGCGATGTCGCCGCCGTGCACTCATTGCGCCGCGGGGCCGCGGAAGCAATAGAGGCGGTTGCCCATGGTGACAGGCGCAGCTCCAAGGTTGTGGGGCGGGCGATTGAAGACATAGACCTGCCGCCCGGTACGACCATCGGCGCCATAATCCGTAACGACGAGGTTCTTATCGCCCACGATGATGTCGTGATCGAGAATGGCGACCACGTTGTCCTGTTTCTGGTAGACAAACGCCGCATTCGCGATGTTGAGCGTCTGTTCCAGGTTGGTCTCGCCTTTTTCTGAGCGGCTGCCACGCTATGCGCTATAGAGTCATTCTAAAAATTCTTGGCATCCTGCTGATGATATTCAGCATCACCATGTTGCCGGCACTGCTGGTGTCCTTCATCTACGAGGATGGCGCCCATCAAGCCTTCCTGGCGGGCTTCGCAATTACCCTGCTGACCGGCGTCTTCCTCTGGCTGCCGGTATACCGTGTGCGGGAGGATTTGCGCACCCGCGACGGATTCCTGATCACCGTCCTGTTCTGGACCGTACTGGGGCTGTTCGGCGCCGTACCATTAATGCTGGCCGATTACCCGCATCTGCGCGTGGTGGATGCGGTGTTTGAATCGGTATCGGGACTCACCACCACCGGTGCCACGGTCATGACGGGAATCGACTGGCTGCCGCCGTCAATCCTGCTTTACCGTCAACAGTTGCAGTGGCTTGGCGGCATGGGGATCATCGTGCTGGCCGTGGCGATACTGCCGATGCTGGGTATCGGCGGCATGCAGCTGTATCGGGCCGAGACGCCTGGACCGGTGAAAGACTCCAAGTTGACACCACGCATTACGGAAACCGCCAAGGCGCTCTGGTATATCTACCTGTCACTGACCGTAGTGTGCGCGCTGGGTTACTGGCTGGCGGGCATGACGGCATTTGATGCCATCGCCCACAGCTTTTCGACTGTCGCCATCGGCGGCTTCTCGACCCACGATGCCAGCATCGGCTACTTCGATAGCCCCATTATCGAGTCCATCGCGATCTTTTTCATGCTCGTCTCGGGGGTCAATTTCGGGCTGCATTTTTTCGCCTGGCGCCAGCGCTCGCTCAGCCACTATTTCCAGGACCCCGAGTTTCGCTTCTACCTGTCGCTGCTCGGCATCACCGCGCTCATTGCCTTCATGATTCTGGCGCTGACGCAGACCTACCCCGTCAACGAAGCCCTGCGCCGGTCCGTCTTCATGGTGGTCTCCATCGCCACGACCACCGGCTTTTCCACCGCCGACTTCGCCAACTGGCCCGTGATGCTGCCGTTTCTGTTGTTCGTGACCGCCTTCGCCGGCGGCTGTGCCGCCTCCACCGGCGGTGGCATGAAGGTCATCCGCATCCTGCTGATCCTGAAGCAGGGATACCGCGAAATAAAACGCCTGGTACACCCTAACGCGATCATCTCGGTCAAGATCGGTAACCGGCCGATCTCGGACCGTGTACTGGAGGCGGTATGGGGATTCTTTTCGGTGTACATGCTGGTATTCGTGATCATGCTGATTGCCCTGCTGGGCACGGGGCTTGATCAGGTCACGGCCTGGTCCGCAGTGGGCGCCACGCTGAACAACCTGGGTCCGGGACTGGGGGATGTCTCTGTTCATTTTGGCAATCTGAACGATACCGCTAAATGGATCCTGTGTTTCGCCATGCTACTGGGGCGGCTGGAAGTATTCACGCTGCTGGTGCTGTTTACCCCCATCTTCTGGCGCCGCTAAACAAAACGACGGCAGAACCGGGGGGCGCTGCCGTCGTCGTTATGATCCTTTTCAAACCCTTAGCCGTGTCGGCGGACCCGTTTATCCGTACCGACGCGGCTGCCCCTCAGGCCTCTGGCTAAAGCGACGATATTCCCACTGATACTGGCTGGGCAGGGCGCGTACGCAGGCTTCTACCGAGCGATTCATCGCCGCCGCCGCCTGCTCCAGGTCCTTGTCATCCAGCCCGGCTTCCGCTTCGCGAAAATAGATCTCGAACCCCTCGCCATCAGGCAGCCGCTCGGCATAGCCACAGATGACCTTGGCTTTGGTCTGGCGTGCCAGCTGCGGCAACAGTTTCATGGTCAGCGCATCCACGCCGAAGAAGGGCGCAAAAACACCACTGGGCGCGTCAGGCTCCTGGTCCGGCAGGATACCGACCATCTCTGCCCGCTTGAGTGCCTTCATTACCATACGCACACCCGATGCATTGGCCGGTGCCATGCGCGAACCCAGGCGCGCGCGCATCCGCTTGATAAGATCATCCATGAGCTTGAGTCGCGGTGGCTTGTACATCGCCGTAAAGGGATAGCGATTGGACAGGTAAAGGTTCAGCACTTCCCAGTTGCCCAGATGAGGGGCAATCAGAATGATGCCCCGTCCCGCAGCCAGCGTTTCGGTAATCAGTTCCTCTCCATTCACAGCGCGGATATTTTTCAGGCTGCGCTCGGGGGACCATAGCCAGGACATGCCCATTTCCGCCATCGAGCGACCGGTTTCAGCCAGGCTCGCGATGATCAGTTCTTCCCGTTTATCCGCCTCGAGCTCGGGAAAGCAAAGCTCAATATTGCGCCGGGTGTTAGCCGCCAGCTTGCTGTTGGGCTTCTTGTACTGGCTGCGGCCAAACCGGGCACCCAGGGACTGCGCCCACTTGAGTGGCAACAGCGCCAGTATGCCGAGAACCAGTATGGCCAAAACTGCTTTTACTTTATCCAATGCGATGTCCACCCACAGCGTTGTTCCCTGAGTCGCACAGTATATCGAATATCGGGCCAACTGAGGCGACACCGGCACTGTTCGTCCCTGCGGAACCGGCGTGCGGTTTTTTCCCCATCACTCAGATAAGCGCACACCTCGGTCACTGCACTTTTCGTGTATAATTTCGCTCTTATTTTGGCCAACCGACTATTAAAGATGGTGATCTCCGTGACCGAAAAGGTGACCTCAGACGTCAGCACCTTCCAGGGTTTGATCCTGGCTCTGCAGCAATACTGGGCAGAGCAGGGCTGTGTCATTATTCAGCCGCTGGATATGGAAGTTGGTGCAGGCACCTTCCATCCGGCAACCTTCCTGCGCTCCATCGGCCCCGAGTCCTGGCGCTCGGCGTACGTACAGCCCAGCCGCCGCCCGACCGACGGACGCTATGGCGAAAACCCCAACCGCCTGCAGCACTACTACCAGTTCCAGGTTGTTATAAAACCCTCGCCCGACAATTTTCAGGAGCTGTACCTCGGCTCCCTGCAGCGCATGGGTCTGGATCTCAATGTGCATGACGTGCGCTTTGTCGAAGACAACTGGGAATCCCCAACGCTTGGCGCCTGGGGACTGGGCTGGGAAGTGTGGCTGAACGGCATGGAAGTCAGCCAGTTCACCTACTTCCAGCAGGCTGGCGGTCTGGAGTGCTACCCGGTAACCGGCGAGATTACCTACGGGCTCGAGCGTATTGCCATGTACCTGCAAGAAGTCGACAGCGTCTACGACCTCATCTGGGCGCGCCAACCCGATGGCAGTGTCGTGACCTACGGCGACGTCTACCATCAGAACGAGGTAGAGCAGTCGACCTACAACTTCGAGCATGCGGACGTTGACACCCTGTTTGGCAATTTCGATTTCCACGAACGCGAGTGCAACAAGCTGCTGGCGCTGGAAACACCACTGCCGTTGCCGGCCTATGAACAGGTGCTCAAGGCCTCCCATACATTTAACCTGCTGGATGCCCGCCACGCGGTATCCGTAACGGAACGCCAGCGCTATATCCTGCGCGTGCGCACGCTGGCCCGTGACGTTGCCGCCGCCTATTTCAATGCCCGCAAGGCACTGGGCTTCCCGCTGGCAGCGCCCGAGATTCGTGACGAAGTACTCGCCGCCTGTGCCGAGGAGACCCACTGATGATTAAAGATTTCCTGTTTGAACTGGGTACCGAAGAGCTGCCACCCAAGGCACTGCTGAAACTGTCCCAGGCGCTGGAAAGCGAAATCCGCAAGGGTATCGAAGCGGTACTGGGCCAGGGTGCCGCAGAACTGCTCAAGCCCGCC
Source organism: Marinobacterium rhizophilum DSM 18822 (assembly GCF_000378045.1). Lineage (GTDB taxonomy): Bacteria > Pseudomonadota > Gammaproteobacteria > Pseudomonadales > Balneatricaceae > Marinobacterium_A > Marinobacterium_A rhizophilum. Next base: position 282,419 of record NZ_KB899089.1, read on the forward strand.
GTGTTTCGTTCCTTCGCTGCGCCGCGCAGGCTTGCACTGCTGGTAGAACAGCTGTGCACCGAAGTCCCGGCCAGCGAGTTCTTCGTCCAGGGTCCGCCGGCGAGGATCGCCTTTGACGCCAGCGGCGCTCCCAGCAAGGCGCTGGAGGGCTTTGCCCGCAAGTGCGGCACCAGCGTTGATCAGCTGGTCGAGATGGACGGCAAAATGTGTTTCCGCCAGGCATCTGCTGCGACGCCACTCACCGACGCGCTGCCGAACATCATCGCGCAAGCACTCGACAAGCTGCCGATTCCCAAGCGCATGCGCTGGGGTGCTTCGCGTACCGAATTTGTGCGTCCGGTGAAATGGGCAGTACTGCTGTTCGGCGACGAGGTGCTGGACTGCAATATCATCGGCCTCCAGGCCGGACGCAAAACGCGCGGCCACCGCTTCCACTACAACCACGAAATCGAGCTCATTGCCCCGGCCGACTATGAGAAGGTTCTGCACGAGCAGGGATACGTGGTCGCGGACTTTGCCAAGCGCCGCGAGCTCATTCGCACGCAGCTACTGCACGAGGGCGACAAGATTGGTGGCCAAGTTGTCATCGATCCGGACCTGCTGGATGAAGTCACCGCCCTCAACGAGTGGCCCGTTGCGCTGACCGGCCGCTTCGAAGAGCGTTTCCTGACCGTGCCGTCCCAGGCGCTGATTTCCAGCATGGCGGACAACCAGAAGTACTTCCACCTGCTGGATGGAGCAGGGCAGTTGATGCCGTACTTCATCACCGTGGCGAATATCCAGTCGAAGGAGCCCCAGCAGATCATCGACGGCAATGAAAAGGTGATTCGTCCGCGCCTGGCTGATGCGGCCTTCTTCTTCGAGACCGACAAGAAGACGACCCTGGAATCCCGCTGCGACAAACTTGCCTCCATTGTGTTTCAAAAGGACCTCGGCAGCCTGCATGCCAAATCAGAGCGTGTCGCGCACCTGGCTGGCTATATCGCCAGCCGCATTGGCGGCAGTCCTGCATGGGCCCAGCGTGCGGCGCAGCTTTCCAAGTGCGACCTGGTAACCGAAATGGTACTTGAGTTCCCCGAGCTTCAGGGACTCATGGGGTATCACTATGCGCTCAACGATGGCGAGCCACAGGAAGTCGCGCTGGCACAGAATGAGCAGTACATGCCCAGGTTCGCCGGTGACCAGCTGCCCGAAACCCTGACCGGTGCTGCGGTGGCCATCGCCGACCGGCTGGATACCCTGACGGGTCTGTTCGGCATCAACCAGCCGCCGACCGGTTCCAAGGATCCCTTCGCACTGCGCCGCGCGACGGTTGGCGTGCTGCGCATCATGGTCGAGAAAGAGCTGGATCTGGACCTGGGCGAGTTGCTCAAGGTTGCCGCCGACGGCCACGCCAGCCTGCCGGCACGGGACGGTCTCGAAGAGCGGGTGCTGGACTTCATGCTGGATCGCCTGCGCGCCTGGTACGAAGACCGCGATATCGCCGTCGAGACCTACCTGGCTGTACACGCACTCAGGCCCACCCGTCCGCTGGATTTCGACCGCCGTGTACGCGCCGTTGCCTACTTCCGTACGCTGCCCGAAGCCGATGCACTGGCGGCGGGCAACAAGCGTGTCAGCAACATTCTCAGCAAGCAGGACTCACACAACGACGCGGTGGTCACCGAGTCCCTGCTGCAGGAAGCGGCAGAGAAGGATCTTTTTTCACGGGTTCAAGCCATGCAGATTGAGCTGCAGCCGGTCTTCGAAAGAGGTGATTACCAGACCGCGCTGGAACAGCTCGCAGGTCTGCACGCGGTGGTCGATCGCTTCTTTGAAGAGGTGATGGTCAACGCCGATGATGAGTCGGTGCGCAACAACCGGCTTGCACTGCTATCGCAGTTGCGGGGGCTTTTCCTGGGCGTCGCGGATATTTCCCTTATCGGCAGCTGATAGCCAACAGCAGGGGCCAGGCAGCCAGACCAAAGGCCCGTCTGCTACCCGCATTGAAACCCGCCTTACGGCGGGTTTTTTTATGGTTCTTCGCACTTTAGCGGGAAAGAATATTTTACCATCGGGCCCCGTAATCGAAGCGCACTGCGACGCTTGGACATTTCGTGCGAAACGAAACATCTTCGCTTCCGACTAAGCCTCCTTTTCGCCTCTTGGCGACTTACTTTTCTTTGCTCGTGCGAAAGAAAAAGTAAGCAAAAACTCTCTACAACAGGACGACGCCCGAAGCAACCGGCCCAAGGGCTACGCTGCGCCCCGAGAGTATTTTTCGGGCGCAGCTGACGTCACATCCCTATACCGCATCTGCAGCTCGGCATCCATGCCTCGCCCCTAACGGGCCTGATCGAAAATTACTCCCAGTGCTCGCCGGCTTATGGACATGGATGTCCTGTATGCAGGCAATGCAGGAGCAATTGCCCGTCCTAACGGGTCCCAGGCGCCACCTTCGGCTCTCTGGAAGTGCACCGGAATCCCCGCAGGTGCTGTTGGAGCTCAAATGCAGCAAAACAGAAATTACTGAGGGAAAGGCCAAAGTTTCCCTTTAATCTGCGAAGAACCTTTTTTATGCTCGCAGCGGGCGCTTCCAATGCAGAGCGGTAGAGCGCCAGGACATGTGTTTCACGTGAAACATATGCCCTGGAATTCAACAGCGTCCGGACAGCGGCGTAGCCGGCAGCTCCCGGTGTGATTGCAGCCGGCGCCCCTGCGGCAGGTTACCAATGACCGACCCGAACAGCACCAGCAGTATGCTGACGACCAGCCCCATGCTGAGCGATTCACCGAACAGCGGTACGGCCAGGCCGCCCACCAGCACCGGCACCAGTGCCATCAGCGCACCCACCCGCGTCGCCCCCAGCAACTGCACAGCCCGGACATAGCAGATCATCTGCACGATGGTTGCCAGCACACCCTGGTACAGGCTCTGGCTCAACAGCATCGACCAGGATGCCTGCGCCAGCCCGGAAGGCAGCCAAAGCACATACACCGGCAGGTAGAGCAGGGCAGTCACAACAACAACACCGATGGTCGCCACCCAGGGCTCCAGCGCCCAGGTTCGCAGCAGCGCCGTATAGATCGCCCAGCACAGGCAGGCACCTACAAAGCACAGATCACCAACCCAGTAGCGACTCGACTCCAGCAGCGTCTCCAGCAGCAGAACGGCAACACCCACACTGCTGATGAGAATGCCGATCCAGACCATCCGCGGCCGGCGCTCGCCCGCCAGGATGACGGCGGCCACCGCGACCAAAACGGGCATCAAACCGGGTAGCAGCAGTGCCGCATGGGTCGCCGGGGCACGGGCAAAACCACTGTAGACAAAGAGCCCGTAGCCGAGCCCGCCGAACAGTCCCAGGATCAGAATTCGGACGTTTATAAGCTGTTGCCTGTAGCGCCAGGCCAGGGGCGCCAACAGCAGCAGTGCGGTACCGAAACGGATCGCCAGCATGTCGGTCATCCCCAAAGAGGCGAGGCTGCCCGCGCGTGACATCAGGATAAAGCCCGTCCAGATCAGGATCGCCACCAACGCAAAGCAAAGCCCCCGTCGGGTGTTATCCACTGCACTTGCTACCTGGTTGTTGTCCATTGTCTGTCCGCCTTGCTTACGCCTTAAATGAATCTGGTGCTTTAACACAGCACTTCAATGGCGTTAGAATACGCGCCTTTACCATTCACAAATAACGAATAATAATGAAAGCAGCCTTCGTTATTAGTGAATCTATATTCACCATGGAGCCCAACATGGACATATCGGATCTGCAGGTCTTCAAGACCGTCGTCGACGCCGGCGGCATCACCCGAGCGGCTGAACGGCTGCACCGGGTTCCGTCCAACGTCACGGCACGCATTCAGAAACTCGAACAGCAGCTGGAACAACCGCTGTTCTATCGCGAGAAAAACCGTCTCACGATCACCCCGGCAGGTCTGCGCCTGATGGATTATGCACAGCGCATGATCCAGCTGAGACAACAGGCAATCGATGAATTAACCAACCCGGAGCCCACCGGGTTGCTGCGGGTTGGGTCTATGGAAAGCAGCGCCGCGGCACGCCTGCCCCCGGTACTGGTCGATTTTCATCGGCGCTTTGGCAACGTGAATCTCGAACTGACAACCGGCGCTTCAGGCCCCCTGGTTGAAAAGGTATTAAGCGGTGATCTGGATGTAGTCCTGGCGGCCGATCCGATACCGGACCGGCGACTGGCAACGCAGCCCTGTTTTGATGAAGAGCTGGTGATCGTCAAACCCCTGTCGCTGGCCGACAGCCTGGGCCCGTCAGCGCTGCCGGAGCCGCTCACGGTGGTTGGCTTTACCCAGGGATGCAGCTACCGCAACCGCATCGAACACTGGCTGGCGACCGGGGACAGACATTGCGACCGCATGGTGGAAATTCCAAGCCATCACACCATGCTGGCCTGCGTCATGGCGGGCATGGGCATCGCCATGGTGCCACGCTCCGTGCTGGCGCTGCACCCCTCGCTCGAAGGCCTTAGCGTCGAGACACCCGAAAGCGCCATCAGCCAGGCCACGACCTATCTGATCTGGCGCCAGGATGCGGTCATGCCCGCGATCAAGGCGCTCGGCGAGGTGCTGGCCGATCATGGGAATCTGAGACGTGCCGACACTGCGGCAGACAATGCGACAAAAGAGGGTTGATCCCGGAAGGCGCCGTCACAGGTTTCACGTGAAACAGATCACAGGCCGCAATTCGCGAGACGGCTATCGGCTATCTAGCCAGATAACGATGTTCCAGGTGGCGTCGAAACCAGACAGGGTTCAATTCCTCACCGGTTGCCTCGCGCATGAGCTCGGGCGCCTCCAGCAGGCTACCCCGATGCCAGACCCGCTCACGAAGCCAGTCTGAAAGTGGTCTCAGATCACCCTCACGCAACAGCGTTTCAAGACCACCGAGATCCCGCGACAGGGCCGCGAACAGTTGGGCGGCGTACATCGCGCCCAGGGTATAGGTGGGGAAATAGCCAAAGCCTCCGTCCGTCCAGTGGATATCCTGCATACAACCGTTGCGATAGTCACCCGCGGTCGACAGCCCCAGGCCTGCCTGCATCTTCTGATCCCAAAGCTCCGGTATGTCATTCACCTCGATGTTGCCTTCGATCAGCGCACGTTCGATCTCGTAGCGCAGCATGACATGGCAGGGATAGGTAACCTCGTCCGCATCAACACGGATCAGGCCCGGCTTGACCCGCGTATAGAGCCGCTGCAAATTGTCCGACGCCAGCAACGGTGACACGGCGTCGCCGAAGCTCTCTGCCAGCAGCGGTGCAAGCCAATGCAAAAAGGCCGCATGCCGACCCAGCTGCATCTCGAACAGCAAACTCTGGCTTTCATGTATTCCCATCGAGCGGGCCTGTCCCGCCGGCTGCCCACGCCAGTTGACGGGCAGATTCTGCTCATAGCAGCCATGGCCTGTTTCATGGATAACGCCCATCAGACCCACGGTGAAGTCATCATCGGTATAGCGCGTTGTGATACGGACATCCTCCGGCACACCCCCGCAGAACGGGTGTGCACTGATGTCCAGCCGCCCACACTGGAAGTCAAACCCGAGTTGCGACATTACCCGCAGCCCCAGCGCCCGCTGAGACTCGACAGGGAAGGGCCCCGTCGACCTGGTACAGGTTTCGCCAGACTGCCTGGCGATGATCTCCTGTGACAGTTCGGGCAGCCAGCCGGCAATATCACCAAAGAGGGTATCCAGCCGCGCCGCCGTCATGCCCGGCTCGTACAGGTCCAGCAGGCTGTCGTAACGGCCACCGCCATTCGCCTGCGCCCTGACCGAGGCTTCTTCGCGACTGAGCTTCACCACTTCGCGCAGATTGACGGCGAATCCCGACCAGTCATTCTGTTTGCGCTGATCACGCCAGGCATGTTCACAGCGCGCGCCGGCCAGCGACTGCGCTCGAACCAGCGCCTCAGGCAACACGGTCGCCTGGCGCCAGACACGACGCATCTCCCGCACGTTGGCCCGCTGGCTCGTATCGAGGCTGTGCGGCACGACCGCATCGAGCCAGTCACCGACTTCGGGGGCAGTCAGCCTGCGATGGCGAATCAGCGCCAGTTCCGCCATCGCCTCACTGCGGGCCTCATTGCTCCCGGCCGGCATCATGGTCGCCTGGTCCCAGTGACAGATTGCTGCCAGATGGTCGAGCCGGTAAAGCTGTTGAAAATGATCCACCAGTTGCTGATACGCAGATGTCATAGAGTCCTCCCGGTCGGTAGCCTCCCAGACGTCAAGGCGGACGCCAGGACTGGGCAATGGTCATCGCTTTCGGCCATAATCTGAGCTTGCCCATTCGATGCATTGGCACTTGCCAGTTTAGGCTGAGCCAAGCCCAGCCAACAAACCACGATCAATGAAAAGGAGTTTCCATGGCCGGCACCAGCCTGTTAGCGCTGCTCGACGATATCGCCACCGTGCTCGACGATATCTCTGTCATGACCAAGGTGGCGGCGAAAAAAACCGCCGGCGTGCTCGGCGATGACCTGGCGCTCAATGCCGAGCAGGTGACCGGCGTTCGCGCCGAACGCGAGCTTCCGGTGGTCTGGGCGGTGGCCAAGGGCTCCCTGCTGAACAAGCTGATCCTGGTACCCGCTGCGCTGTTGATCAGCGCCGTCGCCCCCTGGCTGATTATCCCGATGCTGATGCTCGGCGGTGCCTTTCTCTGCTACGAGGGCTTTGAAAAAATCGCACACCACTGGCTTCACAGCGCCAGCGAAGAGCAGGCCGAACACCTGGACAAGCTCAAGGCACTCAGCGACCCGGAGGTTGATCTGGTTGCCTACGAACGCGACAAGATCCGCGGCGCCATCCGCACCGACTTTATTCTGTCGGCCGAGATCATAGTGATTTCCCTGGGCATCGTCAGCGAGTCTCCGTTCATGACCCAGGTCGCTGTGGTCAGCACCATTGCGTTTTGCATGACTGTCGCCGTCTACAGCCTGGTGGGCGGCATCGTGAAACTGGACGACGCCGGTCTGTTCCTTGTCAGCCGCAAGGAAGGCTCGCGCCTGCACAGCCTGGGCAAGGGACTCGGACGCCTGCTGCTGCGCGGCGCACCCTGGCTGATGAAAGTGCTGTCGGTCGTCGGTACCGCAGCCATGTTCCTCGTGGGTGGCGGCATCCTGGTTCACGGCATTCCCGGCGCAGAACACTGGCAACATGGCGTTGTGGAGCGACTGGCCGAGCAGGCCGGATCTGTGCTGGCCTGGTTCGCCGGACCGCTGAGCAATGCCCTAGTGGGGATACTCGCCGGAGCCATTCTGGTCGGCCTGATCCAGCTTGGCACTCGCGTGTTCAGGCGGGCGGGATCACCAGGTTCCACGTGAAACATATCCTTGTGCAGACCTGAAACGAGCGGGCCGGCAATGCCGGCCTTTTTTTCATCCCGGAACTAACGTTCGCTTCCCAGCATGAAAGTTCGTTCCGATGCGCTGGTACAGGGCGTCGACCGCTGTGATAGCCATAGGCTTCAGCCTGAAGCCTTGAATGGAAAGTCCCAACCTTGGCGGCCAGGAAGCTGCCCGCCTTAACCCCCAATACACTCATGGGCAGACGGTCATTGCACAGGGAAGCGACAACCTGGCGTGCTGCCAGCGCACCCGCGTTTCGCCAAAATTGCAGTAGATCAGACTTCCTGTCACCGCTGCTCAGAGTCACGATAACTCGCGGTGCGATACGGTGGCTCAGCCAGACATTTGAAACAGGGGACCGAGCAGGATGGCATCTCAGCCGTCACGTTACGGTGAAGGGAAGCGGGTCCAGCGAAACTTCAGACAGGTCGGTGTGCTAGCGAATTTCGTGAGTGTGGAAAAGGACAGACGGTTTGTACGAGGCAGGAGGATCACCCGAGCGGGTATTCTTCATCAGCGTTGCACCAGGGCATGCGCCTCTCGATCGGAGCGGGCAGAACAGCCTCGGCTACCACAACAGCGATACCGGGATCGACAGGCACCGGTTCCTGGCCGCGGCTTCGCCGCCCCCCGCACAAACCCCAGGTAACGGAAGACCAGGGAGTGCAATGAAAAGTACCGGCTGCGCCAAGGGCACAGCCGACAGAATCAACCCGGTCTTAGAGGGTTGTCGCAGCCACCCAGCCGAAGACCATCAACGGCAGGTTGTAGTGCAGGAAGGTGGGGACAACCGTGTCCCACATATGGTTGTGCTGTCCGTCGATATTGAGACCCGCGGTTGGGCCGAGCGTCGAATCCGAGGCTGGAGAACCGGCGTCGCCCAGTGCCGCGGCCGTACCCACCAGCGCCACGATGGCAATCGGTGAAAAGCCCAGTTGCATGGCCAGCGGTACATAGATGGCGGCGATAATTGGAATCGTTGAAAACGAAGACCCTATCCCCAGGGTAATCAGCAAGCCGACCACCAGCATCGCCAGTGCTGCCATGCCCTTGCTGCCGCCCATCAGCTGCGCCGAGGCACTGACCAAAGAGGCGATATGCCCGGTATCACGAAGCACCTGGGCAAAGCCGCTGGCGGCGATCATGATGAAACCGACCATGGCCAGCATCTTCATGCCTTCGGTGAAGGCATCGTCACCCTCGCTCCATTTCAAGACACCCGACAGCGAAAAGATAAGGAAGCCAATCAGGCCGCCCAGCACCATCGAATCCGTTTCCAGCTGTACCAGAAACGCCGCCAGGATTGCACCTGCGGCCACCAGCATTGTCTTGGCGGAATAGGGCACCCCGGTACTTTCGGTACGCGCAATACGGTCCATGTCGTAATCACGCTTGCCACGATAGCTGAAGAAGATTGCGACCAGCAGGCCGAAAATCATCCCCATCGCCGGGATCAGCATGGCGGAAAACGGATCGATTCCCTGAACGTCGAGCCCGCTCTTGGCGATGTTCGCCAGCAGAATATCGTTCAGGAAGATGGAACCGAATCCAACCGGCAGCAGCATGTAGGGCGTGACCAGACCGAAGGTCAGTACACAGGCAACGAGCCTGCGGTCCATGCGCAGCTTCGCCATGACGAAAAGCAGCGGCGGCACCAGCAGCGGAATAAAGGCGATATGGATCGGAATGATGTTCTGTGACGCGCAGGCGAACACCAGCAACAGGCCGATCAGCCCGTAGCGAATCTGCCCGACACGTTTAACGTTGTCGCTCTTGCCCAGCATCATGGCGATTCTGTCCGCCAGCATGTGGGGAATACCGGACTTGGAGATCGCTACTGCAAAGGCACCCAGTAACGCATAGCTCAAGGCGATCTGGGCGCCGCCGCTCAAACCTGTGTTAAAGGACGCCAGCGTTTTCTCGACCGACAGGCCACCGATCACGCCGCCAAGCAAGGAGGCGGTGATAAGCGAGATAACGACGTTAACCCTGACAAGGCTGAGCAGCAGCATGGCCAGTACGCTGACCAGCACGGCGTTCATGCCAAAGCCGACCGGGTCGATCGTGCGATACAGAACATAACCGGCAATTGCCGCAAACAGGGCAATGACGATGCGGGAAACTCCTTGCTCCGAGACAGCAGGAACTGATAGATCATGACTCACGATGCGCATTCCTCTTAATTTTTATATGGATACACAGAACGTATTCCCGGCTGAGTGCCGGTGACTCCCCCAAAGGCACTGGCATGGAGTCGCATCCCCATCAATGCCGGGCCTGTGTTCCACAGGCGCGCAAGGGTGCAGGGATCCGAGCTCCGATGCAACCCCGGCACATTAAACCGGGGTAGCACGGTGCAGCTATCCAGTGTGACTTTGGCAGAAGCCGGTCTTGGCGCTTTGCTGGCTCACAGCAAAACGGATGCCGCACGCAAAGGAAACCTTGCGCTGCAGGCAACAGGGCTGCCGCCGGGCTCAGTGGCTCGGCAGCAGATTCGGGGGCATATAACGATTGAGCGCGCCGCTCTGGATGAGTTGTTGAGCCTTCTCTATGTCCGGCGCAAAATACCGGTCCTTGTCATAGAAGGGCACCCGGGCGCGCAGCTCCGCCTTGGCGGCCTCGACCAGCTCGGCGGCTTTGAGCGGTGCACGAAAATCCAGTCCCTGGCAGGCACCCAGGTATTCGACCGCCAGAATGCCGGCGGTATTGTCTGCCATGTCCCGCAGGCGACGGGCGGCAAAGGTTGCCATGGAGACATGGTCTTCCTGGTTGGCGGAGGTTGGCAGGCTGTCGACCGATGCCGGATGGGCCAGGGTCTTGTTTTCCGACGCCAGGGCCGCGCCCGTGACCTGGGCGATCATGAAGCCCGAATTGACACCGCCATTGTCCACCAGGAAGGGCGGCAATTTACTCAGGTTGGAATCGATCAGCAACGCCATGCGCCGCTCGGACAACGAGCCGATCTCGGCGATCGCCAGCGCCAGGTTGTCGGCGGCCATGGCCACCGGTTCAGCGTGGAAGTTGCCAGCCGAAATAAACTCATCGGTGTCGACAAAGACCAGGGGGTTATCGGAAACCGCATTGGCTTCGATGAGCAGTACCTCGGCTGCCTGTCGAATCTGCTGCAGGCAGGCCCCCATTACCTGGGGCTGACAGCGCAGCGAGTAGGGGTCCTGCACCTTTTCACAGCCCTGGTGCGAGTCGCCAATCTCGGAGTGCTCGCCCAGCAAGTGACGATAGGCCAGGGCGGCGTCCATCTGGCCGATCTGACCACGCACTTCATGTACTCGAGGATCAAACGGGCGACGGCTGCCCAAGGCCGCCTCCACCGATGAGGCGCCGGCCACGACGGCCGCAGCAAACAGATCTTCGGCCCCGAACAGGCCCTCCAGCGCAAAGGCAGTAGACGCCTGCGTGCCGTTCAGCAACGCCAGGCCTTCCTTGGGCGCCAGGGTGATGGGCTCCAGGCCGGCAATACGCAGGCCTTCGGCGCCGGACAGCCGCTCGCCCTGGTAGGTCACCTCACCTTCACCCAGCAGCACGGTACTCATATGGGCCAGGGGAGCCAGGTCACCGGACGCACCGACAGATCCCTTTTGCGGTACGCAGGGGTACACCTGTGCATTCACCAGCTGAATCAGTGCCTCGATCACCTCAAGACGAATTCCGGAATAGCCTCGCGCCAGGGAATTGATCTTGAGGGTCATCATCAGACGCACGGTGGATTCAGACATCAGCGCACCGATACCGGCCGCATGGGACAACACGATACTGCGCTGCAGCAGCTCAAGATCCTGCGGTGCGATACGGGTGTTGGCGAGCAGGCCGAATCCTGTATTGATACCGTAAACCACGCGCTCCTGCTGTATCACCCGTGACACCGCCGCAGCACTGGCATGGATTGCCTCGTGACTGGATGAATCCAGCGCCAGTTCAACAGGAGACTGCGCCACGGCGCGAAGGTCGGCAAGTGTCATCTGACCGGGCTGAATGGTAAGTGTGTACATCGTCGTTTCCTGCATTCTTGTGGTTGGTCACGCCTTTGCGGCCAGGGTTCCTGCTGTCCGAACAGGACAGAGACACCCTATCGCTTCGCACATTTGTATATACATATATATATTAACAAGCCGACCCTGCGCAACACGCGAACCCCGCATCATCCCGGCCAACGCCGTGTCTTTGGCCGGAATCACAGCGGCAAAACACGTTGACACCCGCAACCACTCTTTAGAAGTCTAATTATTTTCCTTAATTATCAATTTGTTATGTTTAAAAACAGCATTCGTCAGCATTCATGGCCCGGCAGCTCAGCGCCTGTTCTCGGCCGATTCAAAAAATTGCACGCCCATTAATACTGCTGATGTTGCCAGTATGGCACCTCAAACTCCCTGCCTGCGACCGCGTTGCCAGGCAGCCGCGAGCCGGATGCGCTCCACCTCAATACCGTCAAATAGCAGCGTTAACAGCACATTGTGGCTTTGGTGTTGTCTCTACAAGTAAGAGCTCCGAAAAGAGCGCGATGTTCGCTTAAGCTTGTTTTAACAAAAGATACGGGAGAGGTTGCCGTGTCGGGTCGCTGGTCGTTTTACCTTGCCATTGAAGGGCACAGTACCTTTGGCAAACCCATAGAAGACGTACTCGAAGCACAGAATCAGCTGATGCAGGCCATCTTCAGGGTGGGGCGCTACTGCTACCCGCAGCACCCCGACCAACTGTTCGTGCTGCAATGCGGCGATGGTTTCCTGGTCGCCAGCGAATTCCACGAGGAATCCCTCGAGCGCTGCGCCACCATCGCGGTGGCCGTCATGCAACATATCGCCTCCGGTGGCCGCTGGTGCCGCGGCGCCATCACCGAAGGTGAACTGAGCGATATTCAGGACAGCTATCCGCAGGAAGTCCGTGACTGCTTCGTCGAGGACCACACCTATTCGATGCACATGGGTTTGATGACGACGAGCCCGGTAATGGGTACGGCGCTCACCCAGGCCCTGGCGCTGGACAGGATTGGCCCGCAGGGCCCGCTGCTGTTTATAAGGCAGCCGATGACACCGCGCCTCGGTGCCGCCGTACCTGTCGTAGAGATGAAGGCATGCGGGCTAACCTCGATCGACTGGGTACACATGCGTACCCCGCTGCTCAGCGAATTGCGCCGTAAGGCGACACTTGAATGGCAGGATGCCGAGGTACTGGAAAGCCAGCTCGACAACTACTGCCGGACTCACGCCGTGCCCGAAGACTGGGCCAGGAATGTCCACCAGCTGCTGCATATTCCCTCTGCCCACCACCAGGCCACCGACTAACAAGAGAGCCCGCGCAACCCCCCCTGCGAAAGGGCGCTCAGCTAACCCGCAAAGGGCTCAGCCTTGGTAACGCCGGTTCGTTCAAGCCAACAGAAACCGACCCTCAGGCAAGGACCATGACATCCTGTAAAGGACGGCGGGGCTTTTGCGGCCAGTTATTTGCCAACCCGTAACCTATCGTCACCAGCATCACCGGCACTTCACTGGCATCGAGCTCAAAGGCCTTCACCACGGCATCGGTATCGAATCCACTCATGGCACCACTGGACAACCCCATGCCCTCGGCTGCCAGCATCAGCGTCATCGCCGCCAAAGAGGCGGAGCGAAATGCCTCGTCGCGTTGCAACTGCGGATTCCCCTGATGTGCCTCCGTGGCCATCGCGACCCAGGCATCGGCGACCGACTGCGGCACAATGCCTGCCGCCACCGAAGGCTGCAGTGCTCGTGGCATACTCCTGTGAGCACCAAGGGTTCCGCACACAATAAAGGTTACCGCCGCATCCTCTACCTGCTGTTGCCCAAAAGACACAGCCTTAAGGCGAGCCTTGGCCTCTGCGCTGCGCACCGCAACAAACTTCCAGTTCTGGGCATTGAAGGCCGAAGGGGCACGGGTCGCCAGACGCACCAGCTCGGTGAGCTGCTGATCAGACAGGCTGCGCGCAGGATCATAGCGGCCGGTGGATACCCGTGACTCGATAAGGTTCTTGATCGGATTGAACATCTGAATCTCCTGTAAAATTGATGCTGATAATGACCCGGCGGGTTAAACCATGAAGCAGGGATGCTGCATCATTAGGTCTTCCGTTGAAAAAGATGGCCCAATGCGAACTCCGCATATTCCCCTTCGAAACATCCACCAGGTTCACGCACTTGCGCTTGAGGTCGTTAGCGAACGGGAGCGGGCGACACTGCAGGACGCCGGGCACTGGACGCCCACTGAACGGCAAGAATGCTGCCGAGCACCGCAACGAAGCCCAGCAGGGCGACACCCGTCAGGCGCTGCCCGAGTAGCGCCCAGCCAAACACGACGGCCGTCAGCGGACTGAGCAGACCGAGGGACGACACCGCTACCGGCGACAGGCGGGCAATGCCGCGGAACCAGAGCACATAGGCCAGCAGGGCACCAAACAGCGACAGGTACAGGTACCCCAGCACCTGGGTCGCACCCAGTGACGGCAGCGGTGGGTCAATGATCCAGGCGACCGGCAGCAACAGGAGGCCGCCCACCAGCAACTGCCAGCCGGTAAAGGCGAGCAGGGGCACATCGGGTCGCCAGCGCTGTGAGAGGTAGGTGCCGGTCGCCATGCAGATGGCACCGACCAGCGCCGCCGCGATACCCAGTGCATCCCAGCGGGCCCCCGGAGACAGCAGCAGCGCCGCCATGCCCGCCACCCCCGTGACACAGGCCACCACGGCGAACCAGGCCGGCTGACGCTTGTCGATGGACCAGGCCAACCCGATGACCAGCAGCGGCTGGATGGCCCCGACCACCGCCGCCAGCCCGCCCGGCAACCGGTAGGCGGCCACAAACAGCAGGGCCTGGAAGAAGCCGATATTCAGCGCGGCAAGCACCGTAAGGCGGCCCCATTCGGATTTGCGCAGCAGGTGCCGGCTAAACAGCACCAGCAGGATGCCGGCCGGAAGCGTGCGCAGCACCGCGGCGGTAAAGGGTCGGTCCGGCGGCAGCAGTTCGGTGGTGACGATATAGGTAGAACCCCAGATGGCCGGCGCCAGGGCGGTGATCAGTACATCGATCCAGACGGGATGTGAAGTGCGGTTGCCCATGATATTATCTTCAATTCAAGACAAAAACCGAGTCTCGCACGACTTTATCTTGATTTCAAGATAAATAAGTCACCACCAGGGGAGCGACCCTATGACTACCGAACGACGGCCGGATGCGGTCGATGCCATCCTGGCGCAATGGCAGCAGGAGCGCCCGGACCTGGATGTAAGTCCGATGGCCACGATCGGTCGACTCAAGCGCTGCTCGGCGCTGATGCAACGGCGACTGGACGAAGCCTTCTCGAAATTTGGCCTGACCTTCTGGGAATTCGACATGCTGGCGACCCTGCGTCGCTCGGGCGCACCCTACTGCCTGGCGCCCACGGCGCTGTTCTCGACCCTGATGGTCACCTCGGGCACCATGACCCACCGCATGCAGCGCCTGGAGGCCAGCGGCTGGGTGGAGCGCATCGCCAATCCGGATGATGCACGCAGCAAGCTGGTCAGGCTGACCCCGGCAGGACTCGAGCTGATCGACCGTGCCGTCGAGGCCCATGTACAGAACGAACACCAAATACTGGCGCCGCTGAGCGCGGCTGATCGTTCGGCGCTGGAAGCCAGCCTGACGGACCTGCTGGCCGTGCTGGAGCCCGGCGGAGAGTGACAGCGGCTGCCATAACCGTTGGGCCGCCGACGACCCGGGCGGTTTGAGACGACACCCTGCTGCTGGCCGCAACGTGCGGTTGAGACGCAGTGGATAACGGCTGGCCGGGCGCCAGCCATCGGCCTTTTCGCGTGTGAATACCGCTGTGCATAAACTGGGGATGACTTGATATCGCCCGCTCGTTTGCGTTACCGGCAGCCCTTTTCAACCGCGCCGGCTGATCGATTGAGCAATTTCCACAAAACCAGTAGTCACGGGCCCTGTACGCAACTGAAAGGCACTTGCTACAAGCTTATGCACAGGTCTGCCAACAGATATTGTGCATAGTTTAATGGCTGTGCGTAACCAAAGTTACACACAGGGTTGCTACCCCCACTCCAGCATAACCGTCCATGCGTCGCAACCACAGCAGCCGCGCCCCGCGGCGAAGCCTTAGTGGCGGGACGACACAGGCGCCGAAAGCGCAGCCGGCAACCGGTGACCTCAAAGAACGCCAGATTGCTCAGTGCATTGAAGGGTTCGGCCAGTAAGCCTGCTCCCAAGCGTTGCCAGCATCGGTCTCGTCTCTGAAGGAATTCGGGTTCCAACTTGGCGGCAACGCGCAATACCAGCAGTACAACAAGGAGCAGGGTCTGTGGGAAGCATGCACGCGATCTCGTTCCGAGGGGTACCGCGAACTATTATCAGTGCTCGGCATTGTATGAGGATTGCAGCGCGCCACTGCAGACCACCGACAGCGCCACCACCCTGCGCGTGCGCGACGGCAGGGCCATCACCACCGATGGCCCCTTCGCCGAAACCAAGGAGCAGCTGGCCGGTTTCTACATGCTGGACGCCAGAGACCTGAACGAAGCGATCCGGCTGGCGGAAAAAATCCCCCCGGCCCGCTACGGCAGCGTCGAGATCCGCCCGGTGCGGGAGCTGCTGCCGGCCAATAACATCTTCAGTTCGACGGGTTAAGCGGACTCTATCGCGACCCCGCCGCGTGATCGCGGTAGCCTGTAGGTTGGGATGAGGAACCCCAACCTACAGGCTTACAGGGTGGCTCTGGTACAGCAGCCGCCCGGCCGAGTACCGAAGACGAGATCCGTTCAGGATTCCGGCTGCGCCGCTTTTCCGCCCCGGCTATCGACCCGCAACAGTATCAGCCCGCCAGCCACCAGCAGCACCACCAGCGACAGAATACCGTAGCGGGAACTGCCGCTGAGCAGCGCCACCCAGCCCACCAGCACCGGTCCGATGACGGCGGCGAATTTACCGAGCATATTGTAGAAACCGAAGAACTCCCCGGCCCGCTCCGGCGGAATCAGGCGGCTGTAAAAGGCGCGGCTGAGCGCCTGGATACCGCCCTGGACCAGGCCCACAACGACCGCCAGCACGTAGAATTCGCGCTCCGAGTCCATGAAGTAGGCATAAAAAGACACGCCGATGTAGACCGCGATGGCGATCAGGATTCCGGCCTTGGCGCCGATCCGGCTGCCGAGCCAGCCATACAGCAGCGCCGCCGGAAAGCCCACGAACTGGGTGATCAGCAGCGCCACGATCAGGCTGTCGCTGTCGAAACCCAGCGCCATGCCGTAGTCCACCGCCATTCGGATGATGGTGTCGACCGCATCGATATAGAGCCAGTAAGCCAGCAGAAACCAGAACACCTCGCGCCGCTGGCGGATGTGGCCCAGCGTCTCGCGCAGTTGACCCAGTCCCGCACGGACCGCCGCCCAGCCGGCGACCGGGTTCGCCACCGGCGGCTCCTCGACCAGCCAGAACAGCGGCAGCGAGAACAGCAACCACCAGAGCGCGACCATCACGAACGACAGCTGTACCGCCTCGACCTTGCCGGCCAGGCCGAAGGTGGCCGGCGACAGCGTCATCCAGACATTGACCGCGAACAGCAGTCCGCCGCCGATGTATCCGAGCCCGTAGCCGAGGGCCGAAACGCGATCCCGGTCCCGGTCTCGGCAGATGCCGACGATCAGTGCATCGTAGAAGACGATACTGCCGGAAAAACCGATGATGCCGCCGCTGAACAGCGCCGCCGCCAGCAGCCACTGTCCCTGGCCCACCCAGCTGAGCGCCGCCGTCATCAGAATGCCGAGAAAGGCGAAAAAGACCAGCAGCCGTTTGCGCAGCCCGCCCCGATCGCCGATAGCCCCGAGCACGGGCGCCAGCACGACGACCAGCAGGCTGGCCATGCCGTTGGCCAGCCCCAGGTGGAAGGTGCTCTGGGTGGCGGACAATCCCTGGCTCCAGTACTGCTTGAAGAAAATTGGGAAAAAGCCCGCCAGTACGGTGGTGGCAAAGGCCGAGTTGGCCCAGTCGTATAGGGCCCAGGCCCAGATCCTGCGTTTGTCGATATCCATGGCGTGGAGCGGCTCCCGCTCGAAGTTCCTGAGGCCCGTTATTCTCGACAATAGCCAGCAGCGGCGCCACCTCTTTGTCGCACCTTGTAATGGGCGCTTCGAAAAACCGTAACGAGCGGTTCAGAGGCAAGGCGCACGGCGCGCAGGAACCGAAGTGTATATGAGGATTTCGGCCGGGCTGGCGCACCAGCACCGCGCAACGCAGCATATGAGTCTCGCAGTAGGTTTTTAGAGGTGCCCTGATAAGCTTAACGTTACATCGAGCTGAACCCGAAGAGGGCATCAATGGTGCGAGACCCAGCTGAATATCCGTGGTCCAGCTACCGATCGAATGGTCTGGGGGTAGAGACACCCTTTGGAAATGAACATTTTAAGAATGAAGTGGAAGCGCTATATGGCAGGCGACTTAGGCCATGTCAGATGCTTGCTGCTGTGGGCAGGTATCTGACAACCCTTAACCTACGGGCTACGCCAGCGTCGAGATCCGCCCGGTGCGGGAGCTGCTGCAGGCCAATAATATCTTCAGTTCGGCGGGGTAAGCGGGCCCTGTCGAGTACTCGCCAAGTCTGGCAGAGGAGCAGGGGCTCGGGGCTATATATCCGCCGCGCACAGGGTCAGATCTCACATTTCACAATCTTCGGCATATTGCGCGAGCATGAATTGTGAGACCAGACCCTTCGCCTCCAGGCGCTGCACTCATAACGAACGTACCCGTAAGCAACTGGCCAGTTGCGGACATCGTTGGCACCGTTCCAATTATCCAGTGGAAGCCCTTTACCAAACCAAAGCGGACATCGCCTGCTAGCACTCCCTGTGCATAACTCACCCTCAAAGCTTCTGCGTTTGTACAGTGTATTTGATCTGTCGAATAGGCTATAGATCCAAACTCAACATCACCGCCCCGCCAATATGGCAGAACGGCCAGCCCCCCCTTATGAAGCCGGCGAGCACTGAGGGCATTGTGCGATCAGGCCCGAAGGGGCGATACAGGGACTGTATCGACGCCGATTAGCACATGGATGTGCGTTAGCGGCGCCAGCACAATGGCTTCAGAGCGCAGCCAATAGGCTTCATTGGGGCGTGCTTTCTTTTACTTACTTTTATTTGCACGAGCAAAGAAAAGTAAGTCGCCGAGAGGCGAAATACGTGCCACCCGATTACCGCTATGCACATTTTAACCCTGAGCGGAAATGGTGCGCTTCGCTGCGCTCAGCGGCACCCTACATCGTCGTTCCAGATAAGCCCGTAGGTTGGGATGAGAAACAAATTCCAACACCAGCCCCGTAGGTCAGGTTAGCGCAACGTAACCCGACACCCTGCGGAGACCCGCCATCCCTATCATGTCGAGTTACGCCCTGCGAGCTAACCCGACCTGCATGGTCTGATATTTCAGTTTACTTATACGTGGCGGTCCAGTTTTAAACGACCCGCCTTGCGCACGGGTCGCCGTAAATCGACGCCAATCGAGGTGCAAAATAAATGCTCCTGTTTTTACACCAGAGTGGAACACAGGAGCATTTTTACAAGTTATCGGATGACACCCGGTGAGAGCCGGCACCTGGAATTCCGGGGACAGCATACCTATTTATTGATTATTGAGCCTATGGAGTCACCTGGTAATCCCCCGAAAACCAAGGTGCCCGTAAGAGACTGGCTCCGTACTCCCTAACTCCAACAGTTGGAGAACGCGCCCAGGCAGGTCAATGTGCTGGACTCGCTGTTACTGGCGATGGTGTTGGGGCACAATCGTTACGCACACCTTGCTAACCCTGCAGCCGAATCCCATGTCCCGCACCGAACGCCTTCTAGATATCCTGCAGATCCTCCGCCGCCACCGCCGGCCAGTGAGCGGCGCCGTATTGGCAGAGGACACCGGGATTTCCCTGCGCACGCTCTATCGGGATATCGCCACGCTCCAGTCGATGGGGGCGGAGATCGATGGCGAACCCGGGCTGGGCTATGTGCTGAAGCCGGGTTTCCTGTTGCCGCCGCTGATGTTCTCGCCCGAGGAAATCGAGGCCCTGGCACTGGGGCTCAAATGGGCAGGGCATCGTACCGATGGGCCCATGGGACAGGCGGCGCGGGACGCCATGGCCAAGCTCGGGGCGGTATTGCCACCACAACTGCGCCAGCGCTTCGAGGACGATACCCTGGTGATAGTTCCCTGCCGGCAGCCGCCGCAGCAGGAGGAGGGCTTGCCGCTTATCCGTCGAGCACTGAACGAGGAACGCAAGTTGTCCCTCGACTATGCGGACCAGAAAGGCGCGAGGACCGAGCGGGTGGTCTGGCCGGTGACCGTCGGTTTCTTTGATTCCACCCAGGTACTGGCGGCTTGGTGTGAACTGCGCAATGACTACCGCCACTTTCGTGTCGACCGTATTCGGGAGGCCCGGGTACTTTGCGAGAAGACGCCCAAACGCCGCTACCAGATGATGAAGGAGTGGCGAAAAACACTGCTGACAAAAACTGACAGTGGTGAGCGTTAAAGTCTCCTGACACCCACCCAGTGAAAGGAGATCCGCATGAGCAAGGAATTGATTTTCTATACCCACCCCCAGTCCCGTGGCGCCATTGTGCACTGGATGCTTGAGGAAATCGGCCAGCCGTATTCGGTCCGGGTAGTGGAGTACGCCACCACCATGAAGGCGCCCGAATACCTGGCCATCAACCCCATGGGCAAGGTGCCCGCCATCCAGCACGGTGATGTGGTCGTGACCGAGGCTGCCGCCATCTGCGCCTATCTGGCCGATGCGTTCCCGAAGGCCGGCCTGGCGCCGGCGCTGGACAACCGTGGCGAGTATTATCGCTGGCTGTTCTTCGCCGCCGCCTGTGGTGAACCGGCCATGTCCGATTATGCCACTGGCTGGAAAGTCGATACTGCCGACCTGCAGCGGCGTTTCGGCTATGGCTCGTTCGAGTTGACCTTCGACACCCTGGCGGGCTGGTTGGCCGGACGATCCCATGTGGCCGGTGACCGGTTCAGCGCGGCGGACGTCTATGTGGCCTCACTGCTCAACTTCGGGATGGATTTCGATCTCATTCCACGCAAGCCGGAATTTGAAGCCTATGTCGCCCCGTTACTGCAGCGTTCCGCCAAGAAACGGGCCGATGCCATGATCCAGGAGCTGATGACACAGCTCGCCCCGACGACCGCGTAGCGACGCCGGGCCACTGTCTCAACCCCGCAGGCCGGGTTACGCTGGGCGAACCCGACCTGCATGATATTTCAGTTTATTGCTACGTGGCGGTCCCGTTTTAAACGACCCGCCTTGCGCACGGGTCGCCGTGCCTCGACCTCAATCGAGCTGCAAAAAAATGCTCCTGTGTTCACACCAGAGTGGAACACAGGAGCATTTTTACACGTCATCGGATCACGCTAGATGAGATCCGACAATCACAGGCATCAAACGTCGAGGTTCGACACCCGCAGGGCGTTGGACTCGATAAAGGCGCGGCGCGGCTCAACGTCATCGCCCATCAGGGTGGTGAACAGCTGGTCGGCGGCGATGGCATCATCGACGGTGACCTGCAGCATGCGGCGCGATTCCGGATCCATGGTGGTTTCCCACAGCTGGCTGGGGTTCATCTCGCCCAGACCCTTGTAGCGCTGAATGTAGTGGCCGCGGCGCGACTGGTCGAGCAGCCAGTTGAGGGCCTCCTCGAAGTGGGTCACCGGACGCACCCGTTCGCCACGCTTGATGTAGGCACCGTCTTCCAGCAGGGAACCGAGCTTGTCACCCAGGGTAGTGATGGCCAGGTAGTCGCGGGAACCGAAGAAATCGTCGCCAAAGCGGTAGTAGTTTTCCACCCCGTGCAGCAGGTGGTTCACTTCCGGCAGGAACTGGCTGTGCTCGCGGTCTTCGACGATCTCGGCCAGGAAACGCTCATTGCCCACGGCCTGTACCGACAGCTTGTCGCACAGCTGCTGCGTCCACTGCAGTACGGCGTCCCGGTCCTTGAGCTGTTCCTTGCTCAGGCTCGGCATATAGAGCATCTGCTTGAGCAGCTGAGTCGGATACAGCATGCCCAGGCGGTTGATCAGCTTGTCGACGGTGCGGTATTCGTTGACCAGGGTTTCCAGCGAGGCGCCACTCAGCGGCGGTGCCTCTGCGTTGACATGGAAGCTGGTGCCGTCAAGCGCGCCCTGCAACAGGTAGTTTTCCAGCGCATCATCGTCCTTGAGGTACTGCTCCTGCTTGCCCTTCTTGATCTTGTACAGTGGCGGCTGGGCAATGTAGATGTGCCCGCGCTCGAACAGGATCGGCATCTGGCGGAAGAAGAACGTCAGCAGCAGGGTACGGATGTGGGAGCCGTCGACGTCGGCGTCGGTCATGATGATGATGTGGTGGTAGCGCAGCTTGTCCGGATTGAACTCCTCGCGCCCGATACCACAGCCCAGCGCCGTGATCAGAGTACCGACTTCAACCGAGGACAGCATCTTGTCGAAGCGGGCCTTCTCGACGTTGAGGATCTTGCCCTTGAGGGGCAGAATCGCCTGGTTGCGACGGTCGCGACCCTGCTTGGCAGAACCGCCGGCGGAGTCACCCTCCACCAGGTAGAGTTCGGACAGCGCCGGGTCTTTCTGCTGGCAGTCCGCCAGCTTGCCGGGCAGGCCGGCCACATCGAGCACACCCTTGCGGCGGGTCATTTCGCGCGCCTTGCGGGCGGCTTCACGGGCGCGGGCGGCGTCGATCATTTTGGAAACGATCGCCTTGGCTTCCTGCGGACTTTCCTGCAGGTAGGCGCTGAATTCCTGGCCCATCATCTGTTCCACCGAGGTCTTGACCTCGGAGGAGACCAGCTTGTCCTTGGTCTGGGAGGAGAATTTTGGATCCGGCACCTTGACCGAGACGATGGCCGTCAGGCCTTCGCGGCTGTCGTCGCCGGTGGTGGCGACCTTGCTGCCCTTGTTGAGGCTTTCGGCTTCAATGTAGTTGTTCAGGCAGCGCGTCAGGGCGGTACGAAAGCCCGACAGGTGCGTACCGCCGTCGCGCTGCGGAATGTTGTTGGTAAAGCAGTAGATATTTTCCTGGAAGGTATCGTTCCACTGCAGTGCCACTTCAACACCCACGCCGTTTTCGTGCATGGAGTTGAAATGAAACACCTTGTTGACCGCGCTCTTGTTCTGGTTCAGGTAGGCGACGAAGGCGCCCAGGCCACCGTCGTACTCGAAAACGTCTTCACGGCCGCTGCGCTCGTCACGCAGCACGATGCGCACGCCGGAGTTAAGGAACGACAGTTCGCGCAGGCGCTTGGCAAGGATATCGTACTGAAACAGTATATGGGTGAAGGTGGCTGGCGACGGCTTGAAGCGCACGCTGGTGCCGGTACTGCTGGTTTCACCCACCACCTTGAGCGGCTCCTCGGGCACACCGTCGTGGTAGGTCTGCTCGAACACCTGGCCGGCGCGGCGAATGGTCAGCTTGAGCTCGCTGGACAGCGCGTTCACCACCGAGACACCCACGCCGTGCAGGCCGCCGGACACCTTGTAGCTGTTGTCATCGAACTTGCCGCCGGCATGCAGCACCGTCATGATGACCTCGGCGGCCGAAACGCCTTCTTCTTCATGCAGCTCGGTCGGGATGCCGCGGCCATTGTCGCCGACGCTGACACTTTCGTCCGGGTGAATCACCACTTTGATCTCGGAGCAGTGACCCGCGAGGGCTTCGTCGATCGAGTTGTCGACCAGCTCGAACACCATGTGATGCAGACCGGTACCGTCGTCGGTATCACCGATATACATGCCAGGGCGCTTGCGCACGGCATCAAGACCCTTGAGGACCTTGATGCTCGAGGAGTTATAGCTCTGGTTTTCGTCGCTCATCAAATATCTCCTGTTAACCTGGCAATTAAACAGACCGCGTCGGTCTGCCTAATGTCGCCCTCAAATCCGGGCGGAATATGGCGCAACCCCCTGCGTAAGGGGCTCGCATTGGCCAGTGGCCAAGGGTCTTCAATACATCAGCGCGCTGCCCGGCGCTAAAACGTGCCACGGCAGGCGTTCAATCAACGCGCGACAGCGTCCCCGCCTCAACCCGAAAACGGCTGACATCGGTCTCGGGAAGCCAGAACCCGCCAAGCGCGGCGGGGTCGACGCAGGTAATAAAACACTGATTGGATGTTTCCTCCAGAAACTGGCAAAACAGGCGGCAATGCTGCTCATCCAGTTCCGACGGCAAATCGTCGATCAGGTAAATACAGGGGCGGTTATTCAATCGATAGAACAGGGCACCCTGGGCCAGTTTCAGCGCACTGACCACCAGTTTTTTCTGTCCGCGAGACAATCGCTCAGCGGCACTTTGTCCATCCGTCCGTACGCGCAAATCAGCCCGCTGCGGGCCGCTGCCGGTAAAACCCTGCTTCAGATCCCGTGCCAGACCTTCTTCCAGCAACTCATCGAGCGGGGTTTTACGATCCCAGCCCGGACTGAATTTGAGCTCGACGGGCACGCCCCCCAGCAAACGGCTGAGGGTGGTTTCAAAATCGGGTTTTAACAGTTCGATATAATGCGCCCGTAACGCTGTCATCTGCTCGGCATAGGCAACAAATTCCTTGTCCCAGACACGCCGCAGGCGAGGATCGATTTTACCACATTTAAGCAGCGAGTTTCGCTGTTTCAATATGCGCCTGAAGCCGCGCCACAACTGGATAAAACTCCGGTCCGCATGAAACACGCCCCAGTCGATAAACTGGCGCCGCACACCGGGGCTGCCCTCGAGTAATTGAAAGGTGTCGGAGTCTATAACCTGCAACGGCAACAGCTGGGCCAGGTCGGACAGCCCGAGCGTCTGGCCGGCATGACGGATGCGCACCTCACCATCGGGCCGACGCTCGACACCGAGCGGATGCTGCTCGCCACTGTTGGCAGGGTCAATCTGGGCAAACACCAGGCAGTTGTCCGCGCCGCTTTGCAGCAGATGGCGGAACTGGCTGGTACGGAAGGAGCGGGTCAGACCCAGAAAGTGCAGGGCTTCCAGCAGGCTGGTTTTGCCACTGCCATTGTCGCCGCTGATAATATTGATCCGCGGCGACGGGGCGATTCGCACATCCGACAGGTTGCGAACGTGCTGCACATGCAGGCTTTTTATCGGCATAAAGAAAATTCAGCCGGGCACAGGGGCCCGGCTTTTGAATAACGGCTGATCACATTCTCATCGGCATGACGACATAGAGACTGTCGCTTTCATCAACGCCTTCGATCAGCGCACTGCTGTTGGCATCGGACAGCGTGAAACGCACCGTGTCCGAGTTCAGGATCGACAGGCTGTCGAGCAGGTAATTGACGTTGAAGCCGATCTCCAGCGATTCGCCATCGTAGTCCACCGCCACGGTTTCTTCGGCTTCTTCCTGTTCCGGGTTGTTGGCCATGACCTGGAGGAAACCGCTGGTCAGCAACAGGCGCACACCACGGTACTTCTCGTTGGACAGGATGGCGATTCGGCTCAGCACCTGGCGCAGCACCTGACGGTCACCGAGCATGTACTTGTTGCCATTGCGCGGGATAACGCGCTGATAATCCGGGAACTTGCCGTCTACCAGCTTGGAGGTGAAGATGAAATCACCGACATGGGCGCGAATGTGATTGGCACCAATCAGCAGGCGTACACCGTCTTCGCCGCTCTGCAGCAGGCGCGCCAGCTCCAGGATACCCTTGCGCGGCACGATGATCTGATGCGTGCTGTCGGTATCGGCCACGACGTCGGCCACGCAGGTCGCCAGACGGTGCCCGTCGGTCGAGACGGCGCGCAACTGGCCGTTGGCGACTTCGAGCAGCATGCCGTTGAGATAGTAGCGTACGTCCTGCTGGGCCATGGAGAAGCCGGTCTGGTCGATCAGATGGCGCAGACTGCCCTGGGTCAGGTTCAGGTCCAGCGCCTGGGGGCTGTCTTCAACATTGGGGAACTCCGCCGCCGGCAGGGTCGACAGGCTAAAGCGGCTGCGTCCGGCCTTGATCACCATTTTCTGGCCGCTCAGGGCCAGCTCGATGCGGGCATCGTCCGGCAGCGACTTGCAGATATCCATCAGCTTGCGCGCGGGCACCGTCACGGAGCCCGCCTCAGCGGGCTCATCCAGCGTCACACGACCCACGAGCTCGACTTCAAGGTCGGTTCCGGTCATGGACAGCTGGTCACCCTCGGCAACCAGCAGAATATTGGACAGCACCGGCAGGGTCTGACGACGCTCAACGACACCGGCGACCAGCTGCAGGGGTTTGATTAACGCTTCGCGCGATATGACGAATCTCATGGCGATCTACCTTGTTACGATCCGATAACTACGCCGTCAGATGACGCAGCAGGTTCTGATAATCCTCTCTGATGTCCGTATCAATCTCCCGCAGCTCCTTTATCTTACGACAGGCATGCAACACGGTAGTATGATCGCGACCCCCAAACGCATTGCCGATTTCGGGCAGACTGTGATTAGTCAGCTCCTTCGACAAACTCATCGCGACCTGCCGCGGCCTGGCAATAGACCGGCTACGGCGCTTGGATAACAGATCGGACACTTTAATTTTGTAGTAGTCGGCTACAACCCGCTGAATATTATCAATACTAACTTGTTTGTCCTGCAAAGCCAGCAGGTCTTTCAGCGACTCTTTAATGAACGGCGTACTTATCACGCTGCCGGTAAAATGCGCATTGGCAATAACACGCTTAAGCGCACCTTCAAGTTCGCGCACGTTGGAACGAATCTTTTGTGCCAGGAAGAAGGCGGCATCGTCGGGCAGAATAATCTTGGCTTCTTCGGCCTTCTTCATCACGATGGCAACGCGGGTTTCCAGCTCGGGCGGCTCGATAGCAACCGTCAGGCCCCAGCCAAAGCGGGACTTGAGGCGCTCCTCGACCCCGTTGATTTCCTTCGGATAGCGGTCACTGGTCAGAATCATCTGCTGACCGCCTTCAAGCAGGGCATTGAAGGTGTGGAAAAACTCCTCCTGCGAACGCTCCTTGCCGGCAAAGAACTGAATATCATCGATCAGCAGCGCATCCACCGAGCGGTAATAGCGCTTGAAGTCATTGATGGCATTCAGCTGCAGCGCCTTGACCATGTCGGCCACGAAACGCTCTGAGTGCAGGTAGACAATGCGGGCGTTGGGGTTGCGCTTGAGCATTTCCGCCCCGACCGCGTGCATCAAGTGCGTCTTACCCAGGCCCACGCCACCGTATATAAAGAGAGGGTTGTAGGAGCCGCCGGGATTGTCGGCCACTTGCTGCGCCGCCGCCAACGCGAGCTGGTTCGACTTGCCGCCCACAAAGGACTGGAACGTAAAAGACGGGTTCAGGTTTGACTGGTGCCGGACACCGCCTTCGACTTCAACCACCTTGCTGCGGTCATGGCGCGGGCTCATCGACGAGAACACAGGTTCCGCCGGTGCCATGTCCAGCTCCAGCTGCGGCTCTGGCAACGCAGGTTCCGCCTCCGGCTGGTACTCCTGTTCCAGCGGCGCCGCGCTGTAGCGCTGTGACGCCTGCGCTTGGGCGGGCGCGCTGTGGTCGTTGTAGGCAGGTTCGGCCTGAACCGGTGCCTGTGCCCGGGGAGGTGGTGCAGGACGGGTACGCAAAGGCGCCATGGCGGGGCGGGCAGGGGAGCGCAGGGCACCGCTGCCATGCTGCGAGACTTCCAGCCGGACATCTGCACTGATGTCGCCGGTGACATCGCACACCACCTGGCGAATACGACTCAGGAAGCGGTCATTGACCCAGTCACGTACAAAGCGATTCGGCGCCATGAGAACAAGCAGGCTGTCACGACCGGGCTCCGCACGTAATGGGCGGATCCAGGTGTTGTACTGCTGAGCCGGGAACTCCTCCTGCAGACTCCTCAAGCACTGTTCCCAAAGCTCGGTGGACATTGACTCTCCTGTGGTGCGACCGAACGCTATCACTAGCAACGTATAGCGGGTGATTCTAGCGGGTAAAACAAAACTTATCCACAGTGTTGAAAACTTATTTCCCACTCTGTGCGCATTCGCTCTGCAACGGCCAAAACCGGGGCCTCATGCGGCTCCTTGCCGCCAAACTTATCCCCATCCACACTTAATGACAGCTTATATAACAGGTTACAAACACCGTAGTATATTGTTTTTATAACCATTAAATAACTTACACACAGAAAACCAAAACCACCACCAGGCCCAAGGCCAAAACCACCCACAAGTGGGAATTGAGGCGCCATGCACGTACAGCCCTGGGGCAACGAAAAGCGCAGGCCCTACCTTTCCTTATATAGCCGGAAGATTGGACCAACACAGGAACACCTTAACCGCGGCGGTCAAAAAGGGTTATTTTGTATGCTTTTTGCCCAAAGTATCCATTGCGAAGGCCACACTTTTACCCTATAGTGTCGCGTCTGATTTTTACCCGTATTTTTCCAGTCGCCTAACACTCTTCGTAATGTTAGTCAGGCTGAGTGAGTAGGACTGAAGCCATGAAAAGAACATTTCAACCCAGCGTACTGAAGCGTAAGCGCAGCCACGGTTTCCGTGCTCGCATGGCCACCAAAAATGGTCGCCTTGTTCTGAACCGTCGTCGTGCCAAAGGTCGTAAGCGTCTGTGTGCTTAATGTACACAACGCTTATGGTCTGGTAGCAGTGGATGACCGGATTCGAATATCCTCGCCAGCTCAGGATACTGACTGGCGAGGGCTTCCAGAAGGTTTTTGATAAAGTCTCTCTGAAAGTCCCCGATCAGCCCATATTGATACTTGCCAGCTTCAACGAGCTCGATCACCCCCGTATCGGGTTTGTCATCTCCAAAAAAAATGTACGTCGCGCTGTGAAACGCAACCGTATTCGACGTATCATTCGCGAGTCATTTCGCCTCAATCAGCACCAACTTCCCCCGGTTGATCTCGTTATTCTGGCACGCAAAGGCCTGGATGAGCTTGAACCTGAAGAAGTGCACCAGCTCATGAAAAAATGCTGGTCACGGCTGAAGCACAAGGCAAAAAAAGCTAACCCGCAGAGATAATGGTCCTTACGCCATGGATGTAAAGCGAGTCATATCATTTGCTGCCCTTGCACTGATTTCCTATGTGCTGGTGCTGCAGTGGAACGAAGATTACGGGTCAAAACCCGCCGCTCCCGCAAGCCAGACATCTGTTTCGGCCTACAGTAATCCTGCTGGGGACGAACTGCCCAGCGCAGACGTTACCACCACGACACAAAATGCCGAACTCCCCGCAACAGGCGCAGAAACCGTCACCGGCGCCGCTGCTGTCAAATCCCGTCTGATCAACATCAAGACCGATGTCCTGGACGTGCTGGTTGATACCACCGGCGGTGACATCATCCAGGTTGCACTGCCCAAATATAAGGCGACCATCGACGCCGACGATCCCTTTGTACTGCTGGAGCAGACCGCCAACCGCACCTATGTTGCCCAAAGCGGACTCGTTGGTCCCAATGGCCCCGATGCAGCCAGCACTGGCCGCCCGGTGTACAGCGTTGAAGCGTCCGAGTTTGACCTCGCCGACGCCGACAGCCTCAATGTTGACCTGAGCTTCACCGATGCCTCCGGCGTCAAGGTGACCAAGCGTTACACCTTCACCAAGGGCTCGTACCAGATCGGCCTGGAATACCTGATCGATAACCAGAGCCAGCAGAGCTGGAGCGCAAACCTGTTCGGCCAGATCAAACGTGACCGCAGTGAAGACCCTGCCGCCACCACCGATATGGGCATGCAGTCGTACCTGGGTCCGATCTTCTCCACCGCCGAGAACAACTACCAGAAATACGACTTCGACGACATCGACGACGGTGCCTTCAAGCAGCGTTCCGCCGACGGCTGGGTCGCCATGGTGCAGCACTACTTTATCAGTGCCTGGATTCCGGCCCCCGGTGCCGAATACACCTACAGCACCCGCAAGCAGAACGGCAACTACATTGCCGGTTTCGTCTCACCGGCCGTCACCGTTGCCGCCGGCCAGCAGCAGAGTGTGAAAGCCACCTTCTTTGCCGGTCCCAAGGATCAGGAGCAGCTTTCCGCCGCGCATGAAGACCTGCAGCTGACCGTGGACTACGGCTGGCTCTGGTGGATCGCCTCACCGCTGCACATGCTGCTGACCTGGATCCACAGCGTACTGGGTAACTGGGGCCTGTCGATCATTGCCATTACCATTATGGTCAAGGCAGCGCTGTTCCAGCTCAATGCCAAAGCCTTCAAATCCATGGCCAACATGCGCAAGTTTGGCCCGGAAATGCAGCGCCTGAAGGAACTCTACGGCGATGATCGCCAGAAGATGTCCCAGGAAATGATGGCGCTGTACAAGAAGGAGAAGATCAACCCGCTGGGTGGCTGTCTGCCCATGGTTGCGCAGATGCCGATCTTCATCGCCCTGTACTGGGTACTGATGGAATCCGTCGAACTGCGCCAGGCTGACTTCCTCTATCTGGCTGACCTGTCCGTCAAGGATCCGTACTTCATCCTGCCGATCCTGATGGGTGTGAGCATGTTCATCCAGCAGTCGCTGAACCCGTCTCCGCCGGATCCCATGCAGGCCAAGATCATGAAGATGCTGCCCATCGTCTTCACCTTCTTCTTCCTGTGGTTCCCGGCCGGTCTGACACTGTACTGGGTGGTCAACAACATCCTGTCGATCGCACAGCAGTACGTGATCAACAGGCAGATCGAAGGCAGCGGCAAGAAAGAAGCCAAAGCCACCAGCTGATTCAGGCTGCAGCTAGAGAGGCTCCTTCGGGAGCCTCTTTTCGTTAGACCTGGCACTCGCCGAGGTGCACCATAGCAGTATCAGCGGTCTGGCACGGCCTCCAGGGCACCCCAGCCGCACGTGCGCTTTGAACCGGAACAGAATACCCCATGAGCCTAATCAATCAGGACACCATCGCAGCACAGGCCACCGCGCCCGGTCGCGGCGGTGTCGGCATCATTCGCGTCTCCGGACGCAACGCCGCCCCTATTGCCCGAAGCATCCTGGGTCACGACCCCCAGCCACGCTATGCCCACTACGGTGCCTTCCATGACGCCCAGGGCCAGGAGATCGACCAGGGCATTGCGCTGTACTTCCCCGGCCCCAACTCCTTTACCGGCGAAGACGTGCTGGAACTGCAGGGGCATGGCGGGCCCGTGGTGATGGATTTCCTGCTGAAGCGAGTACTCACACTCGGCGCACGCCTTGCAAAACCGGGCGAGTTCTCCGAGCGCGCCTTTCTGAACGACAAGCTCGACCTGGCCCAGGCCGAGGCGATTGCCGACCTGATCGACGCCAGCTCCGTGCAGGCGGCACAGAGTGCGCTTCGCTCCCTGCAGGGCGAGTTCTCACGCCGCATTCATGCCCTGGTCGAAGCACTGATCCAGCTGCGCATCTATGTCGAGGCCGCGATTGATTTCCCCGAAGAGGAAATCGACTTCCTCGCCGACGGCAAGGTGCTGGGCGACCTGCTGCAGATTATCGGCCAGCTGGAGGCGGTACAGAACGAAGCGCGCCAGGGCAGCCTGCTGCGCGAGGGCATGAACGTGGTGATCGCCGGAAGACCCAACGCCGGCAAATCCAGCCTGCTGAATGCACTGGCCGGCCGGGAAACCGCCATCGTCACCGATATCGCCGGCACCACCCGGGATGTCCTGCGCGAGCATATCCATATCGATGGCATGCCGTTGCATATTATCGACACCGCCGGATTGCGCGATGCGCCGGATGAAGTCGAGCGCATCGGCATTGACCGCGCCTGGCAGGAAATCCGCAAGGCCGATCGCATTCTGATGATGGCCGACAGCACCCAGACCGACGCCACCGACCCGGATGAACTCTGGCACGACTTCGTCGAGCAGCTGCCCGACCTGTCCAGGGTCACGGTCATCCGCAACAAGGCCGACATTAGCGGTGAAGCACCCGGCAAAAAGCAGGTTGGTAAGTACACACTTATCTCCCTGTCCGCTAAAAATGGTGAAGGCATCGAGCTGCTGCGTGAACATCTGAAAGACTGCATGGGCTTTCAGAGCACCACCGAAGGCGGCTTCATGGCCCGGCGCCGTCACCTGGATGCCCTGGAGCGGGCCCATGCACTGCTGGACACCGGACGCGACCAGCTAGAGCACATGGGCGCCGGCGAACTGCTGGCCGAAGACCTGCGCCAGGCCCAGCAGGCACTGAACGAGATCACCGGCGAATTCAGCTCGGACGATCTGCTCGGGCGCATCTTCTCGAGCTTCTGCATCGGCAAGTGACGGCGCTTAACGCGACTGTCTGCGTTGAAGGCCTGTGCCACCCCAACGCAGGCAGGCCGCCGAGCAATCAGCGCCTGCGCATTGCGCCCGGGGTGGCAATTGCATTAGGATGAGCGCGTTGAAGACAGGTGCCCCTGACCCCAGGGGATAATCGGGAAGTATGGTACGGCCCACCAGCCAATCCCATCGCTGCCCCCGCAACGGTAATAAATGAGTAGTCTGCGAATACCACTGGCATCTGCCGGGAAGGTGCAGGCGACGGCGCAATCGATGTATGCGTCCTCTTTAAGCCCGGAGACCGGCCTGTCATTTCTCTCAATCCAATGGCGGTGCGGCGGGCACCGAGGATAAATCATGTCAGTTATTTCCACACCTTCCTCTGAGCGGGCTTCCCGTTCCGAATCTAAATTTTCATCTGCCCTCCAGCAGGGTACGGTTGTGTTCTTCGGAGCGCTGATTCTGTATGCCGTCGGCTTCCTGCCGATGTCTGCGGCCCACAATGCGGCGCACGATACACGGCATTCCATGGTCTTTCCCTGCCACTGAAGCACGAGCTGTTTCAGTTTATGACGCCTGCGCCAGCCAACTGAGCGTAACGGCGTTTTATATGCAAAATTCATTTCGGAGGGAAACCCATGTTCCGTTCACTGATCCTGAGCGCCTGTCTGATAGGCGTTATCCTTGGACTTACCCTGACGGCCCTGCAGGCCGTTGGCGTCACCCCCATCCTGCTTGCGGCTGAAGAGTACGAAGTCAGCGACGAGCCTTCTCTTGGCGCGGCTGATCACGGCCATGCTCACGGCGACCAGACCGACCACCATGAGGCATCCGACTGGGCCCCGGCCGACGGCACAGAGCGCCTCTTTTACACGGCGGTTTCCAACATTTGCGCCGGCATCGGCTTTGCCGCCATTCTGCTGGTGGTCATGAACCAGCTGAGCCAGCGCGGCCGGCTGGAACTGACACCCGGCCGCGGCCTGGCCGTGGGCGCTGTGGGGTATCTCGCGGTCTTTGTGGCACCGTCGCTGGGCCTGCCACCCGAGATCCCGGGCGCGTCGGCCGCCGCGCTCGAGGCACGCCAGCTGTGGTGGCTCGCGACCGTGGCCACGGCCGCTGCCGGCCTGGGCCTGCTGACCCTGGCGCGCGGCTGGACACGATGGCTCGGGCTGGCGTTGTTGCTGCTGCCCTACGCCTGGGTGCCGGTACACGAAGGCCCGATGTTCTCGCATCCCGATCCGCTGGCGCTTTCCGCCCTGAACGCGCTGCACCATGAGTTCGTCTGGGCATCGGGCCTGACCAACCTGGCATTCTGGCTGCTGGCCGGACTGCTCTGTGCACTCGTCCTGAAGCGTCTTGTCGGCACGTCGAGTCATGATGAAGTCCCAGCCTGACTTTCCCTTCGCCGCCGTCGTCGGCCAGGAAGCCCTCAAGACCGCGCTGCTGCTCAACGCCATCGACCCCCGGGTCGGTGGCGTGCTGGTCAGCGGCCCGCGCGGCAGTGCCAAATCCACGCTGGCCCGGGCACTGGCAGCGATCCTGCCCGATGACGCCGAAGGCCGCCGGCCACCCTTTGTCAACCTGCCGCTGGGGGCCAGCGAGGATCGTCTGACCGGCAGCCTGGACCTGCAGCAGGTGCTGACCGCACGCGAGGCGGCCTTCCAGCCGGGGCTGCTGGCCCGGGCGGATGGGGGCGTGCTCTATGTCGATGAGGTCAACCTGCTGCCGGACACCCTGGTGGACCTGCTGCTCGACGTGGCAGCGCGTGGCATCAACAGTGTCGAGCGCGACGGCATCAGCCATACGCATAGTGCGCGTTTCAGCCTGATCGGCACCATGAACCCCGACGAGGGCGAACTGCGCCCGCAGCTGCTCGACCGGTTCGGGCTCTGCCTGGAACTCGACTCGCTGGTAAGCGTGCCTGACCGGATCGCCATCGTGCAGCAGCGCGAAACCTTTGACCGTGACCCGGCTGCGTTTGTGGCGGAGCACGGCGCCGCCCATGCAGCGCTCACCCAGCGGATTCGCCGGGCCCAGCGGCTCCTGCACGGGATGAGTGCAGCGCTCTGGGTCTACGAGCATATCGCGGCCCGCTGCGCAGCGGCCGGTGTCGAAGGCCTGCGGGCTGACGTGACCTGGCACCGGGCCGCGCAGGCCCATGCCGCCTGGCGCGGCGCGCAAAACATAAGCCGGGAAGACCTGGATGCCGTCGAGCCCTGGGTGCTGGCGCATCGCCGCACCATCCCCCCCGAGCCGCCCAAGCCTCAGTCGCCGCCGTCCGGCCACTCATCCGGTACCAATCAATCCGGCCCATCCCAGGCCGGCGATCGATCCCACGACAGCGCCGGTGCTCCGCAGGAACAGGGACAATGGGGTGCCATGGCGCCGGTGGCGCAGAAAACCGTCCGGGCGCCTGCGCCGACGTTGCCGGCACTTTTGCTCGCAACAGAATCGCGTGCAGCAGAATCCGGCGCAACGGCACCGAAGCCGCCGCAGTCTGCACCGTGCGCCCGGACCCGAAGAGGCCACCAGCCGGGCCAGCGCCGGGCCCACCGTGCTACGCAACGCCCGGACTGGTTCGCCACCCTGATCGCCAGCCAGGGTGACTGGCCCTGGCATCAGCTGCGCTACCGCAAGGCCCGTACCGGCCAGCCGGTGCTGCATTTCATGCTGCTGGATACCTCAGGCTCCACCCTGGGCCAGCGCCTGCTGGGCCGGGCCAAGGGTCTGGTCGATGCGCTGACGCGCCAGGCCTACGCCGCCCGGGAGCAGGTTGCGGTGCTGGGCTTTGGCAATGACGGCGTCAGCCCGATCCTGCCACGCCGACGCGCCCCCAAGGGCCTGCTCGCGCAGCTGGATGCCGCGGACGGCGGCGGCGGCACCCCGATCCGCGCGGCCATCGAGCGGGCGGCGCAACTGATCCGCCAGTGGCAGCGACGCGAGCCCGGCCTGCACATCCGCACCTACCTGATCACCGACGGCCGCACTCGGGAACCCCTGGCCGGCCTGCCGAGGCTCGGCGACTGCCTGGTCGTGGATACCGAGCAGTCCGCCGTTCGACGCGGGCAGGGGAGCCGCATTGCACAAGCACTGGGCGCGCTTTACCGGCCGCTCCGGCTGATGGAATCCGCATGAACACTGACATAGACAGCAACCCTCCTGTTCAGTCCCAGGACAGGGCAACCTGTCCCGCGGTCTTTATCGCCGCGCCGGCCTCCGGGCAGGGCAAGACGACCGTCACCGCGGCGCTGGCCCGGCTGCTGCGCAACCAGGGCAAGGTGGTGCGGGTGTTCAAGACCGGCCCCGACTACCTGGACCCCCAGGTGCTGGCCCAGGCCTCCGGCCAGCCGGTCGATCAGCTCGACCTGTGGATGGCCGGCGAGGCCTCGTGCCGCCAGCGCCTGTACGAGGCGGCACGGGTGGCGGACCTTATCCTGGTTGAAGGCGCCATGGGCCTGTTCGACGGCGAACCCTCCAGTGCGGACCTGGCGGCGCGCTTCGGCCTGCCGCTGGTCATCGTCATGGACGTCAAGGGCATGGCCCAGACCGCGGCGGCCCTGGTGGCGGGCCTGGCGGGCTTTCGGGACGACATCCGCATCGCCGGCCTGATCGCCAACGCCTGCGGCTCGCAGCGCCACCGGGAGCTGATCGAAACGGCCCTGCCCGCATCGGTGCCACTGCTGGCTGCGGTGGCGCGCAATGCGGACCTGGCCCTGCCGGAGCGGCACCTGGGGCTGGTGCAGGCCGAGGAAATCCGCGACGACCTCGAAACCCGCTTTGAAGCCGGTGCCCAGGCGTTGCAGGCGGAAGGTTTGGACCAAGCCCTGCTGCGTTTGCCTCCGGTCACCTTCGAGGCCGCCCAAGCCGGTACGGCCGACACCTTGCCCTCGCTGCAGGGCCTGCGCGTTGGTGTGGCGCGCGATGCCGCCTTCAGCTTCATTTACCAGGCCAACCTGGACCTGCTGCAGCGCCTTGGCGCGACGATCCGATTCTTCTCGCCGCTGGCCGACAGCCGCCTGCCGGAGTGTGATGCACTCTGGCTGCCGGGCGGCTACCCCGAGCTGCACGGCGCCCGCCTGGCGGCGAACACATCAATGCAGGACGACATCCGCCGCTTTTTTGCCGCCGACAAGCCGATCCTGGCCGAATGCGGCGGCATGCTCTATTGCCTGCAAACCCTCACCGGCTACGACGAACAATCGCACGCCATGCTGGGACTGTTGCCGGGACAGGGCTGGATGCGCGGACGCAGCGGCTGCCAGGGCATGCAGACCGCCGAGCTGCCGGAAGGGCCGGTGCGGGCACACGCCCATCATCGCTCGGTGGCGGACGGCACGCCCGAACCCATCGCCCACGGCCGGCGCCAGCGCCATCCTGCGCCGGGCGAGGCCATCTATCGTGCGCGGCGCCTGACGGCGTCCTACCTGCACCTGTATTTCCCCAATAATCCCGCCGCCATGGCCCGCCTGCTGGGCAGTCACCTGGCGGCGAACAGCAAGACTAAGGAGTTCAACGGATGCGACTGAACAAGATCCCCGCCACGGTTGTAACCGGCTTTCTGGGCAGCGGCAAGACCACGCTGCTGGCCAGCATTCTGCGCCAGGTGACCGGCAAACGCATCGCGGTCATCGTCAACGAATTCGGCGAGCAGGACATCGACTCCAGCCTGCTGCGCAGCTGCGCGCTGGACTGCGACGACGCCCAGCCGGTGTCCGAGGCAGGCGGCATCTACGAGCTGGCCAACGGCTGCATCTGTTGCACGGTGGAGGAGGAATTCCTGCCGGTGATGAAACAGCTGATGGCACGCCGCGACGACATCGACCATATCCTGATCGAGACCAGCGGGCTGGCACTGCCCAAGCCGCTGGTGCAGGCCTTCAACTGGCCGGAAGTGCGTCAGCACTGCACCGTCGACGCCATCATCACGGTGGTCGACGGACCGGCCGTCGCCGCCGGTCGATACGCCAGTGACGTCGCAAAAGTGGACGCCCAGCGCCGGGCCGACGAGAACCTGGACCATGATCCCAGCCTGCGCGAACTGCTGGACGACCAACTCAGTGCCGCCGACCTGGTGCTGGTGAGCAAGACCGACCTGCTGACACCACTCGAGCGGGAACGGGTCGAGACACTGGTGCGGGCGCAGCTCACCGAGTCGGTCAAGACGCTGTTCATCGACCAGACGCTGGCCTCGGACAGGGACACGCTGGAGGCCCTGATGGGCATCGGCGCGGCAAGCGAGGAGGGCATCAACGCCATCGACAACCACCACGACCGCCATCACGCCGACGGCGCGCACCATGACCATGCCCACGATCATTTCGATTCCTGCGTGATCCGCCTGGGTGAAGTCGACGGCGCGGCACTGGCGCAGCGCCTGCAGCAACTGCTCAAGGCACACCAGATCTACCGCGCCAAGGGCTTCGCGGCCCTGCCCGGCAAGCCGATGCGCCAGGTGGTGCAGGCCGTGGGTGAACGTCTGGACTGTTATTTCGACCGCCTGTGGGCACCGGACGAGCCGCGTGTCACCCAGATCGTCGTGATCGGCAAGGGACTGGATAGCGACGCCCTGCGCGAGGCGCTGGCCGCCACCGAGATAACAGCGACCGCCTGATGCACCTGTTCGCCGCCAAGCCCGGGGGCTTCGTCGATGATGAAGGCATCGTCGACCTGCAGCAGAGCCCCGCCGAGATCGTCGTCCTGTCCGCCGCCGACAGCAGCCTGTCGGCGCTGGCCCAGGCGGTCGATCGCCTGGGCGACGACTACCCGACGGTGCGCCTCGCCAACTGGATGAACCTGGTCAAGCCCGCGGCCTACGATCTCTACGAGGACCGGGTGCTGGACAAGGCCCGCCTGGTGATCGTCTCGCTGCTGGGCGGCAGCAGCTACTGGCAGTACGGGTACGAGCGTCTGCTCGCCTGGGCCGCCGGTGGGCAGGGGCGCCAGCTGATCCTGGTGCCGGGCTGCGACGCGCCGGACGACGCTTTGCTGGCAGCCTCCAGTGTGCCGTTCGATCTTGCTCGGCGCACCTGGCGCTACCTGCGCGAGGGTGGGGCAGCCAACGCCGAGCAGCTGCTGCGCTGCATCGGGGCCGAGTGCCTGGGCCTGGCGCTGGACTGGCGCGAACCCAGGGCCATACCGGCGGCGCTGCTTTACGCGCCTGCGACCTGCAGGCCGCAGGCGCGCGCTGGCCGGGAAACCAGCCTGAGCGAATGGCGGACGCGGCAGGTACCGGGCCGTGCGGTCTGCCTGCTGCTGTTCTACCGCAGCCACCTGCAGGGCGCCAACACCGAGGTGTTGGATGGCCTGATCGGCGCACTGCAAAACGAAGCACTCGAGCCGCTGCCGGTCGCCGTGGCATCCCTCAAGGACGTGGCCTGCATCGCCTTCATCAACCACCTGATCGAGCAGACCGGGGCCCTGCTGGTGGTGAATACCACCGGGTTTTCGGTCAACCGCAGCCCCGAGGATACCGATGCCCTGGGCGGCGAGGACCTGGACGGCCTGTTCGCGGGACGACCGGTGGTGCTGCAGGCGATCCTGTCGAGCAGCACCGAGGACGACTGGCAGGCGCAGGCCAGCGGGCTACGCAGCCGTGACCTGGCCATGCAGGTGGTACTGCCGGAGATGGACGGGCGCATCATCACCCGGGCCCTGGGCTTCAAGGCACAGGATCACTACAGCGAGCGCTGCCAGCTGGCGGTCATCCGCCACCAGCTGCATGCCGAGCGCGCCGCCTTCGTCGCCGAACTGGCGCGGCGCTTCTGTGACCTGCGCCAGATGCCGAACCGCGACAAACGCCTGGCACTGGTCTTGGCCAACTATCCCAGCCGGGATGGCCGCATCGGCAATGGCGTCGGCCTCGACACGCCGGCCTCGACGCTGCAGATCCTGCGGGCACTGCAGACGGCGGGCTACCCGGTGACCGGCGTGCCGGACGACGGCGGTGCCCTCATCGAGCTGCTGCAGGGCGCCGTCACCAACGATAACGCCAGCCTGGACCTGCGCCCCTGCTGGCAGAGTATCAGCCTGGACGATTACCTGGCCTGGTTTCGCACCCTGCCGGAAGATGCTCAGGCGGCGGTCAACGGCCGCTGGGGACCGCCGGATACGGATCCGAAATGCCGCCAGGGCCGGCTGATGATCGCCGGTATCCGCCTGGGCGAGACCTTCGTCGGCATTCAGCCGGCGCGGGCCTTTGGGGAAGGCCTGGGCGACGACCCGACCCAGAGCTACCACGATACCGAACTGGTGCCGCCGCACAGTTACCTGGCGTTCTACCTCTGGCTGCGCGAGCACTACCAGGTGCATGCCGTCATCCATATCGGCAAGCATGGCACGCTGGAATGGCTGCCGGGCAAGAGCACGGCGCTGTCCGCCGACTGCTGGCCCGATATCACGCTGGGCCCGCTGCCGCATTTCTATCCGTTCATCGTCAACGACCCGGGCGAGGGCGCCCAGGCCAAGCGCCGTAGCCAGGCCGTCATCATCGATCACCTGATGCCGCCGCTGGCCCGGGCCGAACTTTACGGCGCCATGGCGGAACTGGAAGCCCTGACCGACGAATACTACCAGGCGCTGGGGATGGACCCGCGCCGCGAAACCTTGCTGCGCGAACGCATCCTCGAACACCTGCGCCGCACCGGTATCGACCGGGAACTGGCCCAGACATCGGACGACGAGGGGCTGCTCAACGAACTGGACGCCTACCTCTGCGACATCAAGGAAGCCCAGATCCGTCACGGCCTGCATGTACTGGGCACCCTGCCGGAGCACGACAAGCTGGCCGGCACCCTGGTCGCCATCCTGCGCCTGCCGCGGGGCGAGGGAGCGGCCTATCGCGGACTGCTGCACAACCTGGCGGACGACCTGGAACTGGGCGCGGAGCAGGGGCCTTTCGATCCCCTGATGGCCGGCACCGAACCCTGGACCGGCCCCAGGCCTGCGGTACTTCGGGAACTGAGCGCGTCCGCCTGGCGCACCGGCGCCGATACCCGCGAGCGCCTCGAGCTGCTGGCGCACCGGCTGGTGGCCGATTATGTGCTGCAGGAAGGACCGCTGGACATCCTGGCGGCCGACTATCCGGCCACCGCCATACAGTGCCGCTACGCCCGCGAGCGGGTCTGGGCGGCGATGCGACGCGGCGCCGCGATGGAGATCCAGTCGCTGCTGGACGGCCTGGGCGGCTATTTCGTCCCGGCCGGCCCGAGCGGGGCGCCCAGTCGCGGCCGCCTGGATACCCTGCCCACCGGGCGCAACTTCTTTACGGTGGACAATCGCGCGATCCCGTCCCCGGCCGCCTGGTCCCTGGGGCAAAAGTCGGCCCAGGCCTTTGTCGAGCGGTACCTGCAGGATAACGGCGACTTCCCGCGTCGGCTGGGGTTGTCGGTCTGGGGCACGGCCACCATGCGCACCGGCGGCGACGATATCGCCCAGGCATTTGCCCTGATGGGCGTGCGGCCGGTCTGGTCGCTGGGCTCGCAGCGGGTCATCGATATCGAGGTGATTCCCGCCATGCTGCTCAAGCGCCCCCGCGTCGACGTCACGCTGCGTGTATCCGGTTTTTTCCGCGATGCCTTTCCCAATGTCATTCGCCTGTTCGACGCCGCCGTGCAGGCCCTGGCCGCGTACGAGGAACCGGGCAGCGACAACGGTATCCGTACAGCCGTTGCACAGCGTCGGCAGGCGCTCGAAGCGCAGGGGCTGGCGGCGGACGCGGCCGCCCGCGAGGCCAGCTACCGCGTCTTCGGCAGCAGGCCCGGCGCCTATGGCACCGGCCTGAACAGCCTGATCGACGGCCGCGCCTGGGATGGGGCGGATGACCTGGCACAGGCCTACCTGCGCACCGGGGCCTACGCCTATGGTCAGTTCCCGGAGTCCGGCATCGCCGCGCGGGACGCGTTCGAGCATCAGCTCACCGGCCTGGAGGCGGTGATGCAGAACCAGGACAACCGCGAGCACGATATCCTCGATTCAAATGCCTACTACGCCTTCCAGGGCGGCATGGCCAACGCCAGCCGCGCCCTCAGCGCCAAGGCGCCCGCCATCTACCACGCCGATCACGCCAACCCCGCGCAGCCGCGCATCCGCAGCCTCAAGGAAGAGCTGAGCCGGGTGATCCGTTCCCGCGTGCTCAATCCAAAATGGATCGAGGCCATGCGCGAGCACGGTTACAAGGGTGCCTTTGAGATGGCCGCCACCGTGGACTACCTGTTCGCCTACGACGCCACCACCGATCTGGTGGCCGACTACCAGTACGCCCAGGTCACCGACGCCCTGGTACTGGACCCGGCCAATCAGCACTTTTTGCGGACACACAATGCCGCGGCACTGGAAGAGATGGCCGAGCGCTTGCTGGAAGCGGTCCAGCGCGGGCTCTGGCAGGACCCGGGCGATCAGGGCGCGGCACTGCAGGACCTGCTGCTCGAAATCGACGCTGCGCGGGAAACCGGCACCGCGGTGACAGGAGTATCCCAGGGTGGCTAAACCCCGCATCAAGGGCTGGTGCCCGGGCGCCTGGCAGCCGATGGCGTCGGGCGACGGCCTGCTGGTGCGCGTACGGCCGTTCCAGGGCCGGCTGTCGCGAAGCCAAATACTGGCGCTGTGCGATGCCGCGGAAGACTTCGGCAGCGGGCTGATCGAACTCACCAGCCGTGCCAACCTGCAGCTGCGCGGCGTCACCGAGTCGACCTGGCCGGCGCTGATGGCCTGCCTCGCCGCTCAGGACCTGCTCGACCCGGACCCGGCCACCGAGCGCCGGCGCA
Organism: Marinobacterium rhizophilum DSM 18822; assembly: GCF_000378045.1. Taxonomy (GTDB): domain Bacteria; phylum Pseudomonadota; class Gammaproteobacteria; order Pseudomonadales; family Balneatricaceae; genus Marinobacterium_A; species Marinobacterium_A rhizophilum. Next base: position 323,774 of record NZ_KB899089.1, read on the forward strand.
ATGTCCTGCTGGCACCGGACTGGCAGCCGGACGACGCCACCGACGCGGCGGCCCGGCTGCTGCTGGCCCGCCTCGGCGAACTGCCCGAGTTGCCGGGCAAGGTGGGTTTCGCCATCGATGCCGGCCCCGCGCCGGTACTAGGCGGGGCATCCGCGGACTTTCGCATCGAGCGGGCGGCGTCAGGTGCATTGCTGGTGCGGGCCGATGGCCATGCACAGGGCACCCCGGTGCACTCGGTCGCCGCTGCGGTAGCCCTTGTGCTGCGCCTGGCGCACTGGTTCGTCGACAGCGGCGGGCGGGTGTCCGGCCGAATGCGCCGGCACCGGGCACCGCTGCCCCCCTGGGCGCCGGCCGGCACAGCGCCCGCCGCGGCCCGTGGCCCGCTGCCGCTGGGCGCGCATCCACTGGGCCGGCTCTACGGGCTGCCGTTCGGGCGGGTAACGGCGCAGGTGCTGCGCGCCGCTATCGAACCCAAGCAGGTCACCGGCGTGCGGGTCACGCCCTGGCGCCGCCTGCTGGTCGAGGCCGACTGTTTGTCTGTGCCGGCGCCGGCCGGCCTGCTGAGCGATAACCGCGATGCGCGCCTGGGCATGGACGCCTGTCCCGGTGCCCCCCACTGCGAACAGGCGAGCGTGGCGACGCTGGACCTGGCCGAGCGTCTCAGCGGGCGGATTGACGGCTCCGTGCACCTGTCCGGTTGCAGCAAGGGCTGCGCCCGCCAGGCGCCTGCAACGCTGTGCCTGACCGGGCGCGGCGGGCGCTTTGACCTGATCCGTGACGGGCGCGCGGACGCCACGCCGGCCGCGACCGGCCTGACCGAATCTGAAGTTTTTGCTTATCTGGAGAATATCGATGCCCCACGTCTATGAAACGGACGGACCGGCGATTTATCGGGAGTCGTTTGCCACCATTCGGCGCGAGGCCGAACTGGCGCGCTTCGCGCCGGAAGAGGAACCGGTGGCGGTACGCATGATCCATGCGGCCGGCCTCGTCGAGCTGGCGCCGCATATCCATTTTCGCGGCGATGCCGTGAACCGGGCCCGCGCGGCACTGGAGCGGGGCGCGCCGATCCTGTGTGATGCCCGCATGGTGTCCGAAGGCATCACCCGCACGCGCCTGCCGCTGGATAACCCCATCATCTGCACGCTGCACGACGAGCGGGTGCCCGGCATGGCGCGCGAGATGGCCAACACCCGCTCGGCGGCGGCACTGGAACTCTGGCGTCCCTACCTCGACGGCGCGGTGGTGGCGATCGGCAATGCACCCACCGCGCTGTTTCACCTGCTGAACATGCTGGAAGATCCGCAGTGCCCGCGTCCGGCGGCCATCATCGGTTGCCCGGTCGGCTTCGTCGGCGCCGCCGAATCCAAGGACGCCCTCTGGGCCAGCGCAGCGGTACCCTGCTGCATCGTACGCGGGCGTCTCGGCGGCAGCGCCGTGACGGTCGCCGCCATCAATGCCATAGCGAATCGAACAGAATGACGACCGGAACCATTTACGGCGTTGGGCTCGGACCCGGCTGCCAGGACCTGATGAGCGTGCGGGCCGACCGGCTGATCCGCCGAGCAACCCATGTCGCCTATTTTCGCAAAAAGGGCCGTAGCGGCCATGCCCGCAGCATCGTCGAGGGCATGCTGCGCGACGACGTCATCGAACTGCCGCTGGAATACCCGGTCACCACCGAGATTCCGTTCGACGATCCGCGCTACAACGCACTGCTGGCGGCCTTTTACGAGCGCAGCGTCGCGCAGCTGAGCGAGCTTGCCGACGCCGGCCTGGACGTGGTGGTGCTGTGCGAGGGCGATCCGTTCTTCTACGGCTCTTTCATGCACCTGTATTCACGACTGCGGGACCGGGTACCGGTGTCGGTGGTGCCCGGCATCACCGGCATGTCCGCCGCCTGGACCGCCACCGGGCAGCCCGTGACCTGGGGCGATGACATCCTGACCGTGCTGATGGGCACCCTGCCGGAGGCAACACTGGCCAAGCACATCGCTGATACCGATGCGCTGGTGGTGATGAAGATCGGCCGCAACCTGGCCAAGCTGCGGCGGGCACTGGCGCTTGCCGGGCGTGAGGATGAGGCCTGGCTGATCGAATATGCCGCCATGCCGGAGCAGCGGGTGATGCCGTTGCGCGAGGCCGGCGATACCGCGCCGTACTTTTCCATCCTGTTGATCCACGGCAACGGGAGGCGGCCATGACCGGTACTGAAGGCAGAATGGGCGGCTGGCTGATGATTGCAGGCCTGGGCCCCGGTGCCGAGACGATGATCACGCCGGAAGTGTCCGCCGCACTGGCCCAGGCCACCGACGTGGTGGGCTATGTGCCCTATGTCGAGCGGCTGGCGCCACGGCCGGGGCTGATGCGCCATGGCTCGGACAACCGCGAGGAGATCCGCCGCGCCGAACAGGCGCTGCAGCTGGCCGCCGACGGTCATCGGGTGGTGGTGGTGTCGTCGGGCGATCCCGGCGTATTCGCCATGGCGTCGGCCGTGTTCGAGGCGCTGGAGGCAGGCGACCCGGCCTGGCGCTCGCTGGATATTCGAGTATTGCCGGGTATTTCCGCCATGCTGGCCGCCAGCGCCCGTGCCGGTGCGCCGCTGGGGCATGATTTCTGCTGCATCAACCTGTCGGACAATCTCAAGCCCTGGGCGCTGATCGAGAAGCGGCTGTGCCTGGCCGCCGAGGCCGACTTTGCCATGGCGTTCTACAATCCCCGCTCGGCATCGCGCCCCGAGGGCTTTGCGCGCACGCTGCAGGTGCTGCGGGACGCCTGCGGCCCCGAGCGCCTGATCATCTTCGCCCGGGCCGTGTCGACGCCGCAGGAATCCATCAGGGTCTGCACCCTGGCCGAGGCACAGCCGGAGATGGCCGATATGCGCACCCTGGTGATCGTCGGTTCCAGCCAGACCCGGCGGATCGAGCGCGACGGCGAGTCCCTGGTCTACACGCCAAGGTCGGTATCGTGACCGAGCCACGCCAGCACCGCGTCAACGCTGTGCACTTCGGGTCGGGGCGCCGGCGCGGGCCGGTCAATCATCAGCACCGGCAGGCCCAGCTCGCGGGCCGCCCGAAGCTTGGAGGCCGCGCCTTCGCCACCGGCGTTCTTGCAGACGATACGTTCGATGCGGTGTGCTCGCAGCAAAGCCCGATCACCGTCGAGGGTAAAGGGGCCGCGATCAACGATCACCGAATGCCGGGGCAGGGGCGGCAGCGAACCGGGGGCATCGACCAGGCGCAGCAGGTAGTGGTGCTGCGCCTGGGCGGCAAATTCCGCCAGGTGCATGCGCCCGATCGCCAGCATGATCCGTTCGGCGGGGCCGGCGATTGCCTGCACCGCCGCTTCGACGCTGGCGACCCGTTGCCAGCGATCACCGGCGACCGGCTCCCAGGGCGGCCGCGTCAGCGCAATCAAGCCAACGCCGCAGCGTTCGGCCGCCGCCACCGCATGGCGGCTCATCTGGGCAGCAAAGGGATGGGTGGCATCGACCAGGTGCGTGATGCCGTTGTCCGCCAGGAAGGCGGCCAGGCCGTCGACACCACCGAAACCGCCGACGCGGGTCGGCAGCGGCTGCGGCTTCGGTGCGGTCACCCGGCCGGCATAGCTGAACAGGGCCGGAATCGAATATTCGCACAGGGTGCGGGCCAGGGCACTGGCTTCGGTGGTGCCCCCCAGAATCAGGACTTTCATCATGGCTGACGTTGCAAACGCTCCCTGGCTGTGGATTTTGGGCTGGGGGGAGAGTGGCACAGAGGGACTGACGCCGGCAAGCCGCAGCGCGCTGGATTCGGCCGAGGTCGTGTTTGGCGCGCGCCGCCATCTGCGCCTGCTGCCGCCGCTCGATGCCGAGGTGCGGGAATGGCCGGTGCCCTTTGCCGACGGCATTCCGCTGTTGCTGGCCGAGCGGGGACGGCGGGTGGTGCTGCTGGTCTCCGGCGATCCGTTCTGGTTCGGCGCCGGCACCACCCTGGCACGCCATCTGCCAACCGTTGAATGGCGGGCGCTGCCGTCGCCGTCCACCTTCAGCCTGGCGGCATCGCGCCTGGGCTGGGCGCTGGAGGGCTGTACCTGCCTGGGCCTGCATGCCAAACCGCTGACGCGCATTCGGCCCTACCTGCAGCGCGGCCGGCGCCTGCTGGTGCTGCTGCGCGACGGTAGCGCAGTGGCCGAGCTGGTAGGCCTGCTGCAACGCTTCGGTTTCGCTGCGTCCCGGCTGCATATTCTGGAGGCGCTGGGCGGCGCCGACGAGCGCATTCGCGCGCTCGGTGCAGACACTGCCTTGCCGGACGATATCGCCCACCCGGTCGCGCTGGCCTTGGAGGTCGATGGCACGGGGCCGGCGCTGGCGCTGACGCCGGGCTTGCCGGATGCGCTGTTCGAACACGACGGCCAGATCACCAAGCAAATGGTGCGTGCCATGACGCTGGCGGCGCTGGCCCCGACAGCGGGGGAGCGGCTATGGGATATCGGCACCGGCTCGGGCTCGATCGCCATCGAATGGCTGCTGGCGCATTCAGACAATAGCGCCCTGGCGTTCGAGCAGTCGGCTGAGCGGGCGGCGCGGGCGCGCCGCAATGCCTGCAACCTGGGCGTCGACTGGCTCGAGGTGATCGAGGGCGCGGCGCCGACGGTGCTGACGGACCAGCCGCCCCCCGATGCGGTATTCATCGGCGGCGGGCTCTCGGCAGCCTTGCTGCAGCACCTTTGGGAACACCTGCCGGGGGGCGTGCGCATCGTCGCCAACGCCGTCACCCTGGAGTCCGAAACATTGCTGGCCCAATGGCAGCAACGGGCCGGCGGTGAACTGCTACGGCTCGAACTGGCTGCCGCCGCGCCCATCGGCACACGACGGGGCTGGAAGGCCAGCTACCCCATCGTGCAGTGGCGGGTGACCCGGTGATCGTGGCGGGTTTCGGCTTTCGCCGGGCGGCGACACTGGCGTCACTGGCCGAGGTGCTGGACCGGCTGGCCGCACAGCACGGCCCGGTCGACCGGCTGGCTGCAACCGAGGCAATGCTGCCGCTGGTGCAGGCACTGGGCGCGGCACGCGGAATCGGCGTAATCCCGGTGGCGGACACCGCCCTGCCGGCGACCCGCACCCTCACGCGCTCCAGCCACAGCCTGCAGGCCCGGGGCACCGGCAGCGTCGCCGAGGCCGTCGCCCTGGTGGCGGCCGGCCCCGGCGCCGCGCTGCTGGGTCCGCGCTGGATTTCCGCAGACCGGCGGGCCACGGCCGCATTGGCCGTTGCCATCCAAGCGACAGAAACGACAGGAACGACCGCATGACCGTACATTTTATCGGCGCCGGGCCCGGCGCGCCGGATCTTCTGACCCTGCGGGGCCGGGATCTTATCGCCGCCTGCCCGGTATGCCTCTACGCGGGTTCCCTGGTGCCCGAACAGGTGCTGAAACATTGCCCTGACAATGCCAGGATCATCAATACAGCACCGCTGTCGCTGGACCAGATCATCGAGGAGATCCGCGTCGCCCACGCCGCGGGCCAGGATGTGGCCCGGCTGCATTCCGGCGACCTGTCGGTCTGGTCCGCCATGGGCGAGCAGCTGCGCCGGCTGCGCGCGCTGGACATTCCCTATGCCATTACCCCGGGCGTACCGTCCTTTGCCGCCGCCGCCGCGACCCTGGGACAGGAGCTGACGCTGCCGGGGGTCGCCCAGTCGGTCGTGCTGACACGCACGCCCGGGCGCGCCAGCGCCATGCCCAATGGCGAGACCCTGGCCAACTTCGCGCGCACCGGCGCCACCCTGGCGATTCACCTCTCCATCCATAACCTCGCCAAGGTGGTGGAAGAACTGGAGCCGTTTTACGGTGCCGACTGCCCGGTCGCCATCGTCTGGCGGGCCAGCTGGCCCGATGAGCGGGTGGTCCGGGCACGCCTGTCGACGGTTCAATCACATATCGACGCCGCCATGAACCGGACCGCCCTGATCCTGGTGGGGCCGGCGCTGGGTGCCGAGGACTTCGACGAAAGCTGCCTGTATTCGGTCGGGTATGACCGGCGCTTTCGCCCCCAGTCGGCGGACTCACCCTTTGCGAATAGCCCCGACGAGGACAGCGGGGCATGATCCGGCTTTCACTGATCGGCATTGGCACCGGCAACCCCGATCACGTCACGCTGGCCGCCGTGCGGGCGCTCAACACGGCGGACCTGATCCTGCTGCCGCGCAAGGGGGAGGGCAAGTCGGACCTGGTGGATCTGCGCCGCCTGCTGTGCCGCAACCTGCTGAACGCGTCATCGCAGGCCCGGGTGGTGGAGTTTGACTTGCCGCAGCGCGACAGCCGCAACGATTACCTCGGGGCGGTGGACGACTGGCACGACGCGATCGCCGCTGTCTGGGCAGACCTGATGGATACCCACCTGCCGGCGGGGGGGCGGGTCGGCATGCTGGTCTGGGGCGACCCGTCGCTGTACGACAGCAGCCTGCGCATCGCTGCACGCCTGGGTGCGGCCGGACGGGCGGTCGAGGTCGACGTAGTGCCGGGCATCACCAGTTTGCAGGTGCTCACCGCCGCGCACCAAATCCCCCTCAACGCGCTCGCCGAACCGGTGCTGATCACCACCGGCCGGCGCCTGCGGGAACGCGGCTGGCCCGAAGAAGCGACCAGGGTTGCGGTGATGCTCGACAGCGGCGGCGCCTTTGAAGCACTGCCGCCCGAAGGGCTCTATATCTGGTGGGGCGCCTATCTGGGGATGGACAAGCAATGCCTGCTCGACGGCCCCCTCGCGGAGGCGGGGCCACAGATCACGGCCCGCCGCGCCGCCCTGCGCGCACAGCATGGCTGGATCATGGATATCTACCTGCTGGCCCGGCGACCACGCTGAGGGGCGTCAGCGTCAAACCCCGGATGGTACAGGCTGAGGTCTGGACTGCGACCAGATCATCAGCAACGCGGCACCAAGCACCAGTACACCGCCGAGCAGGCTGTTTTCACTGAGGGTTTCGTGCAGCAGCAGCCAGGCCCAGAAGACCGATGCCACCGGTTCCAGCGTCGAGAAAATGGCGACATCGAACTGGCGCTGCAGCATGCCGATACCCTTGATCAGCAGGAGAAAGGGAATAAAGGTCGAGACGATACCCAGCGCCAGCACCGCACTCCAGCCCCGTACGCTCTGTGGCAGCTCGGCGTACCCCAGCACCGCCGGTACCGAAAACACCAGCGCCGCACCAATCAGCGTCCAGGCAGAGGAGCCCAGTGCATCACCGGCGGGCATCCAGCGGGGCGCCCCCACCAGGTAAGCGCTGTAAAAAAGTGCCGCACCAAAACCAAACAGGATACCGACCCAGGAGCCCGCAAAATCGCCGTCCAGGGTGAAATACACCCCCGCCAGGGCACCGGCCAGCGCCAGCACCCGCCCCCCGGTCAGGCTTTCCTGGCGCCTCGCCCAGGCCTGCATAAACACCAGCAGCGGAAACAGACTGAGCAGCATCACGGTGAGGCTCACTGTCACCTGCTGCAACGCAATGAAGTAGCACAGCGACGCCACACCATTGATCATCCCCAGCAGCCCGGGCCCGGGCCTCAGCCGGCGTGTCTTGCCCGGCAACAGCAACAGCAGCAGCAGGCTGGGAACCAGAAAGCGCAGCCACACCAGCCCCAGTGCGTTGGCACCGTCGGCATAGACCTCGCGGGCAAAAATCGGCTGCAGGCTAAAGCCCAGCGCAGCCAGCAACACCAGGGACGCGCCCTTTAGATAAAACCTGATTGGCATCAGCAAGGTATCCAGAAATATAAAGAGAGATGCAGTGAATCCTGAAAAGGCATTGCGGATTCGGCGGGCATGCCCGCCGGCATGTCAAATCAGCCAGTCATCCTGCCACGGATAGCGAGACAGAGGCTCGCAGCCCTCGGCGGTAATCAGTACCTGCTGTTCCAGCTTGATGCCTTCGTATCCGCCTTGTTCGCCGATATAACTCTCGACACACACCACCATGTTTTCCTCGAACACGCCGTCATAACCGCCGCTGTCCCAGTCGGATCCGGCATGGGCCACGGCCGGGAATTCATCGGCCAGGCCAACCCCGTGCACCAGGCAGCAATAGCGGTTGTGATGAAACGCCGGCGGAATTGGCCAGGCCTGGTGGGTGAAGTCCCGGTAGCTTAGCCCGGCTTTCAGCAGCGCCATGTTGGTGTGAATCTGCTCATGGGCCAGGCTGTAGAGCCTGCGCTGTTCATCGCTGGGCGCGACATGACCGACCGTCCAGGCTCTGGATATATCCGCACAATAGCCATAAGGACCGATCAGGTCGGTATCGAAAGAGACGATTTCGCCGACCTGCATCACTCGATCACTCGATTCCTGCATCCAGGGGTTGGTGCGGGGCCCCGAAGCCAGCAGCCGGGTTTCAATCCACTCGCCGCCGTTACGGATATTTTCAAAGTGCAGCCAGGCCCAGAGTTCGTTTTCCGTCATGCCGGGGCGCAACTCGTCATGCATGCGGGCAATGCCCTGCTCACAGACATTGATCGTCCAGCGCATCAGCGCCAGCTCGTCAGGCGACTTGATACGCCTGGCTTCCTCCATCAGGCTGTGACCCTCAACCACTTGCACGCCCAGACGCTGCAGCAGCTCCAACCCCTCGAGATCGGCCTTGTCGACCGCGAGCCGTGCCCCTTTACCACCATGATGACGCACCAGATCGGCAATTTCGTCGGCCCAGAGCGCCGCCTTTTCACTCATGCGCGAACCGGCGCCAAAGTAGCTCCAGTTCAGTGCCGGACGAATTTCATCGATCAGCTCATTGCCATCCTGCAGGTGCTCGCAGTTGTGGAACTCCCACAGTATTACCGGCCCCTGAGCGAACACCAGCGCATAGCGGGCGTAGTTATGCAGCGTCCAGACCTGCATGTTCGAGCTGTCGGTGGCATACCGGATATTGACCGGGTCATACAACAGCGTGGCCACACACCCATTGCGTTGTAGCTGCTGCCTGACCCGCTGTAAACGGTACCGACGGGCAGCACTGTGTACCTCTGGCGTCACCGGATTGCGCAACCCGTTCCCGGCCCTGGCTGACTCCGTGTGACAGCTGGTTTCCTCTGACATGGCTCACCCTGGGCCCGCGGCCTGTTGTTGTTATTCATTTGGTGCGACAAACAGGTCGCCCTGCGGGCAGACGCGGGCCTGTGTCATGCATCAGCCCACCAGGCTGAATTGAGCGGCTCAAAAATACCTGATCGCACCCGCAAGTAAATCGAAAAAAACTCACCAGGTCATGACCCAGGAACACAGGTTGAACAACTGCGGCGAAGCCACCCGCCAGTGCCTGTCGCAGCCCCGCAAAGCACGCAAGACACCAGCGATACGACGCCGGCGATCCAACGCCGGCGATCCAACGCCGGGAAAGCATCCGCGCAACCTAGTGATGAAGACTCGTTAAAGGATATCAACACATCACTAGATGAGTTATGAGAATCACAGGGGTTACCCACAGCAAAAAAAGATATACACAGGCAGAAAATAAGAATTACTTACCCACAGCTGCAGAACATTCTGCTCGGGCCCGTAACTTTACGAAGGAAATACGTCGTTCATACGGACGCTTACCCAGAGGCTGTGCACGGCTTATACCTGCCTTCAGCAACAGCTAACAAACCAGGTTATTAAACATACAAGTATATGTTTAATAACAATTTATATCATTTATACACAGAAAGTATCAACATGGGACGGCATGCCTGAACCTCGGGGCCGGTTACGCACAGCAAGTTGTACGACGACTACTGCAGCGTATTGTGGATAGAAAGGCTACTTGCACACAGCTTAATGACAGTTGATTCAGTGCAGCCGAAAATTTAATTCCAGGCTGCTGTGGATCATTGAATCCTGTGCATAGCTATGGGACAGCCCTCTGCACAACAGTGTGGATAAAGTACCGTGTGGATAACCAACGGTTTCATCAACAGGCTATGCAGAGCTTTGACCCTGCTCTGACAGCACCTTCATAACAACCTACCAACCACTGCAAGCAATTGTTTTTATTGAGTTAAATAGACTTTTGTACAGAAGGTGCGCTTACTAATAACAACAACAAATATAAAACACATATATAAAGAGAAATATATTTAACTCTTTAAGAACACAAAGCGTTGAACAAAAGGAAGTGTACATTTTTTGAACATTTTCTAATCGGCAACATGGGAGTATACTTAGCGCCCATTTTGCGGCTGACTCATCTGTCACGCCGAGCACTACTCAACAGAGGTACTCATCAGGTGGACTATCCAGGTCGTTTTGACGTGATCGTGATTGGTGGAGGTCATGCAGGCACCGAAGCCGCATTGGCCGCTGCACGCATGGGCGCCAAGACCCTGTTGCTGACCCACAATATTGAGACGCTCGGACAGATGTCCTGCAACCCCGCCATCGGTGGCATAGGCAAAAGTCATCTGGTCAAGGAGATCGATGCGCTCGGCGGCGCCATGGCGACCGCCACGGATCTCGGCGGCATCCAGTTTCGAGTACTGAATTCGCGCAAGGGGCCGGCCGTACGTGCGACCCGGGCCCAGGCTGACCGTATCCTGTACAAGGCAGCCGTGCGCGAGATTCTGGAAAACCAGCCCAATTTGCAGATCTTCCAGCAATCGGCAGATGACCTAATCATGCAAGGTGACACCGTGTGCGGTGTCGTGACCCAGACCGGTATTCGTTTTCATGCCACCTCGGTAATCCTGACGGCGGGTACCTTCCTCGGTGGACTGATTCATATCGGCCTGGAAAACCATTCCGCCGGTCGTGCCGGTGATCCGCCTTCCATTGCGCTGGCACATCGCCTGCGTGAACTGCCGCTGCGGGTCGACCGGTTGAAAACGGGCACTCCGCCGCGTATTGATGCCCGCTCGGTGGATTTTTCCGTCATGCAGGAGCAACCCGGTGATACCCCGGTACCGGTGATGTCCTTCATGGGCAACCTGAGCCAGCACCCGCGTCAGGTCAGCTGCTATATCACACACACAAACGAGCAGACCCACGAGATACTGCGCAAGGGTCTCGACCGCTCACCGATGTATACCGGTGTGATTTCCGGTGCGGGCCCGCGTTACTGCCCGTCGGTGGAAGACAAAATCATGCGTTTTGCCGACAAGACCTCGCACCAGGTGTTTGTTGAGCCTGAAGGACTGACGACGCACGAACTCTACCCCAACGGTATTTCCACCAGTTTGCCCTTTGACATCCAGCTGGAAGCCGTACGTTCCATCCGTGGCTTCGAGCACGCCCATATCACTCGGCCGGGTTACGCGATCGAGTATGACTTCTTTAATCCCCAGGATCTGAAGCACAGCCTGGAAACCAAGCATATCAACGGGCTGTTTTTTGCCGGCCAGATAAATGGCACGACGGGGTACGAAGAGGCCGGTGCTCAGGGCCTGCTGGCGGGTATCAACGCGGCCAACCGCGCTTTCGAGCGCGATGCCTGGCATCCGCGTCGGGATGAAGCCTATATCGGTGTTCTGGTCGATGACCTGATTACCCACGGCACCGCCGAGCCCTATCGCATGTTTACCAGCCGCGCCGAATATCGCCTGATCCTGCGCGAAGACAATGCCGACCTGCGCCTGACCGAAAAGGGCCGTGAACTGGGGCTGGTCTGTGATGCGCGCTGGGCGCATTTCTGCAACAAGCGCGAAGCGATCGAGCAGGAAAAACAGCGTCTGCGCGACACCTGGGTGCAGCCGGGCAGTGATGTTGCCGCCGTGCTGAATGCCAAACTCAAGACACCGCTGAGCCGGGAATACAATCTGGCCGACCTGATCAAGCGGCCCGAGCTCGAGTACCTCGATGTTGCCTCCACTACCGGTGGCCCGGTGGCCGATCCTCAGGTCGCTGAGCAGGTTGAAATTCAGTTCAAGTACGCCGGTTACATTGATCGCCAGCGCGAAGAAATCGAGCAGATGCAGCGCCAGGAAAATACCGCGCTGCCGGCGGACATGGACTATAGCCTGATCAGTGGCTTGTCCAACGAACTGCGCTCAAAACTTGAGTCCGTGCAGCCGGCAACCATCGCTCAGGCGTCTCGCATTCAAGGTATGACACCGGCAGCCATTTCGTTGCTGCTGGTGTATCTGAAAAAACACCGCTTCAAATCCAGCCAGGAACAGGCCGCCAGCTAATGGATGCAAAACTCAAGCAACAGTTGGTGCGCCAAACCGGTGCAATGGGCATCGAATTGACCCCGCAACAGGCAGATCAGCTGATGGCGTATCTGGCGTTGCTGGTCAAATGGAACAAGGCCTACAACCTCACCGCCGTCCGTGACCCGGCCCAGATGGTGGACCGTCACCTGGTCGACAGTCTCAGCGTTCTGCCTTATATCACGGGCCCGCGTCTGATCGATGTGGGCAGCGGCCCAGGCCTGCCCGGTATCCCGCTGGCCATATGCCGCCCTGATATCGCGGTGACCACGCTGGACAGCAATGGTAAAAAGACCCGTTTTCAGACCCAGGTCAAGGCCGAACTCGGGCTCGATAATCTGGACGTGATCAATGCGCGGGCCGAAAGCTGTGATCGGCCGCCGTTTGATCAGGTGATTTCCAGGGCCTTCGCGTCCCTGGAGGCGATGCTGCACTGGACATCCCACCTGTGCCGCGAAGATGGTGTTTTTCTTGCAATGAAAGGTCTGTATCCTGATGACGAACTTCAGGCATTGACGCCCGGAGTTGAACTCAAGGCCAGTCACCCACTGCGGGTGCCGGGTAGCGAGGGTGCGCGTCATCTGTTGATTCTAGGGAGATCCTGACCTTGGCGAAAATCCTCACCATTACCAACCAGAAAGGGGGGGTGGGCAAGACAACCACCTGCGTCAATCTGGCAGCGTCGCTTGCTGCCACCAAGAAGCGCGTACTGATGATCGACCTGGATCCCCAGGGCAATGCCACCATGGGAAGCGGGATCGACAAGCACACGCTCGAACTGTCTGCCTATGATGTGCTGACGGATCAGGCGAGTGCCGCCGAGGCGCGCCTGACCGAAGTGACGGGCGGTTACCACGTGATTGGTGCCAATGGCGATCTGACCGCGGCCGAGGTCGAGTTGCTCAATCTGCCGCGGCGCGAGTTTCGCCTCAAGATGGCACTGATGGAAGTGATGGACGAGTACGATTACATTCTGCTCGACAATCCGCCCTCGCTTAACCTGCTGACCGTCAATGCACTGGCCTGTTCCAGCGGTGTCATTATTCCCATGCAGTGCGAGTACTACGCGCTGGAAGGTATCAGCGCGCTGGTGGGCACCATCAACAAGATCAATCAGCGCCTTAATCCGGAACTGAAGATAGAGGGCATTCTGCGTACCATGTTCGACCCGCGCATGAGTCTGACCCGCGATGTCTCCAATCATCTCGTTGACTACTTTGGTGATCAGGTGTACCGCACCGTGATTCCGCGTAATGTGCGGCTGGCCGAAGCCCCCAGTCATGGCTTGCCGGCACTGATGTACGACAAAAGCTCCCGCGGTGCGCTGGCCTATCTGGCGCTGGCGGGTGAGCTTATCCGCAAGACGGCGCAGGAAAAAGCCGCGGCTGTCGATAAAGAACAGGTACAGGAAGCAAACTGATGGCTGCAATGAAACGGGGCCTGGGACGCGGGCTGGATGCGCTGTTATCCACGGTGGAACAGGTACATGAACCGGTTGTAGAGGATAGCGCCAAGCCGCTGGACGGTTACCGTCTGCTGTCGGTCGATGCAATCCAGCGTGGCCGCTACCAGCCCCGGCGTGATCTGGAGCCTGGCGCGCTGGAAGAACTGGCCGATTCCATTCGCGCGCAGGGCATCATGCAGCCGATCGTGGTGCGCTCCGTGGAGGGCAACAACCGCTTCGAGATCATTGCCGGTGAGCGGCGCTGGCGTGCCGGCCAGATGGCCGGCCTGACGGAAATACCGGCGCTGGTGCGCGAAGTGCCCGATGAAGCCGCCATTGCCATGGCCTTGATCGAAAACATTCAGCGCGAAAATCTCAATCCCATTGAGGAGGCCGTGGCGCTGCAGCGCCTGCAGCAGGAGTTCGAACTGACCCAGCAGCAGGTGGCCAAGGCTGTCGGCAAATCACGCTCCACCATCGCCAACCTTCTACGGCTCATGAAGCTGGAAGAAGAGGTCAAGAAGATGCTTGATTACGGCGACCTGGAAATGGGCCATGCCCGTGCCTTGCTGGCGCTGGAAAGTGAAGCCCAGCTCGAAGCCGCCCGCGAAGTGGTGGCCCGTGGCCTGACTGTGCGTCAGACCGAAGCCCTGGTGCGCAAGTTGCAGTCCCCCCAGTCGCAACCTGTCGAACCGACCCAGCCCGACCCGACCCTGGAGCAGCTGGCAGGTGAGCTGTCGGCGCGCTTCTCTGCGCCCGTCTCGATCAGCCGTAACGTCCGGGGCAAGGGCAAAATCAGCATTTCCTATAATAGCGAAGCCGAATTGAATGCCATTCTAGAAAATCTTAAATAGCAATTAATAAAATCATGTTGGTTGTTTTTTGAACTCTTGTTTACTGATTGCATTAAAATCGGCCATTTTTATCCTGTCCTGTGAACACTTTTTACGGCCTTAGTAACCGAAAAAGGTGCCTCTTTAGTACCTTAGTGCAAATGGCGTTTACTTCGGTTGATGCCATACAGCAATACCCCTATAATCGGCACGCTGTTCAGGGGGGATTATCTGAACAGCTTTATCAGAACAGGATAACTCGGGGGAAAACATGGGGAGCCAGCGTGCAGGGGCCCTGTCCCGGGATACAAGGAAAGACGTCCTTGCTGTTCTGCTAATTCAAGCGTGTGTGATGTTGGCGCTATCGGCAGCTTTACTGCTGAAAGGATATGTAGTTGCTTACTCTGCTTTCCTGGGTGGGCTTATTTATCTAGTGCCTAATCTGTATGTCGCATTGCGAACATTGCCCCATCGTGCAGGTTCTACGGCCGGAATGGTGCTTGCGCAGTTATATGCTGGCCAAATATGGAAAATGGCGCTGTCAGTCGCTGGCTTTGCCGCGACTTTTATCTGGGTCAAGCCCGTCAGTCCATTTTCCATATTTGGTATGTTCATCCTGATGCAGTTGCTGGGTATGGTGCTGCTGATGAAGTCCAAAAAACGGTTCCTGAAACTTTAAGTGAGAGAGACTGAGAATGGCGAGCGGGACAGTTACATCCTCAGAATACATATCGCACCATCTGACCAATCTTACGTTTGGTAACCACCCTGTAGAGGGCTGGAAACTGGCCGAAAGTGCTGGCGAAGCGGCAGCAATGGGCTTTTGGGCGATCAACGTCGACACCATGCTGTGGTCCGTCGGTCTGGGCGTATTCTTCCTTTGGTTCTTCGGCAAGGTTGCCAAGGCTGCGACCGCCGGCGTACCTGGCAATACCCAGAACTTCATCGAGACGATCATCGAGTTTGTCGATGACAACGTCAGAAGCATCTTTCATTACAAAAACCCGGTAATCGCGCCGCTGTCACTGACCATCTTCGTCTGGGTTTTCCTGATGAACCTGATGGATCTGGTGCCGGTCGACTGGCTGCCGTACATCGCGGGCCAGATGGGCATCCACTTCATGAAAGTGGTACCGACCACCGATGTCAACGCTACCGGCGGTATGGCGCTGAGCGTATTCGCCCTGATTGTTTACTACAGCATTAAGCAGAAAGGCGTAAGTGGCTTCATGAAAGAGCTGTCTTTCCAGCCGCTGCCGAAGATTTTCATGCCTTTCAACCTGTTTCTTGAAATCGTGGGTCTGCTGGCGAAGCCGGTATCACTGGCACTTCGTTTGTTCGGTAACATGTACGCCGGTGAAATGATCTTCATTCTGATTGCTCTGCTGCCATTCTGGATTCAGTGGCTGCTAGCAGTACCCTGGGCGATTTTCCATATCCTGATTATCACCCTGCAGGCATTCATCTTCATGGTACTCACAATCGTGTACCTGGCGATGGCACACGATGACCACTGATTGAAATATCAATCAGGGAACATTGAAAAACAGTTTGCTTTAAAAATTTAATCCTTAACTTAACCTTGAAAATACTGGAGAAATCTAATGGCTGAACTGCTGTATATCGCTGCTGCGTTGATGCTGGGTCTGGGTGCAATCGGTGCTGCTATCGGCATCGGTATCCTGGGTGGCAAGTTCCTGGAAGGCGCTGCTCGTCAGCCGGAACTGGTTCCGCTGCTTCGCACACAGTTCTTCATCGTCATGGGTCTGGTCGACGCGATCCCGATGATCGGCGTAGGTCTGGGTCTGTACGTACTGTTCGCTGTTGCTGGCTAATAAGTAGAATCGATCCTGTTTCCCTATGGGTAACTACTTTTTAGACAACCGCGAGAGGTAATGGCGTGAATATCAATCTAACCATCATTGGTCAGGCCATTGCATTCTTCATCTTTGTCGTTTTCTGCATGAAGTATGTATGGCCACCGATTACCGGTGCCCTGGCAGAACGTAAGAAGAAGATTGCTGAAGGCCTGGACGCTGCCGACCGCGCTACACGTGATTTGCACCTGGCCCAGGAAAAGGCCACTGCAAATCTGCGTGAGAGCAAGCTGGAAGCAGCCGCCATCATTGAACAAGCCAATAAGCGGGCGAGCCAGATCATCGATGAAGCCAAGGAGCAGGCACGGGCAGAAGCTGACCGTGTCAAAGCAGCCGCTCAGGCCGAAATCGAGCAGGACGTCAATCGCGCCAAGGAAGCCCTGCGTGCGCAGGTCGCTACTCTGGTCGTGGCTGGCGCCGAAAAGATTCTGGAAACCTCTATTGACGAGAAAGCCCATGCTCAGCTGCTAAACAAGCTGGCTACCGAGCTTTAAGCGAGGTTTATGATGGCTGAACTTAATACAGTCGCTCGGCCCTATACAAAAGCTGCGTTTGAATTTGCGCTGGCTCAGGGAACACTCGACGCCTGGTCCGACATGCTCCATCTTGCCGCCTCTGTGGCGCAAGATGAGCGGATGGCCCTTGTGCTGAGTAACCCTGCGTTAACCAGCAAGCAGAAAGCGCAGGCGATCCTCAGTGTCTGTGATGACAGCCTGAGCGACGCCGGCAGGAATTTTATTACCCTGCTGGCTGAAAATCGCCGTTTGGCTCTGCTGCCGGAAATCCTGGCGCAGTTCGAGCAGCTGAAAGCCAATCAGCAACAGTCCGTCGATATCGATGTGACTACGGCTTTCGAACTGGACGAGCAGCAGCAACAGAAACTTACTCAGGCAATCGGCGCCAAGCTGGGCCGCGATGTGAAAATGACGACTCAGGTAGACAAGTCTATCCTGGGCGGCGTTGTTATCCGTAGCGCAGACCTGGTAATCGACGGTTCGGTCCGTGCCCGACTGGCAAAACTGACCGAAGCGATGAGCTCCTGAGGGTGAGGTAATATCATGCAGCAACTGAATCCATCTGAGATCAGCGAGATTCTCAAGAAGCGCATCGAGAAGCTCGATGTGTCTTCTGAAGCCCGCAACGAGGGCACTATCGTCAGCGTGTCCGATGGTATCATCCTGATCCACGGTCTGGCTGATGTCATGTACGGGGAAATGATCGAATTCCCTGGCGGCGTATACGGTCTGGCACTGAACCTGGAGCGTGACTCCGTCGGTGCTGTTGTACTGGGTGACTACCAGAGCCTGGTAGAGGGCATGACTGCCCGTTGCACCGGCCGCATCCTGGAAGTGCCTGTTGGTCCGGAAATGCTCGGTCGCGTCGTCGACGCCCTGGGTATCCCGATCGACGGCAAGGGCCCGCTCGAAACCAAAATGACCGATGCAATTGAAAAAGTTGCACCGGGCGTTATCGACCGTCAGTCGGTTGATCAGCCGGTCCAGACCGGTCTGAAAGCCATCGATGCCATGGTACCCATCGGTCGTGGCCAGCGTGAGCTGATCATCGGTGACCGTCAGATCGGTAAGACGGCGATCGCCATCGACGCGATCATCAACCAGAAGGGCACTGGCATCAAGTGTATCTACGTTGCGGTTGGACAGAAACAGTCCACCATCGCCAACGTGGTACGCAAGCTGGAAGAGCACGGCGCAATGGATCACACCATCGTTGTTGCCGCTGGCGCTTCCGATCCCGCTGCCATGCAGTTCCTGGCGCCTTACGCCGGTGCAACCATGGGTGAATACTTCCGCGACCGCGGTGAAGATGCCCTGATTGTATTTGACGACCTGACCAAGCAGGCCTGGGCGTATCGCCAGATCTCCCTGCTGCTGCGTCGTCCGCCGGGCCGTGAAGCTTACCCGGGTGACGTTTTCTACTTGCACTCCCGTCTGCTGGAGCGTGCTGCACGCGTCAGTGCTGACTACGTCGAGAAGTTCACCAACGGTGAAGTGAAAGGCCAGACCGGCTCGCTGACGGCTCTGCCGATCATCGAGACCCAGGGCGGCGACGTATCTGCATTCGTACCGACCAACGTTATCTCCATCACCGATGGTCAGATCTTCCTGGAGTCGAGCCTGTACAACTCAGGTATTCGCCCGGCGATCAACGCGGGTCTGTCCGTATCCCGTGTAGGTGGTGCTGCTCAGACCAAGATCATCAAGAAACTGGGTGGCGGTGTGCGTCTGGCACTGGCTCAGTACCGTGAGCTGGCTGCATTTGCGCAGTTTGCCTCCGACCTTGATGAAATCACCCGCGGTCAGCTGGAACACGGTCAGCGCGTTACCGAGCTGATGAAGCAGAAACAGTACTCGCCGATGTCGGTTGCCGACATGGGTCTGAGCCTGTTTGCCGCGAACGAAGGCTTCCTGAACGATGTTGAACTGAACAAGATCGGCGCTTTTGAAGCCGCCCTGATCTCCTACTTCAAGTCCGAATATGCGGACCTGATGGCTCAGGTTAACGTTGCCGGTGCCTATAACGACGAGATTTCGGCGCAGTTCAAGGCCGGTATCGAGAAGTTCAAGTCAACCCAGACCTGGTAACAGCCCTAGGGCAGAGGGTCTGCGGGCACAGCCCGCAGACCGATAACCGGTTCAAGGTATAAAGGCGGAACTATGGCAGTCGGAAAAGAGATAAAGACGCAAATTGCGAGCATCGGCAGCACGCGCAAAATTACTAGCGCCATGGAAATGGTGGCCGCCAGTAAGATGCGCAAGGCTCAGGATCGCATGCAGTCGTCCCGACCGTACGCTCGCAGTATCCGTGGCGTTATTCAGCATCTGGCCAAGTCCAATCCTGAATACTCTCACCTCTACATGCAGGAACGTGAGGCCAAGCGTGTCGGCTACATCATCGTAGCCAGTGACCGCGGTCTCTGTGGCGGCCTGAACGCAAACGTGTTCAAGGCAGCCATGAAGAGCATGAAGGGTTACCACGACAAGGGCGTTGCGATCGATGTCTGTGCGCTGGGCGCAAAGGCGTTGTCCTTCTTCAAGAGCTACGGCGGCAACGTGGTAGCGGCTAAGACGCATCTGGGTGACGCGCCTGTACTGTCTGAGCTGATCGGCTCGGTCAAGGTGATGTTCGATGCGTTTGCAGAAGGCAAGCTGGATCGCCTGTTTGTGGTGTCGAATGAATTCGTCAACACCATGACACAGAAACCCGTGGTCGAGCAGATCTTGCCGCTGCGGGCTGAAGACGACGACAAACAGCTGAGCCATCACTGGGATTACATCTACGAGCCGGACGCGAAAGAGCTGCTTAACGGGCTGCTCAGTCGTTACGTCGAGTCGGTAGTCTACCAGGCGGTGGTCGAGAACAATGCCTGTGAACAGGCAGCCCGTATGCTGGCGATGAAGAACGCGACAGATAACGCCGGCGACCTGATAGACGAGCTCAAGATGGTTTACAACAAGGCTCGTCAAGCTGCGATTACTCAGGAAATTTCCGAGATCGTCAGCGGCGCCGCTGCAGTTTGATGCAGTCAACGGGTTTAAACGTTTAAGAGGATCCGAACATGAGTAGCGGACAAATCGTTCAGATTATCGGCGCCGTCGTCGACGTGGAATTCCCGCGTGACAGCGTGCCGAAAGTGTATGACGCCCTGACAGTACCTAAAGTCGGCCTGACGCTGGAAGTACAGCAGCAGCTGGGTGACGGTGTGGTACGTGCAATTGCCATGGGCCAGACCGAAGGCGTAAGCCGTGGTCTGACTGTAGAAAACACTGGTGCTCCGGTTTCCGTACCTGTTGGTAAGGAAACACTGGGTCGCATCATGGATGTACTCGGCAACCCGATTGACGACGCAGGTCCCATCGGTGAAGAAGAGCGCATGCCGATTCACCGCAAAGCCCCGTCTTACGCGGAACAGGCAGCATCCAACGAACTGCTGGAAACCGGCATCAAGGTCATCGACCTGGTGTGCCCGTTTGCCAAGGGCGGCAAGGTTGGTCTGTTTGGTGGTGCCGGTGTGGGCAAGACCGTCAACATGATGGAGCTCATCCGTAACATCGCCATCGAGCACAGCGGTTACTCCGTGTTCGCAG
This sequence comes from Marinobacterium rhizophilum DSM 18822, assembly GCF_000378045.1. Lineage (GTDB taxonomy): Bacteria > Pseudomonadota > Gammaproteobacteria > Pseudomonadales > Balneatricaceae > Marinobacterium_A > Marinobacterium_A rhizophilum. Next base: position 344,187 of record NZ_KB899089.1, read on the forward strand.
GTGTGGGTGAGCGTACCCGTGAAGGTAACGACTTCTACTACGAGATGAAAGAGTCCAACGTACTGGACAAAGTATCTCTGGTATATGGTCAGATGAACGAGCCGCCGGGTAACCGTCTGCGTGTAGCCCTGACCGGTCTGACCATGGCGGAAAAATTCCGTGATGAAGGCCGCGACGTACTGCTGTTCGTCGACAACATCTACCGTTACACCCTGGCGGGAACCGAAGTATCGGCTCTGCTGGGTCGTATGCCTTCCGCGGTAGGTTACCAGCCGACGCTGGCCGAGGAGATGGGCGTTCTGCAGGAACGTATCACCTCCACCAAGACCGGTTCCATCACGTCCATCCAGGCGGTCTACGTACCGGCGGATGACTTGACTGACCCGTCTCCGGCAACCACCTTCTCCCACCTTGATGCGACTGTAGTACTGTCCCGTCAGATCGCCGAGCTGGGTATCTACCCGGCTGTGGACCCGCTGGACTCCACGTCCCGTCAGCTGGATCCGCTGGTTATCGGTCAGGAACACTACGACATCGCCCGTCAGGTGCAGAACGTGTTGCAGCGTTACAAGGAACTGAAGGACATCATCGCGATTCTGGGTATGGACGAGCTGTCTGAAGAAGACAAGCAGATCGTATCCCGTGCGCGTAAGATCCAGCGTTTCCTGTCCCAGCCGTTCTTCGTAGCTGAAGTATTCACCGGTGCATCCGGCAAGTACGTATCGCTGAAAGACACCATCCGTGGCTTTAAGGGCATTCTGGAAGGCGAGTTCGACTCCCTGCCGGAACAGGCCTTCTACATGGTTGGCGGTATCGAAGAAGCGGTTGAGAAAGCCAAGAACCTGTAAGGTTCTGGTCGGAAACCTTTAAGAGGTAACAAGCATGGCTATGACTGTTCATTGCGATATCGTGAGTGCCGAAGGCGAAGTTTTCTCCGGCCTGATCGAGTTCGTATCGGTAACAGGTAGCCTGGGTGACCTGGGTATCTACCCGGGTCACGCTCCGCTTCTGACGGAACTGAAACCAGGCCCTATCGAGGTGCGCAAGCAGGGCGGCGAAGAAGACGTGTTTTACGTCTCCGGCGGCTTTCTCGAAGTGCAGGCACACAAGGTCATCGTACTCGCAGACACTGCGCTACGAGCCCATGACCTGAGTGAAGCCGCTGCGCTCGAGGCACAGACACATGCGCAACAGGAGATGGCTGACAAATCCGCCGAGTTTGAATACTCGCGGGCGGCCACGCAGTTGGCCGAAGCTGCTGCGCAGCTTCGTACTCTGCAGCACATTCGCAAGAAAAGTGGCAAACACTGATTCTTCGATGTGATCTCGACAAAAAAGGCAGCCCAAGTGGCTGCCTTTTTTTGTCCTGCGCAAAAGATGCCGACGAGGTTCGCGGCGAGGCGCCGCTCCTACAGCAGCCCCCACAGGGTATCGAATACGATCTTCTGGGCGGCGGACACTTCACGCGAATCGATCACCACCGCGGTGGGGTAGTTTTCCGATGCCAGGGAAATGATGGCCACCTTGGGGGGATAGATGGCGATATAGGCCGCATCCACTGGGCCTTCGGTGCGAATCCATTTGCGTTCTGACAGTTCTGCATCCTCGCCGCCTTCGCCAATGGCAATGACCCGCACCTGGATGCCGCGGGCAATGCGCTGCACCGTATAGGTCGGGAAGGGGCGGTACAGGTGGCGGCGGATGGGCTTGGACGAAAACACCGAGTAGGCCGCGTCCGGCTGGCCGGATACCGTATTGAGAATGTCCCGCAGCACGAACTCGATACCGTCGTCGCCCTCATAGAACTGCACATTGGCGGCGCTGAAATCGGGCTTGAGGTGATTGAGTTCGGGAATCACCTTGCCACGCAGCTGTCCGATCGCGTTGTCCAGCGAAGCCTGACGTTCCTGCGCCATCTGCAGCAGTACCTCGGGGTCGCGGGGTGAGAAGTAACGTCGCTTGCCCTTGGGCAGGTAGGTGACAACGCCCTTGCCCTGCAGGCTCTTGAGGCATTCGTAAGCGGTACCGCGGTTGATGCCGGCCTTGTCGGCAATGGTGCGGATGGCACTGGGTCCCAGGCTCAGCAAGGCACGGTAAATGCGTACTTCGCGCTCGTCCAGGCCCAGCAGGCTAAAGATGGATTCGGTCATTTTGTCAAAATTTTACTGACAACAGATATTGAATCTGCTTTTGTATCAGCTAAAGTCTGCAACGAATAGCCCCAGGCTACCATTAACCGGATAAAACGCGCAGTGGCGCAGGATTGGCGTAACGATGTCATTGGATGTGATTATTCTGGCTGCCGGGCAGGGCAGCCGCATGAAATCGAAAAAACCCAAGGTGCTGCACGGCATCGGCGGCAAGCCGATGGTGCAGCACGTCATCGATTGCGCCCTTGAACTGGATGCGCCCCGTATCCACGTGGTGGTGGGTCATGGCGCCGATCAGGTGCGTGACGCCCTGGGCAGTCAGGCGCTGAAATTCGTACTCCAGGCCGAGCAGCTGGGTACCGGTCATGCGGTGGCCCAGGCACTGGAGGGAACCGATCCCGACGGCATCAGCCTGGTGCTGTATGGCGATGTGCCGCTGACCCGCAGTGAGACGCTTCGCGAGCTGGTCGACATTGCCCGCCAGGATAAACTGGGTCTGCTGACCGTGAAGCTTGGCGACCCCAGTGGCTATGGCCGTATCATCCGCACCGAGGCCGGCCAGGTGGCGGCCATTGTCGAACACAAGGATGCCAGCGAGGCCCAGCGTGCGGTGTCGGAGGTCAATACCGGTATCCTGGCGCTGCCGACGCACTTGCTGATCGACTGGCTGCCCCGGCTGTCCAGCAACAATGCCCAGGGTGAGTACTACCTCACCGATGTGATCGCCATGGCGGCGGACCAGGGCGTGCTGATCGAGGCGATCCAGCCGGAATTCGAACAGGAAGTGCAGGGGGTGAATAACCGCCAGCAGCAGGCCGAGCTGGAACGCTGGTACCAGCTGCGTGAAGCGCAGCGCCTGATGAATCAGGGCGTCACCCTGCGGGATCCGTTACGTCTCGATGTACGCGGTAACCTGAGCGCAGGTTTTGACGTGGTGATCGACATCAACTGCGTGTTTGAAGGCCAGGTGCAGCTTGGCAATGACGTGACCATCGGTCCCAACTGCCATATCAGCGATGCGGTGATCGGCGATGGCTGCCATATCAAGGCGAATTCCGTCATCGAACAGGCGCAGCTGCAGGAAAACTGCGATATTGGTCCCTTTGCGCGCCTGCGGCCGGGCTCGGTACTTGCCGCCGGGGTAAAGGTCGGCAACTTTGTCGAAACCAAGAAGGCCCGTATCGGTGAAGGTTCCAAGGTCAGTCACCTGAGCTATATCGGTGACGCCCAGATTGGCAGCGACGTTAATGTCGGCGCCGGCACCATTACCTGCAACTATGACGGCGTGAACAAGTTCCAGACCGAGATCGGCGATGGCGCTTTTATCGGTTCCAACAGCGCCCTGGTGGCGCCGGTGAAAGTGGGTGCAGGCGCGACAGTCGGCGCCGGCTCCACCATCACCAAGGATGTGGCCGACGATCAGCTGTCGGTGGCCCGTGGCAAGCAGCGCAACCTCGAAAACTGGCAGCGTCCGGTCAAGCAGAAGGATTAAGGATATGTGTGGAATCGTTGGTGCCATCGCGGCGCGTCCGGTATCGGAAATTCTGCTAGAAGGGCTGCGCCGGCTGGAGTACCGGGGCTATGACTCCGCCGGTATGGCGGTCTGGGACGGCAGCCAGATCAACCGCCTGCGCCGCGCCGGCAAGGTACAGGCGCTGGGCGATGCGCTAGCTGAAACCCCGCTGGATGGTCAGCTGGGCATCGCCCATACCCGCTGGGCCACCCACGGCAAGCCGACCGAAAACAATGCCCATCCGCACATGTCGGGCGCGCGCCTGGCGGTGGTGCACAACGGCATTATCGAAAACTTCGAGACCCTCAAGCGCGAGCTGATCGAAAAAGGCTACGAATTCACTTCAGATACCGACACCGAAGTCATCGCCCACCTGCTGGACAGCGCCATATCGGCCGGTGCCAGCGTGCTGGACGCGGTGCGCCAGTGCGTGGCTCAACTCAACGGTGCCTTTGCGCTGGGGGTGATGCACGAGGACTATCCGGGCGAGCTGATCACGGCGCGCAAGGGCAGTCCGCTGGTGATCGGGGTAGGCATCGGCGAGAACTTTATCGGTTCCGACCCGCTGGCGCTGCTGCAGGTCACCGACCGCTTCATCTACCTGGAAGAGGGCGATGTCGCCCGCCTGCGTCGCCTCGGAATCGAAATCTGGAACGCCGCCGGTGAGTCGGTCGAGCGACCGGTGCTGCAGTTCCAGCACGGCTCCGGCAGCGTCGACAAGGGCGAATACAAGCACTACATGCTCAAGGAAATTTACGAGCAGCCCCGTGTTGTGCATGCCGCCATGGAAGGGCGCCTGGGTGCCGAACGGGTACTGGAGGAGGCCTTTGGCGTTACCGCGCCGGCGATTTTTGATCAGGTCAAACAGGTGCAGATCGTGGCCTGCGGCACCAGCTACCATGCCGGGCTTATCGCCAAGTACTGGATCGAGGACCTGGCCGGTATTCCCTGCATGGTCGAGGTTGCCAGCGAGTTCCGTTACCGCAAGGTGGTGCTGCCTAAGGGGACACTCTTTGTCAGCATTTCCCAGTCGGGCGAGACCGCCGATACCCTGGCGGCGCTGCGCGAAGTGCGTGATCGCATTCTCGCCAGCCTGACTATCTGTAACGTGCCGGGCAGCTCCCTGGTGCGCGAATCCGACCTGTGCCTGATGACCAATGCCGGCCCCGAAATCGGTGTGGCATCGACCAAGGCCTTTACCACCCAGCTGGTTGCACTGCTGTTGACCACCCTGGTGCTGGGCCGCCGGCATGAGCTGACCGATGCAGCAGAAGCCGCTATCGTGGCGGATCTGAAAAAGCTGCCGGCGTTGCTGGATCAGGTACTGGGGCTGGATCCCGCCATCGAAAAAATGGCCGAGGCCTTTGCCGAGAAACACCACGCCCTGTTCCTGGGTCGCGGTACCTTGAATCCGGTGGCGATGGAAGGGGCCCTCAAGCTCAAGGAAATTTCCTACATTCACGCCGAGGCCTACGCCGCCGGCGAGCTCAAGCACGGCCCGCTGGCCCTGGTCGACAAGGACATGCCGGTGGTCACGGTGGCACCGCGCAACGAGATGCTCGACAAGCTCAAGGCCAACCTGCAGGAAGTGCGTGCCCGCGGTGGCGAACTGTTCGTATTTGCCGGCAGCCGGCAGGAAGTGCAGCCCGAAGAAGGTGTGCAGGTGCTGGAATTACCACCGGTTCCGGGTATCCTCGAGCCGATCGTCTACACCCTGCCGCTGCAGCTGCTGTCCTACCATGTCGCCGTGCTCAAGGGCACCGATGTCGACCAGCCACGCAACCTGGCGAAGTCAGTGACGGTGGAGTAGCACGACATCTGAACGTTTTCATGCGCTGCCCGACGCCCATCCTTGAGCGAACGCTTTGCATGGGCGTCGGCGCGCGAATCAGGGCGCCGTAATGGCCGGGCGACCAACCTGGTGGATAGCTGTTTGGCTGTGCCGAGCTCGGCCAAGGAATTGGTCTTGGCGGCGTCGCAATGAACTTATCCGGCTCCGCTCGAGTCCACTGCGCTACTGAGGAGGAACAGTGATGCTGAACAGGCTTAAAGCGGCGTTGGCCGAGGTATTTCAGCTGGGTGACGAAAACGCGGGTGTGATGTCGCAAGACGGTGTTTCCCTGGCATCGGCGGCGTTGATGGTGGAGGTGATCGCATCCGACTACGAACAAAGGCCGCAGGAGCAGGAAACGCTGCTGGCGATTGTGCAGCGCAGTTTCGGGCTCACTGCCGCGGATGCCGCGCAGCTGCTGCAGCGAGCTGAGGAAGCGCACCGGCAATCCACTGACTATTTTCGCTTTACCTCGCAACTCAACGAGAGCTGCACGCCGCAGGAGAAGGTGGCGCTGATCGAAAATCTGTGGCGCATCGCCTTCGCCGACGGTGAGCTGCATCACTACGAAGAGCATGTCATTCGCCGCATCGCCGACCTGATTCACGTATCCCATACGGACTTTATTTCTGCGAAACACCGTGCCGCAGCGTCGTGCTGATCGCTTAGCGGTTCACCGACGGACCGTCCAGCAACACCAGTCCACAAACGCCGATCCGGCGATCATTGAAACCATCTAGCTCAAGCGATCACGCAGCTGGTAATACAGCATGCCCGCGACCAGGGCCGGCCAGCGCAGCAGGGTGCCGCCGGGGAAACCTGCCGTGGGAATACGGGCAAAGGTATCAAAGCCTTGTGGCGACCCACTGATGGCGTCGCTGATCAGCTTGCCGCCGAGCGTTGCCAGGGCGATGCCGTGCCCCGAGTAGCCCTGGGCGACATAGAGGTTGTTGTCCAGGCGGCGGAAGAACGGCATGCGGTTGCGGGTAATGGCCAGGGTGCCGCCCCAGGCATAGTCGATGCGGGTGTTTGCGAGCTGCGGGTACACCTGCAACAGGTGCCGGCGTACGAAACCTGGGATATCCGCCGGAAAGCGACTGCTGTAGTTCTCGCCGCCGCCGAACAGCAGGCGCCGGTCCCCGGTGAGGCGGAAATAATTCACCACGAACTTTGAGTCGGCCACCGCCACATCGTCCCGGATCAGGCTGTGGGCCAGGCCCGCATCCAGCGGCTCGGTGGCCACGATGAAATTGTTGATGGGCATGATCTTGCCGGCAATGCGCGGTTCCAGCTTGCCGAGATAACCGTTACAGGCCAGCACCAGCGCACCTGCCCGTACCGAGCCCTGCGGCGTCTGCACCCGAATGCCGTCGGCGGTCTGGGAGCCGGGGCTGTAGCCGTTGCTGTATTCAAGTACGCGACTGTCTTCAAAAATCCGCACGCCCCGCTGCACCGCTGCTGCGCAAAGCCCCAGGGCATAGTTCAGCGGATGCAGGTGAACGGCTTCGCCAAACAGCTGGGCGCCGTGATAGCGGTCTGTGCCCAGCATCGAGTGCAGCTCGTCACCCGGCACGAAGCGAACGCCGTCGTAGCCGTACGCCTGCTGCAGATGCTCGGTTTCGCGCTGCATTCGGCCGACATGGGACGGCTTGAATGCTGTATGCAGTATTCCCTGTTTCAGGTCGCAGTCGATGTGCTGGCGGGCGATCAGGTCCTTCACCAGCTGCACGGCCTCGAGTGACAGGTTCCACAGCTGGCGGGCATGTTCGCTCCCGAGCTGCTGTTCCAGCTCGCTCTGGCTCAGGTTCAGACCCACGCAGACCTGGCCGCCATTGCGCCCCGAGGCGCCCTGGGCCACCTTCGCTGCCTCCAGCACCACCACCTGGTGACCTTTTTCGGCCAGGTGCAGAGCTGCCGACAGGCCGGTATAACCCGCGCCGATAATGCAGACATCGGCCTGGATTGCGCCCTGCAGGGGCGGGAACCTGGGCTGCGAATGGGCGCTGGCGGCGTAATAGGACGCATCGAATCCACTCGCGGGCATACAGCCTCCATCCGGCTAAAAAGTCTTTCTTATCAGCATACTATGGCTATAAATAGTCGTTTTGACACCTGCAGACGCTAAAACTTGTCATACACTGTGCTTGGGGCCGATACGGTACCCGCTGTCGACAGGAGTCCTTCGGGGTGGCATGCAATGGATACGATTGAACGCTTTCTGCAGCAACATACGATCAGCGAAATCGAGTGTCTGGTGCCGGACATGACCGGCAACGCACGCGGCAAGTTTCTGCCCACGCGCAAGTTCATTGCCGAACAGTATTCCCGCCTGCCCGAAAGCATCCTGATCCAGACGGTGACCGGTGACTGGTCCCAGGAACACGATTTGCTGGTGGACCCTGCGGATCGCGACATGGTGCTGCAGCCGGACCCGTCGACCCTGCGCCTGGCGCCCTGGGCCAAGGAGCCCACGGCCCAGCTGATTCACGACTGTTACGACATCGATGGCAACCTGCACCCGCTTTCCACCCGCAGCGTACTGCGCCGGGTGCTGAGTCTCTACGAGGCCGAAGGCCTGACGCCGGTGGTGGCACCGGAAGTCGAGTTCTATCTGGTGCAGAGGAACCTGGACCCGGATTATGAGCTCAAGGCACCGGTCGGCCGTTCCGGGCGTGCCGAGGTGGCGCGCCAGTCCTACAGCATCGATGCGGTAAACGAATTCGATCCCATCATCGATACCCTGTACCGCTACTGCGAACTGCAGCAGCTGGATGTCGATACCCTGATCCACGAGTCCGGCGCCGGCCAGATGGAGATCAACTTCAAGCACGGCGATGCACTGGCACTGGCGGATCAGGTGTTCACCTTCAAGCGCACGCTGCGCGAAACGGCGCTGCAGCATGACATCTACGCCACCTTCATGGCCAAGCCCATGAAGCACGAGCCCGGCAGCGCACTGCATATTCACCAGAGCCTGCTGGACAGCCGCACGGGCGCAAATATCTTTGCCAAGGCCGACGGCAGCTTCGGTGACCCGCTGTACCACTATATCGGCGGGCTGCAGAAGTATGTTCCTGCGGCGATCAGCTTTTTTGCGCCCAATGTGAATTCATACCGCCGCTTCGTGCCCGATATTGCCGCGCCCATCAATCTGCAGTGGGGGCTGGACAACCGCACCACCGGGATCAGGGTGCCCAGCGGCAGCCCGGCATCGACCCGAATAGAAAACCGCTTTGCCGGCGCCGATGCCAATCCCTATCTGGCCATCGCCCTGTCGCTGGCCTGCGGTTACCTGGGTCTCAAGGAGCAGCTGAAACCCTCGGCCCCCACCCAGGGCAGTGCCTACGGCGCCAACAGCCGGGTCGAGATTGCCCGTACCCTGGAAGAGGGGCTGCGGCTGTTGTCGGACTGTGAACCGCTGCAGGTAATATTAGGCGAGCGCTTCGTGCAGGCGTATGTGGCGGTGAAGCTCGCGGAATACGAGGCCTTCAACAAGGTCATCAGTTCCTGGGAGCGCGAGTATCTGCTGCTGAGCGTCTGACTGTACGGGGGGACACGTCAGGAAAATCCAGGATCTTAATCTTAATGCAAATCATTATTGTTTAATGTATGCTCCCGCTTCTCAATACGGGGGGAGAGGTAAAGGATGCATACTAAAGGATGGTGGGCCTCGCTGTTTGGGTTGGCCGTGCTCTGGACCGCGATGGCATTGGCTGACACAGATGACCGGGGCACCGTGATTGTGCCGCAACAGGGCGCACAGCGCGTGGTGGCGATTTCAACTTTTGCCGCCGATACCCTGGTCGCACTGGGCGTTGCGCCGGCCGGAGCGTCGACGTTCGGTGATCGTCCGGTGGCTGATTTCCTGGGGCCGCTGATGCAGGGCGTGCCGAGCCTGGGACAGCGCGCCAGCACCAACCTGGAACAGCTGTCCGCGCTGCAGCCCGATCTTATTCTGGCCATTCGGCGCTATACCGAACCCAATGCACAGAAGTTCAGTGCCCTGGCACCTTACTATGCTTTTGATGTGATCAGCCATGACGATAGCCTGCGGGCGGTAGCGGGCATTGCCACGGCCGTGGGCAAGGCCGCCGAGGGGCAGGCGCTGAATGCCGCTTTCGAGACACTGGTGGCCGACTATGGCCGCCGCGCACCGGGTGGGGTCAGTGCCGTGCTGCTGGCGGGCAGCGGTGAGGCTCCCTTTGCCTATTACGACCATTTTCTGACCACCGATCTGCTGCAGCGCTTGAAGGCTACCAACAGCATCGGTCCGTCGCCAACGCCCAGTCAGCCGATTCCGTTTGGCTACCAGCTCAGCCTGGAACAGCTGCTGGCGCTGAACCCGGATGTGATCTTCATGTTTGACTCCGGTACCCGGCATGCCTATGCAGCCAACCCGATCTGGCCCTATCTGAAGGCGGTTCAGCAGGGGCGGGTGTATGAGGTGGGCCTGCACTGGAAGGAAGGCGGCGGCCCCATTGCCCGGGAGTACATTCTGCGGGAAATGGCCTGGCGCCTGTATCCCGATACATTTGCCCAGCCCAAGCTGCCCGCATCACTGGCCAGCAGGCCCGTGCAATAGACCAGGTGCCTGCGCATGCTGAACGGAACCTTGCCGGCGCGGCTGTCTGCGTTGTTACCGGGCGCGGATGTGAAGGGCCCCGGGCTGCTGGCCGGCCTCGCCCTGGCGCTGTTCGTCACCGCCGCGCTGGCCCTGGCGGCCGGGGCGGTGCCGGTGTCACTGCAGGCGCTCTGGCGCGTGCTGAATGGCCTGGAGGGTGGGCTGCCCGCGATTCTGGTTTGGGAGTTGCGCCTGCCGCGTTTTCTGGCCGGCCTGCTGGTGGGCGCCAGCCTTGGCGTCGCTGGCTGGGTGATGCAGACGGTGACGCGCAATCCGCTGGCATCCCCGAGTATTACCGGGGTGGTTGCTGGCGCATCCATGCTGGTGGTCATCGCCCAGGTCTGTTTTGTGGTGAGCGCCAGCTGGCTGCCCTGGCTTGGCATGCTGGGGGGCACGATGGCTGCGACGATTACCTTTGTGCTGGCCGGGCAGGGGGGCTTTACGCCGTTGCGCCTGGCGCTGGCCGGTATCGCGGTCACGGCGCTGGCCACGGCACTGGCCACGGCTTTTCTGCTCTTTTCCGGCGCCCAGGCGCAGCAGCTCTACTTCTGGCTGGCCGGCGGGCTGCTGGGACGGGGCTGGAGCCATGTACAGCTGATTCTCCCCTGGACCTGTGGCGGTCTTGTGCTGGTACTGTGCTTTTCCCGCTATCTGAACCTGCTACGACTGGACGATGAGGTCGCCCGTGGCCTGGGGGCCCGTGTCCTTTTCTGGCGGCTGGGATTTGTGGCCATTGCCGTGGCGCTGACCGCGGCAACCGTGGCGGTGGCAGGTCCGGTGGGCTTTGTCGGGCTGGTGGCGCCGCACCTGGTACGCCTGCTGCTGGGCCCTGATCAGCGGCTGGCGCTGCCGGCGGTCATGCTGCTAGGGGCGCTGCTGGTGACACTGAGTGATTTACTCGCCCGCACCCTGGCTGCACCGGCCGAACTGCCGCTGGGTATGTTTACCGCGCTGCTTGGCGGGCCGCTGTTTATCTGGCTGATTCGCACGAGGGTTCTGTAATGCCGGTACTGACGCAGGCGACGCCCGCCATCCGACGGTGGCGCCTCGCTTGCCCGCGCCTGGGCTGGCTAGCACTGCTGTTGCTGGCGCTTGTGCTGGCGGCGCTGCTGCTGAACCTGCTACTGGGCGCCGTGACACTGACGCCGCTGCAGGTCTGGCAGGCCCTCAACGGCGAGGGCGACGCGGTGGCGACCGATATTATCTGGAACCTGCGCCTGCCGCGGGTACTGGTGGGGCTGCTGGTGGGCGTGCACTTTGCCATTGCCGGTTCGCTGCTGCAGGCCGTGATGCGCAACCCCCTGGCGGATGCCGGTGTGCTGGGCATCAATGCCGGTGCCAGCCTCGCCGCAGTGCTGGCCTTTGTCATGGCGGAGCGCATCTGGGGCGACAGCGGCGCTTATTCGGGCCTGGCACTGAGCCTCGACTGGCTGCCGCTGCTCAGTTGCGCTGGCGGCATTCTGGCGGCCGCCGCCGTTTACCGACTGGGCTGGAATCGCGGTGTGACACCGGTGCGCCTGGTGCTCAGTGGCATTGCCGTGGCCAGTGTGCTGAATGCACTGGCCACCGGCGTACTGGCGGGCTGGGGATCGATGAATACCGAAACGGTACTCATCTGGCTGGCCGGCAGCCTGTTTGGCCGTGGCTGGGAACATCTTTGGGCCCTGTTGCCCTGGAGCCTGTTGGCGCTAAGCCTGCTGCCGGTGCTGCTCAGCGGTGCCAATCTGCTGCAGCTGGGGGACGATGTCGCCAGCAGCCTCGGCTTGCGGGTGGAGCTGTGGCGTTTTGCGCTGTTACTGGTGGCGGTGCTCTTTGCCGCCAGTGCAGTGGGGGTAGTGGGGCCGATCGGCTTTATCGGCCTGATCGTGGCGCAGATTGCGCGCCTGAGCTGTGGTCCGGACCTGCGCCGCCAGCTGGTACTGGGGCCCTTGTACGGCGCCCTGCTGGTGATGTTGTCTGACCTGCTGGGGCGTCTGCTGATGGTGCCGGCCGAGATTCCCATCGGTGTGATTACATCCCTGCTTGGGGTGCCGTTTTTTATCTATCTGCTGGCGCGCAAACGGGCCTAGAAGGGAGGAATCGCGGATGTTATCGGCACAGGAACTGAAGCTGGGTTATGACGACAAGGTCATCGTGCCGCAGCTGAGTCTGGAGGTGGATACCGGCCGGATTCACTGCCTGATCGGCCCAAATGGCTGCGGCTTGAGTGTGCTGCTGCGGCCCTGGTCGGCTTGTTGAAACACGGGCATAGGAGGGACGCCGGATGTTATCGGCACAGCAACTGAAGCTGGGTTATGACGACAAGGTCATCGTGCCGCAGCTGAGTCTGGAGGTGGATACCGGTCGGATTCATTGCCTCATCAAGTCCCAACGGCTGCGGCTTGAGTGTGCTGCTGCGGCCCTGGCCGGCGTGTTGAAACACGGGCATAGGAGGGACGCCGGATGTTATCGGCACAGGAATTGAAGCTGGGTTATGACGACAAGGTCATCGTACCGCAGCTGAGTCTGGAGGTGGATACCGACCGGATTCACTGCCTCATCAAGTCCCAACGGCTGCGGCTTGAGTGTGCTGCTGCGGCCCTGGCCGGCGTGTTGAAACACGGGTATAGGAGGGAAGCCGGATGTTATCGGCACAGGAACTGAAGCTGGGTTATGACGATAAGGTCATCGTGCCGCAGCTGAGTCTGGAGGTGGATACCGGCCGGATTCACTGCCTCATCAAGTCCCAACGGCTGCGGCTTGTGTGTGCTGCTGCGGCCCTGGCCGGCTTGTTGAAACACGGGCATAGGAGGGAAGCCGGATGTTATCGGCACAGGAACTGAAGCTGGGTTATGACGACAAGGTCATTGTGCCGCAGCTGAGTCTGGAGGTGGATACCGGCCGGATTCACTGCCTGATCGGCCCGAATGGCTGCGGCAAAAGTACGCTGCTGCGGGCACTGGCCGGCCTGCTGAAGCCGCAGCAGGGCCAGGTGTTGCTCGATGGTTGTGTCATTTCCCGCTGGAAGCGGCGTGAACTGGCGCAGCGTCTGGCGATGCTGCCGCAGCACCCGGTCGCGCCGGAGGGCCTGACCGTGGAACAGCTGGTGCGCTATGGCCGATTTCCGTATCAGCGGTTGCTGGGGCAGCAGACGGAACAGGATTTCAAGATGGTGCGCTGGGCGATTCGGGTCACGGGCCTTTCTGGCTTCGAGGCGCGGCCATTGTCGGCTTTGTCCGGAGGCGAGCGACAAAGGGCCTGGATTGCACTGTCGCTGGCGCAGCAGGCAGGGATTCTGATTCTCGATGAACCGACGACCTATCTCGATCTGGGTCATCAGCTCGAGGTGCTGGAGCTGCTGAGCGAACTGAACCGTCAGCAGGGCCTGACCGTCATCATGTCACTGCACGACCTGAACCAGGCGGCGCAGTTTGGTCATCGCCTGGTGGCCATGCGTTCAGGCAAGCTGGAGCAGGAGGGCACTCCCGCCGAGGTATTGACGCAGGCGCTGCTCGCCGATGTGTTCCGGGTGCATGCCCGGGTCGCCCCCGATGTACTGACCGGCAAGCCGCAGTTTGTGCCGGTGTCATCACTGGCTAGGCCAATTCTGTAGGCGCGCTCACCGCAGTGGCTGTACGTGCCGAGAGTCGCTTTTATTTCACTGGATTAGTAATGGCACGTCGCGAGGCAGGGGGATATTCAGCCTCGATTCAATGTTGATCGGTAATGATAATCTATATACAATTGCGAACACTTATCATTTAGATTTAAAAGAATTACGCAATTGGAGAATGTTATGCCCCGGTCGTCTTGCGGACAGCAGCCTTTTCGTCCCCGGCTTATGCGAAAGCCGCTGGCATTGGCGGTCAGTCTGGTCGGTATTGCAGCCTGCCAGGCAGGCTGGGCTGATGAGGGTACCGTTGAGCTGGATGCGCTGACGGTACAGGGAGACTGGATAGGCGCTGCCAGCGAGGAAGAAATCAAGATCTATCCCGGTTCGCGGACGCTGCTGGATCAGGAGGCATTGCAGGAGAGTGGTGCCCTGCATCTGGAGGATGCGCTGCGTTCGGTGCCGAGCATTCAGATACTGGACGAGACCGGTACCGGCATCCTGCCGAATATTGGCATGCGTGGCCTGAATCCGTTGCGCAGCGAACGTCTGCAGATGCTGGTGGATGGCTATCCCATTGCCATCGGCCCCTACAGCAATGTCGGTGTCTCGCTGTTCCCGGTTACCTTGCCCAGCATTGATGCGATCGACGTGGTGCGCGGTGGTGCGGCGGTACACTACGGTCCCAACAACGTCGGCGGCGTGATGAACTTCCGCACTCGGCCCATTCCGGTCGACACCGAACAGACGTTGCAGCAGCGTCTGGTGATTGCCGAAGAAACCGGCAATGTCTTCAGCGACACCTATTACCGTATCGGCGGCTTCGCGACCGATGACCTGGCGCTGCAGTTCCAGGCCAATGTTCAGCGCGGTGACGGTTTCCGCGATCACTCCGATACCGAGGTCAGCAACTTTATTCTGGACGCCGAGTACTTCGTGGATGATGTCAATGAAGTGGCCGCACAGCTGCAGTACTACGACGTCGATGCCGAATTGCCCGGTGCCCTCAGCCCAAGTGCCTACGCCCAGGACTCCACCCAGTCACAGCGCCCGCATGATGCTTATGCCGCCGATATGCTGCGCGGCACCCTGACCTGGACGGCGCGTCCCAGCGATGCGGTTGAATTCCAGTGGCGCAACTTCGCCCACCGGGCCGATCGTACCTTCTTCTTTGGCCAGGACTTGACCAGCGGTGGACACTGGGCCGACCCCGAAGCTGATGCCAGCCACGTGGCCGACACGCCGCGTATTTTCCGGGTTTGGGGTACCGAACCACGGCTAACTGTTCGCGAAGGCATCCATACGCTTACGCTGGGGTCACGCTACGTCAGTGAAAAGGTTGATTATGACGTCAACCGGGAAGAGCTGGCGACTGGCAGCTCTGCCAATGTCCGGGACTGGCACCTGGAAACCGATGCGGTAGCGCTGTACGCCAGCGATACCCTGAGTCTGCTCGATGGCCGTCTGGAAATTACACCGGGTGTGCGCTACGAAGATGTCGAAATGAACTTCAAGAGCGGTGATGACCGCATTACCAACAGCCCAGACAAGTGGTTGCCTGGCCTCACGGCTGGACTGCAAGCTACCCCCGACCTCTTTCTCTTTGCCAACGCGCAGAAGTCCCTGGCACCCGTACAGATTTCCCAGGTTGCCCGGGGAGGCGACATCGGCAATGAAACCGCCTGGAACTACGAACTGGGTGGCCGCTGGCAGGCGACGCCGGCGCTGGCAACCTCATTAACATTGTTCCAGATTGATTTCGACAAACTGGTCCAGTACAACAAGGCCGGCGATTTCTATGAAATTTTGGGCAAGCCGCGCCATGAGGGAGTCGAGCTGGAAGCCGACTGGCAAGCGACCGAACAGCTGAACCTGGGCTTGGGATATACCTATCTTGATACCGAACAGCGGGATGGCAAGTACGAAGGCAACGAACTGCCCAATGCGCCGCACCACCACTTCAGTGCCGAGGCGCGCTACCGCGTCCAGCAGTGGACGGCCAACCTGAATGCCCATTATGTCAGCGACAGTTTCAGCGATGCCGACAACACTAAACGGGAAACTCCCAACGGCGATGCCGGCAAGCTGCCGAGCTATACGCTGGTCAATGCACGCATCGGTCGTGATATTGCGGTGGGCAGTGGCAACAACCTGAACCTTGGTCTGGCGGCGACCAACCTGCTGGACGAAGACTATTACTTCCGCGGCGCCGATGTCAGCCCCGTTGGGCGGGTACCGGGGGCTGGTCGCGCGTTTATCCTGGAAGGGCGGCTGGATTTCTGATCCGGTTCCCATGCTGGCTATCCTGGCCAGTCGCACCTGATAAAGGCCGTTGCCGGCCTTTTTACTGGCGGCGTCACAGCGACCAGCGCACCGGCAACTCCGTCGTCGACTTCAGTGTCTGCAGCAGCAGGTTGGACTTGACGTTGGAGACCATGGGCAGGTTCAGCAGCCGGTGCAGGGTGACATCGGCAAAGGCCTTCAGGTCCGGCGCGATGATCTTGAGCATGTAGTCGGCATCCCCCGCAACTCCCCAGCACTCGAGCACTTCCGGGTATTCGATAATGGCCGTGCGAAAGGCTTCGGCAATCTGTTCGCTGTGCTTGTCCAGCGACACGCTGACCAGCGCCATGACGCCAAGCCCGATCTTTTCCGGGTCCAGCTGGGCGATGTATTTTTGCACCACGCCGGTCTCTTCCAGCTTTTGCCGCCGCCGCTGACACTGGGACGCGGACAGGTGCACCAGCTCCGATAATTCCACGTTACTGAGCCGCCCGTTCTGCTGCAGCGCCTCGAGAATTTTGATGTCCTGACGGTCCAGCTCGACGCTATGCACGTTTCTCACGTTTTTTAACTCTTGGGTGCGGGAATCATGTGAAAGTTAAGTCATACGGGCGTTATATGCAAAATAAACGCATGGCGTTTGCCTTAAGCTATTTCTCAATCCCCCGGCGTGACTCTGGTCTCGCCGGATCACTTGCCAGCACAACGGTACTGATGGAGATAATAACAATGGCCCAGATACAAACTGTTGCAACCACCGACCTGTGGGAAAACCCCCTGGGCACCGATGGCTTTGAGTTCGTCGAGTACTGCTCGGACACGCCTGAAACCCTGGCCCGGCTGTTCGAAAGTCTGGGTTTTGTCGCCATCGCCCGCCATCGCAGCAAGAACGTGACTCTGTTCCGTCAGGGTGATATCAACTTCATTCTGAACGCCGAGCCCAACAGCCGCGCCCAGAGTTTTTCCCAAGCGCATGGCCCCAGTGCCAATGCCATGGCGTTCCGGGTGGCCGATGCCGCTGCCGCGCTCAAGGCGCTGGTAGCCGGTGGCGCCACCGCGGTTGAGTCCGGTGCCGGCCCCATGGAGCTGCAGATTCCGGCCATCGAGGGTATTGGCGGCTCCCTGATCTACCTGGTGGACCGCTACGGCGACAAGAGCATCTATGATGTGGATTTTCGTCCCATCGTCGGTGTCGATCAGCATCCGGCAGGTGTCGGCCTGACTTACATTGATCACCTGACGCACAATGTGGCGCGTGGCAATATGGACCTGTGGGCCGGCTTCTACGAGCAGCATTTCAACTTCCGCGAAGTGCGCTACTTCGATATCGAAGGCAAGCTGACCGGGCTCAAGTCCCGCGCCCTGACCAGCCCCTGCGGCAAGATTCGCATTCCGATCAACGAGTCCACCGACGACAAGAGCCAGATCGAGGAATTCCTGCACGACTACAACGGCGAAGGCATCCAGCACATCGCGCTGGGGACCGGCGACATTTACCGGACCGTGGAAACCCTGCGCGATGCCGGTGTCAGCTTCCTGACCACGCCGGATAGCTACTATGCACGGGTGGATCAGCGTCTGCCGGGGCACGGCGAAGATGTGGCGCGGCTGCACAAGGACCATATCCTGATCGACGGCGCGCCCACCCAGGGCCAGGGTCTGCTGCTGCAGATCTTTACCGATACGGTCATTGGTCCGATCTTTTTCGAGATCATTCAGCGCAAGGGAAATGAGGGTTTTGGCGAGGGCAACTTCCAGGCCCTGTTCGAATCCATCGAGGAAGACCAGATTCGCCGCGGCGTACTAGCAGCCAGTCGGACTTAACACTGATCTGCTGCGGAATATCCGATTTTGGCCATTTTTTGTACTCTTTCTCGTTAAATAGACCCACTATTCGCCTCAAAAGAGCCCAAAAACTGCCTTAAAACGGACTTTCCCTCGTTACGACCGGCCAAGCCCGACAGGCTGCTAGCCGGCTGATAACGGCTGATCTGTCCCGTTTGCTCACTCTGACCCGGCCCCTTAGCGGGGCTGGCGCGTACCTATAAAAAAGCTAATAAATGGTTTTCAAGGAGCACTCCGTGTCTTCAAGCACTATCGTATCCACGGCGAGCGGTACCGCTACGCCTGCGCCGGCCCTCTGGTCGTCGCGACTGGCCTTTATTCTGGCGGCGGCGGGTTCCGCCGTAGGCCTGGGCAATATCTGGAAATTTCCCTACATCACCGGTGAGAACGGCGGCGGCGCCTTTGTGCTGGTGTACCTGGCCTGTATCGCGGTGATCGGTATTCCGGTGATGATTGCCGAAGTCATGCTGGGCCGGCGTGGCCGCCACAGCCCGATTAACAGCATGCGCGAAATTGCCCGCCAGGAAGGCGTATCGCGGCACTGGAAAGCGATAGGCTGGCTCGCCACCCTGGCGGCCTTCCTGATCCTGTCGTTCTACAGTGTGATCGCCGGCTGGACCATCCCCTATATCTTCCATGCGCTGCAGGGTGATTTTGTCGGTGTGGACGGGGCCGTCGCCGGTGAAATGTTTGGCCAGCTGTTGTCGTCCCCGCTTGAACTGACACTCTGGCACAGTCTGTTCATGGTACTGGCGGTGATCGTTTCGGTGGGCGGTGTGCGTCATGGCCTGGAACGGGCCGTGACCTGGCTGATGCCGGCGCTGCTCCTGTTACTGGTCATGCTGGTGGGTTATGGCATGAGCACCGAACACTTCGGTACTGCAGTGAGTTTTCTGTTTGAGCCGGATTTTTCCAGCCTGAGTGCGGCGGCGGTGCTGGTGGCACTGGGTCATGCGTTCTTTACCCTGAGCCTGGCCAGCGGCTCGATGATGGCCTATGGCGCTTACCTGCCCAAGGGCGTGTCCATTGTGCGGACCTCCTTGCTGGTGGCGGTAATGGATACCATGGTGGCACTGATGGCGGGTCTGGCGATCTTTCCCATCGTGTTCGCCAACGGCCTCGAGCCCGGTGCCGGCCCCGGCCTGATCTTCAATACCCTGCCGGTGGCCTTTGGCCAGATGCCGGGGGGCAGCTTCTTCGCGACCCTGTTCTTCGTACTGTTGCTGTTCGCGGCCTGGACCTCGGCGCTGTCAATGCTGGAGGCGGTGGTGAAGTGGCTGGAGGAGCAGGGCATGACGCGGCGCAAGGCCGCCATTTCCGGGGGGCTGGCGGCATGGACCGTCGGCTTGACCACGGTGCTGTCGCTGAATGTCTGGTCCGGCTTCACGCCGCTCGATGGCTTCGCGCGCTTTGAAGGCAAGACGCTGTTTGATCTGTACGACTTCCTCACCGCCAACGTGATGATGCCGCTGGTGGCGCTGCTGACCGCCATATTTGTCGGCTGGGTGATGCAGAAGTCGTCCAGCAAAGAGGAACTGGGGGATGGATCTGTGCATCGAATCTGGCTCTTTATCGTGCGTTACCTGACGCCGGTCGCGCTGGTGGTGCTGTTTATCTACAACCTCTGATTCCCTTATTAACGCTAACAAGGCCAGGCTGCGAGCCTGGCCAGGTACGGGCACTGCCGGTGCCGGTAACACAGGTAGATAACGATGAAAGAATTACTGCAGGCATTTGAAAGCAAGGCGCCGGAAATCGTCTTTGAATGGCACGACGCCGAAACCGAAGCCAGGGGCTGGGTGGTGATCAACTCGCTGCGTGGCGGTGCCGCCGGTGGTGGCACCCGCATGCGCAAGGGACTGGACCGTCACGAGGTGGAATCCCTGGCCAAGACCATGGAAGTGAAGTTTTCGGTTTCGGGCCCGGCCATCGGTGGCGCCAAGTCGGGTATCGACTTCGATCCGGCCGATCCGCGCAAGCTCGATGTGCTCAAGCGCTGGTACAAGGCCGTGGCACCGCTGCTCAAGCACTACTACGGCACCGGCGGTGACCTCAACGTGGACGAGGTGCACGAAGTCATCCCCATCACCGAAAGCTACGGTCTGTGGCACCCGCAGGAAGGCGTGGTCAACGGCCACTTCCAGCCCACTGTCAGCGAGCAGATTCAGAAGGTTGGTCAGTTGCGCCTGGGTGTGGCCAAGATTATCGAAGACAGCCGCTACACGCCGGATTACAGCCGCAAGTACACCGTGGCCGACATGATTACCGGCTGGGGTGTCGCCGAGGCGGTGCACCACTACTACAACATCTACGGCGGCGACGTGCGCAACAAGCGCGTTATCGTGCAGGGCTGGGGCAATGTCGGATCCGCGGCGGCGTACTACCTGGCGCAGCAGGGCGCGCGCATTGTCGGCATCATCGATCGTGCCGGTGGCCTGCTGGCACCTGAGGGCCTGTCGTTCGAGCAGGTGCGCGAACTGTTCCATAACAAACAGGGCAATCAGCTGGCGGCCGAGGGGCTGCTGTCGTTCGAGGACGTCCAGGCGCGTATCTGGGACATGGAAGCGGACATCTTCCTGCCCTGTGCCGCGTCCCGGCTGGTGACCCGCGAGCAGCTGGATCGTTTGATCGACAAGGGGCTGGAAGTGGTGTCCTGTGGTGCTAATGTTCCCTTTAACGATCCCGAGATTTTCTACGGCCCGGTGTACGAGTACGTGGACTCCAGGGTCAGTGTGCTGCCGGACTTTATCGCCAATTGCGGCATGGCGCGGGTGTTCGCTTTCCTGATGAACAACAACGTCGAAATCAGCGATGAAGCCATTTTCAGCGACGTGACAGCTACCATACGCACGGCACTGGCACTGACCTACGCCCAGTCCCGCGAACGCACGCAGATTGCCAGTACGGCATTTGAAATCGCGCTCAAGCAGCTGGTCTGATCGCCGACATCGAGTGAGTGTGTTGCCAGAGCCCGTTGCATGCGAATGCGACGGGCTGTTTGCGTTTTAGCAGGTAGCTTTTCGACAACCTGTTAGGGCAACGACGGGTACTGGCAGTCGCTGAGCCGGTGCTCTGCTGCCATTCGCATAAGTTTTTTGATCTTTTTGGCTGGATAGTTATCCGAATTGTTATGGTTGCGGGCGGCTCGCCAAGGGGGCAAGCCCGTCTGATCTGCAGACCCATTGAGGTTTGTCATGGCAGGGGTAGGATAGGGGCCTAATCTGTCAGGGAGATAGTGCATGAATGATGCGGTGACGAGTTTTGCGATAAGCTTCATCGCTGTAATCGGTGTTTTATTGTTGATTGCGTTGGCCGCGGTTGCCGTATTGGCGCTGGCCTTCTATCAGATCGACAAGCATCAGACCAAACACAGCCTGCGTCGCAACTATCCACTGGTGGGACGTTTTCGCTACATGTTCGAGCATTTGGGCGAGTTCTTCCGGCAGTACTTCTTCGCCATGGACAGGGAGGAACTGCCTTTCAACCGCGCCCAGCGTTCCTGGGTATATCGTGCCGCGAAAAACATCGATAACACCGTCGCGTTCGGGTCGACCCGTGATCTGCGTACACCCGGTACTTATTACTTCCTGAATTGCCCTTTTCCCAAGCTGTCTGAGGAAAGCACTCGCACGCTGGCGATGCGCATCGGTCCCTACTGCCAGGAGCCTTACGACGCCGCTTCTTTCTTTAATGTGTCAGGCATGAGTTTCGGCGCGCTGTCCCGGCCTGCTGTGCAGGCACTCTCCCGCGGGGCACAGCTGGCCGGGTGCTGGATGAATACGGGTGAAGGCGGTCTCGCCCCCTATCATCTGGAAGGCGGCTGCGATCTGGTGGTGCAGATCGGGACGGCTAAATATGGCGTGCGCGATGCCCATGGCCGGCTGTCCGATGAAAAGCTGCGCGAGAAGGCCGAGATTCGCCAGGTGCGGATGTTCGAGATCAAGCTGTCCCAGGGCGCCAAACCCGGCAAAGGCGGTATTTTGCCGGCGGCGAAAGTCAGCGCAGAGGTGGCCAGCATTCGCGGCATTGCGCAAGGGCATGCATCCATCAGCCCCAATCGACACCCGGAGATCGATTCCATCGATGATCTGCTGGACATGATTGAACATGTTCGCAGCGTGACCGGCAAACCCTGTGGCATCAAGCTGGTACTGGGCTCATCGCACTGGCTGGAGGATTTTTGCCAGGCAATTCATACCCGGGGTATCGAGTCTGCGCCTGATTTCATTACGCTGGACAGCTCCGATGGCGGCACCGGTGCCGCCCCCATGCCACTTATGGACAGTGTCGGCCTGCCGTTGCGCGAAAGCCTGCCGATTATGGTCAACAAGCTGGCTGAGCATGGCTTGCGCGAGCGGGTAAGGCTGGTGGCATCCGGCAAACTGATCAACCCCACGGATGTGGCGGCGGCAATTTGCATGGGCGCGGACTTTGTTGTCAGTGCCCGCGGCTTCATGTTCTCGCTGGGCTGTATCCAGGCTATGCAATGCAACCGCAATACCTGTCCCACCGGCGTGACGACCCATAATCCCGAGCTGCAGCGCGGCCTGGTTCCCGCCGACAAGGCTGAGCGGGTGCGTCACTACCATGACAACCTGGTGCATGAAGTTGAGCTGATTGCCCATAGCTGCGGCGTTTCAGAGCCCAGGTTGCTGCGGCGCGAACATGCAGCGATGGTTGTTGAAGGGGGGCGCTCGGTACCGCTGAATATTATCTATCCGGAGCCTTGATGGCCGCCGGTGAGTGAAGGGCTGGATGCTCCGAGCCCTGCACGTGCAGGGCTCGGCTGTTTGAGTGGATAGAGGGTCAGACTGGCTCAGGCTTCATCGAGCCAGGCGTCGGTGTCGATGTGACGCGTCAGGTTGCGTTCCTCCATATGTCGTTCTATGGCGCGTCTGGCCTCCAGTGCCCTGCGTGAGGCGCGTTTCTTAAGTGCCCGTTTTTCTTCGTCTTCATATCCGATCAGAATATCGAATACTTCGGTTGGAATGGCGTTTAGATCCTGCGCTTTGCGTATCTGCATAATGACAGCTCCTCGTCACTCGAGTCTCTGTATTTGCCACGACACGTCTGGTGCCGGTCACTGGCTCAGAGACTGCCTCAAACACGATCCCCACCTAGATGCGATGCCGCACTCCATAATGGAAATCGCTACGGGTTCTTCTCTTTTATCGCAACTTTGACTGTTTTTCAAACAGTGAAGGCAGAGTAATAGGAGGCTGTTACAGGCGTATGTCAGTCTTCGGGGGCAGGAGACGGGGTGCGTTTGTCGTTCAGACGCAGGCTGCGCAGGCTGCGTTTGATGGTCTTGAGGTGGTCGATCAGGGCCGGGCCAAGCTTCATGGCCACGCCGACGGCGAGGACATCAATCACCACCAGGTGCATGACGCGGGATGACATCAATGCGCTGAGATCCTTGTCTTCCTCCAGATCGGTGTGAATGGCAATGCAGGCCAGCGCGGAAAGGGGGGTGTTGCTTGGGCACAGGGTAATGACCGTCGCACCGGTTTCACGCACCAGGCGCACGCTGTGCAGCAGGTCCTTGGTGCGGCCGGTCTGCGACACGGCGATGACGACATCGCCCTTGCTGAGTGTCACGGCTGAAATGGTCTGCATGTGCGGGTCGGAATAGGCGGCCGCCAGAATCTTCAGACGGTGCAGTTTGTGCTGCGCATCCATGCAGACCGGTGCCGAAGCGCCGAAACCATATATCTCCACCCGGGGAGCATTCACCAGCGCATCTATGGCACTTTCCAGGGTTTCGGAGTCCAGGTCTTCGCGGATATTGATCAGATTGCCGATCATGGAGTCGAAGATCTTCTGCTTGAACTCGTGCACGGTGTCGGTCGAATTCAGTGCAAACTGTTCAAAGCTGGGGTTGCTGGCCAGGCCCTGGGCCAGTGTCAGCTTGAAGTCCTGAAAACCATCGTAGTTGAGCGCACGGCAAAAACGCACCACGGTCGGTTCACTGACACTCGCCTCGGCGGCCAGGTCGACAATGCGCATGTGAATGACATCACTGGGCTTCGCCAGTACGAAGTCGGCCACCTTCTGCTCGGACTTGCGCAGCTTGGGGCGTGCATCTGCGATCATTTTCAGAAGATTGAGGGGATGCAAGGCTTTTCTCTTTTCGAACAAGTACTTGGCAAGGCGGCAATTATAGCAATGAATATGACGGTGAGCCTATCTAACTGCGTGTGACAGCGATATCAATAGCGTCGCGGTGGCGCCAAATGCCGCGTTGCAGCTTCTCTAGGTGCGTGCTACCTTTTTGAATTGCAAATAAAAATCCGAATAATGCAAACAGCGGGGAAGGCTTAGTGAAACGTCGTCAATTCCTACAAGGTGCCGGTGCAGCTACTCTGGCAGCGGGCACTCTAGTCGCCGGGGTTGCGCAGGCAGCACCGGAACACAAATGGAAAATGGTTACCACCTGGCCAAAGAATTTTCCGGGCCTGGGGGTCGGTGCCAACTACCTGGCAGAGCTGATCGGCAAGCTCAGTAATGGTCGAATCGAGGTAAAGGTTTATGGTGCCGGCGAACTGGTCGGTGCACTGGAAGTATTTGATGCGGTATCCCGCGGTACGGCGCAGCTGGGGCACGGCGCTTCCTATTACTGGAAAGGCAAAAGCAGTGCAGCCCAGTTCTTCGCGGCGGTGCCTTTTGGCCTGACTGCGCAGGAAATGAACTCCTGGCTCTATCATGGCGGCGGTATGGAGCTGTGGGAAGAAGTGTACGCGCCCTTTGGCCTGGTGCCCGGTGCTGCCGGTAACACCGGTGTGCAGATGGGGGGCTGGTTCAACAAGGAAATCAACAGCGTCTCTGATCTTGAAGGCCTGAAAATGCGCATTCCGGGTCTCGGTGGTGAAGTGCTTAAGCGCGCCGGTGGTACGCCGGTACTGTTGCCCGGAGGCGAAATCTTCCCGTCACTGCAGTCTGGCGCCATCGACGCCACTGAATGGGTTGGTCCGTATAACGACATGGCGTTTGGATTGCACAAGGCAGCCAAGTTCTACTATTACCCGGGCTGGCACGAGCCAGGTACCACGCTGGAGTGCATGATTAACAAGGAAGCGCTGGAAGGTTTGCCCGAAGAGCTTCAGCTTATCGTGCGCAGTGCCATCCGCATTGCCAACCAGGACATGCTGGCGGACTTTACCGCCAAGAACAACAGTGCCCTGGAGCAACTGGTCAACGAGCAGAACGTGGAATTGCGCCCCTTCCCGGAGGATGTGCTGAAGAAACTGCGTGATCTGTCCGACGAAGTGATTGCCGAGGAAGCCGCGCAGGATGAGATTACCAAAAAGGTATTTGATTCCTTCATCAAGTTCCGCGATCAGGCGAAGAAATGGCACGCCGTTTCCGAGCAGGCCTATCTGAACGCCCGTACGCTCTGATCAACCACTGTCATATAAGTCATATAAGTCATATAAAAAGGGGCCGGCATTTGCCGGCCCCTTTTTCGTGGTGGAATGGGTGAAGCGTAGCTACACCCACCCGGTCGTTGCTTAGCCGTACACCGCTTCCGGCAGCCAGGTGGCCAATGCCGGCCAGTAGGCCAGCAGGCTGAGTATCACCAGCTGTATCGCAATGAACGGTATGACACCGCGGTAGATCTGCATGGTCGAGACTGACGCCGGCGCCACGCCGCGCAGATAGAACAGTGCAAAGCCAAAGGGGGGTGTCAGGAAGGATGTCTGCAGGTTGATCGCGATCATGATGCCAAGCCACACCGGGTCCAGCCCCATGGTTAGCAGAATGGGCGCGACGATGGGCACGACCACAAAGGTAATCTCGATAAAGTCGAGAAAGAAGCCGAGCAGGAAAATCACCAGCATGACGATTGCCATGGCGCCGAATACACCGCCGGGCAGGTCTGTGAGGAAATCGCGTACCAGGTCGTCGCCGCCGTAACCGCGGAATACCAGCGAGAAAATGGATGCGCCCACCAGGATGATAAACACCATGGAGCTGACTTCGGTGGTGGATTTCATGACCTGCTTGAGTACGGCATAGCTGAAGGTACGGCGCATCATGCTTAACAGGATGGCACCAACGGCACCGACCGAAGCGGCTTCCGTGGGGGTCGCAAAGCCACCCAGTATTGAACCCAGCACCAGGCCGATCAGCAGAATCGGTGGCACCAGTGCCTTGAGCACGCGTGCGGCGAGGTCATCCACCGCATCGCGCTCGGACTTGGGAATGGCCGGCACGCTTTTGGGGTCGGCCACGGCCTTGAACAGCAGGTACGCGACGTAGGCCGCGACCAGGATCAGACCGGGAATCAGGGCACCGAGGAACAGGTCGCCCACGGTGACGGTTTCCGGCGAGAATATGCCCTGGTCAATCTGCGCCTGCTGGTAGGCCGATGAAATGACGTCGCCCAGCAGCACCAGCACGATGGACGGCGGAATGATTTGCCCCAGTGTGCCGGAGGCGCAAATAATGCCGGTCGCAACCTTGGGGTCATAGCCACGGCGCAGCATCGTGGGCAAAGAAAGCAGGCCCATGGTGACCACGGTGGCGCCGACAATGCCGGTACTGGCGGCCAGCAGCATGCCCACCAGTGTGACGGAGATGCCCAGCCCCGCGCGCATGGGGCCAAACATCAGCGCCATGGCATCCAGCAGTTCTTCGGCGATACGGGATTTTTCCAGCATCACACCCATGAATACAAACAGCGGTACGGCAATCAGCACTTCATTGTTCATGATGCCGAACAGGCGATTGGGGACGGCCTCCAGGAAGACCGCATCGAAGTGACCGGTCCAGGTGCCAATGGCGGCAAATAACAGGCCGGTGCCAGCGAGGGAAAAAGCGACGGAGTAACCGAGCAGCAGCACGATGATAGCGCCAGCGAAAAGGAGCAGCGGCAGCAGTTCGATCATAGTCCGTGCTCCTCGTCAGTCGGCAGCAGGTGGCCATGTCCGCACAGAACCAGCAGGCAGCGGCCAAAGTCGGCGATACCCTGCAGGATCATCATGCAGGGCATCACAATCAGGGTGGATTTGAGTATGTAGCGATAGGGGATACCGCCGGCTTCCTGGGAGCCTTCCATCTGAGACCAGGACGTGGCGACGTACTCCCATGAGATGACCAGTATGAAAATGGATACCGGCAGTAACAGCAACAGGGTGCCAAACAGGTTGATCCAGGCCTTACCGCGCTCGGATAACGGGCGGTAGAAAATATCTACCCGCACGTGACCGTCGTGCTTCAGGGTGTAGGCGGCGCCCAGCAGGAAAACAAAGCTGTGCATGTAGATAACCGACTCCTGCACGGCGATATTGCCGACGTTGAACAGATAGCGCATTACCACCACCACAAAGGTCGTGAGCACCATCAACAGCGTTAGCCAGGAAATAATGCGGCCGCTCCATTCGCTGAAGCAATCCAGCCATTGGACCAGTCGATTGATCGACGAGAATGAGGACATTTTTGTTATAACCGCGATTCAATTCGAGGAGTTACTAATATAACCGGATCGGATGGGGTCGTCATGGCTTCGCGTACTGCAAATTGTTGTAAAACCCTTACAATAGGGCCTACGAAACTGTCTCGACCTGCGGAGAGATCAATGAGTGATCAATTGGATATAGAAGCACGCCTGTCAGAACTGGAGCAGGTCCGGTTGACGGCGTTTTGCGCCACGCTGTCCGAGCGCATGTTTCCCAACTTTGCGCTGTTTTCACGGCTGGTTGAATTTGGTGATGCGCAGCAGCTGCGCCAGATTCTGAATGGGGTCTGGGATCAGCTGTCCAACAGTGGCGCCAAGATGAACTTCGAGGTGCAGCTCGACAAGGTCGAAAGCAACATGCCGGACCTGGATGCCTTCGATATGTATGGCGCATCGCCGGCGCTGGATTCGGTGCTGGCACTGTTCTCGACCCTGAGCGTTATCCTGGATAACGATGCGGCTGAAGCCGTGGCGGTGCTGAACCTCTCCCGTGAGTGTGTGGCATCCTATATCGAAGTTACCGAAGGCGATGACCAGATGTCCGATGAGGAGCTGGTGCGCTTTATCAATACCCACGACATGATGTTGCAGGAAGAGGCCTTTGTGGACACGGTTCTGGAGCTGCTGGAAACCGAGGGCGCCCTTAAACCCGCGCTGGTGAAGCAGTTGCGTGAGCTGGGCCGTAATGAAGGTTTCAGCAACATCGGGATTAGTGATCAGGACTGATGTTAAGACTTGGCCTTGTACTGCTGCTATTGCCGGCTATCGGCATGATGACCGGATACATGATGGAACGGTCGCTGATCGACGCCTGTCTCGATGCCGGTGGGTCTTATGACTATGTCGCAGAAGCCTGCGACCCGGTGGGTAATCATGCATTTGTGCCGTTTAGCAGGCGTAATCCGCTGCTGGTGAACGGTGGCATGTTGCTGTCCTCGGTGGGCCTGCTGCTCTGCCTTGGCGGTTTGTACCGCCGGCGCGTCTGAACTCAGGCGGTATTGATTCTCCATTCTTTCTGAAACACCGGATTTGCTATGAAATCACGCTGGAAAGTCCTCATCGGACTGGCCCTTCTCGCGCTCGGGCTTGGCCTCTGGGTCTGGTTGCGCTCCCCGCTGTGGCTGGAGCAGTTCAACGAGCGCCAGAGCGAAGCACGGGCGACTTTCCAGGCCCAGGGACGGCTGTTTGGTCAGCACAATGATCAGCAGGCCTGCCTGGCCCAGACCCTGAAGGCTTTCGATGGCTGCTCAGGGTTTGACTGTACCCTGCAGCATGACTATTTCCTCAAGGCCTGCCTGGCCGAGGCGGCGCCTTCGCCGGGTTTCTGTGATGGCGTGCCGGCGTACCGGGTCACGCCCACCGAAGACGACAAGTCCTGGGCCAAGTACGCCTGCTGGGACGGCAATATTCGTGGCGAGGGATGCCGTATGCTAATGCGCCAGCAGCAGTATGAGTGCAGTGGCGGCGTTGCCGCGGATGCGCCGGCGCAGTAAAACTGGCGGTCAGGCGTGAAGCGCCATCAGATGGTCAGTACCAGCTTGCCGCGCACATGTCCGCTGGCGCTTTGCTGGTGGGCACTGCGGGCTTCGGCCAGCGGTACTTCGGCCGCCAGGGTTAGCTGCAGGCTACCCTCGGTATAGCGTTTCGCGAGTTCGGCCAGCTGTTCGCCATTGGGCTCGACACGAATCCCCAGCGCCTGCTTGCCGTCCGCTTCAGCGGCACGGATGACAGCATCGGCGGTGACTGAAGGCAAGGTGACTATTCGCCCGCCGGGTTTGAGGCACGCCAGTGCTTCGATACCGGTGTCGCCGCCCATGCCGTCGATCACCAGATCCATGTTCTGCGCACTCTTGCCCACCTCCTGCGTCTGGTAATCAATCACCTCGTCGCACCCCAGGCTTTGCAGGTAGGCATGATTGGCCGCCGAGGCGGAGCCTGTTACGTGGGCGCCGGCTGCCTTGGCCAGTTGCACCGCCAGATGTCCAACACCGCCGGCCGCAGCGAGCACCAGCACGCGCTGCCCGCTGCTGAGCTGTCCCTTGTCAAACAGTGCCTGCCAGGCGGTCAGGCCGGCAAGGCCGAGCCCTGCGGCGGTGCTGAACAACATGTTTGCAGGTTTGTGGGCGATCTGGCTGACGGGGGCTGCCACATATTCGGCGTAGCAGCCTGCGGCTTCCGGAAAGCGGATAAAGCCGAATACTTCGTCACCGGGCTTGAAGTCTTCCACGGCGGCGCCTGCAAGTTCCACTACGCCGGAAAACTCCCAGCCCGGCACGAATGGCAGCTTGCCGATAAAGGACGCTGCACCGCCGCCACTGCAGGTTTTCCAGTCAATCGGATTGATGCCGGCCGCCTTGTTGCGTACCAGTACTTCATTGGCCTGAATGGTGGGGGTTGGCACTTCCTCGTAGCTGAGGGCATCGGGGCCGCCAAAGGCGTGAATGCGGATCGCTTTCATGGAGTCTCCTGCTGGGAAGGTAGGGCTGCGGCGAAAGTGGTAGCCGGAACTGCAGCTCTTGCGGTTTGAATTTGTTAGGCTTGGTCTCTTTGGAGGCCGCCTGGGCTGGCCTAAACACGCGTCGTAGCTATCAGGTAGCAAGAGTATGGTGTATTTGGGAATTTTGGAACAACTGCTGTTCTGGGGCGGAGTGATTCTGTTTCTGGTTTCGCTGGGGCTCTACGGTCTTCGCACCGGGGATTACAAGTCGTTGCTGATGTTCTGGCAGCCGACTATTGCCTTCAATGTCGGGGAGAACCGCATCAACCGCATTGGCTTGCTGATGATGATTATGGCGGTGCTGTTGAAGGCGTATCTGTTCTATATCAGCTGATTCAATCCGTATGGAACGGGCAGACAGGTAACAAACCTGTTTGCCTGCGATGTTACATAGATGGCCCGGGCACAGCGCTGCGGGCCTTGCTCCAAGTGCATAAACTCAAGGTTTGTCATGAAAGGAAATCCTGTAAAAGGCGCAGGCTATCTGCTGCGTGGCCTGCAAATGTTGCCCCATCCCTCCATCCGTAATTTCGTACTGATTCCGTTGCTGGTCAATATCCTGCTGTTCAGCGGTGCCATCTGGTTGCTGATGAGCCAGTTTGACGGCTGGGTCGATTACCTGCTGACGCAGTTGCTGCCGGACTGGGAATGGCTGTCGTTTCTGCGTTATGTGTTATGGCCGTTACTGGCGCTGGTGGTGCTGGTGCTGGTCTATTACAGCTTTACGCTGGTGGCCAACCTGATTGCTGCGCCCTTTAACGGCCTGCTGGCCGAGAAGGTCGAGAACAATCTGCGTGGCGTACGCAATGCGGATGAGGGCTGGCAGGCAGTGCTGGCACTGGTGCCGCGCACACTGGCACGGGAACTGGCCAAGATCGCCTATTACCTGCCGCGGGTGCTGCTGTTGCTGGTGCTGACCTTTGTACCGGTGCTGGGTTTGATCTCGCCGCTGCTGTGGTTCCTGTTCGGGGCCTGGATGATGTCGATCCAGTATTGCGACTATCCCATGGACAACAACAAGGTCAGCTTCGCGCAGATGAAGTTGCTGCTCAAAGAAAAGCGTCTGACGTCGGTCGGCTTTGGCGGCTTGATTCAGCTGGGCATGATGGTACCGCTGCTGAACCTGATTCTGATGCCGGCGGCCGTCGTCGGGGCCACCCTGTATTGGGTCGAGGAGCATGCGCCGGTGGTGGAGGGCGATGCTCCCGAACTGCGCCTGCGTTAATTTGCGTGCTTAATGGGGTTGTGCGTCGGGGGTTTCAGCCGGGTGGGTGCCGCTGGCCCCGACCAGCATCTCCGTCGGGAAGTGGCAGCTGAAGGTACTGCCTTCGCCGGGCCGGCTGTCGATAGTGAGATGGGCGCCGTGGCGCACCAGCACATGCTTGACGATAGCAAGCCCGAGTCCGGTCCCCCCGCTGGAAGATGAGCGGCTTTCATCGACGCG
Organism: Marinobacterium rhizophilum DSM 18822; assembly: GCF_000378045.1. GTDB lineage: Bacteria > Pseudomonadota > Gammaproteobacteria > Pseudomonadales > Balneatricaceae > Marinobacterium_A > Marinobacterium_A rhizophilum. The sequence continues at coordinate 375,417 of NZ_KB899089.1, forward strand.
GTAAAAGCGTTCGGTCAGGCGTGGAATATGGACCGATTCGATACCGATGCCATCGTCACTGACCGAGAAGTGTCCGCCACGGGCGTCTGTCCACCAGCGTAGCTGTATATTGCCCTGCGCCGGTGTGTAGCGTACGGCATTGAAAACCAGGTTGGAGAAGGCGCTGTGCAGCTCCAGCTCCTGCCCTGTGACGTCTGCACCGCTATCCAGCTGCAGGTTGATGGAATGGTCTTTTTCCAGCGTCTGGTTCAGCGCCAGCGCATCCTGATAAATCTGGTTGAGCATCTGCTTGAGCTGTATTCGGTGTTCATCGGCGATATGGTTGCTGGCGTCCAGCCGGGATAGCAATAGCAGGTCATTGACCAGGTTTTCCATGCGCCGGGCCTGGGCCTGCATTTGCCCCATAGCGCGGGCCAGTGGGCGCGGCAGGTCCTGATCCAGAAAAGTTTCGAGGTAGCCGCGAATCACCGTAAGCGGCGTGCGCAGTTCGTGGGAGGCGTTGGCAACAAAGTCCTGGCGGGTCTGCTCAAGACGCATCAGCCGGGTGATATCGCGGGCGACCAGCAGCCGGTCGCCTTCGCCGAAGACGGTGATCTGGTATTGCAGGTGGAGGTCATTGTTGACCGGGCTTGGCAGTTCCAGCGGCTCGTTATATCGGCCCTTGCGAAAATAGCGGATGAAGCGGGGGTCTCGCAGCAGGTTCATGACCGGCTTGCCCCGGTCCGAGGTGGCCTTGAGTCCCAGCAGTTTGTCCGCTGAGCGGTTCCACCATTCCAGGTTGTTGCTGCGGTCAATAATGACAATGGCATCCTGCAGTGCGGCGGATGACTGCTGGAAGCGGCGGATGACCGCCTGCAAAGCCTGTTCGCGTTTGCGGTCGGCTTTTTGCATACGGGCCAGTTCGTCTAGCAGCTCGCCCCAGTGACCGTTGGCCTCGGGCGGCGCGGTACCGTCATTGTTACGCAGCCAGGTCTCCAGTTTCTGAAACTGGCGAATCTGGTAAGCCCCCCAGCCCAGCAGGCCCGCTGCGGCGCCCCAGGCAGGGACACCAAACAACAATCCGACCCCGGCCCCGGCAAGTGCGCTCGTGCCCAGGCTAACGAACATTGAGTGCCGCGTCTTCTGCATAGGTGTTTGCGCCCCAGATTGTCAGATGGCAGGTTACGCCACTTGGGAAGAGAACCGGTAACCGGTGCCGCGAACGGTTTGTACCAGGTAGTCGTGGCGTTCTCCCAGGGCTTTTCTCAGGCGCCGGATATGCACGTCTACGGTGCGCTCCTCTACATAGACGTTACCGCCCCAGACCATATCCAGCAGCTGGCTGCGGGAATAGGCCCGGTCCTGGTGCGTCATGAAAAACTGCAACAGGCGGAACTCGGTTGGCCCCAGCTCGATGGGCTTGTCGTCGGAGGTCACGCGGTGTGACACGGGATCCAGCATCAGGCCGTCCACGCTGACCGGTTCTTCAACGCCCTTGGGCGTCGTGCGGCGCAGTACCGTTTTCAGCCGGGCGACCAGCTCTCGCGGGGAGAAGGGCTTGGTGATGTAGTCATCCACGCCGGATTCCAGTCCCTTCACCTTGCTGTCTTCTTCGCCCTTGGCGGTCAGCATGATGATGGGAATCTCTGCGGTGAGTGCATCCTTGCGCAGCCTGCGAGCGAATTCGATACCGGTCATGCCGGGCATCATCCAGTCCAGCAACACCAGATCAGGTGGGCTGTCCACGACCAGTTCGTGGGCATCGCGGGCGTTATCAGCTTCCAGGCACTCGTAGCCGGCCATTTCCAGCGCCACCGCGATCATTTCACGGATCGGCGCTTCATCGTCGACAATCAGTACACGTTTTGCTGCAGACATGGGTCCTGCCTCTGTACGTAGCAATTAAGACGATAACATTACAAACGTAAATTATGACAAAGATGTGACGCGAGCCGTAATCATTGCTAATCCATTGGTTTTTAGGGCAAAAAAGTACAGATCAGGCGCCCGTAACGAGACTGTAGTCGGCTGCCAGGCCCACAAAGATCACCAGCCCGGCATAGTGGTTGTTCAGGAAGGCGCGAAAGCAGGCGTCGCGATCGCGTCCTCGGGCCATCCAGGACTGATAGATGAAGAAGCCGGCGGCAGCGGCAAGGCCTGCATAGTAATAGGGGCCCAGGCCGAGGTTGTTACCCACCATAACCAAGCACAGCAGTGACAGCCCCTGCAGCAGGCCGATGATCAGCAGGTCCGCATCGCCGAACAGAATGGCGGTGGATTTGACGCCGATGCGCAGGTCGTCATCGCGGTCCACCATGGCATAGTAAGTGTCATAGGCCACGGTCCAGAGCAGATTGGCCAGAAACAGCAGCCACGCATTGGGCACCAGATCGGCTTCAAGCGCGGTAAAGGCCATGGGGATGGCCCAGGAGAACGCGGCACCGAGCACGACCTGGGGCAGGTGGGTGTAGCGTTTCATGAACGGATAGCAGAAGGCCAGCAGCAGGCCGCCGAAAGACATCTTCACCGTGGTGCTGTTGGTAAACAGCACCAGCACAAATGCCAGCGACATCAGCACCGCAAACAGGACGAGGGCTTCTCGGCTACTGACCCGGCCCGAGGTAAGCGGGCGGGCAGCGGTACGCTTGACATGACCATCGACCTTGCGGTCGGCGAAGTCGTTGATGACACATCCGCCGGCGCGGGTCAGCACAACGCCTGCTGTGAAAATCAGCAGGATATCCAGTGGCGGAACCCCGTCTGCCGCGATCCAGAGTGCCCAGAAGGTCGGCCACAGCAGCAGGTAGATGCCAATGGGCTTGTTCACCCGGGACAGCTGGATATAGGCGTCCAGACGGTCGTGCAGGCGAGTGGCAGAAGGTTGTAGGTGCATACGCGATTATCCGTTGTTGCCCCGGTAAAGGGGGTATTCTACGTGCTCGAGCGCCGGCAAAAAAACCTCACACACAAGCAGTGGCTTGTTGGCCAGCCGAAACACCGAGCGGCGCGCCCAGAGCGGCTCTCGGCCTTGCAGGCGCAGTCGGCTGATTTGCAGTGGTTCGCGCTGCATCGAAGGGTCGCTGAACAGCAGCGAGCCGAGTGAGCGACTTCCAACGCCTTTGAGCTGGCGCTGGGGGCCCGACAGGGTATCGATCGGAAAGACCGAACGGGCGTAGACCCAGGGCTGGCCCTGTCCCAGCAGCTGTACCTCGCGGATCAGGGCCTTGCGTCGTGGTGGCAGTCCCAGGGCGCGGGCTTCGGACCGGGTCGGGCAGGCATAGCCCAGACGCAGCAGCCGCACACTGAAATGGCCGTGGCTGGCCCGTATCAGGCGCTTGGTCAGACTGCCCCGATCCTGCAGCCAGTTGCGCCATGGCTGCGGTGCAGCCAGCCGGGAAGGTCGCCTGAACGTGCGCCAGCGGGTCTGAAAATGGTTGCGAGTCAGGGCTTGAGCAGGTGTCACGGCAGGGATCCGGGCCAGGAAAGGGGCCTATCTTAGCACTCGGGCGACAGGGCTCAAGCCGGGGCGGGAGTACAAGTTTTTGCCCGTGCTGTGATAGCATCGCGCGATGAACGAAAAGACGACCGCGATGAACGAAAAAACAACAGGGATTAATACCGAACAGGTGCGCGACCTTACCCGGCGCTGGGTCGAGGTCATGGTGGTAGGCGAGAATCTGTGTCCCTTTGCCGCCGCCGTACTCAAGCGTGAACAGATTCGTTTCGCGGTCTCACAGGCACACAGCCATGCAGAGGTCGCGCGCGACTTTTTGCAGGAGCTGGCGCTGATCCAGCAGGCACCGGAAGAGGATATCGCCACGAGTCTGCTGATCGTGCCGGCAGCCCTGGGGGATTTTTACGACTACCTGGACGCGCTGGCGCATTGCGAGACACTGATCACCGAGGCGGGCCTGGACGGTGTCTTCCAGCTGGCCAGTTTTCACCCCAACTACCGTTTTGGCGGTGTGCCGGCCAGTGATATCAGTCACTGGACCAATCGTTCGCCATTCCCGATGTTTCACCTCATACGGGAAGGCCAGATGAGCCGTGTGCTGGCTCACTATCCCGATCCCGACTCGATCCCTGAGCGTAATATCGAGCACTTGCGGGCGCTGGGCCGCGAGGGGCTGATACAGCTGTTTCCGCCTTTCGCCGACTACTGCGATTAATCCGCCGGACAAGCAGGCGTTTCTGCCTGGTTGTCCGTTACGCCAGCGGGTGGCGGGTTAGCAGGCGTGCGGCTCAGGCGTCGTCAGCGTCGTCCTGCGTCTCAGTTTCTTCGCGTACCGTGCGGCGCATTTCCTGCAGGCTTTGATGACGCACGTCTGTGCCGCTGACCAGGTAGACCAGATGCTCGGCCAGGTTGCAGACGTGATCGCCGATACGCTCGAGCGAGCGCAGCACCCAGATTACGTTCAGCACGCTGCTGATAGAGCGCGGGTCTTCCATCATGTAGGTGGCCAGCGAACGCATGGCGGAGCGGTATTCCTGATCCACCGCCTTGTCCTGCTTGGCCACCTGGTAGGCCAGGTTGATATCGCTGCGGGCAAAGGCGGTCAGGACATCGCGTATCATGACCCGCACCAGGTTGCCGATATGGCGAATTTCCTGGTAGCCACGGGGCGATTCCCCTCCCTTGACCAGCTCGATGGCCTGACGCGAGATGCGCGTCGCTTCGTCGCCCATGCGCTCCAGGTCCACCACGGCGCGGGAGATCGACATGATCATGCGCAGGTCGCTGGCGGCGGGCTGACGGCGGGCGATGATGCGCGTGCAGTGCTCATCGATCATCAGTTCCATATCGTTGGTCTGCTTATCGCCGCGCAGTGAGCGTTCGGCCAGATCGCTGTCGCCGTTGAGCAGGGCTTCGATGCTGTCCTGCACCTGGCGTTCCACCAGACCGCCCATGGTAAGCAGTTCAGTACGGATCTGCTCGAGATCTTTGTTGAACTGCTGGGAAATGTGCGTGCTGTAGCCGTCTTTTTCATATTCCACGGTGTTTTTCTCCGTAGCAGTTGTTCGGGTTATCGCAGCAGTACAGGAGCGACTGCATCAGCCGTACCGGCCGGTGATGTAGTCTTCGGTCTGCTTCTGTACCGGATTTGTAAAGAGGGTGTCGGTGACGCCGAACTCGATCAGGTCGCCCATGTACATGAAGGCGGTGTAGTCCGATACGCGTGCCGCCTGCTGCATGTTATGGGTGACGATGGCGATGGTGAAATCCTTTTTCAGCGCGTGGATCAGTTCTTCGATCTTCAGGGTCGAGATCGGGTCCAGTGCCGACGCCGGCTCATCGAGCAGCAGGACTTCGGGCTTCACCGCGATGGTGCGGGCGATAACCAGACGCTGCTGCTGACCGCCGGACATGCCCAGGGCACTTTCGTGCAGGCGATCCTTGACCTCGTCCCATAGAGCCGCGGAGCGCAGCGCCCACTCGACGGTATCATCGATCAGGCGCTTCTTCTTCACGCCCTGAATGCGCAGGCCGTACGCCACGTTTTCGTAGATGGACTTGGGGAAGGGGTTGGGCTTCTGGAACACCATGCCGACACGACGGCGCAGTTCGGCCACATCGACGCCACGGCCATAGATGTTGCTGTCGTCCAGCAGAATCTCGCCTTGGATATTGCAACCGTCCACCAGGTCGTTCATGCGGTTGAAACAGCGCAGCAGCGTTGACTTGCCGCAGCCGGACGGGCCGATAAAGGCCGTGACCCGGTTCCTCGGAATCTGCATGTTGATGCCGTGCAGCGCTTCCTTGTCGCCGTAACACAGGCGCAGGTCATTCACCTTGAGGGTGATTTCCTCATCGTCCATGTTCAGCACACGGGTATCGCGCTTGAGTGAGGAAATGTCGATCGCATGGGTTTTCATATTGCTAGTCATGTCTCAAACCTTTGTTAAGTCAGCACGTCCGGCCAGCGTTACATTTCAAGCGCTTTGTATTTTTCGCGCAGATGGTTGCGGATCGCAATGGCCGAGAAGTTCAGCAGTGCAATCACCACCACCAGCAGCAGCGCAGTGGCATACACCAGCGGACGTGCCGCTTCCACGTTCGGACTCTGGAAGCCCACATCATAGATGTGAAAGCCCAGGTGCATGAATTTCTGATCAAGATGCAGGTACGGGTAGTTCATGTCCAGCGGCAAACTGGGTGCCAGCTTGACCACGCCCACCAGCATCAGTGGTGCCACTTCACCCGCGGCCCGGGCAATCGCCAGAATAACACCGGTCATGATGGCGGGGCTGGCCATGGGCAGTACCACCTTCCACAGGGTTTCCGCCTTGGTGGCGCCCAGTGCCAGGGAGCCTTCACGCACGGCGCGGGGAATGCGGCTGAGGCCTTCCTCGGTGGCTACAATTACCACCGGCACCGTGAGCAGCGCCAGGGTCAGCGAGGCCCACATCAGGCCGCCGGTGCCAAAGGTCGGCGACGGCTTGGCTTCGGGGAAGAACAGGTCATCGATGTTCCCGCCCAGGAAGTAGACGAAAAAGCCCAGCCCGAATACACCGTAAACGATGGAGGGGACGCCGGCCAGGTTGTTGACCGCGATGCGCAGAACGCGGGTGGTGAAGCCCTGGCGGGCATACTCGCGCAGGTAAACGGCTGCGATAACCCCGAACGGCGTCACCATGACGGACATCAGCAGCACCATCATGACGGTACCGTAGATCGCCGGAAAGATGCCGCCCTCGGTGTTGGCCTCTCGAGGGTCATCGGCGATGAATTCCCAGATCTTGGACAGGTAGTGCATGATCTTGTCGCCGACATGCATGCTGTTGGGCAGAAAAGCGCGCACGACCTTGGACATCTGCACTTCGATACTGCGCCCGTTGGCCACCTCGACCACGAAGCTGTCACGGTTGAGGGCATTGCTCAGTTCCAGCAGCTGGCCCTGCAACACCTCGTATTCGGCGTTGAGCTCGGTGCGGCGGTCTTCGATCTCGGCATAGGCCAGCGCATCGGTGCTGTTTTTCAGTTCCAGCGCACGCTGTTTCAGGCGCAGACGTTCCAGCTCGTAGTTGATGGAGCCGATGACACCTTTCTGGATGTCCTCGATCTGGGCGTGCAGCTCCTGGGCACGGTTGATGCGACGCTGAAAGTCCTGCCACAGCGCATCATATTCGGGCCCCGGCGCATAGCCGTCATGCTGGGCGACCAGTTCGCCGTCCTGCTTGATCGCCTGCAGATAGCCATAGAGGTTACCCCATTCGCGCCGTTCGGCGACAAACATCATGGGCGGGTAGCTGCGCTCGGTGACGCTGTCGTCCAGTGCCCAGACGAAATCGGCGCCGGTAACATCGCGGTTACCGACCTTGAACAGGTCGCGTTTCATGTGCTCGACCCCGGCAGGTACATCGACACCGGAATCGCGCAGCTGGGCAGCAGGGACAAATTCTGACTCCACCAGCTCGCCCACCAGCTGGGAGCGCTTGCCGTTCTGGTCGTAGCTGGCGCTGAGCACGTCGGCGGGCCAGAAGTGACCCAGGCCGCGCACCGCGATCAGCGCCAGCAGACCCAGTACCATGATGATACAGATGGCCACGGCGCCGGCGTTGAGCCAGACCCAGGGGGAGCCGGAACGGGTCCAGTCGGAAACGGAAATTCTCATCACATTAATCCTCAGTCACCCGATTACAGAGAGCCATATTTCTGGCGCAGATGCTGGCGAATACTCTCTGCCAGGGTGTTCACCACGAAGGTGAACATGAACAGTACGAAGGCGGCCAGGAACAGGATACGGAAATGCGTGCTGCCGACTTCCGACTCCGGCATTTCCACCGCGATATTGGCGGCCAGCGTCCGCATGCCCTCAAAGATGTTCACATCCATGATCGGGGTGTTGCCGGTTGCCATCAGCACGATCATGGTTTCACCCACTGCGCGGCCCATGCCAATCATCACTGCCGAGAAAATACCGGGGCTGGCGGTCGGCATGACCACGCGCACCAGTGTCTGCCAGGGCGTGGCGCCGAGTGCCAGCGAGCCGTAGCTGAGGCTTTTCGGTACCGCGAAGATGGCATCCTCGGTGATCGAGAAGATGGTCGGAATGACGGCGAAGCCCATGGCGATACCGACCACCAGCGCGTTGCGCTGATCGTAGCTGATCCCCAGGGTCTGGCTGACCCACAGGCGCATGTCGCCGTCGAACAGCATCTGCTCGATGGGACCGGCCAGGGCAAAGCTGAGCCAGGTCGCCAGTATGACCACCGGAATCAGCAAGGCGGCATCCCAGCCTTCGGGCAGCAGGAAGCGCAGCCGGTTGGGCAGTTGTGCCCAGCCAAAGGCAAAGGCCAGGATGGAAGCCGGTATGACCAGCAGTATCAGGAACACCGCGGCCAGGTTGAGCTCCATAAAGGGGGCAAGCCAGAGGCCGGCCAGGAAGCCCAGAATGACGGTTGGCAGGGCTTCCATCAGTTCGATGACGGGCTTCACCTTGCGTCGCAGACCCGGTGCCATGAAATAGGCGGTGTAGATAGCGCCGCAAATGGCCAATGGCGTGGCCAGCAGCATGGCATAGAAGGCCGCCTTGAGGGTACCGAACGCCAGCGGCATGAGGCTGTACTTGGGCTCGAAGTCGTTGTTGGCGGCCGATGACTGCCACACGTAGGCCGGTTCCTCATAGCCTTCGTACCACACCTTGTCCCAGAGCGCGCTCCAGGAAATGTCCGGGTGCTCATTGTGTATGTCCCAGAAGCTCAGCGTGCCCTGTTGTTCCAGCAGCATGGCGTTAGAACGAGGAGCATAGGCCATCTGATCTACAGGACCCTCGATCAGCTTTTCGCTCAGTACATTGCGTTGTGCGGTGGTATTGAACAGTTTCAGGGTGCCTTCGTTGTCCAGGGTAGCGAAACCCTTGCGACGGTGCTCGGTGGTAAAGCCGGACAGTGCGGTACCGCCGGTGTCGAAACTGCGAATGGGCGTCAGCTGCCAAGAGCCCTGTTCGTCGCGCACCAGGAACCACTGGGACACCACGCCCTTGCTGTCTGCCAGCATCAGCGAGTTGCCGCCCAGTAGCAGCTCGAATGCCTTGATATCGCCGGTGGTGGCGTTGATGATCTGGGTGATGCTGGCATCATCGGGAGCCTGCAGATCGGCCACTGCCAGCTTTCCGCCCTGGGCGGCAATCAGCAACCAGCGACGGTCCGGCATCAGCAACAGCTTGCTGGCCTTGACGTTCGGTGGGGCCAGGCGGGTTGTTTCAATGCTGGTTTCGACTTCACCGCTGAGAAAGTTTTCGCTCAGCTCGATATCGGTCTGGGTCAGGCTCTGGGCGTTGCCGCCGATCAGACGCCAGTTGTCACCGTCGCCATTGACGGTGAGCAGTTCCAGCGGACTATCCCCCATGGGGATGGCGTCGGTACCCAGCGGATAGGCGAGTACCGGCGTCAGTACCCGCACTCCGTCGGGGTAGGATGCCTTGTAATCGTGACGCAGTACCAGGGCCGTGCCATTGCTCAGTCCCAGCGCGAACAGGCGACGGGCCTCCGAGATCAGCGCGAAGCTGCTGATGGACACGCCCTCGGGCAGGCTCAGCGACTGCTGCTTGACGATATCACCTGTACGGGTATCAAAAAAGATTGCCTCGGCAGCGTCGGTCAGGCGCAGGCCGATCTCTGCCTGCTCTTCCATGGCCAGGTACAGCGTCTTGCCCTGACCCGGCAGCGGGTAAGGGCTAACCACCTGGCCGTTCTGCTGCCAGGGCTCAACGGTGGCAGAACGAAACAGTGGCATCACTTCGTATAGCAGATAGAAAAAAATCAGCAGAATAGCGACGATGACACTGATGCCGCCGATACCGATGCCCAAGGTCGCAGCCCTATCCTTCAGCGCACGCATCGAGCGTTTGCGCCGGGCGGAGGGGGTGTTGAAATCGAGCTCGGGTACGCTAACTGTGGCTTCGTTGCTCATGGCACTCGGTCCCCGGAAGTCTTTAATATGCGGCGGCTACAATAATGCAGTTCTATGACGGTTTTGTTACAGGCCGCACACAATGAAGTGCAGGGATGCTGTTGCCAGCATCCCTGCACTGTGTCGCACTCTCATGCCGACCCGGTTAGCGGCGCTGGGCCATTAACCGGTTGGCTGAAGTGTTACAGGCCTAGATCAGCCATCTGCTTTTCAACGACCTTGGCAGGCAGCGGGATGTAGCCGTCTTTCACGACCACTTCCTGACCGGCCTTGGACATGACCAGCTTGAGGAATTCACGCTCAAGCGGCTGCAGCTCGACACCTGGCTTCTTGTTGACGTAAACATACAGTGAGCGGGCCAGCGGGTACTTGCCGGTGATGGCGTTTTCCGGTGAGGCTTCAACGAACGCTTCGCCGGCTTTCTTGGCCAGTGGCAGGGCGCGTACGGAGGCGGTCTTGTAGCCGATACCGGAGTAGCCCAGGCTGTTCAGAGAGGTGGAGACGGACTGGACAACAGACGCAGAACCCGGCTGTTCGTTAACATTGTTGCGGAAGTCGCCCTTGCACAGTGCTTTTTCCTTGAAGTAGCCGTAGGTGCCGGAAACCGAGTTGCGACCGAACAGCTGAATGCTCTTGTCGGCCAGAGCGCCGTCCAGGCCGAGCTGGCTCCAGTTGGCTACGTCTTCGGCAGCGCCGCACTTGCGGGTGGACGAGAATACAGCATCAACCTGATCGATGGTCATGCCAGCGATGGGGTTGTCCTTGTGGGCGAACACGGCCAGGGCATCGATGGCCACGGCAACGGGAGTCGGCTTGTAGCCGTACCTCTGTTCGAAAGCTTCCAGTTCCTTGTCTTTCATCTTGCGGGACATCGGACCGATGTTGGACGTGCCTTCGGTCAGTGCAGGCGGCGCAGTGGAAGAACCAGCGGCCTGAATCTGGATGTTGACGTTAGGGTACAGGCGCTTGAACTCTTCCGCCCAGAGGGTCATCAGGTTGGCCAGGGTATCGGAACCGACGCTGGACAGGTTGCCGGAAACGCCAGATGCCTTTTCGTAGGCCGGCAGGTTCGCGTCCAGCAGGTCGGAGGCGTTGGCGGTCAGGCAGGTTGCCGAGATGGCAACGGCTGAGAGCAGCTTTTTCATCGGTGTCATGGTTAGCTCCTGAAGAGTGATAAGGTTCATTGCGCTGTGTTGGACGCCACTATAGGGTCGAACTGTGACACTAATATGACACTGCCTTGGGGTCTGCGAGTTGCGTCTTTCCGCGGGCGGAACCGGAATACCGGTACTCTAGAGGTAGTGATTTGTGCAGCTGCGAAGATTAAACTCAGTGCATTCAAAATTTTCAGGTTGGAAGGTCGATCATGTCCAGTATAGATGAGCAAAATCCGCTGCCCAGCGGTGAGCTGAGCCTTAAATTGCCGGCCAGCAGCCAGGCAACCAACATGTTTGGTGACGTCTACGGCGGCTGGGTTGCGGCGCGGGCGGTTGAAGCGGCGGAAATTCGAGCGGCCAAGATTGCCGAGGGCCGCATCGCCACAGTGTCAGTGGGGAGCATGGATTTTCTCTCGCCGGTGCTGGTGGGAACCATCCTCAGCTTTTATACCCAGGTGGTTGAACTGGGCAACAGCTCAGCGCGTATCTCGGTTGAGGTCTGGGGACGCTGCCCGGACGGCCGGGAGCCGCGCAAGGTGACCGAATTCGAGTGTGTGCAGGTTGCCATTGACCAGCACGGACACATTCGCCCGTTGCCGGTGCAGTAATCGCACCCGGCGGGTGAGTCATTCCAGCTGGGCCTTCCAGTTGAACGGTGTCGGACTTTAATGGACTAACAGGGCCCGGCTTGGCCTGCGCTATGGAGATGGCACACAGATGCGGCGTATAAAACTACTCAGGATGGCGCTGTCGACGTTGCTCGGATGGCGCCGTCAGGGTTACTTCCTGCCTTACCGTTATGCCGATCAGCTGCCGGAGGCAACGCCGTCCTATGGCGCGATCGAACAGTGGCTGGCGCAGCATGAAGTGCAGTTCGGCCAGCGGCTTGCCGCGCTGGAGGCTTTTGCGCCGCAGTTGCAGAGTTTCAACGATACGCAACCGCCGCTGCCGCGCTGGCAGCAGAGCTGGTTTCCACGCCTGGACGGCGCCATGGCCTATGGCCTGACCCGCCAGATCCGTCCGCACCGGATTGTCGAGGTGGGCTCCGGCCACTCCACGCGCTTTTTTGCCCAGGCCTGTCGGGATGAGGGTCTGGATACTGAGTTGGTCTGCATTGACCCCGTGCCGCGCGCGGACCTGTCCCGGCTGGATGTGACGCTGGTGCGTACGCCGGTGCAGCAGGCGGATATGGCACTGTTTGAGCGCTTGCAGGCGGGGGACATGCTGTTCATAGATTCCAGTCACCTGCTGTTGCCCGGCAGTGATGTCGACTGGCTGCTGAACCGGGTCTGGCCGCGGCTGGCCGCAGGCGTGCTGGTGCATTTTCATGATGTCCTGCTGCCCGATGACTATCCCGCCCACTGGCGCTGGCGTGGTTACAACGAGCAGCAGGGAGTGGCGGTTCTGCTGGGCAGCGGCGCCGCCGAACCGCTTTGGGCCAGCCACTATGTGGCGAGTCGCATGCAGTCACAGCTGCAGGGCAGCGTTGTGGCACGCCTGCCAATACCGGACGAAGCGCTGGAAACCAGCCTCTGGCTGCGCAAGCTTACACCGGCCATCGGATAATTGTTGTGCCGGTGCCGAATGCGCCCTGCAGGCTGTGCCCAGTCTACAGCGGCTGCAGGTTGGCAAAACCGAGCATCAGCCACTTGGCCCCTTCGTCGTCAAAGTTTACCTGCACCCGGGCCTTGGGCCCCGATCCTTCGTAATTGATCACGGTACCTTCGCCGAACTTGGCATGACCGACGCGCTGGCCCAGGGAAATGCTGGTCGCGGGGACTTCGGCATTGGCCAGGGATGCCCCCGTGCCCTGGAACAGCGGCTCGCTCGGTGTCCGCGCCGTCAGCGGGCGGCGCACCTGGGCGTTGAGGCGCACTTCCTCGATCAGTCCGGGTGGTACTTCCTGAATAAAGCGCGAGGCCCGGTTGAAGTTTTCCTGGCCGTGCAGTCGGCGCGATTCGGCGTAGGTAAGGTACAGCTTCTGCATGGCGCGGGTAATGCCGACGTAACACAGGCGGCGTTCTTCCTCGAGCCGGCCGGGTTCCTCGATCGACATCTTGTGCGGGAACAGGCCTTCCTCCATGCCCGCCAGGAACACCAGCGGAAACTCCAGGCCCTTGGCCGAGTGCAGGGTCATCATCTGTACGCTGTCCTGGTGTTCGTCGGCCTGGGCATCGCCGGCATCCAGCGCAGCCTGGTCGAGAAAGGCGATCAGCGGAGTACGCGCCTCGTCTTCTTCGGTCTCGACATCTTCCTGCCAGCTGCCGGCGAACTGCCGCGCAGCGGTGATCAGTTCGTCCAGGTTTTCGAGGCGGGACTGCGCCTTTTCGCCCTTTTCCTTTTCATGGTGCTGAATCAGGCCGCTGTGCTTGATCATGTGCTCGGTCTGTTCGTGCAGCTGGGTATCCCGCGTGTCGGCGTCGAGCCGGTCGATCAGCTCGAGAAAGGCCCGCAGCGCGTTGCCGGCACGGGCCGGCAGCAGGCCCTGCTCGATGATTTCGCAGGCGGCCTGCCACATGCTGAGCTCCTGCTCCCGGGCGTGCTGGCGCAGCAACTCGATGGTGCGGGTGCCGATGCCGCGGGTTGGCACGTTGATCACGCGCTCCATGGCGGTGTCATTGTGGCGGCTCGACATCAGGCGCAGATAGGCCAGGGCGTTCTTGATCTCCAGCCGGTCGTAGAAGCGCTGTCCGCCGTAGATGCGGTAGGGCATACCGGCACGGATGAGCATTTCCTCGATAATGCGAGACTGGGCGTTGGAGCGGTACAGCACGGCGGAGTCTGCCCGCAGGTTGCCGTCCTGGACCCACTGCTGAATGCGACCGACAATAAAGGTGGCTTCGTCCTGCTCGTTGAACGCGGAATAGACTGACAGGGGTTCGCCATCGCTGCCCTCGGTCCAGAGCTGCTTGCCCAGACGGCCCTGGTTGTTGCCGATCACGGCATTGGCCGCCTGCAGGATACTGTTGGTGGAGCGGTAGTTCTGTTCCAGCTTGATGGTGGTGGTGCCGGGGAAATGTTCCGGCAGGTTCTGGATGTTTTCGATGCGGGCGCCGCGCCAGCCATAAATTGACTGGTCATCGTCGCCCACGGCCATCAGTTTGCGCTCGCTGCCGCACAGCAGCCGCAGCCAGGCATACTGGATCGCGTTGGTGTCCTGGAATTCGTCCACCAGCAGGTAGCGGAAACGCTCCTGGTAATGCTTGAGCAACGCCGGTGAACGGTCGCGCAGCAGCTCCAGGCTGCGCAGCAGCAGTTCACCGAAGTCGATCATGCCGCCACGTTCGCAGGCCTGCTCGTAGGCGACGTAGACGTTCAGCATGGTGCGCTGAAAGGGATCGTTCGACGGCTCTATGTGACGGGCGCGCAGACCTTCGTCCTTCTGGGCGTTGATGAACCACTGGAACTGCCGCGCCGGCCAGCGCTGTTCGTCCAGGTTCATTTCCTTGGCCAGGCGCTTGAGCAGCCGCAGCTGGTCGTCGCTGTCCATGATCTGAAAATTGTCGGGCAGCCCGGCATCGCGCCAGTGCGCGCGCAGCAGGCGGTGCGCCAGACCATGGAAGGTGCCAACCCACATGCCGTGCGGGTTGAGCCCCAGCAGTTCCTCGATACGCCCGCGCATCTCCCGCGCCGCCTTGTTGGTAAAGGTCACTGCCATGATCGAGTAGGGCGAGATGTCCTCGACCTGAATCAGCCAGGCAATACGGTGCACCAGCACGCGGGTTTTGCCGGAGCCGGCACCGGCCAGTACCAGCAGGTTCTGCACCGGTGCAGAGACCGCTTCACGCTGGGCATCATTGAGGGAGTCGAGAATCGGGGTTACATCCATGGCGGCAACAATCGGGCTCTGCGGTTGGTCCCGGGGACGGCAGGCCAGTAGAGGCCGGCTGTTCCGGGAAGGTAAATGGCTGTATGGGCGTCCAGTATAACCCGAACGCCTGCGCTTGGCTTGCGGCCTCGAGTCAGGGCAGCTGCGAGGGCTGCTCGATCCGGTGCAGCAGGATGCGCTTGAGCTCGGCGGGGTCCTTGAGCTTCATTTCACCGCCCTGGCGTGTGGCCTGTGCGATGCCGAGCCAGGGAATCAGGCGCGACAGCCAGAAGCGCATGGCCGCGGTGCGGGTCAGCTGCGGCCAGACCTGGCGCTCGTCGTCCGTGAAGGGACGCACCGCGTTGTAGGCACGCAGCAGTGCGCGCTCGCGCTCGGGGTCTATGGTGCCATCGGCGTTGACGCACCAGTCGTTGGCCACGATCGCCAGGTCGTAGAGCAGGTAGGCGGTGGCGGCGTTGTAGACGTCCAGAATCGCGCTCACGTCGGTGCCGCTGAACAGGGCATTGTCGTGGAACAGGTCGCCGTGGATCACGCCCATTGGCAGGTCCAGACCGGCGGCACGCAGGGTATCGAAGTTGCGCACTTCGGTACTGAGCAGCAGTGCTTCGTCTTCCGGCAGTCGGCTGGTAATCTGCTGGCTCTCGCGGCGCCACCAGAACACACCGCGGTGGGCCTGGCGCTGCAGATAGAAATCGCTACCCGCCAGATGCAGCTTCGCAAGCGCTGTGCCGATAGAGGTGCAGTGCGCCGGGCTGAGTTCCTCGGGGTGCACATGCGTGCCAGCAAAACGCGGCAGCAGCAAGGCTGGCCGACCGTGCAGCTGTTTCAGGGCGATGCCGTCACGATCCTTGAACGGCGCAGGAACGGGAACGGCGCGCTCAGCCAGCCAGCTGGTCAGCTCAACGAAAAAGGGCATTTCCTCCAGTGTAAATTCTTCGAACAGGGTGAGGACATATTCCTGTTCGAGGCCGTCAGGGTCGCTAAGCGTGACGAAATAGTTGGTGTTTTCTATACCGCCTTCGATACCCTTGTGGGCGACCAGTGTGCCGAGATCAAAGTCGGCCAAGAGGCGGTTGAGGTCCTGTGCAGTTACTTCTGTATATACCGCCACAATATTACCAGCTGAAAATGACCCATTTGGGGATTAGCAGGGAGGATTCTTCGAAGCGGCTGAATTCACCGCTACCCTCGACCGGCACCAGATAATAGGGTTTCCCGATTTTGGGAACAACCTTGACCTCTTTCAGCACACCATTGACACGGTATTCATAAAAGGCGCTTTCGTCTTTATGGCGAATAGTGATTTGCGGGGCGTCCGGTTCGAATTCCGGCAGCGTCTCCGCCTGCGCCGGCGGCACCAGCAACAGGCTGGCGAGCAACAGCAGTTTTTTCATCATATTTCCAATTTCGTTGGTTGGCTGCGGCATATTTAATATGATTGTCAGCCCTGACACTATCCCCCGGCACTAACAATCATGGATACCGCTATGAGCGAGCAACACCCATCCCTCATTCTAGTCGACGGCTCTTCCTATTTATACCGCGCATTCTTTGCATCCCAGCAGGCGGACATGCGCACCAAGGATGGCTTTCCGACCGGCGCGGTGCGGGTGGTGACCTCGATGCTGCGCAGTCTGATCAAGCAGTACCCGAAAAGCCCGGTGGTGGTGGTTTTCGACGCCAAGGGCAAAACTTTCAGGGACGAACTGTTTGTCGAGTACAAGTCCCAGCGCCCGCCCATGCCTGACGACCTGCGACTGCAGATTGAGCCGATTCACGACATTGTTCGGGCCATGGGGCTGCCATTGCTGATGGTTGACGGGGTCGAGGCGGATGATGTGATCGGTACCCTGGCACGTCAGGCCAGCGCCAAATCCATGAGCACGCTCATATCCACCGGGGACAAGGATATGGCGCAGCTGGTTGATGAGCATGTGACCCTGATCAATACCATGAATGATGTCCGCATGGATGCTGCCGGGGTGAAGGAAAAGTACGGTATCCCGCCGGAGCTGGTGATCGACCTGCTGGCGCTGATGGGTGACAAGGTCGATAACATCCCGGGCGTGCCGGGGGTGGGTGAGAAAACGGCGCTGGGGCTGCTGCAGGGCATTGGCGGTATCGCGGATCTGTACGAGAACCTGGATAAAATTGCCACTCTGGGGTTTCGCGGCGCCAAGACGATGGCCAAGAAACTGGAAGAAAACCGCGAAGCGGCCGAACTGTCCTATCTGTTGGCCACCATCAAGACCGATGTCGAGCTGGATCAGAGCGTAACCGATTTTGGACTGCCGACGCCCGATAATGACAAGCTGCTGGAGCTGTTTAAGCGGTTTTCGTTTCGCAGCTGGATTCAGGAACTGGGCGCCGGGTCTGCGTCCCAGATGAATGCTTCGAGCGCCAAGGATGCAGAAGACGGTGCCGCTGCGGTGCCTGCACAGATCGAGTATGAAACCGTGCTGGAGCAGGCTGATCTGGACCGCTGGATCGAGGCACTGCGAGGCTCGAGCCTGTTTGCCTTTGACACCGAAACCACCAGCCTTGATTCCATGCAGGCTGAGCTGGTCGGTGTTTCGTTTTGCATTGAGCCCGGTCGTGCGGCCTATGTGCCCCTTGCCCACGACTATGTGGATGCGCCGGATCAGCTGGACCGGGCCGCGGTGCTGGTACAGCTCAAGCCGCTGCTGGAAGATGCCGACCTGGCCAAGGTCGGTCAGCACATCAAGTACGACATGAATGTTCTGGCGCGCTATGGGATCAGCCTGCGGGGGGTGGCCTTTGACACCATGCTGGAGTCCTATGTGCTTAACTCCGTGGCGACACGTCATGACATGGACAGTCTGGCCGACGTCTATCTGGGTGTGCAGACGGTGCACTTCGAGGATATTGCCGGCAAGGGCAAGAAGCAGCTGACGTTTAATCAGATAGCGCTGGAGCAGGCCGCACCCTATGCCGCCGAAGATGCCGATATTACGCTGCGCCTGCACCAGGTGCTGTATGCCCGGCTGCGCGAGGAGGGCAGGCTGTTGCAGGTCTTCGAGGAAATCGAACGGCCGCTGATTCCGGTGCTGTCACAGATCGAACGCAATGGCGCCCTGGTGGATGCCAACCTGCTGGGCAAGCAGAGCATCGAACTGGGCGAGCGCCTGGTCTCGCTGGAGCGCGAGGCGTTTGAGCTGGCCGGACGGCCGTTTAATCTGGGTTCCCCCAAGCAGCTGCAGCAGATCTTCTATGAGGAGCAGAAGCTGCCGGTGCTGAAAAAGACCCCCAAGGGGGCGCCGTCCACTGCTGAAGAGGTGCTGCAGGAGCTGGCGCTCGACTACCCTCTGCCCAAGCTAATTCTGGAGCACCGCGGCCTGAGCAAGCTCAAGTCGACCTATACCGACAAGCTGCCGCAGATGATCAATCCGAATACCGGCCGCATTCACACCTCGTATCACCAGGCCATAACCGCGACTGGGCGCCTGTCGTCGACGGATCCCAACCTGCAGAACATTCCTATTCGCAGTGCCGAGGGGCGCCGTATCCGCCAGGCCTTCATAGCGCCCCAGGGTTACCGCCTGGTGGCGGCCGACTACTCCCAGATTGAACTGCGCATCATGGCGCACCTGTCACAGGACAAGGGCCTGCTGAGTGCGTTCTCAAAGGGTGAAGACATTCATCGCGCCACGGCGGCGGAAGTGTTCAAGGTCGCGCTGGAGCAGGTCACCACTGAACAGCGGCGCAGCGCCAAGGCGATCAACTTCGGCCTGATCTACGGCATGTCAGCGTTCGGGCTGGGCAAACAGTTGGGAATTGGCCGTAACGAGGCGCAACAGTACATCGATCACTATTTCGCGACCTATCCCGGTGTGCAGCAGTACATGGACGATATCCGTGAAAAGGCGCGGGCCCAGGGCTATGTCGAGACCCTGTTCGGGCGACGGCTGTACCTGCCGGAAATCAATGCCAGTAACGGCATGCGCCGCCAGGGTGCTGAGCGTACGGCCATTAACGCGCCCATGCAGGGTACGGCGGCCGATATCATCAAGCGCGCTATGGTGCAGGTAGCACAGTGGCTTGATGAGACGGGGCTGGATGTCAAAGTCATCATGCAGGTACACGATGAGCTGGTATTTGAGGTGCGTGAAGACCTCGTGGAGGCCTTTGTGCCAGAGATCAAGTCGCGCATGGCCGCGGCGGCCGAGATGGCTGTGCCTCTACTGGTTGAAGCGGGCGTGGGTGCGCACTGGGACGAGGCGCATTAATCACTTAACTGCGTAGCGGGATGAGGCTGCCGGTTCAGGCGCTGCTAAGAGAATAACTTTTGACAGCGCCGGAACTTTTGCTGCTGGGCAGACTCAACCGATAGCAGAGTCACATTTTCACATTTATCTGTGCCATGGTCATGGTAGTGATCTCTGTCATAAGAAGCATGCGTTGAAGCCCTACACCTGTCTGTAATTCCCCTTCCAGCCAGTTGCAGGGCTTCTTTTTGCATTTCCGCTGCCAGGTGTCAGGCCTCGTCATCACCCATGGCGTCATCGTCGATATCGTCTGCTTCGGCGTCGATGGAATCGAGCTGCAGCCAGCTATCGAGGCGGCTTTGCAGTTCCTCAACGCCGCTTTTCTTCAGCGCCGAGAAGGTCTGAACACTGACATTGTCCCCCAGTCGTGCCTTGAGTTCCTTGCGCAGGCTCAGCAGTGTACTCTGGGCGGGGCCGCGCTTGAGTTTGTCGGCCTTGGTCAGCAGAACGTGCAGTGGCATGCCGGTCGATTCACACCAGCCGATCATCATTTCGTCGAACTCTTTCATGGGGTGGCGAATGTCCATCACCAGTACCACGCCGCGCAGGCAGCCACGTTTTTGCAGATAGGCATCCAGGTGCTTCTGCCAGTGCTCTTTCATGGCAATCGGGACTTTGGCATAGCCATAACCGGGCAGGTCGACGATGCGCAGCCCCGGAATATTCAGATCGAAGAAGTTGATCAGCTGTGTGCGCCCTGGTGTTTTCGAGGTGCGGGCCAGCTTGGAATTGTTGGTCAGGGTGTTGATCGCACTGGACTTGCCAGCATTGGAGCGACCGGCAAAGGCAACCTCGGCGCCTTCGTCTTCCGGGCACTGGCTCAGACGAGCCGCACTGGTGTTGAAAACGGCGCTGTTGTACTGGATGGGCGTGTCAGAGGTGGGCATAGGAGCTCGCTTTGGTGCCTTGGACGGCGGCAGAACAGATCGAATCCGTTCCAGTTTATGTGGGTATTGGTTATAATGCCGCCAAATTTTACCTGTGGCTGCGTATAACTGCCAGTCAAGGCAATACACTGAATACAAGTTTACGCCGGTGCGCCGGGGTGGATTCACACTTTATCAAGCAAGAGTCTGGGTTAGTCGATGAATAAACTACTGATCAGCTTACTGGTGACCTTTGGGATCTCGGGCGTGGCACAGGCCGAAGGTGATGCCGCCGCTGGGAAAGCGAACACGGCTGTATGCGCCGCTTGCCATAGCGCCGATGGTAACAGCGCGGTACCGAACTTTCCCAAGCTGGCAGGGCAGAATGAAGCCTACCTGCTGAAGCAGCTCAAGGAAATCAAGGCAGGATCGCGCCAGGTGGTTGAAATGACCGGAATGCTGAATGGTTTCAGTGATCAGGATCTGGCTAACATTGCGGCATTCTTTGCCAGTCAGAAGGTACAGATCGGTCAGACGTCGCAGGAACTGGTTGAAGCCGGCCAGCAGATCTACCGTGCCGGCGTGATGGATAAGGGTGTTGCTGCCTGCACGGCCTGCCACTCCCCCAATGGTACCGGTAACTCCTCAGCCGGTTTCCCGGCGCTGAGCGGTCAGCATGCGGCCTATGTTGAAAAACAGCTGATGGCATTCCGTAACGGTGCGCGCGACAATGACCCGAACGGCATGATGCGTGATATCGCTGCAAAACTGAGCGACACTGAAATCAAGGCTGTGGCTGACTACGTTCAGGGCCTGCACTGAGCCCGGCGTTCAGCGCAGGTTTGGATAAGGCAGCTTAGGCTGCCTTTGTTGTCATTGGGCAGTGGTCGCCGGGTGACCGACTTCGCCTGAATGAACTTTGGTCGTTTCCGGTAGTCCCCGTATATCTACAGTTTTTCGGAGAAGGGAAGATGATTAGAAAACTCTGTGTTGGCCTGCTGGCGATGATGATGTCACTGACGGTCTGGGCGGCCGAGGCTGAACCTTTCCAGGATGGCGTGCAGTACGAAACGCTGCCCTTTGCCGTGAAAACGGCCGATCCGACACGGGTCGAAGTGACCGAGATGTTTGGTTACCTGTGTCCGCACTGCAACAGTTTTGAACCGCTGGTGGCGGGCTGGCACAAGCGCCAGGATGCCGATGTGCAGTTCGTGCGCATTCCCGTGGTCTTTGGGCGCAGCTGGGAGCCGTTTGCCCGCGCCTATTACACCGCCGAGCTGATGGATGTGGTCGACAAGAGCCATCAGCAGATGTTCGATGCGATCCACCTGAACAAGCAGCGTTTTTCCAAGCAGGAGGATCTGGTTGAGTTTTATGGCAAACTGGGTGTCGATCGCGATAAGTTCGGCAAGCTGATGAACTCTTTTGCCGTCAATACCAAGCTGAACCAGGGTGAGTCCAAGGCGCGCAGTTACGAGATCACCGGCGTGCCGACCATGGTGGTCAATGGCAAGTACCGCGTCACGGCGGGCTCGGCTGGCGGCCACAAGCAGATGCTGGAAGTGGTTGATTACCTTGTCGAGAAAGAGCGCAAGTCAATGTGACACCTGGCTTGAATTACAAAAGCCGTCGGCATCGTCCGGCGGCTTTTGTGTTTCTGGCCCCTGGCAATGCGGTTATTGATGCGCGTTTCTTTACCTGTTCGCGACCAGCAGGCACACTTGGGCGCGGCGAGGTTTGACCCTCGCCTTTTAGTTTTAGTCAGTCAGACAGGATTCCCTACAGGTGCGACGACTTCTGCGCATAGTTAAGATTGCTCGAGTGTTGGCCCGCTATCGGCTGGATACCGTTTTTGATCAGGTGCCGCTGCCCTGGTATATGCGGCTGTGTCTGCGTCTGCTGCCCTGGCGTTATTTTATTGCTGTGAAGCGGCCCCAGGGAGAGCGCCTGCGCCTGGCGCTCGAAGCACTGGGGCCGGTGTTCATAAAGTTTGGCCAGATGCTCTCGACCAGGCGAGACCTGCTGCCCGATGAGATCGCACTTGAGTTGCAACGGCTGCAGGATCAGGTGCCGCCCTTTCCCGGTGAGGCGGCGCGCCTGATCGTGGAAAAGGCGCTGGGTCAGAGTGTGAACGAGCTATTTACACGTTTTGACTCCCAGCCGCTGGCCTCGGCTTCGGTGGCTCAGGTGCATGTCGCCCGCCTGCACAGTGGCCGTGATGTGGTCGTGAAGGTTGTTCGCCCCGGTATTGAGCGCACGATTCGCAAGGACGTTGATCTGCTTTACACCTTCGCCCAGTTGTTGCAGTGGGCCTGGCCGGAGGGGCGCAGGCTGCGTCCGGTCGAGGTGGTTCGCGAGTATGAGCAGACGATTTTTGACGAGCTTGATTTGCGCAAGGAAGCGGCCAATGGCTCGCAGCTGCGACGTAACTTCGAACAGTCCGAGATTCTCTATATCCCCGAAATCTTCTGGGATCTGACGCGCCAAAGCGTGCTGGTCATGGAGCGGATCGAGGGAATTCCGGTGGCGGATGTTGTGCAGCTGCAGGCTCAGAACACCGATATGAAGGCCCTCGCCGAGCGTGGTGTCGAGATCTTCTTCACTCAGGTGTTTCGGGACAGCTTCTTCCATGCGGACATGCACCCCGGCAATATCTTTGTGTCGCGCGAGACCCCGTCACAGCCCCAGTACCTGGCAGTTGATTTCGGGATCGTTGGTTCGTTGACCCCGGAGGATCAAAACTACCTGGCCCGTAACTTCCTGGCGTTCTTCAAGCGCGATTACCGGCAGGTGGCGCAGCTACACATTGATTCCGGCTGGGTACCACCGGACACCAATCTGTACGCATTTGAAACAGCCATTCGCAGTGTCTGCGAACCTATATTCGAAAAGCCCTTAAAAGATATTTCCTTTGGTCAGGTGCTACTGGGGCTGTTCCAGACCGCGCGCCGCTTCAATATGGAAGTACAGCCCCAGCTGGTGCTGTTGCAGAAGACGCTGCTCAATGTCGAGGGGCTGGGGCGGCAGCTGTACCCGGAGCTTGATCTGTGGAAAACCGGCAAGCCCTATCTCGAAACCTGGATGAAGAACCGTGTGGGCCCCAAGGCGCTGTTACGTACGGTGAAAGAGCAGGCACCGGAGTGGCTGGACAAGCTGCCCCACATGCCGCAGCTGGTCTTCGATGCGCTGCAGCAGATCAAGCGTATGGATACCAATCAGCGTGTGCAGCAACAGCTCGTCCTGCAAGCGCAAGAGGTCGCCGCACGGCGTCGCCGGCGGGCCCGCGCCGGTGGTGTGCTGCTGTTGGTGCTGGCCGTCGTGCTGGGGGCGGGTGATCTGGATCCCTGGCTGCAGCATCTTTCGGCCCCGGGGTGGCTGATGGCTGCCGGTGGCTTTTATCTGCTACTAATGCACTAGTCGTGCAGCCGTTGTGGCTTGGCGTAAACAGGGGCTTCGGTTATTCTTGCCTGCTCCAGTCGGATTTAGGTTCAAATATAAGTTATGTCAGAACTCTGGCTCGATCAGGTGAAATGGAATAACGATGGCCTGGTTCCCGCCATCGCTCAGGACTACCAGAGCGGTCATATATTGATGGTGGCCTGGATGAATCGTGAGGCGCTTCAGTTAACGGTTGAGGAGCAACGGGGCATCTACTGGTCACGCTCGCGGCAAAAACTGTGGCGCAAGGGCGAAGAGTCCGGCCATATTCAGCAGCTGCATGAGATTCGTCTTGATTGCGACGGCGATGTGATTCTGCTCAAGGTTGAACAGTTGGGTGGAATTGCCTGTCATACAGGGCGTGAAAGCTGCTTTTACAGCGTGCTGGAAGGCGGTCACTGGGTTCCGGTAGATCCCGTGCTCAAAGAGCCGGGCGCCATTTATACAAAAACCGAGAATTCGATAGATGAATGACGTTTTGCAACAACTCGGTGTTTTACTGGAAGAACGAAAATCTGCTGCGGCCGATAGCTCCTATGTAGCGAGTCTGCATGCCAAGGGTCTGAACAAGATTCTGGAAAAGGTTGGAGAGGAGGCTACTGAAACACTGCTGGCCGCCAAGGACGCCAGTGTCAGTGGTGATAACACTGATCTGGTATATGAAACGGCGGACCTGTGGTTTCACAGCCTGGTCATGCTGTCCCACCTGGGAGAATCTCCTCAGGCGGTACTGGATGAATTGTCCCGTCGCTTCGGTCTGTCCGGGTTGGACGAAAAAGCCGCCCGCAGCAAGGACTGACCGGTGACAGGCTGTATTTTTTGCCGTATTGCGCGGCATGAAGCACCAGCCAATGTGTTGTATGAAGACGAACAGATCATAGCGTTCAGGGACCGGGCACCCAAGGCGCCTGTGCATCTTCTGGTGGTGCCCAAGAAGCATATTTGCAACTTGGCTGGCCTGGAGTCACAGGATCAAAGTTTGATTGCCCACATAATGATGAAATTACCGCAGATAGCGCGGCTGAGTGGCCTTGATGATGGCTTTCGCACGGTGACCAATACAGGTCCTGGCGGGCGTCAGGAGGTCTACCACCTGCATTTTCATATTCTTGGTGGCGGCAAGTTGCCTGCCATGTGATTCGGGAGAGATGTTATGGGTTTTGGTGGTATTAGCGTTTGGCAGTTGCTTATCGTACTCGCGATTCTCCTGTTGCTGTTTGGCACCAAGAAGCTGCGCAACATCGGTGGTGACCTTGGTGGGGCCCTGAAAGGTTTCAAGAAAGCGATGTCGGATGATAGCGAAGACGCTAAGGATCCGAAGAAGCTCGACAAGGAGGAAGACGCCCAGTTCTCCAGCAAGGTTGATGCGGCGCAGAAAGAAGCTGTCAAAGACGACAAAAAGGCTGATCAATAAGCCATACGGGCCCCTGAATGTTCGATATAGGCTTTGCTGAGCTGCTCATTGTTGCTGTGGTTGCGTTACTGGTGCTGGGGCCGGAGAAGCTCCCGACTGCCGTGCGTACCCTCGGGTTGTGGGTAGGGAAATTCCGCCGTACGGTGAGTGGCATCCAGTCCGAGATCTCGGAAGAATTACGGCTGGATGAGTTGCGCCGCAACGCCGCCATCGAGAAAGAGCGGCTAGATGAAGAACTCACCGAAATGAAAACCCCCTTTAAGTCTGTCCAGCCAAAGGCGAGCAGTGCGGCGCCCCTTGATGATAGCCAGGCCGCTCGCGCTGAGCCGGACGCGACACCAGGCAGTAACGCCGCGTCAACTGACAGAGCGCAGCCCTGATGAGCAAGTTGAATGAGCCGGTGTCCGGACAGGACGAAGAGCAGCCGCTGATTTCTCATCTGGTTGAGCTGCGCCAGCGGCTTATCTGGGCGTTGCTGACAGTCATGCTCGTATTTCTGAGCCTGTTCTATTTCGCCAACGACCTGTATGCCTATCTGTCGAAACCGTTAACTGCGCTGCTGCCCGCTGGCACCAGCATGATTGCAACGGATGTGACCTCGCCATTTTTCGCACCCTTCAAGCTAACGCTGGTGTTGTCGATATTTGCGGCCATGCCTTTTATCCTGCACCAGATCTGGGGCTTTATTGCGCCGGGCTTGTACAGCCATGAGCGCCGTATTGCGATACCGCTACTGGTATCCAGCATTGCGCTCTTTTATAGCGGCATTGCGTTTGCTTACTATGTTGTCTTTCCGCTGATCTTTGGTTTCTTTACCAGCGTAGGACCCGAGAACGTCGCGGTAATGACCGATATCAGTAGCTACCTCAATTTCGTACTTAAGCTTTTTTTTGCTTTTGGCATCGTGTTTGAGATTCCCATTGCGACCTTGCTGATTATCTGGAGCGGTGTTTCCACGGTAGAGAGCCTGGTCAGCAAGCGCGCCTATGTCGTGGTGGCCTGTTTTGTCGTGGGCATGCTGCTGACGCCGCCTGATGTGATTTCTCAAAGTCTGCTTGCACTGCCCATGTGGCTGTTGTTTGAGCTGGGTATCCTTCTGGGCAGAGTGATTGTGCGCAAGCCGCATGAGGAAGATGATGCTGACACCGACGTGCCGGATTAACAGGCCGCACAGTGAGAGCTGAGCCGTAATATTAAAAGGGCGCCCCTAATGGGCGCCCTTTTCTTTTATGGGGCTTTTGATATGGAGCTGCTGGCGATTGTTATCGGCTCGGTCCGGTTTTATTCACGGGGCTTTGGCAGGCTCATGAGTGTTAATGGTTAACTGTTGTTTGTTATTTAAACCAATTATGCGCTTCGAGGCGTTTTTCAGGCCCGGATTCGGCCTTTTTTCACTTTCCGGGCATTATTTTCAAAAGGGCTGTTGACTCTCCGCTGGGGGAATGTAGAATGCGCACCTCGCTTAGGGAGAGCGGCTTTAACGGCCCTCAAGCAGAGCGAGCAAGTCGGAAGTAAATGGTTGATTTTCTTGTAAAATTAACCGGCGTTATCGACTTGTGAGTCACCCTGTTTTCCACGCGGCTCCGGCCACGAAAGTTGAAAAAAAGGGTTGACTTAAAACACTGAGTCGCTAGAATATGCGCCTCACTTGAGACACGGG
>NZ_KB899090.1 GCF_000378045.1 Marinobacterium rhizophilum DSM 18822
ATGAGGATCCGGACGCCTGGTCCGCTATACGTTTCGGCTTTGA
Source organism: Marinobacterium rhizophilum DSM 18822 (assembly GCF_000378045.1). GTDB lineage: Bacteria > Pseudomonadota > Gammaproteobacteria > Pseudomonadales > Balneatricaceae > Marinobacterium_A > Marinobacterium_A rhizophilum. The sequence goes on from NZ_KB899090.1 coordinate 44, forward strand.
AACCATCGTAAGAGCATTTTCCACCCGTTTGTGATGCGGCATGTCACCTACATTCAACGAAGCCTTTTTCGGTAGCAAAATTGAGCCTTCCCATCGGACGTTTGAAGCCTTCTAAAACAATTCCACCATCAAAAACTATAATAATCAGACGGTTATACCTACTACTCGGTAGATATCACTCGACCATTCCCTCATCTCAGCAAGTTCCAGAACGTCTCTCAGCCTTGTATATATCGGGCCTTTCAGCTTTTCCTAAATTTCGTACTGTCGCACAAAATTTTACTCCATCTGTCACTTTGGTTGGTCTGGTATCTCTACCTGATCGAAGACACTGAGGGGCCCTGTCTCATCATTGGTGCATGGTTCGGTCGCCTCCCGCAACGTCGCCTTCCTGGCACACTGACCCCACACCTACCTTCACAGATACCGCTATCTGAGAACATTTACGCAACGCATCATTCAGGATCGCCTATAATCCAAGAGGCTGTCCAACAGGACTCATCAACCGACTGCGAAGCACCTGACTCTTTAACACCGAGAGGATCTGCTTTTTGTGCTGTTTTACGTTAATTAGTATTCCTATGCACAAGTTAAATTCCAGTAGCCCGCCCGGGGGTCGGCAAATGCTGTGTAAACCGGCAATCTTGCCGATTTCTTGCCTTAAAACACCGCAAAAACAAGCTCAAATCAGCCATATCGCACTACGGCCAGCGTTATCGCACAGCCTGTCAAACAGTTGAATCCGTGAGCAAACATGACGAGGGACACGTTGATGCTCCACCAACTTATGTCGCTGCTTTCGCTTCCCTTCAGCCGCAACAAGCTCAGCATCCTGAACTACCACCAGGTTCTCGCCAAACCGGATCCGCTACGTCCCTGGGAACCGGACAGGACCAAATTCGACTGGCATATGGCACTGCTCAGCCGCCATTTTCGGCCACTGCCGCTCATCGAAGCGCTAGACCGTATCGAGGACGGTACCCTGCCAGCACGGGCGGTCTGCGTAACCCTGGACGATGGCTACCTGAACAATCTTGAAGTGGCTCTGCCAATCCTGGATCGATACCAGATCCCGGCAACCGTGTTTGTCGCCACGGCCTTCAGTGGCGGTGACAACATGTGGAATGACCGGATCATCGATTTGCTCGCCAGCATGAAAACCGACACCATCGACCTGGAACCGGTGGGACTTGGGCGCTGCACCCTCAACAGCGTCACAACGCGGCGACAACTGGCCAACCAGATCATCAGCCAGCTCAAGTATCTTGCCTTTGAAGATAGGCTGAAAAAGGTAGACGAACTCTATGCGGTCAACGGCTCCATATCCGAAACGCGCAAGATGATGCGTCCCGTGGAGGTGGCCAAGCTTTCCCGAGCGGGCATCGAAATTGGCGGTCATACCCACAATCACCCTATTCTAAAGGGGATGACGCCGGACCAGCAGCGCGAGGAGATCGGTCGCAACAAGGCTCTACTGGAGGCATGGACGGGCAAGCCGGTGCTGGGGTTTGCCTATCCCAATGGCCGCTTCGGCAAGGATATGGACACGCAGAACCTCTCCATGATCAGGGCGCTGGGATTCCGATATGCCGTCTCCACCGACGCAGGCTATACCACCCGGGACTCCGACCGTTTTGCCCTCAGGCGCTTCACGCCCTGGGACGCCATTGCGCTGAAATTCCATGCCCGTATGCTTTTGAACCTGTGGGCCAACGCTGCTCCTGGCAGTGACGATCGGGCGAAAACTTTCTGAGGCCATCGACTAGAGCGGAAAAGCCTGGATGCAATCCGGCTTCTGGGGCTGGCACGCCGCCAAACTCATGTCGATCGGAACCAAGCCAAAACGATTGGAATTCTATAACAAGGTTAGAGCGAGAGTTACTGAAACCTTAGCACCAAAAATAAACTTCATTTTCGAAACAACAAAGCTGCCAAAACGCCGGCCAGAAAATACCTGCAACCACCAAGTTTAAAACATCAGAACTCATTCAATAGAAACTTGCCGTTCCAAGAGCAAGGCTTTGAGTCCGGGAAGCGGATATTTTTTATCATATGCCTTTCTGGCGTGAAATTCAGCTTTTTTCACATCGCCTAACTTCAGGTAAGCCAGCCCAAGATTATAATGGACCTCAGCAGAATCCCGTATAGAAAGCGACTTCGTATAATTTTCTATCGAACTTTTGTAATCACCTTTCCCAAAAAGATAAATCCCATAGATTTGATAAACCTTGTAATCAGAAGGCTTAAATTGTATTGCCCTAATAAAAAAGCAATTTATTTTCTCTTGAATAAATGGGTCATTTTTAACATCGTCCAAATCACTATATTTTATGATGGTCATCAAGGCAGGATAATGATTAGGAAATTTTTTCAAAGTATATCCAACATCTCCCATTATTGACCCAGTTTCTCCTTCCTTCCTTAAGTTTTTGACATTTTCTGTAAAGTGTCGTTTCTCAACCACTCCAAGCATTTTATTTCTTTGCTTCTCGTCAGCGTAATCGTATGGACCATATTTTTCAGAAAAAACATCTCCGCAGGATCCATGAGAGTATGTAGAAAGAACCATCACCCCAAAAAATAATGCAACCCTATTAGAAAATAAAAAACTTGCCAGAAAACTCTTTCTATTTAGCACCATAACCAACTCCTTATTTCCTAAAAAAACCGAGTGAGGTTACCCGTGCAGCTTGATCGTCATCAGCTAGCCCTCAAACTCTTTGCATAGAGCCCTGAGATCGTTCGCCGCACACCGCTGCACACCCCACCCGTTTTCGCCGGAAACCGCCGGTGAAAGCATGACCACTTTTGTCACACCGCCTCTCGATAGTTCAGAATAGACTCTCACAAACTATAAGCCAAAAATCCAGGCAGCATCATTTCACCTTCTGACGGAAAAGCGAAAGGCCGGTGCGATAAAGAACGCCGGTCAAACTGAGCACCTCTTTCTTCATGGGGTGCTGGAGGACGAATACCCCGACCAACCAACCTGCACCAGCCAACACGCCACTGACCGCCAGAATGGAGAAGTGGTAGTCTGAAAGACCGTTGTCTATGGCATAAAAAACCGTCAGTGCCGGACCGAAGCAAGCACAGGGAACCAGCATCAGAGACGGAAAGACAGCCCTTATATGGCCTGAAAAGCTCAGCCCGAAGGTACGATACAGGGCTCGCTGCACGCAAAGGATCTCGGCCAGAGTGACAACGCCGAACAGCATCACCACGTCTTCCAGGCTCAGCCAGATGGAACTGAGCAACACGAGCATCTGGACCCCCTGTATCGCTGATTCAACCGCCAGATTGCGTTTCACTTCGCCGGCGGCGATCAAAGACAGGCTGTAAAAGGTATAGGGCGTCAACAGCATCGCATAGACGCAGATCAGCGACGCCAGGGGTACCGAACGTTCCCACTGATAACCAAACAGGAACAGGATGAGAGGCTCGGCTAAAACCGCCATAACCGCAAGGACCGGCGCCATGATAGCAACCAGGTAACTCATCGACAGGCTGTACAGCTCGGCGCCATCCGCGCCCTGCCTGATCTCGCTGGCGAAGGTCGGAAAATAGACCGTGCGCACCAACGCAACGACCCTTGCGATCAGCATCTTCTTCAGGCCGTTGGCCCGGCTGAAGACGGCCACATCGACGAATCCGAGGGTACGTCCCAGGATAAGGTCAGGCGCCCCGCTGCCCAATTCCCGGATAATAGAGGCCAGACTGGTCAGCGAGCCGAATTTGACCGCCTCTCCTATGCCCCGGACGGTCGGCCACATAAAGATTTCCCCGGGTCTGACACAGTTCAGCCACACGACCTTGAAGACGTGTGCAACCAGTGCTCCCCAGGCCATGCTCAGGTAGCTTTGCCCTGCATAGGCACAGCCGATGGTTACCAGAGTCTGCACCAGATTTGTAAGCCACATGTTAGTGGCCAGGTACTGAAACTGGAGGTCCCGTTGCATCAGCGCCAGCAGCGGCGTACCGAACGGGAGGATAAGAAAATTAACGCAGAGAATGCCCAGAACCTCGGCGACGCCAGGATGGCCATAAAGAAGCGAAAGCGGCTCTCGGGCGATAAACAGGATAAGCGCCAGCAACCAGGAGGAATAGAGTGTAACCGAAAATGCCGCCCGGAACTCCTGCCGTCCCACCTCTTCGGCCTGTATCAGATACTGGGCAACACCAAAGTCACGGAAAATATGCGCCACACCTAGTACTGCCACCGATACAGAATAAATACCGATTTCCGTCGGCGTCAGCAGACGCGATACCACGATCACGCTGCCTAAACTGAGGGCGAAGGAGATGAAATGGGCCACGCCCATCCGGCTAAGATTTTTCCTGACAGCCATAGACTCTATACCTCACTTCCGGGCCTGGCCAGGCAAGGAGCGCCTACGCACTGGATCTCACCTTGTTCATCATTACCCGTAAGAGATTGGGAACGAACATCAAGATGAAGGCTGGATCGCTCCAGGACGCCCGAAGTACCAGTCTCCAGTCGCATTTCTGTCCCGTTTTCAGCAAGTGAACAATGCTGGCAACCAGTGAGTGCCGGGTATCCGTCAACTGCTTGACGACAAAGGCGCGGTGGTTATCCTCAAGCCTCAACTCTGCCAGAATGCACTTGGAAAGCTTGAGGTAGTTGGTCAGCAGCACCAACGATTCAGGGGTCCCCCACCCGGCACTGTCAAAGATATTGACGCCGCGCCCCTCATCAACAAGGACCCGTGCAGCGAAAGCCACCTTATCGGTCTTCTGGCTCAGCGCAAGCTTAAACAGCCGGTCCTGACCATTGAACAGCCGGGTACTGAACCTCAATTCCGGTGCAATCTCTAGTCGATACACCAGCGCTGATGTGCTGATGATGTTGCTTCGCTTGATAGCGTAGCTAAAAAAGTCACCAGAGAACGCATGCAATGGATGTTCGCTGCCCAGGGATGGGTGATTGGCGGGTACCAGGTCAAGCCCCTCTTCAGATTTCCACTCAAATCGAGTATCGGCGAAGCCGATTCGGCGGCTGTTGGCAAAAAAGAGGTCATACCCGTGTTGCATGGCATTCATGGCGTGGAGCAGGAAATCCTCCCGCCAACAGTCGTCGGAATCGATGAAAGCCACATACCGGGTATCATGCGGCATATGGTCCAGGCCGTTGTTTCTGGCCGCCCCAGGGCCTGCATTTTCCTGCACGATAATGGTTAGTCTGCGATCGTTCGAATACAGATCGGCCAACTCTTCGCTGGCCGGAACAGGAGAAGCGTCGTCGACGACGATGACTTGGATACAGAAACCTCCCTGCTGATAAAATATAGACTCAACACACTTCCTCAACAGCCCCCTCTCGTTCTGATAGTAGGGTATGACAACGCTTATCAGCTGAGAAAAATCTAAATTCTCCATACATACCACCACCCATTTAATTCGTCACTTTTACTCAAACACCGTGTCTGCAGGCTAGATTTCGCTCCTCTTCAATAACGTTGATCTTCGCAAGCTCCTTTTGCACGATGACATAAACCGAGGTAATTGTAATCACGAAATGATAAGGCAAGTCAAAGTATGCTAGTGACAAAAAAGCTCCGCCTACAAGGTAGGCGACCAAAGAAACCTGAAGATAACGGCAAAGCAACCCTGCCCACTTAAGCGACTCTATATTTTTTGTTATTTTAATTACCTTATTAGAAAGTCTCCAGGCGCAAAAAAACACCATCAGATAGCTGATAAACGCCATCCAGCCGTGTTTACCTAGAACCTGTATATAGTTACTATGAAATGCAACAAAATCATTTGGATTTGGAGCATAAATAATGAAATTACTTGGCGTCTCAGCATTAAAACCTTGTGAAAAAGGATGTGAAAAGGACATATTTATACCTGCTCGCCATGCATTCAACCGACTTGCAGAGGAACCATCTCTTACTTCTCCGGCCTCTTCATCTACAATTATCGTACCCATTCTCTGATGCCAGTGCGCTGGCATAAAGGTATAAACAGCGGGCAGCAAAGCAAGAAGAATCACAAACGCAATGAGTTTCTTATTGGTTTTTGCCAATAAAAACATAGTACATGCGATCACTGCAAGAAAAGCTCCCCGAGATTGAGACCCAAAAACCGCCACAACGATCAACAACGCACACAGTAAAAATATATATTTAAGGCGTTTATCAGACTGGATAGCACTGAAGTATACAAATACAGGAGCCACCATCAGATTGGTAACGGCCATCGCGTTATTTTCTTCAAAGAAGCTTGCACTCGGGCCATAAACACGGAACTCTCCTCCGGTAACAATTGTAAAAACACCACCTTTAATTCCGTAAAAACCTATACTCAACGCAACCACAAGCAAAGCCAACTCGATTCTTTTTCTGGAGGTCAGCATCGTGAGTATGATCAGTGTAAAAAACTGAACTTTAAAAACTTTCAAAGCCAGTTCATTCACAAACGGTGTTTTGTCGTGAAGAAGCCAAGATAAAAATACCATGATATAAAATAAAAACAACCAAACAATAGGTTTTTCTAGAGGTATTTTTTTCGGCTCATTACTCAAAAAAAATGCAAAAATAGTAGAAACGCCGACCAGCATCGCCACTGGAAATTCAAACATAAAACCCCAGGTGTGACGTTGTGGCAGCATGTAACTTACCCAACACCACATAAGCACCCCGAAAAATGGACGCCTTAATATCAGAGGTATCGAACCAATGATAATTATAAAAAGGATGATATCGCGCACAAATATTTCTCCATGATGCGTATTGTCAACTCACCTCAGCTATTTTTATTCTAAAAATTTTTTTAATCTTGGAAAGTTCATTAATTAACAAAACAACCAGTCCTGAAAAACTACGATGGTTAACAATTTGAACCCCATAAAGACATCGACTCCGGTCCATCCACTCCATTTTAAAAGTATCCAGACCGGTTAGAAAATCTAGTTTTTCGACGTTATCTATTTTTATTACTCGTTCGATCATTTTCGTCGTAAGCACTGTGCCAGGCGATAGGTCTTTGTAAGCCCGATCATAGGCAAGCTTATAAATATAGGCCGTACGATTTGCTACCACCCACAGTTGTACTGCGATAGCCTTACCATCGATGTCAAGAATACCTAACCGAAGGTTATTTTTTTTAGCGCACATCCGTGCAAAGCCATTAATAAACTCTGGATAGGGCTCATCGTTCTTCCAACTATTTTCGTAAACTCCATGATAGTCTCTTAATTTTGATTCAATCGTTTCCAAATCAGTATAGATGGAGAGAGCCCACCCGCCCACAGCATCCAGTTTCTTAAATTTTCTCTTAATTGTATTAACCACACGCGATGGACGGCTTGAAATATAGACTTCAAAGTCCTTACAACTATCATGGTAGAAGTTCTTGGTAAGAAAATAGTCGAACTTCGAAATTCTTATCCCGCTTACCTTGAGTATATCGTCCCTGGCTTCGCGACTGACAGGATAAATATCAACCAGGTCCCACCCCCGCATTTCTTCCCACAGATACTTTAAGAAACAATTGTACGCGTCCTCTCTGCTGGTAAGGCTAGCGTCAATAACGACGTCAAATATCGGAGAGTAGTAGTTTGATAACCCGGTGAGTTTCCATACCTTGACTCCATGAAAACGCGCTTTGTGACGCCACATCGGCAGTATTGCCACCGCACGACCACAATCGTCTGTCAGGCACAGGAAGAACACGTCTCCCACACCGGTCGCAACGGTAGCGCTGAAGTTTTCAAACCAATCGCGTCCCAAAAATATCGAATCCTGCTCCTTTTTCTCGAGCAGGCTCAGGAACCCCTTGGGCAGCACATCAATCCTTGGGTAACTTGACACCGCCTTTTCGGGAGGGGCTTCCTCCTGTTTTCCCATCACGCGCTTGACCAGGGAACGCGACATCCGATAGAGCGCCTTGCGCGAGCATCGCAGGAAAGGCTTGAGATCTCGCCAGCTGAAAAAGCTGAATACTGGACGTTTGGCGTCACTGCGGCCAGGTACAAAGCGACCAAGGTATTTGATGGGTCCGAATGCATCCCTTTCGCTGTCAAACCAGATTGTAGGCGTGTAATCACTCGTGCTGGCTGGAACGGCCTGTCCCGTCGAGGCGAGGTACTCGATTGCCGGCAGATCACAGCCCGCACGTATGCAAAGACCAATCCAAAAATCGGTACGCCCGACCGTAGGTTCTATGATCCAGTAGCGTCCGGCCTCATCCCTTTTGAATTCCAGCGACACCGGTCCGCACAACCCCAGGCCGTCAAAGAAGGTTGTTGTCAATTCACGCAGTTCAGGCATATCGACAGAAACCGCAACCGTGGTCTGCCCGAGCGCCGGTGGGTAGGATGCCAGCTTATTACCCTCAAAGCTGACCAGCGGGAGCCCATTATCCAGGTAGAGCGCACAGAAATAGAGGTCCTTGTCGGTACCGCTTACCCACTCCTGGACGAGAAAAGGATAGTCGCCGGAAAAATGCTCGACCACGGCGTCGAGTTCCGTGACCGAGGTGCACTTGATCGCCTTGAATCCAGACTGGGGGTTGGCAGGCTTGATGATAAAAGGTGGTTTCAGCGATGCGACCTGAGATGTCAGGTCATCTCCGGTTTCCAGCACCACGGAAGCCGGGTAGTTGAGGCCGACCTCCCTGCACCGACCCTCGATATTGCTCTTGAGCAGATATTTTTGGACCTGATCGACGCAACCTTCCCAACTGAGGATAAAATCCCCCCTGAGCCGGTCGATGTTGCTGGCAATTATGCGCACATTGTTATCGTTGGAGGGAAATAGCACGATGTCACGCGATGCTGGTATCCGTTGTCGAAAAGCAAGCAGGTCATCGACCAGGGAGTTGTCCTTGATGTTTTCCACATAATGGATATGGGCGGAATTGGTCAGCGCCCCCGGTATCGCCGAATTGGCTTCAAAGGCGTGTACTTCGATTCCCAGGCGTTGCAATGAGCGTGCAATAGCCAGTCCGTGACTGCAAAGGCCTATTACCAGTGCGCAAGGTGCGCTCTGAGGAAACATTATCCCAACTCCTGCCGTGCACTTGCTTTGCTCATAGCTTAGACCTTTGGCAATGCCGTCTTGTAAATGCCTACTTGAACCTGACCGCTGCTTACTCGCTGAGGCTGGATACAAACGCCTGGGTCTGCCGGGCCAGCCAATCCTTCGCCTGCCGGGTCGAAAAAGTATGATCCGCACTCTCCAGGCAAACCCGGGACACCGATCGCTCCCCGACCAGTTGCGCCCAGGCAGAGTCTTGGGCGAGCTGCTGGGAAAATGCTTTAGCCGTCAGATCATTGCCGCTTAGCACCAACAGCACCCTGCCCGGGTATTTCCTCAAGCCCTCGAACATGCGCTGCTGATAGCAACTTTCAGAGGGTTCTTGCGCTTTGATTGTGCCTTTGTCACCGAGCAGTGCCTGCCAAAGCGTGCAAACGAACTCCCATACGCTGCCCACAAGGTTTCCCTTGCCCTGCATCAACTTGCGCCAAAAGCCCGGATCCAGAAACCGGCGCGTGTAATAGTGGGAGACTTGAGCCCTGGCCTTCGCCTGGCGATTCTCCAGCCAGGGATTCAGTAGTACGAGACCGGCCAGGCGCGGATCCCGGTGAGCGTATATCAAGGCCGCTGAAGCGCCATCGCACAATCCCCAGAGCACGATTTTCTCGAGCTCGGGACAAAGTTCCTGGAAACAATTAACCGCAGCGGCAATGTCGGCATCCAGATCATCGAACACCTTCTTCTCCCCGCTGCTATCCCCCATCCCTGTGACATCAAAGCGCAACACGGGGATTCCCTGGTCTGCCAGCGCCCTCGCTAAATGAACAAATTGGCGGTGACTCCCGACCCGATACTGCGGACCGCCCACCACTATGACGACCCCGATATCAGCGCGATCAACCGAGTGCAGGATAGCTGTCAGCTGTTGGCCCTGGCTTGTGAAACAGCATGCGTGCTCAGGCATGGCACACCCCGTCGGCTTCCTTCAGACACTTCAGCGTCAATACACTCAGACTTTCCGCCTGGTAGGTATCCGGAACTTGCCAAAACGGAACACCGGTGCACACCTCTCTGGTCAGCCGGTCACCGGGCCATTGATCATGAAGCCCGCAGACATTCAGTGACACCTTCTCGCTCGCGGCCTCGATCCAGATAACACTGACCGTTTCCATCCAGGCCGAAGGCTGTATAGAGAGAGCACTGATCTGAGAAACCAAACCTGAACTCATTGGGTATCCGGCCACTTCCACGGGCTCACCCTCAAGACAACGCCTGTACCAGTTAACCTGCTCGTCTCCTCGCCCCAGCATCATCTCGCTCATCTGCTTGAGACGAAAAAACTGGCTCATCATCTGGTGACCATTGATGACTGGCTTCCAGAGCAACAGACGGTTCACCACTTCTGCATCACGATCGTCAACGTAGCGGGCTGCCAACAAGGCTCCAAATCGCAATCCCCAAAGCGTCACCGAGGAGCGCCGCTTTTGCCCGATCCACGTCAGCGTTGCTTCGATATCGTCGAGCCACCCCGGCACCGTGGCATCATCGATTTCCCCTTCACTGTCACCGGTACCGAAGTAATCAAGCAGCACGACAAAATAGCCAGCCTCAGTCAACATTCGGGCCTGCCTGGCCACCACGGCACGGGAGAGATTCATCTCTTCCGCAAAGGCAGGCAGGAACAGCACAGCGTGCTCGGCCGAGCAGTCGCCGAAGGTAGCCAGATAAAGGCGCCCCTGACCTCCGGCAATGAAGTGCCCCTGGTACATCACTTGCCCAAATGCTCCGTCACAAAATTCACCAGTGCGCCCAGGGTTTCAAAGCATTCGACACTGACTTCATCGTCGCCGATAATGATTCCGAACTCATCCTCCAGGGTGGTGAGAAAGGTTACAATGGCCATCGAGTCCAGTTCGGCAACATGTCCGATCAGCGGAGCATCGCGATCCATTGAAGCGATATCGCCCCTGGCCGTGGAGGCTACCAGCAGACTTTTAACAGTCGTTTCATAATCCATATTTTGGTTTCCCAGCGATCAATAATTTCGATCGAGCCACAACGCCAACACCATCAGCACCCACACCAGCTCACCATAATACGAAGCGTGCCCGCTCTTATGGCGGTTAATCGCCTCATCGATAAACTTCTTCTGGAAAAGGTCGTATCGACGCAGGGAGTCAATCGCCTCATAGGCCAGCTTTTGCAATTGTGGGTGGTCTTTGGTCCAGAGTCCGAATGGCAATCCAAATCCATGCTTGGTCTTGTGGAGAATCTTGTCCGGAAGAAAGCCGCCCATCGCCCGTTTGTACAGATGGCGCAGGTTGCCACGGGTCAGCTTGATGCTTGCCGGGACACGCAGTGAATAATCCACCAGACGGTCGTCCAGCATTGGGTAGACCACGTCCACCCCGGCCAGCCGGCACATGCTGTTGACCTTGACCAGGTCATTGTCCGCCAGGGTATGTTTCCAGTCGAGGTAAAGCAGGCGATCCAGCGGGCTGGCATCGGGTAGCACATCGTAAAGCTGCTGGCACTGGCGGTCGGGTTCAAACAGGTCGACGCCCTTGACGACACTGGCCGAAAATATGGCTTTGCGGTCAAGCAGATTGAGAAAGTTGTAGTATTGGACGTTCTCCGGAATCGTCATCTTCAGCTGTCGGGTAAAACTCTTGGCTTTTCCCAGCAGCGCGGGAGAATCCGGTAGCGAAGAGCGCAGCAGGGTAAGATCCAGCATTCCAATCAGAGGCTTGAGCCTTTGCCGCCAGCGATCCCGCTGCAACTGCGTGGCATAGCGTTGGTTGCCGGCGAAGAGTTCGTCGCCACCGTCGCCGGCGATCAACCGGTTGACCCCTTGGGATCTGGCCAGTTGCGCGCAGAAATAGGTGGGAATGACCGAGCTGTTGCCGAAGGGCTGATCCATACTGCCGACCACCTGCGGCAGCGCCGCCACGACGTCTTGCGGTGTCATGCAATATTCATGACCGTTGAGGCCGAAGTGCTCGACCGCCGCACGGGCATAGTCGATCTCATTGTATTGTGCGATCGGGAAGCCGATGGAGAATACTTCAGGGCTTGGAATCGATTGAGAGACCAGCCCGGCAAGACTGGAACTGTCCAGGCCGCCGCTGAGAAAACAGCCTGTTTTATCCTTGGTACAATAATCAGCCACGACGTCCTGCATCAGTACAAACAATTCGTCGGCCAACTGCTGTTCGCTCTGCGACGTCTGCTGCTCAAACGCAGGCTGCCACCAAGTCTCGGTTGACAACGCTCCCTGGCGCCAGGTGACCCGCTGGGCCGGTTCAAGACAATAAACACCTTCATAGACAGTCTTCGGGCTCGGGATCATATGATGGTACAGATAGTTGACCACCGCCTGCCGGGAGAGGGTCAGAGGCTCTGTAACGGCGCCGCGCAGCGCTTGAAGGTTGTCCGCTATGATCAGGCCGCAGGAGAGTGATCGGTAGTAGAGCCGATGGGTCGCAAAGCGGTCGGCAAAAACATGGCAGGTGCCAGAGCGCCGGTCGTCGATGATCAAGGCGTAATGGCCGGTCAACCCGTGAATAAACTCGCTGCCTTGAGCGCGATAGAGCTGCCCGATCAACCCGGGGGAGGCCGCAGTTCTGCATTCTTTTTGCAGCGGTTGCCCGTAACAGTAGACCTCACAGCCCTGCACCAACGCTCGTTGCCACTGGTTGCTGGCGTCGCGGTCATTCGAGTGATTGATGAGGACCTGAACCGCAGCACTCGCGGGCTCTCGTGTTAACTCCGCACTCTCCGGCATCGGCGTTGCCCTACCTCGTACACTTCAGAATAAACATGGCACAGTGTAGTACGCATCTTTATGGATGACCTGCGCGAACAAAAGATTCGCGAACACCTCCGCCCTGCACTATCTTTTTCCACGTGTGTATCAATCCCACTGCTACGTCTTGACGTTAACGGTTTCTAAGGTTCGCTAACTGCGGAAGGTTTTTGCACATGGTTGTGATCAAGCCACTGAACTTGAAGGAGCACGATCGTTGGGATCAGTTTGTCGCGACCTGCGAAGATGCCACGTTTTTCCATCGGGCCGGCTGGAAATCTGTGATCGAGTCGACGACCGATCACACCCCTTACTACCTCTATGCAGAGCAGGACGGCCAGATCTGTGGCATTTTGCCGCTGGTTGAGGTCAAGAGTCTGCTGTTTGGCCATTCACTGGTCTCCACCCCGTTTTGCGTCTACGGTGGCGTGGCATCAACCAGCGGCGCGGCGACCGCCAAGCTTCTCGATCACGCCAAGACACTGGCGAAAACGCTGCGGGTCGACTATCTGGAACTCAGACACCGCCATGCCAAAACCCCGGACTGGCCCGCCAAGAGCAAGCACGCCACCTTTCGCCGCCCTCTGAGTGACGATGACGGCAACCTGCAGGCGATGAAACGCAAGCAGCGCGCGGTTATCCGACAGGCGATCAGCAATGACCATACTGCAACCATTGAGACTGGCCTTGATCCGTTTTTTCATGTCTATTCCACCAGTGTCAGAAACCTGGGGACACCGGTTTTTTCACGGCGTTTTTTCCAGGCCCTGCAGGCGGTTTTCAAGCACGATTGTGAAATACTTACCATCCATCACCAGGGCAGGCCGGTCAGTAGCCTGATGAGTTTTTATTTCCGCGATGAGGTGCTGCCCTACTACGGGGGGGGACTGCCAGAATCGCGCAGCCTAAAAAGCATGGATTTCATGTATTGGAACCTGATGCAGCGTGCCACAGCCAAGGGGCTTGCGACCTACGATTTCGGTCGCAGTAAAATTGACAGCGGCCCCTACCACTACAAGCGACACTGGGGCTTCGAACCCGAGCCGCTCTGTTACGAATACCACTTGGTCAAAGCGACCCAGCTACCGGACAACAGCCCCAATAACCCCAAGTACCGCTACTTTATCAAGCTCTGGCAGCGCCTGCCGCTGGGGTTGTCCCAGCAACTGGGCCCCTATCTGTCGAAGAACCTGGCATGACCGCTTTCGATACCGCCATGAACCGCGATACGCCAAGCCGCCGACTCGAGCACCGCAAAGCGCTGTGGACGCTGACTCTGCTGCTGATAGTTTATGCGGCAGTCTTCTGGTCCAGCCTGATGTCCATGGCGGCGATCTGGTGGCGCTCGGAAACCTATGCCCATGGAATGCTGATCCCCCTGATCAGTCTCTGGCTGATCATCCGCAAACGTTCTCATTTAACCACCCTCGAAACGGGACCGGACTGGGCAGCTCTGATTCCATTGCTGGGATTGTGCCTGGTCTGGCTGCTGGGGCGGGCCGCCGATGTGCTGGCGGTGGAGCAGATGGCCACCACACTGATCCTGATTACGCTGGTGATCGTCGCCCTGGGCAGAACGGTCGCCCGGGCGCTGGCATTTCCCTTGGCCTATCTGATATTCGCCGTCCCCTTTGGCGATCAATTAACGCCATACCTGCAGCAGATCACCGCAGATATCACGGTAAAAACGCTAAAGCTCAGCGGCGTGCCGGTCTATTTCAACGGCTTCCTTATCGAAATCCCCACCGGTCGTTTCGAGGTTGCCGAGGCCTGTAGCGGACTTCGCTATCTGATCGCTTCCGTTGCCATCGGGACCCTTTACGCTCACCTAACGTATCGTAGCCTGCACAAGCGCCTGGTCTTTATCGCCGCATCCGTATTGGTGCCAATACTCGCCAACGGCATTCGAGCCTACCTCATCGTGATGATCGCCCACCTTTCCGATATGAAATATGCCACCGGGATCGATCATCTGATTTACGGCTGGCTGTTTTTCGGACTGGTGGTGATGCTGATGTTCTGGGTCGGCAGCTGGTGGCGAGATCCGGAGGCGGCATTCAATCCAGGAGAGGAGGCCAGCACCGTGAGCCGCTTGATGGGGGAGCGGTCGCGCTCCCAGGGCTATGCGACTTCGGCAGCTGCGCTAGTGATTTTGCTGCTAACCTGTAGCTGGGGCCAGTTGATGAAACGCGCACCACAGTTTTCTGCGTTGCCCATTCAGCAATTCTCCTTGCCCCCCTGGATCCGGCAACCCGCCGAAGCGCTGGACTGGCACCCGGATTTTGTCGGTGCCGACCGTATTTTCCATGCAACTTATCGAGTGGACCGCGACGACGCCATAGGTCTTTATATCGCCGATTATCAATCCGAACATCAGGGTAAGGAGCTGATTAACGACGTGAACCGGTGGTATACCGCGAATGTCTGGACACCAGTGGGCCACGCTACTCGAACGGTCCCGGTCGGTTCCGGTCAACTCGAGGTCAATGAACTCGAACTGAGGACGCTGGATGGCAACATGCGACGGATCTGGTACTGGTATTACGCCTACATGCGGCCGGTCGCCAACCCCCTGGAGGTTAAGCTGCTGCAAGCCCTGAACAAACTGAGCGGGGCGCACGAAGTGGCCAGCGCCTACGCACTGGCGGTGGATTATGAGGACAGCCGCACCGCCGATGCGGTCCTGATCCGCTTCCTCAACGACAGCTGGCCCGAACTGGTGACAGCCAGCCCCTGAATTTCTGGACAGACGATGGATACGCACATGCACTATCTACTGCACCATCTGATCGAAACCGGGGCCGCGCGCACACCTGAACGGCCTGCCCTGTCCCACAAGCAGGACCAGGTCTGTTACGGGGAACTTTCTACCCGGGTGCAACAGCTTGCCGGGGGGCTGCGTGATCTGGGCCTGCAGCGCCATGAACGGGTAGCCATCTACCTGCCCAAACAGCACGAAACCGTGATCAGCCTGTTCGCCGTCGCTCAGGCGGGTGGGGTTTTTGTACCGGTCAACCCGGTCCTCAAGGCGCCACAGGTCCAGCATATCCTCAACGACTGCAATGTCCGCATCCTGATCACCAGCCATGCACGTCTGCAGCAACTGGCCCCGAGTCTCGCGAGCCTGCGTGACTTGAAGCAGGTGGTTCTGGTAGATGACAATCCCCCCTCAGCACATGCACCCTACTCCGTTGCCACCTGGCATCAGCTCCAGGACGCGCCTGCCTGCAGCGCGCCACCCGGCGCCGTAACCGACTCTGATATGGCTGCCATCCTCTATACCTCGGGCAGCACGGGAAAACCCAAGGGGGTGGTGCTGTCTCACCGCAACCTGATGGTCGGCGCCCAGAGCGTCGCGGGTTATCTCGGCAACCGGCCCGATGACCGAATCCTGGCGGTCCTGCCGCTGAGCTTCGATGCCGGCCTCAGTCAGATCACAACGGCGTTCGAAGCCGGTGCCTGCTGCTATCTGATGGACTTTCTGCTGCCCAACGATGTGCGGCGTCAGGTCACCCGACACCAGATAACCGGGATCACAGCGGTGCCTCCGTTATGGAGCCAGATCGCCGCGCTGAACTGGAACGATGAGACTGCAAGCTCGGTGCGCTACTTTGCCAATACCGGTGGACATATGCCGCGATCCCTGCTGGCCAGACTGCGCACCTTGTTCCCCAACGCCCAACCCTTTCTGATGTACGGTCTGACCGAGGCCTTCCGTTCCACCTATCTGCCACCGGACCAGATCGATCTCAAACCCGGATCCATCGGCAAAGCGATCCCCAACGCTGAGGTGCTGGTACTGCGGGAGGATGGGATCCCCTGCCTACCCCATGAGCCCGGGGAACTGGTACACCGCGGCCCCCTGGTGAGCCAAGGCTACTGGAACGACCCGGAAAAGACTCGCGAGCGATTCAAACCCTTCCCCGGTCAGGCCGAAGGCCTGGTGTTCAAGGAGCTGGCGGTCTGGTCGGGCGATACGGTTACACGGGATGAGGAGGGCTATCTCTATTTTGTCGGTCGCCGGGATGAAATGATCAAGACCTCCGGCTACCGGGTCAGCCCCAGCGAGATCGAAGAGATTGCCTACCAAAGCGGGCAGATCCGCGATGCCGTAGCTATCGGCGTGCCCCATGCAGCGCTCGGCCAGGCGATCCTGCTGATCGTGACGGTTCCCGCAACACTGGACTCGGCAGCATTATCCATCGACGCCCTGCTGCTGCGCTGCCGTGAACAGCTGCCCAACTTCATGGTGCCGCACAAGTGTATCGTCGAAGCCGAACTGCCACGCAACCCCAACGGCAAAATCGACCGTCGATTGCTCGCCGAACGGTACGCGGAATTTTTCGATGATCAGTCGGAGCCAGCCCATGCCGAAGGTTAACCCCCCATTAGGTCACGGGACCCGGTGGCCGGACATACGCCACAACGAGCTTTACATCGGCGGGCTGCCGCTGTCCCGGCTCGCCGCTCAAATGGCCCTAACCCCCTTCTACGCATACGACCGTCAGCTGATTGCCCAACGTATCGCAGAATTGCGCCGTCTGCTGCCTGCCGGTGTCCAGCTGCACTATGCGCTCAAGGCCAACCCAATGCCGGCGCTGGTGGACTTCATCGCGCCCCTGGTCGATGGTTTCGACGTTGCATCGCACCAGGAGATGCTGGTGGCGATCAATAGTGGTCAGCCAGCCAGTGAAATCAGCTTTGCCGGTCCCGGCAAGACCCGGCGCGAAATCGAAGCCGCGGTCGCCGCCGGCATTGTCATCAATGCCGAGTCCTTCGCTCAGGTCGAACAAGTGACGCTCGCCGGCGTCGCCCTGGGTGTCACACCCCGAGTTGCCATAAGGCTCAATCCGGCGTTTGAATTGAAATCCTCCGGCATGCGCATGACCGGCGGCGCCAAGCCGTTCGGGATCGATACCGAGCAATTCCCCGAACTGATCGAGAGGATGCGGGATCTGGACCTGGAGCCAGAAGGGCTGCACCTGTTTGCCGGCTCCCAAAACCTGAATCCGGCAGCCATCTGCGAAGCACAACTGGCGACGATCAACCTTGCCTGCGAGCTGATTGAGCGCTTCGCGCTCAAGCTGCGTTTTATCAATATCGGGGGCGGCTTCGGTATTCCCTACTTTCCAGGAGAGTCGCCCCTGGAACTAACTGGCATCACCGACCAGCTGCACCGGCTGCAAAGGCAAACCCGGCAGGTTTCACCAGAAACCGCGCTGGTGCTGGAACTGGGGCGTTACCTGGTGGGTGAAGCGGGAATCTATGTCTGCAGGGTGCTGGAGCGTAAAACCTCCCGGGGCACGGTCTACCTGATCACAGACGGCGGTCTGCACCATCACCTCGCCAACTCCGGTAACTTCGGCCAGGTGCTGCGCAAGAATTATCCCGTACTGATCGGCAACCGCGTAGCGGGGGAAGAACAGGAAACAGTCACCATCGTTGGGCCACTCTGCACCCCACTGGATATCCTCGCCGAGAAAGTGACGCTGCCAAAAGCGCAACCAGGGGATTGGGTGGTCGTTCGCCAGTCCGGCGCCTATGGCCTGACCGCAAGTCCGCAACAGTTTTTGAGCCACCCTCGCGCAACAGAAGTGCTAATCGGGTGATACAGTAGCCTTACAACGTCTACACTGATGGTACCGATTCTCATGAGTCTGAGAATCGTTGATTGGCCGGGACTGCAGGCGCTCTGGCGCGGACGTTACGGCAGGATGCCGAGATACAGCGAAATCCCCGACATTTTGACACGATGCGTGTCGAGATAGTTTTCACACACTGGGCTGAATCGCTGCTTGAAGCGTCCGTACTCGACTTCCAGAATTTGCTATATCGTGATTCACGACCGCCCGACTTTCATCGCTAAGCGCTCGAAACAGCAAGATCGGACGAGCTGACAGCGATGGGAACTAGCCAGCAGCACTCCCGCCAAGCACAGACTTAAGAGAGAGAGCTGCTAGCATGTTTGCACATCTGGCCGGTAACTTATCCGTCAAGCACACCTATGCGCTGTTGGCAATCAGCGAAGCCTTCGCGATGTTGTCATGCCTGTTCCTGAGCATGAACGACTCGCAACACAGTTTCTTCGATCACCTGAGTTGCCTGGGCTGTATCGTTTTTGTGATCATAGGTTTTCTCAGCATGGCAGCCATGGGGCTGTATCGCCCGCTGCAGCGGGGCACCTCCAGAGAACAACTGGCGCGCATACTGCTCGGCTTCACCCTGGCCTCCGTCACCGAAGGGATTATCGTCTCTACCATCCCCATGACCAGTCTCCCGCTCAAAACGGTTTTCATGGCGCTGGGCCTGTCGTTCCTGGTGGTTTGCGCATTGCGGTTTGGATTCAACAAGCTCCATACCACCGACCTGTTCAAGCACCGTGTATTGGTGCTGGGCGCCGGGGAGCGTGCCTGTATTATCCAGGACAAATTGCGCCGTACCTCAGACCGTAAAGGCTTTCAGCTGATGGGCTATGTCAGAATCGAAGGTGATGCGGCAGGCATCCGACACCAGGACCAGTTAACAGTGGATCTCGATCATCTTGCCGAGTTTGTGGAACGCCACAAGATAAGAGAGGTGGTCTTGGCCGCCGATCAGCACCAGGCTTACCTGCCAATGACTGAACTCCACGAATGCCGGCTGGTCGGGGCCAACGTGATCGACATTGCCAGCTTTATCGAGCGTGAGAGTGGAAAAATCCCGTTGAGACTGATGCCCCCGAGCTGGATGGCCTGCGGCAATGGCTATCGGATCAGCCGCCAGCTTGTGAGAATGGGCAAACGGCTCTTTGATATTCTGATCAGCCTGTTCTTGCTGA
Source organism: Marinobacterium rhizophilum DSM 18822 (assembly GCF_000378045.1). Classification (GTDB taxonomy): domain Bacteria; phylum Pseudomonadota; class Gammaproteobacteria; order Pseudomonadales; family Balneatricaceae; genus Marinobacterium_A; species Marinobacterium_A rhizophilum. Next base: position 19,668 of record NZ_KB899090.1, read on the forward strand.
TACTGGTCTGGCCGATCATGCTGGCGACGGCATTGCTGATCAGGCTCGAAAGTGGCCCCGGGGAATCCATTCTTTACCAGCAAACCCGGGTTGGGCTCAGAGGAAAGCCTTTCAAAATCTATAAATTCCGCAGCATGAGGGTGGATGCCGAAGCCAATGGGCCGGTATGGGCCCGAAAGGGTGATCAGCGGGTGACCGCTGTGGGTACGTTCATTCGAAAGTACCGTATCGATGAACTTCCCCAGCTCTTCAATATCCTGCACGGTGAAATGAGCTTTATCGGTCCGCGCCCAGAACGCCCGGAGTTCGTCGACAAACTCGCCCGCAGCCTGCCGTATTACGATGTCCGCCACCAGCTCAAACCGGGACTGACAGGATGGGCACAAATCTGTTACAGCTACGGCAGCAGTGAAGAGGATGCCCTGGAAAAACTTCAATACGATCTCTACTACGTCAAAAACTTCAGCTTTCTGCTGGACACCATGATTCTAATTCAGACCGTTGAGGTGATCCTGTTCGGCAAGGGCGCCCGTTGATTAACGCCGCTCACTGTTCGGCGGGCTGTCTATACCAGCCGGATAAAACGGCAGCATCCCGACGCTGCGCCTGCATCTATCATTTTATTTTGGCGTTCGGCACTAAATGAGGCTTCCATGACCCGCTACGATCAGATTCAGCATGCACTCGCAGCCACTCCAAAAGTCTGGCTCATTACCGGCGTCGCCGGCTTCATCGGCTCAAACCTGCTGGAAACCCTGCTCAAGCTTGGTCAGCACGTCATCGGCCTGGATAACTTCAGCACCGGTTACCAGCACAACCTCGACGAAGTCCAGTCCCTGGTTTCGACAGAGCAATGGTCCGGCTTCCACTTCATCCAGGGCGACATCTGCAGCCTCGACGACTGCCGCCGCGCCATGCGCCACCCCAGAAACCAGACCGGCACAGTGGACTACGTCCTCCACCAGGCCGCCCTGGGCTCCGTCCCCCGATCCATCGCCGACCCGATCACGAGCAATGCCACCAATGTCACCGGCTTCCTGAACATGCTGGTAGCCGCACGCGATGCCGACGTCAAAAGCTTTACCTACGCCGCATCGAGCGCCACTTACGGCGATCACCCGGCGCTGCCCAAGGTGGAAGAGACCATCGGCAAGCCGCTGTCGCCTTACACGGTGACAAAGTACGTGAACGAGCTATACGCCGAGGTCTTTGCCAAGGCCTACGGCTTCAAAACCATCGGCCTGCGCTACTTCAACGTCTTTGGCAAGCGCCAGGATCCGAACGGCGCCTATGCCGCGGTAATTCCAAAATGGACGGCGGCGATGATTCACGGCGAGGATGTGTTTATCTATGGCGATGGAAATACCAGCCGGGATTTCTGTTTTATCGACAACACCGTGCAGATGAATATCCTCGCCGCTACCGCGCCGGATGACGCCAAGAATGAGGTTTACAACGTGGCGCTGGGAGACAGGACCAGCCTGAATACCCTGTTCGACGCCCTGAAAACAGCCCTGCTCGACTGCGGTGTGAGTTACGCCAAGATCCCGGTTTACGGAGACTTTCGCGCAGGGGATGTACGCCATTCCCAGGCCGATATCAGCAAAGCACAAACCAAACTGGGCTACGCCCCCATTCACCGTATTTACGACGGTATCGACCAGGCCATGCCCTGGTATGTGCAATCACTGAGTTAGCGACAACAGCCCGCGGCGTACCGACCCGCAGCCCGTAATGACGCGACACAATTTCCGGGAATCGCTTGTCCAAAGCGAAGTGCTCGACGTGGTCCCTTGGGAGCTCTTTCCAGCCTATAATTTGCACTGGACCATTCTCTGCTCCACCTCCAGGATTCAAGGAGATATATGAAGGTTCTGGTGACTGGCGGTGCCGGCTATATCGGATCACACACCGTGGTCGAGCTGCTCGGCGCCGGCCATGAAGTGCTGGTGTTGGATAACCACTGCAACAGCTCGCCGACTGCCCTGGAGCACATGGCACGAATAGTGACGGATGCCAGCAGGCGCCACAACTGCTCGCCATTGAAGGTGATATCCGCGACCGGGTTCTGCTCGATCGGCTGTTCACCCAGCACCGCATTGACAGCGTCATCCATTTTGCCGGCCTGAAGGCCGTCGGCGAGAGCGTGGTGCAGCCGCTGGACTATTACGAGAACAATGTTGCCGGTACCGTCACGCTGTGTCAGGCGATGCAGGCGGCCCGCGTGCTGAACCTGGTGTTCAGCTCCTCGGCCACCGTCTATGGCGAACCGCCAGAAATGCCGATCCGCGAGGACTTTCCCACCGCTGCGCCGACCAATCCCTATGGCCGCTCCAGGCTGATGGTCGAGGAACTACTGCAAGATCTGGCCCACTCGGACGCGCGCTGGTCCAGCGCCATGCTGCGCTTTTTCAATCCCGCCGGCGCGCACAGCAGTGGCCTGATCGGCGAGGATCCTCATGGCATCCCGAACAACCTGGTACCCTATATCGGCCAGGTGGCGAACGGCCAGCGGGATAAGCTCTTGGTGTATGGCGGTGACTATCCGACGCCCGACGGTACCGGGGTGCGAGACTATATCCATGTCGTGGACCTGGCTCTCGGCCACCTGGCGGCACTGAGCTGGATACGGAGAAATCAGGGCGCAGGCATCTGGAACCTCGGCACCGGCCAGGGTTATTCGGTGCTGGAAATGGTGCGGGCCTTCGAGCAGGCCAGTGGCCGATCGATACCCTATGCCATTGTCGCGCGACGTCCCGGCGATATCGCCGAAGGCTGGGCCGACCCGACCCGCGCCGAATTGGAGCTGGGCTGGAAGGCGGCGCGGGGGCTCAAAGAAATGATGGTCGATACCTGGCGCTGGCAGTCGATGAGCCCGCTGGGGGTATGGCCAAAAAGGTAAAAGCGCGTAGGCTGGAATGGACCAAAAGCGAACTCCAGGGGCGAATTTGTCAGTCTTACAGGCCCCAATGATCGAGCCAATTTGGCGGGCCCTTGCTGTCCTGCCACTGTTCGGCAGATCTGCGTGGTGCGCGGGATTGGCGTCAGGATGCAACCTCCTTTTGGAAAGCGTGACCCGCTTATCGCGGGGAAACCCGGTGGGGCAGACACCTGGAATGAACCTGTAAGGTTACACTCCAGCTGCGGGTCTGCACGATTGAGACGGTACGGCTCATTCCATACGTGGCAGGAGAGGCGAAACTTGCAGCAACTACTGGAGCAGACTATGGTTCATCCATGATTGTTAAGAGCAGACTCCAGTTGTATATATGAGCACGGAGAGTAGAAAATCATGAAAGGAATGAGGCCCCTGTGGCTGACGTGTACTGCGGCAATCATTTCGCTCGTCCAATTGACCGGCTGCACGAGCAACCCATATCCTTCTTTAGCTACCGCTGTCGCAAAACATCCCCGAACTACCGACCCCGCCCAGTACAACTACCTGATTGGCCCGGGGGACAGTCTGAATATTTTCGTCTGGGGCAGCCCGGAAGTATCCGAAACGGTAACGGTACGCCCCGACGGCAAGATCACCACACCCCTGGTCGAAGATGTCGCGGTAAGTGGGTTGACGCCAACGCAGGTCGCGCGAAAACTTGAGGAGAGCCTTGGCCTCTATATCAAGGAACCGATCGTTACCGTCATCGTCCAGGGTTTTGTGGGCCCCTACTCCGAGCAGGTGCGGATTATCGGCGAAGCGGATGAACCCCAGGCCCTGCCCTACCGGGAGGACATGACGCTGCTGGATGTCATTATAGCGGTTGGCGGTCTCACTGAATTTGCCAACGGCAACGGTGCCAGCGTGGTACGTATTGTGGACGGCGAGCAACAACAGTACGGCATCCGTATAGACGACCTCGTTGAGGATGGTGATATCTCCGCCAACGTCCATATCCTGCCCGGCGATATTATCATTATCCCGGAAGCGTGGTTTTAGTGGCGCATCGGAGCATTATCCATGCAAGATATTATTGAACAGACAGTCTCCTACCTGCGCGGGATTTGGGTCCATAAATGGATCGCCTTGGTATTATTTTGGGTCCTGTGTCTGATCGGCTGGCCGTTTGTCCTGAAAATGCCGAACCAATACGTCTCCGAAGCAAAGGTGTATGTTGATACCCAGTCTCTGCTGGCGCCCCTGCTGCGGGGCCTGACCGTTCAGACCAACCCCGAACAGCAGGTGCAGCTGATTGTCAAAACGTTGCTGACCCGTCCCAATCTGGAAAAAATCACCCGCTTGGCTGACCTGGATATCCAGGCAGAAAGTGACGCTGATTTCGATGTCATCATTGCTCAGCTGGAAGACAACCTCACACTGAGCCGAGCGGGCCGGGAAAACATCTATGCCATCTCCTATACAAGCCACTCGGCAGAAGTAGCCAAAAATGTGGTTGAGGCGACCTTGACTACGCTGGTCGAAAACACCCTGGGAAACAAACGGGAAGACAGTACCACCGCAACCAACTTCCTGGATCGGCAGATCGCCGAATACGAATCACGTCTGAATGAAGCGGACAACCAGCTCAAAGAATTCAAGCAGAGAAACTATGAGCTGATGAGTTCTGACAGTGGGTTTTATAGTCGTATCAATACTCTAAAAGGCCAGACCCGGTCCATAGAGCTGGAGCTGCGTGAAGCCAAGACCCGTCTGGCTTCACTTGAAAAGCAGTTGGCGGGTGAAGCACCAAACTTTGGCATCATGGAAGAAGAACTCGCTGCTTCCTCCTACGACTTTGTCTCCAGTTACGATGGACGAATCGACACCCTGGAAAATCAACTGGATCAGCTGCGATTGAAATACACGGATCAGCATCCAGACATTCGGGAGACAGAACTTATTCTGAAAGACCTCCAGAAGAAGAGAGCGCAGGAGCGACGTGTACGACAACAGGCGATGCAAGCCAGCCAGACTGCACGAGACGGAGGATTGAACGAAAACCCGGTTTATCAACAGCTAAAACTCTCACACGCCAATGAAGAAACCACCGTGCGATCTCTGGAGGTTCGCCTGGCAGATTATCAACAGCAGCTGGATAGGCTACAGAACAATGCCAACACCATTCCGGAGCTAGAGGCGGAACTTCAAGCGCTGCAACGAGGGTATTCTATTACCCAACAGCAGTATAATGAACTGCTGTCGCGCCGCGAGTCGGCGCACCTGTCGGAACAGGCAGACGCCAGCGCAGATGGAATTAAATTTCGCATCATCGAACCACCACGTCTGCCAGCAACGCCCACTGGCCCCAACCGTCCCCTGATCCTGTCCGGAGTGCTGGCAGGCGCAGCCGGCATTGGCATCGCAGTCGCCTTCCTCATCTCTCAGCTCAGACCAGTCTTTTTTGACCCCAAACAACTGTTCCAGGTCACAGGTTATCCCGTACTGGGGGTGATCACCATGATCAGGGACCCGCTATTGCTGAGCCAAAAGCGCCGGAAAACCCGTCTCTTTATCGCCCTGGCAGGATCATTGCTGGCGTTTTACGGGATGCTGATGTTCTTGCAGCTGCTTCCCGACACTAATGAACAGTTGCTTGCCTACGTTCCCGATCTCCCGAATACCTGGTTCCGCCAACTCCAGCAATTAGCCTACAGAATTCTCAACTATTTCTAGGGGGTTCTAATGAGCACAATCGAGCGCGCACTTGAAAAAAGCCAGCAGTTGGACGCGGAAAAGCGGGTAATTGCCAGCGCCGACAATCACCACTCTTTCGACGACACCCCAACAGAGACCCCGGAACCGCCGTCGACACCGACGGACGGACAGCCGCAAAAGGATGACTCAACCGACACCAGCCGCAACCTGACGCACGATCGAGAGCAACTATACATCGATACAGATCATCTGGAACAGCTGGGCCTGGTCACCCCTACCGAAAATTTCACCCCGATCAAAGAAGAATATCGCTATATCAAGCGCCCATTGCTCGATAATGCCTTCGGAGCCAATGCAGCACAACTGACCCACCCCAACCTCGTTCTGGTCTCGAGCTGTTATGCCGGAGAGGGAAAAACGTTTACTGCGCTGAATCTGGCACTGAGCATGGTTGCCGAACATGACCGCTGCGTATTACTGGTGGACGCCGATGTGATCAAACCGAGTCTCAGTCGCAAGCTGAATATTTCCGACCAGGCGCTGGGTTTACTGGATTACCTGAATGGCAAAGCCGAAGTCAGGGACATCATTCAGAGCACCAGTATTCCTAACTTCAAGGTTGTGTCCGCCGGTACCCGCCACCATCATGCGACGGAGATGATTGCCAGTGAAAGAATGAAACAATTTATGAAGGAGCTGTCCAGCCGCTACAGCGACCGAATCGTGATCTTCGATACCTCACCGCTGCTTGGGGCCAGTGAAACCAGCGTGCTGGCACAGATGACGGGGCAAGCCCTGATTGTCGTAGAAGAGGGCCGCACCTCGCAACGCCAAGTGGAACGGGCACTGAGCCTGCTCAAGCCAAAAATGGCAATTGGTCTGGTCTTGAATAAATCCAGGACCAGACAAAAGGATTATTATGGCTATTATGGCGCTTCTCAGCGATAACCAGGTGCGTTGGCTTGCGATCCGGTTAACAACCACGGCCCTGTTGACACCGGTAGCGACAGCCCAGGCCAGCGACTGGAAGTTTACCCCTGAGATACAGGTCACCGAGCATTACACCAGTAATCTCAACCTGACCTCGAGTGACGAAGAGGCGAGTCTTATTTCCGAGGTGCGTCCCGGTTTTTCCCTCTCCAAACAGGGAAGCCACCTGCAGGCCAACATGGATTACCGGCTCCAATACCTGAACTACTCATCCGACCAGGCCAGCGATGACTACCATCATCAACTGGGTCTTTCGGCCAACTCCGAGCTGATCGACGACCGGCTGTTTCTGGATGCCAGAAGCACCTACAGCCAGCAGCTGATCAACAATCGCAGTGCCAGCGCCGGTGACTCCTTGAGCGCCCCCGATAACTTTACCGACACCTTTACGTTCCAGATCACCCCCCGCTGGCGACAACGGCTGGGACGGTACAGCACGTTCGGGGCGGATTTTTCCTACGATATGGTACGGTACGATGGCGTCAATGATAACAGCGACGGTTATCGCACCAACTTTTTCCTCGACAATCAGTCTAACCCCAGCAAGTTTTACTGGGCACTCAATCTCGATACCAACCAGGCGACACCCGATACCTCCGCAACGAGCCAATCAGAGACTCTGGATATCGAGTTGGGGTACCGATACAGTCATCAACTGGACGGCAAGCTTCGTTATGGCTATGTCGACAACCACCTCGACAATCCAACCCAGTCCGAGGCACAAGCAGGCGATTTCTGGGGTGCGGACCTTAGCTGGAACCCAAGCTCCAGAACATCACTCAGCGCCTCCTACAATAGCCGGCTGCAATCCAATCAGAGTTATGGATTGACCTTCAATCACCGGCAAAGACATACCAACTGGTCGCTAGCCTACAACAAGAATATCAGCAGTGTTCGTGAGGAACTTCTGCAACTCACCCCCATCGGCACCCTGATCTGCCCATCAACTGCCTCCTTCGCCATTACCGACTGCAGGCTGGTCGGTGGGGGCAGCCCCGTTCTACCTGGCCCCGGTGAGCGGGCTATCACCCTGGTCACTCCGCTGCCCACGCTCTCCGAAGAGCAGTTTATCCAACAAAGCCTGAACGCCAACCTGGTGATCAGCAAAGGCAAAAGTCTGTGGACCCTGGGCCTGTTCAGAACGGAACGAGAATTTCAGGTGCAAGCCCGTACCGAGGAAGATATGGGCGCCAACGCCGGCTGGACGATACAGGTGTCTGGGCGAACCAGCCTGAGCACCCTTTATACCTGGTCTCGCCTGGAAGCGGACTTAGGGACCACGGATTACCAGCAGGCGCTCTCGTTAAACATGGTTCGGCAGCTAGATGCGGACAGCTCACTCAACCTCGCCGTAAAGAGCACCGAGCGGGACTCTGCGGATGATAACCGTACTTTCCAGGAGTTTCGAATGACACTCGGATTCAGCCATCTCTTTTAGCGAGCATTTATCTATGTATACGTCATATTTCGGCTTTACCGCCAAACCCTTCCAGTTGAGTCCGGCGACGGAGTTTTTCTTTAAAAGCAGGAGCCACAAACGCGCCCTATCCTATCTGCACTACGGACTGAGCCAGGGCGAAGGGTTTATTGTGATCACCGGTGAGATCGGCACCGGTAAAACCACCTTGATGCGCAAACTCTGGACCACGATCGATCGTGACAATCTCGTCACCGCCCAACTGGTAACAACCAAGCTGGAAGCCGACGACCTGCTGCGCATGATCTGCAGCGCCTTCGGACTACCTGCGGAAAATAAGCCCAAGGCGGTGTTGCTACAGCAATTTCAGGACTTTTTGCAGTCGACTCATCTGGCCAAGAAACGGGTCCTCTTACTGGTGGATGAAGCTCAAAATCTGTCGGCCAGCGCGATTGAAGAGTTGCGAATGCTTTCCAATTTTCAGGTCAATGATACGCCGCTGATGCAGAGTTTCCTGCTGGGTCAGCCGGAGTTGCGGGCGATTATCCAGGATCCGAACATGGAACAGTTTCGGCAACGCGTCATCGCGGCCTTCCACCTGCACCCCCTGAGCGAAGCGGAGGTCAAGGCGTACATCCTTTGGCGCCTCGGGGTAGCCGGCTGGGCAGAAAAGCCCGGCTTCAGCGATGGTGCATTCAAGGAAATCTACCGGCATACCAAGGGAATACCAAGAAAAATCAACGTATTCTGCGATCGCCTGTTACTGCTCTGCTTTCTCGAGGAGTTTACGATGGTGGATGAGAATACCGTCACTACGGTGGCAGAAGAACTCGCAGACGAGTTCTCCCCCCAGTTGAATCAACTTCAACCGGCCCCCACAGAAGGCAATGCAGATCAACTTCTGACACTTATTACGAGTGATGTATCTGAATTGCAGAGAAAAATTACACTCATCAACAAATATCTAAGCATCATGGTTAATGAGAAGATTGAACTGTTGAACACCCTGGACAGAAAACTCAAACAGGAGGTCGATAAAACGCTAGAAGATTACGAAAGATGACCGAGCGGCGTAAACGCGCAGAACGGCCTGCTAATCCCTGCCGACAGGTATTGAACGCACTAACTTTCGAAGCAGATGAGGTACCAATACCGCAACGGGCATTTTCAGCAGGTGACCACGCCAGTAAAGCATAGACTTTGCCAAACTGTACCCCGGCTGCTTAGCCAGAGAATGATGGGGAATGAGTACGCGGGTGAACAGTATGTCTGCCATACGCAGTTGCAAAGCGTTCGGAGTTCCAGCATCTTTCGCCGTCCAGATATCATCCGGTATCGGGCTGGACAAACAGTATCGGCAATACCTTAAAGCGTAGAACAGAGGTCTGGCCAACTGCAATTCCTGTGCTCGGTGCTTGAGTTTCAGCCAGTCATCCGACTTCAACTCTCGAAAGAGAAGATCCATATCCGAAAGATCTCTCAGGCCGTTCTCGAACTCGCCTTCAAAGAATAGATGCGTGGCACTATGAATAATCATATCGTACAGATGCAAAATCCCCACGCCATCAGCATCAAAGCAAACCTGATCCATTAATCTGTCAATATCAATCCGAAAGCGAAGCACGGGGAAGATGTTGTGATGAATATCCAGCACTGTCTGTCTTTTATAGTGGATCAATGGCGGAATTTCATGGGTCCATTCTCGATAATAATGCTGATCGTAATCATCGACTTTATCGGAATACCAACCGACAGCTTTCAGGTGACGCTCAATTTTGGACAGTTCCTCCTTTCGCACCAGCACATCAATATCATTCAGGGTACGGCCTTGCCCGGCTGCCTTGTTCGCATAAATGTAAGCGCCACCTTTCAACAAAATGGGCCGCACCCCGATACTTTGCAGTTCCTTCGCCAGCAGTTTAACTTCCCACTGCACCTGCGAGCGCTGCTTCTGTGCCTGAAGCGAGGCCGAGACCAGGTGATGATACGCCTTTTGCGGAACCGCTTTCAGTAGATCGTTGTCGGCCAGTAACTGGTACAACCGTGCCAGCAGGTTGGCGGACCGTCCCAACCGGATCGTCCGGTCCCACTGCTCATCCGAGTACTCCATCGCCAGCAAGGGATTACCCAACAGCGCCTCAACCACCCCGTGATCCTTCGCACAACCCATCGAAAAATTCAAAAACCTCTTCAAACCGACTGTACTCCAGCGTGAAACAGTCACATCGGTCCACCAACCTGCAGGCCGTATCGAAACCCGCCTTGCCATGAATATGATAATTGAAGCTGTTGCCGATTAACGCCATAAATGCAGCCGGTTTTCGGCATGCGCTGACACTCAAAGTGCTACCCGGCAAGTAGCGAGGAGTAATTATATGGGTCGGCATCGCTCCCACAGATGCCCGGGAAGCCGTTTCGGCCGTTGGCTTCATCAGCGCTACCACCCCTTTAGACGTGTCGTAGAATTTTTCCGTCAGCTGCGCCTGGGGAAATATCTGATGCAGCAGATCAATCGACTCGTTTTTCAGATTGACCGGACGCCCGATTGGTATCGCACGCGCCGTTGAGGGCTCCACCATCAGGATCTCGTCCGAGAATAAGCGCCAACCGTGCTGCATTAATGCTGCTGCCAGCGTGCTCTTGCCAGACCCCGGCGGAGCCGGGAGAATCACCATGACCCCGTTTTTTTCGACGCCAGCCGCATGGAAATGCAAATACCGGTGGTACTGATTGGCGATACACCAGTTCAAGCCCCATTCAAACAGTGGAACCGCCTGCCGAGCTGGCAGGGGTTTGAAAGGAGCGAAGCCATCAAGATAAAAATTTACCTGTGGACGAACCCAACGTCGCAATGAAGCCGACCGCTCTACCCGGATACGGAAGTCAATGAACGCCGGCCGGGCCACTGTTTCTCGAAACGGCTGGTAAAGAAAGGGAATCCACTTTTTGACGGTGTCGACGCGGGAGGTCAGTTCGACCGTGAAGGTACCCAACTCGAAATACCAGGTGCTATCCCCGTCGGCATCCGGATGATACAGGCGCCTCAAAGCGCGCGCACCAGTTGGCACTCCTGCAGAGAGTGCAGGGTGTCGCCAACTATCCGCGGTAGCTCCTCAATCTCAACATACAACGCTGCGGCTTGCACGATCAGCGACTCGGTTGTCTGCGGCGGCTGCCCATCCAGGCAACACAATAGATAGTCGGCGAGTCCGTTAAGCTCGAAAGTATCACCGGATAACGGATGAAACACCACCGCGCCATCCTGCCAGCGCCTGGAAGCCTCCACGTAGCTAAAATCCAGACACCACCTCACCTCACCCATGTAGTATTGACCTATATCGTACACCGCTGCATCAACGCAGCACTTTCAGCATAATTTGCGTTGAAGTGGGCCAAAACTCCCTCCAATTGGATTTCCTTCGTCACATCTCCATTGACAGTTACCAACACCTCGGCGATCTCCCGCGGCGAATACGGATAAGTAACACCTGAGTGCAGGGCATTCAGTAAGGCGGCGCAAGCCTGCTGGGCATAAGCATCACTACCAAGCAGGTACCCCATTATCGGGAGCGTAAAACCACCCGTCCAAATAAGAGAGGAGCCAGACGTGCTCAGTACCTGTGAGATCACGCTATCAAGAGTGGTTCCGTTTTCATAGGTATAAGTGTTATCCGATAGCACACGGCCCTGAGCATCACACTCTTTGCAGGGATCGAGTTTCTTTCTCGCGGGGGGCTTGTACATGGTCCCAAACTCGAGCGTCATGGAGGTGTCCGCAGGCCAGCAGGCGGGATGGGTCTTCCAATACTCCGGCGTCTTGCCATCCCCAAGCGTGCGACATTCATGCAGGTGGTTGGAAAGGTTGCCGCTAAGCATGCCCGATATGGAGCACTCCTGCCCCCACGCCGACCGACTTGGCAAGGATGCCATTATGGGTGTACCGGCCAGCCCGATCAGCAATCGACGCCGGGTTGAATCTGACTTCTTGGTTTTTTTCTCGTCGGTAGCCATAATAGAAAATCCACGTCGTCTGGGGGGCCCCACCTGACGCTAAATCTCGAGTATCAGGCCTTTATTAAATAGTAGGCAATATTCAAGCCATAGAATTATTTACTTGAAAAACAAAACGTTGACGCAATTCCATTCGACCACTGTAATAAAAACTGACACCTTGGCAAGCCCATGTGGCTTCGACCTGAGAAACGGGGCAACTTCACCGGTCGCACTGGATTGCATGCTTTTCAAGCAACGCATATAAAGTCGGTCGGGTAATGCCGAGCAACTCGGAGGCCCGGGAAATATTGTTGTCGGTAAACCCCAGCGCCCTCACGATCGCTCGCTTTTCCTCGATATCGCGAACCTGCTTGAGATTCAGTGGCCAGACGTCCTGCGACTCCCCTAACGACAATCCCAGATCGCTGGCCGTGACCTGGCTGCCATCTGCCATGATCACCGCGCGTTTGATCCTGTTCTCCAGCTGGCGTACGTTCCCCGGCCAGGAATATTCCTCCACCGCCTGACAGGCCTCCTCACTAAAGCCCTTCAGCGGCCGCCCCAGCTCTTTGCAGTACCGGTTAAAAAAGGCGCGGGCTATGAGTATAGCATCGCCTGGACGTGCCCGTAGTGGCGGAATAGTGATCACGAACTCGCTGAGCCGGTAGTAGAGGTCCTCCCGGAAACGACCGTCGCGGGTCATTTCTTCCAGATCCTGATGCGTCGCGCTGATAATCCGCACGTCCACCTCGATCTCCTGGCGTCCACCGAGTCGTTCGATGCGCCTTTCCTGAAGAAAACGCAACAGCTTGGACTGAAGCGGCATCGGCATATCACCGATTTCGTCCAGGAACAATGTGCCACGATGGGCAGTTTCGACCTTCCCCGGAGTTTGTTTGACCGCCCCGGTAAAAGCCCCCTTCTCGTAGCCGAAAAGCTCACTTTCCAACAAGTTTTCCGGTATAGAGGCGCAGTTGATCGCAACAAACCGCTGACTGGCCCGATCACTCAGGGCGTGGATCGCTGTGGCCAGAACCTCCTTGCCGGTACCGCTTTCTCCCAGCAAGAGAGCACTGATATTGGCTGGCGCGATGCGTTCGACAAGCTTGCAGACCTCAAGCATCTCCGCGGAGGCCGCGATCACGCCCTGCAGTGGCGAATGTTGCAAATGAATGGTCGCCAGCCTGCGATTCTCTTTTTCCAACTCGCGGAGCAGGAAAGCACGTTCGAGTATCAAGCCCAGCGTATCCAGATCCATGGGCTTTTGGCAGTAGTCATAAGCACCCAGGCCGACCGAATTAACCGCATTGATTTTGTCATCATTGCCGGTGAGGACAATGACCTTAGACTCGGGGTGAAGCTGCATTATTTCCTGCAACACCTGCATCCCCACCGAGGCATTGGCGGGATCAGGCGGCAACCCCAGGTCCAGGGTGATCACATCCGGTTCATATCGCCTTACTTGCGCGATGGCGGTTTCACGATCGGTTGCAAACACCAACTCGTACTGCTCCAACCCCCACTTGAGCTGTTTCTGAAGCCCCGGGTCGTCCTCGACAACCAAAAGGAGCTTCTTGTCCCTTTCCCGGCCATTGCTCATACCGCTTTACCTATCTCTGCTTCCAGCCCCCCATGCACCTCATACGCCGGCAGTGCCACGCGAAATTCACTGCCCTCCCCCGGCGCACTCCTGACCTCTAGGGATCCCTGGTTCTGGACAACGAACTGGCGGGTCTCGTAGACGCCGATCCCCATCCCCGCGCGCCCCTTGGTGGTATCAAAAGGTTTAAAAAGCCGCTCACGCTGGAACTGCTCGCTCATGCCGCAACCATTGTCCATCACACTAAAGATAGCCATCCCATCCCGATTGTCTACCAGCAAACGGACGAAACCCTCCGCCGGGGTCGCCTCCTGAGCATTCTGGACCAGATGGCCCAGCACCGAAATGAGCTTGTCGCGCTCGGTCTTTAGCTTTAACGCCGCAATTGGGCCATCGGGAATCACCAACTCCACCTCTGGAAGCCGGTCCTTCTGGTTTTGCTGGACGGCCCTGGCTATATCGAGCGCATTAACGACCTCTGCGTGCGCCGCGAGCGCGCCCTGCTGCTTGAGCTGGCTCAACATCCTGTTCATGCGCTGCACTGCATTGGCCAGGGTCTCCAGGGCATCGTCCACAAACTCGGGATTGCGCTTGTGCCGTTCTGCGTTCCTGACCACCAGGGAGAGTTGAGCCACCACGTTCTTGATATCGTGAACCACAAACGCCGAGAAACGATAATAGGCCTCGAACTGATTCGTGGCCGCTAGCTGATCCGTCGTGTCTCTAAGGGTGATCAGGGCAGCCAATTGGGAGCCGAGCGCCTTCAACAGATCGTGATCCTCCCAGTTGAGGGTGCGTTCTGCCCGCGGGTGGGCCAAACCAACCAGTCCGTTAAGCACGCCCTGATGCAGTAACGGCACCAAAAGCCAAAGCTGCTGCCCCTCCAACAGTCGATCGGCAATTTGAAGGTCACCATAGTGAGCTGGCGCAACCAGGTACTCCGGCACCTCGATGACCCAGCCACTCTCCTGACAAAAGTCGAGCAAGGCCCCATCTTCACGGCTCGACAGATTGGGCAGCGGCTTGACACTGCTCCAGCCTTTGACGACAAACTCCCCGCCTTCGCGCACCCAGATAATACCTCCCAGGCTATCCAGGGGATCAGCCATGCCCTGAATCAATTGCTCGTAATAGAAGTTATCCAGCGGCAGCGCGGAAAAGCGTTCGTTGGCCTTCATCCATTCCTCACGATAATCGTATTTGTAGGATAAAAAGTGCTTGCTGACCCAGACAGCGACGATCGAGCGGAAACGTCCCGAGCCAACCAGCAGGCACAGGAACGAAAGTGCCACGACAACAAACACAACCCGGAACGCGCTGCCCTGGCTGGATTCGAACCAGCGCAGGTAGTAGCCGACCATCGACATGACCAGCAGATAGATGCCCGCCAAAAACAGACCGGTGGAGAAAAACACCGCCCGATGAGACAGGCGCAACTGGCGATCCCCCGCTTTGATTCGGGCGATGGAAACCGCCATCAGCGGCGCCATCACCGCGCATACAAACCCCCGTACCTGCCATAGGGTCGCGTCCACCCGGTTAAACAACAGTGCCTCTGAGTAGAGCAGGAAATCGTAGCCGAACACCACAGCCGTCCCAACACAGAAAAACTTGACCGACCAGCGCCGCTCCCGGGGTATATTGCGGTACCACTGTTCCAGTAGAATGAGCACCAGAATCACCAGCAAAAAAGGGCTCACGAGGGCGAGGGAGATTGGCAGAACGTTGCCCGTCTCTCCCATCGATAATTGCAGTAGATTTCCCAGCATCAAGGCGATCAGCAGTAGAAAAAACCCCCACAGCCACCCACTGGACCAAAAATTTCGTGAGCCGATTCCCTGATTGCTCGCGTGCAGCCGCCACAACAGCATGACCCAACCGGCATCGCGCATGATCTCCAGAAAAAATTGATTCGGGTCTGGCACCGCAGAACCCGGGACGCCGAGAAGCCCCCCGCCGCTTTTCAGACCCAGATAGCCGGACCAAACAACCATCAGCCCCAGGGCCAGCAGCAACCAGCCCCCCTGCAGCCGCCCCCGCCAGAGAAACAGGGTCAGCACCAGAACGGTGGCATACACCAGAGTCGCGGCCAGATAACTGAACTCGGCAACCATCATTGGAAGCATACTCCCTTGACCAAATTACTTATGGCCGCTCCGGCGAGCCCTCGACGGCGTTCAGCCGCCCGTCTGACGGGCAAGTAACTCTCGCAAATAACGCACCGGAATCGCATAGCTGATGCCGCTGGGGTGACTCAAGACATCCTCTTTGGTTGATTTGATATAGACCCCGTTGAGAATTCCGACCACAGTTCCGTCGTCCGGGTCATAGAGTGGGCTGCCACTGTTGCCGGGGTACGCGGTGGCGTCCAGCTGGTACACCATCAACGGCTGCCGCAGCTGCTGGATTTTATGTGCCGTTAATTGTCCCGATGATGGCGCCGGTATTGCCATCGGCGTGATGCTGGAAATCATGCCACGGTGGGTCACAGGATAAAGGCCCAGAACGGCGCCCAGCGGAAACCCGGTAAAGGCGTAGTTCTCCCCCTCGCGGACCGTCTTCCTGTTCGAGAGTCTCATGGCCGGCAGCCTGTCGGAGACTTTCAGCAGCGCCAGATCATGCTGCGGTTCAGAGGCGACGATCTTCGCCTGAATCACCCGTGGACTATTCCCGATACCGACAAAAACCACCAACTGCTCCTTCTTACGGTCGTCGATCTCGATATCAACAACATGGGCGTTGGTCGCAACATGGTGCCCATCACCCACGACAAAGCCGGTGCCCAACAAGCGCGAGGGAGGGCGGCGGCCTGGCAAGTAGGTCCCGATGCCGACGATCGACGGTTTGACAGCCGAGACGGTGTCAGCCAGTTCAGACGCCTGACCGTAGCCAATGCTGAGGCCCGTCACCAGGATCAGTCCGAGCCAGGCCCAGGAGTACCGATGCATTCGCCGATCCATCATGCCATTCCCCAACCCCATTCAATACCGCCAAGCAAGCAGCAATCGAAGAGAAGTATAGTCACGAAGCGCGATCTCTGTCGCTCACACATCCAAGGTTCTGCAGGATCCGGGAAGACCTTATAGAGAAGTCTATTTCTCGAGCAGGGACGTTCCATCAAGCGGTCTCTCTCGCTACAGGCAGGCTTTAGCCTGTTCCACCTTCGACTACACTTATCGAACACCGCTACCGAGCAAGACGCCAGTCAATAATCTATCGCTTGCGCGATCATCCTCCCATCAGAGCGACAAGGAGTTCAGAGTTATGCTCCCTGAGCGGCACCCGGTGAAATCGACGGACTATGCGATCACTATCGATGTCGAGGACTACTTCCACGTGGCGGCGTTTGAAACGGTTATTTCTCCCGATCGCTGGGACCAGTATCCCTGTCACATTGAAGCCAACGTCCAGCGCATTATCGCGTCATTGGACGCCACGTCGGAACAGGCGACCAAAGCCACCTTTTTCGTCCTCGGCTGGGTCGCGGAGCGTTACCCTGCCCTGATCCGGGAGATCGCAGCTCTTGGCCATGAAATCGCCAGTCACGGCTACCATCACCAACGCCTGAACCGTCTTTCTCAACGCGAATTCAGGCAGGATATCACCCGGTCCAAAGCGCTGCTGGAAGATCTCGTCGGTGCGCCGGTGGCAGGCTATCGGGCCCCCAGCTTTTCGTTTGACGAAAACAGGCCCTGGATTCAGGATGAACTTCGAGAAGCAGGATACCGGTACAGCTCCAGCATTAACCCTGTGCCGCATGATCTGTATGGTTACAGGAAAGCTCCGCGCACGCCTTTCCTGTGGGACAATGGTCTGCTCGAAGTCCCGGTGGCCACGGCGGAGGTGTTCAACCGACGTATTCCCTGTGCCGGTGGCGGCTACTTCAGACTCTACCCTTATGCCCTGTCGAAACGGCTGCTGCAAAAGGCCGCCCGGCAGTTGGCCGGGCCGGTCGTTTTTTACGTTCATCCCTGGGAAATCGCACCCGACCAGCCAAGGATTCAGGCCGCTTCGGTCAAATCCAGGTTTCGGCATTATCTGAACCTGCACCGGACCCTGCCTAGACTGGAGCGGCTGCTCAGCGATTTCCATTGGGGAAAAATGTGTGATCTGCCGGTCGTCGTTCGGTACCTGGAGTAAATCTATGGGTATGGCGACCCGCCACGACCCGTTGCGACCAAGCAAACAAGGTTCTTCGCGCCTTAGGCGTATTTCGTAAGATGGGTGGAGCCGTAGTGGCAATCCTCTGTCGGTACGCAAATGTCTTGCTACGCGTAACCACCATGGACGATGTGAATGCTGTCATTGCAGGAGCAAATGGTAGTGAACCGATTAATAATGCCTCCGGTTGCCGCGGCGCTGAACCGATGTTTCATGGGATCGGGATAAAGTACTACCCATGCTGCACAACCGGTGTAATGCTGTCCGTGCCGCCCGAAACACAGGCGACTTTGGCCCATGATGGGTTACACCGCCGTCAGGGGTCTGTGCCAATGGAAAGGATACGCCGATGTGGCGGCTGAACTGGAAGCGGATCAAGGGATTTAATCTGCTGACCCTCTTGATCAACAACGTGAAATTCAAGGACGGCGAGCAAGTACAGGATCAGTCGGACAGGAATGCCGCCTGATCCCGTACACCAGAGTTGTACAATAACTCGTGGCGGCTCCACCCACCCTACGTATCTACGTATCTGGAAAAATAAAATGCCTCCTCGAACTAGGTTCGAGGAGGCATTTTTTCGACCTGACGATTTAACCCGATTACTTCAGATCAAAGCCAGTCAGGGGATGGATCTGGAAGTTGCCGCCGTTGATATATCCATACACCTCGTAGATCAGGTCGTCCTTGTTGATATTGGTGACCTCGCCGTCCGCATTGAAGGTGGGCACGACACCCTCGTAGATCCGGATATGGTAGAAATCGCCACAGCCGCAGTCGGCGACATTGTCGGTGACCGGGGGATCGGCGAAGGGATCGTTGCCGGAGCCCTTTTCGGGACAGACAGCGCCGTCTTCCGCCTTGTTGCCGGGCTCGCCCAGATCCTCGATATGGACCTGGAACCAGTGGTAGGTCGCCGGATCCTGGCCGGGCTTGTTGCCCACCGGCTCAGGCTGGATATCGTAGAACGCCGCATCCACCACACCCACACTGTGGGTCACTTCGGGGTTCTTCCAGCTGAGGTTCTTGAAAGTGCCGATACCGACGAAGTCGATCTGCTTGTTGGGCGCAGGCCTGGCAGGGAAGCAGAAACCGGCATCGGTGCAGATGATCTCGTCGATCTCGGTGCCGTCCGGCGCGCTGGCAGTGCCGGCATGGAAGGTGAATTTCAGACTGTTCGGGCTATTGTGGTTGGAGTGGGTCCACTCGCCCTTGGGCTGGGGTTGCTGCGCCGTGTTGGCGCCGGCCTGGCCGCCCATGGTGTAGCGATAGGGCTCCAGCTCACCATTGCCGTTCAATTGCTGGGTTTTCTTGCCCCTGCCATTGCCGTTGGTCACAGTGGGGGTAATCAGCCCCTCGGCAACGGTGCCGTCCCAGCCCGCTGCGCCGTTCTCGAAAATCCCCGCGGTGTCATTGCCTCCGCCGGTCACCCGGCAGGCCAGTTCCGGAGGGATAAACTCGAAGGCGTTGTTGGGGTCGATTTGAAGGAGAAGGTCGGGCCCCGTCAGGCCATTGACCACGCCCGTGTCGACGGGGTCGAGCGCCCCACCACCGGGGTTCAGGGAAAAGTTCATGGATGGGTTGGTCTGCTTGAAGCTTACTACCTGGCTGTTGTTGAAGGGGAGTATGGTGCCCAGGTCGACGCCGCTGGGGAAGAAGTCCTTGTCCACGGACTGCACAAGCACGGCGAGTTGTTGGGAGCCTTGCCCCGAAATGGTCTGTGTCCCGGGCCAGTTGTTGGCGCCGAACTCATCCAGATCCTCGAAGGGCGAGTCCTGGTTGCTGGCTGTAAAGTTACCCGACAAAGCCGTCAGTTGCCCGGAGAGGATCAGGTGGCCGTCACGGAACCCGGTGCCCCCCAGGGGATTCGCATTGGGATTGTCATCGTAGTACATCTCGAAGCTATTGTCCCCGTTGGCGGGGTCCAGCGCGAGCAGCACGACGGTGCCGTCGAGGTTGGTAGTGATCTCGACGCCGTTGGCCAGGAATGCGGTGATTTCGTAACTTACGTTGAGCCCGGGCGGATTGATAACGATCCCGTCAGGATCTACCGCGGCGGCCAGCGCAGAGTGGGCGTACGCCTGGGCAGACACCGTGGAATCATCTTCCAGCGGGATTTCGTCCTTGATCACGGTGCTGCCCGGTAACCAGTCCAGGGAACCGATGGTAAAGGCGCCACCACCACCCTGGCCGTCCGGGTCGAACTCAACCGGTGTGGATGCGTGAGCGTACGCCAAAGGCAGGCACAAACCGATGGCCAATGCCATTGGGAATAACCTGTTAGTAAAACGTCTAATGTTCATATTAGAGCTCCTTGTAACCGATCTCGTAATAACCAAGTTTCTAAGAGCCATCCGATAGCCTGGTGAAAAAAGGATTGTGACATCACTGGCACAACCCTTGTCGATACTTACTTGTTACTTGCCTGCAGGCGATTAACTCCTTCTGGCGAATTGGTTCCTGCTTCCAAACCCCAGGAACAGCAGTCCCAGAGCAAAGAGCAGTACCGTGCTGGGCTCAGGAACTTCCGTGGTTACAAAGCCAGAGTTGGCGTCCGTCTGGAACAGGATATCGGGCCCGCTGAAGCCGTTGACAGCGCCAATGTCAGGGATGATGACTGAACCGTCAAATTGCATGGACGGATTGGTTTGCGCGAACGGCAGTATATTGGAGGTATTGAAGAACAGGTCCTGCACCAGAGCCGAGACATCGGATATAAAGAAATCGTAGTCCTGGAAGGTCACGTCAGCCACCAGTTGGGTGGAACCTTCGCCGGTGATGGTTTGCTGTCCACCCCATTGGTCTGCGCCAAATTGGTCCAGGAGGGTGGTTTGCAGGATGTCGCCGGCATTGAAGTCTCCACTGTTGTCAACATCCACGAATGTGAAGTCTGCGGTGAAGTTACCGCTGAGGCTGACCAACTCGGCGCTCAGGATCAACTCCCCGTCACGATAACCAGTACCCGCCAGCGGGTCGTTTTGTGAGCCGACAGAAAAATCGTCGTAATAGATTTCGAAGAAATTGACAGTTTGGGTGCCGGCCTCCACCAGGGTGATGGTCTGGGAGAAGGTGTAAATATCGTTGCCGCCGCCAAGGCCGTCACCGCCATCGCTCACCAATACAGTGGCCGAGGTTTCTACGCTATCGATGGTTTCCGTAAAGCCCGCGACAAAGGTGATTTCAAAATTGGTATTAAGCCCGCTTGGCGCTATGCCGATGCCGTTTTCATTGACCAAGATGCCCAGGGATGCGTGGGAGTAGGATATGATGTCGTCTCCCTCGCCAGTAGGAATGGTGTCAACGGACAGGGTGCTGCCCGGCGCCCAATCAAATGAACCTACATCAAGGGTACCGTTGGCAACTTCACCCGTGCCATCGGGGTCAAACATGATTGTGTCGGTGGCGAACACCTGCGCCGACAGAGTGCAGGCCAGGGCGAAACCCGCGGCCAAGAGTGTTTTCTTGTTCATGTGCGTCACCTACTTAGGTTGCCCGTCAGGTTGCCAGCCTGCGTGGATATTTGAACTCGACTCGAAGAGTCAACTGAACACTCAATACAAAGCACAACCCATGCCCTTTTCATTATTTCTTTTAAAAACAAAGGTATGGATTTTTTTTGACAGGCTCACAGATGGGCCTTGGGGGGAGGGTGTAAAAAAAGCTGACGCGATACTAACAGACATCTGGAGATTACTAAGCCGCCGTGGTCTGAGCCTTGAGCAGGCGGGCAGGATTGCCGCCCCAAATTTCCCCGGGGGCGATGTGGGTGCCCTTGCCCACCACGGCGCCCGCCGCCACCATGGCTCCATCACCGATGGTCACGCCGCTCATCACTATGGCCTTGGCGCCCACAGTGACATTATCGCCGATGCGGATCCGGGCATGTGACAACCGGTTGCCTTCCAGGGCATGGCTGAACAGCACCGCGTCGTGCCCGATCAGGCTATTGGCCCCGAGTTCCGTGAGCGGGGGGTCCATAATAACCCCAGCGCTGTAGCTGTTGTCCCCCAGGCGGGCGCCCAGGGCCTGGTAGAGCAGGCGCATCAGGGGAGTGGGCAGCAGGTGATTGCGGGTCAGGGGGTAGAACAGGAGCAGATAAAACAGCAGGTACACATGATAGGAAAACTCCTCCCGGGAGTGCTCGGCAATTTCGCCTTCGCGGATAGGATAGCAGCGCAGGAAAACCCGATAAACGGCGATACCGTACACATACACCAGAAGAACCCAGCCAAGGGCCATGAACACGCCACGAAAATCCCCCAGCGGAAACCAGCCCAACAGAAGATAGTTGGTGACCGTGGCCAGGGCCACGATAAACGAAAGCAAAAGGACAAAGGTCAGGATCGGAGCTGCGGTAATCTTGCGCATGGCTATACCTTAGAACCTGTCGGACTTAACACTGATCTACTCGGCTCGGGCATCCTGCTTCGCCCTATCTCCTGCATCCATGCAGTCGTTCGGAAAAGCCGCCTCTCTTCGGTAAAGAGGGGGCATTTTTGTATACTCTTTCATCGAACCACTATTCACAAGCTACATCCCTGTAGCTTGCGCGGTGGGCAGCTGACGCTGTGTTAATCGGCAATCCAGTCGATTTATCGTCTCAAAAGAGCTCAAAAACTGACTCATTCAATCGTCGGGAGCGATTGAACGTGCAAACCCCGAAGGGGTGAAGCACATGGATGTGCTGAGCAAAACGGTCTTCCCCTCGCTACGGCCAGCATTCTCAGACAGCCTCCCAGACGCTTGGCTCGTCGGGATGTTACGCCGGCACCCACGGTCAACCACTCAGTTCATCCAGTAATTTCTGCGCCTGCTGCTTGCCGGGGAACACCGCCTTGCTGTTCAACAACTCGGTCAGCACCTGGGTTGCCCGCTGCTTGTCCCCGCTTTGCACCAGGGCCTGGGCCAGGTGGAAATGGATCTCGGCATTTCCCGGGGCCTGCTGCAGGGCATTTTCCAGCAGCCGCACGGCGCGCGCCTCCTGCCCCGGCTGGGCCAGCAGAATCATCGCCAGGGTATCCTGAACCGGCGCCGTCGGGGATAGCTTATAGGCCTGTTCCGCGTAGGCAACCGCCTTTTTGGGCTCGGTATCCCTGAGCAGCCAGGCGAGGTTGTTCAGGGCAATGATATGGTCCGGATTGCTGTCGAGTATATTGCTAAACGCCTCCCTGGCTTCGGATTTGCGGTCCGCCAGCAGGTAGAGAGTGGCCAGGTTGTACCTCACCACGCCATCATTCGGGTGCTTGTCGAGCCAGTCCTCCATGGGTTTGAAGGCCTGTTCCCGCTGCCCCGCCTGCCACAGGGCGAGCCCGTATTTCACCACCAGGTCATTCCGGTCTGGCGCCAGTTCCAGGGCCTGTCGGTAAGCCTCGACCGCCTTCCCGGGGTCGTTAAGCGCGGTTGACAATTGAGCGTCCTGGACATGGACCTCCGGATTGCCCGGGTGGTCCTGTTTCAGTTTATCTACCAATTCCCGGGCCTGGTCCCACTGCTGGCGCTGCATCAGCAGGCCGACCATGGCAATTTGGATCTCGAGATGAGTCGGATCCAGTTGATACGCTTTTTCCAGGACGGCGGCGAAATTTTTCCTGTCCCCGTTCTTGTAGTAGGCCTGGGCCAGAAGATAGTGGTCGGGGGCCGATTCCGGCTTCTGGGCGGTCAGGCGTTGGTAAGTCGAGACAGCGCCACGGTAATCCCCGGTTTCCGCCTGGGCCGTGCCCAGAACCCTGAGCACCGCCGGGTCCTGCGGGGTCACTCTGGCCGCTTCCCGGATCAGCCTCAGTGCCCGCCCCGCATCCCCTTGGCGCAGCAACAACTTGCCGAGTAACGCGGCGGGTTCGGCGTCCCCGGGCTGCTGTTCCCATACCTTTTCCAGCAGCGGCAGGGCTTTTTCATCCTGGCCGGTCAGCAGATGGAGCTTGGCCAGCGCAAGGCTGATACGTGGATGACCCGGGTGGTGCTTCAGGCTTTCCTCGTAGTAGCTCAGGGCCTGTTTGATATCGCCCCGCTGCAGGGCAAAAACCGCCAGGTTGTGGGAGGCGCTGGGGTTGCCCGGTGACAACTCCAGTACTTTTTCGAAGGTCCACAGGGCCTGGTCCCCCATCCGGTTGGCGAGGAAGGCCCACGCCAGGCTGAGATGGGCCGGGACACTTCGCGAGCTCTTGTCCACCCACCGCTCGGCGGATTCCAGTGCCTTGGCATTTTCGCCGGCCTGCAATTGGCCCATGACCAGGCGCAATTCGTGTTCGTCCGCGCCCGGTTCAAGTGCGATCGCCTTTTCCAGTTCGGCTGTGGCCTGGTCGACCTCCCCCTGCGCCATCAGGGCAAGTCCGAGTTTGGAGCGCAGGTCGGCCGAGTCCGGATTCAGGGCCAACAGTCGCTCCAGCTTTTCGATCGCCTGGTCCGGCTTGCCCTGCATCATTTCCAGACCAGCCATCAGCTCCAGGGCCTGGCGGTTGTCCGGATCCCGCTCCAGCACCGATTCGAGCAGCGGCTGTGCTTTCTCCAGATCCCCCTTGCGCAACTGCATGCCCGCCAGCACATTCGCTGCATTGCCGGATTCCGGTACCAGGTTGAGAACATTCTTGAGGTAAGTGTCCGCCTGCTGTTCATTGCCCAGGAGCAGGTGGGTAAGGCCCAGGTAGTACTGCAACGGGGCATAGGCGCCGTAACCATTCAGGGCCTGTTCGAAAGCGGTCTGCGCGTCCCGATACTCCTTTCGCTGGAAATGGACCAGGCCCTGGGCGAAATGTTTGCCGGGATATTTGTCCGAAAGCTTTTCGATATCCTTTTCGGCGCCTTCGATGTCCTCGCGGTGGATGCGCAGGAATGCCCGCTGGGCGATGTATTTCGGCTTGTTGGCCGCAGTGTCGATGGCCCGGGTATAGGCCTCCTCCGCCGCCTCTAGGTTGCCGTCGGCTTCTTCGACCCGGCCCAGCTGGCTCAGGGCTTCCGGGTTATCGGGCTGAATCTTCAGCGCCTGGTCGACCCAGTCCCGCGTGGCAACCAGGTTTCCTTTCGCTTGGTCGATCTGTGACTGGCCAAGTAAAGCCGTAACGGAGCGACTGTCAAGTTCCAGGGCTTTGTTCAGCTCCAACCGGGCCTGCGCGATATTGCCGGCTTGTAATAGGCTCTTGCCCCGGACGGCCAGCAGTTCAGCCTGTTGTTCCGGGGAAAGTGAATCCACGAGAGTGTAGTTTTTGAGGACTTCGTCATATTCCTGCTGGAGAAACAATGCATTGGCCAGGGGAACCAGGACGGTCTCCTCGGCTATCCCCTTGCTCCGTGCCTGGCGCAGCTCCTTTTCCGCGGAGGCGCCGTCCCCCAGTTCGATATAGGCCTGGCCCAGCAACAGACGGGCCTGGGCATTGTCCGGGTTGGTCTTGAGGGCGTTCTTAAACTCGATGACGGCGCTCTGCATTTCGCCCCGGGCCGTGGCCTCCCGGGCCCGCTGGAGGTACTCCTCGTCCGTCAGTCCCCCCGGGCCGCAACCTTGCAGCATGAGTAACAGGATCCCGCACAGCAGGGCCGGCCTGGTCTTTTTTTGCAGGGGAAGCATGGCTGAACGATTCACCAATTCCGAGCGATACATGGTTGTTGTTCTCCACCTTATGGTTGATTCCCTGAGACCAACTTGGCCTTGAACAGCGGCCGGGCCAATAGAGCTTTGATAACTGTAGTTCAATACAGTCGTCATTTCTCAGGCCGTAGAGAGCTCCCGCGCAACCAGGTTTGCAAAGTGTCTTTCCGGCGCATAGGTCGCAACCTGTTGCATTACCGCCATGGCACAATCCCGATAACTGTCATTCCCCATCATCGTTTCGACTAGCTGTCGCAGCCTGGAAACGGTGGTTTGACCTGCTCGCATCAGGATGCCCACCCCGGCCTGTTCGAGATAGGACATATTCAGATACTGGTCCAGATTACTGGCGATACCGACGACCGGTACGCCAGCAGCCAGTGCTTGCATGGTGGTGGGGCTGCCGCCATTGCAGATCACCAGGCTGGCGCGCGATACCGCCTGCTCACCGGGCAAAAAATCCGCCACCCAGGCGTTGTGCGGCTTTCGCTCCAGCTGGATCAGGCCTGCAGTCGCAACAACAGGGGTCACCGGCAACTGCGCTAACGCGCCCAGGACCCTGGGCAACAGCTCGCTCTGTCCGGAGCTGCCCAGGGTGACATAGATGATTGGCTTGTCGGCAGGCAGTTGATCCCACCATTGCGGTAGCGCAACGCTGGGCGACCAATTGATTGGGCCGATGTACCGGTGCGTCGCTGGGCGTTCAAACGTCGGTACGAGTTCGGGGAGATCGGCATACAGCGTCTGGTCGGCATCGGTATAGATGCGCCTGAGATCCAGTCCCAGTGATGGCAGCCCGTATTGCTTCCTGACCCTGTTTAGCGGCAGGGTATGCAGCGCAAAAGCCAGGGGACGTGCCAGTTTAAAGAGTGCACCGGCCACCCTGGCGCCGAAAAACCGAGTAATTGGCAACTCGGGCACCCGATAATGTGGCCTGGCGTAAGGGCTCCAGTAGGCATTGGTGATGGTCATATAGGGGATATCCACAAGGCGCGCGCTGACCGACAGGGACAGGCGGAAGTCTCCGACGATCAGATCCGGGGAGATCTCCCTGATCACCTCAAGATCTTCTTTTACGTACGCCTGTAGAGTGTCACGGCTATAGAGTGGGCGTCCCTTGGCCAAGGCCTCCAGAAACTCCCGGCTGGTAATGGATTGGATGGGCCGCCAGGGCCTTTTCAGCGTGCGGAACAGATCGCAATAGCGGGGATGGCAGGCAAAGTGAACCTCATAACCTGCGTCCTCCAGGACATGGGCCAGAACCATCGGTCTTGCCACGTGGGCCAGGGTGGCCGCTTCGGCGAAAAACAGCACACGCCTTTTGTGGTTGGCGATATTTTTCTGGTGTTTTTTTTCGGGCGAATCCGCAAGACTCTCATTCATTTTGCCAGCCTGTCGTCTGATTGCTCATCGGCGGATTTGTCCGAAATAATCAATTCCTTCAGATCAAGCCTCAGGGAACGGGAGGCCGGCAACGGGCTTTCACCTATCCGCCCGATAAAGACAGCCTGCTCCGTCTCTGCTTCCATCAGTTGCCTGAATTTTTCGGCGCAAGCGCCGGCCAGACGTTCCACCGACGGGGTTCGGGTAAACGGGATACCGAGACGCAGAAAGCGGGCGAAGATCAGCGGTGTCATCTCCGGCTGCAGTCCCAGCCCCAGCCGGGTGGACGTCAGCCACAGCCGCTGCATTGCGCGGCCCGCCTGCAGATAGTCCTCCAGGGTTTCGGGAGCCTTGGGCGCGACGATGGCAAAGTGTGCGGCGCAGCGGAGCCCGGGAAGCAGATCCAATTGCAACCGTGGTACCAGGGTACCGGCCAGGTAACGGTTTACAAAGGCGACCCGCTCCCAGCTTTGCATCACCCAGCGCATCAGTTTGGCGGTCAGGGGGTCTACCCCTACCGCCTGCTCGGGAATTCGGTCTTCACTGAACTGCTGCCCCCAGTCGATGACCTGGCTGTGCACCGAATACGCCTCCGGCATGGTGAGCCGCACCTTGGCGTTGGCAAACATAAGCCGTGCCACCTGCCAGCGATCCTTCGGTCGCTCAAACCAGCGCACCCGATATCCCTCGGGCAGGCTCTGCTCGAGCTGAGCCCGCTCGGTAACGGTCAAGGGTCGGGGGCTCATCGGCCGGCGCTGCACCGAACGAACCCTCAAGTAGAAGGCCAGGGGATTGGGCGCCAGGTCGTTATCAGGCCGCAAAGTGACATCAAAGGTGGGGGTCTGCTCCGGCAGATCGGGACGCCGCTGGATCTCGGCTCTCAGGCCAAGGGTTGAGGCGGCCATCTCGATAGATTCCAAAAGAGCACCGATCGCCATCTGGCTGGCTCGACCATCGAGGTCGTAAACCACGGTGTCACGGGTATCGGAGCCGTGCACCACCAAAGCGTTTTCGTCCACCAGCTCGAATCGCCAAGGCTGGGTGTTATCGCCACTCGGCGCCCAGCGTGCCAAATCCAACACTTTCTCGGCGGCCGTGACCGGAGTGTAGGCGTCCGCTTCTTTGGATTTTGAGTTTTTATCCAGGTTTTCCAGATACTGCTTCTTGCCGATACTGATGGCCAGCTTCTGCAAGGGGTTGTTGTTTCCGCCAGGCCGCCAGGTCTTGGTCGACCGGTTGGTATAGGCGTCAAACTGCAACCCCCAGGGGGCAGCTACCACCCTACCCCGCTTTAACAACAGTTTTAATACCTGGCTGGCCGCCGCTCCGGCGCAGAGCTCACAGCCAATCGCCGAAGACGGCCCCTTCCTGGCGAAGGCATCGATACGCTCCGGATCCACCAGGTAACCACTGTGGAGTCGGGCGGGCGCCAGCCCGACAAAAAAGCGTAAATACTGCTCCTCTTCCGAAAACCCGTCCAAACGAAAATATTCCTCAAAGGTCATTTTCCCAGGCAGGAAGTTCAGCACGGCGGTACCCATGCCCAGGGGCGCGGCCGTTGTGGCCGGAATTCCCAGACGGTCGCAAGCGGCAAATACCGCCTTTCGCGCCGCCAAGGCAAAGAAATCCAGTCCGTCGACATACACATCGACGTCCTGCAGAAAAGTCTCCACGTTTTCGCTGGAAACGCCGTCGGGAAAAGTGCGGATATCCAGCTCCGGGTTGATATCCAGGGCCCTGTTGACCAGGGTTTCGAGCTTGGGTTGACCGACCGAGGAGAGGCTTGCACCCGCCTGGCGATTAAAATTTTCGATGCCAAACTCGTCGAAGTCCGAGAGGTTGAAGGCGCCGATACCCAGGCGAGTAAGGGTTAACAGATGGCTGCCGCCCACCCCGCCGAGGCCTGCGATCGCCACACGTCTGGTTTTCAGCAACCGCTGCTCCGCTTCCGTTACCCAGCCGATATTGCGTGAAAATGCAAGATCATAGTCAAAATCCGTATTCATAATAATGTGAGAGACTCCAACCCGATTCCTGTTAAGCCAAATTCCAGGTGCTGGCAATCAACCGCCTTCGTGGCCTTGTAGCACGCCAGTCCTTCCGGCAAGACGATACCGCCGGGCAAGTTGGCCATGCTGTTTGCCCGGGCAAACATTTTCCGAGAGGATCAGATCCCCGGGGCACAGGACAGGTGCGCCTGCATTTTGGAAAATCCGCGTGCTGGTGCCAAAAGCTGAACAAATAACGAGCACCTGGGCGGTGTTACCTGCCAGCACTGACTATAACCGAGCAAAGGGTGATTTATTCGCAGATTCCGTAAACGATACGAAGTCTGCCTCTCTGGCGCTCAATCGGAGGTCAGGCATTGCAGCCGGTCGACTCTCAGAAGTACCGGGTCAGCTGGATTTCAAGGTAATCATCATCCCTGATCTGACGGAGGGGGTCTTCCTCGTCCACATTGGTAAAGAGTCGCATTTCCAGGCCAAGAACCCAGTGCTCACTCAAGCGCCGTGAGGCTTCCACATTGGCGAAGGTGGAATCAGAGCCTGTGTCGACGGTAACCCCCGCAAGAATGCGGGTATTATGAACATCGTTATCGGTAAATCGGACCCCGAAAAAGATATCGTCCTGCAGTACCGTCGTCGCGCTATCACCCCGTTCGTCGTAGTTGTACTCCAGCAGCCAACCCAGGTCGACTGCACTGCCCGCTATACCAAATTGTGTGAACTCAAAACCGCCGACGTAGGCGTAATAGTCGTCGACCTTATTCTGGTTGTAGATTGCCTCGAGCTTCCAAAGCCATGCGCCCTTCGTAGCCTGAACGTCGAGGCTGGTCTGGTCGATCTGCAGGTAAAGGGGGCGCAGGCTGGGCCTGGGGCCTGAGTCGTCAAGTATCAGCAGCGGTTCGCGGCTGGTTCCGCTGAAATGCGCGATACCGATATCCCAGTCACCGAAATAGTGGGACCAGCGCAAGGCGAAATCGACATGGTGTTCCTCGTCGCCGGACTCGTAAATTGCAGCATCGGTATCGATCGCAGGCTCAGTGCGCAGGCGGCCATCCTTTCCAGGGAAGGTGCGCTCCCTGAAGTAGGGCAACAGGTAAGCCTGCCAGGTGCCCCAGTCATTCAGGTAGCCGAGGTTGAGCATGGGCTGCCCCAGTTTGTCCTCCCGATCGATATTTTCCACCAGGTCGGTCTGGTTGATGATATCGACCAGATGTTGCGACTCCGCCACGCCCCAGAAAACAGTGTCGACCCCGGCCTTGAAGACGAATTGTTCAGTTTCCATGCGCCAGAACAGTTCCCGTATATCGGCATGAGTACGCTCGTCGTCATTGGCGTCAAGGCGTAAAAACGGGGTAAACGCGAAGGTTTGCGTTCCGTCGTCCCAGTTCCGATAGTATTCGGGCTGGAATACTGCTGACAGGTTCTGGTCATCCTGGGCCGGATGGACCGGGCCGTGGAAAAACAGCCGAGGTTCCAGGCTGACATAGCCTGTCCATTCGCTCGAAGCGCTATCGGTGCTTGAATTGGCAGAATCGTCTGCCGCTGCAGCGACAAATTGCCCATATGCAAGCAACGGAACCAGGATCAGGGATGAAAAGTCGATACGGCGCACTTTATGCTTCAAAATGGCTTTCCTATTATCGAATGCGCGACAGTGCACTGCGATTGAAATCACTGTCCGTCAGGCCGGTGCGGAACCGGTAATCCTCGAATATCAGGGTAGTACTTTTCTCATTCTGGTGATTCTTCATGATCATTTTTGCCGGGCGCCAGTACTGCTCCAGGTACTGCCTGTAACCTGCCAGCGTCATGGTCTTGAGCAGTTCGCCCTTGCGATCGTAGTAGTCCACGCGCCGGAGCCGGTATTCGCTCTGGTCCACCCAGGTTACCTGGCGCGTGTAGCCAGATTTTGAGTCGACGGGAACACGTTCGACCACGAAGCAAGGTTCGCCGTCCACGGGTTCGTCCCGCAGGTAAGTGTAGGTATATTTCTCGACTTCCTGCGAGGACAGATCCTCATAAGCAAACTCGCTGCCCATGAACGGCCCCGACTTGTCGGCGGAAGAGATTCGTTTTACGCGCTTGAGCGCCGGCAGATAGAGCCACTGGTCATCGTTGCCGACTTTGTGTGTAAAGGTCAGTATGGCCGTTCCCTTGAGATCCCGAGGCCTGTCAAACACCATGATACTCTTGTCACCGTCGCCCTCGACTTCCAGCGTCAATTGGCGCATTTCCCGGCGCACCTCCTCGGTTCCGGAAAGGTTCAGCAGCATGGCGAGGTTGACTGTCGTATCCCCGAAACCACGATCGCGCCGGTCTGCCTCCAGTGCGATGGCCAGTCCTTGCTCAGGCGCTGACTCTTTCAAAGCGGGCTCTTTCGAAGCTGGCTCCTGCGAAAACACCGGACCACAAAAAATAGCCAGGCAGATAACGGCGAATACTGATCGGTGGAAGCCTGCTCGACTGAACTGTTTTACTTTCATACACATCTCCCGTTCGGGCCTACCCACCGATGATAGTCGTTTTCGCCGCCTGGGGCAGCAGCCAGCGATCAGCCTTGATCAATACGGTCGGTAGAAACAACAGATCCAGAATGATGGCAATAGCGATGGTCATGGCGACCAGCAGGCCCGATGTGGAGTTTACGGAAAAATCCGATTGTACTAGCGCCAGGAAGCCGATCGCCAGGACAATCGAGGTGGAGAGCAGGGCACTGCCCACTGCCGCAAAGGCGTACCTGATCGCCTGCTCCGCATCCAGGTTCCGTTCCTGCCTGGCCTCCAGGTATTTCACGAGGAAGTGGGTTGTGTCATCCACAATGATGCCCAGGGTCAGACTGAACACCACGGAGGCGGCGATGTTCACCTCACCGACCACTGCCCCCCATAGCCCGAGGGTAACGAAGGCGGGAAACAGGTTAGGTATGCAACTGACCAGCCCGAACCGGATCGAGCGGAAGGCAACGATCAAGCAGAGCGAGACAAGCGCGATCGCCGCCAGGGATCCGAGGAGCATGCTGTTGATGTTGCGCAGGCCGACATTCGCAAAGCTGATGGATTGACCCGCCCCGCGGGTGACCATGCCCGGCAGATGGTCCTGCATCCACCGCCTGCTCCGCGCCTCGAATGCAATGAGACCTTGTGATTGCTGGTTCTTCAGCGTTGCCGCCACCTTGAGGGAGGATTTGTCCGCGCTTATCTGATGTGTGACATCCTGCCCATAAGGAACGGATATCTCATAGAGCAGGACATACTGCGCCGCCAGCTCTCTGCTGTCCGGAAGTTTGTGCCACTCCTGGGCCCCGCCATGCATCACCTGGTTCAGCCGCTTCAGCGTATCGGTAAATGACTCCACGTTGACCACTTCGGATTGCGCCCTGAGCCAGGAGACAAACGAATCGATATCGGCAAGAAAGCGGGGATCGGCGATACCCTGCTCCTGCCCGCTATCAAACGAGTAGTAAACCGACTGGGTTCCCGAGAGCTTTCGCTCGATGACGTCAATGGCTTGCGTTAGAGGAACCGAGTCAGAAAAATAGCCGGTTGGGTCGTCGTTGAGCTCAATGCGCGGAATAAAACTCACTGTCAGACCAATGAGTAACAACGAACTCCAGAAAATGCGGTTGTTATGGCGAATCACCCAGTTGGCGAGACCACCCAGTGGTATGCCGGTTGTTACTCCCCCCGACTTTCTGAAGGGTAGTATCTGCACCAGGCCGGGAAGAATGGTTACCGTCACCCATAGCGCGCCCAAGACACCCACAGCGGCTATGGTGCCGAGTTCACGGAACGGTGGCGACTCGCTGAAATTCATGCTCAGAAAACCCAGCGCCGTGGTGAGGCTGGTGAGCACAATCGGATAGAGCGTATGATCCAGAGCGCCCCATAGTGCATCCGCTTTCTCCTGGCCGTTCCTGAGGCGGGTCAGGAATACGCTCAGCAGGTGGATGCAGTCCGCAATGGCCAGCGTCATGATGATCGTCGGCGCCGAGACGTTGACGCTGTTGAGGCTTATACCCGCCCATCCAGCAAAGCCCATACCGCAAAGGATGCTAAGAAATATCGTTACCACCGTGCAGATCGAAGCCATCACGGAGCGCAGTAACAGGGCGATGAAGACCAGAACCAGGACAAAAAGTGCCGGCAGGAGGGTTATCGAGTCGCGGGCAGTGACTTCAGCAAGGGTCTGCTCGGTCAAGGCCCGCCCGGCAAGGCGAACTTCAATGGCGGGATTTGAACTTTCAACTTCAGTCGCCAACTCCCTTGCATATCTCACGGCCTGGTCAATGGCGGCCGCCTGTTCATCTTCCGGTAAATTCAGGGTGACATTGACCGCGGCGACCTGACCGTCATTGGCCAGCAGGCGCCCTATCAGTACCTGTTGTGACATCGCGATGTCCTTAATGCGTCGGCGGTCTTCGCTTGTCAGTGCATCCGCATTTTCAACCAGCTTGTCGATAACGATGTCGTCGCCGTCCACCTCGGGATAGAGGAAGTTGGTGACGGAGTCAACACGCCTCGCGTGGGGCATGAGCCATGACTTTTCGGTAATGGTCTGAACAGACGACAGATTGTTGGCTTCGAATATGTCACCGCCGCGGGTGTCTATGACGAACAGTACGTTGTCCTCACGGCCGTACGTTCGCTTTAGCTCGCGGTCTGCAATAAGGTTCGGGTCGTCCTCACTGAAAAAGACATCGATGCCCGACTCAACGGTCAATCGGCTGCCACCAAACCCGATGCCCAGGATCAAGACAAGGCCGACCAGTATTATCCGGTAGGGGTAGCGAACAAGCGCTGTGATCAAGCGGTCCTTGAGTGCCATGGCGAGTTTCTCGAGACAGGTTCGATTGAAGTCAGGGGACTGAACCTGACCTTAAACTTAGTGTAGTGGTTCAACGAACCCGGACACCGTTTTAGGTGGTACAG
This sequence comes from Marinobacterium rhizophilum DSM 18822, assembly GCF_000378045.1. GTDB lineage: Bacteria > Pseudomonadota > Gammaproteobacteria > Pseudomonadales > Balneatricaceae > Marinobacterium_A > Marinobacterium_A rhizophilum. Next base: position 53,318 of record NZ_KB899090.1, read on the forward strand.
TCGTGACCAAAGAAGAGAGGAGCCTGAGCTGTGATACTGAAGGTTTGTCGCCGATACGCAACAGATTGAATTAACCCTCTCTATTCAATTATCGACTTACTCATCAGTGTCTTATCGAACTTAACATTTCGATTTTGTACAGGAATCGCAGGACTTATATCTCCCCTTGATCCGATTTTTTCGTTGCATCTTTTGATTACCTGACTGGAGCCAGGTTCAGAGTACGCAGATAGCTGAACTATGAAGCAATCGACTGCCTCCAGAAAGCGTCATTTTAAATAATTGATTTTATTACGTTTTATTTATTCTAGAGATACCTGTCCCTGATTGATGACATTTTGTGGAAGCATTTGCGGGAAAATCGACGACGAAACGGAAAAAAGCCATATAACCTATTGATTATTATAAATAAATAAAATCAGGCTCGGTTTTTGCTGATTTTTCCGAAATTTGACTGCGTGATTCAAGCACCAGTTGCTTGGCAATGATCGGATCAGGGTGTATCCGACTGGCAAAAACGACTCACGAAGGTTGAGGGAAATACCCAATGTCAATTCGCTTTGAATTCAGTAAAAAGCCGCAGTTGCTTGCCCAGTACTATAAAATCCGGGAGGCCTGTTTTCGCAAAGAACTGGGACTCGAATCCTTTGATGGTTCGGAAGACGAAGACGATCGAGCGGGACATATTTTGATTGCCATGGATGTTGATCGCTGCATCGGTGGCGCCCGGTTCTCTGGCAGCCCTGCCTCCAACCCGACGCGCTTACCCATGGAAGACGACGACTTTGTGCTCGAGAAGATCTTCCCCGAACTGGCGCAACAATCCTACGGCCAGTGGACGCGTTTGTGCCTTTTGCCTGAGTACAGGACGACGGAGATGTTACGTGATCAATGCCGGGCGATGGTCAGAGGAAGTGTGGAGCTGAATTACAGCTATGGCTTTAATGTTGCGGGCTTAGCCCGTGCGCGTCTCTATAAGCGCCTGCATACAGTCCTCGGTTATGACTACAAGATTTATGATCAAATCGGCATTCCTGCAGAGCAGGGATTTACGCACCTGCCACACCTGCTTTCCATCGCCTTTCTCCAACCTGAGGCCAGGGCGTTGAAGTGCGCCGACGGTTCAACACTTACCCAATGCGCGGCCTAGCCGCCTGCTGCATTTGTTCTTGGAGTTTCTCATCACTGAAGTACCCCGGGACCAAGCAGGCGGAAAAGTATTAGCGTTACACGCTGAATACCATTCATTTAGGTAGCTGCTTCTCAAGCTGGGCATAGATGTCGTCAAACATTTCCCGAATCGGGGGGATCAGGTGCTCTAATAGGATATCCGGTGATATATAATAAGGGGCCCTGATTCCATGGTACTTGATCGGCTCCCCCGCCCGCTGAAATCGGATGCCGACCCGAGACACCCCCCTAGCGAGCCTGGGTTCCATCATCACCACCACATAATGATATTTCTGGAGCACGCACAGCGCCGCGGCTCCCAGATAAAGGCCAACGGCGATATAGGGGAAATTCTTGGCATGATCGGATATATCTGTCCGCATACCTTCGAAGATAAAGGGCCTGCCCTTTTCCCCGGAACGGCGCCGGAACTGGGCGGAAACCGCCAACCGTGAAACTTCGGCGATGGAGCCACGCGCCTGGGCCTTCAGATCGAAAAGACTGGGATCGAAGGCGTGGCTGCAATATTTCTCCAACGGTAATATCTGCTCAGGCATTGAGGTCGAGGTGTGCACGAAACGCACCGTACCGACAAAATTCTGGCTACTGTTATGCACAAGAAGCAGATGATCGGAGATAGAATCGAACGCATCCCGTTCCAACCCGTCGGGAAACGCATCCTTCTCCTCGAATCCCAGCTCATCGCAATAGACTTCATAACGAATCCTGAACGCCTCTCGACGTTGCGCTTGCGTATCCGCCAGCCGAATGCTGAAGTACTTTTTGAAATTAATTGGGATTTCGTGCATCGATCGTCCCGCCGCGATGAAATACTCACCATGAATCAGCTGGATTCACTACCGTTAAACGTCGCAAGCCGGCAGCTTAAGCGAGCTGAGGAAATGACCGTGAACTAGTTCCATAATGCCTCAGGCCAAGCCGATACTCGGAAGTGTAGACACAGCACGTTGAAATAGATTCCGTCGAAGTTGCCCCCAGCGCATTTGAGAAACCCACTTAATCAAGTGGCGCAATAAATGAACCACCTTTCAATATCGCTTTTTATTTCAAAGAGTTGCAATGCGCTTGCGAGACCAGCTTTAGCATGACTGTAAAGTTTTTTGACACTTTCCTACCTTATAACCACGGTGTAGCCTTGAGGCGCGTAAAGGACGCGGGCTCTGTGTGCACGTCCTCACCGACGCCTACAATCGCAGATCCGAGTCGCCCGGCGGCAGGACATACTTGAGATCGTAGAGAAGATGTTCAGGTTTCCCCAGCACATGTATCCGTGTGGCCCCCATATCAACGAACTGCTCATGGGCCACAGCCAGGATGATTCCGTCGTAAACGCCCGTCTCGAGCTTCTGCAACGGACAGATACCGTAGGCGCGTTGCGTCTCCTCAAGATCCACCCAGGGGTCGTAGACGTCCGCTAGAACGCCATAGGATTCCAGCTCGGTGAGGATATCGATCACTTTGGTATTGCGGATATCGGGGCAATTTTCCTTGAACGTCAGCCCCATCACCAGCACCCTGCCGCCGGTCACCTGAATCCCCCGCTTGAGCATCCCTTTCACCAGTTCGCCGGCGACGTAGCGGCCCATGCCATCGTTGACACGGCGGCCGGCCAGAATCATCTCCGGGTGGTACCCCACCTCCTGAGCCTTGTGGGTCATATAGTAGGGATCGACCCCGATGCAGTGGCCGCCAACCAGTCCGGGCCTGAAGGGCAGGAAGTTCCACTTGGTGCCCGCCGCCCGCAGCACGTCTTCGGTGTCGATTCCCAGGCGGTTAAAAATCATCGCGAGCTCGTTGACCAGCGCGATATTAATATCGCGTTGGGTATTCTCGATCGCCTTGGCAGCCTCGGCGACGCGGATGCTGGTTGCTTTATAGGTCCCCGCGGAAATGACGCTTTTATAAAGGATGTCGATAAATTCAGAGATTTCGACGGTAGACCCGGAAGTAACCTTTAAAATATCCGCGACCCTGTGGTCCTTGTCCCCGGGATTAATTCGCTCGGGGCTATAGCCGACGAAAAAACCCTCGTTAAGCTTGAGCCCGGAGCCTCTCTCAAGCAAAGGAACGCAAACCTCTTCGGTGGCGCCGGGGTACACCGTGGACTCATAGATCACCACATCCCCCTGCCTGATCAGTCCACTCAACAGCTCGCTAGCGCGCTGTAGCGGCCCGAGATCGGGTCTTTTATGACGGTCGATCGGCGTCGGAACCGTGACGATATAGACCTGACAGCTCCTGATATCCTCGGGATCCGCACTATAGCTCAGAGCCGGTACCGCACCCAGCTCCTCGACGCTCATCTCAAGCGTGCTGTCTATCTGATCCTTCAACGCATTGATACGCTCGGCATCAATATCAAATCCCACAACGTCGAACTTCTTGGCAAACGCCACCGCCAGGGGTAACCCCACATAGCCCAGGCCTATTACCGCCACCTTCACGTCATCAATCGTATTCACAGCCCACCCCCTCCCTCATTGGAATCACTTGATCCCATCGCTCAATGGCTGAGTACCCCAGCGACATCGATCACCACTTTCTCGTTCAGAAAATCACTGGACAATCCGTTAAACTCCTTGTGCGCCACCAGCATCAGGATGATATTGGCGCGCTCCAGCGCCTCGCTATGGTGGACCTTTTCAATGCCCTGCCTGCTTAAGGCGTCCGGCAGTTGAACGACATTGGGCTCCACGACCAGGATTTCAGCCACCTTGGCATCGACCAGCGCCCGGGTAATCGAAAGTGCGGGGCTTTCCCGAAGATCATCGATATCGGGTTTGAAGGAAAGACCGAAACAGGCGATCACTGGCTGCTTGAACTGGTTGGCGGCCTTGAGTGCTTTGTTGATCACGTAGTTCGGCTTGCCATCATTCACTTCTCTGGCCGTGCGGATCAGGCGCGCCTCGTCCGGCGCCGCACTGACGATAAACCAGGGATCCACCGCAATGCAGTGCCCCCCCACCCCGGGCCCGGGATTCAGGATGTTGACCCGCGGATGGCGGTTCGAGAGCCTGATCAGCTCCCAGACATTGATCTTAAGCCGGTCGCAAATAATCGACAGTTCATTGGCAAAACCGATATTCACATCCCGGTAGGCATTTTCCGTCAGCTTGGCCATTTCAGCGGTACGGGCATGGGTGAGCAGGCACTCCCCCCGCACGAAAATTTGATAGAGCCCCGCCGCCCGCGCTGCGCAGCGGGGGGTCATGCCGCCGATAATGCGATCGTTCGCCACCAGCTCCTGCAGCACATTCCCGGGCAAAACCCGCTCCGGACAATAAGCAATATTGATGTCGGCCTTCTCCCCCTGCTGCTGGGGAAAGGAGAGGTCTTCACGACAGTGCGCCAACCAGCCAGCCAGCTGCTCCGTAGTGCCAACCGGGGAGGTCGATTCGAGAATCACCAGATTGCCGGGTTGCAAAACCGCAGCGATGGTTTCAGCGGCGGCTTTGATGAAGCTGAGGTCCGGTTGATGGCCCTCTGTAAAGGGCGTGGGTACGGCGATAATAAAAGCCTCGGCCGCTTGCGGCACCAGCGTGGCCTTGAGATTACCGGTCGAGACCACGCTACGGACAACGATGTCCAGATCCGGCTCGACGATGTGGATTTTACCGGCGTTGATGGTTTCTATGGCATGCTCAGAAACGTCGATACCGATCACCTGAAGCCCTCGCGACGCCAGAACGGCCGCTGTCGGCAGGCCTATATAGCCCAGCCCCACCACAGATACGGTGTTAAATGTCTCATCTGCTTCGTTGCTCATCACCATGCCTCTTCAGGTTAAAGGTATACAGGCCCCATCAAAGCGAGCTTTTTAGCGTTTGGCCATGAGCATCGACGATCGTCTGGCAAATACGTTCACTGGCTTTCCCATCCCCGTAGGGATTATGGGCGAAACTCATCGCCCGGTAGGCGTCCTCATCATCGAGCAGTTCGCAGGTTTCGGTCATGATCCGGTCAATGTCGGTGCCTACCAGCCTGACCGTCCCGGCGCTGACCGCTTCCGGCCTTTCGGTTGTGTCGCGCATCACCAGCACCGGCTTGCCCAGTGACGGCGCTTCTTCCTGAACCCCACCAGAGTCGGTCAAAATGATATGGGCCCGACTCATCAGGAAAACAAAGGGCAGATACTCGAGGGGCTCGATCAGGTGGACATTCTTTTTGCCGCTCAGGATGCGAAACACCGGTTCCCGCACCTGAGGGTTCAGGTGTACCGGATAGACAATCTCGACATCATCGCGGCCCGCCAGTTCGCCCAGCGCGCTACAGATTCTTTCAAAACCACCACCAAAGCTTTCCCGGCGATGGCCGGTCACCAGGATGATTCTTTTACCTTCAGGACCTCCGTCACCGTCACTCTCAACCGGGTTTAGAAAAGGGAACAGCTGTTGCATCTGCGCCCGTAACTGCGAATCTCGCCTGAGTTTCCCCTGGACGACAAGCAGCGCGTCTATCACGGTATTGCCGGTGACCCGGATACGGGTCTGTGCGATGCCTTCTCGCAGCAGGTTGGCCCTGGCCATCTCGGTGGGCGCGAAATGCAGGTCGGTGAGGGCGCCGGTCAGCTTGCGATTCGCCTCTTCCGGCCAGGGCGAGTAGAGGTCGCCGGTGCGCAGTCCAGCTTCGACATGCCCGACGGGAATCTGTCGATAATAGGCTGCCAGGGTGGCGGCCAGCGTCGTGGTCGTATCGCCGTGCACCAGGACCCTGGCCGGCTCAAAGGCTTGCAGCACGGGGCCTAAGCCACTCAGTACGGCACAGGTCACTTCGGTCAGGTCCTGCCCGGGTTTCATGATATTCAGGTCGTAATCGGGAATGATCTGGAACAGCGCCAGGACCTGATCCAGCATCTGCCGGTGCTGGGCGGTAACGCAGACCCGGGCCTCAAAACGTGCGTCCGCTTGCAGTGCCTGCACCACCGGCGCCATCTTGATCGCTTCAGGGCGGGTACCAAACACCAGCAGTATCTTAATCGGATCTTTCATCACCGCGACTACCTCCTGTAGAGGTTATTTGACGAGTGTCGGCGTTTTCTCGGTGGTCTGTCGTTGGACTATCGATGCTAGCAGCCTGTCTGGCTTGGCCAGCCGTAGCGGGGGAAAGTTGCTTGGAGTACTGCTTGCTGGAAAGCGGCCAAAGCCGGGTTCCGGGTCCGCCGGGGAAAATGACGGGTACCATATTCTATCCTTCATTGACTATCGGCATGGAACTCAGGCCTGAAGCAAAGCATAGGCGACGGTTCAGGAGTCAACAAAGTATTAGGCAATTATCCATGGCCGGGGCTTTGCGCGCGCACGAACAGGTAACGGTAGAGTGCGATTCCCAGCAGTGCACCAAACAGGTCCAGCGCCCAATCGGCCAGGCTGCCATAACGCCCGGGAATCCCCATCTGGAACCACTCATCGTAAGCCCCATACCCGCCCGTCAGCAGCAGCACCGCGACTGCTCCCCCGGCCGTTTTCGGCAGCACATGGCGCCAAAGTACTGCCAACACCGCGAAAGCAGGGATATGTAGCAGGTTCTGAATCGCAGGCGTCAAGGCAAAGTAGACAAGATCTACAGCCCCTGGCGATTCCACCTTGCCCGGAATCGACGACAGCCGATGCAGCAGCGCCATGTAGGCCAGCGCAGCGCTCAGGGTCCCGGCGCAATGTACCAGCCGCCGTCGCCCGCTGTTTTTCATCGATCTTTTGAAATTGATGTCCACACAGAAACTCCCTGTTGTACAGGTTACCCCGAATCCTGCCCGACCTCGTCTAACCATGGTGGGACAACTGCATTTTTGCACGCAGGCAGTCCATAGCCTAGACTGATCCGTGCCGCGCAACCAAGCACTGGCGCCACAGTACGCTGCCGGTCTGACCTTCGCCTAACTCATGTAAACAGGAGAATGCGGGCTCCACACCGCTGGCGGCACAAACTCCAGCACTAGAGAAATAAGCGTCAGGCATCGGGCTAAGGAATCAGGGGAAATGGAGCATATTGTCTTTCTGGTCCACCGCATTCCTTATCCACCCAACAAGGGCGATAAGATCCGCTCCTATCATCTGCTGCAGGCGCTTGCCAGGCAGTACAAGGTGCATCTCGGCTGTTTCGTCGATGACCCTCTGGATTGGGAGCACGCCGATAAACTGCTACCGTTCTGCGAATCTATTAACTGCGTACCGCTCAAAAAGTCTTCGCGCTATTTCAAGGGACTTGAGGCCTTGACCCGCGGCAAGCCGATCACCCTTCCCTACTATCGAACTTCACAGATGCAGCAGTGGGTCACTCGAACGATCGAGCAGCACGCCATCGAGCGCGCGCTGGTGTTCTCCTCATCGATGGCGCAGTACCTGGAAGGGAAGCGTTTCTCCCACCTGAAACGGGTGATCGATTTCGTGGATGTGGATTCCGACAAATGGGCGCAGTACGCAGATAAAAAACACGGCCTCGCCCGGTGGGTTTACCTGCGCGAGCACCGTACTCTGCGCCGTTATGAAAATCGAATTGCCCAGATTTTCGACAACTGCGTGTTCGTCTCCAACGAAGAGGCGCGCCTGTTCTGCAACCAGCTTCCCGCCTCCCTGGCGTCCAAGGTGGTTCACCTGCTAAACGGCGTCGATACGCATTACTTCAATCCGTCGACAGGTTTTGACGCCCCGGAAATCTGCTGTCAGAGCCCCTACCTGGTGTTTACCGGGGCTATGGATTACTGGGCCAATGTCGACGCCACAGGCTGGTTTTGTCAGCAGGTGTGGCCCAGATTAAAACAACGATACCCTGACCTTAATTTTTATATCGTCGGCGGCAACCCCACGGCAGAAACCCGCGCGCTCGAACGCTTACCCGGGGTCCATGTAACCGGACGTGTGCTGGACGTTCGGCCCTATTTGCATGACGCAGAACTGGTGGTGGCCCCCCTGCAAATTGCTCGAGGCATTCAGAACAAGGTGCTGGAAGCCATGGCCATGGGCAAGCCGATCGTGGCCACTTCCATGGCCATGGAGGGGATTCATCACCACTCGGGCCTCTGTCTCGAGATCGCCGACTCGCCCGGCGACTTCGCCAGCGCCTGTAACCGCCTGCTGGAGCGGCAATACCCCGGGAACAACACAGCCAACAGAGCCTGGGTCGTCAACCAGTTCGGCTGGGAAAAAACGCTGGGCCCGCTGTCGACCTTGCTGGAAGGCGCCGCGACATGAAGATCCCCGGCCCTTTCACCGATATCACCCATATCGCCCATATCCAAAGCCGCTTCGGCACCGGTGGCCTGGATACTTGGGTAGCAAGATACCGAGGCCTTGAGCACGCCTCAAACGTAGCCTCGGATTAAGGAGCCTTTATGTGCGGAATCGCTGGACTGCTTAATCTGGATCTCCAATCGGTCGACGCCGGACAGCTACAACAAATGAACGACATCCAGATCCACCGCGGGCCGGACGCCGGCGACACCTACATTGCCGGCCCCCTGGGATTGGCCCACCGACGCCTGTCGATCATCGACATCGCCAGCGGCCAGCAGCCGCTGGTCAACGTCGAGAACAACGCGGTCATCGTCTTCAACGGCGAGATCTACAACTTTGCATCCCTGCGTGAAGAGCTCATAGGTCTCGGCGCTGGATTTCGCACCCACTCGGACACCGAGGTCATCCTGCAAGCCTGGAAGGTCTGGGGCAAGGCGTGCGTCAAGAGACTGCGCGGCATGTTCGCCTTTGCCATCTGGGATAAGAACAGCGAGCAACTCTTCATCGCCCGCGACCGGCTGGGAATCAAACCGCTCTACTACAGCCTGATCAATGGCCGCCAGCTGGCCTTTGCCTCCGAGCTAAAGGCACTGCAGTGTCTGCCACAGCTCGACCGTCAGCTCGACTCCCGCGCCATTGCCGACTACTTCACCTTTGGCTACATACCTGACCCCAAATCGATCTTGGCCGGTGTCCACAAACTGCCACCGGGCCATACGCTGCTGCTGGAACGGGGCCAGACTCAACCCACTATCGAGCAGTACTGGGACGCCAGCTTTGCCGACCCCTTTACGGTCCGCGACCAACGGCAACTCGATGAGGAGCTGATCGAACGGCTGCGCGAGGCGGTTGGGATCCGTCTTGTCGCCGAGGTACCGATCGGCGCCTTCCTCTCCGGCGGGGTCGACTCCAGTGCCGTGGTTGCCCTGATGGCCGGGTTGATGGAGCAGCCGGTCAACACCTGCTCCATCGGTTTCGATGTTCCCAGCTTCAACGAAACCGAGTTCGCACGCCAGGTGGCCGAGCGCTACCAGACCAATCACCAGGAGCACCAGGTGGCAGTGGACGATTTCGGCCTGCTCGACACCCTATCGGGCCTCTACGACGAACCCTACGCCGACAGCTCGGCGATCCCGACCTACCGGGTCTGCGAGCAGGCCAAAAAGCGGGTAACGGTTTGCCTGTCCGGCGACGGCGGCGACGAGCTGTTCGCGGGCTATCGGCGCTACCGCTGGCATCTGCTCGAGGAGCGTATCCGCGGCCTGGTCCCGTCGGCGATTCGCCAGCCGGTGTTCGGCCTGCTGGGCAACTACTACCCCAAACTGGACCGGGCGCCCAGGTATCTGCGTGCCAAGTCGACTTTCCAGGCCCTGCAGCGCGAGGCGCTGGCCGCCTATCTGCATACTGTATCCTTCACGCCAGAGCCGGTTTTCAAGCAACTGTTCACGCCCGAATTCAACAAGCGACTGAACGGCTACCGTCCCCTGGAGGTGTTCGAAGGCTATCAACAGCAGTTCGATGGCGACGACCCGCTGTCGCTGATCCAGTATCTGGATATGAAGACCTACCTGCCCGGCGACATCCTCACCAAGGTAGATCGCGCCAGCATGGCCCACAGCCTGGAGGTGCGGGTGCCGCTCCTGGACCACGAATTTTTGGGCTGGGCCAACCGCATTCCCGCACGCCTGAAACTGCACCGCAGAGAGGGCAAACACATATTCAAGCGCGCGCTGGAACCACACCTGCCGCGCAACGTGCTCTACAGACCCAAGATGGGATTTGGTGTGCCCGTCGCTCGCTGGATACGTGGCCCTCTGGCCGACACCCTGCGCCAACGCATCCTGCAGGGGCATCTGCAGACCCTGGGAATCTTCAATCAGAAGACGCTGGAGCGCCTCGCCGACGAACATATCCGCGGAACGAGCGATCACAGCGTTACGCTTTGGGCGTTGCTGATGTTCGAGGCCAGCATCAGACGCTCGATGACCGGCGACCAGGTAGCCGCGGCATGAAGATACTGCACATTTTTGACCATTCCATTCCCTTGCATAGCGGCTATACGTTTCGCAGTCGTGCGATCCTGGAAAACCAGCGCGCTCAGGGACTGCAAACCTGTCACCTTACCAGCCCCAAACAAGGAAGCGCCGCCGCGTCAAAAGAGCAGGTGGAGGGTCTGGACTTCTACCGCTGTGAAGACATCCCCGGTTGGCTAGAAGCAGTACCCTTTGTCAATCAATTGGCCATCATTCCGGTATTGAGCCGCAAGATCGCGGAGGTTATTGATTGGGAAAGGCCGGATATCATCCACGCCCACTCGCCGGCCCTCAACGGGATTGCCGCCCTGCACGCCGCGCGAAAAGCCCGCCTGCCACTGGTTTACGAGGTGCGGGCATTCTGGGAAGACGCCGCCGTCAATCTTGGCACCAGCTCCGAAGGCGGCATACGCTACCGCCTCACCCGAGCGCTTGAAACCCATGTACTCAAACGCGCCGACGCGGTGACCTGCATCTGCCAGGGTCTTCGGCAAGATATCATCGCCAGGGGAGTCCCGGCACAACGCATCACCACCATTCCCAACGCAGTCGATCTGGAGCAGTTTCCGCTGCTGACCGGAAAATCCGCGGAAATTCTTCAATTGCATGGTTTGAATGACCAGCCTGTAATCGGCTTTATCGGTTCCTTTTACGAATACGAAGGCCTGGATATTTTGATTCAGGCCGTCGACCAGCTCCGTGCCGCCCTGCCAAACCTGCGGGTGTTTCTGGTCGGCGGTGGCCCCCAGGAAGCCTTTCTCAAACAATTGGCCTGTGACCTGGGCGTCAACGACCGGATCATCTTTACAGGGCGAGTGCCCCACCAGCAGGTCGCCAGCTATTACAGTGTGCTCGACGCGCTGGTCTATCCCCGCAAATCCATGCGTCTGACGGAACTGGTGACCCCCCTCAAACCCATGGAGGCCATGGCACAGGGTAAGCCAGTACTGGCCTCCGACGTAGGGGGGCACAAGGAGCTGATAACCCACGGGGAAAACGGCTACCTGTTCGCCGCCAACAATCCGGCAGCTCTGGCAAACGCCATCGAATCGATGTTCCTCAATACTGCCTCCTACGAAAGCCTGGTGACTCGAGGGCGCGAGTTTGTCGAACAGGAGCGCAACTGGGTCGCAAGCGTAGGTCGATACCAACGCATTTACGCGGCTGTTGCGGGGGCTTGCGCAATTGATGGCGTTTGATGCCCTTCGCATCTGTGTGATAGGCCCGGTACCTCCACCCGCCGGGGGAATGGCCAGCCAGACGGCGGAGCTCTGCCGCCTGCTGGAACAAGAGGGAGCCCAGGTCACACTGGTCGCCGTCAACCCGCCCTACCGCCCGGCATGGATTGGCCGCTGGCGGGGCCTGCGGGCGCTGTTTCGCCTGTTGTCTTACCTTCGAGTGCTTTGGTGCAAGCTCGGAGGCCCCGACGTGGTTCACCTGATGGCCAACTCGGGATGGTCCTGGTACCTGTTCGCAACCCCCGCAATCTGGGTCGCTTACCTGCGAGGCACGCCAATTGTCGTCAACTACCGTGGGGGGAACGCCGCGGCGTTCTTCGACCGCGACTGGCGCTGGATCAGACCCACGCTGCGCCGTGCCAGCGCCTGTGTAGTGCCTTCGGGATTTCTTGCCGAGGTGTTCGCCAGACACCAGCTATCGGCACGCATCATCCCCAATACGCTGGATCCAGCCCGTTTTTCCCCAGCCTACCCGGCAAAACCCAGGCCTTCACCCGCCTCCCCAGGACCGGTCCTGCTCATTACCCGTAACCTGGAGCTGATCTATGGCATCGATTTGGCCTTGCAGGCACTGCCCGTCGTGCAGGCGCGGTTTCCCGGGGTTCGGCTGCTAATCGCCGGCTCAGGCCCTGAGCGGGCCGCACTCCAGCGCCTGGCAGAGGACCTGGGGGTGGCTGATCGGGTTGAGTTCCGCGGCCGGCTGGCGCGTCAGGAGGTGGCCGAGCTGTACCGACAAGCCGATCTTCTGCTCAACCCCAGTCGGGTGGATAACTCGCCCAACTCCATCATCGAAGCCCTTGGCAGCGCCCTGCCCGTGGTTTCCACCCGTGCCGGCGGCATTCCTCAGCTGGTCACCGACGGGGAAACGGCGCTACTGGTGGACCTGGATGACCCCGCCGCGCTGGCAGCGGCCACCCTGCGTGTACTTGAAGATGATGATCTGCGAGACCGCCTGAAATCCACCGGGCTGGAATTTAGCCGTCGATTTCATTGGGACTCGGTGAAACGGGACCTGTTAAGCACCTACCAGCAGGTCATTGAGACGAAAAAATGAATGCTTTCGATAGTGGCGTGCAGCAACCGGCATCGACGGAGGCCGTTGGGGACGGTCAAGTATTGGCCGGTCTGGCAACCAAAAGCCATCATCCAGACTAATCTCTAAACACCAGCAAGCCTTTTTAGCGTGCAAGACAGAATGGACCGCATTGATGCATATCTGCCATATCGTATTCCGGTTTGACATCGGTGGCCTTGAAAACGGCATCGTTAATGTTCTCAATTGTCTTCCCAGCGCCGGTTATCGACACACAATTCTCTGCCTGTCGGGCTACAATCCCGAGTTCTTCGGCAGGATTCGGGCCGACGACGTCTCCATCCACTCGCTGGACAAAGCCCCCGGTAAGGATATCGGCTACCTCAAGCGCCTTTACGGCCTGCTTCGAGAGCTTCGCCCGGACATCGTCCATACCCGAAACCTGAATACCCTCGAGTGCCAGGCGATCGCCTGGCTGGCTCGTGTGCCCGTCCGGATACACGGCGAACACGGCTGGGATTCGGAGGACGCCAAGACCCGCATGAAGCCAGCGCTCATCCGTAAACTGTTCAGCCCCCTCATCAGCCGCTACGTCGCCCTTTCGGCTGAAACCGAAGGTTATCTCACCGGGCGGGTGGGTATCTCGCCCAAGCGCATCGAACGCATCTGCAACGGTGTCGATATCAGCCAATTTCAACCCAGGCGCCCTTCAAAAGTAGCGCCACTGACGGAAGAGAGGTGGGTCATCGGCTCGATTGGACGCCTGGCCAGGGTCAAGAATCACCAGTTGCTGATTCGGGCCTTCGCACAGTTGCTGGACAAGGCAGGTAATCGCCGCGACCGGTTACGCCTCATCATCGTTGGCGACGGCCCCTGCCGCGAGCAACTGGTCGCGCAGGCCAGATCCCTCAACATCGAGGAACGGGTTTCCCTACCTGGCGCCAGTGACAATATTCCAGAAGTCATGTCCGGTCTGTCACTGTACGTCCAGCCGTCCTTCGCTGAAGGAATATCCAACACCATTCTCGAGTCCATGGCTTCAGGCCTGGCGGTCATCAGCACCGATGTTGGCGGCGCGAGAGAACTGGTAGAGCCCGGATTCAATGGCCAGATCACAGCAAACGACAACGTCGAAGAGCTTACTGAGGCGCTTTGGCAGTATATCGAGAACCCGGAATTGCTGCGCATGCAGGGTAATAACAGCCGCTTACGGGCGGAGCAGCATTTCAGCCTTGCAACCATGGCCGAGCGCTATCATCACCTTTACCAGCAACAGTCAGCTGCGGTGACCGGGAGCAGAAGCCATGATCAGAATCTCGGGCGTACCTGAGTCATGACGCGAGCCCTTTACACATGGCTGGTCGCCGATTGCCTGTTTCCCCTTCACGAAGGGCTGAAGGGCCACAAGAGTGTGCAACTGAGAAATGCCCTGGAGGAAAGCCAATGGTTTACCCGGGATGTGCTGCAGGCCCGTTGTCACACACGGCTGCAGCACTTCCTGACCGACGTGAATGCCATCAACCCTTATTATGCCGACCAGTTCAGAGCCCGCGGACTCTCGCCTGCCAGCTTTGGCGAGCCGGAGATCCTCTTGCGCATCCCCTGCCTGACCAAGGAGCTGATCCGTGCGAATCGAGACCAGCTGCTCTCCCGTTCCGATCAGCCTGTGAGGTTTATGAAGACCTCCGGGTCCAGCGGGCAGCCGCTGGAATTTGCCATCGGCAAGGAGCGGATCAGCCACGATATCGCCGCCAAATGGCGGGCAACCCGCTGGTGGGGCCTGGATATCGGAGACCCCGAAGCCGTTGTCTGGGGCTCGGACATCGAACTCGGTGCTCAGGGTCTGGCCAGGCAGATCCGTGACCGACTGATACGATCACGCCTGTTCCCCGCCAGACATCTGCGGGGCGATGCACTCATGGCCCTGTTCGACCGCCTCCAGGCCTATAGCCCCGCCATGATCTACGGCTACCCGTCGATTCTGTCACTCCTGGCCGAGGCCGCCCTGCAACAGAAACGTTGCTATGACGCCGGCTCCCTCAAGGTCATATTTTGCACGGCGGAAAAGCTGTACGATCATCAGCGGCAGCTGATAGAGCACGTATTCAAAGCCCCCGTAGCGAATGGTTACGGCAGTCGCGATGCAGGCTTTATCGCCCATGAATGCCCGCAGGGACGCCTGCACCTCAGTGCCGAGGACATTGTCGTCGAAATTCTCGACGATCAGCAGAACCCCGTTCCCGTTGGTACATCGGGTGAGATCGTCGTCACCCACATGGCCACCCGAGCATTCCCAATGATCCGTTACCGTACCGGTGATATCGGTATTCTCTCCACTGAACCCTGCGCCTGTGGACGCCAGCTGCCCATATTGACAGACGTGATCGGTCGCGCCAACGACCTGCTCCGCGCCACGGACGGCTCCCCGGTTCACGGCGCCTACATCGGTAACATTGTGCGCGAAGACGCGGCTGTCGCCCAATTCCAATTCATCCAGCACAGCCCCCGACAGTTTGAACTCAAGCTGGTGTGCCGCGACGGCGCGCAGCCCGACCAGTCTGGCCTCAGGGCGAGACTTCTCGACGTAGTAGGCGGCGATGCCGAGATTGCTATTCAGCGCACTGCCGCCATCGCCGTGGAACAAAATGGCAAGTTCAAGTACATTGTAAATCGGTGCAGCGAATACCCTAGCCTCGCCGGCGCAACCGAACAGAGTCCCTGACCATGCAGACACGGACACAGATCTGTATCACGGTTGATACCGAATTCAGCATTGCCGGCCACTTTCAAGATCCGGAACGTTATGCTCCTTTGGCCGAGCCGGTCATCTATGGCCATGACCGGAACAAGCGACAGGGCCTTGAGTTCCTTCTCGACACCCTTGCCCGCTACAAGATTACCGCCACCTTCTTTGTCGAGTGCGCCAACTACTTCTACTTCGGCGACGAACCGATGCGTAGCGTTGTGAGGCAGCTGCAGGCAGCCGGTCTGGACACCCAGATGCATATCCATCCCGTCTGGCTGAGCTTTGCCCAGGGCCGCGAGCAGTTCCCCCGCCACGATAACTGTGACGGGCGCAGGTACGAGGAGATACTGCGCGTCATCACCGTCTGCGCCGATATCTATGAGCGCTGGGCCGGGCACCGCCCCTTCGCGCTGCGCACTGGGAGCCTGCGCGCCGATCTCAACGTCTATCGTGCCATGTTCGAAGCTGGCATCCCCATGGCATCCAATATAGCCCTGGGCATTTTCCGACCTGGTGAGCCGGAGCTGCAACTGGACTCAGGCCGGCGGCGAATACAGGGTGTCATGGAACTGCCGGTGTTTACCTACCGGGACAGCAACCTCTTTGGCGCCCACAAGAAGTCACTGCAGATCACCAGTTGCTCCTGGCCGGAGATGCGGCATTTGCTTTGGGCTGCACGCAGAGCCGGCGTTGAGCAGGTCATACTGCTGACCCATCCGTTTGAATTCATCAAGAAATCGGACTTCAGATACACCCGGGTGACACGTAACCGAGTCAACCAGAGGCGCCTGGAAAAGTTGTGTCAGTTCATCAACCGATACGAACAGGATTTTGTCGCCGTCAACTTTGCCAACCAACGGACAGCCTGGCTTGAATCGGAGCTAGAGCAGCCGTTCGTACAGATCCCCTCGGTGTTCAGTATCGGCCGCAAACTCCACAACCGGATCAACGATTGGGTATGGGCCTACTGACCCACACGAAAGGTTCGATATCCCCCGTTATGAAAGATGCGCAGGACAAAGTCATTATTCTCGGTACCGATACCCAGATCGGCCTGTCCCTGATACGGGAACTGGGCCGACGAAACTGTTACGTGATCGCCATCGGGCGCTCAAGAGGCTCGATTGGGCTGCGGTCACGCTATGCGCGGGAGGGCTTCCTCTGGCCAGGGGGCGATGAAACACAGCAGATCGAGTTTCTCAACCAGGTCGCCAGGACCACGGGCGCCCGCTTCCTGCTCTGCGTGTCCGAGACCGATATTCTGTTCCTCAATCGCTGTCGCGACCGCCTCGAGGGGCTGACACCGCTGATTCCCAGTCAGGCGACCATCGACAGGGTGCTCGACAAGCAGGGCACCGCCAGCGTTGCGACCCAGGTTGGCATCCTTTCGCCTGAAAGCCACGCCATCGAGGACCTGACGGAGCTTTCCGCCCTTGCCCCTTCGCTCAGCTACCCGGTGATCCTGAAATGGCGCAACCCCCATGAGGTGATGCAGGACAGCCAACGCCACGGTCTCGCGATCGAGAAGATTATCTACTGCCAAAACGCCGATGAGCTGGCCGAGCAGCTCGGGCGCTACGCGCCGCTGGGCCGGTTTCCGATGATTCAGGCGTACTGCCCAGGTTACGGCCTGGGCCAGTTTTTCTTTATGCACCAGGGTAAGGACCTGCTGCGATTTCAGCATAGACGCCTCCACGAATGGCCTCCCGAAGGCGGATTCTCGTCACTCTGTGCGGGAGTGCCGCTTGATCAACATCGTGCACTACAGGAGAAATCGATCGCCTTGCTGCGAAAGCTCGACTGGGAGGGCCCTGCGATGGTGGAATACCGGTACGATGAACATAATGACCGCGCGGTGCTGATGGAGATCAATGGGCGGTTCTGGGGAAGCCTGCCACTGGCGTACTACTCCAATGCGCCCTTCGGCTGGTACAGCTACCAGGTGCTGGGGCTGGGGCAAGTGCCTTTGGCAATCGAACCGGTACGGGATGACATCCAGTGCCGCAATACCCTGATCGAGCTCAAGCGTTTGATTCGTATAATCTTTCAACCACAGAAGATAAGGGACCGAAGTCTGAAGTTCAGCCCATTCAAAGAGGTAGCGTGTTTTATCGGCGGCTATTTCAACCCCAGGATGCGCTATTACATCTTCAGCCTGTCAGATCCCATGCCCTTGCTGGCCGACTGGGCCGCCATGGCGCGAAAATTGATGCGCCGCTAAGATCACCCCACCTCCGGTGGCCGGAACAACCGGTGAGCCAGGTACTGTTTGATCAGGTTCTCGGTAGCATTCTCGATAACGGCGTAACAATGTTCGAAATAGGCCTTGCCGTGTATATGAGGATCATGAATATGTAACCGTCTGGGCCGGGCCCAGTTCCCAAGCAGCGCAATTTGCGCACGGCTTTCGCCCAGCATACCTTTCAGTTGGTGCGCATGGCGCAACTCCATCACCAATAACAGATCCGTGTCCCGCACCTTGAAATCGGCAAAATCCGTGGTCTGGTGGGAACGCATGTCCACCCCTCGCTCCAGCGCCGTTTCCACGCCGAGGTCGAAAGCCGGCACACCGGTGGTCGTCGACAGGCCGAAACCTGCGCTGGGGATACCATGACCACGGGCCACGTATTCCCCAAAGGGACTTCGGCAGATATTCCCGAGACAGACGAATACCAGACGCTCTACCCTGGCAAAATCGACCTGCCGGTATTCATCGTCCAGGCCAACACGGGCTCCCGTCTCTGTGAGCAGCAGGCGCACAAGGCCCTTGAAACTGGCAAAGTTGTCATGGATATAGGGCATTGTTCATTCGGCTTCTGTTCCGGCTTCTAATGTTGGGTACGGCTCATATCCGAGATTCGGCTATCTTCGACAGGTTCCGATCCCGGTAGCAGAAGCTGTAGCGTTGCCCTTGGTGGAACACAGCCGGCACGTGCCGGAAAAACGGCGTATTTGCCCTGCCGGGCCACCGTCTGGCCTGTGTTCATCCTGCAAGGGTTAGGCCTGCAGGCTTGACGTCATCTTATGCGCAATCCATGGATATAGATCCAGAACTTGGATTATAGGACGGCTGCGCCGTCCGCGCTGAGCGCCATAGCAACGGGCCGTCCCTTTTCCTGGAAACGGATGCCAGCCAGGTACTCGGCAACACCCGTGCCCCTCAAAATCCTGATCGCCAACGATCACTTCGTGCACCAGTTGGTGCACTACCAGTGCAGGCGAGCGCCTGACAGCATCCGCATTCAATCACAACCGATAACTCAAAACGCCCGCATGGCTAGCCTGATTAACGACTAAACTCTGTCGTGAACCCAACACAATGAAACATCTGGAGACCAGATGGCATGAGAGCCACTTTACTCGGCGCCAGCTTGATCATCGTTGTATTACTGGCCATGAACCTGGTTGGCAGTGATGATTTACCTGGCCACACAACACAGACCGACCAGGCCAGCGACGCCCAAACCGGCAGAAACCTGGCCGACTGCATGGCCGTCTTAAAGGACCTGAATGGTGGTTGGTGTGAACTCCGAGTAAGCCAGGATAATCCCGGTATCAGCAATGTCTGGCCCGCCAAGCAGCCCCGTATCCAACACTCACTGGGACCCAAAGCCGTACTCATCGCCTGGAGCAGTGCCGCCTGGGATAGCGACAAAAAGACGTTTTATTTTATGGGTGGCGGCGGCAGGGACTACGGTGGTAACGAGGTCTACCGCTTTTCATTAACGGACGGTAGCTGGAAAAGACTCACCAACCCCAGCCCCCTGGATCACTGGACCACCTTCAAAAAACGCCGCTTCTGGATCCCGGATATTCGCACTGTACCGCCGGCCTCTTACATTAACGATGGACTCCTGTTCAATCGCACCACCGGCACGATGATATTACTGGCCGACCAGCCGGCCAACGGCGCCCAAATCAGGGACGACGACAATGCCACCCAGGATACCTTTTTGCAGGACGGGAGCGATCTCCACCAATATGAATTCAATCCCTCGGAATCCGAAACCCGTAATGGCCTGGCGCCCCTGAGCTGGAGGCGTATCGGTGACTATACTTGGCCCAAGGCCAGGAGTGTTCAGTTACCGGACGGCACACTGATACTGGGCAGCTACGAACAGTTGTTCAAGGTTAACCAGGATAAAAACGGTCAACTGCAAGACCCGCAACTCTTCCACGACGACCACAAGAGTCGAGGTGGCAACGCCGTCTATGATTCGCACCGGAAATGGGTCTGGAGCCTTTACCTTGACAGCCTGGTTGCCGTCGATACTTCCGGCAGGATCGTGCAGGACATTAAGCTGCCGATGAGAACCGGCAAGTCCCTGGCGTTTGATCTGCACGGTAATATTGTCATGTGGGATGGTACCACCCGCCTTTTTATGTTCAATCCCGATGATCCATCCCCGGTATGGCGTACCATCAACTGGGCTGAAAATGGACCCTATGGGGGCATGAAAGGGCGGGTCTATGGCAAGTGGGTTCATCTGGGCAATAACTATTTTGCAGGCATTTCCAGTTACAGCCACGGCATCTGGATATACAAGCATCCGGACGATTCGAAACTCGAACGCCAACTCTCGGATATCAATATTCAAAAAATAGTTGACCGGGCAGAAGACAACTCGACGTTGAAATTGCCGGCAGGACTGTATCCCTATGGGCTGCGCATTGACAAGCCCCTGACATTGGATCTCGAGGACGTAGAATTGATGGAAGTCTCTGGCGGCAAAGGGCTGCTGAACATTAATAACACCGCTGGACGGGTCACGATACGTAACTTCGAAGGCAACGCCGAGGTCGGTGCGGCACAAACCGGCAATCTTGCGGGTATCCGCATAACCGGTGTTAATTTTAATGTCAGCCTGGAAAACGTCACGATTCGCAAGACCGCCATCGGTGTCATGACCGACAACCACGGCGGCACACTCTCCATAAAGGACAGCGTTTTTGAAGATATCGGCTACTACAAGCATAAAGGCTTAAGCCATATCATTTATGCCGGCGCCATAGACACCCTGAATATCGTTAACTCTAGACTACAAAGGTCACTACATCTCGGCCATCTTCTCAAATCGCGGGCCAAATCCACGACGGTCACCAACAGCCAATTACTGGGCTTACAAAGTAATCACAGTCGTGTAATTGATCTGTCCTGCGGAGGCAGCCTCCAGGTGAACAGTTCTGTGCTGCAAAGCAGCTCGTTTACTGACAACCAGGACCTGATTTCCGTCGGTGTTGAAACACCCCAGAACTGCCGTCAAGGTTTGCTGGATGGCAATGTCGACATACAGAATAGTGTGATCGTCTTTGACCGGGATACGCCCGAAGCCAACAAAAACCGTTTATTCACCTGGCGTAGCGGAGTCAAACGCCTATCCTTGAGCAACAACATCATTGTCAACCGAGGCAACAATAACCTGCTGGAGCAGGAAATAGGCGATACCACTATTGAGGAAGAGTCCCATCACAATACCCTGTTCAAAAGTCGTCAGGCAGCCGGCCTGAATCCGATACCAGACATATCACCCGGATTCGATTTATTACCAAGATGACATCGACTCAGAGTCGAAAAAGTGAAGGGTCCCCGATGAACGCACGTAACTTGTTAACTCTAGTCATCAGCAGCTTACTCATAAGCGGGCTAGTCATCGATAACAATCAGGCCAGTACTGAGATGTTTGCTGCGACTGCATCCACTGAGGAATCTGAACTCTCCAAACTGGCTCACAAGATGGAGCCGGGTGAGTGGGCTGAACTCAAGGCCAAACGCCCCGCCAACCTTATGGCGGTGTTTGTCGGCTACCGGGATTCGGGCAAGGAAGTTTGGCATCACATTGCCGGCTGGACGGACGATGGAAAATGGGATCCCAAAACCCGGCAGTTCCTGTTTATGGGTTTTCGTAAACAGAATAAATTTATTTCTTATTCTGAGGACAGTAATCAATGGCGCGTCCTCCCCGGCCCCTTTGGCTGGAACACCTCAGCACCGGGCACATTTAAGGACACCCGAAAAACCGGTTTCGGACATGTTTACGGGCGTAATGCACTGGATACGGAGCACGGTATATTCTATGTATATTTAGCAGGCTACACCTACGCCTATCACTTGCAGGATGGCACTTGGACCCGCACACCTGGCGGAAGTGGCATGACAATCGAATATTTCCCGGGACTGGGACTGCTGTCACACGAAACCCGTCCAAACAAGAGTAAAACAGGTTTCCCACTTGCCTTATTAAAACCTCGAAGAAACACTTGGGAACCCTTTGCTGTCCTGCCCTTTTCCGGCTATCACGCGATAGTTCATTACAATCCAAAACTGGATGAGATGATATTTTTCGCCGGCAATAATGATAGAAGTGTGGTTACAATCAACCACAAAGGTCAAGTGACTCGACAGGAAGATCTGCCCTTTGACATGACCATCAGACATGGACAAGTGGTGGTGGATCCCAACACCGGCCTCTATCTGATTTTTCACCAAGGCCTATTGTATGAGTTCAACAGTAGAACCAACCAATATCGGCCCGTGATTGACTATCGTCCACCCTGGGGAAAATACGAGATGCCGGTACCGGCAGCAATTCCCGAGTTGGGTGTTATTCTGTTTGTGGACGATAAAACTCTGCTGTACAAACACAGCCCCCTAAAAAATTAAGAATTAAAGAAGCTGCGACCAAGAAACCCATTTCAGAAGATTAGGTAATATATGCAGCAGATTAGTCAATCCAGTCAACCGGACGACCAAGCCTACCTTCACCTGCAAAAAAAAGGCATTGAAATCAATATCGAAGGCCAGCGAAAATGCACAGTTGGTTATCCCTTAGAATCTAGTACCGCTCGCAATAATCCCTACGAGGGCATATATACTACATGGGAATGGGACGGCGAGAAACTTAAGGTCAACAACGACCGTTATGGAATCAAGCCGCTGTTCTACTTACTTCATGAAAACGAGATTATCATCTCATCATCGATCGTGCCAATACTTAGATCAGGGATACAGCTAATACCAGATTATCCAGGGCTTTCAGTTTTCTTGCGCCTAGGCTATTTTGTCGGTAATGATACCCCTTTTCGGGACGTAAAGTTACTTCCCCCAAATTCAACGCTCTATTGGACTAATGGAAAGCTGAGCATTGAATCAGGTAATATTGACGGTTGTTTCCAGAATCAAAGTGTCAAAAGTTACGAAGAAGCGCTTGAGGGCTACAGGTACTATTTCTCAGCCGCAATTCGTAAGCGCTCTCCAGAAAACGAAGAATTTATACTACCTTTAAGCGGTGGAAGAGACTCGCGCCATATCTTATTTGAACTTTATCATCAGGGTTTTCGACCGGAGCGCTGCGTTACACTCCAGTATCGACCACCGGCAACCAATGAGGACGAGCGCATCGCTCGATTAATTTGCGATCGACTGCACCTCAACCATGATATTGTTGAACATCCGAAGTCATGGTTTGATGCGGTCTTCGCAGACTTATCGCAGACAAACTATTGCGGCGGCGGTCACTCTTGGGTACTCCCCCTGCTCGAATACTATGTCAATAGAGGTCAAAACACGCTTTATGACGGGCTGGCGGGCGATGTGATTTCCACAGGCCATACCCTAAACAGGAAAAAAGTGGAACTATTTCTTGAGCGAGATTACGACAATCTCGCTGTTGAACTCCTGAATGAAGCCTCGTACGAAGCATTCAACCGGATTGCTCTGAAGTCCGATTTTTATCGAGAAATATCATTCGATGCTGCAGTGGAGCATCTAAAGGCTGAAATTATAAAACACGAAAATTGCAACAATCCTGCTCTTTCTTATACATTCTGGAACCGCACCAGGAGAGCTGTCGCCAGTATTCCCTATTCGATCTTCTCGTCTATTCAAAAGGTGCATTGCCCTTTTATCGACCACGATTTTTTTGATTTCTGCACAGGCATTCCAAACTACATTACCATGGGTACAGACTTTCATGACGACGTTATCAGAACTTCCTACCCTTGCCTAGCGGATATTCCTTATGAGAATAAATCGAAAAAATCTATATACGACAGAAATTCTCGCAGGTACTACCGCAAATCCGTTATAGATTTTACAAATTATGTTTTCCGTCGTGGCTTTGGTAAATCCACATTGATAAATGAAACATACCTCGCACGTCAGGTTATCAAGGATCTACTTACTAACAGCCGTGAACAACCCTGGTATCTTCGGCGGGCATTATACTTATACGAACTGGAAAAGCAGTTCACAAACGTATAAACCGTATCAACGGCCTTTCCGTCCGACAACAGCCACACACCGGCCAGTAGGCACACGTATTCAGCGGCCGCCGGGCAACTTGGGCCGCGGTGGCTTTCGCATCGGGACGGCTAAGGATCTTCTTGATCACCACTTGGTCTTCGATGCAGGCAATGATCCGCAGAGCTCCAGCGCAGTCTCGATGTCGTTACCCGCTGCAGGCGCTACGCGCAGCTTCTCGAGGTCCGGCACTCCGTTGGCGCCGGTTACTCCTTTACCCTCCGTCGCAACATGCTGACCGACCCTGTCCCGGTTGACCGATGCCCACCTGCTACGGAACTTTCCGATTGCTGAAAATCATTACAGGGTGATGAAGAAATTTTTCTCACGGGCGGACTATACTGTTTAAATCGCTACAAGAATACGGTCATAGATTTTCGAGACAAGAATAAAAAAGTAGAGTTGCCAGATGGCACGTTGAGTGGCTGAGCAAATGAATATGTCAATTATAGGAAGTAGACAATGGATACATCTAGTATAAAAGTTGATGATGTTCATATCAAAGACAATCACTTCCGGGCATTAGTTCTGCATCCACTGTTTATTCCTCTCTGCATCAGTTTGGGTTTGTTGATACGTATTTCGATCGCAGTCTTTATTCCCATAGAGCCCATGTCAGATGCTGCCTGGTATATAACTCGAGCCCAAGAGTTGACCGCAGGCATTGGCTATCAAGAGTCTGGCCACCCCACAGCCTATTGGCCTGTGGGGTGGCCGGCGATTCTTGCCGGAGGCTTTTGGATACTAAAGTCCGTTCCCCTAACAATTTTGGTTCTCAACTCCCTTTCTGCAGCTATCGTTATGTGGTTAGTTTTTGAAATCGGGCGTATTACCACTGGAAGTGAAATGGTTGCTCGGTTGGCATTACTTGCATATGCACTTTATCCGAATCACATTGCCTATACCGGTGCAGCCAATACTGAAACAGTATACGCAGCCCTGTCGATGGTGGCTTTTGTATTATTAATAAAAGGCCGTAATCGTATCCCTCTTCTAATAGTTAGCGGCTGTGCGTTTGGCATCGCCACGCTTGTAAAGCCGCAGACCCTGGCGTTTCCTTTCGGTGCAGTGATTGCTCTTACTCTTGTGTACAAAGATTATTCCTGGTGGTCGGCAATTCGTGCCGGAATAGTAGTGTACATCGTATTATTACTCGTAGTGCTTCCATGGTCATTTCGAAACAAGGAAATGTTAGGGGAATTTTTTCTAGTATCTACCAACGGTGGCGTTGCCCTTTTGCTTGGAGCTAATGATCAGGTAACAGGCGATCACTTCGACTATCAGTACACTCCCGTTTTTAAACAACTTGGTATTCCATGGCAGGATCGAGTCAGTCGACAGGTTGAGTTAAACAGACGTCAAAAAGACGCCGCTTTGGAATGGATTAATACAAACACCTTATCCTGGCTATCTTGGATGCCTCGCAAAGTACTAATATTATGGACTAAAGATACGGACGGATTTTGGAGTTTTGACAAGTCCTATCCAGAATCAATATTCGCCAT
This sequence comes from Marinobacterium rhizophilum DSM 18822, assembly GCF_000378045.1. GTDB lineage: Bacteria > Pseudomonadota > Gammaproteobacteria > Pseudomonadales > Balneatricaceae > Marinobacterium_A > Marinobacterium_A rhizophilum. Next base: position 78,592 of record NZ_KB899090.1, read on the forward strand.
TCGCGTCATTCAGATTATTAATCAGATATATTACGTATTGGTTCTTTGGCTGTCTCTCGTCTGTATTTATGTCGCTGGCAAGGCCCTTATAGCTCGTGATGAGAAGTTAATGAGACTCGGACTGCTGTTCTGTATGCCAGTATTTGTAAGTCTTCTTGCCGCAGTCTTTACTGGTCAGATTAGATATCATTATCCGGCGATGCCTTATCTTATGATAAGCGCAAGCTGGACGTTGTACAACTTCGTTATCGCAAATCGGAAAGCAGTGGAATAAACTTACATGTTAATTCAATTCATCAAGTTTATAGGTGTCGGTGTAATTGCAACCGCTATGCAATATGCCATATTGATTCTAGGTGTAGAGTGGTTGAGTTTTAATCCAGTTCTGGCATCCACTTTGGGTTATTTATTATCAGCCATACTCAACTATATTCTGAATTATTATTTCACTTTTACGAGCCAGGAAAAACACCGCATTGCCGTTATAAAATTTTCGATTGTAGTTTGTGCCGGTTTGATTTTGAATGCTAGTGCGATGCATTTTTTTTATGGCGTTATGGAAATCCAGTATTTATTCGCACAAGTACTTGCAACTGCTTTGGTGTTCGTTTGGAATTTTTCAGCGAACAGAAAATGGACATATAAGGCGGACTAGTTGTATAAATTAGTATTTAGTCTTCAATACTGCACAACAAGACGGAGGTATTAACCATGAATAAACCGAATCTGACCGTCGTAATCCCTTGCTTCAATGAAGAAGAGGTTCTTCCCGAAACGCATAATCGGATGAGTCGTTTTATTCAAGATCTCATCGATAAACGAAAGATATCTCCTGACAGTCAGATGCTACTGGTTGACGACGGGAGTTCAGACGCTACGTGGCAATTGATTAAGGCCTATTCTGAATCATCGGTGCATGTAGGCGGGTTAAAGCTTTCGCGCAATAGAGGCCATCAGGTCGCTTTATTGGCGGGCCTGCACGCAGCAAAAGGTAATGTGGTCGTCAGCATAGATGCAGATCTTCAGGATGATATTGGGGTCATCGAAACCATGTTGGATCGATATCATGAAGGTTTTGAGGTGGTCTACGGGGTTCGAGACGATCGAACGTCTGACAGCGTCTTCAAGCGCACGACGGCTGAATACTATTACAAAATATTGTCGGCCATGGGAGTTGAAATTGTTTTCAATCATGCTGACTATCGATTGCTCAGTCGACGGGCGATGGATGCGTTGAAATCGCATGAAGAAGTGAACCTTTTCTTGCGTGGCATTGTGCCTACTTTAGGCTTTAAGTCCTGTCAGGTGACCTACGAGCGAACGGAGCGTTTTGCCGGAGAATCAAAATATCCATTAAGGAAAATGCTTGCGCTTGCAATTGATGGTATCACCTCATTTTCGGCCGTACCGCTACGATTTATTGCCGGATTCGGAGTGCTCGTATTCTTGGTCAGTTTATTGATTTCGTGCTGGGCGATTTGGGTGCGCCTATTTTCTGACGACGCAGTCCCCGGCTGGGCATCATCGGTACTTCCCATGTATATGCTGGGAGGAATTCAATTGCTTAGTGTAGGGGTAGTGGGTGAGTATGTAGCTAAAATATATGCAGAAACCAAAAGAAGACCCAAATACTTTATTGAAGAGAAAACATGATATGCGCTCTCTAGTAAAAAATACTAACGTTTCCTGTCTAATTTTGGCAGTCTTGCTTTCAATTACTCCTCTGATTTTATTTTATGCTGGAGGTAGGTATGTTTCTGGAGGTGATGGCGTTTATTTTTACTATTGGGTGAAGGATTTTTTCAACTCACTAGAACAGGGAATTTTCTATCCAAGGTGGGCATATGATACCTTCGGTGGATTAGGTGGACCGGTTTTCACATATTATGCGCCACTCTATTTCTATGTATCTTCGTTGTTTTCGTATTTAACTGGAGACTACTTTTCAGGAATGCAGATAGCAGATATTTTTGGATCACTGCTATTAGGTATTTCCGGATTTTTTATCAGCTCCAAGTTACAGCTCAAGAACTCGCATACTTTATTATTTGTCGTGTTACTAACGCTTAATCCATTTCAACTGGCAACACTTCTTTATGTTCAAGGACACCCATGGAATTTTACTTATGCATTTATACTATTGCTGCTCTTCACGCTTAGCTATCTTGAGTATGGCCCACAAAAAATAATAATCATCGTATTCCTTACCAGTTGTATTTTTTTTACCCACTTATTAACAGGGGTCATGGTCATACTCTGTTTAGCCATTTCTGCAATTTTCTTGTTTATTGGTAAGGTTATTAGTAGCAAGACTTTATTTTTTGATGCAGCGGGTGTCATTCTTGGTGTTGCTTTAGCTGCGATATACTGGCTGCCAGCCATTGGCTATATGAATCTAATGAATCAAGACGGCTATTCAAACGATGTTAAATGGGATCTTGGGTTCACATTCCCTATTTTCCATGATACAAGGTGGGCACTATTTCAATATATAATTGCGGGCGGGATACTTTCATCAATTATATTTTCTGCAGCTATGTTGCGTCATGTCTCGTTAAGCAAAAGAAAATGTTTTCTGGTGCTTCTTGCCATTGCTGCTGTATCATTTTTAATGAGCACGGAATTTATGTATTTTCTTTGGGATAGATTTTCCTTTTTTAGAAAATTTCAATATGCGTATCGGTTCTTTTGTGTTTCTTCAATTTCTTCAATAGTTCTATTATTTATAGTTTTGAATGATTTATCAAAAGTCAAGATTTTTATTGCAGCCAAGCTGTGTCTTGCTATCATTTCCTTTAATATTTTACTGGGCGGGGTAATCTTACTAAAATGTTATTTTATTGATGCTAAAAACGATGTTGATGCGTTTAATAAAAATTTAGCAATTCATGGCCAGCGTGCATTCTATACGCGAGATGCAAAAAGCTTGGCTATGATTAGCTCGGAAGGCTTGTTAGATGAGGTTATTTGCATGGGACATAGCGTTATTTGTAAAGCTAAGCATAATGGTCGAGTTTATCGCTGGGACGTTGAGTCTTCAAGTCGTTCTCAAGTATTGTTACCCGTGTATTCGTTTCCAGCATGGACAGTTACTGTCGACGGTGCTAATAAAGATATCGTGACTGACTACGCAACGGGCTTAATCTCAATAGAGCTAAAGTCAGGGACTCATATTATTAAACTACAGTGGGGCGGCAGTTTGTATTATACTATTGGAACTGTTATATCTATTATCACTGTCTTAATTATATGTGTGTTTTATTTATTTTTTACATTAAGGCGTCGACATATGGTTCGCTTAACTTCGACAACCACATTCACAAGAAATTGATTATTAATGAATTAATTTTTTGTTTTGCGCGCACGAAGTCCTTGGTAATTTTCTGATTTATTTTTATGAGAGGACTTGATCTTGATACGAAAGTCAACTGTACTAACGTCAGTCGATACAGTAAGCCCCTATTGATCACCCTAAATCATTAGACATGATTCCGGACGGGATAACAGATGCAGAACGACCTCCCCTTGGTTTCGATCATCATTCCCGTGTACAACGGTGAGAAGTACATTGGCGAGTGCATCCAGAGCGTCGTTGACCAAAGCTACCCGAACAAGGAAATTATTGTTGTCGATGATGGCAGCAGCGACCATTCCCGGCAGGTGGTGGAAAACTTCGGTGACCAGGTCTGTTATCACTACCAACGGAATGCGGGTTCGGCAGTGGCTCGCAACAGCGGTATTGAACGCGCCAGAGGCCGTTACATAGCTTTCAATGACGGCGATGATCTGTGGTCTCCTAACCGACTGCACCAGCAGGTCCGTTTTCTGGAGGAGCATCCTGAGTACGGGGTTGCAACGGGCCGATTCCAACACGTGGGCCAGCACTTCAAACTGAAATCAGCCGTTCCTGTGGACAGTACTTCTGCGCCGGTGATCGACGAGGCGATGTCCGGATGGGTTTACCACACCCTGTTCGAGTGCTCCTGGTACCACATTATTGCCGCCCTCGTTCGCGTTGAGGTGCTCGAAAAGGTCCGCTTCAATCCCGACTTCAGGCGTGGGCAGGATTACGACTTCTGGCTGCAACTGGCACACCACACCCGCATCGCCCAGCTGGAGAGCAACTACGCCTATTACCGAAAGAACGAGGAAAGTATCTCTCACAAGCCCCACCTGCGTAATTACCGGGCCGAAATAATGGAGCACAACCTGCGCACCCACGGGGCAAGCAGCCGTGATGGCCGCTCCATCAGTCAGGGCAAGCTCAACCGGCTGTTTTACAATGTCTGGTTCGAATACGGCTATGAACTTTTCCTGGCCGGGTGGTATCGCAGGGCGCTGAAAGCCTTCAATATCGCCCGACGAAAGGCCCCTCTAAGCTTCAGCAGCTACAAGTTCATCATCCGCTGCCTGGTGAAACTTCACCAGGATCGCTCTCCCGCATGATCCGCAGGCGCGACCTGGCGAAGATCGCCCACATGCACAAGCAGCTCTGGCATCGAAAGCTGTTCGGCAAATCCCCCTATCCTGGTCAGGATGATCTGCTGAAAACCTGCTTCGCCAGCCCGGCCGGCCACCCCTGTCAACGCTTCGAAACCCTGATTCACTACTTCTGGGACGCCCACCAGCATTATCTACACAATACCAGCACCCTGGCGTACTACCCCGGTGCCGGCAGCATCTACGGGGCCCGCAACGACGGTATCGAGGGAGTGTCCCGTCTGCTGCCGCTCTGGGCCGCCTACCGCAACTCTCCCCTTGCCAATCCGAACCTTCGTGAGGCAATGGACGCGCAGATTCTTCGGGCGCTGGTCAACGGCACCGATCCGGATCACTCCGGCTATTGGGGGGATATAGGCCACCGCTCCACACTGATCTGCGAGGCAGGGGATATCGCCCTGGCCGTCTGGCTGATACGGGACAGCCTGTGGCAGCAACTTGCCGATACGCAACGACAACGGGTTCTGGCCTGGCTGAAACAGGTCATCGGCAAACAGACCACCGACAACAATTGGCACCTGTTCGTAATCCTGGTGGACAAGATCGTCGCAGCACTCGACGTCAGCCACCGTTTTACCAGTGCCAGTCGCTACCGGAGGATCAAAACGTTCTACCGGGGTAACGGCTGCTTTGTTGATGGCGAGGGCGGTATGGTCGACCTGTACAATGCCTGGGCTTTCCATTACAGCCTCTATTGGCTGGACATGATCGACCCCCGGTTTGATCCGCACTTCATACACGACTCAGTCCGGCAATTTGGGGCCTGGTACCAATACCTCTTTACCGATCGCGGGGTCGTCCTTTTCGGCCGCAGCCTCTGTTACCGCATGGCCACTCCAGCTCCACTGTTGATGGCTGCTGAGCTCAACCCCCTTGGGTTCCCCTCCGGCATGGCGCTAACCGCTCTGGACAGTTGCTGGCGTTACTTCATCCTGCAGGGAGGGGTACGCCTGGGGCGACCGGCCCAGGGGGTTTTTGACGATGACCTGAGATGGCTCGACCCCTACAGCGGCCCGGCCAGTTCGTTCTGGTCCACCCGCTCCCTGGTGGTCTTCTATCACCAGTCACTGTCGCTCGATTGGCCCCTGGTCCAGCCAGCCCCATTACCCGCCCAGGAACGCCAGGTGGAGATGCAGATCAGTGAAGCCGGACTGCGGCTGGCCACCGATCCCGACAAGGGACTCAGTCAGGTCATATTCTATGATCACTGCTACACCGGCAACGAAATAGCCCCCAGGCAGCAGTCCCTGCGGGAAATGCTCAGACAGTGGGTCTACGGGGTCGCCTGCCGCCCATCCAATAACCTGCTCCGACTGGGATTACGAGAATTCGACTCCCGGCTGGATGCTTACCGCCGGTAAGCGATCGTATGAGATGTCCCGGCGCAGCGCGGGCCTTATCAGAACGCCGGTGAACAATTTATGTGAATCCCGGGTAGACGATGCTGGGACACGATATGAAAGAGCGATGTGGCAGAAGGATTCTGCATTCAGGGATGACAGGCATGTGCGATCGCCAGAGAAAACAGCCACTCATCAAATCCAACTGGACTCATTGCCCATTGGCAATAACCACCTGATGCGCCCAGCTACTTTGTTAGCGTTGCTGCCTCAAGTGTACTGTTGCACCCTATATGAAGCTTATAACGACCCCGGTTCATCAAACGAATGTATGAGCTGCGCTGCAAAGATCGGCTGAGCGCATTCCCTCCAGCGGCATACATCAGCAGACTGGAGAACTCGATCAGCAAAATGATGGACAGCAGCACCCCCAGCTGCGGCATCATCCGGTAACCCGGATCGATAAAGGGTCGCAGCAACGCAATAAAGAACGCCCAGCCCTTGGGGTTGGAAATGGCCGTGACAAATCCCTGCAGTGCCAATTCATAGGCCGCCAAATCACGAGCCCCCCCGACGTCGACAATGCCATCCGCCCTTTTGCTCACCACAACTGCACACCGACATAGGCCAGATAAGCGCCTCCACCATAACGCAAGACCTCAAACAACGCCGGATATTGCAACAGCACTGCCGCCACACCTAGCCCCGATGCGCCCGCCACCAATCCGACACCGATCAGCTCACCCAACATCAACCAGAGGGTACGACGCAAGCCAATGCTCATCCCCATGGTCAGCGCCAGTGTCATGCACATGCCGGGCGGAATTGATACAAAGAAGAACGTGGGAATGAAAATACCGAGCACGGTCAGATTTAATATCCATTCCATGAAATACCCTCAGCACAATATTCAATCAATCCAGTACATGGAAACCACCAACGCAGCCTCAAACAGCATGTTTTATCAAGATGAGTAATATCTATTGAATAGAAATTCTCACCTATGTACTGAAAAAGCATCGTTTGCGGCTGCAACCGACTGTGGATAATCTGCACGCATAAATCAATGCGTGCCACAACAGTGCGCAGAATCGAATTCAGCACCGTTAGCGTGCATATTTTAGATGGGAAAACATCATGCAATCTGATCTGTACTTCGCGCCCTTCACTTCTGCAAATCAGAACAAGAACCGTCGGGAAACCGAGCAGGAATACTTCATGCGTCTGGCGCGCGAATTTGAAGCGACACGTGCCAATCAGAGACGCGAAGAAATCAAACAGAAGATCAAGGGTGTTTTTGTTGCTTTCTTTAACCTGTTCAAGTTCAAGCGTACCCAGAATCTCGAAGCGCTGATCGGTTGATCCTCGAATGTCCGCGATCATACAGCAAAGCCAGGCTGCTAAACTGTCGGGCTTTGCTGCATAAAAACGCAACTCCTTGAGCTTCCTGCGCCCTTCCTGAATACCCTCGCTTTACCCGTATCCACAACTTCGCGCCCAACGTAGACCGTCATGGCGCCAAGCCATAATCCCCTCGTTAAATGCAGCATCAACACACCCGTCAGAAGCCGGCAGCACCGCCAGGTCGAGAACCTGACAATGCACACAGGCTCGAACGTCACAATTACCCCCCCAGCGACTGCGCAGCATAGTAGCGCCGCAACACCCGGGACAGATTCCAGGAATCATGCGCACCCGCCATCTCTCTTATCGAGTGCATCGCAAACTGGGGCACACCGACATCCAGTACCCGAACGCCAATTTCAGCCGCCGTGATCGGGCCAATAGTGCTGCCACAGGCCATGTCGGTACGCACCACGAAAGACTGCACCGGCACCTCTTCTCGAGCCGCCAGGTCACGAAAAATCGAGCTGGTCTCACTGCTGGTGGCATAGCGCTGATTGGCATTCACCTTGATCACGGGGCCTGCATTAAGCAAGGGACCATGATTGTCGTCATGACGGTCGGAAAAATTGGGATGCACACCGTGGGCATTATCGGCGGAGATCATCATGGAGCGGGCCAGCATGCGCTGACGCGCCTCGGGCTCCGGCAAAAGGCGCTCAAGCACATGCGCCAGCATCGGCCCCTGCGCACCGGCGGCACTCATGCTGCCCACCTCTTCGTGATCGTTGCAGACCAGCAGGGCACCCTGCGCCGTATGGCTTTGCAGCAATGCATCCAGACCAATAAAGCAACTCAGCAGGTTATCGAGGCGCGCGGAAAGCAAGAACTCGGACGCAAGCCCCAGCAAGGCTGGGGCCTGAGTATCATAAAGCGACAGGTCATAATCCAGCACCTGGTCGATACCAGGCACACCCTGTGCCTGCAACTCACGCTTGAGCAAGGCCCTGAAATCCGCTTTTTCGTCCATCTGCCCCAACACAACGGGCAAATAAGTCTGCGCATTGATGGTGCGCGCGTTATTCACTTCCCTGTCCAGATGGATGGCCAGGCTGGGAATCACCGCCACCGGCCGGTCAAAATCCAGCAATGCCTGGTCCAGTGCCCCGTCGGTACGACGGTAGTTGACCCTCCCCGCTATCGACAGATCGCGATCAAACCAGGGATTCAGCAAGGCACCACCATACACCTCTACGCCCAGTTGCAGGTAACCCTGGCGATGCAGCTCTGGCGCAGGCTTCACTTTCAAGCAGGGTGAGTCCGTATGAGCCCCGACCATACGCAGACCAGACTCTTCGAGCTTGCCCGCCTTGGGCATACTCCAGGCAATAATCGATGAGCCATTGCGGGTCGTAAAATAGCGCCCACCCGGCTCAAGACACCAGGCATCACGCTCCAGCAAGCCCACAAAACCTGCTGATTCAAGCCGTTTAACCATTTGCGCCACTGCATGATACGGCGTACGCGCGGCCGCCAGAAAACTCATCAGTTCGCTGTTAAAGTGCTGCATCCTTCCACCCTCCATTACTGCTATTACTGTGCAGGCTCGACTTCAAGCAGCTCAACTTTAAAGATCAAGGCCGAATTTGGCGCAATGTCCGGCGTTGGGCTTGACATGCCATAGGCAAGCTCAGAAGGCAGATAAAGCATCCACTGCGCTCCTTCACGCATCAGTTGCAGCCCTTCGCTCCAGCCCGGAATAACACGATTCAGTGGAAAACGCGCAGGCTCGCCTCTTGCATAGGAGCTGTCAAACACCGTGCCATCGACCAGCCTACCTTCATAGTGCACACGCACCGTACTGCCAGCATCCGGCTTAGCGCCCGAACCTGGCACCAGCACGCGGTACTGCAACCCCGAGGGTAACGTGACGACCCCTTCAACTTGAGCGTTACTGGCCAGAAATGCCTGGCCGGCACGCTGATTGTCATCATTACGCGCCTTGTCGACTAGCTGCTGACGAAAAGCCTCCTCCTTCGAGTCATCCCCACACCCTACCAGCGCCGTGCCAATCATGACCCACAGCGCCAACCTTGTTGCTCTTTTATGCATTCGAAACTCACCCTGTTAACGCCGTAAACGCTTGATTTTACATTAGGTCACGCGATGACTACACTCTGTAGCCTGTACTGGTTGAACTTGCCAGGCGTTTGGCCTGTCTGAAGGTTCAACAACCTGGCCTACTGGGACGCACCGAACCGATATGCTCAATCGAACTCTCTTTTTGCTTCCAACCCTGGCACTGGCATTTCTGCTTCAAAGTGCAACCGCCAGCACCACCGCTCCGGAAGCTCTCGCTCCAGAGCCCATTCATCGCCAAACCGTGCTCGATATACTGGACTCACTGTCGCGCGAACACTACAACAAGGTCACCATAGACGACAGCTTTTCGGGTCAGCTGCTGGAGCAGTACCTGGAAGACCTTGACCCCGGCAAGAGCTATTTTTACGCCAGCGATATCGCGGAATTTCAGCCCTTGAGCACCACCCTGGACGACAGTATTCAGGCCGGTGAACTCAAGGATGCCTATAGCATCTTCAATCGCTATCAGCAGCGCATGCATGAACGGCTGACCTTCATGATCGCCGAACTCGAAGACGGCCTGGAAGACGTTCAGTTCGACCTGGATGAAACCCTCGACATCGATCGCACCGACGCAGACTGGATTCAGACCCCGGCCGAGATGGACGAACTGTGGCGCAAACGCCTTAAAAATGCCGCACTGAGCCTCAAGCTGGCCGACAAGAGCCTCGCCGATACGACCGAAACGCTGCTCAAGCGCTATCGCTACCAGCTACACCGCGCCGAGCAGATGAAAAGCGAAGACGTTTTTCAAACCTACATTAATTCCTTATCCAAAGGATACGACCCGCACACCCAGTACTTCTCGCCGCGCAATTCGGAAAACTTCCAGATCAACATGAGCCTTTCCCTAGAAGGTATTGGCGCCGTACTGCAGAGCGATGACGAATTCACCAAGATCGTGCGCCTCGTACCGGCCGGCCCTGCCGACAAGACCGGCCAGCTAAAGGCCTCCGATACGATTGTTGCCGTGGCTCAGGGTGATGAAGGCGAAATGATCGATATCATCGGCTGGCGCCTGGATGACGTGGTGGACAAGATTCGAGGCCCGGCCGACACCGTCGTGCGCCTGCAAATAAACCCCGCCGGCAGCAACGACCGCCAAAAGCGTAAGGAAGTACGCATCGTGCGCAGCAAGGTGAAGCTGGAAGAGCAGGCAGCGCAGAAGCGTATTCTTGAACTCGACTATCAAGGGCAGAACTATCGCCTGGGCGTGATCGAAATTCCGGCTTTCTATATCGATTTTGCCGCCTTGCAAAACGGCGACCCCAACTACAAGAGCACAACGCGGGACGTCGAAAAGCTGATCAAGGAACTGACCGAGGAAGGCATTCAGGGCCTGGTGATTGACCTGCGCGACAATGGCGGCGGCTCGCTGCGCGAAGCCAACGAACTGGTTGGCCTCTTTATCAGCCGCGGCCCTACCGTTCAGATTCGAGACCCCAACGGTCGTATCGACATCCTGGGGGACTACGATGCCGATGTCGCCTACAACGGCCCACTGGCCGTGCTGGTTAACCGCCTTAGCGCCTCCGCATCGGAAATATTTGCTGGCGCCATTCAGGACTATCGCCGCGGTGCAGTCGTCGGCAGCCCGACGTTTGGCAAGGGTACCGTGCAGTCGCTGCATGCCCTGCGCCATGGACAACTCAAGATGACGCACGCCAAGTTCTACCGCATCTCCGGCGACAGCACTCAGCACAAGGGCGTTGTACCGGACATCAAGCTGCCCAGCATGTACAACGAAATGGATATTGGCGAAAGCGCGCTGGAAGGCGCCCTGCCCTGGGACCAGGTCAGAGAAGTACGTCATGGCAAGTTCATTGGCGTCGACAATTTCCTTGAAGAACTCAACCAGCGCCACCTGAAGCGGGTCGAGACCGACCCGGACTTCATTTTCATGCGGGAACAGGTCAAGCACCTGGAAGAAGTCGCCAGGGACAAGGTCATTCCGCTTAACGAAGAGGCACTGCGCAAGGAACGCGATGCGGCAGAACAGTGGCAACTCGATGCCCAGAACCGCCGCCGCACACTCAAGCAACTACCACCGCTGACCGAGTTATCAGAGCTGGAAGACGACTTGAAGAAGGATGAGCAGGGGCGCCCCATCAGCCCGGAATCCATCGCGCAACTGGAAGAAACCGGTCGCATTTTGCTGGATATGGTGGACCTGACGTTCAGGTACACTGCAGCCAAGGAATAAGGCACACGCATGGTAAAACCGAGCCGCCAGACACTGCTTCTGACAGGCGCGTCAGTGCTGATTATTGCATTGGCGACGGGCGGCTACCTAAGCTATCGCAACATTCAGGCACAGCACGCAAGCACCCTGCAGGAGCTTGCGCAGCTGGGCTACTATCCCGCCAGCGAAGACAGCGCGACGCCCCATCAGGCACCGAGCAGCGAGCAAATCAAGGCACGCATGCAAAGCTCGACGCCGACACCCGTACAGCAGCTGATTTACAACCTGACTGAAGAAAAGGAACGACTGGCGCATGCCAATCAGGAACTGCAGACACAGCTGAACGCTGCGCAAGCGCAAATCCAGTCCCTGCAAGAATACAGGCAGCTGAACGAGTACTTCGCACCGAAAACCTTCGACCAGAAAATATCCCAGGTCGAAAGCGAACTGAAGACCTACCTGAGGAGACTGCCCGAAGCCGACCGCTTCTCTGACGCACAGATCGACATCATGGCGATAGCATCCGCACAGGAATACCGGCGCTACGCGCAGCAAAACAGGCTAATGCTGGATCAGGCTGAGCATGATCGCATCATGAACGACTATTTGCCGGGCTTCGCCTTCTGTACCGGTGACGCCGCTGAGGTGGCCGCAAACAATGCGCAGGAAGAGCACATGCTGGCACAGTATCTCAGGACGAATGATTCGTCGCTACTTTCGGCAGCACTGCGCCAGGACCTGCTCTCGGTCATCAAGCCATGCCAGCTGGCGCTGCGCACCTCACTAGACGCCCTGCTCTAAGTCAGCTCTTCTTGGCCAGGCGAGCTCGGGCTTCAGCACGCTGTGCTTCAATACGCTCACGCTTGGCTGCGGCCTTTGCTTCACGCTTGCGCGCAGCTTCGGCTTTCTGCTCTTCCTGAATACGGGCGAGGTCTTCCTGACGCTGCTGCTCGCGCTCCTGCTTAAGGCGGGCTTTTTCACGCAGTTCAGCCGCAAACTCTTCCGACTTGCGGGCTCGCTCAGTGGCGAGTTCTTCAATGCGCTCACGCTTGCTTTCGGTAATGCTGGCTTCTAGCTCTTGCAACTTTGCGATCTGAGCTTCTATATCGGTTTTTGTCATGTAATCCTGGTAATCACTCTGCTGGGGTTTGTAACTGAAACCAATTATAACGACAACAGACCCCCGAGCGCTATCTTAACGCGCACATTAGCTGTACAATATGGCTCCCTTATTGCGGTGAATGGGTCGCCCGTCAGCAACGGCGACCGCCGCCGCTTTATGTTTAATCTGACCTATACAGCTGACGGTATAGAAAGTTCGCGCCGCCCTTATTCCAAACGGGTCGCCGACTTACCATAGGACCTATTCATGAGCGAAAGCTTTGCTGAACTATTTGAAGAATCCCTGCAAAACGTAGATATGACTCCGGGCACCCTCGTTATGGGTGAAGTTGTCGACATCGACAGCGACTGGGTTACCGTTAACGCAGGTCTCAAATCCGAAGCCGTTATCCCGCGCGTACAGTTCCTTAACGATAACAACGAACTTGAAATCAAGATCGGTGACACGGTTAAGGTCGCTCTGGAAGCGGTAGAAGACGGTTTCGGTGAAACCCGCCTGTCCCGTGAAAAAGCCAAACGCGCTGAAGCCTGGGAAGTACTGCAGACCAAATTCGAAGCTGAAGAAACCGTTACCGGTTACATCAGCGGCAAGGTCAAGGGCGGCTTCACCGTCAGCATCAACAACATTCAGGGCTTCCTGCCGGGCTCCCTGGTTGACGTGCGTCCTGTACGCGATGTTGACCACCTGGAAGGCAAGGAACTTGAATTCAAACTGATCAAGCTGGACCCCAAGCGCAACAACATCGTTGTTTCGCGTCGTGCGGTCCTGCAGGAAGCCAACAGCGCTCAGCGCGACGAGCTGCTGGCAGCACTGCAAGAAGGCCAGGTTGTTAAGGGTTACGTCAAGAACCTGACCAACTACGGTGCCTTCATCGATCTGGGCGGCGTTGATGGCCTGCTGCACATCACTGACATGGCGTGGAAGCGCATCTCTCACCCGAGCGAAATGCTGAACCCGGGCGACGAGATCTCCGTGAAGATCATCAAGTTCGACCAGGAAACTGGCCGCATCTCCCTGGGCTTGAAACAGCTGAGCGAAGATCCGTGGGAAGCTATCAAGTCCCGCTACCCAGCCGGCAGCAAAGTACCTGCACGCATCACCAACCTGACCGATTACGGCTGCTTTGCCTCTATCGAAGACGGTGTTGAAGGCCTGGTACACGTTTCCGAAATGTCCTGGACCAACAAGAACATCCACCCGTCCAAAGTCGTGCAGATTGGCGACGAAGTCGAAGTGATGATCCTGGATGTCGACGAAGAGCGTCGCCGCATCTCCCTGGGTATCAAGCAGTGCACCGGCAATCCGTGGGTTTCCTTCGCTGAGCAGCACGCTGCTGGCGACCGCGCGGTTGGCACCATCAAGACCATCACTGACTTTGGTATCTTCGTAGGTCTGGATAACGACCTCGACGGCCTGGTTCACATGTCCGATATCACTTGGGAAGCTGATGCTGAAGCCGCCCTGCGCCAGTTCAAGAAAGGCGAAGAGGTTGAAGCTGTCATCCTGTCCATCGACGCTGAAAAAGAACGCATTTCGCTGGGTATCAAGCAGCTGGAAAGCGATCCGTTCAGCGAATACGTGGCAGCACATGACAAGGGCACCATCGTGAACGGTACCGTCAAGTCTGTTGAAGCCAAAGCTGCCGTCATCGAGCTGGCTGAAGGCATCGACGCGGTCCTGAAAGTGTCCGAGCTGAGCGCTGACCGCATTGACGACGCCACCACCGTCCTGAAGGTCGGTGACAAGGTTGAAGCCAAGATCACCAACGTTGACCGTCGCAACCGCGCCATCAGCCTTTCCGTCCGCGCCAAGGACCAGGCTGAAGAAAAAGCAGCCATCAGTGCCGTGCGCAACCAGGAAGTTGAAGTTGCCGGTCCGACCACCATCGGTGAGCTGATCAAGCAGCAGATGCTGAAAAACAACTAAGCGATCCCGTATCGCCTGGTATAAGAAAGGAGCGCTTCGGCGCTCCTTTTTTTATATCTCACTGCAATCAGGTACGTCGCCAGCTCGCCCAACCAACACCTGCAGCTACAAACGATAGCGACAAAATACAGGCACAAAAAAGAGCGCCGCAGCGCCCTCTTTTCACTTTCAATGCGTTAGTGCTACACGCACGCTCGACTATTCAATGACGTAATCGACAAAGTCATCTTCGCTGATCTCGTTATCCTTCACCTCATACCAGCTCAACACTGATGCATCCGCCTCGGCAACCGACTCGGCACGCCCACTGATCAGTGGATGCCATTCCGGCAGATCCTTACCTTCATGCACCAGCCGATAGGCACAGGTTCTGGGTAGCCAGTGAAATTCCTTCACATCTTCGGGACGCAGCTTGACGCACGACGGCACGAGCGAGCAGCGCTTGTCGTACTGAGTGCAGCGGCGCGTCTCGAGATCAAGCAAATGGCACACTACAGAGGTATAAAACACCTCGTGAGTGTCCTCATCCTCAATCTTGTGCAGACAGCACAATGCGCAACCATCACACAAAGACTCCCACTCATCCGACGTCATGTCCTCCAGTGACTTGCTGCGCCAGAATACCTCCTGAGCCACTTAACGCACCCCGGTTTCAGGACGATCCGGGTACAGATCAAGCATGTAATCTTCCTTGGGAGGCGGCATCTGCAGGTAATATCCGTTTTCCGCCAGCCCAGCCAGCATCTTGTCGATATCGATACGCGCAAGCTTGCGGCCCGGCCTGATCGGCATATCCATCAGATGAACCGGCGTGCCAAACATCGCAATCAGCGCCTCAGGCACACGCGCAAGCTGCTGGCGTTTTTCAACATAAAGGTACATCTCGTCCTTACGCGGACTTCTATAAATACTGCAAATCTTCATATTAACTCTCGCTACTGTTCAAACTGGCGCAACTTCACCAACAGCTCGTCGCCGATCACTTTCTGACGCCACCCCTGCAAGCCCGGTGGCAACTCGTAGTGACCGTCGTCACCGCCGGTACGGATCAGCGCCTCCAGGTCACGGCGGCGCAGCAGCAACTCAGGCGCTATATCCAGCGCTTCTGCCCGCTCGCGCCCCAAAGCCTTGAGGCGCTTGAGCCGCGTGTTCCAGATAACGTGCAAGGGCCTTGGAATCGGCTCCACCGATTGTGCATCAGGCGCACTGGCGGCATCGCGCAAAAAGCCCAGAATGGTTTCGCCATCTTCACGCAGAATCCGACGTTTCAGCTCCGGCACTCTGGACAGCTCAAGCACGGTGCGTGGCCAGCGCATGATAATATCCAGCAACGTCTGGTTACGCAGCACCCGATTCCGAGGCACATTGCGCGAGCGGCATTGCTGCTCGCGCCAGGCAGTCAGATCACGCAGGGCCGCCACCTTGTAGGGAGGCTGCGCTGCCATCTGGCTGAAGCGCAAATAATAGTGAACACCGGTTACGTCGCCATCCGGCACATTGGACAGCATCGTCAGCATTTCCTCCTGCAACCAGGGCAGCATTCCGCGACGCTCAAGCTCATCCATTTGCATACGACAGATCGCCGGCAAATAGGCAACATCGAGTGCCGCATACTGTTCCTGACGCTGCGTCAGAGGGCGCTGCAGCCAGTCAGAGGTTGTTTCACCCTTGCCCATCTGTACACCCAGGGCATTCTCCAGCATGCGCTGCAGACCCACGGTAAAGCCCCAGCCAACGAATGCACCGGCAACCTGGGTATCGAACAGCGGACTGGGCAACACGCCAAACAGGTACTGAAACAACTCCAGATCTTCGCTGCTGGCGTGAAACACTTTCAGCACCGAAGGTTCAACAAAGAGAGCCAGCAGCGGCGAAAAATCCGTGATGCTCAGCGGATCGATCAGATAGCAGGCCCGATCGTCCGCCAGCTGAATCAGCCCGGCAATCGGATAATAGGTGTCCACCCGCTGAAACTCAGTGTCCAGCGCGACCATTGGCAGCGTGCGCCAGTGTTCGCACAGCTGCGCCAGCGACTCATTCGTGCCAACCCACACAGGCTCCTGAGCGGAGCGCTCGAGCTGGTGCCAGTCATATCCATTGTCCTGCCCCATGCCTACCTCAAATCAGAGAACGTCGACCCGCCAGCGCATGCGCCAGAGTACCACCATCGATAAACTCAAGCTCTCCGCCCACAGGTACACCGTGCGCGATTCGACTCACCCGAATACCCAACTCGCGCACCTGCTCGGCAATGTAATGCGCCGTCGCCTCACCCTCCACCGTCGGATTCGTGGCCAGTATCACCTCTTGAACTTCGCCACCGCGCAGCCGCTCAACCAGCGCATCGATACCCAAATCATCGGGACCAACACCGTCAATGGGAGACAGATGACCCTTGAGCACGAAGTAATAGCCTCCAAACCCACCCGTCTGCTCGATGGCCAGCATGTCAACCGGCGACTCCAGCACACACAGCAGAGAGCGGTCACGACTACCGGAGGCACAGATACCACAAGGCGACTCTTCCGACAGGGTGCGGCAGGACTGACACTCACCGACCCGCTCTACGGCTTCCTGCAGCGCACCGGCAAGCTCCAGTGCAGCACTGCGATCATGCTCAAGCAGGTAAAGCGCCATGCGTTGCGCAGACTTCGGGCCGACACCCGGCAGACAGCGCAGCGACTTGATCAATTGCTGTATCAGCGGACTGAAGGACATCGCAATCAGAACGGCATCTGGAAGCCCGGCGGCAACTGCATGCCGGCGGTAACTTTGGACATCTGCTCCTTGGTATTGGTCTCGACCTTGCGCACGGCATCATTCACTGCGGCAGCGATCAGGTCTTCCAGGATTTCCTTGTCCTCTTCCATCAGACTGTCATCCAGGGCAACCGACTTGACGTCGTGACGACCGTTCATCACGATCTTAACCAAGCCTGCGCCCGACTCACCGGTCACCTCTGCACGCGCCACTTCCTGCTGAACGCGCTGCATGTCTTCTTGCATTTTCTGAGCCTGTTTCATCAGGCCACCCATGTTCTTCATCATTGTATTTTGCCTCCGCAATTCAACTTGGTTCGACCGGTACTACGGTATCAATATCAATATGAGCATCAAACTGTTTAAGAATGTCCTGTACCAGCGGGTCCTGCTCAATCGCCTCTACCGCTCGGGCCTGGCGAAGCTCCCGCTGTCGCTGGGCAAACTGGTGCGGCGTCTCCCGACGCTGGTCCGCACACTCGAATTCTACCTCAAGCGCCACCGCAAAATAATCACACAGCGCCTTGCCGATGCGCTCGCGCTGAACTTCATTCAACAACGCCTGCTGCTGCGCCGTGTAGTGAAACCGCAGCCTTTGCCCCTGCACCACCTCCAGCGAGAGATTGACGGCCAGACTCTCGGTCATGCCACCCAACCCCAGCCCCGCGCACACCGCAACCCAGCCCTCAGGCTGCAGCGCATCCAGCGCCAGCGGAGTCTCAGTTCGCTGCGCGCCGACCGAAGGATTGGCCAGCACCCGGGAAGGCTGCGTGACCGGTGAAGCCGGGGCCCGCACCATATCAGGCTTCGATTGCAAGGCCGCAGACGCCTGCACTGGCGCGTGAGCTGGCACCGGTTCAACAGCATGCCCAACCCTGGCCACACCCGCCTGCTCTGCCCGGCCCGGTACAGAGCCGGCACTCGAGCGGGGTTCAGGCCCGGGTTTAGCACCAGGCCGCACCTCGGGCTCAGACTTTTTTAACGCGGGCGCCCCACCGAAAGACCGCTCGTCGCCATCCCGGTCGTAGCCAACCGGAATATCGGACTCGTCATATTCAGGCGGCATATCCTGCATCGCCCCCGCGGGCATCGCGGGCTCGTCACGCGCCGCCTTCACGGCATTGGTTTGCACCGGCGCCGCCATGACCGGTTCTATTTCCGGCGCCTTCTCCGCGGCTTTATCCAGCCCCTTGCCCAGCGCTCCCTCCCGCTTAGGGGGTGACTCCTGGCGCACAGGATCAATTACTGGTGCTGCCTGCAGGCCAGGCTCCCTAACGGGTACGGCAGGCACAGCAACATCTGCAACGGAGGCAGCCGTATTATCCGGCATCCGGCTGTCTGCAGTCCGAGCGTTCGGCTGCTGATCATCGGGCTTCGCGGCGTGCTCCGCCGGGCGAGCAACCGGGGCAACCGATGCGCCCGCAGCTGCCACAGGACTGCCGCCGGGCGGCGCGCCTGCCGGGCGGAAGGCCAGCATGCGCAACAACACCATTTCCAGCCCTTCACGGGCATCCGGCACATAGGGCAAATCACGCCGCCCGAGCAGCGCGATCTGATAGTAAAGCTGTACATCCTCGGCCGTCAGCCGCCCGGCCAGCGCCAGGATTTGTTCCCGGTCACCCAGACTGTTATCAGCCGCATCGGGCAGTACCTGGGCAATGGCGACGCGGTGCAACAGGCTGATCATGTCTCCCAGCACGCTGGCATAATCGGGCGAGAACTGCGCCAGATCGGCCACCGCCGCCAGCAATGCTTTCGCATCCCGGGCTGCCAGGCACTCGACCAGCCGACTCACCAGCAGCTGATCTATGCTCCCCAGCATGGTCTGGACGTCCAGCGTCGTAATCTGGCCAGCCCCAAAGGCGATGGCCTGATCCGTCAGGCTCATGCCATCACGCATGGAACCATCGGCGGAGCGTGCCAGCAACCAGAGCGCCGCCTCCTCAAAGGGAATATGCTCCTCCCCGAGGACGAAACGCAGGTGCTCCACGATCCGCTCGGGAATCAGGTTCTTGAGGTTGAACTGCAGACAGCGCGACAGAATGGTAACGGGCAGCTTCTGCGGATCGGTCGTCGCCAGCAGAAACTTCACATGGGGCGGCGGCTCTTCCAGCGTCTTGAGCAAGGCGTTAAACGAGTGGGTCGACAGCATGTGCACCTCATCGATGAGGTACACCTTGTAACGCCCATGGGTCGGCGCATACTGCACGTTTTCCAGCAGTTCGCGAGTGTCTTCCACCTTGGTGCGCGACGCCGCATCGACTTCGATCAGGTCGACGAAGCGCCCTTCGGCAATCTCCCGACAGGCACTGCACTGGCCGCACGGATCCGACGATACGCCAACCTCGCAGTTCAGCGACTTGGCGAACAGACGTGCGATTGACGTCTTGCCCACACCCCGCGTGCCGGTAAAAAGGTAGGCATGATGCAGGCGATCATCGTCCAGCGCATTAACCAGCGCCTTCAGCACATGCTCCTGACCCACCATTTCCTGAAAACGCTTCGGACGCCATTTGCGCGCCAGCACCTGATAGCTCATTACTGCCCTGATTACGACTGAATATAACAGGCGCCTATGCTACCGGCTGAGCCCCCCAGGCGCCAGCATAACGACGGCCTTTCACCGCCACCGGGACGCAGCCAGGCTGTCACCGGCGTCAAGCCGGGACTCGAACCGGAGCACCCCTTGCACATTAGCGACTCACACATATAACAAGCATTGCTTACTCTATGCAGTGCTTACCATGAATTACGACACCAACCCGAACTTCCTGTTCGCCGACATTGGCCGACTGATGCGCCAGCGCTTCCAGCAACAGCTCGACCACAGCGAGCCGACCTGCGCCCAGGCCCGGACACTGGTCTACATCAGTCGCTATCCGGGATTGCGCCAGGTCGAGCTGGCCGAGCTGATGGAGATCCAGCCCATTACCCAGGCGCGCCTACCGACTGCACACAACCCCGACCGCACAAGACCCACTGCAGAAAATTCGCCAGATTGGCGCGGTCATTTACGAGCAGATGATGGACGGCCTGGATACCCCCCAGCGGGATGAACTGGCGCCATCCCTGGCCCGAGTACGCAGCAACCTTTCCGGCAGCCAGGCGCCCGGAAAAGCATGGCTCAGCCATGGCCATGTGGGGTGTCGGCGTGATGGTGGGCCCCCATACTGGGGCCCACCCTCGGTGGCTACCTCACCGAATACTACAGCTGGCGCTGGGTATTCTATATCAACCTGCCCTTTGGCATTCTGGCCTGGCTGGGCCTGCTCTGTTTCTCGACGAATCCCCGGTCGATCGCAAGCGTCACTTTGATCTACTGGGATTTGCCTTTCTCGGTCTCACCATCGCCGCGCTGCAGATGGCCCTCGACCGCGGTGAACTGCTTGGCTGGCTTAACTCGCCCGAAATCATGCTTGAGCTCTCGCTGGCAGCGCTGTGCAGCTACCTGTTAGTGTTCCTCAGCTGTACTGCGGCACACGCCTTCATCAGCCCCGGCATTTTTCGCGATCGCAGTTCCAGCGCCGGCCTGATAATGTTCTTCGCCGTCGGCATTATCCTGCTGGCGACCATGGCACTGCTGCCGCCCTTTCTGCAGCACCTGACGGGCTACCCGGTCGTGACCACCGGACTGCTGCTGGCACCACGAGGCATCGGCACCATGCTTGCCATGCTGATAGCCGGGCGCCTTCGGGGCACGGACAATCGCTACAAAATTGCACTGGGACTGGTACTGATCAGCTATTCGCTGCGGGAAATGACGTTCTTTACGCCGAACATCAGCCAGGGACTGGGACTGGGCTTTGTGTTTGTCCCGCTAAGCACCCCGGCATTCGCAACCCTGGCGCCAGCATTTCGCAATGAGGGCACTGCACTGTTCAGCCGGATGCGCAACATCGGCAGCAGCATCGGCATCGCCTGGATGGTCACCCTGCTGGCCCACAACACCCAGACCAATCACGCGGCCTTCGCATCCTATATCACAAACTTCAGCCTGCCATTGCAGCAGGCCATCGACACCGGCAACTGGAGCCTCGAGACCCCGACAGGACTCAGCGCCCTGAACGCCACCGTAACACGCGAAGCCCAGATACTGGCCTACCTGCAGGACTTCCAGACCATGATCTGGGTAACCCCGGCCGCCCTGCTGCTCTCCCTGATGAAGGCGCCGCTATTACAACCGACACGCCCTCAGAGGGGGTTAGCTTCGACAACCCAGGCGAATCAGGCCCCGAGCAAGGTCCGCAGGCGCTCTAGGTCTTGCGGCGTATCGACACCCGGCGGCGGCAACTCGGCCGCGACCGCTACATGAATGCGGGCACCATTCCAGAGCGCACGTAACTGCTCAAGGCATTCGGTGTTTTCAACCGCGGCGGGAGGCCACTGCACAAAGTCGTTCAGCAACTGCACCCGGTAACCGTAAATGCCAATATGGCGCTGCCACTCAAACCCGGCCGGCATCTGCTCACGCCCACCAGCGGCGGCAAAGGCGTCGCGCGGCCAGGGAATGGTGGCACGGCTGAAGTAAAGCGCCATGCCAAAACGGTCTGTCACCACCTTCACCACATTGGGGTTCATCAGACCCGTGATGTCTTCCACCGGCTCTGACAGGGTTGCGATACCCGCCTGGGGGTTGGCTGCCAGATTGGACGCCACCTGGTTAATGATCACCGGTGGGATAAGCGGCTCATCACCCTGCACATTGACGACGATCTCGTCGTCAGCCAATCCCAAACTGGCCACCACTTCCTGCAGACGGTCGGTACCGGAGGGGTGGTCCGGCGATGTCATGCACACCTCGGCACCGAAACCTCGGGCCACATCAGCAATGCGCACATCATCAGTGGCCACCAGCACCCGTGTCGCATCACTCAGGCAGGCGCGCTCGTACACATGCTGAATCATCGGTTTGCCGGCGATATCGGCCAGCGGCTTGCCCGGAAAACGCGTGGAGCCGAAACGCGCCGGGATGATCACAGTGAAACTCATGGACGCACCTGTTTCTTGAGCGCTTCACGTTCCTCGTCGGTCAACTTGCGGGCTTCGGTTTCCAACATCACCGGAATACCATCGCGAATCGGGTATGCCAGGCCACTGGCACTGCAGAACAGCTCGTCGGTTTCCCTGTGATAATGCAGCGACGCCTTGGATACCGGACATACCAGAATATCGAGCAGTTTCTTATCCATCATTGTCTCTCACTTGAGGTCGCATCAGACGCCGCAACCTGCGGCCCTGGCGCACCTTGCCTATTTAACTGCGTCGCCAGCGCAGATTCAAATGCTGCGTCCAGCTGCGCCTCCACCGGCAGGTACCAGCTGTTGGCCGGCGCCAGATGGCGGCACTTCACCGCATCCTTTTCGGTCATGATCAACGCCAGCTCATCACCAAACGCCAGATCCTCGGCGCTGAACGCGTGATGATCGGCAAAACTGTGGGGAATGGGATCAAATCCCAGTCGGCGCAGACTGTCAAAGAAGCGCTGCGGATTGCCGATGCCGGCCAGCGCATGCACACGCCTGGAGCCACGCCAGCTCGCCGCCGGAAGGCGCGTATGTGCGCTATCGAGGGAACAGAGCGCACCGGGCACCAGTCGCATGACATGCGAACCGGCCGGACGAAAAGGCCCCTCACCGTTGACCACAATGAGATCGACCGACGCCATGCGCTCAGGCGGCTCGCGCAACGGCCCTTCCGGCAGACAGCGCCCGTTACCCAGGCCCCGTTCGCTGTCCAGCACCAGAATTTCGACACTTCTCCCCAGACGGTAATGCTGCAGACCATCGTCGCTGATAATCAGGTTGCAGTCGGTCTCTTGCAGCAGGTACTGCGCCGCTGCCACCCGATCCGGGTCAATCACCAGCGCACACCCACTGCGCTCAACGATCAGCAGCGGCTCGTCCCCCACCTCGGCGGCATCGGCACCCGCCTTCACCATGCAGGGATAATGTGAGGCCCGGGCGCCATAACCCCGGCTGACAACACCCGGCGTGTAACCCGCGGCGCGCGCCCACTCCAGCAACGCCAGAACCAGCGGCGTCTTACCAGTGCCGCCCACGGAAATATTACCGACAATAATAAGCGGCACTGGCGGCTGCCAGATGCGTTCAGGATGGGATAGATACGAATGACGGCGGCGCAGCACCAGATGTCGAAACAGCCACGCCAGCGGGCGCAACAAACACAGCCAGCGACTTCCCTGATACCAGCCCCTCACCCAGGCGCTCATGATGTCAGGGCGAGCCCGGTTCGCGGGTCGTAATGCTTAGCTGCACGAAACCCAGCTGACCGGCGACATCCATGACGGTCACCACGGCCTGGTGCGGCGTTGTGCCATCAGCGGTAATCAGCAAAGGACGGTCACGCTCATCGCCTGCACTCTGGCGCAGCGCCTGGCGCAGCGTATCGGGCTTGGAATTGACCAGCGGCTGACCATTAACGCTATAGCGCCCCTGCGCATCGATCAGAACTTCCAGCAATTGCGCAGGTGCCTCACCGGGCTCGCCACTGGCCTCCGGCAGGTCAACCTGAAGATGGGTTTCGCGGGTAAAGGTCGTCGACACCATGAAGAAAATCAGCAGCAGAAACACCACATCAATCAGCGGTGTCAGGTTGACACTGACTTCTTCCTGACTGCGGCGCTGGAACTTCACGCGAACATCTCCGGTCCTGAAAACAGCACGGGCGCATTAGCAGCCTGTCGGGCTTTTCCGCAGTAGATCAGCGTCAGGTCCGACAGGCTGCTAGACATGATCAATTTCACGCTCGCCATGCACCACTTCCACCAGTTTTACAGCCTCCTGCTCCATTTCATTGACCAGGGAGTCGACCTTGCGCTGAAAGAAACGGTGGAAGATCAATGTCGGAATTGCCACCGAGAGACCGGCCGCCGTGGTAATCAGGGCTTCGGAGATACCGCCTGCCAGCACCGAGGCATTCCCCGTCCCCTGCACCATGATTTCGGTAAACACCTTGATCATGCCGATGACGGTGCCCAGCAGCCCCAGCAGCGGCGTTACCGCAGCAATGGTACCCAGAGGATTGAGAAAACGTTCCAGCTCATGAATCACCTGGCTGGCGGCCTCAAGGATGCTTTCCTTCATCACCTCACGGCCGTGCTTGGCGTTGTTCAGGCCGGCAACCATGATGCGGCCAAGCGGGCTGTGCTGCTTGATTTCGCGCATCTGCGCAGGCGTCAGCGTCTTGCCCTGAATCTGCCCCCAGATATCGGCCAGCAGGCCACCCGGTGCAATGCGTGATGTGCGCAGCACCCACAAGCGCTCAAGACAGATCGCCAGCGAAAGCACCGAACACGCCACGATCGGAATCATCAACCAGCCACCGGCTTTCAGAAGTTCAAACACCCTGCATCCTCCGCTCGAATGCTGGCTACTCTAACATAGCTCCCCTGCCAAAAGTAGGTCATTAACCCGCTGACCAATAACGCTTTTTCACCCCACGCCAGGACCGGATTCGACACTCCCCCTGCGCCAGAGCAGTAAGCTCCAGCGCCCCGGCATCCGCCGTATTGAACAACTCGGCGCCACGCTTTTCGAAACGGGCCTTCACCTCGGGAGCCGGATGCCCGTACTGGTTCAAAAAGCCCGCACTGAACAATGCGTAGCGAGGTTGCAGAGCCGCGAGAAAGGCCTCGGTCGAGGAGCTGCGGCTGCCGTGATGGGATGCCACCAGCCAGGTCACCGGCATCAGGGACCCACCCTTGACCAGCTTCTGTTCCACATCGGCCTCGATATCGCCCGTCAGCAATAAACGGCAACCGAGCGTTTCAATCAGCAACACACAGGACTGGTCATTCTCGCTCGCCCCTGCACTGCCATGCAGGTAACTAAACTCCACACCCGCCCAGCGCCAGTGCTGCCCTGCCCGACAGGCATGATAGCCCTCCTCGCGCTGCAGCCTCAGGCTGCCGGACTCCTGCCGCCAAACCGATAGCTCCCGTAACACCTGCTCGCGCCCGCCTGCGTGATCGTTGTCGGCATGACTGACAACAAAGCGATCCAGCGCCACCTCGCCACGACCTTGCAGATAGGGCAGAACAGTGCGTTCAAACGCGGCTCCACCACTGCGGTAACCGGGGCCTGTGTCATACAGCAAACGATGCTCCCCCGCCTGCACCCAGACCGCCAGACCCTGCCCGACATCAAACACCCAGGCGCGAAACCCCGGCGGGGACGACACAGGCGCACTGCCAAACAACGCCAGGAACCATATCATGCCGGCCAGCACGCGCACCCGCCATCCCAATGGCAACACGACCGCCAGTGACGCCAGCAATGCCGGTACCAACAACACCGCATGGGGTACGGGCAAAGGCCCGCCGACCGCCATGTTCTGCGCCAGTACCGCCTGTTCCACCGCGCCCAGCCCCTGCCACAACCACCCCAGCACCGTGGCATAAAGATCCGCCGGCTGCGCAATACCGCACCAGAACCCAAACAATACCGGCACCAGGCCTACCACCAGCACCGGCAGCAACGGAATGGCAAGCAGATTAACCAGCGGCGCCACCAGCGAGACCTGACCAAACCAACCCAGCAAAAACGGCGTCATCATGCAAAAGATCGCCAGCTGCGCACCGAGCAGACGCTGCCACAGCGACTGACGCCCACGTACCGATGCCAGCATCAGCAGCATCGCCACGGCACCGAACGACAACCAGAGCCCCGGCGCATGCACTGCCAAAGGTTGCAGGCTGAGCACCACCGCAAGTGCCAGCCACCAGCGCTGCCACAAGCTCAGCTGCAGCAGATAGAAGGTCGACAGCAGCAGTGCTGCGGCCATGATCCACGCCCGTAGCGTGGCAATACCCGCACCTGCCAGCAAGACATAGGCCCCACTGAGCAGCAGCGCCAGCAATACCGGAAGCAGGCGCAATGCCTGCACACTCACATAGCCTGCCGGACAGAGCCAGAGCAGGCCGCGCCCGAGCAGCCAGCCCAGCGCCACCACGATGCCGATATGCAGACCGCTGACAACCACCAGGTGCACGGTGCCGGTGCGACGCAACCGCTCCCAGTGCGCAGCCGACAGCATGGATCCATCACCAATCAGAAAGGCCCGCGCCAATGCCGCGACGGAAGGGTCCGCCAGGCTGACGGACAACTGCGCCCCCAGCGCCGCCCGCACTCGATCAAGCGTCCAGTGCCGCGACTGCAGGGCGTGGAATTGACGCACATAGCCCACCGCATCCATATCCCGCATCAGCGCCCAGAGCTCATAGTCAAAGCCAGCGGGATTCCAGAGACTGTGCGGCGGTTTGAGCCGTACACTGAGCGAGACCCGATCACCCGGTATCAACAGCGGCATCGTGCCGTACGCACTCAGGCGTACTCGACGCAGCCTGCTTTGCTGCTGCGACATGACCCGCAGTTCGAACCGCTGCACCTCACCTGACACCTCGGGCAAGCCGACAACCTCACCCGCCAGGCGCTGCTCTGTGCCCGCCTGGCGTACATCCAGCCGGTGCCACAGCTGCCAGTTGCCGTACGTAACGGCCAACAGAAATCCCAGCCACAGCGGCACCGCCTGCCGGCGCCAGCGGCTGCACACCAGCAGCGGACAAAAAGCCACCAGCA
Source organism: Marinobacterium rhizophilum DSM 18822 (assembly GCF_000378045.1). GTDB lineage: Bacteria > Pseudomonadota > Gammaproteobacteria > Pseudomonadales > Balneatricaceae > Marinobacterium_A > Marinobacterium_A rhizophilum. Next base: position 105,504 of record NZ_KB899090.1, read on the forward strand.
GATAACCGGCGGGCAGCTGCGGCAACAGTGACGCCAGTACAATTCCCGCAACGTAGTAGATCATCCTTGATCCTGTCGGGTTGGCTTACGTAAGACCTGAATGCATAATAGATGCCCTCAGAGACTGCAATCAAAGTGCGACACCTATGCCTCGCAAGCTGATCAAGAAGTACATGCCCAATGAGCACCGGTTTCGCACTCACCGGTCCCTGAGCTGGCTGGGTGATCATATTCACGACCCAAACCTGTTCCACCTGACCCGCAAGTCCGTCTCCCGGGCAGCCATGGTGGGCATCTTCTGCGCCTTCATGCCGATTCCGCTGCAAATGCTTGCCGCCGCCATCATCGCGGTTGTCGCCCGTTCAAACCTGCCAATATCCGTTGGCCTCGTCTGGCTTACCAACCCGCTGACTATGCCGCCGGTGTTCTACTTCACTTACCTGATCGGCTCGCAGATTTTGGGCGCGCCAGTAAAGCATGTCGCATTCGAATTTTCCCTGCAGACCCTGGGCGCCGAGATATCGGCCGTCTGGTGGCCCCTGCTGCTGGGTTCCGTGATCTGCGGGGTCGTGTTTTCGCTGCTGGGCTATGCGGCGGTGCAGCTGTTCTGGATTTACCACGTGAACAGCAGCTGGAAAAAGCGCCGCCAGGCGCGCAAAAACCGCAAGTAAACCGACGTTCTGCCGGCACAGAAAAGCACCCCACACGGTGGAATGCCCAGGCATAAAAAAACGACAGCACAGGCTGTCGTTTTTTATGGCCGGCGCCGCGCATCAACGCGGCAGCCCGACGAACGAGAAGGGATTGTCAATCAGGCAGGGAACAGGCTGCCATCACGCAATTCAAGCTTGCGATCCATGCGAGAAGCAAGCTCCAGGTCATGGGTCACAACGATAAAGGACACGCCGGTGCGCCGATTCAGATCATCCATCAGGGCCTGCACTTCGGCGGCCGTGTTGCGATCCAGGTTACCGGTCGGCTCATCCATCAGTACGCAGGCGGGCTCGGTTACCAGCGCCCTGGCAATGGCCACACGCTGACGCTCTCCCCCGCTGAGCTGGGCCGGCCGATGCTGCAGACGCTTGCCCAAACCCACCGCCTGCAACACCTTTTCTGCCGCTGCAGCCGCGTCGCGTACCGGCGTGCCGCGAATGAGCAGCGGCATGGCGGTATTTTCCAGCGCATTGAACTCCGGCAGCAAGTGGTGAAACTGGTACACGAAACCCAGCACCCGGTTACGAATATCGCAACGCTGACGCTCCGTCACGGCAAATAGATCTTCGCCACCAACCTCGACACTGCCATTGCTCGGACGATCAAGACCGCCCAGTATATTCATCAGGGTACTCTTGCCCGAACCAGAGCTGCCGATGATCGCCACCCGCTCTCCGCGCTGAATCTGCAGGTGCACGTTATCGAGCACCTGCAGCGTCGTGCTGCCCTCGCTGTACGCCTTGGCGATGCCTTGCGCATTCATCACCCAGTTACTCATAGCGCAATGCCTCCGCAGGTTCGGTCCGGGACGCGCGCCAGGCCGGATACAGCGTCGCAAGAAAACCGATGGTCAGGGCGGCGCTGCAAATCAGGCCGACATCATGCCATTGCAGCTGCGAAGGCAGATAGCTGATGAAGTACACATCGGCGGAGAGAAACTGAATGCCCAGCGCGCGCTCCATCCAGGCCACCAGGTCCGTTACGGTCAGCGCCAGCAGGACGCCAAGACCCGTACCCAGCAAGGTGCCAATCGTACCGATAAGGCAGCCCTGCACCATGAAGATGCGCATGATGCGCCCGGAGCTTGCCCCCAGCGTGCGCAATATGGCGATATCCGCCTTTTTGTCCGTAACCACCATGACCAGGGTCGACACAATATTAAAGGCAGCCACAAACACGATAAGGAACAACAGGAGGCCGATCATGCGCTTTTCCATCTGAATCGCCTGGAAGAGATTGCCATGGGAGCGCGTCCAGTCACTGACCAGATAGGGACCGTTCAGGCCCGATGCAATCTGGCGCACCGCGACCGGTGCATCGAACAGATCGTCAAACCGCAGCCGTATGCCATCAACGCCATCGCCCTTGCGCGTAATAACGGCAGCATCCTCCAGGCTGATATAGGCCAGGTTTGCATCCAGTTCAGCCCCCACCTCGAACACGCCGACGACGGTAAAGCGCTTCATCCGCGGCACCACACCGGCCACGCTGACCGAAGCCTCCGGCAGCACCAGCGTCACCTTATCGCCGCTGCCCACACCCAGAGAGCGTGCCAGCAAGGCACCCAGCACAATACCAAAGCGCTCATTGCCAAGTGCAGCAAGGCTACCCTCGCGCATGTGGTCGCCAATGATGGACACCTGATTTTCACGGTCCGGGTCGATCCCCGTCACCTGAACACCGTGCACACTGCCGCCCTGGGTGAGCATGCCCTGCGCCTGAATATAAGGCGCAGTACCAAGTACACCGGGCTGGCGCGCAATCTCGTTGGCGAGAAGACGCCAGGACTGCAGCGGCTCGCCGTAGCCGCCAATGGTGGCATGGGGCACCATCCCCAGAATGCGCTGCTTGAGCTCCCGGTCAAATCCGTTCATTACGGACAGCACCACTATCAGCGCGGCGACACCCAGCATCAGCCCAAGCATCGATACCAGGGAGATAAAGGAAATAAAATGATTGCTACGTTTGGCGCCGGTATAACGCAGGCCAACGTAAAGAGAGAATGGTCTGAACATGCGCGGGATTAAACCACAGCGAGGGGATTTACTCTAACAAAATCAGCGTAATGTTGTTATTCTCGTTATCAGAAAAAGAACCTCAGGAGAGACGTCAATGGAGCAGGATCGGCGCCAGTTCTACCGCATCGAGCACCAGGTCGCCATTGAATACAAGCTGGTACCCGAAGCCGATGTCATGACCAGCAATCGCCCCTACCAATTCGACGTTTCCCGCCACTTTCTCCTGCTTAGCGAACTGCGGGCCATGGATACCGATACCGGGCACCTGCTGCGCAAGATCAGTGAAAATCAACCCGAAGTTTCAGCCTATCTGAAGCTGCTGGACAACAAGATCAACCGTATAGCCCGCAGCCTGGTGTCGGAGGAAATGCAGGATTCCGGCGCGCTGCGCATGCGCAACATCAGCCTCAGCGAAGGCGGTCTGTCTTTCGACTGCAATGACGCCCTGCCACAGGGACAGTACCTGGCCCTGAAGCTGATTTTCCCCGAAACCCTGCTTGGTCTGCTGCTGTACGCCATTGTACAGCGCAGTGAAGCCGTTGACGGGGGCCACAAGATCGGCATTGAATTTTTCAACATGCCCGAAAGCTGTCGCACCCTCCTGGCGCGCTTTGTTCTTGAAGCCCAGGCACGGGAACGCCAGCTCAACGCCAATGCCTGATTCACACGCACCTTCAGGACAGCCCCTGGCGAGCGAACTGCTGGAGGCATTCGATAACCTGAACCGCAGCCTGGCACAGTTCTGCACCTTGCTGCGTCAGAGCAACCGGGCCCTGTGGATTCCGCGCCGCGACAGTGAAAGCAGCATCAGCGAACGGGATTTTGCCTGCAGCCTGATCGCGGATATCTGGTACAGAGATGGTCAGGATGGGCGCTGCACCCGCAGTCGCCACGGACTGATTGGTGCAGATGAGACAGTACTGGCCAGCGCCCACACACTTAACCAGCATAAAGCCGCCTTTCAGCAGGCCGCCAGCCGTCTCAACGCTCAGCACCTGCGCGAACTGCCCACGCAACTGGCTCATCGCAGTGCACTGCTGGGCGAGCTGCTCAACAACCAGGGGCTCGGCCGCATCCACCTCAAGCAGTGTTACCGCCAGGTACCCATACTGGAAAGCACGCCTAGCCGCATCGGCTTCAACTGGTACACCAGTGGGCGCAGCATACGCCGCCTGACAGCAGAAGACGCCATGCAGCTGCTGCTGAAGCTCGACCAAAGCCAGCCCCATGTGCAGATACAACTTGCGCGCCTGTCGCCCCTGAGCGCAGAAACCCCGCTTGCCCAGCTGCAGACCCAGGTTCCGGTGATGCGCGCCAACATCGCCTGGAAACAGGACCAGGGCTGGATACGCCAGGCACGCAACTGTCCGCTGCCGTTGCTGTTTCCATTGGCAGAGGATAGCCCCCTGCCGGAACACAACAGACCCGAGCTGGAACCGCCGGCCGGTCGCCAGCGCGCTGAACGCTCGGACGCGCGTATCGATCCCGAACCCTTTATTCCCAGTCTGCGTATTCACCGTTACCAGCATTAATACTATCCATCAGGCTATCCATGACCCAATCCAGAACCAAACTGCTACACCATATCGCCACCGCCGCAGGCCTGTTGTTTCTCGGTCTCTGGTACCTGCTGTTCAAGCAACTGGGCATCCTCGACTGGATCGTTAATCTCGTGCCCCCCTCCCATGCAGGCGCCGGCCTGATGCTCGGCATTGCAACAGTCATGATACCGGGCTTCTTTATCTGGAAACTCTACAACCGCTGGGTTGAGCGCCGCCTGGACATTCGCGGCCGCTACTATGAAGACAGCTACTATGAACGGCAGCCCGACAAGGACGATGACTGACAAGCCCTCTGATACGGGTCACCACTGACCAGGCATTCAGCGTCGAACGATCAAGTCGACTACACTTAATGCTCGCACTCTGACTCAACATGGAATCCACTCAGATTGTCACTGCGCCCAGCGCAATAACAGGAAGTTATGAACGCCAGAACCCGCGTGTTCAGCAATCCCCCGACTGCACTTTCACGCCACGACAATGTGGGCGGCAGCGGCGAGGGTCCGGCGCCCCCCAGGCTGCTCAGCTGGATACAGCAACACCATAAACAGATCCGTCTCGCGGCCGCCCCGCTCCTGCTACTGCTCATCGCTGCCGTCTGCGGCCTCGTCTACCTGACCGGCGGTATCAAATATGTCTACGCACACTCCATGTATCTGGTGATCGTGCTGGGTGGCTTCATTTATGGCATACCTGGCGGCGCCATCACAGGCGCCCTGGCCGGGCTGGTGCTGGGACCACTGATGCCCATTGATGTCAGCACTGGCGAGGCACAGAAAACCCTCAACTGGCTGTACCGCAGTGGCTTTTTTATCCTTGCAGGCGTGTTCTGCGGCACCGCAAGAGACTGCGTGCAGCGCTATCTGAACCACATCCAGTGGCTCATGCACCACGACAGCTCCAGTGAACTGGCCAACCGCCCGGCACTGATCGCCCGCCTTAACGCTACGAGATATAGCGAGCAGCACATCAAACGCGGCTACCTGGCAGTGATCTCCGTGGAAAACATGCAGGAAATGGAATCCGCATACGGCCCGGGCGTCAGCGATGAAATCATCCGGCAACTGTCCAGGCGCCTGAAGAGCCTGGAAAATAGCGATATTGAGCCCTACCGGATCAATGCCCATCAGCTGGCGATCACCCTGACCGCAATATCGGAGCGTGGCATTGAAAAGCGTCTGACCCAGTTGAGCGACACGTTCAGCCTGCCGTTTCGTTTTGACACACTGTCCATTCATGGTGATATCAGTACAGGCTATACTCCGCTTGCAAACCGGGATGATAAGCCCGAAACCTGCCTGCGGCAGGCCGAAATAGCACTGCGCCGCGCCTCCGAACGATCCCAGCGCTGGGTTCGCTTTACCCCCGAGCTGGATGCCGCCGACAATCAGGACACCCTCGAGCTGCTGGCTGAACTGAAGACAGCCCTGACCTCCAACCAGCTGATGCTGCACTACCAGCCAAAAATCTGCCTGCTGAGCAATGCTATCCTCGGCGCGGAAGCACTGATGCGATGGCAGCACCCCGAACGCGGCTTCATCCCGCCGGGTCGATTCATTCCCCGCGCCGAACACAGCACCTTGATAGACCAGCTGACTGCCTGGGCCATCGACAGCGCCCTGACCCAGATTGCTCTCTGGCATGCCAAGGGCATGAAGCTAAGCGTGGCGGTGAACATATCCACCCGCAACCTGCTGGATCCCAATTTTGTCGATACCGTGCTGGCACTGCTGGAAAAGCATCAGGTCGACGGCGCCCTGCTGGAACTCGAAATCACCGAAGGGGCCTTCATGCTCGATATTGATCACACCGTTCGCGAACTGACACGCCTGTCCAACGCCAACATCACCCTGTCCATTGATGATTTCGGCACAGGCTATTCGTCCCTGCAATACCTGGATGCGCTGCCGGTCTCCATAATCAAGGTTGACCAGTCGCTCATAAAGTCCCTGTCTAAAACCTCGGCCTCATCCCATATCGTCAAGGCGGCGGTGGACATGGCCCACAACCTCGGCATGCAGGTGGTCGCCGAAGGCGTAGAAACGAAAACGGCCTATGATCTGCTGGCAGACTACGGCTGTGATATTGCCCAGGGCTATTTTATTGCCCGCCCCCTCACTGCCGCCGACTTCACCCACTGGCACGAAAGCCGCAAGGGATATTTTCACCCTAACTGATCAGGGGATCACCGTTATAAAACCCCGATGCCGATCGACGCCAGGTGCTACAATGTTCCGCAATACAACCGCCAAGCGATCCTGATGAAAAACGGCACCAATGAGCATGCCGCCATCTTTATTCTTGAGCGCGACAAGGACAAAATTCATTCGATGAACCATCCGCAACCCAATAACCCGCTGCACGGCATTACCCTGGAACAGGTCGTCACCCGACTGGTTGAACACTACGGCTGGAGTGAACTGGGCGATCGTATCGATATTCGCTGCTTCACCCAGGACCCCTCAATCAAGTCGAGTCTCAAGTTTCTGCGCCGCACCCCCTGGGCCCGCAAGAAAGTCGAAGACCTCTATATTGCCATCCTGTCCGACAGCCCTCCCCGCTGAGGGTCTCGTCACAGCCGGGCCTGATCGCCCGCAGGATGTTATGTCACGTGCGAACACTCCCATCGATCAGCCCAACCTGGATTCCAGTTTAATGGCAAGCAAATCATTTATTTTACAGCGCATCTGTATCTATGCCGGGACCACCTTCGACCCCGACGTCGATCTCAAGGTCAGGGAAGTCCTGCGTGACAAGTTCAACATCTCCCTGCCCCAGCGCCGCTCACTGGAGGAATCCATGATGGCCCTGGCAACCCGGCCCGAGATCATTGGCCTCATCATGGAATACCGCGCCCTGACGGCGAGCAAAAACAAGGCGAAAGCGATTAATGCGCAAAGAACGTGAAGCGCCCGCAAAGGCAGACATTGCCCTGCTCGAGCCTTTTGAGGGACTGAGCCTGGCACAGATCAGGGTGCCCCGTAGCCGCGAGGAGTTCCTCGCCGCCACACAGGACCTGCTGCAATGCCGCTTTATTGGCTTTGATACCGAGTCCAAACCCACCTTTGAAAAAGGCGAAACCTCACGCGGCCCCCATATCGTGCAGCTCACCACGCTCAATCATGCCTATATTTTTCAGCTGTGGCGTGATCACTGCTGCGAATCCCTGTGCCGGATTCTGCAGTCGGCGGACACCGTCAAGGTTGGCTTCGGACTGCGTTCAGATCGCAGCCATATCCGCCGCCGACTCGGCATCAGCCCCAATGCATTGCTGGACATGAACCAGGTTTTTCGCAAGCAGGGCTATCGTCGCGAGCTGGGCGTAAAGGCGGCTATCGCCCTGCTGCTGCGGCAAAAATTTCACAAATCGAAATCCGTTGCGATGTCCAACTGGGCGCTGCCGGAACTGAAAGACAATCAGCTGCTCTACGCTGGCAACGATGCATATGCCGCACGGGTAGTACTGGAATTACTCCAGGTGAAAGAGGACGCTCTGCCGGTCAGTTATGCGCACGATGCAACACCCGCCGGGTAAACGAAAAAATCAGGGAAAGGACCAGTCGCCATCACCGGCCCCAACCACAGGCCAGGGCGACCCGTGGTGAGACGCAGAACCGTCGCTTAGATGTTGGAAATCCGGTTCAATCCGGATATGGCTGCAACACGGTAGGCTTCCGCCATCGTCGGGTAGTTGAACGTCGTATTGATAAAGTACTTCAGGGTGTTGGCTTCGCCCTTCTGCGCCATGATCGCCTGGCCGATATGGACGATCTCCGCCGCATGGTCGCCAAAGCAATGAATGCCCAGAATCTCAAGCGTATCGCGGTTAAACAACACCTTGAGCATACCCACCGTCTGACCCGAAATCTGCGCCCGGGCGGTATCCTTGAAGAAGGCCTGACCCACCTCATACGGCACGCATTCCGCTGTCAGCTCTTCCTCGGTTTTACCCAGCGAACTGATTTCCGGCAGCGTATAGATGCCGGTCGGCACTTCATTGATATAACGGAAATCCTCAGCGCTGAGCAGGTCGGCCGCCGCCGAGCGCCCCTGGTCCAGCGCCGCCGACGCAAGACTTGGCCAGCCCACGACGTCACCGGCGGCATAAACGCCTTCGCAGCCGGTACGGTAATGGTCATCCACCTCCAGCTGGCCACGACTGTTGGGCACAAGACCAATATTCTCCAGCCCCAGGGAGTCCGTATTGCCGGTACGGCCGTTACACCACAGGAAGGCATCTGAATGAATGCGCTTGCCGGACTTGAGCGTCATGATCACCCCGCCCTGGTCCGCCACCACAGACTCATAATCCTCGTTATGACGAATCTTCACGGCGTTGTTGCGCAGGTGGTAACTCAACGCATCCGATATTTCGCCATCAAGGAACGACAGCAGGCGGTCCCGCTGGTCGATCAGATCCACCTTTACACCCAGGCCTGCAAAAATGGATGCGTATTCACAACCGATAACACCGGCACCGTAAATAACCAGGGTTCGGGGCGTGTGGCTTAGCTTGAGAATCGTATCCGAGTTGTAGATACGCGGATGTGTAAAATCGATATCCGCCGGGCAGTATGGGCGCGAGCCGGTCGCAATCACCACATTGCGCGCACGCAATGTTTCATCGCCATTAGCGGTCCCACGCACGACGATAGTATTTTTGTCGGTGAATTCGGCCCGGCCAAAAAACACATCCACACGGTTGCGTGCATAAAAATTCGTGCGCAGCATGACCTGATTGGCAATGACTTTTTCGGCGCGGTTCAGCACGATTGGAAACGAGAACCAGCGTGGCTCACCAATATCACGGAACATGGGGTTGGTATTGAATTCGATAATCTGCTTCACGGAATGACGCAGCGCCTTGGAAGGAATCGTGCCCTTGTGTGTGCAGTTGCCACCCACCAGGTCCTGCTCCTCGATCACCGCAACGCGACGCCCCTTCTTGACCGAATTCATCGCCGCACCCTCGCCCGCAGGCCCGGATCCAATCACAATGACGTCATAGTCATACACTGCCATTCGCTTCCCCTTCGTATCTTGAGATAACACCACTGTGGGCGAAAAGAGGTCCCGGCCTACGCCTTGACCTCATACGCCAGAGCCGCCGGAGTCTGCGCCCGGTCGACCGTTTTTTTCTGTTCTTCGTCGCACTTGTTCGGATTACCGCCGCAAATATCGCAGACGGTTTCCACGCCCATGGCGCCCATGCCGCCACAGGACCCCTTGATAGGCTGACGCCCCAGCAGCACGCCGACCGACATGGCCAGAATCACGCCACCAAGAACCACAAAGGTCAAAATCAAAATATCCATCAGAACACCTCACTGGGTTAGATATTGCTCGAATTGCGGCGTCATGCGCTCCACAAAACCCGCCCCCGACTTAACGATAAAAAAGGCGGCTATCTCATTATCAACGGCATACTGGTAGCCCCGCTCATCGCCCATAACGGTGAGCGCCGTGGCCAGCGCGTCCGCCTCGGCACAGGTCGGCCGCAGAACAGTCACCGATGCCAACTGGTGCGTAATCGGGCGGCCGGTCAACGGATCCAGGGTATGGGAAAAACGCACGCCATCTTCCTGGAAGTAATTGCGGTAGTCACCGGACGTTGCCACACCGGTTTCATGTACCGTGATCACCCGCTGAACCTCGCGCCCTATATCCACCGGACTTTCAATCGCAATGAGCCAGCCACTACCATCAGGCTTGAGGCCACGGGCACGCAACTCCCCACCGATTTCCACCAGATAGCTGTCGACGCCCTCATGTTCCATCACCCGCGCCAGTTCATCAACGCCATAGCCCTTGGCGATGGCCGACAGATCGACATACAGGTCAACCGCCTTGGTCACACGCTGCGTCTGCGCATCCAGTGCAAGGTGCTGGTAGCCAACACGCTGGCGTGCCCGATCGATCTGTTCCTGTTCCGGCGCATGCGTCACACGCCCGTCGGGACCAAAGCCCCACAGGTTAACCAGCGGCCCCACGGTGACATCGAAAGTCCCCTGGGTGCTCTCACTGATACTCTGGGCCAGCTGCAATACTTCAAACAGACCTGCAGAAACCACTGTGCCATAGCCTGCTGCTGCCTGGTTGAAGCGCGACAACTCCGAGTCGTCAATGTAGGTGGACATTGACTGGTTTACCGCCAGCAGCGATTGCTCCAGCCGGGCACCGATACGCTCAACGCTGTCCGGTTCGACGGACACCCATTTGACCGTATAGGTCGTGCCCATGGTGGCACCCGACACACTGAGCACCCGCTTTTCGGGCTGCCCGTTGCAGCCCGACAAAATCAGCAGCCACACAAACAAAGAGGCCAGCAGGGAAGCTGCTGGCCACTTTGTTGTCAGCTTCGGCAGAGAAGCGACCATCCATCAACCACCGAAGTCGTCGAGATAGATGTTTTCACGTTCAACACCCAGGTCCACCAACATCTGGATGACTGCCGCGTTCATCATGGGCGGCCCGCACATGTAGTATTCACAATCTTCAGGCGCTTCGTGATCCCTCAGATAGTTTTCGTACAGCACGTTATGAATGAAGCCGGTATAGCCGTCCCAGTTGTCTTCAGGCTGGGGATCCGACAGCGCCAGATGCCACTTGAAGTTCTCGTTCTCTGCGGCAAGTGTATCGTACTCGTCGCTATAGAAGGCCTCACGCATGGAGCGCGCGCCATACCAGAAGCTGATCTTGCGCTTGGATTTCAGGCGCTTGAGCTGATCAAAGATATGGGAACGCATGGGCGCCATACCGGCACCACCACCGATAAACACCATCTCGTTTTCGGTATCCTGGGCAAAGAACTCACCGAAGGGACCGTAAACGTCGATCTTGTCGCCCGGCTTGAGACCGAAGACGTAGGACGACATCTTGCCCGGCGGAAAGCTGGTGCCCGGCGGCGGTGAGGCGATACGGATATTGAACTTAACAATACCCACCTCTTCCGGATAGTTGGCCATGGAATAGGCACGGATAACCGGCTCATCAACCTTGGAGACATACTGCCAAACGTTGAACTTGTCCCAGTCGGCGCGGTATTCCTCTTCGATATCGAAGTCCTTGTAGTGCACCTCATGGGGCGGAGCCTCAAGCTGCACATAGCCACCGGCGCGGAAGTCAACGTTCTCGCCTTCCGGCAGACGCAGCGTCAGCTCCTTGATGAAGGTTGCCACGTTCGGGTTGGATTCGACCGTGCACTCCCACTTTTTCACACCGAAGATATCGTCTTCGAGCTCGATCTTCAGGTCCTGCTTGACGGCAACCTGGCACGACAGACGCCAGCCTTCCTTGCCTTCACGCAGTGTGAAGTGGGATTCTTCGGTCGGCAGCATGGAGCCGCCGCCCTCTTCAACAATACACTTGCACTGGGCACAGGTACCGCCACCGCCACAGGCAGAGGGGACGAAGATGCCAGCACTGGCCAGGGTCGACAACAACTTGTCGCCGGCCGGGACCGTAATGGTTTTTTCCGGGTCGCCATTAATCTCGATATTGACGTTACCGGAACTCACGAGTTTTGAACGGGCTGCCAGGATAACCGCGACTAGTGCCAACACCATCGCGGTAAACATGACAACGCCGAGAACGATTTCAGCATTCATTGGCTTGATCCACCCTTGTGTTCATCATGTTCCTTACAGCTGTACACCGGAGAAGGACATGAAACCCAGTGACATCAGGCCAACAGTAATGAAGGTGATGCCCAGGCCACGCAGTCCTGCCGGTACGTCGCTGTATTTCAGCTTTTCGCGAATACCCGCCAGCGCCGTAATGGCCAGAGCCCAGCCCGTACCGGCACCCACTCCGTACACCACGCTTTCGCTGAAGTTGTAGTCACGCTCTACCATGAACAAGGCGGCACCCATGATGGCGCAGTTCACGGTAATCAGCGGCAAGAACACACCCAGCGCGTTGTAGAGCGCCGGCACGAACTTATCGAGGAACATCTCGAGAATCTGCACGATCGCCGCAATAACGCCGATGTACGAGATATAGCCGAGGAAACTCAGGTCCACGTCAGGGTAACCGGCCCAGGCCAGCGCGCCTTCACGCAGCAGATGGTTGAAAACCAGGTTGTTGATCGGCGTCGTGATGGCCAGGACCACGATAACCGCAATACCCAGGCCAATCGCTGTCTGTACTTTCTTGGAAATCGCCAGGAAGGTACACATCCCCAGAAAGAAGGCGAGCGCCATGTTTTCGACGAAAACGGCCTTAACGAAAAGGCTGATCAGCTGTTCCATGATTACACCGCCTCCTGCTTGCTATTGGGGGCCAGCACATATTCCGGCGCCTCAACCTGGTCTTTCTTCCAGGAACGCACGATCCAGATGAACATGCCGATGATGAAGAACGCGCTCGGCGGCAGCAGCAGCAGACCATTGGCCTGGTACCAGCCACCATTGTTGATCAGTGGCATGATCTCGACACCGAACAGGGAACCCGACCCCAGCAGCTCACGGATGGTACCGACAAACATCAGTACCACACCGTAGCCAAGACCGTTACCGATGCCGTCCAGGAAGGAAATCACCGGCGGATTCTTCATGGCGAAGGCTTCCGCGCGCCCCATGACGATACAGTTGGTGATAATCAGACCAACGAAAACCGACAGTTGCTTGGACACATCGTAGGCATAAGCCTTGAGGAACTGATCCACCACGATAACCAGTGACGCAATGATCGTCATCTGGCAGATAATGCGGATACTGCCCGGCATAAAATTGCGGATCAGCGATACGAAGAAGTTCGAAAACGCCGTTACCACGATTACCGCCAGCGACATAACCAGCGCGGTATTGAGGTTCGACGTAACCGCCAGCGCAGAACAGATACCCAGTATCTGCAGCCCGATCGGGTTGTTCGCGAAAATCGGTTTCGTCAGGACGTCTTTAGCTGAAACTGAAGCCATGATTTACACCCCCCCTGCGCGCAGGTTGGCCAGAAACGGCGCATAGCCATTCTCGCCGAGCCAGAATTTAACCAGGTTGCTCACGCCATTGCTGGTCAGCGTCGCACCGGACAGCCCATCAACCTGATGCACCGCATCCGGTGAAGACGGATCGACGTTACCCTTGATCAGATGAAGCATCGGTTTCATGGAATCCTCTGCGTACACCTGCTTGCCTGGCCAGAGTGCCTTCCAGGCCGGGTTGTCGACTTCGCCACCCAGACCCGGCGTTTCGGCATGGGAATAGAAGCCCAGACCCACCACGGTGTTCAGGTCGCCTTCCAGCGCCAGGAACCCGTATAGCGTAGACCAGAGGCCATAGCCGTGAACCGGCAGAATGATTCGCTTGATCTGGTCGCCATCCTGTACCAGGTACACCGGCATATAGCGTGCTTGACGCTTAATCGAGGCGATATCGGCACTGCGATCCAGCTTGATGGACAACGCAGGATCCTTTGCCGCCTTGGCCGCATCATAGGTTTCCGCATTCACTTCATCGGTGAACTTTCCGGTTTCCAGATCCACGATCTTGGTGGTGATCCGTGCGAACAGCTCGTCCACGGACTTGCCGGGCTCACTGATGCCGCCCGCAGCCAGGATATTGGACTTGCGATCCAGCTCCTTGTTGGAGATCTGCTGGGGCTTGAGCAGCACGGCGGCAGCGGATACCACCACCGAGCAGACCACGCACAGCAGAACTGTCACGGTAATCGTTTTACTGATCGAATCTTTAGCCGCCATGGCGCTTCATCCTCCGCTTGATGTTCGCCTGCACCACAAAGCTGTCAATCAGCGGTGCAAAGAGGTTACCGAACAGAATCGCCAGCATCATGCCCTCGGGGAAGGCCGGGTTGACGACACGAATCAGCACCACCATCAGACCGATCAGCGCACCGAAGTACCACTTGCCGGTATTGGTCATGGATGCCGACACCGGATCCGTGGCCATGAAGAACAGACCGAAGGCATAGCCGCCAAGCACCATGTGCCAGTAGAAAGGCACGCTGAACATGGGATTGGTATCGGAGCCGATCAGGTTCAGCAGCACGGTGGTGACAACCGTACCCGCCAGCACGCCGGCAACAATACGCCAGGCCGCAACACGGGTGTACAGCAGTACCAGGCCGCCGATGGCGATACAGAGCGTGGACACCTCGCCCACGGAACCCTGGATGTTGCCGATGAAGGCATCAAACCAGGTAATGTTCTGCGCCAGAATGGCATCCACACCGCCTGCAGCGGCAAGACCCAGCGGCGTTGCACCGGAGAAGCCATCAACGGCCGTCCAGATTGCATCGCCCGACATCTGCGCCGGGTAGGCGAAGAACAGGAAGGCACGGCCGGTCAGTGCCGGGTTCAGGAAGTTCTTGCCGGTACCACCGAACACTTCCTTGCCGATCACAACACCAAAGCTGATACCCAGCGCCACCTGCCACAACGGGATGGAGGGCGGCAGAATCAGCGCGAACAGGATGGAGGTGACAAAGAAGCCTTCGTTGACTTCATGGCCACGCTTCATCGCAAACAGCACTTCCCAGAAGCCACCCACGATAAAGGTCACCGCATACACGGGAATCCAGTAGGCCGCACCGTGGATGATGTTGTCCCAGATACTGTCCGGGTTAAACGATGTCAGAGCACCGGCTATGCCGCCCTGCCAGCTGGTCGCCTCAGTCAGACCCAGTTGTGTCATCGCCGTGTTGGCCTGGAAGCCAACATTGTAAAGGCCGAAAAGCACAGCAGGGAATGTGCAGAGCCACACCAGAATCATCATGCGCTTAAGGTCAACGCCATCGCGCACGTGGGCCGCGTTTTTGGTCACCTGGCCCGGAGTATAGAAAATGGTATCGACCGCTTCGTAAAGCGCATACCAGTTTTCATACCTGCCGCCTTTGTGGAAATGCGGCTCCATTTTGTCAAGAACGTTTCTCAGGCTCATTGGATCAGGCCTCCTTCTCGATACGCAGCAAATTGTCGCGCAGGATGGGGCCGTACTCGTACTTGCCCGTACAGGCAAAGGTAAAGAGTGCGAGGTCTTCCTCATCCAGTTCCAGGCAGCCCAACTGCATCGCGGTCACAATGTCGCCCGTAATAAGAGCACGCAGCAGCTGTGTCGGCAGAATATCCAGCGGCATCAGCAACTCGAACTGCCCCACCGGAACCATCGCGCGCTCAGAGCCGTTAGTGGTGGTAGTGAAGGCGAATTTCTTGCCAGCAGACAAGACGGACGCAAACATGTTAAGCACCGAGAACTTCTCTGTGCCGGCACCGATCCAGCCCATGAACTCGCGCTTGTAGCCTTCTTCCAGCACACTGACCTGGGTTGAGTAGCGGCCGAGGTAGCCCACGGGGCCCGCGGCGCTGCGACCATTCCAGATGGAGCCGCTGATTACCCGGTTGGTGCCGGGCTTGAGACGACCGGCGCAAAGCTCTGCCAGACTCGCGCCCAGACGGGTGCGCAACAGCGTGGGCTTGTCGACCTGCGGTCCGCCCAGGGCAACCACGCGCTCAGTCGACAGGCGACCTTCGGTGAACAACTTGCCCATGGCTATGACGTCCTGGTAACCCACCGTCCAGACGGTTTTGGTGCGGGATACCGGATCGAGGAAATGAATATGAGTACTGGCGTTACCGGCCGGATGCACACCGGAGAACTCGGACAGCTGCACACCCTCAACCGCGTCAACCTTGGCGCCTGCAGCCTTGCACAGATATACCTTGGTTTTAGACAGCTTGGTCAGTAGCGTAAGGCCATTGGCAAAGGCGTCGGCCTGCTCGGCGATAACCACCTGCGGATCAGCGGCCAGCGGGTTGGTATCGATCGCAGTCACGAAGATCGAGTTCGGCTCGCTGCCGGGCTGAGGCACTTTACTGAACGGACGGGTGCGGAACGCCGTCCAGAGTCCTGACTGGACCAGATTCTGCTCAACCTGTGCGCGCTCGAGGCTGGCGAGCTGGCTGGCATCATATTTGGCAAATTCGATCGCTTCTTCGTTGTCATCCAGCTCTATAACAACAGACTGGAGTACTCGACGCTCGCCTCGGTTAATTTCCTTGACGATACCTGCGCCTGGCGCCGTAAAGTCGACGCCTTCTGTTTTCTTGTCGGAAAAGATCACTTGACCGAGTTTTACCCGGTCCCCCACCTTGACGGCCATCGTAGGCTTCATGCCTACATAATCCGGACCCATCACGGCGACGGAGCGCACCGTCGGAGCTGCGCTAATTCGCTGCTCCGGTGCCCCCGCAATCGGTAGATCCAGACCCTTATTGATCTTGATCATACGCCTCACCCAATCACGTTAACTATAATTCAGGGCCCTGTCCTTGAGCATCAGTCATCAGACTGAGCGCTGCCCCGGCAACACTCAAGATGCTGTTTTGTTCTTGTCTCAAGAAAAGGATTTGCCCCGCCAAAAAACCGAAACAGTATAACTGAGCGTGGCCTGTCATTTCTACAAAGTACCTTTGCAATCAGGCCCTTTGCCTCATTTAAGTTCGATAATTTTCAAGGCCGGTGTTCAGAACGCTAGAAAAAGCACCAACACAGACCTAAAGCGCCCCGACCGCCTCAGACACACAAGGATAGCGCAAGACACAACTCATCCCTGGACGCGCGAAAAGCCACCCATAACCAGCAGCATCGACTGAATCACAGAAAAGCGGGAAAGACAGAAACAGACAGCAGGCGCTGCCGCTACTCAACTCAGAACACTCAATTTAGAAAAAACAATGCAGTTGATGCAGGGCGCAAAACCCAAGCCCATAGCAACTCCCAGGCCCGTAAAAGCAAAAACCGGCTGCGCCAGGGGCGCAGCCGGTCGGGCCGACAGTCACATCACTTCAAAACAAGTTCAGATCAGATCGATTTGGGCGGGAAGGCCGGCAGGGTGCAGTGCGCCATGGCCTGCATCATGCGGAACACCTGGCAGCTGTAACCGAATTCGTTATCGTACCAGACGTAGAGCACGCAACGCTTACCGTCAACGATGGTCGCCAGACCATCGACCACACCGGCGGCACGGGAACCGACGAAGTCTGTCGATACGGCTTCAGGCGAGGTGCTGAAATCGATCTGCTTTTGCAGGTCGGAGAACAGCGCCGCATCACGCAGATAGGCGTTCAGCTCTTCCTTGCTGGTTTCCTTGTCCAGGTTCAGGTTCAGAATGGCCATGGAGACGTTGGGTGTCGGTACGCGAATCGCGTTACCGGTCAACTTGCCTTCGAGCTGCGGCAGCGCCTTGGCAACAGCCTTGGCCGCACCGGTTTCGGAAATGACCATGTTCAGACCCGCCGCCCGACCACGACGATCACCCTTGTGATAGTTGTCGATCAGGTTCTGGTCATTGGTGTAGGAGTGCACGGTTTCAACATGACCGTTCAGCACACCGAACTTCTCATCGATCATCATCAGCACCGGCACAATGGCGTTGGTGGTGCAGGATGCAGCAGACAGAATGCGGTCTTCGTCGAGAATATCCTGGTGATTCACGCCCATGACGATGTTCTTGATACCCTTGCCAGGCGCCGTCAGCAACACCCGGGACACGCCCGTTGCACGCAGGTGGAGGCTCAGACCATCGGCATCACGCCACTTGCCGGTGTTGTCGATCAGCAACGCGTTGCTGATGCCGTAATCGGTGTAATCGATGGTGTCAGGCGCATCGGCAAAGATCACCTTGATCATGTTGCCATTGGCAATCAGGGCCTGGTTTTCTTCATCGACCTGAATTGTGCCCTTGAAGGATCCGTGTACGGAGTCACGACGCAGCAGGCTGGCGCGTTTTTCCAGATCATTCTCGGCATTACCGCGGCGGACGACGATGGCACGCAGACGCAGGGACTGGCCGCCACCGGTACGCTCGATGAGCAGGCGCGCCAGCAGGCGACCGATACGACCAAAGCCGTACAGCACCACGTCCGTGGGTTCGCGCTCAGGCGCCCCGATCACGCTGTCGAGTTCTTTCTTCAGGAAGGCTTCGATATCACCGTTGCCTTCGTGCCGGAACTTGATTACGAGCTTGCCGACGTCTACGTGAGCGTTGGCAACACCCAGCTTGTCGACAGCTTCCAGTACCGGATAGGTATCATGAACGCTGAGTTCTTCCTGATCCTGCATCATCTGGCGCGCAAAACGGTGCGCCTTGAGGATATCGGTCACCGAACGCTTGTGTACAAGACGCCCGAATACAGAAGTCTCAACATTACGATCGCGGTAGAGACGGCCGATCAACGGCACCATTGCCTCTGCCAGCGCTTCTCGCGCTTTCCAGTCTGCGAATACTAGTTCTTGGCTCACAGGTAACTCCAAATAACGTCAAGGCTGAAATTGGCTGCGGGCGCATTATCCCTTTTTACGCCAAGCGGGGCAAACCTGCGCGCCTGCTACTTTCGCATTGCAGCAAGGGGTCCATGCAGATTCACCACGACCCTGCCCTTTTGACCCTGCAGACGGTAATATAGAGCGCTTTTGTAGCCGGGGCCCCAAGGAGTCAGCAGCCGTGTTTAAACTGGACCATCCGATGCCAGCAGGAGCGGGCGATATCAAGCGTATCGGCCAGTTAAAAGGCAGCGCTCAGGGATACCTCGCGGCCGCCGCCGCGCGACGCCACAAGGGCGTCACACTGGTCATCGCCGCCAGTAGCGATGCCGCGGCGCGCCTGGCCAGCGAAGTCGCCTTTTTTGATCCTGAGGTCGAACTGCTGTCCTTTCCCGACTGGGAAACCCTGCCCTACGACAACTTTTCGCCGCACCAGGACATTATTTCCGAACGCATCCTCAGCCTGTACCGACTACCGCAGCTGAGCCGCGGCATTCTCATCGTGACTGCAGCGACCCTGATGCAGCGCATCGCCCCGCGCCAGTTTATCGGCGGCAACAGCCTGCTGCTGGACACCGGACAAAGGCTGGACCCGAGCGAAACCCGCCAGATGCTGAGCGATGCCGGCTACCGTGCCGTCGAAACCGTGTACGAGCACGGTGAGTTCGCCCAGCGCGGCGCCATCCTCGACATCTACCCCATGGGCAGTCGCCTACCCTATCGCATCGACCTGTTCGATGACGAAATCGACACCCTGCGCGTGTTCGACCCGGAAACCCAACGCTCCATCGAACAGGTAGAACAGGTGCGCCTGCTGCCGGCGCAGGAGTTCCCGTTTGACGCCAGCGCCATCGCCGGCTTTCGCCAACGCTGGCGTGAGCGCTTTGATGTCGATCCCGGCCGCTGCCCAACCTACCAGGATGTCAGCAATGGCCTGACACCGCCGGGCATCGAGTATTACCTGCCGCTGTTTTTTGACCAGAGCATGACGCTGTTCGACTACCTGCCAGACAACACCCTGGTGGTATGCGACCCCGGCCTGGAAGCGGCGGCCGGGCAATTCTGGCAGGAAGCCCAGGCACGCTACGAGGAGCGTCGCCACGATATTGAACGGCCCCTGCTGGCACCCGAGGAGGTTTTTAGCCGGGTCGATGAGCTGTTCGCCGCCCTGAAGCGGCTGCCCCGCCTGGTATTGCACACGGACAGCAGCGGCAATGCGGCCGGCAGCCTCGACAGCCCGTTCGAGGAACCGCCGACACTGCCAGTGAATGCGCAGTCGAACCAGCCCATGGCGGCGCTGAGCAACTTCCTCGACAACCACCCCGAGCCGGTTCTGTTTTGCGCCGAATCCGCCGGACGGCGCGAGTCCCTGCTCGAACTCTTTGCCGAGGCCGGCATCACCACCAGCAGTGTCGACAGCTGGCAGGACTTTCAGCAGCGCCGGCCCGCACGCGGCATTTGCGTCTATCCGCTGGAGCTGGGCCTCAACCTGCCGGGCAACTGCCAGCTGATTACCGAAACCCAGCTGTTTGGCCAACAGGTATTTCAGCGCCGGCGCCGCAGCCGCGACAAGGAACAGGCCGATCAGGTCATCAAGAACCTGTCGGAACTGCGCATTGGCGCCCCGGTGGTGCACCTCGACCACGGCGTCGGCCGCTATCTGGGGCTGCAGTGCATCGAGCTGGACGGCCAGCAGAACGAATTTCTCACGCTGGAATACGCCGACAACGCCAAGCTCTATGTACCGGTCAGCGCCCTGCATCTGATCAGTCGGTATGGCGGCAGCAGCGACGAGAACGCACCGCTGCACCGCCTGGGTACCGAGCAATGGAGCCGCGCCAAGCGCAAGGCAGCGGAAAAGGTACGTGATACTGCGGCCGAGCTGCTCGATATCTATGCGCGACGCGGCGCCCGCGAAGGCTTCAGTTTTGGTTCACCGGATGCTGAATACCGCCAGTTCAGCGCGAGCTTTCCGTTCGAGGAGACCCCCGACCAGACACTGGCCATCGAAGCTGTCCTGCGGGACATGGCCGCGCCCCAGCCGATGGACCGACTGGTGTGCGGCGATGTGGGCTTCGGCAAGACCGAAGTCGCCATGCGAGCCGCGTTTCTCGCCGTACAGAACAGCAAGCAGGTGGTGATACTGGTCCCCACCACGCTGCTGGCACAGCAGCATTACGACAACTTCCGCGACCGCTTTGCAGACTGGCCGGTAAATGTCGAACTGATCTCGCGCTTTCGCAGCGCCAACCAGCAGGCCCAGGTACAGGAAAAGCTGGCCTCGGGCGAGATCGACATTATCGTCGGCACCCACAAGCTGCTGCAGGGCGACATTAAATTCAAGGACCTGGGCCTGGTCATCATCGACGAGGAACACCGCTTTGGCGTGCAGCAGAAAGAGCGCCTTAAATCCCTGCGCGCCCAGGTGGATATCCTCACCCTCACTGCCACACCGATACCGCGCACCCTGAACATGGCCATGTCCGGCATGCGCGACCTGTCGATCATTGCCACGGCACCGGCGCGGCGCCTGTCGGTGAAAACCTTTGTACGCGAAAGCGACAAGCCGATGATCAAGGAGGCCATCCTGCGTGAGCTGCTGCGCGGCGGCCAGGTGTACTATCTGCATAATGAAGTCAAAAGCATCGAGCGCACCGCCGAAGCACTCAAGGCACTGGTGCCCGAAGCGCGTATCGGCATCGGTCACGGCCAGCTACGCGAGCGCGAGCTGGAAAAGGTCATGACCGACTTCTACCACAAACGCAATAATGTGCTGGTCTGCACCACGATCATCGAAACCGGGATCGACATTCCCAACGCCAACACCATTATTATCGACAGGGCCGACAAGTTCGGCCTGGCCCAGCTGCATCAGCTACGCGGCCGCGTCGGGCGCTCGCATCACCAGGCCTACGCCTACCTGCTCACACCGCCGACGGCCGCGATGACGACCGACGCCGGCAAACGCCTGGAGGCCATCGCCCAGGCCAGCGATCTGGGCGCAGGCTTTACGCTGGCGACCCACGATCTGGAGATCCGAGGCGCCGGTGAGCTTCTGGGCGAAGACCAGAGCGGCCAGATGCAGAGTGTCGGCTTTACGCTCTACATGGAAATGCTGGAGCAGGCCATCCAGTCGATGCGCGATGGCAAGACACCCAATCCCGATGCGCCACTGCAGCATGGCCCCGAAATCAACCTGCGCCTGCAGGCACTGATCCCAGACGATTACCTGCCCGATGTTCACAACCGGCTGATTCTGTACAAGCGCATCTCAAATGCCAGCAATGACGCCCAGCTGCACGAACTGCAGGTGGAAATGATTGACCGCTTTGGCCTGCTGCCCGAACCGGTGAAAAGCCTGTTCCGCATTACCGCACTGAAACTGCGCGCCAGCTCGCTGGGCATTGCCAAAGTCGACGCGGGAGACCGCAACGGGCGCATCGAGTTCAACCCCGACACCCGTATCGACCCCTACAAACTGGTCACCCTGGTTCAGAGCCAGCCGCGGCGCTTCAAACTCGAAGGCGCAAGCCAGTTAAGGTTCAATGTTGACATGACAACACCCGAGCTGCGCGTCCAGACCGTCGAAAACCTTCTTAACGAGCTTTGTGCATGAAATTGAGCCACTCCCCACGCAGACTGCTAAGCACTCTGACACTGGCCCTGCTGACCCTCATCAGCCTGTCAGCCCAGGCAGAGGACCCCGTCTACAAGGTGGAAATTCTTGTTTTTGCCAACCAGGACCCCGCCGCACTGCAAGAGCAGGTATGGCGCAGCCTGGACGTACCCCAACTCGCCGGCGCAGCAGAGCTGGGCAACGGCGGCAATGGCGCTTACCAGCGCCTGCCGGACAATAACCTGGTACTGACAGCAGAAAAAAACCGCCTGTCGCGCCAGCAAGGGTTTCGCACCCTGTTTCACAGCGCCTGGTATCAACCGGTGAGCAATGAAAACAACAGCCGACCGGTCCACCTGCGCGGCGGCCAGCTCATGCCTAACGGCGCCTACGAGCTGGACGGCTACATAACCATCGATCGCAACCGTTTGCTGCACCTGCGCCCGGACCTGTACTACACCAGCACTCAGAGCGACGGCACCCTGCTGACCGCCACCATTAATACACCACGCAGCCTGGAGGCCAATGAAATCCATTACCTGGATCATCCGCTGTTCGGCGTACTGGTACTGATTCAGCGCTAGCGGCGCCTGCATGGCTCAGTCGTTCATTGCGAACGAAGCAGTATCAGGCAGGCCCTGAAACGCACAATCCCGCCACCTCGTGAAAGGTGGCGGGATTGACGGTTCGCCAGGAAAGCGGGTCAGGTGCGCGCCGGTATCAGGCCTTGCCAGGCGCGTCCG
Source organism: Marinobacterium rhizophilum DSM 18822 (assembly GCF_000378045.1). Lineage (GTDB taxonomy): Bacteria > Pseudomonadota > Gammaproteobacteria > Pseudomonadales > Balneatricaceae > Marinobacterium_A > Marinobacterium_A rhizophilum. The sequence continues at coordinate 128,433 of NZ_KB899090.1, forward strand.
CCGCCTGCAGTCCCGACGGCAGCCGATCAACCGCCTCAGGTACCGATGCCAGATGCAGCGTCTGGGTCGGGAATGCCACCTCTGCCCCGCGGGCCTCAATGATGTCAATGATGCGCAGCAGCACATCCTGCTTGATCGCGTGGAAACGCACCCAGTTGGTGGTACGCGTAAAGGTATAGATGAAAAAATCGACTGACGAGGCACCAAAACTGTTCAGGTTGACGATCAGCGTCTGGTCCTGATCGATCTCCTCATGCTGACTGAGCATGGCATGGACGTCAGCCACGATCTCCTTGACGCGCGACACATCATCGTACCGAACGCCAATTGTCTCGTAGATGCGCCTGTTAGTCATGCGCGAGGGGTTCTCCACCGAAATACTGGCAAAGGTCGCGTTAGGCACATAGAGGGGGCGCTTGTCGAAGGTGCGAATGCGCGTCTGACGCCAGCCAATCTCCTCCACCGTACCCTCGATATTCTTGTCCGGCGAGCGTATCCAGTCCCCCACCTTGAACGGACGATCCAGATAGATCATCAGGCCGCCAAAGAAGTTGGCCAGCATATCCTTGGCCGCAAAGCCCACGGCGATACCGCCGATTCCGCCAAAGGCCATGACGCCGGAAACGCTGTACCCAAAACTTTGCAGCACGACCAGTGCCGTCGTAATGATTATCGACAGACGCAGCAGCTTGCCGATAGCGCCGACCGTGGTCTGATCCATCGGCGTCTTGACCTTGTCCGGCGACACCAGCGCCGCTTCGCCGCGACGAATCAGGCGAATCAGGAACCAGGTGATGAGCACGATCACGCCGATGCGCCGCATCGGATCAACCACATCCATCAGCAGGGTGCCGGTCTGCCGGTCGATGACCTCCAGCGCCCAGGCGGCACCAAAGAGCCAGATCAAGGCCGCGATGGGACGCCGCGCCGCACTCAGCAGCAGGTCATCCCAAACCGTATCGGTCTGCATGAGACGCAGATGCAGGCGCCGAAAAAGCCGGTTGGAAAAATAGTTCACCAGCATGGTCATGAAGACAATTAAAAAGACCCGCAACATCCAGCTGGTGCCCTGCTCGAAAGGCCAGTAACTCGCCAGCTGCTCACTCAACCCCTGCCACATTCGCTCCACTCTCCCCGTAATCCGTTAAATAGCCAGGATGCCCCTAAAGATTCCGCAGCCTGGCAGCCAGCGCCTGCGCCCTTGCATGTCGCTGCGCATCCAGCCCCTGCCTTGCTGCGCGCAGCGCAACAAGGCCCGGACAGGGCGCCTGCGGGTGCGCCTTGAGGTAGTCCAGCACCTCCCGCGCGCCTTCAGGATGATTACAGACCAGCAGCATGTTGCAGCCCGCCTCCAGCGCCCGGGCGGCACGCGCGGCATAACCGCCGGCAAAGCCCGCACCCTCCATGCTCAGGTCATCGCTGAAAATAACCCCCTTGAAGCCCAGCTGGCGGCGCAGCACCTGCTGCAGCCAGTAGCTCGAAAAGCCCGCCGGCGATGGATCCACCGCCGTGTAAATCACATGGGCCGGCATCACGCCCGCCAGCCCGGCATCAATCAGCCGGGCAAAGGGCTGCATGTCCTGCTGCTCGATGGTCGCCAGATCCCGCTCGTCCGTGGGAATCTCCAGATGGGAGTCCGCCTCGGCCCACCCGTGCCCCGGAAAATGCTTGCCTGTCGCCGCCATGCCCGCATCGCTCATACCGCGAACAAAGGCACTGGCCAGGGTCGTGACGGTGGCGGCATCGCACCCAAAAGCACGATCACCGATCACTCGACTGCGGCCATAATCCAGGTCCAGCACCGGCGCAAAGCTGATGTCGATACCGATATCGACCAGCTCTGCCGCCATCAGCCAGCCAAGCTCAACCGCCTCCTCCTGCGCCAACGCCGGTTCCTGTGCATAACGCTGGGCCAAAACCCCCATGGCGGGCAGAACAGTAAAGCCATCGCGAAAGCGCTGCACCCGGCCACCCTCGTGATCAACCGCAATCAAAATATTCGGTGCAACCGTCCGCACCGCCTCGATAAGCTGACGCAACTGCAGCGGGCTTTCGTAATTACGACTAAACAGTATCAGTCCACCCACCGCGTCTTCGGCCAGCAACGCCGCTTCGTCGGCATTCAGCTCAGTGCCCGCCAGATCGAGCATCAATACAGCTGCCGTCATGAAATCTCCCTTAGCCCAGCACAGCCAGATTGGCTGATGCGAATAACAGATTACTAATCCAGACATGACAAGGCCCCGACCGCGTCAAATACGGGAGAGCACGGGGCTGTCAGTCGATAATGTCTACAGCCACCCCGACCGGCACGCGGGCAAACAGATCCTGCACATCGTTATTGCGCATGCGGATACAGCCATGGGACAACGGAACGCCCATGGGCTCGGTATCGGGGGTGCCGTGAATATAGATATAGCGGCGCATGGTGTCGACCGATCCAAGCCGGTTAACACCGGGCTCGCGGCCACACAACCAGAGAATCCTCGACAGTATCCAGTCGCGCCCGGGGTACGCCTGGGCCAGCTGGGGCGAGTAGATCTCACCGGTAAAGCGCCGCCCGCGAAACACCGCGTTCAGCGGAAGACCGGCGCCAATCTTGGCACGCACAAAGTGGCGCCCCCGCGGCGTACATCCACTGCCTTCCTGCTCACCAGGACCGTTCAGCGCGGTGGACACAGGGTAGCTAAGCAACAACCGGTCACAATCAAACAGGTCGAGCTGCTGCCGGCCGATCGAAATGCACAGCCGCAGGTCACTCATAACCAGCAGAACTGCGTATTTTGCGCCCGCGCCTGGAAGCCACCGGCAAGCACCGGCACCAGCCGATGCAGCGTTTGTTCGATTTCGGCATCCAGATCAAGGGCCTGCTTTTCAAGCGTTACCAGTGTCTGGAAGTTTGCCAGCGTAAAAATAACCGAGCCCAGCAAGAAGTGCAGTCGCCAGAAGAACTCATCATCCGCCATCGGCGCCGAATCCTGACGCAGATGCTGTAAAAACAACTGCAAGCGCGCGCCGAAACGCCCCACCAGATGCTCCCGCAACGCCTGCTGCCGGCCCATGTAGGCGAGATCCAGCAACCGCATGAACACGCTCAGCCCCTCGGGGCTGCTCCGCTGCGTGCGTAACAGCGTGCGCATGAGCATTTCAATCAGTTCGTCCAGCGACAGGCTCTGCGGCGCCAGTGCCAGGCGCTCCGCCAGTACCTTTTCGAGATGCAGCACCAGCGGCTCGACACTGGCATCCGCCAGCGCAAGAATGAGGCGTTCTTTCGACCCGAAGTGATAGTTGACCGCAGCGAGATTGACGCCGGCGCGCGCGGTAATCTGGCGCAGGGTGGTGTCATTAAAGCCCTGTTCGGCAAACAGCGACGCCGCCGCCTGAAGTATTTTGTCCGTTGTGTCGGATTGCTGCATCCGCTTCTCTCCATGATGAGCAGGCTACGTAATCAGAGTGACACACTGCCGCCTGTATTGGCGTGATCGATGCCCCACCCTCGCGCTCTGCCGGACTTAACACCAAGCGACTGTGGAGAATCCGACTCTCACAGTCTGGCCAGGTCCGACAGACTGTTAGCGGGACAGCAGGCGGCTTTTGTACAGCCGATCCCACCAGCGCAGCATCAGGCTGTCACCGGTATGCACGGCAAAGTCACTGATACGCTCCTGCAGACTTTTCTTTTCCTCGTAGCGCACGCAAAACACATCGGCATCGCGCGCCGCCTGCATCAGGTAATCGTCGCTGGTGCAGATTTCGTCAATCAGCTTCTGTTCAAGAGCACGCCTGCCAAACCAGATCTCGCCGGTCGCCACCTTGTGAATGTCGAGCTGGGGCCGGTAACCGGTCACGAACTCCTTGAACAGCGCATGGGTATCCTCAAGCTCCTCGACGAACTTCTCCCGGCCCTTGTCAGTATTTTCACCAAACATCGTCAGGGTTCGCTTGAATTCGCCGGCAGTCAGCACTTCCATATCGATGTCATGCTTTTTCAGCAACTTGTGGAAGTTGGGCATCTGTGCCACGACACCAATAGAGCCCAGCACCGCAAAGGGCGCCGCCATCAGCTTATCGGCCAGGCACGCCATCATGTAACCGCCGCTGGCAGCGACACGATCAACGCAGATGGTCAGCGGGATTTTCTGTGCGCGAATACGCTCAAGCTGTGACGCGGCCAGGCCATACTCATGCACCAGGCCACCGGCACTCTCGAGCCGCAGTACAACTTCATCTTCAGGGCAGGCCACGGTGAGGATCGCGGTAATTTCCTCGCGCAGCGGCTCGACGTCGCTGGCCTTGATATCGCCATCGAAATCGATCACAAACAGGCGTCGTCCGGATGACTCAGCAGCCTCACCCTTTTTGAGGGCCTTTTTACGTGCCTTCGCCTCCGCCTTCTCCCGCTTGGCTTCATCCTTCATCTGCTGTTTGTAGCTGTCCTTGTCCATGACCGATTGCTCGATGGCGCTTTGCATATCCTCAAGCTGCTCGTTAAGGCTGGTTACGCTGATATCTCCGCCCGCACCACTTTTGCGGTTACGTGCGGCAATCAACGCAAGCCCGAGCACCAACAGCAGTACAGCAACCACCAGGGTCATCGTTTTGGCCAGAAACAGCCCGTAATCAGACAGGAACGAGAGCACTTGCTTCTCCAGAAAGTCTTAGATCAATGTAAGGCGGGTAATGTACCATAAAACGCTGTCGTCACGACCAGACGGTTTACTGCCCAGAACACAGTGGAATCCCATGAACGAACAGCTCAGCGTCGACCAGGTAATCGATAAACTCCCCTCTCGCTTTTGCCCCGACCAGGCAAAAGATCTGACAAGCACTTTCCAGTTCATTATTGACGACGAGAGCGCCTTTTATATTGCGATCCAGAATCAGCAGTGCCAAGTTGTGCGCCAGCGACATGCCGACCCGGATATAACACTTTATGTTGGCAGTGAAACCTTTATCCGCGTCGTTACCGGCCAACAGGATGGCATGAGCGCCTTTATGAAAGGCCAGCTGCGTGCCGAGGGCAATATCATGCTGGCCACACGCCTGGGCAAGCTTTTTTCACGCCAGCGCCAGCGCTGAGGCCCGGCGCTGGCCTGCGCAATTCAGGCAACCTCGCCCCGGCGGTAGCTTTCGATCAACTGGCGCGAGATGGAAAACGACGGAGGCAGGTCCGGCAGGTTGTCGCGACTGAACCAGCGCGCATCCAGGATCTCGACTCCGTCCGGAATCAGCTCACCGGCCCTGTAGTCGGCAAAGAACCCCAGCATCAGGGCATGAGGAAAGGGCCAGGACTGGCTCTTGAAGTAGCGTACATTTTCTACCTCGATTCCCACCTCTTCCTGGATCTCACGCGCCACCGCCGCCTCCGCGGTTTCACCAGCCTCAATAAAACCCGCCAGGGTGCTGTAACGGCCAGCTGCATAATGGGGCGCATGGGCCAGCAGGCATTCATCATCGCGCAACACCAGTACAATAATGCAGGGCGATATACGCGGATACTGGCTCAGGCCACAGGGCTCGCAGCTCTTGGCAAGATCCTGGGCATGCTGGCTGAGCACCGCGCCACAACGGCCGCAAAAGCGGTGCTGTTCGTGCCAGGTCGCCAGCTGCGCCGCCCGTGACAACCAGGCATATTCGGTTTCATCACGCGCCCGGGACAAGACGTCGCGTAACTGTACCGTCTGCTGTTGCAAGGCCGGCTTACTCGTCGCACTCAGCACCAGCAGCTGCCCCTGGGACGCATCGGACCCCAGCGGGTACCGCGCCTCGATGGCATCCGGCTGCAACATGGCCACGTCGGCTGGCAGCGCCTCCAGCCCACCGGCAGGGCTTTCCAGCAAACGTCCACAGGCAGCCAGCAGTACTGGCGGGCGGTTATCCTGTCTCATTAATCAGCCTCTTTCACGCTATAAATAAATTCTCGCTTATCCCTACAATAAGCAAACATGATAATGCCTGATAGGCTAACGCCGCACGCCCGAAAACGCTGGCCGCGCAGGCGCTCATCTCGCAGTAAAACGGATATTAACAGCGTTTTTTTATGACCTGTGGCTATTCTTATTTACCGTCGCCGCTGCTAGGCTACGCCGCGCTTTGTCATAAAGGGTCGCGATGAACGGTTACCTTGTCATTCCTGACTGCAACTGATTTCGTGGCACCGTAAACATAACAGACTCTGCTGGCATAGGAAGAACAGCCATGACGAACTCTCTGTCCCAGGCGCTGATACGCAATTTCCTGGGTAATTCTCCCGTCTGGTACAAGCAGGCTATTATTGGCTTCCTTATCCTGAACCCCATATTGTTTCAGGTTGCAGGCCCGGTAGTTACCGGTTGGCTGCTGATCTTTGAATTTATATTCACACTCGCCCTGGCGCTCAAGTGCTACCCGCTGCAGCCTGGCGGCCTGCTCGCCATAGAAGCGATCATCATCGGTCTGGCCAGCCCAGAATCGGTTGCCCACGAGGTGGAGTCCAACCTCGAGGTTATATTGCTGCTGATGTTCATGGTCGCAGGCATCTACTTTATGAAGAGCATGCTGCTGTGGCTATTCACCAAGATACTGCTGAAAGTACACTCCAAAATCACGCTATCACTGCTGTTTTCGCTGTCTGCGGCCATGCTGTCGGCATTTCTCGATGCCCTGACGGTGACAGCAGTCCTGATTAGCGTGGGCGTAGGCTTCTACGCGGTCTACCACAAGGTGGCCTCTGGCAAGTCGACACAGCATGACCACGATCACTCGGACGATGAGCACGTCGGTGACACGCACCGCAGTGAACTGGAACAGTTCCGTGCCTTCCTGCGCAGCCTGCTGATGCACGGGGCGGTGGGCACGGCGCTCGGGGGCGTCTGCACCCTGGTGGGTGAGCCGCAGAACCTGCTGATCGCCCAGAAAGCGGGTTGGGATTTTGTTGAATTCTTCGTCATCATGGCCCCGATTACCATGCCGGTTCTGTTCGCGGGCCTGCTGACCTGCATCCTGCTGGAAAAAGGCAAACTGTTCGGTTACGGAGAGCAGATCCCGCTGAACGTGCGCCACATTCTGGAAGAGTTCAACCGCGAGGAGAATCGCAAGCGCACCAAGCGCGATATCGCCATGCTGGGCGTTCAGGTTCTGGTGTCAATCTTCCTGGTCCTTGCGCTGGCGTTTCACCTTGCCGAAGTCGGCCTTATTGGCCTGTGCGTCATCATTCTGCTCACTGCATTTAACGGCATAGTGGAAGAGCACCAGATCGGCAAGGCGTTTGAAGAGGCACTCCCGTTCACCGCGTTGCTGGTGGTGTTTTTCTCCATCGTGTCAGTCATCCACGAACAGCACCTGTTTCAGCCGATAATCCATGCCGTGCTGGCAATGGAGCCAAGCGTGCAGCCGGCGGTATTCTTCGCCGCCAACGGCTTGCTTTCAGCCATCAGCGACAACGTTTTCGTCGCCACCGTCTATATCAATGAAGTGGTAGCGGCACTGAACAATGGTGAGATCACCCGCGAGCATTTCGACAAACTTGCCGTGGCCATCAATACCGGCACCAACATTCCAAGCGTCGCCACACCCAACGGCCAAGCGGCATTCCTGTTCTTGCTGACCTCGGCGCTGGCGCCACTCATCCGCCTGTCCTACGGACGCATGGTGCTCATGGCGCTGCCCTATACCATCGTGATGAGTGGTGTAGGGTTTGTCGCCGTGACCGTCGCCCTGTAAGCCGCAACGCTACGGGCAAAAAAAAACACCCCCGCGATCTGGCGTTGCGGGGGTGTTTTTTTATGGGCTTAAAACCGGAACGGCTGGCTCGCTAGCTTTGCAGCTCGTTCTGCTCCAGCAATTCCCACAGGCAAGGCTCGCCACCCTTCTTGCTCAGCAGCGCGACAAAGGCACGGTGCGCCTCCAGCTCCTCGTCGCTGGCCCGCTGCACGCGTAAACTGTAGCGCCCCTCCTCCACGCGACGGATGCTCCGCTCGGAGCTGCTGCTGTCGGAGCCATCATCACCCGTGTCCAGCTTGAGCTGACCACCGGTCAGCCCGAGGTACACATCCGCCAGAATTTCGGAGTCAAGCAGGGCACCATGCAGCTCGCGGTGCGAGTTGTCGATGCCGTAACGCTTGCACAGTGCATCCAGGTTGTTTTTCTGCCCCGGATGTTTCTGACGCGCCAGCAGCAGGGAGTCAATCACACCACAGATATCGGCCACGCGCTCAGGATGACGGATGCGCTCAAGCTCGGCATTGATAAAACCAATATCGAAGGCCGCATTGTGAATGATCAGCTCGCCGCCGCGTATAAAGTCCAGAAATTCCTGCACCACCTCGGCGAACTTCGGCTTGTCGGCCAGAAAGTCGTTGGTGATGCCGTGCACCTCAATGGCTTCCTGGTCGATGGCGTGGTCAGGCTTGATATAAACATGATAGGTGCGCCCGGTCAGCTTGCGACCGATGAGCTCGACGCAGCCGATCTCGATAATGTTGTGCCCTTCCGCCGGCTCAAGACCCGTGGTTTCTGTATCCAGTACGATTTGCCGCATTAACAGCCCCTACCCCTTGAGTTGCTCAACGCCTTTGTTGGCCAGCGCATCGGCCAGTTCATTTTCCGGATGGCCGCTGTGCCCCTTGACCCAGTGCCACTTCACCTGATGGCGCGCGACTTCGATGTCCAGCCGCTGCCACAGGTCGGCATTCTTCACCGGCTGGCGGGACGCGGTCTTCCATCCATTGCGCTTCCAGTTGCGCATCCACTCGGTAATCCCCTTGCGCACATACTGCGAGTCGGTGGTCAGATCCACCACACAGGGCTGGGTCAGTGCCGCGAGGGATTCAATCGCCGCCATCAGCTCCATGCGATTGTTGGTGGTGTTTTTTTCCCCGCCGAACAACTGTTTTTCCACATCGTTATAACGCAGCACGGCTCCCCAGCCTCCCGGCCCCGGGTTCCCCTTGCAGGCGCCATCGGTGTAAATTTTAACGGACTTCTCTGTTTTCACGGCAATGCTTTCCTCGCGCAGTCGGCTCCGGTATCGGCAGACTGATCAGTTTTCGGCGGCGCCACTCTGGCTGAATGGGCGTCATGCCGACCACATCCTTGCGCGCCACCATTAGCGAAAAAGCGCCATGATGACTACGACCGGGTCGGGCAAAACGCTCCAGCGCACAGAAGCGCTGGCGCCATTTTCCCGTCGCCATGGGCGGCAGGAAAAAATCGGTTATCAACTTTACTTCTACCAGTTCCACGAGGCTCAACCAGTCACTCAGACGCCAGTGGCTGATAAAGTGTCCGCACCAGGGCACCTCGGTACGCCGGCGGCACAGCCGGCTGTACAGCCCCCAGAGGCTGAGCGGATTGAATCCCAGTATCAGGAGATGCCCGCCCGGGCGCAGCACCCGCGCCGCTTCGCGTAACACCTGGTGCGGGCTTTGGGCAAAGTCCAGCGCATGATGCAAAATCACGACATCCAGACTGTTACGTTCCAGCGGCAACTCCTCGTTCGCCGCAATCACGCTGTTTTGCCCCAGGCCAAGCTCGAGTGCCGGCGCGACGATAAACTTGTGTGACACAGGACTGCTGTCGTACAAACAGATCTGGCTGTCGATACCCAGCTGCAGCAGATGGTAGCCGAACATCGTTGGCAAAAGCCGCTCGACCTGCGCCCGCTCCGCCGCGAGAAGTTCCTGCCCAAGCTCGGTTTGAAACCAGCCACGCAATGCGGGGATCAGTTTATGCAATGGAGGCTGCTGACGAAATCTCATCCAGTAAGACCGGTATTGCTGACAATGACGGTATGTTAACAGCACCCACTGATTGAGGTAACCTGTATCGGCTCAGGCACCACGCTGCAGGTGCCCCAATCAAATGAGGATTGCCATGTTTCAGGTCACACCGATCCCGGCCTTCAATGACAACTACATCTGGCTTCTGGCCGAGCCGCAAAGCAACCGTGTTGCGGTGGTGGATCCCGGCGATGCGACCCCGGTATTAGAGTACCTGGCACACAACGACCTGACACTCGCAGCGATACTTATTACGCACCACCACCAGGATCACACCGGCGGTGTCGCCCGCCTGCTCGAAACCTTTCCCGTGCCGGTGTATGGCCCGCGTCCCAGCCCGTTTGGCGGCATCGACCACCCACTGCAGGACTCCGACAGCCTGGAACTCTTTGGCCAGCGTCTGCAGATACGGGAAATACCGGCGCACACACTGGACCATATCAGCTATTACTGCGCCCCCCGGACGGCAGACGAGGCACCGCAGCTTTTCTGTGGCGACACCCTGTTCCTGGCCGGCTGCGGGCGCCTGTTTGAAGGCAGCGCGCACCAGCTGCAACAGGCCATGGATTATTTTGCCGGCCTGCCCGATTCAACCGAAGTGTACTGCACCCATGAGTATTCCCTCGCCAACCTGGCATTCGCCGCCGCCGTCGAGCCCGACAATGTGCACATTCAGTCGGCGATTAAACGATGCAAGGCACTGCGCGCCGATGCAAAACCCACACTGCCGAGCCACATCGGCACGGAAAAAAACATCAACCCGTTCATGCGCACCCGCACCGACACAGTCAAGGCCAGCGCCTGCCAGCATGCCGGTTCTGCGCTCGAAACGCCGGTCGAGGTCATGACGGTCATCCGCCAATGGAAAAACCAATATTGATCAAAGGTTGACCAGTGCGGTACCCACCCATAGAATGCTTCGAATTTTTTTGAAATAGATTTCTGGCCCATGACCCTTACACGCAACTGGATATCCATCACAGCTGCAGGACTTCTGCTGTCCGGCTGCAGTAGCGCCCTGACACAGAACCCCGACAGCAGCACTGATGCACTCGGGTTGTCCGCCAGCCCGGCTAGCGCCCACGCCAGCCCCTGGGACCCCCGAGCGACCAGCAGTCGTGACAGCCTTGGCCATAGCAAAGCCCGCGCGAACACGACTGCCCCCCCTGACGACCTCTGGCAATTAAGCCGCAATTACTTCCAGCTAGCCCTCGAAACGGACAACCCCCGCGTCGCGTCGCAGATATCGTATTACAGCAAGCACCAGGACTACCTGGACCGAGTGACCGATCGCGCCGAACGCTACTACCACTACATACTGCAGCAAATCATCGAGCGCGGCCTGCCCACAGAACTCGCCCTGCTGCCTGTCGTTGAAAGTGCCTACGACCCCTTCGCCTACTCCTCCGGCCGCGCCGCCGGACCCTGGCAGTTCATACCGGGCACCGCCAAGCATTTTGGCCTGCGTAAAACGTGGTGGTATGACGGCCGCCGCGACATCGTGGCATCCACCGATGCCGCCCTGACCTACCTCGAACAGCTCAACAAGCGCTTTGACGGTGACTGGCTGCTGGCCCTGGCCGCCTATAATGCCGGCGGCGGCACCGTATCCAAGGCCATCCGCAAGAACACGAAGAAAGGCCTGCCAACCGACTTCTGGTCCCTCGACCTTCCCAGCGAAACCGAAGCGTATGTACCCAAGCTGCTGGCCATCGCAAGTCTGGTGAAAAGCCCGGGCAATTACGGTGTCACTCTCAGGCCACTGCCCATCGAGCCCTACTTCGCCATAATCGAAACCCAGGGGCAGATTGATCTCGCTCAGGTTGCCAAGCTGGCCGACACCAGCAGTGAAGAAATTGCCCTGCTGAACCCCGGTTTCAACCGCTGGGCCACCGACCCCGAAGGCCCGCACCGCCTGCTGATACCGGTCGACAACGCCGATGACTTCCGCGACAAACTCGCCGATTTGCCGGCGGAGCAACGGGTACGCTGGAACCGCTACCGCATTAAACGCGGCGACTCTCTTTCAGCCATTGCCGCACGTTTCAATACAAGCACCCAGGCAATTCGCACTGCCAATAAGCTCAAGAGCAACCGCATTACTGCCGGCAAGACCCTGTTGATTCCGGGACCTGCCAACGCCAGCCTCGCCTCCAACGATGGCCAGGCGGGCTCAACCGGCAGCGCACGGAAGAAGGTCAGTTACCGAGTACGTGCCGGCGACAGCTTCTGGAAGATTGCTCGCAGTCACAAGGTCTCCGTCAGCGACCTGACGCGCTGGAATCAAATGACCCCCAAAAGCCCGCTCAAGGCAGGCCAGGACCTGGTGATCTGGCGCAATGGCAATAGCGACACCCTCGCCCTCGGCGGTCGGGAAACACTGCGCCAGGTAGGCTACAGCGTCCGCAGCGGCGACTCCCTGTCACACATCGCCAACCGTTTCAGTGTTAGCGTCGCAGACCTGAAACGCTGGAACAAACTGGATCGAAACCAGTATTTGCAGCCGGGACAAAAACTCACCCTGTTCGTTAACGTGACCGACAGCTAAACGCCGGCTTGCATCAAGCAAACGCCCTGGTACTGCCCTCGCACCGCCCTCGCGAGAACAGCAGTGCCGGGGCGGTTCGCGTTCAGGCTCACGGCTGACAGCCGCCACACCAATATCACGCCCTCACAACCTCTTTTACAAACCTGTATTGAGAGCCCCTTTATCACAGGCCCTTCTATCACGAGGCCTTCTAGCAAAGGGCCTTCTAGCAAACGACGATGGAATAAATCTGCAATTCCCTTGTCTTATAGCGCAACTCGACCCATCCACGGTTCCATAAGCGACAAGTGACTGATATAACAAGTCATATTCTTGCAGAGGTGACGGAGCACTATGACCAGGACACATTTGCACTTGCGATTTCTTGGCGCACTCATTATCAATGCCTGCCTGTTTGCTAGCAGCTATCTGCTCGCCGACAGCCACACCAGCCACGGCATCGCCATGCATGGGGATCTAAAATATCCGGCCGACTTCAGCCACTACGACTACGTCAATCCGGATGCCCCCAAGGGTGGCACCCTGAAACAGTGGGACATGGGCACGTTTGACAGCTTCAACAGCTTCATCATCAAGGGCAGCGTCGCCGCCGGCACCGACCTGATATACGACAGCCTGATGGATCAGGCTGCGGATGAGCCCTTTTCACAGTACGGCCAGCTGGCGGAGTCTGTGACCCTGCCGAAGGATCGTCGCTGGGTGACATTCAAGCTGCGTGAAGCCGCGCGTTTCAGCGACGGCCAGCCGGTGACCGCGGAGGACGTCATTTTCACCTTCGATATTCTGCGCAGCAAAGGCAGTCCTTTTTACGGTGCCTATTACGCGGGTATCGACCGAATTGAAGCACCTGATCCCCACACTGTGACCTTCTATTTCAAGGGTGAAAACAACCGCGAACTGCCGCTGATCGTGGGCCAGGCCAGCATTCTGCCAAAACACTACTGGCAGGATCGCGCCTTTGACAGCCCGTCTCTGGATGTACCGGTGGGTTCCGGCCCCTATCGCATCTACAGCTTCGAAGCCGGCCGCTCGGTCACCTATGCTCTGCGTGATGATTACTGGGGCGCGGATCTGCCCGTCAGCCGCGGCCGCTACAACTTTCGCTACATGCGTTATGACTACTACCGCGATGCCACTGTTGCCCTGGAAGCCTTCAAGGCCGGCGAATACGACTTCCGCCTGGAAACCTCGTCCAAGGAATGGGCCACCGCCTATACGGGACCCGCTTTTGAAGATGGCCGCATTCGCAAACAGGAGCTGATCAACGGCAATCCCACCGGCATGCAGGCCTTTATTTTCAATACCCGGCGGGACAAGTTCGCCGACCCGCGGGTACGCGAAGCGCTGGGCTATGCGTTTGATTTTGAGTGGACCAACCGCAATATTTTTTACAATGCCTATACGCGCACCCACAGTTTTTTCTCCAACTCGGAAATGGCTGCTACCGAGCTGCCAACGCCCGAGGAGCTTAAACTGCTGGAACCGCTGCGCGATCAGGTGCCGCCCGAGGTATTTACCAAGGTTTACCGCGCCCCGACTACCGACGGCAGCGGCAATATCCGTGGCGCACTGCGCCAGGGCATGCGCCTGCTGCAAAGCGCCGGCTGGGAGTTCCGCAACAACAAGCTGATCAACAGCACAACGGGCGAACCGTTCCGCTTCGAAATTCTGCTGGTGCAGAAAGAATTTGAGCGCGTGATCGCCCCGATGATTCGCAACCTCGAGCGCATGGGTGTGGATGTGGATATCCGCATAATCGATGTATCTCAGTACATCAACCGACTGCGCAGTTTCGACTTCGACATGGTTGTCGGCTCCTTCCCCCAATCCAGCTCGCCCGGCAACGAACAGCGTGACTTCTGGCACTCCGAGCTGGCAGACATGCCCGGCACACGCAACCTGGTGGGCATAAAGAACCCCGCCGTCGACAGCCTGGTCGATACACTGATCGCGGCACCGGATCGTGCCAGCCTGGTGACTGCCGCCAGGGCACTGGACCGGGTGCTGCAGTGGAACCACTACGTCATTCCGCAGTTCCACATTGCCACCTACCGGATCGCCTACTGGAATCGCTACGGCATGCCGCAAGTGCGCCCGACCTACAGCCTGGGACTGGATACCTGGTGGGCGCTGGAACCTGACGATACGGCGCCGACGCACTGATGGGCATCTATATACTTCGCCGGCTGCTGCTGATCATTCCAACGCTGCTGGGCATTCTGACCATCAACTTCATCATTATCCAGGCCGCCCCCGGCGGGCCTGTCGAGCAGACCCTGGCGCAGCTCGAGGGCCTCAGCGTCGAGGCAACCGGCCGTATCGGCAGTGCCGTACAAAGCGACATCATTCAAAACAGCAATGGAGACAGCAGCTACCGGGGCGCCCAGGGCATGGATCCGGCACTGGTCGCACAGATCGAAAAGCTCTACGGCTTCGACAAACCCGCCCATGAGCGTTTCTGGCAGATGCTCAAAAACTACCTGGTGTTTGATTTTGGCCGCAGTTTCTACAGCGACAAGCCCGTGACAATACTGATCCTGGAAAAAATGCCGGTGTCCATTTCACTCGGACTCTGGACCACCCTGCTGACCTATCTGATCTCGGTCCCACTGGGCATCAAGAAGGCGGTGCGCGACGGTACCCCCTTCGATGTCTGGAGCAGCAGCGTCATTATTGTCGGCTATGCGATCCCCAACTTCCTCTTTGCCATCCTGCTAATCGTGTTGTTTGCAGGCGGCACCTATTTCAACTGGTTTCCACTGCGCGGGCTGACCTCGTCAAATTTTGCCGAATTGTCACTGCTCGGCAAGGTCGCGGACTATTTCTGGCATATTACATTGCCGGTACTGGCGTCGGTTATCAGCAGCTTCGCCACCCTGACCATGCTGACCAAAAACTCCTTTCTGGATGAGGTCGGCAAGCAGTATGTACTGACCGCACGCGCCAAGGGCCTGAACGAAAACCAGGTACTGTATGGCCATGTATTTCGCAACGCCATGCTGCTGATCATTGCCGGCATGCCCGCGGCCCTGATCGGTATATTCTTCACCGGCTCGATGCTGATCGAGGTCATATTCTCCCTCGATGGCCTCGGCCTGCTGGGCTATGAGGCGGTTATAAACCGCGACTATCCGGTGATATTCGGCACCCTGTATATCTTTACGCTCATCGGCCTGGTGCTGAAACTGATCAGCGATATTACGTACGTCATCGTCGACCCGCGTATCGATTTCGAGAGCCGGGAGGGATGATGCGACTCAATCCGATCAACCGTCGCCGGCTCGACAATTTTCGAGCGAACAAGCGCGGCTACTGGTCTTTGTGGCTGTTTGGCCTGCTGTTTTTTCTCAGCCTGTTTGCCGAGCTCATCGCCAACGACAGGCCACTGGTGGTGCAATATCAGGGCGAGCTTTACTGGCCGGTGGCGCAGGACTACAGCGAAACCCGCTTTGGCGGCGAGTTTGAAACCCTGGCCGACTTCAAGGACCCTTATATCCAGGACCTGATCTACAACGCGGGTCAGGGCTGGATACTCTGGCCCGCGGTGCGCTACAGCTTCGATACCATCAATTACGACCTGGCGGTACCGGCCCCCTCGCCGCCGAGCCGGGACAACTGGCTTGGAACCGATGACCAGGGCCGTGACGTACTGGCACGGGTCATCTACGGCTTTCGCATTTCCGTGCTCTTCGCGCTCGTGCTGACCCTGGCAAGCTCCGTCGTGGGCGTCGTGGCCGGTGCAATCCAGGGTTACTACGGCGGCAAGATCGACCTGCTGTTTCAGCGTTTTATCGAAATCTGGTCGGGCCTGCCCGTGCTGTTCCTGCTGATCATCCTGTCGAGCCTTGTGCAGCCGAACTTCTGGTGGCTGCTGGGCATCATGCTGATGTTCTCCTGGATGAACCTGGTGGATGTTGTGCGAGCCGAGTTCCTGCGCGGCCGCAACCTGGAATACGTGCGTGCGGCCCGGGCGCTGGGCCTGGGAAACCGGCTGATCATGTTCCGCCACATTCTGCCCAACGCCATGGTCGCGACCCTGACGTTCATGCCTTTCATATTCAACGGCTCGCTGGTCACCCTGACCGCCCTGGACTTCCTCGGTTTCGGTCTGCCCCCGGGGTCCCCATCCCTGGGCGAACTGGTTGCCCAGGGCAAGTCCAACCTGCACGCACCCTGGCTCGGCATTACGGCATTCTTTGCCCTGGCCATCATGCTGACGCTGCTGATTTTTGTCGGCGAAGCGGTTCGCGACGCCTTCGATGCAAGGAAACTCAAGCTGTGATGCTGCCTGCTTATACCTTCCTAGATTACCACCTGCGTACGCACCACCGTCTCGGCTTTGGGAGTCTGCTGCCATGAACGACGCGCTGGTCGAAATTAGCAAGCTGTCGGTACGGTTTGAGCAGGATGGCCAGAACATCGATGCGGTACGCTCGGTAAGTTTTGACATCCAGCGCGGCCAGACCCTGGCGCTGGTCGGTGAATCCGGTTCCGGCAAATCCGTCACGGCGATGTCCATACTGCGCCTGCTGCCCTATCCCAAGGCCAGCCATCCCAGCGGCAGTATTCGCTACAAAGGCGAGGACCTGCTGCAAGCCGCGGAGCCGCGCCTGCGAAAAATCCGGGGTGATCGCATTGGGGTCATCTTTCAGGAACCCATGACCTCGCTCAACCCGCTGCACACGCTCGAGAAGCAGATCGGTGAAACCCTGCTGCTGCACAAAGGCCTGAACGGCCTACAGGCACGGCGCCGTATCCTGGAGCTACTTACCCTTGTCGGCCTGCCGGATCCGGCGTCGCGCCTTGGCAGCTACCCGCACGAGCTGTCCGGTGGCCAGCGCCAGCGCGTTATGATCGCCATGGCCCTGGCCAATGAACCCGAGCTGCTGATCGCTGACGAGCCCACCACGGCACTGGATGTCACCATCCAGGAACAGATTCTCGAATTGCTGGCACGGCTGCAGCAGCAACTGGGCATGGCAATACTGCTGATAACCCACGACCTCAACATTGTGCGACGCCATGCCAACCGTGTCTGCGTCATGTACCAGGGCGAAATTGTCGAGCAGGCCGAAACTCGACAATTATTTGATGCCCCACAGCACGCCTACACACGTCGCCTGCTCGATGCCGAGCCCTCAGGCGCACCGACAGAGCCCCCCGCGACACCCGAGGAGATCATTGCAACCAAAGACCTGCGGATCTGGTTCCCCGTCAAGAAGGGGCTGTTCGGACGGGTGAAAGAGCACATCAAGGCCGTAGACGGTGTATCACTGCAGCTACCCCGCGGCCAGACACTGGGGGTGGTCGGCGAATCTGGCAGCGGAAAAACCACCCTCGGGCTCGCCATATTACGGCTGATTCGCAGCGAAGGCGGGATTCAATTCGAAGGTCAGGCCATTCAGGGGCTGGCGCAAAAACAGGTCAAGCCGCTGCGGCGCCAGCTGCAGGTGGTATTTCAGGACCCCTACGGCAGCCTGAGCCCGCGCATGCCCATCAGCGATATCATCAGCGAAGGACTGGAAGTGCACAGCATTGGCGAGGACCAGGCCGCACGGGAGCAGCTGATTATCGAAGCCTTGCAGGAAGTTGGGCTGGATCCGGCGAGCCGGCACCGCTATCCCCACGAATTCTCCGGCGGCCAGCGCCAGCGCATTGCCATTGCCCGTGCACTGGTGCTTAAACCCAAGCTGATCATTCTGGATGAACCCACCTCCGCGCTCGACCGCACGGTACAGAAGCAGATTGTGGAGCTGCTGCGCGCACTGCAGCAGCGCCACCGGCTGAGCTACATTTTCATCAGCCACGACCTGGCTGTTGTACGGGCCCTGAGCCACCAGCTACTGGTGATGAAGCAGGGCCGGGTGGTCGAACAGGGGCCTGCTGCCCGCATCTTCGATGCGCCCGCCCACGACTACACACGCCAGCTGCTCAAGGCCGCCTTTCGCTAGGAGGCTGGCGCTGCTCAACCTTGTTTTTAATGCCTGAAAGCAAAAAGCCACCGAGGCGAAACCCCGGTGGCTTTTTAGTGCCGCCTATTGGCAGCTGGCATCATTCGTAGCACTCAATGGCCACCCCGAAGAAAGCTGCCCGACTGGACGCTCCCCGTGTAGGGAGCGCTCCAGAATCGGGCGCCAAACTCAGTTTTTCTCGATCTCGGCCGCCCCCTTGAGCGCGCGCACCAAGTCCTGGTAGTCCTGCTGGCCCTGACGGCCAGCCAGGTAGCCACGCATGGCCTTCAACTCGTCGGCAGGCACCGGATCATCATCCAGGTTCGGCGTATTCACCGACTTCAACGCAACGATGGCCCTGGCACCGGTATTCAGCTCGACCGCGGCATAGCTGGCAGCACCGGCTTGCGGCTGCGGCATGCGAAACAGCTCGGCGCGCAATTCAGGGGTCAGCTCCTGACTGGCACGGCTGACACCGTCCAGCTCTGTCAGGGACTGCCCCTGTGCAGCAGCAACTTCCGCAATGTCCGCACCCTGCTTAAGCTGTTCCATAATCTCACCGGCCAGTGCGTCGATACGCGCCGCCGCCTTCTCGTCCAGCAGCGCCTCGCGGATCACGTCGGCGACCTCTTCCTGGGTCTGCTGGCGCGGGCGCAGATGCTCCTGCACTCGAATCACGACGCTTCGGCCCGCATCCAGTTCGATGGGTGCACTGTTAACCCCATCATTGATCAGCTCGGCCGAAAACGCCGCTGCCAGTACCCGGGGATTGGAGGTAACCTCATCGGCACCGCCGGCCCGGCCAAACGGCTCGCTGGTCTGAATGTCGAGCTGCAACTCTTCAGCGGGCTCTTCAAGATTGCCGGACGAAAAGGTTATGTCGGCCAGGCGCTCCAGCTGCTCGACATAGCGGCTCTCGCCTTTCTGCGACAGGATCTGTTCGCGCAGCTCAGACTTCATTTCGTCAAATGTTGGCGCCTCGGTCTGGACAATCTTGCCGAGCTTGATCAGGTGATAACCGAATTCGGTACGTACCGGCGCCGATACCTCGCCTTCACTTTGCAGGGCAAAGAGCGCGTCCTCGAACGGGCCTACAAACATGCCGCGCGCATTCAGCCCCAGGTCACCACCGCTGGCGGACGAGCCCGGATCGTCGGAATTTTCCCGCGCCAGGGTCGCAAAGTCAGCCCCTTCATCCAGCTGCTTTTTCAACGCCTGTGCCTTTGCTTCGGCTGCCGCGTCATCCTGCTCGTCAGACACTTCAATCAGGATATGCGCAGCCTCGCGCTCCTCCTGCGAGTTGAAAGTAGCCAGTACCTGCTGATACTGCCCCTGCAATTCGGCATCGGTAACCTCGATATCGCCCAGCAGATCCGCCTTGTCGAGCAACAGATAGCGAATGCTGACCTTCTCTTCAGTCTGGTACAGGTCGCGCTGCGCTTCATAGCGTGCGGCGATATCGTCCTCGGTAATCTCTATCTGCGCTCGAATAGGCGCCACGGGCAGTTCAAACCAGGCCATATCGCGGGTCTGACGGTCCAGTGACAGCAGATTCTTCAGCTCGCCATCGGTGACAAATGCGGACAGCTGATAACCGGCTTTCTCCTGCTCAATCAGGGTTTCACGGCGCAGATAATCCCGATAGGTCAGCGGCGTTAAGCCGACATTGCGCAACACGGCCTCAAACTGATCACGGTTAAAGGTGCCGTCAACCTGGAAGTCGGTGGTGCCGACGATCATCTGATCGAGCATCTGCGGCGAAATCGCCATACCCTGTTCGCTCGCGGACTGGACCAGCACCGTATCTTCAATCAGGCGATCCAGTACCCGGGCACGAATGAGATTATCATCCAGCGCGGCGGGATCGGCATTTTCCCCCATCTGAGCCAGCAGCTGACGACGCTGCAACTCGACAGCGCGGAACAGCGCCTGCTCACCGATATCTTCACCGTTGACGGTCGCCGGCGCCTTGGACCCTGTCGTCAGACTGACCAATGACTCAACGCCGAACAGCGCGAAGGTCACGACGATCAGGCCCACGATAACTTTTGCAACGATACTTTGGGAATTATCCCTGATGGACTGCAACATGCTGAATCCAAAAATTCAAATGTACGAGATTAAAAAAAAAGCGCATTCAATCGAATACGCTTTTTTGTATTAGATGGTACAAAAACGCATTTTGGTATTTTTGCACCAAACCCGGGTAAACGCCTGATCAAAAAACAATCGCTTATACCCCTGCGTATCCCGAAATGGAAAATCGAACAACATATCCATTTCGACGTAGAACAAAACATGGTCGGTTGATATTTGACCGCTCAAGTTTTGTACACGTAAGGTGGAGACTCAAATAACAGCTGAACTCTCACACCGCTATAAATACTTTGGCAAAACTGGTGGCACTATTTAAATTAATGAAATTAAATTTTCTAGTGCCAGAAACAGTAATCAAAAAATATTTTTACTGTTTCAATCTTCAGGGCTTTAGAAAATGAATCAGGCCACGCCCCAAGTCACTTTCAGGTGTAGCTCCGACAACCCGTTCGCCGATCGCGAACCGTTCTCGGAACCTGCCCTTGATAATAGTCTTACTTGTTTACCGCGTCTTTCAGAGCCTTGCCCGGCTTGAAAGTCGGCAGAGTCGCAGCTGCAATTTCGATCGGCTGACCAGTTTGCGGGTTACGACCAGTGCGTGCGGCACGCTCTTTCACACCGAAGGTACCAAAGCCAACCAGAGCGACGGAGTCACCTTTTTGCAGAGCGCCAGAGATGCTTTCCAGAGCAGAGTCCAATGCGCGGCCAGCCGCAGCTTTCGGAATGTCAGCAGAAGCTGCAATAGCATCAATCAGTTCAGACTTATTCACAATGTTCCCCTTGAATCCAATTCGTTATGTTCTTATGTACCGTAGTCCATGCCCAGCAAGACGATCAGGCACTTTATACCAACTGGCAGAAACCGCTGTCAAGCAGACGCCACGCGGTTTCTGCCGATGTTGCGTATTAATGAGTCTTTATTTGTCCAGACTCGTCCTTTACCTTTTTTTTATCCGAAGCGACAGGTTCCTGACGTTCTTTTTTACCCGGTTTGGGCTGGTATTTGAGTGCAATATCCAGTACGTCGTCAATCCACTTGACCGCTTTTATTTCCAGATCCGCCTTAATATTGTCTGGTATTTCCTTCAAATCACGCTCGTTTTCCTGCGGAATGATCACCGTACGAATGCCACCACGGTGTGCCGCAAGCAACTTTTCCTTGAGCCCGCCGATCGGCAGCACCTGCCCGCGCAGGGTGATTTCGCCGGTCATCGCAACATCAGCCCGCACCGGAATACCGGTCAGAACTGAGACCAGCGCGGTACACATGCCAACGCCCGCACTGGGGCCGTCCTTGGGCGTGGCGCCTTCCGGAACATGGATGTGAATGTCGCTCTTTTCGTGGAAGTCTGCCGCTATTCCCAGACTTTCGGCGCGGCTTCGCACCACCGTCAGGGCCGCCTGAATCGACTCCTTCATGACATCACCCAGGCAACCGGTCGTCACCTGACGCCCCTTGCCAGCAACCACCGCTGCCTCAATGCTGAGAATTTCGCCGCCCACCTGGGTCCAGGCCAGACCGGTCACATGACCCACCTGATCCTCTTCCTCGGCAATGCCAAAACTGTGCCTGCGCACGCCGCTGTAGTGCTCCAGCTCATCGCCGCCAATGATCCGTTTCTCGCCCTTGAATTGCCCCAGGGACAGCTCCTTGACCAGCTTGCGGCAGATCTTGGCGATCTCGCGCTCCAGGCCTCGCACGCCAGCTTCACGGGTATAGTAGCGAACCAGGTGCTTGATAGCCTCGTCGGAAATCTCAATTTCGGATGCCTTGAGGCCATTTTGTGCCAGTTGCTTGGTCACCAGGTACTTGCGGGCAATGTTGAGCTTTTCGTCTTCGGTGTAACCCGGAATCCGAATGATCTCCATGCGATCCAGCAGCGGGCCAGGAATATTCATGGAGTTTGACGTGCAGACAAACATGACGTCTGACAGATCGTAATCGACCTCCAGGTAATGGTCATTGAACGTGCTGTTCTGCTCCGGATCCAGCACTTCCAGCAACGCCGAGGCCGGATCGCCACGCTGATCCATGCCCATCTTGTCGACTTCATCCAGCAGGAACAGCGGGTTTCTTACACCCACCTTGCACATTTTCTGGATCAGCTTGCCGGGCATCGAACCGATATAGGTGCGGCGGTGACCGCGAATTTCGGCCTCGTCCCGCACGCCACCCAGGGCCATGCGCACGTATTCTCGATTGGTGGCCCGCGCGATAGAGCGCCCCAGCGAGGTCTTGCCGACACCCGGAGGACCGACCAGGCACAGGATTGGCCCCTTGAGCTTGCGCACGCGCTTCTGTACTGCCAGGTACTCGAGAATGCGGTCTTTTACTTCAGCCAAGCCGTAGTGATCCTCGTTCAGAATCTTCTCGGCCCGCTTCATGTCATGCCGTACCTTGGAACGCTTGGCCCACGGAATCTGCAGCATCCAGTCGATATAGCCGCGCACCACCGTGGCTTCGGCGGACATGGGTGACATCATCTTGAGCTTGTTGTACTCGCCCAATGTCTTGTCGTAGGCTTCCTTGGGCATGCCGGCAGCGTCGATACGGCGCTTGAGCTCATCCATATCATTGCTGCCGGACTCATCCAGATCACCGAGTTCCTTCTGAATCGCCTTCATCTGCTCATTCAGATAATACTCGCGCTGGCTCTTTTCCATCTGCTTTTTGACCCGGCCGCGGATGCGCTTTTCCACTTCAACCAGATCAATCTCCGACTCCATCAGCGCCATCAGGTGCTCAAGGCGCTTGTGGTTATCCAGCATTTCGAGGATGTGCTGTTTTTCGTCCAGCTTGAGCGACATATGCGCAGCGATGGTATCTGCCAGGCGGCCGATATCATCGATATTCTGCAGCGACGTCAGAACCTCGGACGGGATTTTCTTGTTGACCTGGATAAACCGCTCAAACTGATCCAGCGCTGTGCGCTTGTAAATTTCAGATTCCGCAGGGTCGGCCTCTTCAACCTTGAGCACCGATACGCGCGCGGTAAAGCTGTCTTCAGTCTGGTGGAAACTTTCAATATTGGCGCGGTAGTCACCTTCAACGAGCACCTTGATGGTGCCATCCGGCAATTTGAGCATCTGCAGCACGGATGCAACGGTGCCAACCTCAAACAGCCCCTCGGCAACAGGTTCATCATCGGATGCATTTTTCTGTGCGACCAGCAAAATTTCCTTGTTGCTGTTCATGGCCGATTCAAGGGCCTGAATCGACTTTTCACGACCGACGAACAGCGGAATGACCATATGCGGATAGACAACTACGTCGCGCAGCGGCAATACCGGAAGCTCGATGGCTACAGCATCCTCTTTCGCTTCAATCTGATCCATGTGGATGATGCCTCTTTGCAGAGCACCCGCCCCTAGCGCTGACGAATGCAAGAACCTTGGAAATAATGGTAATACCAATCAATGGGGCTGACGCATGAAAATACAAGCGATAGATTGAAAAAAACCGCGCCCAGCAGTGTTCGAAACCATCCGCGGCGGTGGAATCGGCACAGAAAGCAACGCAACCACGCTTGCTGCACCACAGCAAACAGGCCTGACTCCGTTATATCAGCAACCCGGGGGACAGGACAACGCCAAAAAAATGGGGCCCTGAAAACAGGGCCCCACTCCGACTACGACTTACTTGTAGTAGGCTTGTTCGGTATTGCTGTGATCGGTTTCGTCGCGCACGGCGCTCAGGCCCGGTACACGCTCTATAAGCGTCTTCTCCACACCATCCTTGAGCGTCATGTCTACCGCACTGCACCCCTGGCAACCACCACCGAACTTGAGCACGGCAATATGGCCGTTTTCTTCTTCAACCAGCTCGACCAGCTTGACCTCACCACCGTGACTCGCCAGCCCCGGATTGATTTCGGAGTACAAAATGTAGTTGATCTGCTCTTCCATCGGGCTGTCAGCGGAAACCTTGGGCACCTTGGCATTAGGCGCCTTGATGGTCAGCTGACCACCCATGCGATCTTCAGCGAAGTCGATGGTGGCCTCCTCCAGGTACGGCAAGCTGTTACGCTCCAGATAGAAGCGAATCAGGGTCAACTCCAGCAGTTCGTCATCAGCGATCACCTCATCAGGGCGGCAGTATGCCAGACAGGTTTCGGCATAAGACGTACCCGGCTGAGTTACGAACATTCGCACGGAGATGCCTTCGGCGTCCTGCTTTGACAGCAGGTCCGCCAGATATTTTTCAGCACTTTCGGTAACCGTGATATTCATTGGAATTACTGGACTCCTACTTCACAAACTGACAGTTGGTACTAATAAACCGAAGGATACACGCAATCTAATTCCGAGTAAATTGATCAGATATTACGACCATGCTCCACCGCTGTCATAATTCTGCTAGAATTGCCGCCTCATTTTTTCACCGCTTCATGCAGCCCGCAGCCAACACCCGATGAGCCAACCGCAACGAGTGCGCACCATTCTGACACTGGGCCTGCCCATCATCGGCGGCATGCTGTCCCAAAGCCTGCTCAACCTGGTGGACGCCGCCATGGTCGGACGACTGGGGGAAACTGCACTGGCGGGTGTAGGCATCGCCGGTTACGCCAACTTTATTGCCATCAGCTGCATTATTGGGCTCTCGTCAGCGGTGCAATCGCTGGTGGCACGACGCTACGGCGAGGGCCGCCGAACGGAAATGGCCCGTCCGGTCAACGCGGGTATCATACTGGCACTGGCAATCGCCCTGCCGCTGAGCCTGCTGTTTGCCGTATTTTCAGACAACCTGCTCGGCCTGATGAGCCACGATAACGCGGTACAGGTAATCGCCAACGACTATTTCGACTATCGCATCCTCGCCATGAGTGCCGTGGGCATCAACTTTTCCCTGCGCGGCTGGTGGAACGGCACCTACAGACCCATGGTACATCTGCGCCTCTTGCTGGCCATGCACCTGCTCAATGTCGTGCTGAGCTATGGCCTGATATTCGGCGCCCTCGGACTGCCTGCCCTGGGTGCTGCCGGCGCGGGCCTGGGCACCTGTATCGCACTTTTTGCTGGCTGCCTGCTGAATGCGACCCTGGTGTGGCATGACGCCAGAAAGCACGGCTTTCTGCGCGTCAAGCGCGATCGCCGCGCGCTCGCGAACGTACTGAGACTGTCGATGCCGCACTCGCTACAGCAATTACTGTTCGCTATCGCTATCGCCGTGCTGTTTTGGATCATCGGCCAAATCGGTACTCAGGAACAGGCTATAGCCCATGTCCTGATTAACCTCGCATTGTTCCTGATTCTGCCCGGCGTCGGCCTGGGGATGGCCTCGACATCCCTGGTCAGCCACGCACTGGGCCGCAACAAGCCAAACGAGGCGCAACAATGGGGCTGGGATGTCACCAAGACCGCACTGGTCATTATCTGCCTTCTCAGCCTGCCGATGTGGCTGGCGCCAGACCGTATCCTTGCCCTCTTCCTGACCGATGCGCCGCTGATAGACCTTGCCCGACTGCCTCTGCAGATTACCGGACTTGCGATCTGTCTGGATGCCGCCAGCCTGGTACTGACTCAGGCACTGCTGGGCGCAGGCGCCCACCGACTGGTCATGATGGTCTCAGTGGGGGGGCAGTGGCTGTTCTACCTGCCGCTGGCCTGGCTGTTTGGCCCCCACCTCGGATTCGGATTGACCGGCATCTGGCTGGTCCAGCTGGTGCACCGCAGTCTCTCATCACTGGTATTTATCGGCATCTGGCGACAACGCCACTGGGCCGACATAAAACTTGGTTAGTTTGATACACTGGAATCACACCGCGACAGTGCAGCGGCTCAACTCATCATTCAGAGTCTCATCCAGGATCGACCGGCTCGCGGCGCAGCATCACAGGAACACGATATGGCGGAACAGAGTCTTGTATTCTCATTTTTTCTGATCTTTACCGGCGCCGCGATTCTGGCTACAGCGGCCCTGTACACCCGCCAGCCCCTGTTAGTCGCCTACATCGTCCTCGGCGCCCTGCTCGGCCCCTATGGCCTCAGTTTTGTCTCTGACACCCGATTGCTGGCCGACATTTCCCATGTCGGCATTATCTTTCTGCTTTTCCTGCTGGGGCTCGACATGCAACCGAGCCACCTGTTGCACATGCTTAAGAAGGCAACCCTCGTGGCCATTGCCAGCTCGCTGATTTTCATGGCCAGCGGCTACGGGGTTAGCCTCGCCTTCGGCTTCACTCAAACCGAAGCGCTGATTATCGGCGCAGCATTGATGTTCTCCAGCACCATTATCGGCATCAAGCTACTGCCGACCACCGTGCTGCACCATCGACATACCGGTGAGCTGGTGGTTGGCCTGCTGCTGCTGCAGGATGTCATTGCGATCCTGGTACTGCTGCTCCTCTACAGTGGCAGCGACGATAGCCAGAATGGCGTCCAGGCATTCCTGAAAACGCTGGTCGCCTTGCCTCTGATGACGGCGGGCGCCTTCCTGTTCGTGCGGTATGTGTTGCTGCGGCTGCTGCAAAGGTTTGACCGCTTCCATGAGTATATCTTTCTGCTTGCGCTGGGCTGGTGCCTGGGAATGGCGGAGCTGGCCCAGGCCATCGGCCTATCGGCTGAAATGGGCGCTTTTGTCGCCGGCGTGACGCTGGCCACCAGCCCGATCTCGCAATACATCGCCGCCAGCCTGAAACCACTGCGGGACTTTTTCCTTATCCTGTTTTTCTTTTCCATCGGCGCCAGCTTCAACCTGGCGCTGGTTGACGTCATTCTGCTGCCCTCCCTGGTCATGACGGCGGTGGTACTGGCACTCAAACCGGTGGTGTTCCGTTTCCTGCTGATCCGTATCAGCGAAAGCAAAAAACTGGCCTGGGAAATCGGCTTTCGCCTCGGTCAGATCAGCGAATTCTCGCTGCTTATCGCCTACCTGGCGACCAGCGCGACCCTGATTGGCCAGGAAGCGTCCCATGTGATTCAGGCCACCACCATCCTCACCTTCCTGTTCTCCAGCTATCTGGTGATCTTCAACTTTCCCTCGCCGATTGCTATCTCGGATCGACTGCGCAAGGACTAGGGCGACTAAGCCACAGACAAAAAAGCCGCTCTCCCATGAAGGACAGCGGCTTTTTCAATGCGAACTCAAAATGACAGGACTTAGCCCCAGTGACGTATCGGACCCACGTCTACATGAATAAAGTTACTGCGCGAATAGAACCCTACACCGCCGGCCTTGAGCTTGAGCGCCATGCGCTGCACATCCTTGAGTGGAACACCCGGTACGCGTATATCGATCGCCTTGCCTTGCATGTGATAGCTTTTCTTGGCCACGCCCTGCCCCTGTTTTCGCAGCATTTCGTTGGTTTCAGGCGAACGGTATCCGGAGATCACCTGAAATTCCTTGTGCAGTCCAACATCGCGTTGCAGCAGGTAAAGCAGGTCGAACAGCTGGCGATCCATCTGGATGGAGCTTCCGGTACGGTGATCCCGCAGCAGGTGATCCACCTCCTGCAACACCTGCGGCATGTAGTGGCCATCGGCCCAATACACCGCGGTCATTTTTTCACCGGTGTGCATGTTATTGAGCGTGAGCTTGCGCTCGAGACCCGGGTTCTTGATCAGCGGTGCACCAAGAGCACCCGAGCCGGCCAGTCCCGCTGCGGTACCGGCCAGCGTTTTGATGAAAGCACGGCGATTCTGAATGATTCTATGGGGCATAATTCGGCAACATCTGGTTTAAATATTCACAGCTATTATCCATAAATCGGATCTGCTGTATATTTTTTACACGATAAATTAATCATTTAGTACGCATCTTTACGGCGCCCATGCCAGAGTTCGCGTGCCTGGCGCACCGCTTCGTCAGGCTCCACCGCGCGTCCCAGCAGCTTCATGACCGCGGCCAGCGTATTGATAACAGCCCCCTCTCCGTACTCATGTTCCAGTTCGCCGCGCCACAGTTGCAGCAGCTCTGCCGGCTGCAGGCTCTCATCCCGCACCACGCGCTGCGACAGCAGCCTGGGCCATTGCTGAGTGTGCATTTCGCCATTAATAATCCACTGCAGCTCGCTGTCGGAATCCGGCTTAAGCTCAGCCTCGCCGCCGTCGCCCTTCACCGTGACGCTGTGCTGCATACCCAGCAGCATGCTGGTTTTCTGATGCATCGGACCATAGGGTGGATGGAAGACACCGTCGATGACATAGTCGGCACCCAGCGGATTCAGCAACCGGCACAGCGTATGTACCGGCGAGCGCAGGCCCAGTATCGAGCGCAGCTGGATGATCTCACCCAGCGTGGGTGCGAGGGCATCGATGGACATAAAGGCAAAATTCCGCACCTCCAGTTCCGCCCTCACGCCATCCCAGTCAGCGCATGAAGGCAGGCCGAACAGGCCGAGCATGTCTTCGGTATACAGCCGGCCCGGCATATGGCCGCGCGCACCGTGCATGAAAACCCGCACACCGGACTGCGCCAGCGCCAGCGCTGCGAGCAAAAACCAGGGCAGCCGCCGCTTTTTGCCAGCATAGCTGGACCAGTCGAGGTCGACCTGCAGATCCTTGGGCACCTGCAGCCGCGCCCGCACCGCGCTGACAAAGCCACACAGCTCCTCAGGCGCCTCTTCCTTGACCCGCAACAGCATCAGAAAGGCGCCAAGCTGCTCGGGCCGCACTTCGCCATCGAGAATCATGCCCATGGCATCCCGAGCCTCGTCAGTGGTCAGCGAGCGTGAGCCTTTCTTGCCTTTGCCGAGAATACGTACATAGCCTGCAAACGGATGTTCCTGACTGGTCATGGATCTGATGCCTCTTTTACTCTAGAGTGTGGCCGCGCCATATATACCCTGAATGCGAGTTTGAATGAACGCTTTTACCCGGGAACTACATCTTTTCTTTAACGCGCTGACGTTCTTTAGCCGCATTCCGGCACCCGCCTGGGTGAAGTTCAGTTCAGCACAGCTGAATCATGCCAGCCGCTACTTCCCGCTGGTCGGATTACTGATCGGCCTGATTGCCGCGGCGCTATACGCAGCCTTTTCGCTGCTGTTTCCCAGCACCATCGCCGTGCTGCTCAGCACCGGCTGCACCGTCCTGCTCACCGGCGGCTTTCACGAAGACGGCCTGGCCGATGTCTGTGACGGTTTTGGCGGCGGCTGGAGTACAGAACAGACGCTGCATATCATGAAAGACTCAAGGCTCGGCAGCTACGGTGCCCTGGGCCTTGTACTGGTGCTTGGACTCAAGCTGGCCACCCTTGTCTCTTTGGCCAGCCTGGGCGACATACTGCTTGCCCTGCTCGTCGGACACACCCTGAGCCGGTTCGTCGCTGCCAGCCTTATCCACACCGACAGCTATGTACAGCTCGATGAGCTGAGCAAGGTGCGCCCGTTGGCACAGCGCATGAGCCAGAGCGAACTGCTGATTGCCGCCGCCCCGGCGCTGGCATGCCTGTTTCTTTTGCCGGGCCACAGCGCACTGGCGATTATTGTAACCCTGCTACTGGTGCGACTCTACCTCTGTCGCCTGTTCAGGCGCAGACTCGGTGGCTATACAGGCGACTGCCTGGGCGCGACTCAGCAGTTGAGTGAAGTCGCGATTTATCTCGCGCTGTGCCTGCCTCCAAGCCTGCTATAAACACCACTGCATTTTCGCCGCGGCCATAGACTGCTAGAATGCGCGCCATTCACTAGCGAGAGTTGTCATGAGCCGCAAACCGATCCGTTTTGGGGGCCCCGCCCGCAAGAGTGCCAGCCATAGTCCGCAGGCCCTCGACATTGAAGGCCTGAGCCATGATGGCCGGGGCGTCGCACGACTCAATGGCAAAACCGTCTTTGTCGCCGGAGCTTTACCCGGCGAACAGGCCATGGTGCGCATCGACAACGATCGCAACCGCTATGCCGAGGCACAGACCCTGGAGCTGCTGAGCACCAGTCCCGACCGCTGTGAGCCTGCCTGCCCGCACTACGGCCAATGCGGTGGCTGCGACCTGCAGCACCTGCGGCACGACCAGCAAATAGCGTTCAAACAGACCCAGGCGCTGGACCAGCTCAAGCGTATCGGCAACCTCACCCCCGCAAGCACTGAAGCGCCCCTGGTCTCCATGCCCTGGCATTACAGGCGCAGCGCCCGCATCGGCATCAATCAGCTGCAGCGCAGCGGCGAGCCACTGATTGGCTTTCGCCGCCGCGCCAGCAACAAGCTGCTGCAGATCGAACAGTGCGATGTACTGGATGTGCGCGCCCGCGACCTGTTCCGCGGTCTGCGGGATACGCTGTCCGGTCTGGACGACCTGAAATCCATCACCCATGCCCAGGTTCAGTATGGCGACAGCCAGGGCGCGCTTACCCTGCGTACCAAGAAGCCGCTACGCGCCGACACCGTGGCTCGATTGCAGCCCCTGGCCCGGCAATATGCTTTGCAACTGTACCTCGAAGGCAGTCAGGGCATTCAGTATGCCGGAGACGAAACCGAGCAACCGCTGACCTATGCCCTGCCCGCGTTCAAGCTGGAGCTGGCCTTTGCGCCGGGCGACTTTCTTCAGGTCAATCCGGAACTCAACCGCCAGATGGTCTCCCGCGCGATTGACTGGCTCGATCCTCAGCCAGAAGACCGCGTGCTGGATCTGTTCTGCGGCCTGGGGAACTTCACCCTGCCTTTGGCAACGCGCTGCCGCGAGGTTATCGGCGTCGAGGGTAGCGAAACCATGACCGATCGGGCGAGTGCCAACGCCCAGGCCAACGGCATTGAAAACGCCACCTTCTTTCGTAACGACCTGAGCCAGGATTTTCGCCACCAGGCATGGTATCGCAGCGGTTTCGACCTGATTCTGCTGGATCCGCCACGCACCGGCGCCCGCGAAGCCATCCTGCAGCTGATCGGCTACCAGGCCAAGCGCATCCTGTATGTATCCTGCAATCCGGCCATGCTGGCCCGAGACGGGGCGGAACTGGCCCAGGCCGGTTATCGGTTAAGCCGTTTCTGCGTCATGGACATGTTCCCCCACACCGCCCATGTGGAGGCCCTGGCCCTGTTTGAGCTGGCGCCATGACATACAGCCTGAGCTGGGCAGACGCGGAACTGGTGGTCGTCATCAAGCCCGCCGGCCTGCTGTCGGTTCCGGGCCGGGGCCCCGACAAGCAGGACTGTCTGTGGCACCGGGTTCAGCGGGACTTTCCCACCGCCCGCATCGTGCATCGGCTGGACTGCGCCACCTCCGGGCTCATGGTTCTAGCCCTCAATGCAGCCAGCCACCGCGAGCTTAGCCGCCAGTTCCAGCTGCGCGAAACCCGCAAGCGCTATCAGGCACTGGTCGCCGGACGGCCAAGCCACGACAGTGGCGTGATGGAATGGCCATTGCGCTGCGACTGGGAACGCCGCCCGCTGCAGATCGTAGACCCTGTTGAAGGCAAATCGGCCCGCACCGAATGGCAACTGCTGGACAGCGACGGCCATCAAAGCCGTATCGCCCTGTATCCCATTACCGGCCGCTCCCATCAGCTACGGGTTCATCTGCAAACCCTGGGACACCCGATCCTGGGTGACAACTTCTACGCCCCGCCCGACGTCATCGCGCGTGCACCGCGCCTGATGCTGCACGCCGAGCAACTCGGCTTTCAGCACCCGCTCAGCGGCGAGGCGCTGAACTTCCACGCCCCGGTCCCTTTTTAGCCCTTAGGCGCCGAGCAGACGACACGCACAGCCTCGCCGCGCTTGTAGGCCTGCACGTTTTCCAGCGTCTGACCAAGGATGCGCTGCCGGGCTTCCTTGCTGCCCCAGGCACTGTGCGGGGTCACGATCAGGTTCGGAATATCGTTGCTCAGCAGCGGATTACCGTCTTTTGGCGGCTCGACGCTCAGCACATCGGTGGCAGCGCCGGCCAGTTCTCCGCTGCGTAACGCCGCGGCCAGTGCCGCCTCATCGACAATGCCGCCACGTGCCACATTGAGCAGCAGGGCCGACGACTTCATCCGCTTCAGGGCCGCGGCATCAATCAGGTTACGGGTGTGCTCGGTCAGCGGACAATGCAGGCTCAGCACATCGACCTGCGGCAGCAGTTCATCCAGCGGTATGCGGTCAGGCTCGGCTGGACCGCCGGGGCGCTGCGCAACCAACACCTGCATGCCGAAAGCCTCGGCAATGCGCCCCACCCCCTGTCCCAGGTTGCCATAGCCGACAATGCCCAGCGTCTTGCCGGCCAGCTCCGCGATGGGGTAATCCAGAAAACAGAACTGCCTGGCCTGCTGCCAGCGCCCGGCCCTTACTGCCTGGTGATAATCCAGCAGGCGGGTACTGAGTGCCAGCAGCAACGCAAATACATGCTGTATGACCGAGTCGTTGCCATAAGCGCGACAGTTCGAGACCTGAATGCCAAGGTGCTGCGCCGCGGCCAGGTCCACATTGTTGGTCCCCGTTGCCACCACGCAGATCAGCTTGAGCCGGGGCGCCTGCTGCAAAGCAGCCGCATTGAGGGGAACCTTGTTTACAAACACCACTTCGGCATCCCGTATACGCACAGCCACCTGTTCGGGCGCCGTGGCCATATACGTCTCGAAAGTCTCAAACTCTCCGGCAAGCGCAGCAAGATCGAGATCATCAAGACTTTCGAGATCGAGAAACACGGCATTTTTCATACGTCCAACTCCCTGTTCTTATACATTAACGCCCTTAAGCGCCCTGTCGTTTACGGCATGACAGACACAACAAAGGGGCCGCAGCCCCTTTTGATGTTTACTCTGATCGGTGGCAATCGTGCCTTAGCCGAAGTCGATACCCAGACGACGGCCCACTTCTTCGTAGGCTTCGATAACACCACCCAGCCCCTGACGGAAACGGTCCTTGTCCATCTTGTCGCGGGTTTCCTTGTCCCACAGGCGACAGCCGTCGGGGGAGAACTCATCGCCCAGCACGACTTCACCCTTGAAGATGCCAAACTCGAGCTTGTAATCGACCAGCAGCAGACCGGCATCATCGAACAGCGCCTTAAGGACATCATTGACCTGATAGGTCAGTTCCTTGGCACGGGCCAGCTGTTCCCGGGTTGCCCAGCCGAACGTTTCGACATGGGACTCGTTGATCATGGGATCACCGAGCGCATCGTTCTTGAGAAACAGCTCAAAGGTCGGCGGGTTCAGCTCCTGACCTTCAGTCACGCCCAGGCGGCGCACCAGAGAGCCCGCCGCAATGTTACGCACCACGCACTCAACCGGCATCATGTCCATGCGCTTGACCAGGCACTCCTGATCCGACAGCAGGCGCTCGAAATGCGTCGGGATACCGGCCGCCTTCAGCTTTTCCATGATGAAGGCATTGAACTTGTTATTAACCATACCCTTGCGTTCCAACTGCTCGATTCGCTTGCCATCGAACGCAGAGGTGTCATTACGGAACGCCAGTACCAGGTAATCCTGATCGTCGGTTTCGTATACGGATTTGGCTTTTCCGGAATAGAGCTCTGCGCGCTTTTCCATCGAAATCTCCAGTCAAACTGTTGTCAGTAGAGCATCTTGCGGGCATAACCCTGATGCGGTTCTATGCATCGGCGGCGCCTTGGATACCGCGGCGCGGGCCAACGCGGGTCAATTCAGCTCGCGAAACTCAGCTCGCGGGCAGCTGGTCCTTGATACTCCACAGAATTTCTTCTGCCACCAGTGCCGGCGCCGCAATACCGTCGGCCGTGCTGACGCTCAGGTAACTGCCGCTGCGCGTACGGTTCATGCGCAGCTGATAACGACCCACGAATTCATAATTGCCGGTTTCACGGTTCAAGCCACCGTTCTTGCCATCGCCACCAAAGACATAGATAACCTTGCCGGCAAACCAGATCTTGTAGCCTTCCCGGTTGGCAAGGTTGTCCGGATCAGCCAGGTCACTCTGGTCAACCACGCCTTCCACCAGACGGTCGGTCTGCTTCGAGCTGTAGCGGATTCCATCCTCTTCCTCGGAGTCGCCAAAGCCCAGGGTGCGTTCGAACAGCGCAGTATCAAGCTTGATGTCATCACGCTCGCCATGCAGCCATTCAAAGAAGCCGGCCTTCTTCGTCTCGTCCACCGGAGTCGTGGTGGTATAGGTCAAATAGAAAATACCCTGTTCCTGGTCCCGGGTACCGACATCCAGCTGAGCCGCGGTCAGGGCATTATCAATCAGATTCCAGGCGTTATCGATCGAGGTTTCAATCTTCAGCGTCGGGTTGCCGCGCGAGTCACGCCCCAGCAACGGACGAGGCGTATCGCGCTGCTGCAGCGCCAGCAGGCTCTGCGCGCTGGAGTCGGCCGTCGCCTTGCTGAGGTAACGCAGCATGTCGAACATCATGTCGCTCTTGTAACCCACATCAGTCGACTGACTGCTCCAGTCGACCGTATCGACCTGCTGATTAAACGGAAATGCCACGTGATCGATACGAATGGAGGTGCGATCGTAGTTTTCCGGGTCAGGCTTGAGACTGATGCGCAGCTTGTTGCGCGTATCGGTTTCGACGTCCTGGAAGGTCAGCTTCTTGATCCAGCGATCAGCAAAGCCGTATTCCTTGCCTTCGACACGAATCCAGCCGGACTCCATTTGCCCCTGACGCGGATCGGCCTTCGCCAGCTCAATGCCGTTAAAGCGCCAGAAATCCTGCAGTTTGACCCACACATCGGCAATGGGCTCATCCACGACGATGACCTTCTCATCGCCCAGGCGGGACAGGTTGACCCGCTCGGAGCCGGTGTCAGCATAGAAAAATTCCGGTCGCGGCACCTTAAAATCATCCTGGCGCAGCGTCGCCGTATCGCCCAACGCAGGTACGATCAGCTGCTCGTTCAGCGCACGCGTCTGCAGATGCGGCGGAATCTCGAGCCGCGCCTGGGCCTGGGCTTGTTCATAGTCCTGGGAGCGGTTGCGCACCAAGCCATCTTCACCATAAAGCGGATTGTTGGAGATGGAACTGCAACCTGACAGCCCTGCCACTGTGACCAGTACCACCCCTGTCAGCGTTTGACTCTTCATCATGGGTTTAGCCCTGAATGATGCCGCTCTCACGCAGCGCATTGCGAACAATCGGCTGACAGCTCTCGGCCAGCAGCGTCAGCGGAAGACGAATACCGGGACCAATCAGACCCATCTCGTAGAGGGCCCATTTCACCGGAATCGGATTGGACTCTACAAACAGCTGAGTGTTCAGCGGCATTAGTCTTTCCTGCATCGCCCGCGCGCCTGCAGCGTCGCCCGCCAGGGCCAGACGGCAAAGTTCAGCCATCTCAGCCGGCGCCACGTTGGCGGTGACAGAGATGTTACCGTGACCACCGGCGAGAATAAGCTCCACCGCCGTGGCATCATCACCGGAGTAGATCGCAAAGTCTTTCGGCGCCCGGGCCACGAGATCGCGTGCGCGCCCGATATCACCGGTCGCATCCTTGATGCCAATGATGTTGTCGATCTCGGCCAGACGCAGGGTAGTGTCATTGCTCATGTCACAGGCGGTACGGCCAGGCACGTTGTACAGAATCTGCGGTACCGCAACGGCTTCGGCAACCGCCTTGTAGTGCTGGTACAAGCCTTCCTGGGTCGGCTTATTGTAGTACGGCGTTACCAACAGACAGGCATCGGCGCCCAGGTCCGCGGCCCGGCGCGTCATGAAGATGGCCTCGCGGGTTGAGTTCGCACCGGTGCCGGCAATAACCGGCAGACGCCCATCCACCCGTTTGATGATGCGTTTGACCACCTGGCAATGCTCGTCATAATCGAGGGTCGCGGACTCACCGCTGGTCCCAACGGCAACGATTGAGTCGGTGCCATTGTCCAGGTGCAGGTCGACTACCCGGTCCAGCGCATCCCAGTCGACATCTCCGTTGGTCTGCATCGGCGTAACGAGCGCAACAATACTGCCAGTAATCATTACTTTCTCCATCTGACAAATTCGGGTCTATGGTACTGTGCGTACCAGACACTCGTACAACGAGACCAGGGTCCCCCGCCGGCCGCTGCCAACAGCGGGTTTGATCTCGTAGAAAGGCCCAGTATTCTATACGATTTGCACGCTCGAAGCGTACCCGTTTTTTGACTCAAAAAGGAATCCCCATGAGCCAAGTATCCCTCGACCAGCCCGTACCGGACTTCACTGCCCAGGCGACCAGCGGAGCGAGCGTCGACTCCAGCACCCTGCGCGGACGTAACCTGGTGATCTATTTCTACCCCAAGGACAGCACCCCCGGCTGCACCACTGAAGGGCAGAATTTTCGTGACCTGTATGACCAGTTTCAGGCGCTGGATACAGACATCTTTGGCGTATCACGGGACGGCCTGCGCGCCCATGAAAATTTCAAGGCAAAGCAGTCCTTCCCGTTCGAACTGATCAGCGATAGCGACGAAAGCCTGTGCGCACTGTTTGACGTTATCAAGCTCAAGAAGCTTTACGGCAAGGAGCACCTGGGTATTGAGCGCAGCACTTTTTTGATCGACAAGACCGGCATACTGCGCAACGAATGGCGCAAGGTTAAGGTGGCAGGTCACGCAGACGCCGTGCTAGAGGCGGTCAAAGCGCTCTGATTCACACGCTTACAGACGCTCACCCAGCCGCAAGCCTATGGCTGCGGCTGGTTATCGCCGGGCACAGACGGTAGCTGATGACGTGGCCAGGCATTCAATATAGCCTTGACCAGCGTTGCCAGCGGAATGGCGAAAAACACGCCCCAGAACCCCCACAAGCTACCAAACACCAGCACCGCCACAATGATCGACACCGGGTGCAGATTCACCGCTTCGGAGAAGAGCAGTGGCACTAGAACGTTACCATCCAGCGCCTGAATGATGCCGTAAGCCACCATCAGCCACATGAATTCAGCACCCCAGCCAAACTGAAAGAGCCCGATCAGCGCCACAGGCAACGTCACCAGCGCGGCGCCTATATAGGGCACCAGCACCGACAACCCCACGATAATCCCCAGCAGCGCCGCATAGTTAACCCCCAGGAAGGCCAGTACGACAAAAGTCACAGACCCCACGATGAGAATTTCCAGCGCCTTGCCACGAATATAGTTGGCAATCTGGTCATCCATTTCGCGCCAGACCTTGGTCATCATCAGACGACGCTCCGGCAGGAAGTTTGCCCACCAGCCAATCAGCTTTCGGCCATCCTTCAAAAAGAAAAACACCAGTATGGGCACCAGCACCACATAGATCAGTAGCGCCACCAGGTTACCCAGGGAGTTCAGCGAGAAGGTCAGCACCCACTGCCCAATCTGGCTAAGCTCCGTCGTTGCCAGCTGAATCAACTCCCGGACCTGCGACTCGGAAATAAAGTCCGGATACTTCTGCGGCAGCAACAGCAACACTGACTGCACATTGGAAACCATGCGCGGCAGCTCGTTAAACAGCGTGACAAGCTGCTTCCAGGCCAGGGGCATGACAAAGAGCAACAGCGCCATAAAAAAGCCGACAAAGGCCACGAAGACCAGCACCACGGCACTGAGGTGATTCAACCCCCTTTTCACCATCCAGTCCACCGGCCCCTGCATCAGAAATGCCAGGACGATGCCGGCAAAAACCGGGGCCAATGGCTGCCCCAGCGTAATGATGACCGTCAGCCCCACCGCCAGCAGAATAAATAGCAACAGCGCTTCTTCGTCAGAGAAATACCGATCAATCCATTTACCGAAAATCTTGCGCATGTAACAAATCCCTGCTGGCTAAGAGCGCCGAATAATGTAGATGTAACGTTCGTCCTCGGTGAACGATTGCAACAACTCATGGTCACATTGATCGGTGTATGCCTTGAAGTCCCGCACCGATCCCGCATCGGTCGCAATGACCTTTAGCACAGCACCGCTTTGCAGCCGACTCAATGCCTGCTTGGCCTTGAGCAACGGCAACGGGCAACTCAGCCCACTGGCATCAAGCACCTGATCGAATTCACCGCTCACCATGATTACCCCTCTTGCCGGGTCGTTTTGGAAGCTGGATATTAGCATAAAGCTCTGTACGATAATCGTCAGCGACTGATGATAAGGAACCCCATGCTAGCGTTCAAAATCCTGCCCCCGCTGCTCATAGGACTCATGCTGTCCGTTCCGCCTGCAAGCCAGGCGGCGCAGAACCTGCCGACGATTGGTGACACCACTTCCTCCATCGTCTCACTGCAACAGGAAGCACGCCTGGGCGACACCTGGGGCCGAATGCTGCGTGGACGCGCCAAGCTGCTCGAAGACCCCATTGTCTACAGCTACCTGGAAGACCTGCTCTGGAAGCTGGCAGCCAACAGCGCCCTGCCGCAGGCGCAGCTTGAGCTGATCACCGTCGACAACCAGACGCTCAATGCCTTCGCCGTACCGGGTGGCGTCATAGGCGTACACGGCGGCCTGCTGCTGTCGGCCGAGGCAGAGGACGAACTGGCATCGGTACTGGCCCATGAACTGGCCCACCTTAGCCAGCGCCATTTTGCCCAGCAACTGGAAGAAGAGCGCCGCAACCGGCCCTTCATGATGGCCGCCGTACTGGGCAGCATCCTGGTGGCTGCCGCCGATGCCCAGGCCGGTGCCGCGGCGCTGAGCTCGACACTGGGCGCGGGCGAGCTGGCCCGCCTGTCTTTCAGTCGCCAGAATGAACAGGAGGCCGACCGTATCGGCATGGCCACTCTGGCATCATCCGAAATAGACCCCGGCGCCATGCCACGCATGTTTGAACGCATGCAGCGCTCGATGCGCTTTTACGGTGACAGGCCACCGGAGTTCCTGCTGACCCATCCGGTCACCCAGTCCCGCATCGCCGACTCGCTCAACCGTGCCGCTCAGCTGCCGGTGCCCAGAACACAGCGCCAGACACCGGAATTCGACATCGCCCGCAGCCGCCTCCAGGTACATTACGCCAGCCGCCCCGGCGCCATCCTGTCCAGCTTTGAGGCTGCAGCGCAGAGCTCCGGCAACAGCCGCGACTTCTATGGTGTTGCGCTGGCGGCCAGTGCCGCCGGCGATCACGCCAAGGCACTGCAGGCACTGGACAAGCTGGACGCAAACTGGAAACAGCAACTCTACGTGCGCATCACCAGGGCCGAAATCCTGCACGCCGCTAAACGTGACAGTGAAGCCGAGCGGATTCTTGCCGAGCTGAACGAGCTGTACCCCAACAACCTGCCGGTACAGAAAACCTATGCACGACTGTTGCAGGATATGGAGCAGCCCGCCCGTGCAGCACGCCTTTACGAGGCACTGCTACGACGCTATCCAAATGATATCGACAGTCGCTTTAACCTGGCCGAAACCTATGGCCTGAGCGGGCAGATCCTGCGCGTGCACGAAGCCCGCATCGAATACTTCCTGCGCACAGCCGACGTCGACAAGGCCCTGCGCCAGGTAGACTTTGCCCTCAAGGAAAAGAACCTTTCTGAATCAGACCGCGCACGGCTGCAAGCCTACAAGACTGAAGCCGAGCGGGTGCGGGAAGATCTGAAAATGGAGTTCTAAATGCCCGGACGGACTCTTTAACGTTACAGAGCCGCCCGTTCTGGGCGGCTCTGACGGCTGCTAGCGGCCTGTCGAACTTGGCCGGTCGTAGCGAGGGAAAGACCGATTTGAGTTAGTTTTTGAACTCTTTGGAGGCAAATAGTGGTTCTATTTAACACTTGGAACGCAGTGGAAAGAACCGCTACAGCGGGGTCGCAGACCAAGGAGCCTGCGACGAGTAATAAAGAGTACACAAAATGACCCCTCATTACCGGAGAGAACCGGCTTTTCCGCACGACTGCATGGATGCAGGAGGTAGGGCGAAGCAGGATTCCCGAGCCGAGTAGATCAATTTTAAGCCCGACAGGCTGCTAACCTTTAAGTGCGGCCGAGAAGTCCAGCATGCGCTGCAGAGGCCGGCGCGCCGCCTCGATCAGGGACGCATCCACCAACACTTCATCATGTCCTTCTTCCAGCGCCGTCACCATATTTTCCAGGCCGTTCATTGCCATCCAGGGGCAATGTGCACAGCTGCGACAGGTTGCACCACTGCCGCCGGTGGGGGCTTCAATGAAAACCTTGTCCGGTGCCGCCTGCTGCATCTTGTAGAAAATACCGCGATCAGTGGCCACAATCAGCTCACGGTTGGGTAGCTCGGCAGCCGCCTTGATCAACTGGGATGTGGAACCCACCGCATCAGCCAGCTCGATTACCGACGCCGGCGATTCCGGATGCACCAGAATGGCTGCATCCGGGTAGACGCGTTTCAGATCGAGCAAGCCCTTGGCCTTGAACTCTTCATGCACAATGCAGGCACCATCCCACATGAGCATTTCGATGCCGGTCTGTTTCTGCACGTAGGCACCCAGATGCTTGTCCGGCGCCCAGATAATTTTCTTGCCTTCATCGGCCAGGTGCTCAACCACATCCAGCGCAATACTCGAGGTTACCACCCAGTCGGCACGTGCCTTGACGGCGGCGGAGGTATTGGCATACACCACAACTTCGTAGTCAGGATGTGCATCACAGAAAGCGGTGAACTCGGGCGCCGGACAACCGATATCCAGCGAACAGGTCGCCTCCAGCGTTGGCATGAGAATCCGCTTTTCGGGGCTCAGAATCTTGGCCGTTTCGCCCATAAAGCGCACGCCAGCTACCAACAGCGTCGTTTCAGGCCGAACACTGCCAAAACGCGCCATTTCCAGCGAATCAGAAACGCAGCCACCGGTTTCTTCGGCCAGCGCCTGAATGATGGGGTCAGTGTAATAATGCGCGACCAGACAGGCATTCTTTTCTTTCAACAATGCCTTGATACGCGCTTTATAGCGCTCAACATCCTCGCGACTCATGTCGTCCGGCAGATGCTCTTTGGCTAAGTGCTCCTGCACCAGGATGCGCTCGGAGATGTCATGTTTGCTCAACATAGGCGTCATGTCAGTCTGTCAAAATTAGGGCAATGAACCCGGTGTGAATTTCGAGGCGACAGATAATACCACAGTTGTGCGGCAACGGTCGCCGTCACTGCTTTTGACCCGATAAGGCATTCATTGTGCCCGTATTGAATAAACACAACCACAGAACACGCAGAATACCCATGAAAATAGCCTGCAGACGGCCTGACGAGCGCCCGGTTGCACACTGACCACAACGCGGGAACGCCGAAAAAACATAAAAAAAGGGGGAGCAACCAGTGCTCCCCCTTTTTTCGAATTTGGTGGGTCGTATAGGATTCGAACCTATGACCAATTGGTTAAAAGCCAACTGCTCTACCAACTGAGCTAACGACCCGATGGGCTGCGCATTCTAAAGACTTTCAGCGTCGATGCAACCCCTTGAGCGGATTTTATGCCTGATAGCGCGTCGGATCCTCGACACCGGCATCCTCAAATCCCTTTGCCCGCAACCGGCAGCTATCGCATACACCGCACGCACGCCCCTGCTCATCGGCCTGGTAGCATGACACTGTCAGGCCGTAATCCAGCCCCAAACGCTGCCCCTGCGCAATAATATCCGACTTGGTCATATGCATCAGCGGCGTCTGGATACGAAACGGCTGGCCACTGACACCCGCCTTGGTGGCAAGGTTCGCCATGGCTTCGAAAGCGGCAATAAATTCCGGCCGGCAATCGGGATAGCCAGAATAGTCCACCGCATTGACGCCAATAAACAGGGCTCTGGCATCCAGCACTTCAGCCCAGCCCAGCGCCAGTGACAAGAACACCGTATTGCGCGCGGGTACGTAAGTGACGGGTATTTCGCCCTCAACTTCCTGTTCCGGCACGTCAATCGAATGATCGGTCAGCGCGGAACCGCCAAAGTCCTCCAGATGCAGCCGTATGACCTTGTGCTTGTGCTCGGATATACCCAGCGCCCCGACGACAGCGCGGGCAGCGTTCAGCTCGGTCTGGGAGCGCTGACCATAATCAAAGCTCAGCACGTGGCAGTCGTAACCCTGATCGAGCGCCATCGCCAGCACAGTGGCTGAATCAAGGCCTCCGGACAACAACACCACGGCTTTGGGGGAGGATTGAGTCATCAAAACAGTTTCCGCTTTTTAAAGAAGTGAACAGTATACAAATAATTAAGCCCGGCGTTACCGGGCTCAAACTAAACACCAGGCAACCGTGGCCTAGCGTTTGAAATTTTGCGCCAATCGCGCTGCAGAACTTTGCGGGAAGTCATGTATCACCCGCTCGAAATAACGCGCCGACTCGGCTGCATTGCCACGCTGATGGTTCAGTACACCCAGCTTGTAGAGCGCATCTGGCAGTTTGGTACTGCCGGGGAAATCGTCCACTACGCGGGAAAAGGCGCCCTGGGCCAGATCCAGCTTCTGCTCGGCCAGATAAATTTCACCAAGCCAGTAGTGTGCATTCGCCAGTCGAGGACTCGTCGGGTAGTCCTGCACAAAACGCTCAAAGGCACTGGCCGCCTCACCGAACTTGCGCTCTCGCACCAGCGCAAAAGCACTCTGGTAAGCCTGATCATCACTGCCCGCCCCGACAGGGGCTGAAGGCACGCTGGAAACGGGCGTTTCGGGCTCAGGCGTGAGTGCAGCAG
This sequence comes from Marinobacterium rhizophilum DSM 18822, assembly GCF_000378045.1. Lineage (GTDB taxonomy): Bacteria > Pseudomonadota > Gammaproteobacteria > Pseudomonadales > Balneatricaceae > Marinobacterium_A > Marinobacterium_A rhizophilum. Next base: position 171,196 of record NZ_KB899090.1, read on the forward strand.
CATTCGGCAAAGCCGCATCAGGGTTAAGCTCCGGGGACACAGGGGCCGTTGCTGCTCCGGTAATCAGCGTACTCAGGCGGCGATCCAGATCACGGTAACGCTCAAGCTGATCCTTTTGCATACGATTGAGTTCATATTGCTGTGATTCAACCTGGCCACGCAGACTGCGAACTTCGTCCTGCAATTGCTGCAGCATCAGCATGAGCTGCGTCTCCTGCGTTGCGAAGGTACCGCCACTGGAGTAGCTCTGACCAGGTCCCGGCGCGATCTCAATCACCGGCACGGGATCCGCGGCCAGAACGGCTGCTGGCGAAAGCGCCAGCAGCAGTCCCAGAAACTTGAGTCTGAATACAGTCATGGGCACTTAGCGGCCAGCGTATTTCAGCTCAACGCGACGGTTCTGGGCCCAGGAATCCGAGCCATGACCCATCACTGCCGGCTTTTCTTCGCCGTAGCTGATCACTTCGACCTGCCCTGCGTTCGAGCCATTTACCATCAGGAAACGCGCAACAGCGTTGCCGCGACGCTCACCCAGGGCGATGTTGTATTCACGGGTACCGCGCTCATCGGCATGCCCTTCCAGGCGCACGCTGGCCTGCGGGTTCGAAGCCAGGTAGCGCGCGTGCGCTTCCAGATCAGCGAAAGACTCGCCCTTGACGCTAGACTGGTCAAAATCGAAGTAGAACACGGTCTGCAGGTTTGCCACTTCAGCCGGCAGTTCCGAGCCGGACAGGCCGCCCATGCCCGCCGAACCGGATGTCATGGCACCGCTGTCAGAACCCATGCTACCGCCCATGTCGGCGCTGTCGGTCTGAGTACTGGTGGAGCTGCAACCCGCCACCCACGCGAAAGTAAGAGCCAGAGCAGCAACCTTGGTAACGTTCAACGCACGCATCTTTCTATTGCTCCTTGAAGCGACCGTCATGGTCACTCATGTGTAGAGTAAAGTAATGTTAGCCCGGTCCTATTGCAAGTAGGGGGACCAGGCCGGCTCCCTAACATCACCCGATGACGAAGGCATGCGAAAGCGCACCCGGCCATCGAGAGAAACTGCTGCCAACACACCATTGTTACCCTGCTGGGTCGCATACAGCACAACGCTGCCATTGGGTGCGATGGTAGGTGATTCGTCCAGCGACGTCTGGGTCAGAATATCCAGCCGTCCTGTCTTTAAATCCTGTACCGCGATATTGAAGGCCGCCCCGGCGCCCGCACTGCGATGCACCATGGCCAGAAAGCGGCCATCCTGCGTCAGCTTGCCGCTGCTGTTGTAGTTGCCCTCAAAAGTCACACGCTCAATGCGCCTGTCCGCCAGGTAGACGCGGTAAATTTGCGGCTGGCCGCCGCGATCCGAGGTAAACAGTATGGACTGCCCGTCAGGCGCCCAGGTCGGCTCGGTGTCGATGCCATAATGATGCGTAACCCGGGTCAACTGGCGACGCGCCAGATCCAGCGTGTAGATCTCGGGATTGCCGTCCTTGGACAGTGTCAGCGCGAGGCGCTGTCCGTCCGGCGCCCAGGCCGGCGCACCGTTGAGGCCCGCAAAGGACTGAATTTTTTCCCGCTTGCCGGTCGCCAGGTGCTGCACGTAGATCCCCGGACGCGAACTTTCAAATGATACATAGGCCAGCTTGCTGCCATCCTTGGACCAGGACGGCGACATGATCGGCTCGCGGGACTCCAGAATAGTCCGTGCCCGTGCGCCATCGGCATCCGCCAGCTGCAGACTGAAGCGATGTCGGCCGCCGCCCTGGTTCTGGGCCGTCACATAAGCGATACGGGTTGAAAACGCGCCGCGCAGGCCAGTGAGCTTCTCGAACACCGCATCGGAAATGTAGTGCGCAATATCACGCATGTTGCGTGTCGAACCACTGATCTGTTCGCCAAGCACCCGCGTTTCCTTGAGGACGTCATACAGCTCATAGGTGACCTGCAGCTGCTCCCCTCCCGTGGAGGTCACGCGACCGATCAGCAGATAGTTCTGCCCGGATACGCGCCAGTCACGAAAGAACACCTGGGCCTGCTGCTGCGGAAAGCTGAGCATATCGCCGCGCTTCATGGCACTGAAAAAACCGCTGCGATACAGATCCGTAGAAACAATCTCGGCGAGATCCTCCGGCAGCGGTGTAGCTCCGCTCCAGCCAAAGGGCACCACGGCGATCGGCGTCGGCGCATCCACACCCTGCGTAACTTCGATCACCAGCTCGGCGCGCGCGCCAAATGCCAGCAGCATCAATACGCAGCACGCCAGTAGTCTTTGCTTCATCGCTGTTACCACCTTAATCCCTCCGGCCGGAACTTGACTCTGAATTTTCTGAGATTGCGCTCAAACGTCAATGGATCCACTTCCGCAACCCTTACAAAACGATCTACCTTGAATACCGCCTGCACAGCAGCATTGTCGAACCCCGAATCACCACTGCTCTGAACCAGATTAGCGCTGTCAACTTCGCCGGACGGGAAAAGTCGAATTTCCACTACGGCCTCCATGCCATTGCGAAACGCACTTGAAACACGCCAATTGCGGCTTAACTCGGCGTTGATGTAATCCGCCATCGTCGTCATCAGCTGCTGCGATGCCCGATCTGCGGCAATACGCTGCTCCTGGGCGATGGCCTTTTCAAGCTCCTGCAGCTCGCGTGCCTTTTCCGCTTCTTTGCGCTGCTGTTCTTCCTGCTTGCGCTTGGCCTCGGCAACACGCTTGGCTTCGGCCTTGGCCTTGGCTGCAACTTCAGCCTGCTTTTTCTTCTCAGCCGCGGCTTTCGCCTGTGCCTCGGCCAGTTTTTTCTTTTGCGCGGCGGCTTTCGCCTGCTCGTCAGCCTGTTTTTTCTTCGCGGCAGCGAGCTTCGCCTGCTCGTCGGCCTTTTGCTTCGCCTCAGCCGCGACGCGGGCTTTCTCCTTTTCCTGGCGCTGCGTTTGGGCCTTCTGCTCGGCCTCTTTCGTCGCCTTTTCCTTTGCCGCCACTTCCCGCGCCTGCTGGTCCTTGACCTTCTGCTCCTGCGCCTGCCGTTCCTTCAGGGCCTTTTCCTGGGCGGCCAATTCCTGCTGACGCTGCTTTTCCTGTGCCTTATCGCGCTCGCTCTGCTTGCGCTGCTCGTCCTTTTTGCGCGCCTCTTCAATACGCCTGGCCTGCTCGGTCTGCTTTTCCAGCGCCTGACTCACCGCGCCCAAATCGACCATCTGTGCCTGGATATGGCGCGGCTTGAGCTCGCGCGGATCGGCATGATCAAACCAGTGACCGGCAAGCAGCAACAGCACACCCGCGTGCAACACCAGTGCAAGCAGGCTCGGTACCAGGTAACTGCGCTTATCCACCGTCAATACCTACTCGGTTACCAGTCCGACACTCGGTGCGCCTGCCTGCTGCAGCAGCACCATGAGCCCGACCACCTTGTCATACTCCACCCGCCGGTCACCCTTGACGAGCAGCATTTTTTCCGGATTGGCCGCCAGCACTTTCTGCACCCGCTCAGCCACATCGTCAGCACTGACCGCCGACTGCTCAGAGCCGCCGAGGTTGATGTAGTACTGCCCATCGGCGTCCACGGTCACGATCATCGGCTCGCTATCCTTACTGTCCACAGGATCTGCGGAGGCCTTGGGGAGTTCCACATCAACACCCTGGGTGAGCATCGGGGCGGTGACCATAAAGATCACCAGCAATACCATCATCACGTCGATATAGGGAACGACGTTAATCTCCGCGTTCAGCTTGCGCTTGCGCTTCTGTCGTCTAATCATGCGCACACCCAATCAATGCGCTGAATGGCTGAATGATCACGGCGGTCCCGGGACAAAACCTCGACCCCGGCACTCAGCGCACACCTGTATTTCTGTTGGCTTATCATGCACCCCACCCCGATCAGTCCGCTGAATGAATACGACGGTGCAGTATGCTGGAAAACTCATCGGCAAAAGTTTCGTAACGGTTCAGCAACCCTTCGGACTTGGCCGAGAAACGGTTATAGGCGATGACCGCCGGAATCGCCGCAAACAGGCCGATTGCCGTCGCGATCAGCGCCTCGGAAATACCCGGCGCCACCGATGCCAGAGTGGCCTGATGCATGTTCGCAAGCCCTCGGAACGAGTTCATGATCCCCCACACGGTACCAAACAGGCCGATATAGGGGCTGGTTGAACCGACAGTGGCAAGAAACGGGAGGTGCTGATCCAGCTTTTCCTCTTCCCGCGCCAGGGCCACGCGCATGCTGCGCTGAATGCCTTCCATCACCGCATCCGGGTCATAGTTGCGCTGCTGCGTCAGGCGGGTGAATTCCTTGATGCCGGAGCGAAAAATGTTCTCGGCGCCATTACCCGGATCCGGCGACTGATTCACTTCGCGAAACAGGTGCCCCAGGTCAACGCCGGACCAAAAACGCTCTTCAAAAACCGCCAGCCCCTTGCTTGCGTCGTTAAACACGCGACGACGCTGAAAAATCATGATCCATGACAGGAAGGACGCCAACAGCAAAATCAGCATGACCAGCTGTACAACCAGGCTTGCGTTGAGCACCAGGCTCCAGATCGACATTTCCTCGACCACAACAATTTCCTCTCACGCGCCAGACCACTGCGGGCCGGCTTACTCGGTTGAAAAACAGGACAATCCTGTGCCAGCGGCACCGAACAGACCACAATCGACTGCATACGTTATCGGCGCCAGGCACTGCAAGCCGGCTACCACACTCGACCCTAACACAGACCCCACGACGAACGCTGTATGATAGCGCTCATGCCGATTGGTTCACTCACAATCAGGAGCACCGAATGATAGCGGCCGCAAGCTTGCTGCAGAATGAACGAGGCTGATGCTCGATAGCCGACCCCACGCACACAGCCGCACTACCTTAACAGGCGCGCGCAGCAGAGGTGAAGACCGGATGAGCAGAGAAGTCGTTTTCGCGATGGGCAGGGACCAGGGACCTGGACCTTTGGGCAGTCGGGCGATTTCTGCGCTCACAATATCAGGCGCCAAGATTTAATCAAGCGGCATCAGCGACACTACTGCAAAAAGAATCTCCACCGTAACAACAAGCCCCTAAACAGTGCACGGTGGCGAGCCTGTTCCACCGCCACTGGCTTAAAACGTGCGTTCCGGCACCTCGAGACCAAAGTGCAGATACGCATGGTCCGTCACGATGCGCCCGCGCGGCGTACGCATGATGTAACCTTGCTGAATAAGATAGGGTTCCAGCACATCCTCGATGGTATCCCGCTCCTCCGATATGGCCGCCGCCAGGTTGTCGACGCCCACGGGACCGCCGCCAAACTTCTCGATCATCGCCAGCAGGAGACGCCGGTCCATGTGATCGAAACCGCGCTCATCGACACTCAGCATATTGAGCGCCAGATCCGCCGTACGCCGATCGATCTCACCATTACCCTTGACCTCGGCGTAGTCCCTCGCACGTCGCAACAGGCGATTGGCGATACGCGGCGTACCCCGGGCCCGCTTGGCAACCTCCAGCGCTCCGTCCGGCGCAATGGTGCCGCCCGACAGGCGCGCCGAACGCGCCACGATATGCGCAAGATCATCAATGCCGTAAAACTCCAGTCGCTGCACAATCCCAAAGCGATCCCGCAACGGCGATGTCAGCAGACCGGCCCGAGTAGTGGCACCCACCAGTGTAAACGGAGGCAGTTCAATCTTGATCGAGCGCGCCGCAGGCCCCTCACCAATCATGATATCCAGCTGATAGTCCTCCATGGCCGGATAGAGAATTTCCTCAACATTGGGGCTCAAGCGATGAATCTCATCAATAAACAGGATATCGCCGGGCTCCAGACTGGTGAGCATGGCCGCCACATCACCGGCCTTTTCCAGCACCGGCCCCGAAGTGGTCTTGATCGCGCCGCCCATTTCGTTGGCGATAATATTGGCCAGGGTGGTTTTGCCGAGCCCGGGCGGGCCGAAGATCAGGGTGTGATCGAGCGCCTCGCCCCTCTGACGCGCCGCCTCGATAAAAATCTCCATCTGCTCGCGCACCCGGGGCTGGCCTTCGTAATCGGCCAGCGTCTTGGGACGCACCGCCCGATCCAGCACCTCCTCAGCCGGGCTGGACTGCGGCGCAATAAAACGGTCCGCCTCGATCATGCCACCGCACTCCCTTTACAACATCTTCCAGCCAGAAACGCCATGCGTCAGCCTCCGACCATCGATTTAAGCGCCTGGCGAATCAGCGCCTCACAAGGCGCGTGAGTATCCAGCTGCTTGGCCGCCTGACTTACCGCCCGAGTAGCCTCTGCCGGCTTATACCCCAGCGCCACCAGTGCACTTTCGGCCTCACTGGCAGCATCCGGACCAGGCTCAGGCACCGACTCACCGGGGCTCGACAGCTGGAACTCGGCCGGTTCCGACACCTGCAATTCCTTGAGCCGGTCTTTCATCTCAACAATCAGACGCTCTGCGGTTTTCTTGCCAATACCCGGCAGGCGCACCAACGATGCCGTATCCCCCTGATGCACCGCGCGCACAAAGCTGTCCGCATCAATGCCCGACAAGATCGTCAGCGCCAGCTTCGGCCCCACGCCGTTCACCTTGATAAGGGCGCGAAACAGGCTGCGCTCGCCCCGATCAACGAAACCATACAGCAGCTGCGCGTCCTCACGCACGACGAAGTGGGTATACAGCGTTACCTGCTTGCCACGCTCGGGCAGGCGATAAAAGGTATTCATCGAGGCTTCGAGCTCGTAACCGACGCCACCCACCTCAATCAGCAACTGCGGCGGATGCTTTTCCAGCAATTCCCCTCTCAGACGTCCTATCACAGCTCTTTTTTCTCCAGGTTACGGGCTTCTTCGGGTGATTCCAGCTTGTGCCCCGCCACTATGAACTCAGGCAGCCTCAGACCCGCCACAATGGAGGCCATGCGAAACACGAACACAATGGTCATGGCGCTCAATTCCAGCCAGCGCGTGGGCTCGGTCATGACATGACCAAACACGACATACACCAGCGCCCCCATCAGCGCGCAACTGGCGTACATTTCGCCGTTCGACTGCAGCATCAACGGCACCTGGCCGGTCAGGATATCGCGAATCATGCCGCCAGCCGCACCGGTGACCACCGCCATCATGACCACGACGACATCCGGCATACCCAGGGCAACCGCCTTCTGCGCCCCCAGAATCGCAAACAGCGATAACCCCAGCGCATCCAGGAACAGCAGCATGCGTCTTGGGTACTGGATATAGCGCGACAGGACAAAGGCCAGCACTGCACTCAGGATGGCCACCCACAGGTAGGCGGTATTGCCGATCCAAAGCACCGGGTGGGCATTAAGCGTAATATCCCGCAATGTGCCGCCACCCAGCGCCGTGGCGATACCCAGCACAACCACGCCCAGAATATCCAGCCGCTTGCCCTGGGCCCCCAGTGCGCCACTGGTGGCGAACACCGCCACGCCGGCCAGCTCCGCGGCATAGACAAACTCAACGTAGGTCATTGACGCCAGCGTCCATTGCGACTGGAACAGGCCCCCAGGGTGCGCACCAGACTGCTGCGGGTGTGGGCATGACAGATGGCAATGGCCAGCGCGTCGGCGGCATCCGCCTGCGGCAGACCCGGCAGCTTCAGCATATAAGACACCATATGCTGCACCTGCACCTTGTCGGCACCGCCATTACCCACCACTGCCTGCTTAACCTTGCGCGCGGCATACTCATATACCGGCAGATCGCGGTTACTGCAGGCAACAATGGCCACGCCCCGCGCCTGACCAAGCTTGAGCGCGGAATCCGGATTGCGCGCCATGAAGACCTGCTCAATCGCCATTTCCTGCGGGCAATACCGTTCGAGGATCTCACTGACGCCGGCATAAACCTGCTGCAGGCGCTCGGGAAGCTCGTCACCCTTGATACGAATGCATCCACTGGCAACATATTCGTTGCGCCCGTTTAGATGGTTGATCACCCCATAACCCGTGATCCGTGAGCCCGGGTCAATTCCAAGAATCAGCATACAGGTCCGTATTATCCCTAAATGAGCCATGATACCGGCTCAAGCTTAGCCTAACGCCAAATAAAAGGCCGGGGCCCGGACTTAACAGATCTCATCCAGGCCGAAGCCCGCATGGCCTCCACTGGCGAGTACTGCATTCCGGACCCCAGCCTGGGGTGTCTCGGCGCGTCAGGCGCGAAACGGGATGACTCAGTCGTCCTCCATTGCCTCGTCGGGAATCTCGGCATTGTGGAAAACGTTCTGGGAGTCATCCAGATCATCCAGCGCGTCAATCAGCTTCAGGACCTTGCGGGCAGTCTCAACATCCAGCTCAACGGTCGTGGACGGAATCATCGCCACCTCGGCAAACTCAGACTCGAAACCGGCCTCGGCCAGCCCCTGCTTTACATTCATGAAGTCAGCTGGTGTCGTAAACACATCCACCGAACCATCTTCATTTGTCACCACGTCTTCAGCGCCCACTTCCAGCGCTGCTTCCATGATGGCGTCTTCATCAGTGTCATCACCAAAGCTGATCTGACCCTTTTTCTCGAACAGGTACGATACCGAGCCGTTGGTACCCAGGTTGCCGCCATACTTGTTGAAGGCCGCACGCACCTGGGACACCGTGCGGTTGACGTTGTCGGTCATGCATTCGACCAGAATCGCCACACCACTGATACCGTACCCTTCGTAGGTCAGCTCATCGTAGTTTTCACCATCGGTGCCGCCGGCACCGCGCGCAATCGCCTTCTCGACGGTATCGCGCTTCATGTTGGCACCCAGCGCCTTGTCCACCGCTGCACGCAGACGGGGATTGTCGTCCGGGTTGGGACCCCCTTCCTTGGAAGCCACAGTCAGTTCACGAATCAGCTTGGTAAATATCTTGCCGCGCTTGGCATCCTGCGCCGCTTTGCGGTGCTTGATGTTGGCGAACTTGGAATGACCTGCCATCGGAATACCTCTTTCTGCAGGGCCGTCGCTGCGGCCCTGCCAATACTGTTTATCAGGGGGTTTTACGCAGGCGAATGTTCAGCTCATGCAACTGGGCTGCACTCACCTCGCCCGGCGCATCGGTCAGCATGCAGGCCGCGCTTTGGGTTTTCGGGAAGGCAATGACTTCACGAATCGAGTCGGAGCCGGTCATCAGCATCACCAGGCGATCAAGGCCGAATGCCAGACCACCGTGGGGCGGCGCACCGTATTTCAGTGCATTGAGCAGGAAGCCGAATTTTTCCTGGGCCTCGTCGTCTTCAATCCCCAGTATCTTGAACACCACCTTCTGCATGTCCTGATCGTGGATACGAATGGAACCGCCGCCCAGCTCTGTACCGTTGAGCACCATGTCGTAGGCGCGGGACAGCGCAGATTCAGGACTCGATTTCAGCTCATCGACGCTGCAGCTCGGCGCCGTAAACGGATGGTGCAGTGCGGTGAGGGTGCCGGTACCGGTTTCCTCGAACATCGGGAAGTCGACTACCCACAACGGTGCCCATTCGCGCGCGATCAGACCCAGGTCTTCTGCGACCTTGATACGCAGCGCACCAATGGCTTCGCTGACGATCCTGGCGCTGTCGGCACCAAAGAACACGATGTCGCCGTTCTTGGCATCCAGACGCTGCATGATCTGCATGGAGACGTCTTCACCCAGGAACTTGACGATCGGCGACTGCAGACCCTCAACACCGTCTTCCAGCGCATTGACCTTGATCCAGGCCAGGCCGCGGGCGCCATAAATGCTGACAAACTTGGTGTAGTCGTCGATCTGCTTGCGGGTCAGTACAGCACCGCCCGGCACTTTCAACGCGGCAACGCGCCCCTTGGGATCCTTGGCAGGACCTGCGAACACCTTGAAGTCGACCGACGCCATCAGGTCGGCAACGTCCACCAGCTCCATGTCGATGCGCAGGTCCGGCTTGTCCGAACCGTAACGACGCATGGCTTCGGCGTAGGGCATGCGCGGGAATTCACCCAGATCGATATTCATCAGGTTCTGGAATACGCCGCGAATCATTTCCTCGGCCATCCCCATGATCTCTTCCTCGTTCATGAACGAGGTTTCGATATCCACCTGGGTGAATTCGGGCTGACGGTCGGCGCGCAGGTCTTCATCACGGAAGCACTTGGCGATCTGATAATAGCGATCGAAACCGGACACCATCAGCAGCTGCTTGAACAACTGGGGCGACTGCGGCAGTGCGAAGAACGAGCCTTCGTGGGTACGGCTCGGCACCAGGTAGTCGCGCGCGCCCTCGGGCGTGGCCCGTGTCAGGATCGGTGTTTCGATATCCAGGAAACCATTACCATCCAGATAGGTGCGCAGTGCACTGGTCACCTTGGAGCGAAAGCGCAGCTTGTTCTGAATCTCAGGCCGGCGCAGGTCGATATAACGGTGGCGCAGACGCACGTCTTCACCCACCTGCTGGTGCTCATCCAGCTGGAACGGCGGCGTTTCCGCCTTGTTCAGGATAACCAGCTCCTTGCCCAGCACTTCGATCATGCCGGTGGCCATATCCTTGTTCAGGGTACCTTCGGGGCGCGCACGCACAGTACCGCGCAGTTCGATAACAAACTCACTGCGCACGCTGTCGGCCAGTTTGAAGCTCTCTTCACGATCCGGATCGAACACGACCTGGGAGATGCCTTCACGGTCACGCACGTCGAGGAAAATAACCCCGCCGTGGTCACGACGGCGGTGAACCCAACCCATCAGCGTCACATCTTCGCCGATGTGCTCTTCTCTCAGCTCGCCGCAATAATGGCTGCGCATAGTTTCCAATTCCTGTCGATTAACCATAAGGGGACGCGCCCCGAAAACTTGTGTCGCTCAGCCTGCACCGCGCATTGACTCGCAAGCATGTCCGACATGCCGACAATAGACCTGCACGGACAAGCGGCAATCCAGGCGTTACCCGGGAACCCCGTTAAACGGGTGCAGTACGACGCACGCGCTGCATTGCTCCCTGACCCGCCATCCTGCATAAAATGCAGTACAAAAGGCGTACAACCGCTGCCCTCGCACCACAACAGGCGTCACAAAGCGGCGAATTATACCTGATTTGAAAGGCGCTTACAGACCCGAACAGGCTAATTTTATACGCACAGAGGGAGCTACCGGGCAGTGATCCGGCGCCAGGCACGACGCTGCGCCAGCACACCACCAGACAGTCAGCGCATAAGGATACGGCCGGCGAATCAGGCAGATTGCGGCACGAAACCCAGCTCGCCGGACATCAGCGCCTGAACTTTCTGGCGGATATCCCGCACTTGCTCGTCGGTGTAACTGCGCGCAGGCAGCTTGCCCCAGACAGGGCCAGGCCAGGCAGGGTCATTTTCAAAACGCACGATGTGATGCACATGCAGCTGTGGCACCATGTTACCGAGCGACGCCACGTTCATCTTGCGGGCGGCAAAAGTATCAGCCAGATTCTCCGCCAGAAAACAGGACTCACGCATCAGCTGAACCTGATCGTCGGACGACAAGTGATAGATTTCACTGACACCCGCACGGCGCGGTACCAATACAAACCACGGATAATTGGCATCATTGATCAGCAACAGCCTGCACAGTGGAAACTCCCCCAGCGGGATACAGTCCTGCACCAGCTGCGGGTGGAGTTCGAATTCGAGTTCCAGTTCGTCCATTAGGGGCTCCTGTTCGTCACGCCAAAACCCGATATTCTGCACCCGGGCATCAACGGAAGTATAGGTAAAAATGCTTGAACTCAAGATCCACACTCAAATCAGCGCCATCGGCCGTGACTGCTGGAACCGGCTTTGCGGTACCGACTACCCTTTCTTGCGCTACGACTTCCTCCATGCCCTGGAAGAAAGCGCCAGTGTCAGCCCCAAAACCGGCTGGCAACCGCTGCACCTGGTTGTGGAACGGCAGAACCAGGCGATCGCAGTCATGCCGCTCTACCTCAAAACCCACTCCTATGGCGAATACGTGTTTGACTGGTCCTGGGCCGATGCCTACCAGCGCCACGGTCTGGACTACTACCCAAAGCTCGTGACTGCGATTCCGTTTACCCCGGCCATGGGACCTCGCATCGGCAGCAACGAATCCACCAGCACACTGCTGCCAGTGTTTCTGAATGCCATAGAGCAGCTGGCTCAACGCTTTGATGCCTCGTCCTGGCACAGCCTCTTCATCGACTCCGACCTGCGACAGAGCATGGCAGCGTCAAACCTGACCCTGCGCCTGGGCACCCAGTACCACTGGTTCAACGAAGCGTTCGACAGCTTCGAGCATTTCCTCGAAAAGTTCGCATCCCGAAAACGCAAAAACATCCGCCGCGAGCGACAGAAAGTGGCCGACCACCAGATCAGCCTGCGCCGCATCGAAGGTGCCGACATCACCCCGGAACTGCTCGACACCTTCTACGCCTTTTACCAGAACACCTACCTCAAACGCGGCCGCACGGGCTACCTGACGCCAGCCTTTTTCCAGCTGTTGCACCAGACCATGGCCGAGCAACTGCTACTGGTAATCGCCGAAAAAGACGGGCAGCCTGTCGCCGGTGCACTGTCACTCAAAAGCAGTTCAACACTGTATGGCCGTTACTGGGGTTGCAAAGATGACTACGACAGCCTGCATTTTGAAACCTGCTATTACCAGGGTATCGAGTACTGCATTGAGCAGGGCCTCAAGCGCTTTGACCCCGGCGCTCAGGGCGAACACAAGATCCAGCGGGGTTTCCAGCCGATCGAAACCTGGTCCGGCCACTGGATCAGACACCCCGGTTTCGCCGAAGCGATCGATAAGGCCATGGAGCAGGAGCGCGCCGCAATGCGCGACCAGATCAACGAGCTCACCAGCTGGCTTCCATTTCGCAAAGACTAAAAAACCGACCCTTGCCACCAACACAGGGGTGAGAAAAACTACGGACAATTCGACAGCGCAGGCGGGCCATAAACAGTAATAGGAAAGCCATTTTCATGCGTGAATAAAAATACAAAAGACGCCATAGCTGCCACCATTAAGCTCTTCTATACTCAGGAGTGACCTCTGAGAAGACAATACAAATTCCGATAAACTCCCCAATCAAACCATGGAGATATCATTGTATGTTGACGTATGAAGAATGCTTGGCAATGTGTGATTTGACGGAGGCTGAAATCGAGGCAATTGCGGAACATGAGCACATGGACCCAATGATCGCGATGGCTCTGGGACAGTACCTGACGTCCCACGAAGGCGATCAGCGAATTAAGGGCATCATCCTCGATGATATCAAACGCGCAGAACGCTGTGGCAATACCAGCCATGCCGAAGTGTTGCGCAAAGTGCTGCAACATTTCCTGGCGACCCACCCTGATCGCGACAATAGCGCCGCAGCGTGAAATATCAGACATGCCAGCAACCCGCTAAAACAGGCTTCAACCGCAGTGGAGATACTTCCCCCTTCTATCTCGACTGCATTTCGGGCAGAAGACGGCGCAACATCGCCGGCTCCTGCCCGTACTTTTATCTGACCCGCCACTGCAACTGACTGCACAGACCACAGCGACCGGATCCTTCAAACCTACAACAGACTGTTCGCTATGGCCAAAACGGCCACGTAGCCGACCGTGTACGCCAGCAGCAAGCGTGGCAGAAAACGCAGATAGGTCGCAAAACTGAGCGCTTCGATCTTGCTCATTGCAATAACACCCGCCGCTGAGCCAATGATCAGCAAGGAACCGCCCACGCCGGCAGCGTATGTCAGTCCCATCCAGTCTGCCCGCCCCATTTCTATACCGGACTTAAGAATGGCGGCCGTCAACGGCACGTTATCGACGAGCGCCGACAGCAGACCGACAACATAGTTGGCCGCGAACACCGGCATCACCTGGTACAGCTCCGGCAACCGCTCCAGCACTGACAGCTCCTTGAGCATGCCCACCAACAGCAGCACCCCGAGAAAAAACAGCAGGGTATCGAACTCAATCTCGCGAATGTACTCCAGCACACTCTGGCTCGAGGGCGTATTGCGATTAAGAAACTGATACGTCAGGAACATCACCGAGAGCCCGAAGAGGAAACTCAGTACCGGCGGTATGCTGAAATACACACTCAGGAACAGCGTTGAGCCGATCGTCAGCACGAACAGCAATGCAATAACCTTGTCTCGCCCTCCAATGGGACGCCTGAAATGCGGAATATCCAGCTCGCCCTCGGCGCCAGCCAACATCGTCAGCAACAGTACCAGCACACCCAGAACGGCGGCGGGAACCAGCAAAAACAAGTTGCTGATGCTTACCTTGCCAGCCAGGAAGATCATCAGGGTCGTCACGTCACCGGTAATCAGCGACACACCACCGGAGTTAACGGCAAACACCAGCAACGCCGCAAATTTAAGCATGGTATCGGTTTTCAGCTTGAGCGAGGCCAGCAGGGACAACATGATCAAGGATGCGGTGATGTTATCGGCGAGCGACGAAAACGCCAGCGCCAGGAGTGCCATCATCAGCATCAGCTGTCGCTGACCGATACGCGCCGGCAGGATACGATAGACCATCTGGGTAATCAGACCCTGCTGGTTGAGATAAGCCACGAAGGTCATCGCAGACATCAAAAACAGCCAGAGGGTTGCGATATCCAGCAGGTTTTCGTTGAGTTGCAGCTGAATCGCCGCGGCATCGACACCGGGCTCAGGAAACATGAACGCCAGCAGCCAGACCAGGGTTCCAAGGAACAGGCTGGATTTGGCCTTATTGATATGGACGACATCTTCGGCCACGATCAATACGAACGCCAGCACAATAAGGCATAGCAGTATCCAATGCATGGAGTGGTTCACTCCTCAGGTTTGCGCTATCCCGCACAGGGACAGGAAATTAGTCGTTCACTAGCCCCGTTCAGACGGGCCGGATAGCCAATACTGGGCATGATGAACAGCCAACCGCTTCCTGGCACAGGACAAGGAGGCCGGCATAAACTGTATACCACCGCGGCAGACATAATGGCAGGTACGGTCGCAGATGAAGGAGCAAGCACCTCAAAGCGCGCTCAATATGCCCAATTGCGACGCTCAGGTCGAGCCCCACTTGCACTAAATAATTTTTTTGTTCTATGACAATGCCTTTCAAGCATCACTATCCAGGCACACCTCGGCGCAGACTTCACCCGGCCACAAGCAGCTAACTTCTGGGCCCTGCGCTATGAGATTAACCACCTGGCGCCCTTAAAACGCAGCGGGCCACCCGAAGGTGGCCCGCTCTCAACTGCGCAAAAACATTTTAGTGAAGCGCTTCGTACTTTCTCTGAATCGCTGCAAGTTTAGGTTGAATATCCAATGGTGCATAACGTATAGCCTGATCAAACAGCGCCTTGTTCTCTTCAGACAGACGTTCCTCCTCGGTCATCACAGACAGCTTCTGCATGGCTTCAACGAATTTAGGATGGGTTTTAAGCTTGGTTTCCATCATAGTGACTCCCATTCTAGGCAGCTTTTCTGGCCCGCGTTTTTTTATTGTGCCGCAGGTGCACAAAACTTCAAAGCAATAATTCACCCTCCGTGCAACGCCCGCCGCGCACGTAACGCCGGCGACTGCAGTGTTCAGTTACAGGGCGGCGACCCCAGGATCATCAGCACGGCCTGTGAATGCTCAGCCGCTTCGCGCCCGAGATCGGTCAGATAGCCACCGTCTACCTGTGTAATGAGACCTTTTTCAAACAGCCGGCCGGTGGCAGAGATCACCGCCTCTTCAGCATCATGATGAACCTTGATGCCCTCCAGGGTGGTTGTCAGATTGAAACGATTCAGCATGTTCAGCTCTTCAATCATTTCAGGCGTATATGGCATAGGCAACTCTCACGTTAGGATTATTATTTGAGGTTAGGTTTGCGCTCAGCATAGAACGGTTTACCTTGCCCCGTACAGCACATGATCGCCGGGCGCCTGCACGGCACTTTACTCGTGACTGAAACCGCAAGCGGCTGGCTACTGTAACGTCAAAACCGATCGCCGGACACGAACAGGCATGCCCTTGCCAAGAAACTAGATGACTTTTGCGTCAGTGGCAACCACTACCCGGCGGCTTTAAGCCACAACGGGACAAAGGCATTAACGGTTTGCCGCACTGGCGCTATACTGGGGCTCGATAAATGCGTCCAAGGCGCGACCTGACAGGGAGAGATGCCATCCGCCGCCTGCCACCACTTAACGCCCTGCGAAGCTTTGAAGCCGCAGCACGACACGGCAGCTTTAACAAAGCGGCCGATGAACTCTATGTCACCCCTTCTGCTGTGAGTCACCAGGTCAAAACACTGGAAGACTTTCTTGAAGTCAGGCTGTTCCTGCGCGAAAAACGCCGGGTCAGCCTTACCAGTGCCGGCGAGCGGTACCTGGCCTCAGTGCAGCTTGCGCTGGATGAGATCGATAGCGCCACAAGACGCCTGATGGCCTCACCAAACTCGGTTGCCGTCACCATCAGCGTAGCGCCGGCGTTCCTGACCCGCTGGCTGGTACCCCGTATCGGCCAGTTTCAAACCGAATACCCCGATGTCGAGCTGCGCCTGAGTGCAGCGTATGGCCCCATCGATTTCGATCATTCCGATACCGACATGGCCGTCAACTTCGGCCGCGGCGCCTGGCGCGATGTCGAAAGCACCCACCTGCTGAATGCCCGGCTGGTGCCCGTCTGCAGCCCCGCGCTTATGGCCGGTGACAAACCGCTCAACACGCCCGCAGACCTGAAACGCCATACTCTGATCAGGGTCGCCGACAGGCCGGACGAATGGCCGCGCATTCTGCGCCAGGCCGGTGTCAGCAGCACGGACATCGGCCGCGTCATGACCTTCTCGAGTACTTCGCTGGCAATGTCGGCGGCAATGGAAGGCGTAGGCATCGCACTGGGCGACGAAAAGCTGGTAGAGAGAGAGGTGCGCTACGGCCAGCTGGTCAAACCTTTCGACCTGGTGCTGGACAGCGGCAATGCGTTTTATCTGGTGCATCCCAAGGGCCGACCGTTAAGCTACGGCATGAAAGCATTCCACGACTGGGTTCTCGAGGCGATCACCCACGATGCACCCGTATCAGGCATCCACACCTGAGTCCGGACGAGCCTGCGCCACTTGCGCTGCTAGAGCACCGACGCATCCGGCTCTGGCAGCGGTACCAGACGACTCGGCGCCCGCTCCCGGGCCGATTCCAGAATCAGTTCACCGGCCTGCAGATAGACACGTTCAGCGCCGCGCAGTACGCGCAACAAGGCTTCTTCCTGGGACATGATGGCGGGAAAGCAGAGTTTGCGTGTCGTTGCGAGGCGCTTTACCCGCAATCCACCGTTTTCCAGCCGATAAGCAGCCGTAAAGCGGTTGCAGCCGGCCGAGCCGAAAACCTGCCCCTGATCATCGAACTGAACGGTTGAGTTTATCGATGCGGGCACCGGCTGATCAGCCACCCGTGTAACCTGCCAGCGAGTGCCGGCAAGGCTCGTCACTGCCACAACGGAATTTCCGGGTACCCCGGCGTCCCTTGCAGAACCCGCGCCTGAGTGCTGCACCCCGGAACATCCCGTCAGTAACAGCCCCGCAGCGAGCACCGCACATTGCGCTCGAAGAGCGTTTGCGAAATTCCATTTCATTTTTAAAATTCCCTTTACTACAGCCTGCCAATGAAGAATAGCAGGCGCACTTCAAAGGGCGCGCCCGGCTATGGCATCCCTGCCGATTTACAGCACAAGGCGCGTCAGCGCGCCTTAAATGTCGATAACGTCGAAGTCGACCTGAGGATCCACATCCGCAGCGTAGTCCACACCGGCCACGCCGAACCCGAACAGTTTCAGGAACTCGGCCTTGTAGGCAGCGTAATCCGTCAGCTCGAACAGGTTTTCAGTGGTAACACGCGGCCAGAGCGCACGGCATTCGCTCTGGATATCGTCGCGCAATTCCCAGTCATCCAGACGGAAGCGATTACCCTCATCCATCTTGGCGGTGTCACCGCAAAGGCCGGTGGAGAAGAGCCGATGCACCTGCTCCATGCAACCCTCATGGACACCATGTTCCTTCATGATACGGAACACCATGGAGAGATACAGCGGCATAACCGGAATCGCAGAGCTGGCCTGGGTAACAACGGATTTCAGCACGGCAACATTGGCCTGACCACCCTTTGCCGCCAGCAAACCGTTGAGCGCTGTCGCCGCGCGGTCGAGGTCCTGTTTGGCCTTGCCCAGGGCGCCATCCCAGTAAATGGGCCAGGTGATATCGGTACCGATATAGCTGTACGCCACGGACTTGCAGCCATCGGCCAGCACACCGGCATCATTCAGTGCATGCAGCCAGAGCTCCCAGTCCTCACCGCCCATTACAGTCACGGTATTCGCAACTTCTTCTTCAGTCGCCGGCTCAACTTCCGCTTCGATAATGCAGTCGCGGTTGGTATCGATGGCCGTCGAACGGTAGATCTCGCCAATAGGCTTGAGTACCGAGCGCACCACTTCACCGGTATCCGGCATTTTGCGCACCGGCGAGGCCAGGGAGTAGACGACCAGGTCAATCTGCCCCAGATCCTGCTGAATCAGCTCAATAACTTTCTGCTTGGCTTCGTGGGAGAACGCATCTCCGTTCAGGCTCTTGGCGTAGAGCCCGGCTTCATGTGCCTGCTGCTCGAAAGCGGCGGAGTTATACCAGCCCGCCGTACCGGTCTTGCGCTCGGTTGCCGGCTTCTCGAAAAAAACGCCAATTGTGGCAGCGCCTGAACCAAAGGCAGCCGCGATGCGGGACGACAGGCCGTACCCGCTGGACGCGCCGATCACCAGCACGCGCTTTGGACCGTTCTCAAGAGGACCCTGCTGGCGGGTATACTCGATCTGCTCGCGCACGTTCTGGGCACACCCAGTGGGATGGGTGGTGGTACAGATAAAGCCGCGGATTTTCGGTTGGATGATCATGCTTTTTTCAGTCTCAGGCCATTCAATTCGATGCACAAAGTGTGCGGCAACGATACCCGAAACTCCAGCCTGATAACAGCCCGACGCCCGGCCGGCCCAAACCTGCTCGCCAATACGGCACTTTGCAGCGCCAAACACTCACCGCAGTAAACGCAACCTGGCTCGCCGATTTATGTCAGCGCCGCCACCAGCACCTGTTCCGGCGCAAAACTCAGTACCACAGCATCCCCCGGTAGCAGACCCCTTGCCTGAGCGCGCGACACCAGGGCGCACGCCTCGTCACCACCGCTGAGGCGCACCTGCAGCTCAATACTCTGACCGCACTCTTCTATACCCGCCAACTGGCCTTCAAGCCGGTTTAGCAGCGGGCGCGATGATGACGCAGCGCCCGTCACCAGCTGCATGGCGGGTGCCTTGAGCAATAACAGCACATCCTTGCCCGGCGACAGCCCCAGACGCTCGCGACTGCGCCTTGTAATACTTGCACACAGGGAGGTGCCGTCGGCCAGCCGCGCGAAGACACGCTCGTCAGCACCCGCTGTATCTATACGCTCCACCACACCGAAAAACTGGTTGCGGGCGCTGGTTTGCAGCGACATACGCGCCACGACGCCCAGCAAGCTGTGCAGCGGAATGCTGTCGTCATCCAGCGCGGCCAGCGCCTGCTCCTGAACCCGTTCCAGCAGTTCATACAGCTGCACCAGGCGCAAACCCCGATGGGTCAGCGCAGCGCCACCGCCGCCACGTCCTCCCACGGCGGACTCCACCAGCGCGTCAGGGCTGCGCTGGTTCATCTCATTCACAGCATCCCAGGCAGCCTTGTAACTGAGCCCCGCCAGCCGGGCGCCCTGGCGAATAGAGCCCGTGGCCTCAATCTGGCGCAGCAGGGCGATGCGCTTGGGATTGGCCAGCAGCTTGCTATCCTGCAGCAGGGTCAGTACGACATCGAGTTCCATGCATCTCCGCTTGCGCAAGAATATATACCGGGAGTAGAGCCCATCGCTGCCAAAACCTCAAGACGAGGCCTCAAGCCAGCCCGCACTGGCAAAACCAGCGACAGTGCACTCTGCTTGCGCAGCGCTATATACCTTGGTATATATCGAACACCTGCACTCACCCCTGAACCCTAATCCGGACAGTGCCCCATGCCCCTGAAGCCCTTCGCGCTGCTGCTCACACTGCTGCTCACTCTGCCATCCGGCCTTGCGCGCAGCGCAGAGTCTCTCACTGTCTATGCGGCAGCTTCGCTGACCAATGCGCTCAACGAGGTGCTTGAGGCCTTTAGCCAGACCCACTCGACGGCCGTCATCGCCAACTATGCGGCGTCCTCGACCCTGGCCCGCCAGATCGCGCAGGGCGCACCGGCAGACATTTATGTCTCGGCCAACCTGCAATGGATGGATTACCTCGCCGAGGCCGGCCTGCTGGCCGACGACAGCCGCCGCACGCTGCTTGGCAACCAGCTGGTGCTGGTCACGGCCAGCAACAGTTCAATGGCGACGGTCAATCTTGATCAGCACTGGGACCTGGTCGCCAGCCTGGGTGACAGCCGCCTGGCTGTAGGGGACCCCGACCACGTCCCCGCCGGGCGCTATGCCAAACAGGCATTGCAGTGGCTGAACCTCTGGAGTGTCGCCGAACCCCTTCTGGCCCGTGCCAACAATGTACGCGGTGCCCTGGCACTGGTGGAACGCGGCGAGGCCCCGCTGGGTATCGTCTATCGAAGTGATGCCACCAGCGCCAGGGTCCGGGTTGTCGCAACATTTGCGGCCCAGAGCCACAGCCCGATCGAATACCCCGCCGCCATCGTGCGCAATGCAGACAGCCCGCAGGTCCGCGCGCTACTGACGTTTCTGGGTACGTCCGAGGCCGCTGACATCTTTCGCCGTTACGGCTTTGAGGTACGCTAGGTGCTCAGCGACTATGAATGGCAGGCACTGCTACTGAGCCTCAAAATATCCAGCGTCGCGGTACTCTGGAGCCTGCCACTGGGCATTCTGCTGGCATGGATTCTGGCCCGTGGGCGCTTTCCCGGCAAGGCACTGCTGGATAGCCTTATCCATCTGCCACTGGTCCTGCCGCCGGTCGTGGTCGGCTACCTGCTGCTGATCGGCATGGGCCGGCAGGGCCTGCTGGGTGGCTGGCTATATGAAAGCTTCGGCCTGAGCTTCAGCTTCAGCTGGCGCGGTGCCGCGCTGGCAGCCGCCGTGGTGGCCTTTCCACTGATGGTGCGCGCCATTCGCCTGTCACTTGAGGCAGTCGATCGCCGCCTTGAAGACGCGGCACGTACGCTGGGCGCCGGGCGCCTGCGCGTCTTTGCCACCATCACCCTGCCGCTGACGCTGCCCGGCATTCTGGCAGGCACCGTACTGGCTTTCGCCCGCTGCCTGGGCGAGTTCGGCGCCACCATCACCTTTGTTTCCAATATCCCGGGGGAAACTCGCACACTGCCCCTGGCCATGTTCAGCTTTATCGAGACCCCGGGCGCCGAGGCGCAGGCCGCGCGCCTGTGCATTATCGCCATTGTGATTGCGTTGGCGGCACTGCTATTTTCCGAATGGCTGGCCCGCCTGACCCGCCGCCGGCTGGAGGGCGCATGCTGAATATTCGCATCGACAAGCGCCAGGGTGACCTCGACATGCAGCTGGACATCACACTGCCACTGCAGGGCATCAGCGCCATCTTTGGCCGCTCAGGCGCCGGCAAGACTTCATTGATCAACATGCTCAGCGGACTGAGCCGCCCGGACCAGGGGCACATCGCACTCGGTGAGGAAGTGCTGTTCGACAGCAGACGACGAATCCACCTGCGCCCCGAGCAGCGCAGGATCGGCTACGTATTCCAGGATGCACGCCTGTTCCCGCACTACAACGTAACAGGCAACCTGCGTTACGGCAGCCGCCGGCACGACCCGAAACGCTTTGCCGACGTCGTCGAGCTGCTGGGGATAGGCGCGCTGCTGCAGCGGGCACCCGCCACCCTGTCGGGCGGTGAGCGCCAGCGTGTCGCGATCGGCCGGGCACTGCTGAGCCAGCCGCGCCTGCTGCTCATGGATGAGCCCCTCGCCTCCCTCGACCTTCCTCGAAAACGCGAGCTGATGCCCTACCTTGAACGCCTGGCAGCGGAAACAAGCCTGCCCATCCTCTACGTCAGCCACAGCCTGGACGAGGTTCTGCGCCTGGCGGACCACCTGGTGCTGCTGGACAAGGGGCGTGCGCCCCTGCACGGCCCGCTGGAACACGTCTGGGGATCTGCGCAGATGCGACCCTGGTTTACGGTGGAGGAATTGAGCAGTGTTTTGAGCGCCACGGTATCAAGCCAGGAGGTGCGCTGGCAGATGACCCAGCTGTCGCTTGGCGAAGGTTTGCCGCTGTGGGTACGCAGCATCGACATGCCGGCCGGACAGAAGGTGCGGCTGCGTATTCGCGCCAACGATATTTCAATTGTGCGCACGCAGCCGCAACAGAGCAGCATCCGCAATATACTGCCGGCCCGCATTGAAACACTGCAACCGGACGAAAACGGACACCTGATGGCTGTGCAGCTGCAGATTGGCAACCAGCGCCTGTGGGCACACATTACGCTTTGGGCCGCGTCGGAGCTTGGACTGGCAGCAGGCCAACAGGTGTTTGCCCAGATAAAAGGAATCAGCCTGAATCAGACAGACTGGGCCGCCCACGATGGACGCCCCTGAACACGCCTCGCCCCTGGGCCCCTCATGCAATCGTGGGGAGTGACTGAACGTGCGCAGCCCGAAAGGGGTGAGGCACAGGGATACGCTGACCCATACGATCCGCGTAATGATCGCCTATGCCCGACCCGCTGCTAGCGGGTCTTTTGACGCATGGTGACAAATTCTTCCGCCGCCGTGGGATGAATACCGATGGTAGCGTCAAATACAGCCTTGGTGGCGCCAGCCTTCATGGCTATTGCGATACCCTGGATGATTTCGCCTGCATCGCCCCCCACCATGTGTACACCCACCACTCGATCGGTGGCAGGATCCACCAGCATCTTCATCAGGGTACGTTCGTCGCTGCCGCTGAGTGTATGCTTGAGTGCGCGAAAGCTTGAGCTGTAGACATCGACAGCGCCGTAACGCTCGCGCGCCTGCTCCTCGGTAAGGCCCACCGTGCCGATATTGGGCTGACAGAAAACGGCTGTCGGTATGAGGTCATAATCGACTTTTTGCGCCTGGCCATCATACAGATTGCGTACCAGCGTCATGCCTTCGGCCAGGGCCACGGGCGTCAGCTGCACCCGATCCGTCACATCTCCCAGCGCATAGACGGACGGCTCGTCAGTCTGAAACTGGTCATTAACGACAATGGCGCCGTTGTCACGCTGACGCACCGCCACGTTCTCCAGTCCCAGGCCCGAAACATTAGGCACCCGCCCGGTAGCAAAGAGCACACAATCTGCCGCCAGCACTTCACCACTTTTCAGCTCAACCCTGAGGCTACCATCGGGTGCCTTTTCGATGCGCTGCACATCGGTATTGAAACGCAGATCCACCTCTTTCTTGCGCATTTCCTCGGCCACGAACTCGCGCACTTCCTGGTCAAAGCCGCGCAAAAACAGCTCGCCGCGATAGATCTGGTGGGTCTTGGCCCCCAGGCCTGCAAAGATGCCGGCAAACTCGACCGCGATGTAGCCCCCACCCACCACAACCACGCGCTCGGGAAACGTCTCAAGATCGAACACTTCGTTGGAGGTCGTAATATGTTCGCGACCCTCGATATCGGGCACGAAGGGCCAGCCACCGGTCGCCACCAATATGCGCTCTACGCTGTAGTGTTTCTCGCCCACCGCCACGGTGTGAGCGTCGACGATGCGTGCCCGACCCTCAATCAGGGTGCAGCCGGAATTGAGCAGCATATTGCGGTAAATGCCATTGAGTCGTTCGATTTCCTGGCTCTTGTTATCGCGCAGGGTGGCCCAGCGAAATGTTGGTTTTTCTGCCTGCCAGCCAAACCCCTGCGCCTCGCAAAAATCATCACCGTAATGGGAGGCATAGACATACAGCTTTTTCGGCACGCACCCCACGTTCACGCAGGTTCCGCCCAGATAACGGTCTTCGGCGATCCCTACTCGAACGCCCATGGCCGCGGCCATGCGGCCTGCTCGCACACCGCCGGAACCGGCCCCAATTACAAACAGGTCAAAATCATATTCCGCCACCCTAGCCTCCATCAATCTGCGCAGTATCTTTGGCAAACTACTCTATAGATTTCAAACTGCTGAGGCCAATAGCCTGCCACTAAACGCAAAATAGCCCTTGGCTATATGCGCAGGGATGAGCCCGCCAAACGGGCATGCTACACTGCGTCGCCGCCCGCCATCAGGAGTACACCCAGGCATGAAGCTGGTTTCATTCAATACCAACGGAATACGCGCCCGCCTGCACCAGCTGGCTGCGCTGATCGAGTCGCACCAGCCGGATGTCATCGGCATACAGGAAACCAAGGTTGTGGACGCCGAGTTCCCCACCGACGCAATCGAGGCCCTGGGTTACCATGTGGAATACCACGGCCAGAAGGGTCACTACGGCGTTTGCCTGATCTCGCGCCAACCGCCGGTCTCTGTCCAAAAGGGTTTTCTGGGCGACGATGAAGATGCCCAGAAACGCCTGATCATTGGTCGCTATGCCAGCAGCAGCGGCAAGTTGATTACCGTCATCAACGGCTACTTCCCGCAGGGCGAGAACCTGGCGCATCCGACCAAGTTCCCCGCCAAACGCAAGTATTACGCAGACTTGCTGGCTCACCTGGAACAGCACTGCGACCCGCAAGAGCCGCTGGTAGTCATGGGTGACCTGAACATTTCACCCGAAGACATCGATATCGGCATTGGCGAAGCCAACCGCAAGCGCTGGTTACGCGACGGCAAAACCAGTTTCCAGCCTGTCGAACGCGAATGGCTACAGCGCCTAAAAGACTGGGGCCTGCAGGACACCTACCGGCTGCACAAGCCGAACGATAATGAACATTTCAGCTGGTTCGATTACCGTAGCCGCGGCTTCGAGCGCGAGCCCAGGCGTGGTCTGCGTATCGATGCCATCCTGGCGACAGCCCCCCTGGCAGCCCTGTGCACGGAGGCGGATATCGACTACGCGATTCGCGGCATGGAAAAGCCATCTGACCATGCACCGGTGTGGGCAACGTTTGACGTCTGACACCAGGCCGCAAAAGCCGCATTACCAGAACGCCCGCAATATCGCGGGCGTTCTTTATGTTTGCACTGCCGTTGCCTCAACGGCGACCCTCAGGCGGCGGACGGTGAAGCAAAGCCCGGCGGCTTAATCGCCAGCACATCGCAATCCATATTATCAAAGATCCGCTCGATGGTACTGCCAAGCAGCAGCCTGTCGAGAAACCCCCGGGCAACGGACCCCATAACCATCACATCAATTTTATGCTGAGCCGCAAATGCGGGCAGCGTGAGATGGCTCTCTCCGTGCAGCTGATGTACCTGTTCGTCATCCACGTGCACCCTTCCATCCAGCATTTTTTCCAGTGCCTCGGTATGCTGGCGCTTAACCTTTTCCTGCAACGCGGCATAATCCGTAACCACATGCTCATCAAATATCGCCGACTGCGGCAGGGTATGAAAACTGTGCACCACATGCAGACGACCATCCGCCAGGCGTGCCAGCTGGCCGGCATGATCCAGGATACATCGGTCCAGATCAGCCGGCGCATCACACTCGTGAAAAGGATCGACGCAGGCGGCAATTGCCGGCACACGGCCCCATTGGTGCGCCTTGACCAGCAACATGGGCACCGCGCACTCACGTAGGAGCTGCCAGTCATCGTGCGCCATCAAGTAGTGCCCCAGACGGCTGTGAACGCCAATCTGGTGAATCAGCAAGTCCGGCCCAAAACGCTCAACCTTGCGAAGGACGCCGTCGCAATGGTGCCGATCCCACGCCACATCCACATCCACGTTCAGCCCCTGACTCTGCAGCCCGGAGGCGATTGTCAGCAACCGCCCCTCAACCTGGCGCAGATACCCGTGCCGTGCGTGCAGCCCTGCCTCCCGATCGAACAGGTAGCCATTGCGTACCGACAGATTAAAACAACAGCAAAACAGTTCGATGGATGCCCCCGAGCGCTCTGCCAGCCATACCGCCTTGGCAATGGCCTGCGCACTATCATGGTGCTCCTCAACATTGACCAGAATCTTGCTAATCGTTTTCATATTGCCTCCTGCAACCGCACCTCTTTGCAACCCCATATTTTCACAACCTGCATAATCCCACGATAATGTGACGGACAGCCTCCCAGACCCCGGCAGAGTCTGCTAGGATCAGCGCACACACTATGAAGGATAGTGCGTTTGTGACGATACAAATTCTTCGCCTGCTTATCGCACCCTTTGCCCTGATGCTCATGGCCACGCTCGTGCTGTTCAGCAACCTGAGCAGCCTCTCTGCCGAGCTGCAACTGCTTATAATCACCCTGCCCTACCTGCTGGGCGCTGCCAACCTTCTGCTGGGTTTCCTGTTCAATCAGAGCCGGCTGTTACTCGCGGCATTCAATTTGCTGGGGGCCTATGCGCTCATTCAGTTTTGCCTGCAAACGCCCCTGCAGCAGCCGGACACTTACGTTCTGTTCAGCCTGCTGTCCCTGCTCATGCCGATCAATCATCTGGTGATCTGCCTGGCGCCCGAAAGAGGCCTGCTAAACAGGGGGGCCTGGCTGCGTCTGCTCGTGCCACTGGCCGCCTATCTGGCCCTCTGGTTCTTGTGGCACCAACAGCTGCTTGGCTACTGGCTGGGTCATCTGCCCATGTTGCTGCTCGACCTGATCGCCGAAAACCACTACCTCAGCGAAGGTGCCACCTGGCTGTTTGCCATTACCCTGATACTCAACGCAATCGTATTCTCGCTGCGCCGCACCCGTGCCGACGCGGCCTTGTTTGTCTCCCTGCTGACGATGCCGGCGCTGTTTTTCTGGTTTGATCTGAAACAGATTTCACCCCTGCTGTTTACCTGCATCCAGCTGATGCTGTGTCAGGCCCTTATCTCCCACTCCCACCAGCTGGCCTTCATCGACGAGCTGACCGGGCTGCCGGCGCGACGTGCATTGCAGGAGCAGCTTAGCAGCCTGGGACAGCGCTACACGCTGGCCATGATGGACATTGATCACTTCAAGCAATTTAACGACCGCCATGGCCACGATGCCGGCGACCAGGTTCTGCGCATGGTCGCCGCCCAGCTCAAGCAGGTGGGCGGTGGCGGGCGGGTATTCCGCTATGGCGGCGAGGAATTCACCGTGCTCTTTCGCGGTAAAACCGAAGCCGACGTCCTGCCGCACCTGGAGCAGCTGCGCGAGTCCATCGCCCACTACCCGCTGCACCTGCGCCAACCCAACCGTAGCGAAAATACCAAGGTCGGCCGTCAACAGCGCCAGCCGGGCAAGAAGGCCAGGGATTCAGACAAGGCGCTTCAGGTTACCATCAGCATTGGTCTGTGCGAACGCGGACCCATGCAGCTGCACAGCGATGAGGTCATGCAACTGGCTGACAAGGCGCTCTACGCCGCCAAACGGGCCGGGCGCAACCGCACCCTGGCCAATTCTCAGCTGACCCGACGCCGTCGACGCAGCAGTCAGGCTGATTTCGCTTGAATACTTTTCACTCAACAGACTTCACTTGCCGCCGCTAAAGTGGACGTACTCAACAGCTGCGAGCGCAACCCGCCATGGATATCAAACCCGACAACTTCGGACAGAAGGTAGCGGCCCATGCCAGGGCGCAAGATCGCCCGGGTGGCGGCATTGGTGAAGAGGTGTCCCACGCTGCGCGTACCGACAAGCAGCTTGCGCCGACAGAGCAATCCCAAAGCCGCAATCAGGCGATTCTCGCAGCCTCGCTCAAGGTCAGCATCGCTGCCGGCAGCCAGCCGATGGAAATGCTCTATCGCGGCGTCATCGACACACTCAATGCAGAGCTGAAAACGGACCTGGGCGATACGCCACTTCAAACGGCCTATGCCACACAGCTGGACGTAAGCCCGAAGACCACTGCGATGCGCATCCTGAGCCGTGCGACAGGTTTTTTCGAGTCATATCGCGCGCAACATGCGCAGCTGAACGAGAACGATGCCAGGGCCCGCTTCACGGACCTGCTTCGCTCAGGCGTCATACAGGGCTTTGATCAGGCTCGGGATATCCTGCAGGGCCTGGGCGTACTGGAAACGGATATCGCCAGCGCCATCGATGCAACCTACACCCTGGTCATGCAGGGGCTGAACGCCTTCCAGACGCCCTCCCAGGCAGCGGTTGACCAAGAACTGAGGCCGGCAAGCACAGCTGACTGACATCAGGCGATTTGTGCTTAACGTAGCCGACACGTAAAATTCAGTCATTGCGTACCATTAACGTCCGGAGTTTCCGCTTTTGTCCCCACCAGCTTCAGCCCCCAAGGCGCCTTCCCTTGAAGACATGAAAGCCAATGCAGCCAGGGCTGCACGCCTGATGCGGGCCCTGAGCAACGAGCACCGCCTGCTGATTCTGTGTTATCTGCAGGACCGCGAGCTGTCAGTCAGTGAACTCAATCAATGCCTGTCACTGAGCCAGTCGGCACTGTCACAGCACCTGGCGATATTACGCAATGATGGCCTGGTGCAGACCCGGCGCGAGTCCCAGACCATTTTCTACTCCCTGCACGGAGACCAGGCACAGCGGGTAATTCAGACGCTGCACGAGCTCTACTGCGCCGACAAATAGAGCGACTCAGCCAGCCCCGTCCCAGCGAAACCGTGACAGCGGAATGCGCCCTCCCAGAAAACAGACACCTTCTGATTCGAGCCTGTTACGCTGCAGCCTGGCGCCTTCGCTGCCCGCCGGCAGCGACAGTTCGCCTTTTGCATTCACCACGCGGTGCCAGGGCAATCGGCTGCCTTGCGGCAACCGGCTGAGAATGCGGCCCACCAGACGCGCGCGGCGCGGCAGGCCCGCCAAGTCGGCCACCTGCCCGTAGCTGCATACGCGACCAGAGGGGATTCGCGCGACCACCTGCCAGATACGCTCGGCATCGCTCAAGGGCTCTGTAGTCACGTCGCCTGCCTGACCCTGCCGTTCTATGCCGCCCATGAATGACGACCCGCTGCGGTGCTGAACCGGGTCAATGCACCACCCTGCGGGGCGTGCGACGAGCACCCACCGGTGCGTACAGCCGGCCGGTTCAAGACTGCAACCGATACATCTGCCATTCCTCGGTTGGCTCGTTCAGCATCATGACCATTTCGACCACGTCTTCTTCGGCATTGAAGCGGGTTTTGAAACCCAGTTTGCGGGCCAGTGTCTGCATACCCCGATTAACCGGCAAGGTCGTTCCGTACAACTGCAGCGTTCCCCGACTGCGACAGTAATCAATCAGCTTTTGCATGAGTACGGCCCCAACGCCCTCGCCCTGCAAATCGTCCCGAATCACAATGGAGAATTCACTGCGCACATTATCTGCATCCGTCACCGCGCGCACCACGGCCAACGTTTCGTTGCCTGACCCGTTTTCTCGCGGTGCCGAGACAACAAACGCCATTTCGCGGTCATAGTCGATCTGGGTCCAGTTGGCCAGCTCGTGGTGGGTTGGCACACCCCGGCTGTAGAAATAGCGCATGCGGATCGATTCAGGGCTGAGATGATTGTAAAAATCCAGGTGATCGGGTTCGTCCTCGCCACGAATGGCACGCACCACCGCCTGTCGACCCGAGCGCCGCAGGCGAATCGTCTCGGTCAGATGCTCAGGGTAGGGCGAGATTGCCAGATGGACGGGCTCAGCCACCGAAACGGCCACATCAACCGCCAGCAACCCGCGCTTGTTTAGCAACAGCGGGTTGATTTCAAGCCCGGCGATATTGGGCAGATCAACCACCATCTCCGACAATTTGATCAGCAGCTCACACAGCTGATCAACATCCCGCTCAACCTGGTAGCTGTTTTCACAAATAATGTCATAGACCCGCGAGCGCTTTACCAGGGTACGTGCCAGGGCCTGGTTCAGCGGCGGTAACATCAGCTGGCGATCCGCCAGCACATCCACCGTGTAGCCCCCGGCACCAAACAGCATCAACGGACCAAAGATTGGATCGCGTGTCACGCCAAGGTTAATCTGCAGCGACTGAAAGCCGCGTTTCATCTGCTGCACGCAATACCCCATGACCTGCTCATCACGAAAACGCTCGCGCACACGGTATTCGAGCCGGGTCACCGCATGCTTGACCTCGCTGATCGAGTACAGATCCAGCGCCAGATCGCGCCAGCGCTGTCGAACCTTGTCGTCATAGCTGAATGGGTAGACATTTTCACTGTGCAGTACCCGTACCGCCACAGAACCGCCCAGCTGCTTGGCAGCCTCGACCACACCCTCGACCGTATCGGCGTAGTAGGAATGGGCCACCGGCACGCCGTACAGATCCAGCAGTTCACAGGCTTCGGCATGATGCAGATAGTCACGCCCCTGCTCCAGCGCCTTCGCCACCAGGTTACGGGCCTGAATGTGGTTCTGGCTGTTCTGCATCAGAAAAGGCGCCGGTGTCTGGCGCATGACTTCCTGGTTGTGCTTGTAACGCACCATCTGCAAAAACGCATCAACCGCTTCCTCCGGCGTGAGGAAGGTTGCGATACCGGCGGTATTAAAATAATTGCGCGCCGCAATGGCCGTGGCACGTCCCATCCAGCAACTGAGCACATTGCGCGCCGTGACCCGGGCGACAGCAATCACGGCCTGGGCGGTCTCGGCACCCGGGGCCAGGTGAGTCGGCGCATGTATCACCAGCACCGCATCCACTCCCGTATCGGCCACCAGTATTCGCAGCGCGCTTGCAAAACGCTCGGGCGTGGCGTCGGCATTAAGGTCGACCGGGTTACGCCGGTTCCAGCCATCGGGCAGTAATGCCGCCAGTGCCTCGCAGCTGGCGTCGGACAACTGCGCCAGCTGGCCGCCGCCGCGCAGCAAACGGTCGGTCGCCAATGCATTAGGCCCCATGCCATTGCACAGGATTGCAAGCCGCTCACCGCGCAGGGGCTTCATGCGCGACAGGGTTTCCAGCGCATGGAACAGCTGATCCGATGTCTCAACCCGCAATACACCGGCACGGCGCAACGCCGCATCATAAACCCGATCCTCGTCGTACACACCGGGCGCCAGCTGGGCGCTGTGCTCAGCGTCCTGCACCACATCTGACTTGAGTACCAGCACGAGCTTGTTGCGCGATGCGCCGCGTAACGCCGAGAGAAAGTTCCGGGCAGAGCCGGTCATTCGATCCATTTGTAGCAGGATGGCCCGCGTATGCGGGTCCTTGGCCAGATAGTCGATTACCGCCGGGATATCGACATCCACGCTTTGCCCCAGGGTTAGAAAATGGGAAAAACCAATCTCCTGCCCATTGGCCCAGTCAATCATTGCAGTGCCAATCAGTCCTGACTGGCCCACATACGCCACCTTGCCGTTACTGATATTGACATGGGAATAACTGGCGTTCATATGCGAGCCCGGCACCAGCAACCCCATGCAGTCAGGCCCCAGAATTCGAATTCCGTAAGGGTGTGCCGCATCCAGCACTTCCTGGTGCAGCGTGCGCTCGGTTTTGCTGTCTCGAATCGACAGCCCCCCGGTCAGAATCAGGGCCGCCTTCACCATGTGGGCGCCCAGCTTGCGGATGATATCGGCCACGGTCTGGGGCGGCGAACAGATGATGGCCAGGTCCGGCATTTTCGGCAGTTCACTGACCGTTTTGACACAAGCCACACCGCGTACGGTATCGTAGCCCTGCGCATTGACGACGATCAGCTCTCCCTCGTAACCGCCGTCGAGCAGATTCTGCAACACGACACCACCCATGCTGTCATCCCGTTCAGAGGCTCCAAAAACAGCGATGGATGCGGGTTTGAAAAAGCGCTTCAGGTATTTAGTCGACACACGACGCTTCCTATTTAAACGGGCCGGGTAAGATTGCGCATTCGAATCAGCTTACCATTTTAGCCTGCATTGCCGGTTACGGGGGCGACTCAGGTCATATCAGGTTCGACTCGCGCCGCCCGGCAG
The DNA here is from genome assembly GCF_000378045.1 of Marinobacterium rhizophilum DSM 18822. GTDB lineage: Bacteria > Pseudomonadota > Gammaproteobacteria > Pseudomonadales > Balneatricaceae > Marinobacterium_A > Marinobacterium_A rhizophilum. The sequence goes on from NZ_KB899090.1 coordinate 203,066, forward strand.
CGCCACGGGGGGGCGACGGCCTGTCAGCGACAGCAAACTCGCATACAATACAGCGCTCAGGATCCCTTCAGACAAAGGACAGATATTCCGCATGCGCCTGCCCAACTTACGCTTGTTTTTGCCTGCCCTGCTGCTCGCTGGCTGCAGCAGCGCTCCGCCACCGCCGGTTGTCACTCCGGCCCCGCCACCGACCCAGCCGCCAACCGAGGCACCGCGCCTGACCGAAGTCTTGCCCGACCCTGTACGGCCACAGATCCATGCCCTCAAGGCAGACCCCGGCGAGCTTGCCCAGCGCTTTGTCGAAGACTACCAGAAGCAGGCGTTGTATAGCGGCCAGCACGCCGCCACTCTGGCGCGTCAGTACCAGTTTCGGGAAAACCGCTGGTCAACCCAGCAGGACCGGCTGATGATGATCTTTGACAACAGCCAGGGGGATACCGGTTTTGTCGCCTGGAGCCTGAGCCCCACGGCCACGGCCACCTCCCTGCGCGTAAATGATTCCAGGATCGGTCAGCGCTTTGCGCTCATTCTTCGCCCGGCACGCCTGTGCTTTGCGATTAATGCCGCCCAGGCGCCAAGTTGGGGTACTGGCCGCTGGAACTATGATCCGCAGCGCCCCGGCTCATTCGAATGCAACGGCCTCACCAACAGTTCCGCTTTCAAGCCCGGGACCCGTCTGCCGGCTCTACTGGGCGCCTACTTTTCAGAGGGCGATGCGGTACTGATGTTTGACAGCCGCGGACAGCGTGATGAGATCGCGGGCGTACTGGCCCAGCTATTTCCCTACCTCACGTTTAGCCCGCGCTAGCCGATAAAACCGGCCTGAGTCCGGCGCAACAAAGGCGGCCCCAGGCCGCCTGTTTTCCCAATTGCAAATCCAATGCGGCAAGCTCTAATATCTGTTCCATACTAGTTTTAGGAAGTTACCCATGAGCTGCCGCACGGCAGGCTCTGGGCGTATGTCGCTGCCACAAGTCAGGACGCAAGCAGCGACACCCGCATTTTCAGCAAGGCATTGCACGGACAGATGTCGAGAACAGATTTATGAGCAAAAAACACAACAGCAGCGACATGACAGACGACGATGATGTCGTGGACTGGGACTCCGAACCGGAGATCAAGGAAGACGCCCCCATTAAAAGTAAAACCATCGATCCGGCTGCGCGGCGCCGAATCGAGCAGTTGCTCGAAGAGCGTGCCTTGAGACAGCAGATTAGAGATGAGTTTGACGACGACTATTAAACACCGCTTCAGTGCCGCCTGTTAACAGACGTCCATCCCGGAACCGACCCTCTGCGCCGGTTCCAGCCCCGCTTGCACGCATGCTGCCACAGCCCCGATCAAGCCCGTCCGCAGCCCCAGCCCCCCGCATCGGAACCCCCTGGTGAGAAATTTACGGCGCGTCGAAAAATTCACTTTACCCGGCGCCAAAAGCTGCTATATATTCGCGAAATGGACTGCAGGGCCTATTGTCAAGCTCCAAATGGCAGCAATCCGACAGGCACCCGGCAACCCGGCAACCCGGCGCCCGGCAGCCCGGCGCTCCTGAGTGCAAGCACATCGGCACAGTGGCGCGCTATAAATTATCCACCGACGGGGCCCCGTCCCTGTTTGATTTCAACCTGAGATGTGAGAACGAGAGCCGATGGGCACCAAAATTCGTGTCGATCAAGTCCCTGCGGACGATATCGAAGACTGGGACGACGACTTTGAAGACCGGGACACAAGCACCCGTGGCAAAAAGATCAGCTACAACAGTAAAAAGCGTCGTCAGATAGAAGAGCGTATGGAAGAACGGCTGCTGGCTCGCCAGATCAGCAGCGGCTACGACGATAACCTTTACGAGTAAGCGCTCACCCGCTGGCCACGCACTGGCGTCCCGGCAAGCGGTTCTGCCAGTACCCGCTCATCGCCCGGGTCTCGTGTAGCGTCCTGCGCATTGCCGGACCTATACGTGGGTACCAGTGCTCAACATTGTTGCTTCCCAGCGCTCGCCACACCGGCATAGTTTCGGTTATGCTAGATGAGCACGGGTGTTGTCTGATTCATAGAGCCGAGGTCTTTCTCCAGCGAGCTTGTCCACTCATTGATCAGTTCCCGTGCACCTGCTGTGTTTCCTGCACTCCGCTCGACAAGCCTCCTTAACCACCGTGGCGCACCTCAATGCCCATAGCGTATCCATGTCGCCATTATCACTAGCGCCGAATCCGGCTCGCACCCGGGGTCCTGTTTATCGTAAACTTCGGCGGTCTGAATCCCAGCTGGAACTCCCATGGAACTACAGAAAGTCGCCATCCGATCCCTGGCCCGCGCCGCAGGCGAGCTGACGGCGCTTGATCCGCAAGCGCCCCTGGTACAACAACTGTTTGAAGCCGTCAGTGGCAGCTTTGGCCGCCGTTCGGCCCTGACACACGGTGCCTTTGCCGACGATACGATGTATGAACATCCCTTCACGGCTGCGCTGCTGCCTTTGGCCGGTGACAGCCCCAGCGATGCGGACTTCGAGACACTTGCCGATGTCAGCCTGGCCGCACTGCTGGATAGCGCACAGCCCGACCAACCGGCCGACGCCTGCGACAGCCAGGTCATTTTTCTGCTCTATCAAAGTGACCGCTATCACTACCTGCTGCTCGCACTGCTGGAGCATGAGACACGCCTGAGCCTGGACGCCAACCTGCAACCCATCCAGACTGAGGTACTTGCCGCTGAACGCCTGGTCCAGGCCCTGCGCATTAACCTGACGCGCCTCGGCCGAAGCCAGGACAGTTACCTGAGCTTCGTACCAGGCAAGCGCAACGGTAGCATCGGCCAGGACTTCCCAACGGCACTGGGCTGCAGCCAGGCGATTCCGGCCAGCCAGAGTACCCGCGAACTGATCCGCGCCACCCGTGACTTCTGCAACCAGAACGCACTGCACGAGCGCAAGGATGAAGTGGTCGAAGATGTCGTCAACTATCTGGAACAACAGCGGGGCGAGCAGCGTCATGCGTCGCTGAATGAAGTAGAGCGCCTGTTCGATGCCTATATCCCGCCCAGCGAAGATTCGGCACCAGGCTCGAGTTTCGGCGAATTTGCCAATACCGAGCCCTACCAGGTCAGCCAGGAATTCCAACCCCACCGTGGCACCCTGAAGGCGCTCAGCAAGGTCAAGACCAAGTCGGATAACTGGCAGCTGGATTTCGCCCGCCGCTCCCTGGGGCCCCAGGGCTCGGACCGCGATATCCTGTTCGACGAACAGGGGCAGACCTTGACCCTGCGTCGCCTGCCGACGCGAGTGATTCAAACCATCCGCGACGCCCTGGAGCAGGAATAACGCAAACGCGCAGCGAATCTCTCAATGCATGCGACCCGGCGGTCGGCGATCAGGCCAAGCCTGGGCCTGCAGGGCGCCGGTCGAGACCACACACCCGGTTGCGACCTTCGCGCTTTGACCAGTACAGCCGTTCGTCCGCGCGCTGCAACAACACAGAGGCCGCCTCACCGCGACGCAACTCCGACACACCAAAACTGGCGGTGACCGGTCGGCCAATGCCAAAGTCCGCATCACTGAGTATCTGGCGCATTCGCTCCGCCACCTCCCGCGCCATGGCACCGTCGGTTTCGGTCGCGATGAGCATAAACTCTTCTCCGCCGGTGCGGGCGAGATGGTCTACCTCACGAACCGCTTTGAGCATCAGCGTCGCCACCTGGCGCAGCACCGCATCACCCACGGGGTGGCCGTGGGTATCGTTGATCTGTTTAAAGTTATCGATATCGAACAAAATCACCGACAGCGGCCGCCGAAAACGCTGCGCACGGCCTGCTTCCTGTGCCAGCAGCCCCTGAACATGACGATGGTTGATCAGCCCGGTCAGGCCGTCGGTCGAGCTTTCGCGCACAAGAATGGCCAGCTCACGAAAACGGCGTACCGCAAAGATCCCGATATAGATCGGCAGGAATAACCCCAGCGAGAACAGCATGTCATCGAGATCAACGGCTTCATAGGCCCGACTGAAAGCGTACAGCCTTTCGCTCAGATCCAGTCGGCTGACAGCATAAAAAATGATCAGCAAGAGCAGACAACTGAGCAAAAACTCACGCAGCCAGCGACGCTTGTTCAAGTACTTGTGATTATCCAACGAGGACTATCCAGCTCGGATGAGAGTACGGCACAAGCAGCCATTGTAAGGACGGCACTGACCCTAAACAACAAGAACGTCGCAATTGAAAGACAGTTATCCACGCAGGTTTCCTGAACGCCGCGCGATTCATGCCGCATAGTGCTCAGGAGCGAATGATCAGGAAGTGGGGCCGTCCTGCAGCCACACGCCCCGGTCAATAAGTGCTGGCGAATAAGGCCCTGTCGAGAAACAGGGCCTGAGACAAATCAACGGTCAGGAAGACTGCTGTGCCTGGCGCTCGCGCAACGCCTTTTTCTCGTCCTTGCGCTTGCGAATGGCCTTGGCCGCATCGGCGCCCAGGTGCTCTTCGCCGCGCTGCCTGGCGAGTCTTACCTGCAATTCCCGCTGTGCATAACGGCTGCGTTGTTCATCGGACAGCGCATCAAAACAATGCGGACAACTCACACCGGCCATGTATTTTTCGCTTTCCATGTCAGCCTGGGTAATGGGTAAACGACAGGCATGGCATTGCTCAAAACTACCGCGTTCCAGGTCATGATTGACCGTGACCCGATTATCGAACACAAAGCACTCGCCCCGCCACAACGACGACTCCTGCGGCACCTCCTCCAGGTATTTGAGAATGCCGCCCTCAAGGTGATAGACCTCGTCAAAACCCTGCTCCTTCAGGTAGGCGGTGGATTTCTCGCATCGAATGCCGCCGGTACAGAACATGGCGACCTTGGTATGTTTCGCGGGGTCAAGATTCTGCTGGACGAACTCGGGAAATTCACGAAAGGTCTTGGTCAGCGGATTCACCGCGCGCTCGAATGTGCCAATCTGCACTTCATAGTCGTTGCGCGTATCGATTACCACCACGTCCGGGTCCGCGATCAGGCTGTTCCAGTCCTGGGGCTTCACATAGGTCCCCACCACCTGGCGCGGATCTATGCCCTCGACGCCCATGGTAACGATCTCTTTTTTCAGCTTGACCTTGGTGCGGTAAAACGGCATCTCTTCGTTAAACGATTCCTTGTGCGACAGGTCTGCCAGCCGCGGATCCGAACGCAACCACGCCAGTACGGCATCGATCCCCTGGCGTGAACCGGCCACGGTACCATTCACACCCTCGCGGGCCAGCAGCAGAGTGCCGCGCACCCCGTTGGCCTCCATCACATCGTGCAGGGGCTGGCGCATGGACTCGAAGTCCTCAAGGGTCGCAAACTTATACAGGGCACAAACAACAAACTGAGTCATATCATTTCCATCGTGCGGTCCGGGGCGTAAGCCCGGAGCAGGGTTAAACAGGCGACGCATTATACCAAACTGGCGCCAAACCACGATGCCTTCGAGGCGCTAAGCGCCATGCAAAAGTCCGAAAGCCCCCGGCGCAAATCCGGTACTGAACTTTTGCCCGCGCAATGACTCTACTAAGACGGATCAAGCATTCCCTGGGATCAGGGGGTGGTTGGTCCTATCATCAGCCGGCGCCCCCGGTGCCTGTGGGACGTCGGCTGACTTTATTGCACCTGCATACCTTGCAGCAGATGCACCAGCTTTCATTTTAAGCCAACCCCGTAACGGCTCCCCGCTCTGCTGACCCGCTATTCAACAGGCTGCTAGCAGCCTGTCGGACTTACCACTGATCTACTGCGGAAAAGCCGAATTTAGTCATTTTATGTACTCTTTTTTGTTAAATAGAACCACTATTCGCCTCAAAAGAGCTCAAAAACTGCCGCAAATCGGTCTTTACCTCGCTACGATCGGCCAAGCCCGACAGGCCGCTAGGCCTGCGCCCGACCAACCTGTTATGCTAGTCGCCAATCCAAGTATCGCCACGGCGCCCTCTCAACCCATCCTGTGAAAGCACTGCAATGAGCAAATTCTGGAGTGACGCGATCAAGCACCTGGTTCCCTATGTACCGGGAGAACAGCCCAAAGATCTGCAGATCGTCAAACTGAATACCAACGAAAACCCGTACCCTCCCTCGCCCCGCGTCATGCAGACACTGCAGAATTTCGAATTCGGGCGGCTGCGCCTGTATCCCGATCCCGATGCCCGGGCTCTGAAGCAGGCTCTGGCGGACTACCACGGTGTCGCGCGGGACAACATCTTTGTCGGCAACGGCTCCGATGAAGTGCTGGCGCATACCTTTATGGCCTTCTTCCGCCAGAGTGCGCCACTGCTGATGCCCAATATCAGCTACAGCTTTTACGATGTGTACTGCAATCTGTACGACATTCAGTACCAGGAAGTGCCACTGCGCGAAGATTTCAGCATCTGCCTGGATGACTACAGTCAGACCAACGGCGGCATCATTTTCGCCAACCCCAACGCTCCCACCGGCTGTATCCTGAGTCTGGACGAAATTGAACAGCTGCTGCAGCGCAATACTGAATCGGTTGTGGTGGTCGACGAAGCCTACGTCGATTTTGGTGCCCAGAGCGCCGTTGCCCTGACGCAACGCTACGACAATCTGCTGGTGGTACAGACCTTCTCCAAGTCACGCTCCCTGGCAGGACTGCGTATCGGCTTTGCCATTGGACATCCAGACCTGATCGACGGACTGGAGCGGGTCAAGAACAGCTTCAACTCCTACCCGCTGGATATGCTCGCCATCAGCGCCGGTGTCGCTGCGCTTGAGGATGAAGACTACTTTCGCAGCACGACTGATCGCATCATTGCCACCCGCGAATGGACCTGCAACGAACTCCACGCCCTGGGGTTCGTCGTGCTGCCCTCGGGCACCAACTTCGTCTTCGCACAGCACCGTTATCTGGAAGGTGCCGAGTTGATGGGGTACCTGCGCGCCAACGGTCTGCTGGTGCGTCACTTCAGCCGACCGCTGATCAGCAACCACCTGCGCATAAGCATTGGCACCGATGCCGAGATGCAGCAGCTGATCGAAACCCTCGGCAAGCATCCGGACATCATCCGCCTCTGAACGGCAAAGGGACGCGCCGACTGAACGTTATTCGAGCACGCTATTGCGTTGCAGGCTGCCATCGGGGGCCAGTTCGAAACGATCATAGTCGGCCGCAAGCCACAGGTCGCCCGAGTAGCCTGCACGCGCCTCTTGCTCCAGCCGCGCCAGCGGCAAGCCTCGAGCGCCACCCTGCTGATAGCGCGGGCTGAAATGAGTCAGAATCAGGTGCGGCAGTGCCAGCGACTGGGCAAAGCCCGCAACCTGCGCTGCGCTGGAATGCATCGGCGCTGACCCGATCCGGATCAGCGTTTCAGCGTCATAGGTTGCCTCGTGTACCAGCAGGTCGATATCCCTGCAGGCCTTGCGCAAGCATTCCGGACTATCGTTGTCACCGCCAATCACCAGCCGCCGTGCACGCCATGCAGGCTGGGTGTAATCCTCACTCCTCGCCAAACCGCCGCCGGCCAGCGGTACAGCCTCACCCCGCTGCAGCGCACCCCAGAGGGGGCCGCGGGGAATTGCATCACGCTCGAGGCAATCAACCCGTAACCGGCGTGGCACCCCACGTTCGACAAAGCGGTAAGCGAAACTCGGTACCCGGTGTGACAGTGGCCAGGCCGACACCTCGAAGTCGTCGAGCTCAAACCCGGCTGGCAGCCGGGTCACGTCAATAAACTCCAGCGGATAATCAAGATGTAGCGCCGTGCTGGTAAAGACCGCCTGCAGATAGTCCCAGATGGGGGCCGGAGCGATGAGCGTCAGCGCCTCGCGGCGGCCATTGAGCTGCGCCGACGCCAGCAGACCCGGCAGGCCATAGCAGTGGTCGCCGTGCACGTGCGTGATGCAGATGGCCCGCAACCGCAGCACCGATAACGGCGTGCGCAGCAGCCGGTGCTGGGTGCCTTCACCACAGTCGACCAGCACCCAGTCGCGCCGCCGGGGCAACGACAGCGCCACCCCCGACACATTGCGTTGCCGGGTGGGCGCGCCGGACGAGGTCCCAAGAAATATCAGCTGCATAGGTGGTGGATTCCAGGGTTGCCGTCGCGCGCCACAGGCCGCGCGCTGATCCTGCCAGAATGCCGTGCAATGGCGCAATCCTGCACGCCGGCGCAGCGTGCGGCATCCGGGCCGGCTTCACCCTTTTCTTTTACCTGATACACCATCGGCCGGCAAATTAACCCGCAACCCCTGTTAAGGACCGGCCTGCCGCTGATCTGCGCGGTTCTGTTACTGGACTGGCCCCCTGAGCCGAAACGCTTGATAACGTCGGGCGTTATCCACACAGGATCGAAACCTGCCTGCCAGAGCGCGCGGAGCAAGGTTTGAAAAATGAATTGTCTGGCAGGACACTCGGTTCAGCCGCCCTGCCCTTGCATCACCGGTTAGGCAACGTAGTATTTCAGCGGCGGAAAACCGTTGAACTCAATTGAGCTGTAACTGGTGGTGTAGGCGCCGGTGGAAAACCAGTACAACCGGTCACCCATCTCCAGTGACAACGGTAGCTGATAGCGATAGCTTTCATACATGATGTCCACACTGTCGCACGTGGGCCCGGCCAGTATAACCTCTTCAAATTCAGCCGCAGGGTCTTCATCCCGCTCACTGGCCAGCGGGTACTTGATGGCTTCATCCAGGGTCTCGATCAGGCCATTGAATTTGCCCACATCGGTAAATACCCAGCGCTCCAGCGCCGTGGCGGACTTGCGTGAAATCAGTACGACCTCAGACACCAGAATGCCGGCATCACCGACCAGCGAGCGGCCCGGTTCCAGAATGATCTCGGGGACCTCATCACCGAAATCTTCCTGCAGAAAACGCGTAATCTCCTGCACATACACCGCAAACTCATTGGCTTTGTGCAGATAGCTGGCCGGAAACCCGCCGCCCATATTGATCATTTTCAGCCCGATACCGTATTCGCTCAGCAGGCGCTCAAAGATAAACTTGACCTTGGCAATGGCGCCGTCCCAGACATCGATATCCCGCTGCTGCGAGCCGACATGAAACGACACGCCCCAGGGCACCAGACCAAGATCCCGGGCCAGCACGGCCAGCTCCATCGCCATTTCCGGATTGCAGCCAAACTTGCGCGACAGCGGCCAGTCGGCGCCCTCTGAACCTTCGGTCAGTACCCGAATATAAACGCGGGATCCCGGCGCCTGCTCGGCAATATTGCGCAGATCCGCCTCCGAATCAGTGGCATACAACCGCACACCCTTGTCATAGAAGTAACGGATATCCCGCGCCTTCTTGATCGTGTTGCCAAAGCTCATGCGCGAGGGCTCAACGCCATGCTTCATGACCTTGTCCAGCTCATAAATAGAGGCGATATCGAAATTTGAGCCCAGCTGTGCCAGCAACGCGATGACTTCATCGGCCGGATTCGCCTTCACCGCATAGAACACCCGGGCGTAATCGAAGCCCTGCACCAGCTGCGTGTATTTCTGGCGAATATTGTCCAGATCAATCACCAGACAGGGGGTGTCCTTGCTATCGGCAATCGCCTTGGCACGTTGCCACTGTTCGGGGCTGATATGTTCTGGCAGCTTCATCTGGTACGGCACCTCTCAATAGACGATGGTCAGGGCCACAATCATGCAACTGGCGAGCAGATCGTTTGCTCCATGCCACCTGGGCCCCATAAAAAAGAACCCGCAGTGATGGCATCAGCGCGGGCTCTTTTCTGAATTTTCGCGGAGTATAGAGCAATGAGATCAGGGCGCAAATCTTTTCGCCACTGCGGGCAAATCTCCCCCGCTCGTTTAGAGCCCACCACCGTGGGCTACGATCTTTTCAATCTCGGCAAACGTCTTGGCCTCGTACATCACATCGAAACTGACCTTGAGCAGGCGCGAAATATCACTGGCCGAGATGACACCCCGTACCCGCTTCACGCCGGCATAGCCCTCATCGATCACCACGACGTGCTGCTCACCGGATCCCTGCATGGTGAGCATCAAGTCACCAATGGTGGCATCGGCAACCTGATCAAAGGTGAGACAGCGAATACTGGCTCTATCCAGCATGATATGGCGCACCTGCACATCAGTCCTGGCAATGCCGCTCTTGTGCGCATATGCCATGGCCCGGGTACCGGCAATGTCGCGGGCTGTAATCACGCCGGCAAACTGCTCCTTGTCATCAAGCACAAATAACATGCGTACATGCTGGCTTTTCATCCATTCCAGCGCTTCGTCGACGCCAAGCTGTGCCGACACGGTAACCGGCGCCGTCTCGACAAAATCGGTCATGGCTTCCAGCGCGGGACTGCGCAGGGTGTAGGGGGGGCGAACCTGGGTGGGCGAAAGCAGGTGGTCGACGCCTGACATGTCCTGCACTCTCAAATGACGAAATTCCTGAAACATAAGCGTTCCTACTGCAATTGTTCTTATAGACGCTAGACAAAGCATAGCGAGTTTAAGAGCATATTTCATCGCGTAAAATGACCTGCAGCGGGCCACTGGCCGATAAGCCTGCCAACTTTTCTCAACTGAGATAGAAATGCCCCTCACTCACGAACCGGGCCTGCCCTTCAACAAACACGGCCTCGGCCCCCTCGGCAGTGACACGAACCTCGGTTTCGATCAGGCTCGGCCGCCCCATCTCGACACCTTGCTCTATGCGCAGCCGATAGCACCCGGGTACAGCGCCCGCCAGCATCCCGGCCAGTGCCGACGCCGCGGCACCGGTGGCCGGGTCTTCCGCAATGTTAAATCCGGGTCCGAACATGCGGGTGCGCGCCGACCGCCGGTCCGCTGCCAGGCTGTATAGATAGAGGTCGGGGGCGGAATGCCCCGACAGCAGACGGCGCCACAGCGCCAGATCCAGCGCGGCGCGCCCAAGACTTTCGACATCAGTCACTTGCAGCATCTGGAACGGTGTACCACACGACGCCACGACCGGTGCAGCGAGCAGTTGTGACGGTTCAAGACCGACCAGCGCGGCGGCTTCCTCGCGGCTCAGCGGGCTGGCAGTCAGCTCCGGCACGCGGACGGTACGAAAACGGGCAATGGCAGCGTCACCCTGCCCCCTAATCTGGACCGGCACATCGCCGACACGCTGCACCAGGGTCAGTGCCGTGCCCTGCTCCGGCGCCAGCCGGCCGAGACGCGCGAGCAGCAACGCCGTACCCACGGTGGGATGGCCGGCAAAGGGAATCTCCCCGCCGGGGGTAAAGATCCGCACGTCAAAGCGGTTGTCGGAACCTGCAGACGTGACGAATACCGTTTCCGACAGATTCAGCTCAGACGCCAATTGCTGCATCTGCGCGAGCGGTAACTCACCCGCATCGGGAAAGACCGCCAGCGGGTTACCGGCGAAGGGACGATCGGTAAAGACATCCAGGGTGTAATAGGCAAGCGCGGACATTTCAATCTCCTGTGCAAATGAGGCGCATGGCCGGCCCGAATCCCGAGCCGGCCAACAGTATCGCGTCAGGCGCGCCAGAACGGCTTATCGCCCTCGTACACGGCATCGGCACGGCTGATACCGATATCCTTTAGCATATGATCGCTGAGTGCCAGCAACTGACGGCGCGAGCGGCGGCGCTGCGCAACCCGGCGCAGGGCATCCAACAGGCGGCGGAAAATCTCAATACTTAACATGGCATTATCCTCCTGCGGTTGATGGCATTCAGAGTAAGGCTGCGACGCTTTCCATTACAGATTCAAAATAAACTTATTTAACCATTACAGATTTTGATTTATCCCAACTGTACTGCTATTTTTCAGACTATCTGTACTGCATTAATATTCTGTACTGAGTAACTGTAATGAAACTCTATGAACAGGTCGCGGATGAACTGCGTCAGCGTATCGAACAGGGCTATTACCGCTGTGGCGACCGCCTGCCATCGATTCGAGCCCTGAGCCGGGAGCACGGAATCAGCATCGCCACCGTACAGGAAGCCTACCGGCTGCTGGAGGATGAGGGACTCGCACAGGTACGGCCGAAATCCGGTTACTACGTCCGGCCGCGGCCGGCCACGCCACAAATGCCGCAAGTCAGTCGCCCAACGCAACGTCCGCTGGAAGTTTCGCAGTGGGAACAGGTGATGGAGCTGCTGTGCGCCAATGAACTGCCCGGCGTGCTCGCGCTTGGCCGCGGCATGCCGGACATCAGTGCGCCGACCCTCAAGCCATTGCACCGTGCCCTGGCTGACGGGCGCGGCGCCAGCCCGATACGCGGCTTCTCCTACGACAGTCTGCGCGGCTCCCCTGAGCTACGCCTGCAGGTGGCGCGTTTGTGCATCGATTCGGGCTGTCGGCTGCATCCGGACGATATTGTCGTTACCACGGGCTGCCAGGAGGCGCTCTCCACCAGCATGCGTGCCGTGACCCAACCGGGCGATGTGGTCGCCGTGGACTCGCCGAGCTTCTACGGCTCGATGCAGGCAATCAAGGCGTTCGGGCTAAAGGCGATGGAAATCCCGACGGATCCGGTGACCGGCATCAGCCTGGAGGCGCTGGAACTGGCGCTGGAGAAGTGGCCGATCAGGGTCATCCAGGTGACACCCACGTGCAACAACCCGCTGGGATACACCATGCCCGAGGAGAACCGCCGCCGGTTACTGTCGCTGGCGCAGCGCTTCGATGTAGCCATTATCGAGGACGATATCTACGGCGACCTGAGCTACCAGTTTCCGCGCCCGCGCACCATCAAGTCATTCGATGGCGACGGCCGGGTGCTGCTGTGTAGCTCTTTCTCCAAGACACTGGCACCGGGACTGCGCGTGGGCTGGGTCGCGCCGGGACGCTATGGCGAGCAGGTGCTGCACATGAAGTACGTCGGCACGGCGGCCTGTGCCAGTCTGCCACAACTGGCGGTCGCCGACTTCGTCGCCCAGGGGCACTACGAGCGTCACCTGCGCCGAATGCGCGCCCAGTACCAGCATGGTCGTGACCAGATGATTGCCTGGGTCGAGCGCTACTTTCCCGCCGGTACCCGCATCAGCTATCCCCAGGGCGGGTTTCTGCTCTGGGTCGAGCTGCCGGGTGACGCCGACAGCGTACGCCTGAACGAGCGCCTGCTCGACCAGGGCATCCGCATCGGCCCGGGAGTCCTGTTCTCGGCCTCGGGCAAATACCGCAACTGCATGCGCCTGAACTACTCGGAGAAACCCAACGAGCGGGTCGAAAGCGCAATCCAGCGCATCGGCGAGGAGTGTACCCGCATGCTGCTGGATATCGAACAGGTAGCCTGATACAGGCGTGGCAGCCTTGGCCGGCAGTCCTTAACCGCCCTGCAACAGATGGGTCAGCAGTGCACGCAGCTTGCCGGGGCGAACAGGCTTTGGCAGTACCGGCAGGCCCTGTTCACGGAATAGCCTAAGGGTGTCAGCGGAGCGATCCGCTGTGATCATGGCCGCCGGGAAACCCTCGCCGTAATGCCGGCGCAGTGCCTGCACGACCTCAAGCCCGGTCCGCCCCCAATCCAGATGATAATCGGCCAGCAGCAACTGGGGCTCCACCCCCGGGGCCTCGGCCTGACACAGTGCCAGCGCCGCTTCGCAGTCGCGCGCCACACTCAGTTCACAGCCCCACTGTTCGAGCAGTGCACACATGCTGAGTAACACATTTTCATCATTGTCGACCACCAGCACCCGAGTACCCGCCAGCGTATCTATCGGGGGGCTGAGCTGCGCCGGCGCAGCAAAGGACACCGGCCCTCTGGCCCGTGGGACCTCAATGGCGAACATCGAGCCCTTGCCCAGACGGGAGCTGACCTCGATACGGTGCTCCAGTACCCGCGCTATACGATCCACAATTGCCAGTCCCAGGCCGACGCCGCGGCGCTCACCGGCATGGTGATCGGGCAGCTGGTGGAACTCGCGAAAAATATCCTCCAGCTTGGAATCCGCAATGCCATCCCCGGTATCCCAAACCTGAATGCTGACCCGGTCGTCCCGGTTGCGCACTCCCAGCAGCACCCTGCCTTGGTCGGTGTAGCGCAGCGCATTGCTGAGAAAATTGCGCAAAATGCGTGTGAGCAACCGGCTGTCACTGCGAATACTGAGGCTACTCTGCTGCAATTTGAGCTGCAATCCCTCACTGGCGGCCACAGGCTGTAACTCCGCCGCCAGCGGCTCCAGGATCGATTGCAGGGAAAACTCGGCAACGTCCGGCCGCACGGCATTCTGATCAAGCCTGGATATATCCAGCAGGTCAGTCAGCAGCTCCTCAGCCCCTTCCAGCGCCATATGCACGCGTTCAATCAGGTAGCCATCCTGCCCGGCAAGCGCACGCTCTCGCAGCGTGGACACCAGCAGCCGCGCGGCATTCATCGGCTGCAGCAGGTCATGGCTGGCCGCGGCCAGGTACTTATCCTTGCTCTTGTTGGCAGCTTCCGCGGCATCCCTGGCCAGGCGCAGCTGCTCGTTCAGTTCGAGCAGCTCTTCAGTGCGCTCAGCGACGCGCTGTTCAAGCTCGGCATTGAGTTGCTGCAAACGCTCGCGGGCACGCTTTCGCTCTGTATAGTCGGCCACAAAGGCTTCGATGATTTCCCCACCGTCGACGCGCTTGAGCAGGATGTTCATGGCCACATCGACGGTGCCCCCATCACGACAACGCAGCCGGGTCTCGTAACCGGTCAGCCGCTCGCTTGTAAGCAGCATCTGGCGTATGGCTGCAAACTCGCCCGGATCGACAAAAAGCTGGGTCGACAGATCCCGCACCTGTTCGATCACCTCGGCGGGCGAGGCATACCCACAGAGACTGGCAATGGCGGGATTGGCAGCCAGTACGCCACCGGTCATTTCCGCCCGGAAGATACCGTGCAGGGCATTTTCAAACAGCCACTTGTACCGGTTACGTTCCTGCTCGAGCTCATGCACCTTGCGCTCAAGCTCAGGGTAATAACTCTTGCGCGCCGACTGGCTGCCAAGACCAATCAGATCCTCAAAGGTGGCTGCGCCTTGTTCAGAGGGCTTCTTCATACATGACCTCGACATCCCGCCGCGAGGACTTGCGCGGATTGGTCAGGATGCAGGGGTCCTTGATGGCATTTTTTGACAGCGAGGGTATATCACTCACATTCACCCCAAAGACACCGAGCGACTCGCGCAGCCCGACCTCCTGCTTGAGTCCAATGATGCGCTGCATCAGTCGCTTGCGAATCTCACCGCTGTTCATGCCGCGAACATCCACACCCAGGGTGTCGGCGATGACCTTGAACTTGTCCGGCGTTTCGCGGTAATTGAAATCGATCACATGCTCGAGCAGCATGGCGTTGCACAGTCCGTGGGGCAGATCCAGGTAACCTCCCAGGCTGTGGGACATGGCATGCACGGCGCCGAGAATCGCATTGGAGAAGGCCAGCCCCGCCTTCATGCTGCCCAGCATGACCTGTTCACGCAGCTGCAGATCATCGGGGTGACGAATCAGGTCCGCCAGGTTGCCGTTGATCAGGCGAATGGCGTCCAGCGCATGCATGTCAGTCATGGGACCGGACCCTGTGGAAACAAATGCCTCAATGGCATGTACCAGCGCATCCACCCCGGTACAGGCCGTGAGAAACGGATCCATGGTCATGGTCGTTTCGGGATCGATAAGCGACACATCCGGTACCACGGACTTGCTGACGATGGAGATTTTTACCCGCTCAAACTCGTCATTAATGATGGCGAACTGGGATACATCCGCCGACGTGCCGGCAGTAGTGGGAATCAGGATCAGCGGTGGAATCGGCACTGAAAGGGTATCAACCCCCTCGAACTCCAGGATGTGCCGGCCATGGCTGCTAACGATGCCGATCCCCTTGGCGCAATCCATCGGGCTGCCGCCGCCCACCGCCACGATGAGGTTGCAGCCTTCGGCCTCATACAGGGCGGCGCCGCGCATAACCTCGTCAGAGCGGGGATTGGGCGAAACCTCGGTGTAGACAACACAGTCAATCAGCGCTTCTCGCAGCGTCTGCTCGACATCTGCAACCCAGCCCGCCTGCTGCACACCTGGATCGGATACCAGCAGAACCTTGCGCGCCCCGAACGTTCTGGCGTAGTTGGCGACCGCCTTGCGGGCGCCCGCACCGAAAAGGATTTCAGGGGCTACAAATTTGCGCAGGTTGGAAAGTTCATGGCTCATGGTCAGGTTCCGTCACCGGGCGGTTATTGTTTTAACTGCATTATACCTGCAGCAACAGCCAACAACACCGACCCGGTGCCGCGCCGGTAACTAACGTACTTCCTGCTGTTGCTGACAGTTCAGGCACAACGGAGATTCGGGTCTTACACTCAGGCGCGCAAAGGGAATCTCGGCATCGCAGCTGCGACAGTAGCCAAAATCCTCGTCCCCTTCGTTGATGCGGCGCAACGCCACTTCCACCTGCCGCAGACGGCGCTCGCTCAGCATGATGTTGGCCTTGGCCATGTTGCGCTGCTGCAAGGCATCGCTGCGCTCGCTGGTATCGAACTGCTCACGATCGGTACCGACTTCTGCCAGCATGTCGCGCAGACCCGCAATTTCTTCGCCGAGGTCGTGCTGCAATTTGTGCAGACGCTGAACAATCAGCTCCATTTGCTCATTCTGTACGGAGTGTTCCATGCGTTGGGCCTCTCTAATAATCAAGTTCAGAAAGCGCCTGTCGGTCTCATGTATCAGGCGTTTCAATGGCAAAAAAAAGGCGGACCCTAAGGCCCGCCTGGATAATCCAGCAGTGGCTCAGGGGTCTGACCGCAGGGGCGTCAGCTCCGAGATGGTACCCGCCTCCCGTCGCCGCAGGGGCGCCGGAACAGCAAAGAACTGGCGTTGACAGGGCCTGCTACCATGAAAATTAATGGCGTGTCGAATAACGGACATTGTTGACCTGAGTGCGTTTGAAAATGCAGTTGGTAGAAGCCGAGTGTCACTGATCTGGTGCAGAATTACCAGTATCCTGCGCAGGGATTTGCTGGCGCTGGCACCGTTGTTTCAGCAGGCCGGCCGGCAGCCCGATCAAGCGCCGCGACGCGCTGGCAAATCAGCATAAAAAAAGCGGCCTTGGCGGCCGCTTTTGCATAATGCGAAACGCTTACTGGCTCAGTTCAAGCAGCAGCTTGTTGAGACGGGCCACGTAGGCAGCCGGATCATCCAGCTGACCGCCGGCGGCAAGACCGGCCTGATCAAAGATCACCAGTGACAGTTCGCCAAAGCGGTCTTCATCCGTTTCCTGGTCCAGTTTCTGAATCAGCGGATGTTCCGGATTAAGCTCAAAGACAGGCTTCACTTCCGGAACCGGCTGGCCGGCTGCTTCCATGATACGGCGCATCTGCGCGCCCATGTCGTAGCTGCCCAGCACCACGCAGGCCGGGGAGTCGGTCAGGCGATGGGTAATGCGTACGTCCGACACCCGGTCACCAAGCTGAGTTTTAACGCGCTCAACCAGACCCGCCAGCTCCTTGGCGGTTTCTTCCTGAGCGGTCTTCTCTTCCTCGTTTTCCACCTCGCCCAGATCCAGCTCACCCTTGCTGACGTCCTGGAAGGATTTACCGTCGAAGTCGAAAAGATGGCTCATCATCCACTCGTCAATGCGATCGGTCATGAGAAGCACTTCGATGCCCTTCTTGCGGAAAATCTCGAGGTGCGGGCTGCTCTTGGCGGCATTGAAGGTGTCGGCAACCACGTAGTAGATCTTGCTCTGACCTTCCTGCATGCGCGCCACGTAATCATCCAGGCCGACATTCTGCTCGCTGGTGCCGGAATGTGTCGAGGCGAAACGCAGCAGCTTGAGTATTTTTTCGCGGTTGGCGTGGTCTTCCGCCGGGCCTTCCTTGAGCACCTGGCCGAACTCTTTCCAGAACGTCTGGTACTTGTCGGCATCGTTCTTGGCCAGTTTCGCCAGCATGTCCAGCACGCGCTTGGTCAGTGCGGAACGCAGCTTGTCGACATGCGGGTCCTTTTGCAGGATTTCACGGGAAATGTTCAGCGACAGGTTGCTGGAATCCACCACACCCTTGATAAAGCGCAAATACAGGGGCAGGAACTGGTCAGCCTGATCCATGATGAAAACACGCTGAATGTAGAGTTTCAGCCCACGGGGCGCTTCACGGTTCCACAGGTCATAGGGTGCTTTTTCCGGCACATACAGCAGTGAGCTGTATTCCAGGTTGCCTTCGACCTTGCTGTGGGACCAGCTCAGCGGATCGTTGAAGTCATGCGAAACATGCTTGTAGAACTCGGTGTATTCCTCGTCCGTCAGCTCGTTTTTGCTGCGGGTCCAGAGCGCTGTGGCGCTGTTGACCGTCTCATCCTGCGGCGGCTCCACCGGAGCGGGCTCCTGGCCTTCTTCCGGCTCCTGCGGCTCAGCCGCTTCCTTTTGCATGATCACCGGCAGGGCGATGTGATCGGAATACTTGCGAACCAGCTCGCGCAGGCGCCAGCTATTGGCGAACTCGGCTTCCTCTTCTTTCAGGTGCAGGACGATGGTGGTACCGCGACTTTCCTTTTCCAGCGTGGCGATACTGAACTCGCCCTCGCCCGTGGACGACCAGTGAACACCCTCGGCACTGGAAAGACCCGCACGGCGGGTAAACACATCGACCTTGTCGGCGACGATAAAGGCCGAGTAGAAGCCCACGCCGAACTGACCGATCAGCTGGCTGTCCTTCTTCTGATCACCGGTCAGCTGTGACAGGAAGCCGGAAGTGCCGGACTTGGCGATGGTACCCAGGTGATCGATCACATCCTGGCGGCTCATGCCAATGCCGTTGTCTGCAATCGTGATGGTCTTGGCGTCTTCGTCAAAGCTGACACGGATATTCAGATCGCCATCATTCTCGTACAGGTCTGCGTTGGACAGTGCCTCGAAGCGCAGCTTTTCCGCCGCATCGGACGCGTTGGAAATCAGCTCGCGCAGGAAGATCTCCTTGTTCGAGTAGAGGGAGTGAATCATCAGATGAAGCAGCTGCTTCACTTCCGTCTGGAATCCGAGAGTTTCTTTCTGGGTTTCGGTGCTCATGGATATATAGGCCCTTGGTTCTGCAACAATTTCAGGTAACTCGCCTGTGTTCCAGAGATGGGGCCAGCGATATCGATTTCAAGCCCTCGGTGCAAAGCGGATTTCAATCCGGGTCTGCACAGAGCACTGTTTCAGCGCTCGACCTCGGTGCTCATCATCATGGTCTGCAGCGCCTTGGACACGAACTCACGTCGATACAGGACGATTACAACAATGCCGGACATGAGCATGAACAGCCAGGGATTGATAAACCAGCCCAGCACAGCGATGCAGAAATAGTAGGTGCGCAGACCGGTATTAAAATTATTGGCCGCCAGGGAGGTCATATCAGCAATGCGGTCCGCGTGGGCATGCAGGCGCTGTTCGGAGAGCGACTCGCTCGGCAGAGGTGCACCGCCCACCATGACCGAGGTAAAACCGTACTGACGCAGGCTCCAAGTAAACTTGAAGAACGAATAGACAAACAGCAGGATCAACACCAATAGCTTGATTTCCCACTCTCCGGCCGTGAGTGGGTAAGCGTAGGGGATGTCCCGCACGATGTTCATGGCTTCATCGGCCACATTGAGCAGCGTCATGAGACCGGCCAGAATCAGGATGGTGGTGGAGGCAAAAAACGCCACCGTCCGCTCCAGATTGGCGATGGACGTGGTGTCAGGCACCCTGTTTTCTCGCATCAGCATGTGCCGCATCCATTCCAGCCGGTACAGGTGCATCACGCTCGCCAGGCAGGGTGTAGTCTGCGCCTTGATCCGCGCATAGGTCATATAACCGCGAAAGCACAGCAGGAACCAGCCCAGCGCCAGGAGGTTGACCCACTGCTCCCCCAGAAAACCCGCCACATCCGTTGTCATCAATATCCGCCCGCCTCAGAAAGCACGCCATTGTAAATCAAGGCCCGGCGCGCCTCCACCGAAGCCCAGCAACAAACTGACCGTTATAACTGACGCATCAGGATGAACAGGTGAGGCAGATGGACTCTGCCCAGCCCGGCGGCTGGCCGGCAAAGCGTTCGAACCCGGGTTGCTCGGCAAAAGGATCACGCAGCAGGGTCATGAGGTCGTTTACCGGCTCGAAATCTCCCTGATGCGCCGCACGAATGGCCTCCTCGGCCATATAGTTGCGCAGAATATACTTGGGATTCACCGCCAGCATTCGAACCTGGCGCTGCGCAGCATCGATCTTCTCCCTGCCCAGCCGCGCCTGATACTGCAACAGCCAGTCGGTGACCTTGGCAGGCTCTGGCCAAACGGCCAGGACAGCCTCCAGCGCCGCATCGGATCCGTTGAGCCGGCACAGCGCACGGAAAAAGCGCGTCATGTCGACCCGCTGCTCCGCCATCAGAAGCTTGAGCGCGGACACCAGCGCCGCATCCTCGTCATGCGCCTGGAACAGGCCCAAACGCGCCCGGTAATGCGCCAGCTCAGCCGCTTCATACAGCCCCCCGAAACACTCGAGCTGCGCCTCCAGGTCCGCACGATCGACCAGCGGCAGCAACGCCTGGCCAAGGCAGGCGAGATTCCACAACACGACCCCGGGTTGCGCCTTGAACGCGTAACGTTTCTGATGATCGTTCTGGTTGCTGACATAATCGGTCTGATAGCCATCCATGAAACTGTACGGGCCGTAATCGAAGGTTTCACTGAGCAGTGACATGTTGTCTGTATTCAGCACGCCATGCACGAACCCGTAAGCCTGCCAGCGCGCCACCAGATCGGCTGTACTGTGCAAAACTTGCCTATACATTGACCGATAGGGGTTTTCATCCCCGGCCAGGTGCGGAAAGTAACGCTCGATGCAATAATCAGCCAGCTGCCTGAGCTCGTCATGCATACGGTGATAATAGAAATATTCAAAATGGCCGAAACGGATATGACAGCGACTGACACGCAACAGCATGGCGCAGGGCTCCATCCCCTCACGCATCGTATAATCATCACTGCCAATCAGACAAAGTGCCCGCGTGGTGGGAATACCCAGCCCCTGCATGGCCTCACCGGCCAGATACTCGCGTATGCTCGAACGCAATACCGCACGGCCATCGCCAAAGCGGGAGAACGCTGTTTTGCCAGCCCCCTTCAGGTGCAGATCCCACCGCTCCCCTGCCTGATTGAGCACTTCGCCCAGTAACAGCCCACGGCCATCCCCCAGATCCGGATTGTAGACGCCAAACTGGTGCCCGGTGTATTTCATGGCCAGCGGTTCGGATCCCGGCAAAGGCGCCTGACCACCGAAATACTGCGCCAGCACTTCAGGCGTTACCGTGCACGGATCAAGATCCAGCAAGGCCGCCACCTCAGCATTGAAACTGATCAGGTGGGCGCCTTTAAGCGGCTGCGGCTTAGTGATCTGATAGAATCGCTCCGGCAACCGTGCAAAGCTGTTATCAAAATTCAGGTTTTCCAGGGATCGCAGCACGCTCATGGTGGGTCTCATCAAAACACTCATTGACTGGGGAGCAACTTGGCATGCGCCTGTGTGGCCCCTTTGGACCGCAGCGCCGCCGCAACCCCTATACCCTAGCATTTGTATCAACTATTATCAGCACCCCAATCCGTTTACCCGTGCAAAATCAGCCAATGGATAATGCAATATGAATATCGAGCTGCAGGACCTGTTCTGGCTCAGCCTTGTCACCTTTGTATGCCTGCACTGGTGGCAGGGACAGAAAGTGCGGGAACTGGCACTGCGTGCAGTGCGCAAACGCTGCGACGAACTGGATGTCCAGTTGCTCGATGACAGCGTGGGCCTCAGGGCCATCTGGCTCAAGCGCGATGTGCGGGGCAGCCTGCGCTTCTGGCGCAGCTACCAGTTTGAATTCACGGCGACCGGCGAAAACCGCTATCGTGGTCGCGTGGTGACACTGGGGCAGCAGGTGCTGTCCATTGATCTTGATGCGCACCGGTTTTGATTCCGGTTCTGCCTGAGTGCGAATGAGACCTCGCCATACCTGTTCATTCCGTTGTCCTGTTATGGCGCTACGCCATCATACCGCACATGGACAACCCGGCTGTCCTGATAAATAGCCCATATAAAAACCTGGCCGGCGCCATATAGAGACAACCAGGAGTCTTCTGATCTTCACGTAAGCCTGTCAGTCGAATTGAACGCCAGGCCTAACCTTTCATCTGATATTCAAGCTGGCGCGGTACCACTCGACGGTTTCCCTGATGGCTACTTCATGGGGTGTACTGTCGTTGCCAAACCGGTCTTCGTATTTCTTGTGGTCGACGATGTATTGCTGCTCCCATTCATACATCATCTCTTTCATCTCTTTCAGCATGGGATTGAAAACACCCAAAAACGAAACCATGCGCTTCCCGGCAGACCGTATCTTTACCGGTTTCTGTAGGTATTCTTCGACAAGTGAAACCAGCTGCCGCGTTGTAACGGTTGGCGGATTGGCGACATGCCACACCTGGCCAAAGGCGTCGTCCTGATCACTCAGCCTGACCAGCGCCCTGGCGAAGTCTTTTATATAGGTATAGGTATGCGGCAGATCCACATTACCCAGCAAGTTGGCTGGTTTCCCGGTCAACGCCGCCTTGAAAAACATTTCACCAAAGGCGGAATTCGTGACCAGGGGCCCATAAAAGTCAGACGCTCTTGCAATCACCACCTTCACATCGGCCTCACTCAACAGTATCTGCGCCATGGACGCCCTTACCTTTCCCTTGTGACCGGTTGCGTTATACGGAAGCGACTCAGTTAATGGCAGGCCTTGAGTATCGCCGTACCCATACAGATTATCTGCATAAATTAGTCTACAGCCCGCCCGTTTCACTCCATCAAGGATTCCCCGCGTCAGTGACGGGAATTTTTCGGGCCATTTTGTATAAGTCGGCATTGCGCAATGAAACACGGCATCCGCACCTTTACAAATCTCATAGACCTTTGCAGAATTGCTGGCATCTCCCTCGATGACCTTTATCCGGGCCGGAATCTCATGATCCACTTTCCCGCTTCGATTAACGACAGTGACCTCCTTGTCTTGTTCGAGCAGCATTTGAGCAACCCATAATCCAAGAGGCCCAGTACCGAAGACGATGTTCCTTTGGTTCTTCATAAATATCCTTGTATTCGAAAGAGGATTCAGCGGCTGGAAGACCGAATATAAAGTAATTAGCGCTTAGGGTCAGGCCTTGAAACTGAATAATGCAGGCTCAAGAGCTCGGTTGTAGTTTTCGCCCCCTATCGACCCGAACACCCGCCACGTCGCATAACGCAGCGACAGCGACAGCGACAGCGACAGCGACAGCGACAGCGACAGCGACACAGTACGCGCAAAGGTTCGCACGTGCTCGCCGCTGAGCCACAGGTTTTCGAGTGCTCCACGACTCATGCACGCCGGCCCGCACGCAATGCGTCTCGGCATAGCGAACCTCGTCGGGCGAATACGCACCCATCCCCACCAGCAAGACGGTGTGAAGGTACCTGAATAAAGTGACCCGCTGGTTGCAGTGACGCTTGAATTGTCGATACGGGCGCGTTTGGGTTGACGCGCAGCAGTGCAGACCTTGTCTTGCGGCGCTTCGGCCAGTCGACGGCGGTGGGCCGTCCGGCTACCGTCTCCGGAATTGCACCGAACGCCCCGTGGTAACCCACGACCCTGGCAGAGGCAACGCTGCCTTAAACTCGGTGCGCACCGGTTTTGATTCTGGTTCTGACACGGCCCTCACCGTACAATAGCTGCCACCTTCCCTGTCCAAGTCGTGCCATGCAGATTTCAGAACCCGGCCAGCCCCGTTACGGCGATGGCGATACATCCTACCAGGCCACCGGCGGCATTGCGGGCATCCGTCGCCTCGTTGATGCCTTTTACGACCAGATGGAATCCCTGCCGGAGGCGGCCGAGATCCGTGCCCTGCACCCGCGCAATCTCGACGAGTCGCGGGACAAGCTCAGCTGTTTTCTGAGCGGCTGGCTCGGTGGTCCCAAACTGTACCGCGAGAAATATGGCCCGATCAGTATTCCCGCCGCTCACGCGCACCTGGGTATTGGCAGCCAGGAACGCGATGCCTGGCTATTGTGCATGGAAAAGGCGCTGGATCAGCAATCCTGGCCCGAGGGCTTCAAACACTATCTGCTGCGTGCTCTGAGCGTACCCGCCGAGCGCTGCCGCACCCGTGACTGAACCCGAACTCTGTCGCCGGAACCGCGGAGACCTGACCGGCTGGACTGGCACTCGGCTGGCCGGCTGGCTCTTGCTCGGTGCGGCCCTGTGCTCGATCCTCGGCGCCCTTGCCGCATTTCCGCCACCCGAGCTTGCGGGCACACTGGCCTGGTGTGCCGGCATCCTGCTGTTCCGTCGCCTGGGCGGACTACAGCGCGCACAGGTGCTGCTGATGCTGAGCGTGGGCGGTGCAGGTCTACTGCTGGCAGCATACCAGGGCGAACTGCTCGTATACGGCGCCCGAGCGCTGGCCAACAGTCAGGTACTGATCGCCATGCTCGTCGCGGTGGGCTTTTTGCGCCTGGTCGCTTTGCCCGCGACAACCGCAAGCCCAGACCTTCCCCAAGGCCGGGCAGCCCTGTGGAAGACCCTGTTCGGCACCCACCTGTTCGGCGCTGCGATCAATTTTTCGGCCCTCACCCTTATTGGCGATCGCCTGCACAGCGCACATCCACTGCAGCCAACCCAGGCCCTGGCGCTGTCCCGCGGCTTTGGACTTGCTGCCCTCTGGTCGCCTTTTTTTGTCGCCATGGGCATTGCGCTTACGCTGGCACCGGGCGCCAGCCTGCTGCCGCTAAGCTTGGGTGGCCTCGCGGTGGCGCTCCCTGCCCTGTTGCTGGCCGGATACAGTCTGGGTCGGCGGGACGATAGCCACACCTTTGCCGGCTACCCGCTTCAGTTCGATTCGCTGCGCATACCCCTGGTACTCGTACTGCTGGTGATGGCCGGACATCAGTTGCTGCCAGGACTCGGCATCCTGAGTCTGATTACAATCTGCGGCCTGACTCTGCCCTGGCTGGTACTGGCCGTTAAATCACACCGCCAGGGCCTGCGACGCTACCGCGATCATATCGAGCAGGCAGTGCCCGCAATGCATAGCGAGCTACTGCTTTTTCTGGCTGCCGGCGTACTGATGGCCGGCATTTCGGCGCTGGTGCATTTTAGTGGCGTCACGCTGTCACTGCAGCACTTTGGCGCGACGCAAGCAGCGGGCCTGGTTGGACTCAGCGCGCTGGCGTCCATTATCGGCATTCACCCGGTAATCACCGTCAGCAGCCTGGCCGGCATGCTGATGCCCGTGGTAACAGACCCCAACCTCCTGGGCCTCAGCATTCTGATGAGCTGGTCACTGGGCGTGATTGTCTCGCCCTGCTCCGGCACACACCTCGCCATGCAGGGGCGTTTTAACCTTAATGCCTTTCGATTTTTTAGCTGGAACTGGCGCTTTGGTCTGGGTCTTTATGGCCTGGACTGCCTGGCGTTATTTGGCTACGAAGCGCTTTCAGCCTGTCGGACTTACCACTGATCTACTGTGGAAAAGCCGAATTTGGACATTTTACGTACTCTTTTTTGTTAAATAGAACCACTATTCGCCTCAAAAGAGCTCAAAAACTACCGCAAATCGGTCTTTCCCTCGCTACGATCGGCCAAGCCCGACAGGCTGCTAGCAGCCTGAACAGGACGCCATTGGAAAACGTCAACAGCCCCTAATGCTCCCAGTCAATGGAGTCATGAATCAGCTTGAGACGTGCCACCGGGCTGTCACAGCTCAGCAGCTCCTGCTTGTCTTCGGCGGAAAACGGCAGCCAGTCGGCCAGGCGATAGGCCACCACAACCGCATCATCCGTGTCGGTGTCCGCCGCAAAGGGGGCGAACGAGGGATGTTTGAGCATCTGACGCAGCAGCTGCTGCAATGACTGGTATTGCGCAGGCACAGCTTCGGCAGCCTCCAGGTCCAGCCAGTCGCAATCCCCCAGCAGCAGGTTATCAGGCTGCACCTGCACAGGCCCGATACGCACTCGACGCAGCCCCTGTACCACAATACCCAGTCGCTCATTGGGGAGTTGATCCCAGTCGATAATCTTTCCATAGACGCCAATATCGTAAAACGGCGTCTGTCCGTTCACGGCCGCCTGATCGACACGGGTCTGCACGATGACAAAACCGCTCTGGTGACGGAAGGAATCCGACACCATCTGCAGGTAGCGCGGCTCAAAAATCTGCAAGGGCATGCGACTGCCTGGAAACAGCACCACGGGCAGCGGAAACAGGGGCAGAATATCCATCGGACCTCCAGACACTTCACCAGCCAGGCATACAAGCAACAACCACCAAGACGGACAGCCCTGGCAAGCCGCCTGTTCAACCTTAGCGTAGCAACAGCGAGAGCGGCAATGAGGGATGCGACGCTACGCCCGGAATATGAAACACTCCACAGCCAAGCGGCAGGGGCGAACATGCATCGAATCCTGATCCGCAGGCACAAAAAAGGCAGCCGAGGCTGCCTTTTTTAATCGCCTGAAATCAGACGATTTTTACTTGATTTCCCAACCGGTGATCTCAGCAAGAGCCTTGCCGATGTCAGCCAGGGAACGTACGGTCTTGACGCCAGCGTCTTCAAGCGCAGCGAACTTCTCGTCCGCAGTACCCTTGCCGCCGGAGATGATCGCACCCGCGTGGCCCATGCGCTTGCCGGCAGGAGCCGTAACACCCGCGATGTAGGACACAACCGGCTTGGTCACGTTTGCCTTGATGTAGGCAGCAGCTTCTTCTTCAGCGGAGCCGCCGATTTCACCGATCATGACGATCGCTTCGGTCTGCGGATCATTCTGGAACATTTCCAGAATGTCGATGAAGTTGGAACCCGGAATCGGGTCACCACCAATGCCGACACAGGTAGACTGGCCGAAGCCTGCATCTGTGGTCTGCTTGACCGCTTCATAGGTCAGGGTGCCTGAACGGGACACGATGCCAACCTTGCCCGGCAGATGAATGTGACCCGGCATGATGCCGATCTTGCATTCACCCGGCGTGATCACGCCCGGGCAGTTCGGGCCTACCAGGCGTACGCCCAGCTCGTCACACTTGACCTTGCACTGCAGCATGTCCATGACCGGAATGTGCTCGGTGATGCAGACAATCAGCTTGATGCCTGCATTGGCAGCTTCCAGGATGGAGTCCTTGCAGAACGGAGCCGGTACGTAGATCACGGAGGCGTCAGCGCCAGTCGCGTCAACGGCTTCCTGCACGGTGTTGAACACCGGCAGACCCAGGTGCTCGGTACCGCCCTTGCCCGGTGTAACACCACCGACCATCTTGGTTCCGTACGCAATCGCCTGCTCGGAGTGGAAGGTACCCTGGCCACCGGTGAAACCCTGGCAGATGACCTTGGTGTCCTTGTTGATCAAAATCGACATTATTTACCCTCCGCTGCTTTAACCGCCTGCTGAGCACCGTCGGTCAGGCTGGTTGCTGCAATGATATCCAGTCCGGATTCAGCCAGACGCTGTGCACCGAGTTCCGCGTTGTTGCCTTCAAGGCGCACAACTACGGGCACGTTAACGCCCACTTCCTTAACCGCACCGATGATACCGTCGGCAATCAGGTCACAGCGCACGATACCGCCGAAGATGTTGACGAATACCGCTTTAACATTGTCGTCAGACAGGATGATCTTGAACGCTTCAGTGACACGTTCCTTGGTAGCGCCACCGCCAACGTCCAGGAAGTTGGCCGGCTGGCCGCCGTGCAGCTTGACGATGTCCATGGTACCCATGGCCAGGCCTGCGCCGTTAACCATGCAACCGATGTTGCCATCCAGCGCAACGTAGTTCAGATCCCACTCAGCCGCACGGGCTTCGCGAGCATCATCCTGGGACGGATCGTGCATTTCCAGCAGATCCTTGTGACGGTACAGAGCATTGCCGTCCAGAACGATTTTGGCGTCCAGGCAGTGCAGGTTACCGGCTTCGGTGATAACCAGCGGGTTAATTTCCAGCAGTGCCAGATCCTTTTCTTCAAACATCTTCGCCAGACCCAGGAAGATGTTGACGAACTGCTTGATCTGATCGCCCTGAAGGCCCAGCTTGAACGCCAGGTCGCGGCCCTGGTAAGGCTGCGCGCCAGTCAGCGGATCGATGGTTGCCTTGAGAATCTTTTCCGGAGTCTCTTCTGCAACTTTCTCGATCTCGACACCACCTTCGGTGGAGGCCATGAACACGATGCGACGTGAAGAACGGTCTACAACCGCACCCAGGTAAAGTTCCTGAGCGATATCGGTGCAGGTTTCAACCAGAATTTTGGAAACCGGCTGTCCGTTGGCATCAGTCTGGTAAGTCACCAGGTTTTTGCCCAGCCACTGTTCTGCAAATGCACTGGCTTCTTCGGGAGATTTGATCAGTTTGACGCCGCCGGCCTTGCCTCGGCCACCGGCATGCACCTGAGCCTTAACAACCCACTGGCTGCCGCCAATTTTCTTCGCTGCTGCAGCTGCGTCTTCCGGAGTATCTACCGCGAATCCTTTGGAAACCGGCAGACCATAGGTGGCAAACAGCTGTTTACCTTGGTACTCGTGAAGGTTCATGCTCTTGTCCGTTGTCTGGTCAATTATGAATACTGTATCCGCTAGGCGAGCTTACAGTATTCGTGCTCACTCGTTTATACGACAAGCGTCTAATAAGAGGCGCCGGAGGATATCCGGCCCCTCATAAACCCCTTTTAGAGGCTTATTTCTTTTTGCGGTTGGCAATATGAATCGCGTGGTTGTCCACTGCCAGAGCCGCTTCGTGCACTGCTTCGCTCACGGTCGGGTGCGCGAACATGGTCAGCTGCAGGTCTTCGGTCGTGGAGCAGAACTCCATTGCGATGACGCCCTGGGCAATCAGCTCGGAAGCGATGCCGCCGACGATGTGCACACCCAGAACGCGATCGGTCACTTCGTCAGAAATGATCTTGACGAAACCGTCGGTATCGTTGGATGCCATGGCACGACCGGAAGCCGCAAACGGGAACTTGCCGGACTTGTATTTTACGCCCGCCGCTTTCAGTTCCTGTTCGGTCTTGCCGACCCAGGCCAGTTCCGGATGGGTGTAAATGATGTTGGGAACCACATCGTAGTTCACCTGCGCCTTGTGGCCCGCCACGATGTCGGCAACCATGATGCCTTCTTCAGAGGCCTTGTGCGCCAGCATCGGCCCACGCACCGAATCACCAATGGCGAAAACGCCCGGCATGTCGGTACGGCACTGTTCGTCAACCTTGATGAATCCGCGCTCGTCCATCTCAACACCGCTGTCGCCGGCCAGCAGGTTCTGGGTCAGCGGGCGACGGCCAACAGCCACGATCAGCTTGTCGACAATGATTTCCTTGTCGCCTTCAGCATCGGTGAACTTCACCTTCACTTCCTTGCCATCCAGGATCTCGGTACCGGTCACACGGGCACCCAGGCGAATGTCCAGGTTCTGCTTCTTGAGCAGTTTGGCGGCTTCTTTCGCAACATCCTGATCGGCCAGGGCCAGGAAGCTATCCATGGCTTCCAGTACAGTGACTTCAGATCCCAGACGGGCCCACACAGAACCCATTTCCAGGCCGATGACACCGGCACCGATAACGCCGAGGCGTTTCGGGGTCTCATCGATGTTCAGGGCTCCGGCGTTGTCCAGGATCAGACCTTCGGTCAGGGGTGCAGGCGGAATGTTCACCGGCACGGAGCCGGACGCCAGGATCACATTTTCAGCCGCGTGTACGCTGACGGAACCGTCGGCGGCAGTGACTTCAACCTGTTTGCCAGCCAGCAGTTTGCCAGCCCCCTGCAGCAGGGTTACGCCATTGGCCTTGAACAGACCCGCGATGCCGCCGGTCAGGTTTTTGACGATGGTGTCCTTGCGGGCAACCATCTGTTTCACATCCATCTGAACATCGCTGACGTTGATACCGTGAACAGACGCCTTCTCTTTCACGTCATGGTATTTGTGCGTCGATTCCAGCAGCGCCTTGGAGGGAATGCAACCCACGTTCAGGCAGGTGCCGCCCAGTACAGGAACACCCTTGCCATCAACCCACTTCTCGACACAGGCAGTTTTCAGACCCAGCTGAGCTGCACGAATCGCGGCAACGTAGCCGCCAGGGCCCGCGCCAATAACAATAACGTCAAATTTATCAGACATATCTTCCTATCCTTAAATGCTCTCGAAGTACTGTGGGCTGCCTTAAACGTCCAGCAGCATGCGAGCAGGATCTTCCAGCAGATCCTTCAGAGTTACCAGGAACTGAACAGCCTCTTTACCATCGATCATACGGTGGTCGTATGACAGCGCGAGATACATCATCGGCAGAATGACGACCTGACCGTTGACCGCCATAGGACGCTCCTGGATCTTGTGCATGCCGAGGATCGCAGTCTGTGGCGGATTCAGGATCGGTGTCGACATCAGGGAACCAAACACACCACCGTTGGTGATAGTGAAGGTACCGCCCTGCATGTCATTCAGGCCCAGTTTGCCATCACGGCCACGCTTGCCGAAATCGGCAATGGTGGACTCGACATCGGCCAGACTCATGCTGTCGGTATCACGCAGTACCGGCACCATCAGGCCACGATCGGTGGATACGGCGACGCCGATATCCTGGTAACCGTGGTAAACCATGTCGTTGCCATCGATGGAGGCGTTGACCGCCGGGAAACGTTTCAGCGCTTCGGTAGCCGCCTTGACGAAAAAGGACATGAAGCCCAGACGGGTGCCGCCGTGAACTTTTTCGAACAGGTCCTTGTACTGCTTGCGCAGTTCCATGACCGGCTTCATGTTGACTTCGTTGTAGGTTGTCAGCATGGCAGCGTTCTGC
Organism: Marinobacterium rhizophilum DSM 18822; assembly: GCF_000378045.1. Classification (GTDB taxonomy): domain Bacteria; phylum Pseudomonadota; class Gammaproteobacteria; order Pseudomonadales; family Balneatricaceae; genus Marinobacterium_A; species Marinobacterium_A rhizophilum. The sequence goes on from NZ_KB899090.1 coordinate 233,821, forward strand.
TGTGCTTCGACCAGGCGCTTGGCGATGGTAGCGCGCAGACGAGTCATCGGTACGCGTTTCTCAACCCGCTCTCCGGCAGCAACGCTGACGGTAGCAGCCGGTGCCGGAGCCGCTTTGGCCGCAGCTGGTGCAGGCGCTGCAGCAACCGGAGCCTGGGCGCCGGACTTGATGAAGTTCTGTACGTCTTCCTTGGTAATGCCGCCGCCCTTGCCGGTGCCGGCAATCTGACTGGCATCCAGATTGTTCTCAGTGATCAGCTTGCGTGCAGCCGGGCCGACCTTGTCGGTATCGCCACCGGCAGCCGTTTCGGCTGCAGGCGCAGCATCGGCACTGGTACCGGCAGCGCCGGCTTCAAACTGTGCAATGACTTCATCGCTGAGGACGGTTTCGCCTTCACCCTTGAGAATTGACGTAATCACACCGTCAGCCGGTGCAACCACTTCCAGTACAACCTTGTCGGTTTCGATATCGACAATCAGCTCATCGGCCGCACAGGCTTCGCCCGGCTGCTTGTGCCAGGTGGTTACTGTGCCGTCTGCGACGGATTCCGGAAAAGTCGGGGCTTTGATTTCGATGGACATGTTGTTTCCTTTTGTGCTCCGCAAGGTCGTATCCCGCGATACGACCTGTCATTAACCGTTGAGTGCTTCGTTGACCAGCGCATCTTGCTGTTCGATGTGCACCGAAATATGACCCACCGCAGGCGCCGCCGCATGCGGACGTCCGACACCATGCAAGTGCAGCGCAGGATTGTGACGCTGCAACACGTTGCGCATGTGATGCTGACTGCAGTACCAGGCCCCCTGGTTCATCGGCTCTTCCTGACACCAGACGACAGATTCCAGATTGGTGTAGCCGGCAATCGCTTCTTCCAGGGCCGCTTCCGGGAACGGATACAGCTGTTCGATGCGCACAATGGCAACATCTTCCAGGCCCTGTTCGGCGCGGCGGTTGTACAGATCGTAATAGACCTTGCCACCACACAGCACCAGACGCTTCACCTTGGCGGCATCCTGCTGATCCACTTCGCCGATAACCGGCAGGAAAGTGCCTTCGGCCAGGTCTTCCAGCGTCGATACCGCCTGCTTGTGACGCAGCAGGCTCTTGGGCGACATGACAACCAGCGGCTTGCGCAGCGGACGGGCAACCTGACGACGCAGCAGGTGGTAAATCTGTGCCGGCGTGGTCGGTGTGCAAACCTGGATGTTGTGTTCTGCACACAACTGCAGGAAGCGCTCCAGACGGGCAGAGGAATGCTCCGGCCCCTGGCCTTCAAAGCCGTGCGGCAGCAGCATGGTCAGACCACACAGACGGCCCCATTTCTGCTCACCACTGGTGATGAACTGATCGATCACCACCTGGGCACCGTTGGCAAAGTCACCAAACTGGGCTTCCCAGATCACCAGTGCATTCGGGATCGTCGTGGCATAACCGTATTCGAACGCCAGCACTGCCTCTTCCGACAGGTAGGAGTCCAGAATCGTCATGTTCGGCTGATCCTCCGCCAGATTTTTCAGCGGCACGTAGCAGCTGGCATCTTTCTGGTTGTGCAGCACCGCGTGACGGTGGGAGAACGTGCCGCGACCCACATCCTGCCCTGTCAGACGAATGGGATAGCCTTCGGCCAGCAAAGTGGCGTACGCCATGGTCTCGGCGAAGCCCCAGTTGAGCGCCATTGCACCAGCGGCCATGCGTTTGCGATCTTCATAGATCTTCTGCACCTGGCGCTGCACGGCAAAGCCTTCCGGCGTTTCGCAAACCTTGTTCGCCAGTTCCTGCAGCAGCTTCATGTCGACCCGGGTATCGCACTCAAAGGACCATTCATGGCCCAGGTACGGACGCCAGTCAACGAACAGCTCGGTATTGGGCTCGAGCACCAGTGACTTGGCGACATGATCGCCATTTTCCAGCGCGCGACGGTATTCCTGCTCCATCGCCTTGCTTTCATCGGCGTCGATGACACCCGCTTCAATCAGGCGCTGCGCATAGAGTTCGCGGGTGGTCTTCTGGGCCTTGATCTTGGCGTACATCAGCGGCTGGGTACCGGAGGGCTCATCCGCTTCGTTATGACCGCGGCGGCGGTAGCACACCAGGTCGATAACGACGTCCTTCTTGAACTCGTTGCGGTAATCCAGTGCCACCTGGGTGACAAAGCTGACCGCCTCGGGATCGTCGCCGTTAACGTGCAAAATCGGCGCCTGGACCATTTTGGCCACATCGGTGCAGTATTCGGTCGAACGCGCGTCTTCCTTGCGGGACGTGGTAAAACCGACCTGGTTGTTGATCACGATGTGAATGGTGCCACCGGTCTTGTAGGCACGGGTCTGGGACATCTGGAATGTCTCCATTACCACACCCTGACCGGCAAAGGCCGCATCACCATGGATCGACACCGGCACGACCGTACTGCCGACGGGATCTTCACGACGATCCTGACGCGCACGCACCGAGCCTTCGACTACCGGAGACACGATCTCCAAATGCGACGGGTTAAACGCCATGGCCAAGTGAACTTCACCACTTGCCGTCATCACGTTGGACGAGAAGCCCTGGTGGTATTTGACGTCACCGGAAGAAGAAATCATCTTCTTGCCTTCGAATTCGCCGAACAGCTCGGCCGGATTCTTGCCGAAGATGTTCACCAGCACGTTCAGGCGACCACGGTGCGCCATGCCGATGACCAGCTCCTTGGCGCCATCGCGACCTGCGCGCTGTACCAGCTCATCCATCAGCGGAATCAGCGCTTCGCCGCCTTCCACGCCAAAGCGCTTGGCGCCGGCATAGCGGGCACCGAGATACTTCTCCAGTCCCTCGGCCGCGGTCAGGCGCTCAAGAATATGCTTGCGCTCCTGCGGCTCCAGGGTTGGATGGCAGCGCACCGGCTCGAGGCGCTGCTGCAGCCAGCGTTTTTCCTGGGTATCAACGATGTGCATGTACTCGGCACCCACAGTGGTGCAGTACGTGCGTTTCAGATCCTCAACAATCTGTTTCAGCGGTGCTTCTTCGGTGCCGAAGAACAGTGAACCCAGCTGAAACACAGTGTCATAGTCCGCTTCGCTCAGCTCGTGAAAACGCAGGTCCAGATCGGGTACCGGCTCACGCTTGTGCAAGTTAAGCGGGTCAATATCCGCGGCCTGATGTCCGCGCACACGGTAAGCATTGATCATCCGCAGGACACGCACCTGCTTCTTTTCATGCTCAGACGAGACGCTGCTGACTTCAACCGGACGGGATAATCCCTGGTTTTTGGATAGATAGAGGAAGTGTTCACGGATCGGAGAATGAGGCACATCCTGAGATATGTGCTCGCCGACCTTTGGGAGCCGGTCAAACTCTTCGCGCCATTCGTGGGGAACGGCGTTTGGATCCATAAGGTAGGTTTCGTAAAGTTGTTCAACGTATGAAAGGTTGCCACCGTATAGGTGGGCGTTCTTCCATAACAGCTCCATTACGCCATCTTGCATTCTTTGATCACCCTGGCTCAAGGCGTACATCAGCACGAAAGGTTGCACCAAGTCCTTTCGTAACATCCGCTGGATGCCACCTTTTTGTTACCGTTTTGTGTCGCCTCACGCCTATTAAGAAAGCGCATAAACGCGGGGCAGTATTGTACGCCTTTTGTGACAGGCTTTACACATCAAAGCCGCGCGGCATTCGACAAAAAAACTTAATCAACCGGTGCATATTTCTATGCTCTTGCCAGCTGACAATTTTCCGACCACTCGAACCGGACGCCCCTTGATGTGCTGCACGCTACCAAAAAAAAGCGGCACCACCGGTGCCGCCTTTTTTGTCGGATCAGGTCGCCTGTTGTAGCAACATATTCCGGATTTTGCCGATTGCCTTGGTGGGGTTAAGCCCCTTTGGACAAACGCTGACACAGTTCATGATGCCGTGGCAGCGGAAGACGCTGAACGGATCATCCAGTTCGGCCAGACGCTCCCGGGTCGCGGTATCACGGCTGTCCGCCAGGAACCGGTAAGCCTGCAACAGGCCGGACGGCCCGACAAACTTGTCCGGATTCCACCAGAAGGACGGGCAGGCAGTGGAACAGCATGCACAGAGAATACACTCGTACAGACCATCCAGCTCAGCACGCTCTTCCGGCGACTGCAGACGCTCGATCGCCGGCGCCGGCGTATCGTTGATAAGGAACGGCTTGATCTTCTCGTACTGCTTGTAGAACTGCCCCATGTCGACCACCAGGTCACGAATGACCGGCAGGCCCGGCAACGGGCGCAAGACAAGCTTGTCCTTTTCCACCACCGCCGACAGCGGAGTGATGCAGGCCAGACCATTCTTGCCGTTCATGTTCATGCCATCGGAGCCACACACGCCTTCACGGCATGAGCGACGGTAGGCCATGGACGGATCCTTATCCTTCAGAAGCTGCAGCAGATCCAGCACCATGATGTCCTTGCCACCCGGGATATCAATATGGATATCCTGCATGTAAGGCGCATCGTCGGTCTCAGGATTGTAGCGATATACACTTACCAGCATCGTAACAGCCCCTTAGTAAGTTCTGATTTTCGGCGGAAAAGCTTCCATGGTCTTGGGCGCAAAGTTCACCGCACGCTTGGTGATGCGCTTTTCTCCCGGAATGAACAGGGAGTGACACAGCCAGTTTTCGTCGTCACGCTCGGTGAAGTCATTACGCGCATGCGCACCGCGGGACTCCTTGCGGACCTCAGCAGCAATGGCAGTCGCCTCAGCCACCTCCATCAGGTTTTCAAGCTCCAGGGCTTCGATACGCGCGGTATTGAAGGCGCCGGACTTGTCTTCCAGATTCAGGTTGGCAACGCGCTCACGCAGACCCTTGAGCAGCTCAAGACCCTTCTGCATGCTTTCGCCATCACGGAATACGCCGAAGTACAGCTGCATGGTGCTCTGCAGATCCTTGCGAACCTCAGCCACACTTTCACCACCAGTGCTGTTGTTGAGACGATTCAGACGTGTCATGGCCGCGTCGATGTCAGCCTCGGTCGCATCCAGGCACTCATAGCCTGCCTGCAGCTGTTTCTCGATCTGGATACCGGCCGCACGACCGAACACCACCAGGTCGAGCAGCGAGTTACCGCCCAGACGGTTGGCACCGTGAACCGATACGCAAGCCACTTCGCCGCAGGCGAACAGACCATCGATGATGGTGTCGTTACCGTCAGCATCAAGGCCAATGGCCTGACCGCCGATGTTGGTAGCGACGCCACCCATCATGTAGTGACAGGTCGGCACAACAGGGATCGGCTCTTTCACCGGATCCACGGCAGCAAAGGTCTTGGCCAGCTCACAGATACCCGGCAGACGGGAGTGCAGCACCTCTTCGCCCAGGTGATCCAGCTTCAGGAAAACATGGTCTCCATCCGGGCCGCAGCCACGGCCGTCGAGCAGTTCCAGAATCATGGAGCGCGCAACCACGTCACGACCGGCGAGGTCCTTGGCGTTCGGCGCATAACGCTCCATGAAGCGCTCACCATCCTTGTTGATCAGGTAACCGCCTTCACCACGGCAACCTTCAGTGACCAGCACGCCGGCACCGGCAATGCCGGTCGGATGGAACTGCCACATTTCCATATCCTGCGCCGGCACGCCTGCGCGCAGCGCCATGCCCATGCCGTCACCGGTATTGATCAGCGCATTGGTGGTGGACGCATAAATGCGACCCGCACCGCCAGTTGCCAGTACCGTAGCCTTGGCCTTGATGTAGACGGTTTCACCCGTCTCGATGCAGATGGCAATACAGCCCACCACAGCACCTTCGGCATTCTTCACCAGATCAACGGCATACCATTCGTTCAGGAACACGGTGCCGGCTTTCAGGTTAGCCTGATAGAGCGTGTGCAGCAGGGCGTGACCGGTACGGTCGGCCGCAGCACAGGTACGCGCCGCCTGACCACCTTCACCAAAGTTCTTCGACTGACCGCCGAACGGGCGCTGATAGATGCGACCCACTTCAGTACGGGAAAACGGCAGACCCATGTGGTCCAGCTCAAACACTGCCTGGGGACCAACAGAACACATGTACTCGATCGCATCCTGGTCACCGATATAATCGGAACCCTTGACGGTGTCGTACATGTGCCAGCGCCAGTCATCATTCGGATCAGCACTGGCAATCGCACAGGTAATGCCGCCCTGGGCGGACACTGTATGCGAACGGGTCGGAAACACCTTGGTGACACAGGCCGTATTCAATCCGGACTGAGCCAACTGCAGTGCTGCACGCATACCCGCACCACCGCCACCGACTACAATTGCGTCGAAAGTTAGCGTACGCAGCTTAGTCATCGCTTAGATACCCCACAGAATCTGAATGCCCCACACGACATAAATAAAGGTCAGCAGACCACACACAGACTGGAACAGAAAACGCGCACCAGTCGGCTTAATGTAGTCGGTCGATACTGACCAGAGCCCGATCCAGGCATGTGCTGCCATGGAAAACAGAGCCAGCAGGGTAAAAATGCGCATTGCGGTGCCTTCAAACAGTGCATGCCACTGCTCAAACGTTAGCTCGTCACCGAACGCCAGGTAGACAATCATGAATACCGCATAGGCGACCAGAACGACAGCAGTGACCCGCTGCACCATCCAGTCATACAGGCCGCTACGGCCAAAACTCGTGATACTGGTTACCATACCCAAACCCCCACCAAAAGGATCGACACACCGCCGGCAATCAAGGTTGCCTTTGCTGCCAGCTGACCGCTTTCCAGTTCTTCAAAGTAGCCAGCGTCCATCAACAGATGCTTGACGCCCGCGAGGCAGTGGTATACCAGTGCTGACAGCAATCCCCACGCTATCAGTTTTGCAAAGAAGCTGTCTTCAAACATGACAACTGCTTCGTTAAATCCAGCCTCGGATTCCAGTGACAATCCCAATGCATACAACATAAAGATGGCGCCGAAGAACAACGCGACACCCGTGATGCGATGCAAAATTGAAGAGATCGCCGGAAGGGGCTGTTTAATAGTTCGCAGATCTAGGTTTACAGGTCTTTTTTTGTTCACGGCTCTAGTTCACACTTGGCTGTTCTATTGCAGAACAGGGTTGCTAGGAAGTGCTCAGAGAGTAAATACCCCTGTCGTCGAAGCCGCGAAAACCATCGTTGGCGCCGCAACTTCGGCTCGAGAGTATAAGCATTCCCCCCACACATTACAATGAAACTGCAGCCTCTCAACGCATCCGGATCGCCCGCCAACCCGCATTTGCACGGCACTTACAACTAATGTCCAATACGCGCAAGCCTGTCTAGACATGGCATTATCGTTTTTTTGCTGCACTGCGAAGATAAGACCCATTCGCCCAATTGACAATCCCGCTTCAATCTCTATATTGGGTGGGTCCAATCGGGTCTAGATATTAAAATGCGGCATGCCACTTGCGTGCCACTGAAAAATTACGACGAGAATAGGAGCTGAAAATGGCCGACATGAAAGCACGGTTGACAGTCGACGGTCTTGAAGAAGCTATCGAATTGCCTGTTTATTCCGGCACAGAAGGCCCTGACGTAATCGACGTCCGCCCGCTCACCGGCAAGGGTCTGTTCACGTACGACCCCGGCTTCGTCTCCACAGCCGCCTGCGAATCCAAAATCACCTACATCGACGGCGACCAGGGCATACTGCTCCACGGCGGTTACCCCATCGAACAACTGGCCGACAAATCCGACTACCTGGAAGTGTGCTACCTGCTCCTCAATGGCGAACTCCCCACGCCGGAACAGAAAGAAGAGTTCGTGCGCATCGTCAAGAACCACACCATGGTTCACGAACAGATGAGCCACTTCTTCAACGGTTTTCGTCGCGACGCGCACCCCATGGCCATCATGGTCGCCTGCGTTGGCGCCCTGTCCGCCTTCTATCACGACTCCCTGGACATTAACGACGCGCACCACCGCGAAGTCTGCGCCTTCCGTCTGATCGCGAAGATGCCGACGCTGGCCGCCATGTCCTACAAGTACTCAATCGGGCAGCCGTTCATGTACCCGCGCAACGATCTGGGCTACGCCGAAAACTTCCTGCACATGATGTTCGGCACACCCTGCGGGGAATACAAGCCCAATCCGGTACTGGCCAAGGCCATGGATCGCATCTTTGTACTGCATGCCGACCATGAGCAGAACGCGTCAACTTCCACCGTCCGCCTGGCAGGCTCCTCTGGCGCCAACCCCTTTGCCTGCATATCGTCCGGCATCGCGGCACTCTGGGGACCGGCTCACGGCGGCGCCAACGAAGCCGTGCTGACCATGCTAGAAGAGATTGGCGACGAAGCAAATATTCCCGAGTTTGTTGCCCGCGCCAAGGATCCTGAAGATGCGTTCCGTCTGATGGGCTTCGGCCACCGCGTCTACCGCAACTTCGACCCTCGCGCCAAGGTCATGAAGGCAACCTGCGACCAGGTACTGACAGAACTCGGCGTCGACAACGAACCCTTGCTGAAGATCGCCAAGCGCCTGGAACAGATCGCACTCGAAGACCCGTATTTTGTCGAGCGCAAACTGTACCCCAATGTCGACTTTTACTCCGGCATCATCCTCAAGGCCATTGGCATCCCAACCAGCATGTTCACCGTGATTTTCGCACTGTCACGCACCATCGGCTGGATCTCCCACTGGAGCGAGTTCCACAGCAGCCCGAACCGTATCGGCCGCCCGCGCCAGCTTTACACTGGCCCGAAAAAACGCGACTACCCGCTCTGACAGCAAGACCCTCACAGACTCTTACTGCCAGAGTGTGACACAGAGCGCCAGGGACGGCGCTCCCCATCCGCCAGAAGGCACACGAACCCGAACCGTGCTACTCCAGCCCCAACAGCGCCTTCATTTCAGCTATATCCCGCACAACCTGATCCGCAGAGCCATCAAACATTGCCCGCTCCTGCTCGTTCAGATCCAGCTCGATTACCCGCGTAAGCCCGCCTTCTGCCAACACGCAGGGGACCCCCATGGCAACGTCCTCACGACCATACTCACCCTCGAGTATCGCCACGGCAGGCAGGATTCGGTTACGCCCATTTGCAATCGCATCCACCATCTGCGCAATCGCCACCCCCGGCGCATCGCAGGCACTCCCAAGCTTTTTCAGCCCTAAAATCTCGCCACCCCCGTTGCGCGTGCGCTCGACGATATGCCCTATCTGCTGAGCAGACAGAAAATTCGACAGCGGTACACAGCCAACCGCGCAGTAACGCATCAGCGGAACCATGCTGTCACCATGCCCGCCCAGCACCAGCGCGCTAATATCCCGCACCGAAAAGCCCGTCTCCTCGGCGATAAAACATTTCATGCGCGCCGTATCCAGCACCCCGGCCTGCCCAAACACCTTATTGCGACTCAAGCCACTGAGAGACCAGGCCCGATAGGTCAGCACGTCGACCGGATTTGATACCACCAACACGGTTGCCGTGGGCGCATGACGCTTAATATCCTGCATAATGCCGTCGAGGATCGGCAAATTGGTACTTAACACCGCCTGACGCGACTGACCCGGCTTTCGCGGCACGCCTGCAGTAATCACCACCAGCTCGGAATCCTGCAGCAATTCAGCCCTGGACCCACCATACACCCAGGTATCAGACCCCGACTCCACAGCAGCCTGCCAGACATCCAGCGCCTTGCCTTGCGCCAACTCGCCCTGAACATCGATCAACATTAGTTCACGACAAAGCTCGTCCCTGGCGATAATCTGTGCCGCAGCCTCACCCACCATGCCGGCACCTACAATCGATAGCTTGTTCATTTCACACCTCCCGGCCGGCACGCTTGCATTCGCACACCAACCCCTACTAGGAAGTATTAACGCTGTATTCGAACCCCGCTACCACAGAACCCATCTGGCGCACTCATGAGAACAGAGCACGCCAAATAATAAAAAGGCCACCCGAAGGTGACCCGAAACAGAATCTCAACGCTGTACGAACACGGCCACAGCTGGCGAGGTAACGCTACTCCACCGAGGTTGACTCAATGCGATGAATACTCAGGTCAGCGCCATTGAACTCCTGCTCCTGACTCAGGCGCAAACCGACAATCAGCTTGACGCCGCCATAGACCACGAGACCACCAACCAGCGCCACCGTCACACCGACCAGGGTGCCAGCCAGCTGTGACAGCAGACTCACACCGCCCAGACCGCCCAGCGCCTCGCTGCCGAAGATACCTGCCGCAATCCCTCCCCAGGCGCCACAAACACCGTGTAACGGCCATACACCCAGCACATCGTCGATTTTCCAGCGATTCTGCATCAGCGTGAACAACCAGACGAAAAGTGCCGCCGCAACTCCGCCCACCGCGAGAGCACCAATAGGGTGCAACAAGTCAGAGCCCGCACACACCGCCACCAACCCCGCCAGCGGGCCGTTATGAATAAAGCCCGGGTCATTACGCCCCAGTATCAGCGCAACAATAATACCGCCGACCATTGCCATCAGACTGTTCACGGCCACCAGACCGGAAATACCATCCAGTGTTTGCGCAGACATGACGTTAAAGCCAAACCAGCCAATACAGAGAACCCAGGCACCCAGCGCGAGGAATGGAATACTGGACGGCGGGTACGCCACCAGCCGATCACCCCGATAGCGACCATGGCGATTCCCCAGCAACAACACCGCCACCAGCGCGATCCAGCCACCTACGCCATGTACGACAACAGACCCGGCAAAATCATGAAACTGCGCGCCAAAACGGGACTCAAGCCCGGCCTGAAAACCGTAATTTCCATTCCAGATAATGCCCTCAAAAAACGGATATACCAGCCCCACCGTCAGCGCCGAAGCCGTCAGCATGGGCCAGAAACGCGCACGCTCAGCCACGCCACCGGAAATAATGGCGGGAATCGCCGCTGCAAAGGTCATCAGGAAGAAAAACTTGACCAGCGTGTAGCCGTTATTTTCGGCCAGTGTCGCTGCATCAGTGAAAAAGGTGACATCGTAAGCCACCCAGTAACCCACAAAGAAATAGACCACGGCCGAAAAACCGAAATCGGTCATGATTTTGACCAGCGCATTCACCTGATTCTTGTGTCGTACCGTACCGACTTCAAGAAAAGCAAAGCCCGCATGCATGGCAAAAACCATGATTGCACCCAGCAGAATAAATAGCGTGTTTGAACTCTGAATCAGGGTTTCAACCGCACTGTTGACAGTATCCAAGACCAGCCTCCTAAAGGTGCGCGCCATCAGACAGACACGCATAGCACCAACGAGGTGCATTTTATTATTTAATGAACCACCACGGTGCAAATCATGCTACAGCGAAGCAACACCCTCCAGCTTCACTGTATGCCTTCAAACCGCCATTTCCAGCGTATCGACACATTGAAATCCAACATATCGAGCCCTTAAATAGCGCACACCCCAATATTTGGCCCCTATTTGAAGCATTATTTATGCCATAAGGCCGCCCTGAAGAAACCCCGACGCCAAACGCAAAACGCCGCACCCCCCAAGGGTGCGGCGTTACCGACCTTACCGAGCGCCTGACAATCTAGCCACGGTGCCGAATTTCAAAGCACACGTGAATACCCTTACTTCGCTTGAAATCCGGATCCAGCGTTTTGGCCGTAATATCCTTGATATCAAAACCGGCCAACGCCTCGTAATCGAGACTAAAACGGCGATAGTTGTTGGAGAACAGCAGAACGCCACCCGGGCGCAACAGTTTCATGGCCGCCTGCACCAGGGACACATGGTCACGTTGAATATCGAGCACTTCCTCCATGCGCTTTGAATTGGAGAAGGTCGGCGGGTCCATGAAGATCAGATCGAAAGTTGCCGCACGGGGCTGATTCAGCCACTTGATGCAATCCGCCTGGATAAACTGGTTGGCGCCGCCGGAAAAACCGTTCAGACCCATGTTCTTCATGGCCCAGCCCAGGTAGGTGGCGGACATGTCCACACTGGTGGTCGACGCCGCGCCACCGAGCGCCGCATGTACCGATGCCGTGCCCGTGTAACAGAACAGGTTCAGGACATCCTTGCCGGCGGACAAGGCCTGAATATGCCGACGCACCGGGCGGTGATCCAGAAAGAGCCCGGTATCCAGATAATCGTGCAAATTGACCCGCAGCTTGCAGCCATGCTCCTGCACTTCGAGAAAATGATCGGTCTGCCCCTGCTTGCCATACTGGCTGGAGCCCTGCTGACGCCGGCGCTGCTTGAGCACCACTCGCTCCGGCTTGACCCCCAGAGCATCGGGAATGACACTGATTACGTCCTGCAGGCGCTCGAAGGCCTTGCGCGGATCAACAGAGCGCGGCGGTGCATACTCCTGCACATGCACCCAGTCACCGTAACAGTCCACGGCCACGGCATACTCAGGCATGTCGGCATCGTACAGGCGATAGCATTCAATCTGCTCCCGCTTGAGCCATTTGGACAAGCCCTTGAGGTTTTTCTTCAGCCGATTGGCAAACATCTGCGCCTGCTCGCTATGCACCCCACCTTCCTGCGGCAGCGGGCGGTCGCGTTCGGCATGCAGCGTGAAGACGAACAGGCCACATTCAATCGCACCGTTATACAGCTTGTACTGACGATCGACCTTGAGACCGATCACCTTGCACTGCTGCGCATTACCACTGAAGATCGCCACCTTCCAGCCGCCAAACTGCCGCTTAAGCCGCTCTCCCATCTGGCGATACATGTACATGAGTTCGGTTTCATCCCCGATACGCTCAGCGTAGGGCGGATTGGTTACCAGCAAACCGGGGCCCGGTGCCGGCGGCGCCAGCTCCACCATGTCCTGTTCACGCCAGTCGATCAGTCCGGCAAGACCCGCACGCTCCGCATTCTGCGCGGCAATCTGCAACACCGAAGCATCGCGATCGTAACCACTGAAACGCACAGCCAGGCCAGCCAACCCCCGCTCGCGACGCTGCACGGCCTCTTCGTGCAGCTCGCGCCACAGGCCCTTGTCATGCTTGAGCCAGCGACTGAATCCAAAGCGCTGACGCAACAGGCCCGGCGCAATATCCGCCGCCATCATGGCCGCCTCAATCAGCAAAGTACCCGATCCGCACATCGGATCAAGCAACTGCGGATGTGTCGCCGCCAGCTCAGGCCAGCCGGCACGGTACAGCACCGCCGCCGCCAGGTTTTCCTTCATCGGCGCCTGACCGGCACGTTTGCGGTAACCACGCCTGTGAAGACTGTCGCCAGACAAATCCAGCGCGATGGTGGCCTGCCCGCTATACAGGTGCACATTGATACCAAGATCCGGCTGCACCCGGTCCACCGTCGGACGGTTACCCGTCACGGCCCGTACCTGATCGACCACCGCGTCCTTAACCCGCTGAGCGCCAAAGTGCGTATTGACGATATGCTCCGTGCGCCCAGTAAAATCCACCGACAGCGTCCCCTGCGGTCGCAGGTGATCCAGCCATTGCACCTGTTGTACGGCTTCATACAGATCATCCGCCGTATTAACCGGGGATACCTGCAATGGCAACAAGACACGATTTGCCAACCGCGACCAGAGACAGACCCGATAGGCATCGGCCAGCTCACCGTCAAAATAAGCCCCCGCCTGCGTTTCCTTCACAGACGACATGCCGAGCGTCTTTAGCTCTTCCAGCAGCAGTCCTTCGATACCCTTGGGGCAGGTCACAAAAAATTTCATCAGCCACGCTCTTCAAGTTGTTTCACACAGCCAGCCACGGATACCGCGGCACGCAGCTGATTAGAGAAATTCATTCAAACTTTACAAAATTTTAATGAAAATAATTCATTAACTGACTATATCTGGCGACAGTAATTTAACTAATTGATAATTAACAATTTTTTATGGAAATCTAGCACTGGCACTATTACAGCGTTCACCTTCATAGTTTTTTAGGATCGTAACTGCCGTCAAATTCCGTTATCAATGAAAGCTGTGGTACACGAGAGGATCTGCCACACCTGCTGGGAACGGTCGGTTAAGCCCCTTCCCGGATTTAGAATTTTAGAGAGGCGTACTATGAAGACACAGAAACGCGATAAAACCTCTACTTTGTTTAACCGCGGTTTCCAGGCGGGCTTAGACGGTAAATCAAAAAGTTCCTGCCCAGTTAGCGAGGTCGCTTTACGTACACACTGGATGAGTGGATGGCGCGAGGGACGAGAGGCCCACTGGAGCGGTCAATCCGGCGTCTCTGCAATACAAGCCAACCCGTCGCTGCACTGATAGATACTACTCGAACAACCTAATTACCAGGATTTTAAGTGGCTCCCCGCGGGGAGCCACTTGCAATTAAACAGCCGGAAAAATTACTTTGACCGTACCTGTGCAGCCCTGATCGCCTCAACCGAGTCACTCACCAGACGGGGCCCCTGGTAAATAAAACCGGTGTAAATCTGCACCAGACTGGCGCCCGCTTCAATCTTCTCAGCAGCATCAAAGCCTTCTGTAATCCCCCCCACACCAATGATCGGCAACGCTCCATCCAATTCGGCCGCCAGCTGTCGTATGGTGCGGGTCGACCGATTGCGCACCGGCGCGCCACTGAGCCCACCTTCTTCGTTGCGCAGCGGAGAATCCTCAACACCGTCACGAGACAGGGTCGTATTGGTTGCGACAACACCGTCCAGCTCATAGGTTTTAAGCGCCTTGGCGACCATAACGACCTCCTCATGGGTCATGTCCGGCGCAATTTTCACCGCTATAGGCACATAGCGGTCATGCAGCCTGGCCTGACGCGCCTGTTCCAGCTTAAGACGATTCAACAGGCTGTTGAGCGACTCGCCAAACTGCAACGAGCGCAGCCCGGGCGTGTTGGGTGACGAGATATTTACCGTGATATAGCTTGCCCGCGCATACACCTTGCGCAAGCAATAGATGTAATCCTCGTCGGCACGCTCGTTCGGTGTATCCTTGTTCTTGCCGATATTGATCCCCAGCACACCGTCAAAACGACTGCGTTCAATATTTTTCAGCAACTGGTCCACGCCCAGGTTGTTAAAACCCATGCGGTTAATGATGGCCATGTGCTCGGGAATGCGAAACAGGCGAGGACGCGGATTGCCGGGCTGGGGTCGCGGCGTTACTGTTCCCACCTCAAGAAAACCAAACCCCATGGCGGCCAGGCCATCGAGGGCCACGCCGTTTTTATCCAGTCCTGCAGCCAGCCCAACGGGATTGGGAAAGCGAATGCCCATGACCTCTACCGGACAACTCTCCTCCCGGGCACCCAGTAATCGGTGCATACCCAGATTCGCCATCAGGTTCATGCCCGCCAGCGCCAGATCATGGGACAACTCGGGCTCCAGTTTGAACATCGAATAACGCGCAAGCTGATACAACATGGATTATCCAAGTAGGGTTTTTGGAAAATAAGGCGGCATTATAGGCGACGCGGGGGGTCCTGAACACCCGCCAGGCTGACCGCCTCATCGCAAGCGCTCAATGGAACTCAGCCGACCCTGCACATCGAAATGAATCACAAAGCGCCCCCGCACGCCATCGCTCAGCACAAAAGGTTGCAGAATACCGGCGGGGAAGCGCACCCGCCGCCCGTCCAGTGCCATCACCGTGACCTGAACTCGCCCCTGCGCCTGATAGTACCTCAAGTACTCTTCCCGACTTATTGAGAGATCAAACTCGACCTGCGCCATGTGCTGCCCTGCATGCTACGGTTCAAAACCATGTGATAGGCCATCCGCTTCAGATAATGCCCCATCAAGTGGCCGATTTCGATCCCCCGCACAGCATGCTTCAAGCACGGTTTGGCGCCCCAAATGCCACCCGGCCCGGCAAGCTCTGCTATTGTTCCGGGATAACTGCTTCTTTTCGCTCTCTGTATCAAAGCACCGGGAGCAAAGACGCGTCGAGATCTGCCAGCCCTGCCCGCGGTAACATAAAGCTTCAGACTGGCCAGGACTTCCAACAAGTCATTGATATACGAGGGGGGTTACCTGATAATGACGCAGGACGCGGATCTGAAACTTGGGCCATTTCAAGCTTGCACCCCGCTTGACGGCATGCCTCGGAGTGGCCCTGACGGGTCTTTCATAGCCAGCTGAATTAAAGGCACTATGCGCAAGCTGCCGTTAGTACTGAACCTCATCTGCCTGCCCGTCTTTGCTGACGTGTCGGCTTACCTTGATCGAAATACGATCACGGCGCAGGACACGGTTCGTCTGACGCTTGAGGCAGACTCGCGCATTCAGCAGGAAATCGACTTCTCCCCGCTTTATCGCAACTTTCAGTTTCTGGGCAGCAAGCAACTGACCCTGTCGAGCCACGCCGGCGGTGACAGCCAGTATCGCACCCGCTGGGAAGTACTGTTACGCCCCAAGTCAACCGGCGAAATCAATATCCCCCCCCTGCTGCTTGGCCTCGAATCCAGCAACAGTCTGCAACTCAAGGTCCTGAGCGGCGCCGCCCGCGAAAGCGGCCTGCAGGGCGAACCGGTTTTCATTGAGGCCAGCCTCGATACCAACGAGGTCTACCAGAACAGTCAGCTGCTGTACCGTGTGCGTCTATACCATGCCATCGACCTGATGCCCGACACCCAGTTGACAGATCCTTACCTGCCCGGCGCACTGGTCAAGCCTCTGGGCGAGCAGGTACGCACCACTGAACAGGTACGTGGCCGCACCTATAATGTCATCGAACAGCGCTATGCGCTGTTCCCCAGCCAGACCGGCACCCTGGCGCTCGACGGTCCCATCTTTGAAGGGCGGGCCAGGCATGACAACAGTCAGATTCAGCTGCAGGCCCGCCCGCTCGAAGTCGCCGTTATCGCGCCCGCATACCAGAGCGCCCGCGGCTACTGGCTACCGGCAACGGCACTGACACTGGAAGACAACTGGCAGGCCAGTCAGACATCCAGCCTCGGCGACAGCCTGAGCTACAGCATCAGCATGACGGCAATTGGCTTACCGGCGTCACGCCTGCCGTCGCTGGCACCTCCGGCGGGCACCACATTCGATCTCAGCGTCGATAGTGTCGAACTGGTTGAAGATGTCTCCGACCAGGGCCTGACCAGCCGGCGCACCGAACACATCGTACTGCGGCCGCATACCGCGGGCGCACTGACACTGCCGCCCATCGATATTACCTGGTGGGATCTCAACACCGACAGCGCGCGCAATGTGACCCTGCCTGCCCACCCGCTGCAGATTCAGCCTCGTATACAACCGGCCACAGCGGCTCTGGCCGCCACACCGTCGAACGCGGCTCCTGCTCCCCCGAGCAACATCGATAGCACAGCTGCCGCGACTGCAGCGTCGGTCTTGCGACTGCAACGCGCCCTGAACGAGAGCCGGTTACTCATCGGCCTGCTCACTGTCATCAGTCTGATTTCGTCACTGGGCTGGCTCTACACCTTCAATCATCTGCGCCAGCTGCGCCTGGAAGAACGGCAGCAGGCGCAACAGGAAGAAATGCGGCGCCGGCGCAAGCTGCTGATGGCTCACCAGATGGCCGAGAAGAATACGTTCCAGGCCCTGGCCATGGCCTGCCAGCAAAATAATCCGGCCGTTGCCAAAATGCGACTGGTGGAATGGGCACAGAATTTCTGGCCCGATCAGCACATATTTAACAGTGAAGACATCAGTGATGCAGCCCGAAGCCAGACTCTCGATTTCCTGATTCTGGACCTCGAACAGAACGTCCATCAGGATGACAAAGCGCTCTGGCAGGGAGACCTGCTGCTCGAAGCCATTGAGAAACTGCGCGACCGCCGCCCCGAAGGCTACGAAGAAGCACCACTGCCCGAGCTGCACTTCGCATCCTGAGGCGACAGCCTTCTATTTGCCGGTTTACGCCAGCGGAATGACTCCCGACTCAATCCTCAACAAGCGCCCTGTTCAGTGGTGATCAGCCAGATATGGCTGCCTTTAGGGCATCATCAAGCGACGTGTAGCGGAATGTATAACCCGCATCAAGCAAGCGCCTGGGATAAACCCGCTGCCCCGATACCAGCAATTCGCTGGCCTCCCCCAGCAACAGCTCCAGCACGCGGGCAGGCACCCTCAAACGGGCAGGACGGTGCAGTACAGCGCCCAGCGTTTGGCTGAAACGGGCATTGGTAACCGCTTCCGGCGCGCAGGCGTTAAAGGGCCCGCGCAGCGTACGCTGCTCCAGCAGGAAACGAATGATCGCCACTTCGTCTTCCAGCGCAACCCAGGACATCCACTGTCGACCATTGCCGATCGGACCGCCAAGCCCGAAGCGGAACGCCGGCAACATCTTGCTGAGTGCCCCACCGTGCCCGAGCACAATACCCGTGCGTAGCAGACAAACGCGAACCCCCAGCGTCTCGGCTTGCAATGCGCAGGCTTCCCAGTCAGCGCACAGCTGATGTGAAAAGCCGGGCCTGAAGTCATCCGCGGCTTCCGTCAACGTCACATCATCGCTGTGACTGCCATAATAACCGACCGCAGAACCACTCACCATAACCTCGGGAGGCCTGTCCAGGCGACGAATCAGTGCCAACAGGGCCTCTGTTGTTTTCAGGCGGCTGTCGCGCAACAACTTCTTACGCGCCTCGCTCCAGCGTCGATCGACAATGGGTGCGCCTGCCAGATTCACGATGGCATCGATGTTGTCGCTGCTGGGAATCTGATCCAGCTGATCGAGCACCGGCACACCCAGCAAGCGGGCAGTTCGCTGTACCGAACGCGAGAGCACCAGCACCTCGTGTCCCGCCGCCACCAGATTATGCACCAGTGCCGTTCCTATAAAACCACTCCCGCCGGTGATCAGCACCTTCATTCGTGTTCCCATCCATTTCGTATCTGCTCAACTTTTCGGTTAAGCTTCGGTCTCTTAAAACCAGCTACACGAGACAGCCATGTTTACCGGTATCGTTCAGGGCAAAGCCCGTGTCGTCGCAGTGCAACGACATCCCCAGTTTATGCAACTCAGCCTGGAATTGCCGCCCGAGCGCGCCAATCAGCTAGAACAGGGCGCCAGCATCGCGGTGAACGGCACCTGTCTTACGGTGACGGGCTTCAAAGGCACGCGGGTAGACTTTGACCTGATCGTCGAAACACTGCATGCAACCAACCTCGGCGAGCTTGAGCCGGGTGACGAGGTCAATTTTGAGCGGGCGGCACGCTTTGGTGATGAAATAGGCGGCCATATGCTGTCTGGGCATGTCCATGCCACGGCCGAGATCGTCAGCATTGAAACCTCAGAGCACAACTGCATCATCAGCTTTGCAGTGCCACAGCCTCTGCAAAAGTACATCCTTCCCAAAGGCTTTGTGGCACTTAATGGTTGCAGCCTCACCATCGGCGAAGTGCATAACGGTCAGTTCAATGTATACCTGATTCCCGAAACCCTGGCGGTAACACGTTTTGGGACGGCTCGCGTGGGCGAGCGCGTCAACCTGGAAGTCGACCCACACACCCAGGCCGTGGTGGATACCGTGGAACGCTACCTGAATGCCCAGTCCGGGGCCTGATAGGACATACCCCGCTCAAAAGCAGCGATTAACGCGCCATATCCCGCAACAGATCCCGGTAGAGCTCGACATACTGTTCGGACTGGTGTTCGCCGAACAGAGGATCGTCATTGCGCGGCAACTGTTCACGCAGCGTCTGCCAGTCCGATGCCTGGGCCACACTTTCCAGGCACGGAAAAAGCTGCTTCTCTTCAAACTCCATATGGTTCTTGTATTCAACCACATAGGCTTCCAGCTGATCGATCAACAGCTCCATCGGCATCAGCGTATCGTTTAGAACACTTTCTATGGACTCGTACAAATGATGCGACAAGGTATTCAGCTTCTGATGCTGGGCTTCACACTGCCGCGTGAGTTCATCAAGCTTTGTATCCCGGCCCTGAAAATAAGCCAGCATCCGATCTTCGCGCAAATGGTGATCCTGAGCGGCATAGTCGCCGATGTAGCTTATGGCATCGGCCATTAGCTGGTAATTCGGCCGGGTACCGGCGCGCAGCTTGGCGACCTTGGCACTGAGAATCTCCAGCAGCCTCCCAAGATTGACGTGGTCGCTGTGCAGTTCCGCCAGAATTGTCATATCGAACCTCCACGGTAAATTGATACATGTACTATAGACAAGCCAAAGGCTGCGGAGTTGGATACTCGGTCGTTTAATGGCCCGCCGGCACCGTTCGCTGCAGCAAGGCGTGCAACTCGCAAAGATCCTGCACCCTCAGGTCCGTCAGTTCAGGCCAGTGACGATCCTCGCGACTGTCCACATGCACAGTCATCAGGCCGGCATTGCGTCCGGCCTCAAGATCATAGCGAAAATCCCCCACCATCAGCGCATCACCGGGCCCAATACACCAGGACGCCAACAAATGCTGCAGCCCGCCGGGATCGGGCTTTGGTTGCGCTTCGTCACGCCCGAGTACGAAAGCAGGGTCAAAATAGGGTGCCACGCCGATGGCCTGGAGTGACAGCAAGGCCAGCTCGCGGCTGTTGCGCGTCAGAATGCCAAAGCAGCAGTTACGCGAGCTGAGCCACTGAAACAGTGGTAGCAGCCCCGGTGCCGGTTCCGCCCTGATCGCATAGTGCCGCTCGAGTTCATCGAGCTGCGCGTAAAGCCGACTGCGTTGCGGCTCGGGCCGCTGCGCCAGCGTGGCCAGAATATCTGCCTCCGGCGCCAGCCCAAGCTCATGGCGGATGTGCGCGAAATCATGTACCGGTCGGGTCAGGGTGCCGTCCAGATCAAACACCCAATGGCGGCGCTGATGCAATGACTCCATGTCAGCCATCCGCCGCGTTGTCGCCAGTCATGTTGTCCAGCAGGCCGCCGAGCTTGTCCTCGACCTCCCTGAGCATGACCTGATAGCGGTGCTGATTGCCGCTGCCCTCGCTCAACAATCGCTCCAGGTTGCCAATGCTTTCCTGGCTGTCCCGCAGGGTCTGCAACATGTTGCGCGAACGCTTCTTGCTACTGTCGGTCATCTGGTCGATACGGCTGAAGGTACGCTTGAGCTGGTCATCCAGGTCATGAATATGCTGGCTGACCTGCAGCAGACCATCGTTGATCGAGCGGCTGATCCCGCCCACCTGATCCTCTAGGCGGAACACCGCATTGCGAAAACGCGACAGGAACTGCTCACCCTCGCGATCCATGAAGATCGACAGCAGCTCCTCGGGATAGATTGCCCGATTGCGGCCATCGGCACGCATGGCGTACTGGCCACTGGGCGTACAGTAGGGCTTGGAAGGGCCGGAGGGAATTTCGACCCGAAGAATGGGTTTAGCGCCGAGGTTCTCGATAAAGAGCTCGACATCGATATTGGGATAGCAGCCGGTGGCCTTGTTGATCAGACTCAGGCGGGCGCCATCGTCCACATCACAGCCCACCACTTGGCCGCGCTGCACGCCATCATCGCTGGTGTACTCGTCGATACCAATCAGGAGAGTACCGCCGCTGGCAGCGTTGGCGAAGGCAACCAAGTCACTGGCGTGAACCGCGGATGCCTCGCGCTTGAAGTCAACGTTGACGCCCTCGGGCATCTGCAGCAGACGGCGCGTGCGCCCGGTAATGCCACGATACTCTTTTCTCATGGGCATCGTCTCATGCAGATCACCGGAGCAAGCGGCTTACTTGTAGATGCCGTCGTCAAACGGATCCAGCGGATGCTCAAGCATCTTGTCATCACGAAAGTAAAGAATTCGGCCTTCAAACTTGAGTCCCTTGGACGCAAACCAGCGATCCGTATCCTCACAGCCTTCGTCCGCCTGACTGGTCTTCATGCGCGCCATCAGCAGGCGGTAGAAATAGAGACCGAAGAGGGCTGCAGACGCGCCCAGAAAAAAGTCAGACGCCAGCGCGAATAACAACGTCACCACACCTGCGACCCAAACACGGCTCGCCTTGGCAGTTTGCATGGCCCGATTGGCGTCTTCGCGCTGATCCCGGAACTTGAGGTAGCGACGATAGTTCTGTTGCAGATCGAACTTGTCGTGGCTTGAAAGCAATCTTTCCATCTAATGCATCCCTGAGTATTTCTTGGATATTTGCAGCCAAACGTCGCTTGGCAGTATAACCAACCCTGTCACCAGGGTCTTGTTTCAGCTCAGACTCTTGCTGACGACTTCGTACACGTCTCGGGACAACTCACCGCTGTCCAGAATGCGCTGCAACTGTGCCTGCATCAGCCCCTGGCGCGCCACGTCATATTTGCGCCAGCGGGTCAGCGGCGTCAACAGGCGCGAGGCCATCTGCGGATTCAGCCGATTCATCTCGATAATCCGATCCGCCAGGAAAGCATACCCTTCCCCGCCGGCATCATGGAAGTTCACGGCGTTCATGGCACAGAATGTCGAGATCAGCGAGCGTACCTTGTTGGGGTTACGCAGATCAAAGGCCGCGTGCGCCATCAGCGCCTTGATACGCGTCAGAGCGCCGGGCTTGGGATCGCAGGCCTGTACCGCCAGCCACTGATTCACCACCAGGGTTTCGCCCTGGTAGCGCTGATAGAAATCATCCAGTACGGCGTCAGCGTCAGCCTCAAAGCTTGAGTGGGCAATAAGGCTGAGTGCCGCCTGGCGTTCGGTCATGTTGTCACAGGCGTCATACTGTGACCGGGCCCGGGCAATATGCGCCGGTGTCTCAAGCGCCACCAGGTAGGACAAACACAGATTGCGCAGGCTGCGCCGTGCCACCTGATCGGCCGTCGGCGAAAAGACGCCAACCGGCGCCAGCGCCTCGTAGCGCCGCTGCAGAGGCGCCTCCAGCGCCCGCGCCAATGCGGTGCGGGCAAACTGACGAGCCGCGTGGATAGCCTCCACATCGATACATTCGGACAGTTCGCTCAGATAAGCCTCGGAGGGCAACGACAACACCTTGGCCACCATCGCAGGGTCCAGGCTTTCATCATCCAGCACCGCAGCATAAGCATCCACCAGCGCAGGCTCCATCTGCAGACTTTCACCCTGGCGATACTGTGCCATCAGCCCCTGAATGACCTCGACCGCCAGCTGCTGGCCGGCGTCCCAGCGATTGAAACCGTCGCTGTCGTGGCTCATCAGAAAGACCAGCGCCTCGCGGCTATAGGGATACTGCAGCCGTACCGGCGCTGAAAAGCCGCGCAACAGCGACGGGACCGGACGGGCCGCAATTCGCTCGAACACGAAGGCCTGGCGCAGCTCGGTCAGTTCCAGCACTCGAGTGGTGACCCCATCGGCCAGCGCAAGATCGGCACCGCTGGCGTCCAGCAGCCCCACCGACAGCGGTATATGCAACGGCAGCTTGTCAACCTGGTCAGGTGTTTGCGGCAGCTGCTGCTCAACGTGCAGGCGGTACTGCTGCGTGTCGGCGTCATAGTCGTCCGTCACCCGCAGCGTCGGCGTACCTGCCTGACTGTACCAGCGCCGGAACTGCGTCAGATCACGGCCCGACGCATCTTCCATGGCACGCACAAAATCATCGGTGGTCACGGCCTGGCCATCGTGGCGTTCGAAATACAGGTCCGAACCCCGGCGAAACAACTCGGCTCCCAGCAGAGTGTGCAGCATGCGCACGACTTCGGCCCCCTTCTCGTACACCGTGAGGGTGTAAAAGTTGGAAATCTCGATATAGGACGCCGGACGTACCGGGTGCGCCATGGGACCGGCATCCTCGGCAAACTGGGCGGTGCGCAGCAGGGTGACGTCTTCCACCCGCTTGACGGTGCGCGAGTTGGTGTCGGCGGAGAACTCTGCATCGCGAAACACCGTGAAGCCTTCTTTCAGACTGAGCTGAAACCAGTCCCGACAGGTGACGCGGTTGCCCGACCAGTTATGGAAATATTCATGCGCCACCACACCCTCAACACGCTGATAGGCTGCATCAGTTGTGGTTTGCGGGCTGGCCAGTACGCAGGAAGTATTGAAAATATTGAGCCCCTTGTTTTCCATGGCGCCCATATTGAAAAAATCCACCGCCACGATCATGTAGATATCCAGATCGTACTCGCGGCCATAGACCTTCTCATCCCAGCGCATGGCATGGACCAGGGAATCCATCGCGTGATCGAGCTTGTCCAGATCCTTGGATTCGGCAAAGATGCGCAGCGATACGTCACGCCCGGACGCCGTCTTGTAGGGGCGTTCAATGTGCTGCAGATCACCGGCCACCAGTGCGAACAGGTAAGCAGGCTTGGGGAAGGGATCCTGCCAGGTAACCCAGTGACGTCCATCCTGCTCACCCGATGCCACCGGGTTGCCGTTGGACAGCAGTACCGGAAAACGGACCTGATCCGCCGCGACGGTCGTCGTGAAGACCGACATCACATCAGGTCTGTCCATATAAAAAGTGATACGCCGAAAGCCTTCGGCCTCACACTGGGTACAGTACATCCCACCGGACAGGTACAGTCCTTCCAGCGCAGTATTGTCCTGCGGATGGATGCGTGTTGTGCACTCCAGCACAAAGGCTTCGGGCACCTGCATAATCGTCAGCAGTTCGTCTTCGCGGCGGTAGTCGCCCGCTGCCAGCTCCTGTCCATCGATGGACAGCCTGCACAGCTCCAGGCTTTCGTGCCCGTGCAGTTCCAGCGCCGCCTGTGCTGGCGAAGCCTCGGGGTTGCGCCGTACTCTGAGCACCGAGTGCACCAGCGTCTGCTCATCCTCCAGCTCAAAACGCAAATCGGTTGTATCAATCAGGTACGCCGGAACCTGATAATCCTTCAGATAAATTGCCTGCGGTTGTTCTGCCATACCTGCCTTATCCTATTCGGAACAAAATTCCACCTCGTAGGAGGTGTATTTGCGTAAGTTGATCACGCCGGTGTCCAGTATCAGATACTGCCCCTTGATACCCAAGAGCTGCCCGCTGATTTCAGGTGTTTTATCCAGGTTAAGAGAGCTGACCTTGAGCGGATAGTTCAATACGGGATACTCGATCGACACTTCGTCGGCGTTCAGGCGCTGCAGAGCCTGCAGCCCGAAGCGCTGCTCCAGCTCCGCCAGACCCCGGGCACTGCCTTCAAACAGCCGATCGCGCTCGACCTTCAGGTCCAGCGGCGCAATGCCACCCTTGAGCATCGTGCGCCAGTTGGTTTTGTCCGCCACCTGATCCTTGAACAAATGCTCAACCACACCCGATTGCAGACGCGAGTCGACCCGCAGAATCGGCAGCGCCTGCACTGCGCCCTGATCAATCCAGCGCGTGGGCACCTGAGTCGCGCGGGTTATGCCGACCTTGATACCGGATGAATTGGCCAGATAGACGATATGAGTCTGGAAACAGAACTGCTCGCCCCAGGCGGGGTCGCGACAGGTGCCCAGGTGAAAGTGACACTTTTCCGGGCTCATGATGCAGCTGTCACACTCGGGCAGCTTGGTAAAGCAGGGGTAGCAATACCCCTGAGCGAAACTTTTCTTGGTTTTTCTGCCGCAATGCAGACATTTAATCGCGCCGCTGTAGCGAATGCCGATTCGCTGCCCAAGAAGCGCATTGAGCGGTAGTTGCTGCTCGCCACAGACCAGTTGATAGTGCGCCTTGCCGTCGGTCAGCTCGGTACGCATTTTGCGCAGCTCGCCCTGTGCCAGTACTTGCATGAAAAATTAGAGCCTAGTTGAGAATTTTGAGGGGCTGAGGCTGCAGCGGATCGCTGCCATGCTGCGTGCCATCGGGCTTTGAGCGATCAATATATCCGGTGCGCTGTGACTCGGGCAGCCGACTCTGGTCATAGGCGATAACAGCGCGCAGGCACAGGGTACGCTGCTCGTCGCTCAGGCGCTCACCGTTGGGCCACTTTCCGATTTCCACCGCCAGTTTGAGCGAGCGATGCATTTCGGGGGTCATGGATTCAATTAGCTGTTCGTAATTCATTCACTACACTCCACACTCTCTGACCATCAGCCAGATGGCCTGCGCACTTGATTCGCACGCAGTGTACCAGAGTGTACCGCCGGGGCTGAACCGTCTAGACACCGTGGAGCGCAAGAAAAGCCCCACATCGCGCAACAGGATCGCCACCTATTGAGTCTCAGTGCCTGACGGCAAACAGGCTGCGCCACCAGGCCCACAGCAGCCCCGCTACCAGCCCAGCCAGATGAGCCGTATTGGCGATGGCACCCACACCGATATATTCAAGTACACCGGTAAACCCCAGTACCAGCCACAGCACCATCAGCCCCATCAGCGCAGGCGGCAGTCCGATAGCAGGCCGGCCTGCTCGCTTGTCCCACAACCAGGCATAGCCCAGTAACGCAAAGACCACGCCCGACATGCCACCGAACATCGGGCCACTGACCCAGAACTGGGCCAGATTTGACACAAGCGCCGAAAACATGACCAGCCCCAGCAGCACCCAGCGGCCATGCAGATACTCGATACCACGCCCAGCCACCCACACCCAGAGCAGATTGAACAGAATATGTGGCAAGCTGAAATGCATCAGCGCCGGTGTAAACAGGCGCCAAAACTGCCCCGCTGCCAGGGTGGCTTCAAGGCCTGCGTAATAAACACTGTCGCCACGCACCTGGAAATCCACCAGGGCGAAACGGCGCATCCAGTCGATATTGTCGCCAAAACCCACCAGCAGCGACACCAGCACACTGCCGATGATCAGCAGTACAGTGAGCCAGGCCTGACGAAGCGCGGTCACATTCAAGAGCCCGGCGGAACGCGCCCGTGGCGCCTTGAGCACACTCAAGTCGGCCCCCTCTCGCCACAACTGGTAAAGCGCCAGCACCTGCTGAGCATCCACCTGACTGGATATCCACAACTCCTGCACCGCTCCCCGCTCCACCACCCGATGGGGCACACGCTGCTGCCAAAGACACTCGGTAAAGCCCCTCAAATCCTGGGCCAGAGGCACTTCCAGCACCTTGATCACTGTGATTTATCCTCTGTCGGCTCACGTAATTCACGCCCAACATCGACCCAGACAAACTTGGCAGGATCAATACGGGGTTCATGGTCATAACGGTAAGCGACCAGCTTGCCAAACTTGACCGCGCTGTAGTCAATGCAGGCAATATTGGGGGTAATGGGGGCAGGCTCGCCATCGCGCCAATAATGCCCCACGAACAGCGGTTTCTCATCCTCACCATAATGCAGCAGCTGCGTACGGTCTTGCGCAGTCAGCTTCATACGGGCGATCGACTCCGGCAGCGGGTCGGGCTGAAACACAATATCACCGTAATACTTGGCCGACTCGACCCAGAACTTGGTACGAAAATAGCGTCGCTGATAGCCATCCTTGCTGGTGATAACCGCCCCGTCTGGCAACTTCATCTGGGTACCACGCAGCGCACGATCCATCAATTCACACTCGAACCGGCCCGGCTCGACCGAGCGATGCAAAAACGCCTCGCTGATACGGTTTCCTCCGTACTCACGCGAAAAGCGTTCGAGCAAGGCATGGGGCCAGCAGGCGTGAATCATTCGAAAATGCTCGAACTCCAGAAAGATCGGCATATCCCGAATCCAGACAAGAAAATCATGCAGCTCCTGCGGGTGGCGCTCAAAGGCCTCCAGGGTTTCCTTCAGCACTCGATGATGGCGCGGCGTATGGGAACGCAAATACTCGAGACCGGAACCCGGACGCCCCGGCGTGCTATAGCAGAGAAAGTTATACTCATGATTCCCCATCACCACCTGAGCGCTGTCTGCCTCGACCATATCACGCACCAGGTGAAGCGACTCACGGATGCGCGGCCCCCGGTCGATAATATCGCCAACAAACAGTGCCTGACGATCAGGATGGCGATAAATGCCCCGCTGGAGACGATAACCGAGGCGCTCCAGCAGCAGAGCCAAACTGGCCGCACAGCCGTGCACATCGCCAATGAGGTCAAAGCCCTTTACATTTTGCACATCAACCTCCCAACCTTGTCCCCCACCCGAGCTTTTCGCGACAGGTACGGTAAAAATCATAATTGAGCGGATGCAGCAACTTGAGCTTGTGCGGCTTCTTGTGAATGGTGATCACATCGCCTGGTGCCAGGCTGAAACTTAGCTGACCGTCACAGGATACAGTAGGGTACGTTTTGTTATTCTCACTGATCACCAATTTGAGTTCACTGTTGCCATCCACCACGATTGGACGGCTGGACAACGTGTGAGGGAACATGGGCACCAGCACCACCGCATCCAGCTTGGGCGACATGATCGGGCCTCCACCGGACAGCGAATAGGCAGTAGATCCGGTGGGCGTCGCCACAATCAGACCATCGGAACGCTGCGTGTAAACAAACTGCCCCTCGATGAACAACTCGAATTGAATCATGCGCGTCGCCTTACCGGGGTGCAGCACTATATCGTTCAGGGCCGTCCCCTCCCCGATCGGCTCCCCCTCGCGCTTAACGACCATGTCGAGCAGAAAGCGACTCTCTACCGTGTACTTGCCATCCAGCACCTCGGCGACCTTCGCCTCTATATCGGCCGGCGATATATCGGTGAGAAATCCCAGATTACCGCGGTTAACGCCCAGAACCGGCACATGGGAAGGCGACAATGCCCGCGCCGCGCCCAACAGGCTGCCATCACCACCAACAACAATGACCAGGTCGCAGATCTCGCCCATCATTTTCTGTTTGCAGGTCTGCTGGCCGTGCCCCGGTATCGTATCGGAAATACGCTCATCCAATACCGTATTGAGACCGCGGTCATTCAGAAAGCGAATCAGCTGCTTAAGCGTATCAATTACCGACTTGCTGCCAAGGCGCCCGATCAAGCCTACATTTCGAAAATCGTCCATCTAACCATCCTGTTGTTAACCTGATCGTTCAAAGCGGCAGCCCGCCACGGTGAGCATGCTCTTGATCGTACAATGTTTTTTCCATTCCTCTAAGCCCTTGCAGCCCACCGCTATGGATTAACAGCACTCGGGAACCCGGGACAACCTCCCCGTCAGCCACCATCTGATTGAAGCGCAGCAGCATCTTGCCCGTGTACACAGGATCCAGCGTCACACCGGTCTTCTGCCGAAAAGCCGCCATGAACGCCGCCAGCAGGGGTGTTGTGCGAGCATAGCCGCCACAGTGGGCATCCAGCTGCAGTGTCCAGCCACCGGGATCCGCCTCACCGGCCTGCTGCAGCAAGGTGATGATATCCTGACTAAGAAAGTCACCGCCCTTAAGCGCCGAAAAACCCAGCAGACGACTCGAAACAGGTTTGGCCGCAAGCAGCCCGGCCAGGGTCCCCCCGGTACCAGCCGCCACACAGATCAAGTCAAACCCAGCAACCCCATCAAGGCCTGCAATAATTTCACGACAACCCAACAGCCCCAGCGGACCGAAGCCCCCTTCGGCAACAAGCCCAAAATCACCAAAACGCCTGTGCAATTGCAGCTCAAAATCAGGATCGCGTCTGCTCCGGTAGGTTGCCCGATCAACGAATTCGAGCTTCATACCCCAGCTTCTGGCATCCGTCAGGGTCGGATTTGCAGCATAGGCGGGCTCACCTCGAATGACACCGATCGTCTCGATGCCCATCGCTTGGCCGGCAAATGCAAGCGCATGCACATGATTTGAATAGGCTCCGCCAAAGGTGAGCACGCGCTTCTCTCCCCGCCTCACCAGATCCTGCAGCGTATATTTAAGCTTGTACCACTTGTTGCCACTGATAAGGGGATGCACCTTGTCGAGGCGCAGTATCCAGACCTCTATACCCGCACGACGATACAGATCCAGCTGCAACAGTTGCAACGCAGGCCTGGCAGTACTTTCAAAGGGATTAAAACGACGATTGCTCATGGGCGCTCACGCTAACAGATCAGATACTTCCTGCCTATTCATACAGGACGGCACAAGCGCAGAGCACGCCAAAGACGCGTCCAGACGGACAACGACGGGAATGTGGATAGCGGGAAAGACACACGCCGCGCAGACAGGAAAAGCACCCGCCGCCAGCGAGCACATCAAAAAACAGGCAAAAAAAAGCCACTTCAAAGAAGTGGCGGAACGGACGGGACTCGAACCCGCGACCCCCTGCGTGACAGGCAGGTATTCTAACCAACTGAACTACCGCTCCGTTATGGTGGGCGAAGAGGGGTTCGAACCCCCGACCCTCTGCTTGTAAGGCAGACGCTCTCCCAACTGAGCTATTCGCCCATAACGCTGGCTGTTAATACGACGTTTCAGCACTTTGAAACGAAGTCCACTTAAAAAGTGGTGGAATGGACGGGACTGAATCCCCGACCGCACCTGTGATAAGCTGACAGGCAGATTTCCAACCTGTGACCCCAACACCAATTTTCTAGCTATCCACTCACACAAAGCAAGTGGCGGAACGGACGGGACTCGAACCCGCGACCCCCTGCGTGACAGGCAGGTATTCTAACCAACTGAACTACCGCTCCGTTATGGTGGGCGAAGAGGGGTTCGAACCCCCGACCCTCTGCTTGTAAGGCAGACGCTCTCCCAACTGAGCTATTCGCCCATAACGCTGGCTGCTAATACGACGCTTCAGCACTTTGAAACGAAGTCTTACCTTTCCACTTAAAAAAGTGGCGGAATGGACGGGACTCGAACCCGCGACCCCCTGCGTGACAGGCAGGTATTCTAACCAACTGAACTACCACTCCGTTATGGTGGGCGAAGAGGGGTTCGAACCCCCGACCCTCTGCTTGTAAGGCAGACGCTCTCCCAACTGAGCTATTCGCCCATAACGCTGGCTGTTAATACGACGCCTCAGCACTTTGAAACGAAGTCTTACCTTCATACTTTACCACTTCAGAAAAGTGGCGGAATGGACGGGACTCGAACCCGCGACCCCCTGCGTGACAGGCAGGTATTCTAACCAACTGAACTACCACTCCGCAGCCTGACCGAGGGAAGATTACACATCAACCACCCCTCAAATCAACCGTTCCAAACAAGCTGTTGCCTCAGAACGGAGTGCGAATTCTAATGATTTTTCGAGTGCTGTCAAACGTTTAGCGGCATTTTTTTTAAGTCATTTTCATGCTGAACACTTTTCATACAAAAAAGCATATCCAGGCATCAGCTTTAATTTACGTCCGCCAGACTGAGACTCAGCCCCAGGCCATTCCGCACTCCATCAATGAACACTCTGGCCCTGGCATGCTAACCTCGCATTCAGCTGACCTTCCTGCCCTTGCACAATCAAATCTGATACAGATAGAGTAAGCCGCACTTTAGAGGAGTGCGCACTGCACTCAAGACCCACATTTCATCCGGATCCGAGTGACGCAATGACTCACAGCGCCAGCACCGCCCAGGCACTTGATCGCTACATTGATCGCGCGCTTGAATACCAGCTAGAACACGCCGGCAGATTACCCCTCACCCCCTTCGACGAAAATTGGTACTCGGCCTGCTACGTCGACGATGCCGCAGCAGGCGAACCGACACAGTGGCGCCCCGTGCGCCAGTCAAGCCCCAGCGACCTTTTCGAGCGAATCGGGCAGGCGCTGGAACTGCCGATTCATCCGGACATCATCACATACTACAGCCGCTATTGGTCCGACCCGCTACCTGCCCACCACCAGTGCGGCCGACTTTCCCTGCTGCAATTATGGAACCCTGAAGATGGCGAGCGGTTGCGCAGCAACCTGCTCGGGCACGCCCTGATGAAAGCCCGCAGCAAGCAGCCGCTCACGCTATTCTTTGCCTGCACCGAACCTGACGACATGTTCATCAGCCTGGACAACAGTGATGGCACCATCTGGCTCGAAGCGCCCGGCAAGAAACCACTTCGCAAGATCGCAGACAATCTGGCAGCGTTCATCGACGGCCTGCAGCCAGACACTATTCAGGATCAGGAGTAAATAATGCCCCGCTGCAAACAGCTTTTTTTCTGCCTGCTTGTCATTCTCGTGACCGGCTGCACCAGTCTGAGCCCACAACAGATTGAACTGCAGCCCCAGATCGATGCGCAGCAGCGCCTGCCCGGCGGCATTCAGGTCGAACTGGACGCAAAAGACCTGCGCAAATCCCCAATCATTGGCCATCGCATATCGCGTTTTGAACAGAATGCGTTTATCACGCTGGCGCGGGACGCGCGCTACACCCTGCTAAACAGCGCACAGCAGGGCCTGCGCCAGATGGGCGTATATCGGTTTGGTGCTGGCACCGGCCAGCGTGACACACTCAAGCTCACGCTGCTGCTCGACGACCTGACCTACAAGGCCAGCCATCAGGGCACTCAACAACAGGTACGCCTGCGGATGAAGTTGCGGCTTGTCGCGCAAATGAACGGCCGCACGTTCACTGGGAAATACCAGTCCGAACAACGCTACCAGTCTCCACTTGCGCCCTCGGAGGCCAAGAATCAGACTCTGTTCAACCTGCTGGCAAGCGACACCCTCAGCCGTGCATTCAACGATCCCAGGCTGCTGAATTTCATAAACCAGCAGCGTTAAGCGCCAGCGCCTTACCAGCCGACGGTCATGGCTAGCAGTCGGCTGATCTGACAGAGCGGTCGCCCCGACTCTTCATGCCACTGATTAAAGGCCTGCTGCACCAGGCGCAGATCGCGCTGGGCCGTCGGTCTTTTGTCCACCACCCCCTGAGCAATCAGGGCGGCAACCACATCGTCAGTCAGCATGAAGGTGTCCTTGCCCACCATACGGAGAAATGCTGGGCCCGAATTGCCGCCGAGTTGCGCGCCCTGCTTTTTCAGCAACAGCCAGAGCCCGACAATATCATCCTGCGGCCAGTCCGCCAGGAAACGCGCAAAGCTGCCGTGCATTGCTGCCAGCTCCGTCACCATAAAGGCATTGGCACGGACCGACTTGAGCTTCCCCCAATGCCGGATCAGCTTGTCATTGTGCATCAACCGCTCAAGCTGCTCGTCCGACATCAGCGCCACCTTGTGCGCATCAAAGCCCCAGAATGCCTCTTCGAACGCCGGCCAGCGCGCATCCACCAGCGAGTGCTTTAAGCCTGCGCGAAACACCCGCCGGCACAGGTCCGAGAACAGCCGGTCATCGGCTACAGCTGCCAGCTGCGAGGTACTCAGTGGCTGCGGCAACAGCGCCTCGATATTTTCCCCGGCGCGATGCTCAACCACATGTTCGTACAGCCACTGAAAAGACTTCATCGTCGCTTGTTACACTCCTGATCTTGCATGCCTGTCTGCAATGCACGGATAGCCCGGCGCTATTCTGTGGCCGCATATTCTTTTGCATTGCAAAAAGACGTATGATTTATCCCTTTTTCGCCAATGGACACAGGCACTTCGCCAAATAGAGTCCAGCCAGTCGCAGTGCCTCGAATCAATCGCAACTGCAATGGAGTTTAGGGTTGCAACCATGCCAGTAATCAGAAAATCGAACAAGCTGATCAACGTCTGCTACGACATCCGCGGCCCTGTCCTGCAAGAGGCCAAGCGACTTGAAGAAGAAGGCCACCGCATCTTAAAGCTGAATATCGGCAACCCTGCCCCCTGGGGCTTTGAAGCCCCGGAAGAAATCGTGCAGGACGTCATTCACAACCTGCCAACGGCACAGGGCTACTGCGACTCCAAGGGGCTCTTTTCGGCGCGCAAGGCCGTCATGCAGGAAACCCAGCGCAAGGGCATTCGCCACGTCACCATTGAGGACATCTACATCGGCAATGGCGTATCCGAGCTGATTGTCATGGCCATGCAGGGGCTGCTCAACGATAACGATGAAATGCTGATCCCTTCGCCCGATTATCCTCTGTGGACTGCAGCGGTGAGCCTGTCCGGCGGCAATCCGGTCCACTACGTCTGTGACGAGCAGGCCGACTGGTTCCCGGATATCGACGACATGCGCAGCAAGATTACCGAGCGTACCAAGGGTATTGTGGTGATAAACCCCAACAACCCCACCGGCGCGCTCTACCCGCTGGAGCTGCTGCAACAGATCATCGACCTGGCCCGCGAGCACGACCTGATCCTCTTTGCCGATGAGATATACGACAAAATCCTGTACGACGGTCACGAACACACATCCCTCGCCTCCCTGGCCGACGACGTGCTGTGCATTACCTTCAACGGTCTGTCCAAGACCTACCGTGCGGCTGGCTTTCGCTCCGGCTGGCTGATTGTCAGCGGACCCAAGCACCTGGCACGGGATTACATTGAAGGCCTGGACATGCTGGCCAGCATGCGCCTGTGCGCAAATGTGCCCGCGCAACATGCGATTCAGACAGCGCTGGGCGGCTACCAAAGCATCAACGAGCTGACGGTCCCGGGCGGACGCCTGTATGACCAGATGGATAGCGCCTGGCGCCTGATCAACGATATCCCCGGGGTTTCCTGCGTTCGCCCCAAGGCCGCCATGTACCTGTTCCCGAAACTGGATCCGCAAATGTATCCGATCCACAACGACGAGAAGATGGTGCTGGACCTGCTGCAGCAGCAGAAAGTACTGGTGGTCCAGGGCAGCGGCTTTAACATGACCGACACACAACACTTCCGTGTGGTATTCCTGCCGCGCCAGGATGAGCTTGAAGACGCCATCCACCGCCTGGCGGACTTCCTGCGCCTTTATCGACAATAAACAGGCACGGCCCAAACGACGCTGCCGGCACCAAAAACGCCGTGATCCCCGCGCCAGAGACTGACCCGCGCCCCATTCTCTGGCATGCTTGCAATACCCCGAGTGTCGACTCTTCAGAACAATAAGGCTGGAACCCACCATGACCCGACTTCTCTGGCGCAACCTGCTACTCACGTCCCTGCTGCTGGCGTTCAGCGCCCTGGGCCTGGCGGCGACGGCGACTGAAGAACAGGCGCGGCTCAGCAGTACCGGCAAAGTTGCGCAGATGAGCGACGGCGAAGTGCGCCAGATGCTGATTGACCAGCTCGAGCAGCAAAGCATTGCCCGCAGACCCAACCCCTACGACGTGCTGCAAAGCATGCCGGCGCCGACCAACGATTTCGAAAGCCGTCTTACGCTGCTGCAACAAAGCCTGCACCGCTGGCCACAGCAGCAACAGCATTTCTGGGATTCGCTGACCGATCAGCGCGGCTGGGACGGCTTCAGCGACCTGATGATAGCCTTTGCGCTGATGCTCCTGTCGGGGCTGGCAGCCGAAGGCCTGCTGGGCTGGAAGCTCAGGCGCATGTCCGCCGACATTTCATGCCAGGTGTGCCAGGACCTGTCCACCAGCGTGGGCTATCTGCTGCTGCAGTCCGCACTGAACCTGGTGCGCCTTGGCGCCTTTGTGCTCGGCGCACTCGCGCTGCCGGTGCTGGCCTACGACCCCGGCACCGGCTTGCGTCCGACACTGATGGCCCTGCTGATTGCAGTCAGCATCATCCGCCTGGTCAGTATCCTGTCGCGCTCGCTGTTTGCACCCTATGCCCGCGGTATCCGCCCATTTCGAATGGAGTGCGAAAAGGCCCAGGACATGCACCACTGGGTCATTGGTTTCGCCATCACCTATGTCATCGTTCAAAATGGCCTGGCGCTGGTCTACCATCACGGCATTGAACCCATTCTGTCGGCCATTACCGTCCCGCTGGGCGGGCTGCTGCTGAATTTAATCGCCATCGCCTTCGTCTGGTATCACCGCCACACCATCACCCGACTGTTTGCCGATCCCGAAGCAGATCAGGCCTCTTCCATGCGCCAGACACTGCGCCAGAACTGGCCAATGCTCGCCACGATCTGGCTGATGCTGCTCTGGTGTATCTGGAGCTACCACGTTTTTATCGGCAATTATGAAACCGCCCACAGCGTAGAGCCTGTATGGTGGCTGACACTGGGCTTTATCCTCATCGACCGGCTGCTGCATGCCCTGCTCTCCCGCATGTGCCAGTTTTCATGGCTCCAAAGCCATACCTTCGAACAGCGCTCGCGCAGCTTTATTCGCATCATTCAGAACGGCAGCCGCCTGATCCTGCTGGGCGTAACCCTGTTCTTCCTCAGTGAAACCTTTGGCTTTTCATCCATGTCGATGCTGGAGGAAACCCTGGTACAACGCAGCCTCAGCGTTGCCATCGACATCATGGTAATCCTGTTGCTGGCCTACACCTGCTGGCAGGTGATTCAGTCCGCCATTGAACGGCGCCTGCCCGAACCCCAGGAGAATGACGCCATCGCCAATCTTGAAGGCGAAGGTGGCGCCGAGGGCGCTTCCAGAGCTGAAACCCTGCTGCCACTGGTGCGCAGCTTCACCTCCGTGATTCTGGTCATCGTGGTGGCATTGATGGCACTGAGCGTCACCGGCATTGAGATCGGCCCCCTGCTCGCCGGGGCCGGCGTAGTAGGTATCGCCATCGGGTTCGGTGCCCAGAAGCTGGTGCAGGACATACTGTCCGGCATCTTCTTCCTGCTGGATGATGCCTTTCGCCGCGGCGAGTACATCGAGGCCGCAGGCCTGCGCGGCACCGTCGAGCAGATCTCACTGCGCTCCATGCGCCTGCGTCACCACCTCGGCGCAGTCCAGACCATCCCCTACAGCGAGATCGCCACGGTCAAGAACCTGTCACGGGACTGGGTCACCATGAAGCTCGAGTTCCGCCTGCCCTACGACACTGATATCGAGCAGGTACGCAAGATCATTAAAAAAGTGGGTCAGGAAATGCTCAACGACGCCGAAATGGGCCCACAGATACTGCTGCCACTCAAGTCCCAGGGTGTCATGCGGGTCGAGGAATCAGCACTGATCTTTCGCATGAAATTCACCTGCAAACCCGGCGAGCAGTGGATCATTCGCCGCGAAGCCTACCGTCGGGTGAAAGACGCACTGGAAGCCAACGGCATTCGCTTCGCCCACCGTTCGGTTCATGTCCTGCTGCCCGACAACCTGCCCCCCGCGCAGACATCCGACCAGGAAGATGCCACACACCTGAGTATCGTCGGCGCCGCAGCCGCCCAGGCGGCCACGCATCCTGACCTGTTGCGCAGTAATCGGATCGACGACGACCACGGCAAAAATCCCTATGAAGATGATGGATCTGCCTGAGCCAGGTCATAGCCGCGCCGGTCATGGCTATACAAGCCCTGAGCCGGTGCATTACTATGGCCGCCAGAAATGGACGCAGTTGCATAAGGCAATAGTTTGAAAAACCGTCGCTTGCTGATCTACAGCCACGATTCCTTCGGTCTCGGCCACCTGCGCCGCTGCCGTGCACTGGCCCATGCCATGGTGGATGCCTACAAGGGGCTCTCGGTGCTGATCATGACCGGATCGCCCATCATCGGCCGCTTCGACTTCAAGGCCCGGGTTGATTTTGTCCGCATCCCCGGCGTGATCAAACTCCACAATGGCGACTATACCTCCCTGGCGCTGCATATCGACCTGGCCGATACCCTGGCGCTGCGCGAAAGCATTATCCTGAACACGACCAAGGCCTTCGCCCCGGACATATTCCTGGTCGACAAGGAACCGTTGGGGCTGAAGGGCGAAGTGCATGCCACGCTGGAAATGCTCAAGGACACGCCGACCCGGACCATTCTGGGCCTGCGCGACGTCATGGACGCGCCAGACCTGCTGGCCGCCGAGTGGCACACCAAGGGCGTTTTTGGCGAACTGGAGCGCCTGTATGACGAACTCTGGGTATATGGCCCCCGCGCCATGGGCAACCCGCTGCGCGGCCTGCCAATCGATGCGGACACCCTGGCGGGGATGCGCTACACCGGCTATCTGCGCCGCGAAATCCCCGAGTTCGCCAACACCGTCGACTATACAGCCCCCGAACCGCCCTACATCCTGGTGACACCCGGCGGCGGAGGCGACGGTATCGAGATGACTGACTGGGTACTGCGGGCCTACGAATCCGGTGCGCAACTGCCCTGGCGGGCGCTGTTTGTGCTTGGCCCCTTTATGCCCCAGGCGGAACGCCAGCAGTTTCTGCAGCGCGCCGAGACACTGAAAAACGTGGACATGATCACCTTCGATGCGCAGCTGGAGCGGCTCATGGCCAACGCCAGTGCCGTCGTCGCCATGGGCGGTTATAACACCTTCTGCGAAATCCTCTCCCTCAATCGCCCGGCGCTGATCCTGCCCCGCAGCTTTCCTCGCAAGGAGCAGCTGATCCGGGCACAGAATGCCGCCGCCCTGAACCTGATCAGCATGGTGGATGCCGACGGCGATCGCACCACCGCCGAGATGGTGCAAGCCCTGCAGCAGCTACCGTTGCAGCCACCCCCAAACGTCGTCGACAAGGCCGAGTGGCTTGGTGGGCTTGATAGCGTCACTGAACGCATAGGCGAGCTGTTCGGCCAGGTGCCGCAATGAGCCCGCCGAACACCACACCCGCGCGCGTACTGTTTTATGTGCAGCATCTTCTGGGTGTCGGCCATTTGCGCCGCGCAGCCCTGCTCTGCGAAGGCCTGGTCGAGGCGGGCCTTGACGTGCAGATGGTGCTTGGTGGCGACCCAGTCCCCTCGATCACCTTTCCGGGCGCCCGGTGCCACTACCTGAGCGCCATACGAGCACAGGATGCGAACTTTAACACCCTGGTGGACGCGTCAGGCAACCCGCTCAGCGATACGATGCGCCACAGCCGCCGGGACCAGCTGCTGGCGCTGGCGGCCCAGATTCGGCCCGATGCCATTATTACCGAGCTGTATCCCTTCGGTCGGCGCCAGATGCGGTTCGAACTGCGCCCGCTACTCGACTGGGCACGACAGCAAACGCCGCGCCCGCAGCTCGTGTGCTCGCTGCGCGATATCGTGCAACAGCGCAGCCCGGAGCGGGAGCTGGAAACACTGCAGCTGATCGAGACATATTACAGCCGGGTCTGGGCCCATGGCGATCCGCGCTTCGCACCCCTGGATGCCAGCTACCGGCTGACGCCCCGGCTCGCTCAGCGGTTGCACTACACCGGCTACATTGCCCCTGCGGCGCCCGGGCCAAAACCACGGCACGGCGTCATCGTCTCGGCCGGTGGCGGGGCCGTCGGCCTGCGCCTGCTGGAGGCCGCCATTGAGGCACAGCGTACCGGCCTGCTGCCGAAGCGCCCCTGGACCCTGATCGCGGGCCCCAACCTGCCCCAGACGGATTTCGACCGGCTGCAGCACTCATTGCACGGGCCCGAGCTGCAGCTGATTCGTTTTTGTGACGACTTCGTCAGCCGCCTGGCAGGCGCCGAGCTGTCCATCTCCCAGGCCGGCTACAACACGGTCATGGACCTGCTGGTCAGCCAGGTGCCGGCGGTCGTTGTACCTTACATTGGCAGTGGCGAAACCGAACAAATCAGCCGCGCAGAGCAGCTGGCCGGCGCCGGGCGCGTCAGCATCGCCAACGAAACGGACCTCTGCGCACAGAGCCTCAGCCGTGCCGCACTCAAGGCACTGCAGCAGAGCAACAGCACACAGGAGCCACCCAGGCTGCGCCTTGATGGCGCTCGCGACGCCGCCGCCGACCTGCTCGGACTGCTGCAAGGTCCGCGCGCATGACACCCTGGCAACGACTTCAGCAGGAACTGGAACGCTGGCCTGAGCCCGCGACCTTCTGGTGGCGCGACGACGATGCAGTCGCGCCCAGCGCCGCCCTCGATCAGCTCATCGACATCACCCAGCGTCAGGATATCGACCTGTGTCTTGCCGTGATTCCAGCCCTGTGCACATCGGCACTCGCCCAACGCCTGGCGGCGGAGCCCCGTATCTGGGTACTGCAGCACGGCTACGACCACCGGCCCTACGCCGCCCCTGGAGAGCGCAAGCGTGAGCTGGGCGGCCCACGGCCACGGGCTGAAATCCTGCACCAGCTGCAGCTCGGCCGGGCGCGCCTGACACAGCAATTTGGCGCCCAGGCACTGGATATACTGGTCCCGCCCTGGAACCGCATCGATACCGACCTGCTCCCCCTGCTGCCAGCGCTGGGCTATCGGCGCCTGTCCGTACTGGGGC
Organism: Marinobacterium rhizophilum DSM 18822; assembly: GCF_000378045.1. Taxonomy (GTDB): domain Bacteria; phylum Pseudomonadota; class Gammaproteobacteria; order Pseudomonadales; family Balneatricaceae; genus Marinobacterium_A; species Marinobacterium_A rhizophilum. The sequence continues at coordinate 273,455 of NZ_KB899090.1, forward strand.
CTCGGGAGACTGAACCTGTGGGCCCTGCGCAGATCAATGTACATATCGACATTATCGACTGGCGCGCACGCCGCTTCGCCGGTACCGAGCAGGTGCTGAACCGCATTATCGCCAACCTGGAAGCGCGCAGGCTCGGCCAGGTCGATGCGAGCGAACCCTGCGGCCTGATGACGCATCACCTGGATCATGACCAGGAATGCTGGGCGTTCCTTGAGCAACTGACCCGCACATTATCGGCAACGCAACTGGTCAGCTGGATCGAAGGACCCCGCCTGCTGACGGTCTGACCCCTGATCACGGCCCTGAAGGAGTACAATTTGAGCCGACAGATTACCCTCGTGCTGAAAGGCTACCCACGCCTGTCGGAAACCTTTATCGCCCAGGAAATACGCGCACTGGAGCAGCGGGGCCTGCATATTACCCTGGCATCACTGCGCCACCCGACCGACAAGGCCACTCACCCGATACACGACGAGATCCAGGCGCCGGTGCTCTACCTTCCCGAATACCTGCACCAGGAACCCTTGCGCGTACTCAAGGGGTGGTGGAAAGCCCGCCGCCTGCCTGGATACCGCACCTGCCTGCAGCACTGGTGGCAGGACCTCAAGCGCGATTGCAGCCGCAACCGCGTGCGCCGGCTGGGCCAGGCCATGGTGCTGGCGGCAGAACTGCCACCGGGCACCGAGCAGCTCTACGCCCATTTTCTGCATACACCCGCCTCGGTAACGCGCTATTGCGCCCTGCTGACCGGACTGCCCTGGAGCGCATCGGCCCACGCCAAGGACATCTGGACCAGCGAACCCTGGGAGCTGCGCGAAAAACTCGCCGAGCTCTCCTGGCTCGCCACCTGCACCGGCGCCAATCACGACTACCTGCAGAGCCTTGCCGCTGACCCTTCCAGGGTACACCTGGTCTATCACGGGCTGGATTTTCGGCGCTTTTCGGCCCCGCCCAGCATGCCCCAGTCGCGTGACGCCCGCCAGGCACAGGACCCGGTACGGCTGATATCGGTGGGTCGCGCCGTCGCCAAGAAAGGCTACGACGACCTGCTCAACGCACTGGCAGCACTGCCGGCTGAATGCGCCTGGCAGCTGACCCATATCGGTGGCGGTCCCCTGCTCGGCGGACTCAAGCAGCAGGCACAGGCACTGGGCATAGACCAGCGTATCCAGTGGCTCGGCGCCCTGCCGCAAAAACAGGTACTGGAAAGCTACCGCACCTCGGATCTCTTCGTACTGGCCAGCAAGATCGTCGATGATGGCGATCGCGACGGCCTGCCCAACGTGTTGATGGAAGCCCAGAGTCAGGGATTGTGCTGCCTGAGCACCAGCATTTCCGGCATCCCCGAGCTGATTGAGCACCAGCGCACCGGCTGGCTGGTGGAGCCCGGCGATGCAACGGGGCTGACAGCGGCACTGCAACGCCTTCTGCACGACCCTGCGCTGCGCACCACCCTGGGCCAGGCCGGCCAGCAGCGCGTACAGCGGGTCTTCGATGTTGAACGCGGCATTGATCAGCTGGCCGAACTGTTTGACCTGCCGGCGCCGGCCGGCGAAACAGCAGTCAACTCCACCGCCGCCCGGCACTGTCACTGCGAGCACTGAACGCCTCATGTCCGCGCCTGTCGCCTTCTATGCCCCCCTCAAGGCCCCGAGCCACCCCAACCCGTCGGGTGACCGACTGCTGGCCCGGTTACTGATGGACGCACTGAGCGAGGCGGGTTTTGATGTGCGCCTGGCCAGCACACTGCGCAGCCGTGATGCCCGCGGCGATGCCGCGCGCCAGGCGCGCATGGCGCAACTCGGCGAGCGGCTGGCAACACGGCTGATCCGCCATTGGCAACGCCTGCAATGGCAGCCCAGACTCTGGTTTACCTATCACCTGTACTACAAGGCACCCGACTGGGTTGGCCCCGTCGTGTGCCGCCGGCTCGGTATTCCCTATGTCTGTGCCGAAGCCTCCTGGGCCGCAAGCCGCGCCAGCGGCCCCTGGGCTCTGTCGCACCGCAGCGTCGGCGACGCGCTGCACCTGGCACAGCGCATCTTTACCTTTAACCCCACCGATATCGAGGGTGTCAGGTCCTGCCTTGGTCCGGGCGCGCCCATTGTCAGCCTGGCACCCTTTATTGATCTCGCCACCCAGCCCGCGACGGGCGCAGACAAACCTTCTCTCGCCCGACGCTGGCGCCTGACTGCCAACAAGCCCTGGCTGATCAGCGTCGCCATGATGCGCCCCGGCGACAAGCTGGCGTCGTACCGCGTACTGGCGGCCAGTCTTGAACAGCTGCGCAGCGACTGCCAACTGCTGATTATCGGTGACGGTAGCGCCCGGGAGGAAATCAGGGCCGCCTTTGGACAGGATCCGCGTGTGCGGTTTTTGGGCCAGCTCGCGCCGATCGAACTGACACCCCTGTTGCAGGCAGCAGACCTGATGGTCTGGCCGGCGGTCAACGAAGCCTTCGGCATGGCACTGCTGGAAGCCCAGGCCCAGGGCCTGCCGGTCATTGCCGGCAACGAACGGGGGGTTGCCGCCGTCGTGCATCACAACCAGACCGGCCAGCTGGTACCCGCCCGGGACCCGGACGCTCTCGCCCACGCCGTGGACCAGGCGCTGGCACGGCCGGTACAGCGCCAGCAGTGGCGCGAGGCGAGCCTGGTACAGGTTTACCAGCAGCATTCACTCCAGGCCGCAGCCTCGGTATTACGCAATCAACTGGAACCCTTAATCCATGCCTGAGGTGCCAACCCCATGCAGACGGCGCAAGCGCCAGAGACACCTGCGCGCGCACAGGGAGTTTCTGCCCCATGCTTGAACTGATTTGCCTGCGCCACGGCCCCACCGAATGGAACCGACAGAAACGGATCCAGGGGCAGCATGATGAGCCGCTACGGCCAGAAAGCCGGCATCAACTGCTGACCCTCGAGGTGCCCGAGAGCCTTGCGGACATCAACTGGTATAGCAGCCCACTTGTCCGCGCACTGGAAACAGCACAGCTGCTGGGGCTGGACGCACGCCAGGCGCCTGCGCTGATCGAAATGGACTGGGGCGACTGGGAAGGTCAACGCATAACGGATCTGCGACGGAGTGACCCGAATGGCATGAATGCGATGGAATCAATGGGGCTGGACCTGTGCCCGCCAGGCGGAGAGTCGCCGCGCCAGGTACAACAACGTCTCAGCGACTGGGCAGAATCACTGCGACTACAGGGAATCAAGCGCGCCGGCGCCGTGTGCCACAAGGGTGTGATACGGGCACTGCTCGCCAACGCCTGCCAATGGGACATGCGCGCCAAGGCGCCGGTCAAGCTGGATTACAGCTGCCTGCAGTGCTTTGCATGGGATGGGCGGCGCTGGCACCTGCGACAGGCAAACGTGCCACTGGAACCACGCCAATGCCGCAGAAATAGCTGACTTGTTGCAAAAAAACCAATTCTTTCAACAACCTGCTAAGCTGTCACACAGCTATAATCAAATTGTCTTATTGTCGTTCACAGTCGAAAAACACGCAGAGGTTCGTCAGTCATGTTTATCAAGATCAACAAGAACAGCGGCATCTACATGGAACACAATGGGCTGGAAAAGCAGCGCCTAGTTCCCGTCAGCTCCAACTTCCTGATCAACCTGAATCACGTCGCTGAAGTATCGTTTTACTCCATCAAGGAATCCAAGACCCGTTACGACCTGGAAAACCACCCCTTTACGGTGCAGCCAAATACCCGGGTTATTCATTTGCAGATGAGTTACCTGTATGCCACATACAAGGAAACAATCCAGGGCAGCAAGGGTCGCCTGGTGGATCGCGGCTACTACAAGCTGTACTTCATGCCAGAGGAAACCGGTCAGTACGATGCTATCCGCAGCCAGATCGAAGCGCTGACGCTAAACACCTGAGGCGACGGAAACACCCATCAGCACTGGCGGGCCTTAACCCCGCCAATGCTGTGCTATCCCAGGGTAATGACTCAGGAAGCCTGAAAGGCGTAATCAAGCGCCTTGATCAAATCTGCCACATCATCCAGCGCGCGGTGGTTACGCTCCTGAGACTCCATGGCACTGACAAATCGCTTACGCTGATGGGCGTCTAGCAGCACCTCCAGCCCCTCAATGAGGAATAAGCGGCGCATCTGCGCCGCATCATACAGTCGCCGCAACCAGAAATAATCGAACTCCAGCGCATCGCAATAAACGGTCTTGCCTTCCAGCGCCTTGTTCAGCCGCCAGCAGGCCGCCGCGGCACTGATGCCCTTAGCATGCAACTCTTCGCGAGAGAGGCCATGTACGCCCTGCGCAACCTCATCCCAGTGCGTCCAGTTGGGCACGGTCTGCGGATCAATCAGAAAACTATCCTGCGCACCGCTCCCCGCATCACGCCAGGCCACTTCAATCGGGTACGAACGCGGACTCAGCCCGCTGGCCTCAAAATCAAGGCAGATAATGTCCATCAGGCCTCACGCTCAAATAGCAATACCTTGAGAGCCCGTTCAGGCTCCTGCTCGGGAAAGTCGTCGGGGTTAGCCAGCCGCTCACGCAAGGCGAACTGCGGGCACTCTTCGGCCATGAGCGCACGGATAAAACCGGTGTCATGCAGGGGATCATTATGGCACGCCAGTATGCGACTGCCGGTCTGTGTCAGTTCAGGCAATCGACGCACCACCTTGCGATAGTCCCGCTCGGCGATAAAACTCCCCGGCTGAAAGCTCGGCGGATCCACCAACACCAGGTCATAGGGGCCAAGCTTGCGCAGCTTACCCCAGGACTTGAGCAGGTCATGACCCAGATAGCGCACATCGCGCTGATCCTGCTCATTGAGCTGATGATTTTCGCGCCCCCGCGCCAGCGCACCGCGGCTCATGTCCAGATTCACCACCGAGGCCGCACCGCCCGCCATGGCGGCTACCGAAAACGCACAGCTATAGGCAAACAGGTTGAGCACCCGGGCATCCCTTGCATGCTCGCGAACCCAGCGGCGCCCCTCGCGCATATCCAGAAATAACCCGCTGTTCTGATTCTGCAGTGGCGATACCCAGTATTTCAGGCCCAGCTCGATGGCCGCCAGGCGCTCCGGTACCTCGCCCCAGACGATCTCGTTATGCGTTTCACGGCCACGACCGCGGGACTGTACCACCAGAGCCTCGATCGCGGGCACTGTACGCAAAGCCGTACAAAGACGCTCACACCAGGCAGCGTCCACCTCTGCATAGAGCCGCACCACGGCAACCGGGGCGAACCAGTCAATCACCAGGTGCTCCAGGCCAGGGTAACAGTGACCACGACCATGAAACAGCCGGCGCGTTTCGCCCGCCGCCAACTGCAGTTGTTGCGTGACCGTCTCGATCAGCGCTTCCATCCCCTACCCCGGCCGCTTCGGCTACTGTAAAAGCGCGGCATTATAGCCGCCGTGGCGCATCACAACCAGACGATTATTTATTACCTAAGGCATTGAAACTTTTGCGGCCAGACCACATCTTATCGACTACCACCCAACCAGGTAGACATACAACATGATGCGGATTGTCCTGTTTCTAGCCACCAACATCGCTGTGCTGATCGTTGCCAGCATTACGCTAAACCTGCTGGGGGTCGAGCACTACCTCAGCGGCACCGGACTTGATCTCGGTTCGCTGCTGGCATTCTGCGCCGTGTTTGGTTTCGCCGGATCCCTGATATCACTGCTGCTGTCCAAGACCATGGCCAAGATGTCCACCGGCACCCAGATCATTACCCAGCCACGCACCGAGGCAGAACGCTGGCTGCTGGACACCGTTGCAGAACTGTCGGACAAGGCCGGCATCAAGATGCCAGAGGTCGGCATTTTCCCCGCCCAGCAGGCAAACGCCTTTGCCACCGGATGGAACCGAAATGCCGCCCTGGTGGCCGTCAGCCAGGGTCTGCTGGAGCGCTTTCGCAAAGAAGAAACGCGCGCCGTACTGGCCCACGAGATCGGTCATGTCGCCAACGGCGACATGGTGACACTGGCCCTGATACAGGGCGTGGTAAACACCTTCGTCATGTTCTTTGCCCGTATTGCAGCCTATGCAGTGGATTCGTTCCTGCGTCGTGATGGCGATGACTCGCGCCCGGGAATTGGCTTCTACATCACGACCTTTGTATTCGAAATCCTGTTTGGCATAGTTGCATCGATAATCGTGGCCTGGTTCTCGCGCCGACGCGAATACCGTGCCGACGAATCAGGAGCATCGCTGGCAAGCCCCCATGCCATGATCGGCGCGCTGCAGCGGTTGAAGGCTGAATATGGCATGCCCGACCAGCTCCAGGGCCAGCTCACCGCCTTCGGCATCAGCAGCCACATCAAACAGGGATTCATGGAACTGTTTTCTTCCCACCCTCCGCTGGACGATCGTATCGCCGCATTACAGAACCAGCGCTGATTTAATTCGGCGCAACTGACAACTTCCAGATACAAAAACGGGCGCCCAGGGCGCCCGTTTTTCGTTCAACAATACGATCAGCTACTCTCGTCAAGCACACAAAAAGACAGACAAGTGCTGAACAGCGCCACCGCCATGATAAGTGGTGGCTGCGCCAGCCAGAGCATAAAGAACCCTGACAATATCCAGATATTGCGCACCAGCCCCAGGCGCGAGCGTACTTTGTATCCATCCAGCCCAAGACATTGCAATACAAATCCGAACAGACCGGGAAACATGAGCACCTCCAGAGCAATAGAACGATGGCCGCCGACTCACCGGCACACGCACGGCATGCCCGACAACCGCTCTTTCACATTCCCTTCAGGTTAGAAGCCTGCTCAGTAATCCGCCACCCTATAAAGCACCGCATCATGATAACCGGTGGTGATACGTACCAGTCCGGCGAAGTCGCGATCCAGCTCGGGGTCCCCGCTATCGACAATCAGGGGCCTTCCGTCCAATGCCTTGAGCTTGGTTTTGGATGCCAGCAGATGAATATTTTCCCGCCCGATACGACGCAGCAACGCAGGACTCAACTGCTGGTTGCCGCGTCCGATGATATGTCCCTGACCGCCAATGACCGTAATCACCAGGCGACTCGCATGGCCCTCAGTCAACGCCAGCAGCTGATCGGCCGTACAGTCACTGGCAATCAGTCTGCCATCCTCGATGACATCCACACCCAGCAGGGTATTGGGTAACCCAAGTTCATCCATCACCGCCTGCACTGTCGTGCCTGAGCCCATCACATAACGAACTCCCGGCAACATGGCTTCGACCATATCGGCAGCGATATCCGCCAACACCAGCTCCTCAACCTCGCGCGCACCATTTTTCACATGCTGCAAATAACGGTGTTCCTGTGGCACCAGCAGCTCGCCGTAATACTTGGCACGCACCCGCCCCTGTCGAAAAGCTTCTTCGTCGATATCCCGCACTTCCTGATCTGCCAGCGTTACCAGCTCACCACGCACCAGCATGGCAACAATTTCACCGGCAGCACGGGGCGTAACGGCATAGACACCGGAATGAATTTTTACCCCGGCGGGCACCCCCAAAACCGGTACCCGATCAGACAATACATTGCAGATATTGCGTGCCGTGCCATCTCCACCGGCAAACAGAATCAGATCAACCCCAGCCGATGCCAGCTCCCGCGCTGCACGTTCAGTATCCTCGGGCCCCGTATGGCCGCTGTCGATCTGCCCCAGAACCCGGGGTTCAAAACCTGCGCGGCGCGCCACATCTGCACCCATTTCGGCCGGCCAGGTCAGGATCTCGACATCCAGCCCCTGCAGCGGCAATAACGCCTGCAGCGCGCGCTCCCCGGCACGCGGCTGCGCACCCATCTCCAGCGCAAGGCGCGCAGTTTCAGCGCCATCGCTGCCCTTGAGCGCCACACTGCCTCCCAGGCCCGCCAACGGATTGACGATCAGTCCAAGTCGAAACACGCGACCTCCAGCATTCGATAAAAGATACGGCACGCAGTGCCCAAGCCATTAATCCGACAACCAGACAGCCTGCCTGTACGTTATGGGCAGGAATTTTCTCCCTGCTGGCACGGTCATCACCACTTGCCCCTGCAGCAACATACTCCCGGCACTATAACGGCCAGCCTCAGGCTACAGCACCGCCTCGATATGGCCGGTTTCGAGCAGCATTTGCTGATAGACGAAGCCTGCAAGCATTACCCGACTGTCCTCTTCCAACTCCAGAAACTCCACCCCATAGCGAAAGCCCGCCGCCAGCGCCTGCTGATTCCTGATCTGCACAGGTACCAACAGGACCTGATCGATACCGGCCAGCGCCAGACGCATGGTCACAAACAGCCGGTCGCCGGGCTGACCGATCAGGCCCAGGGTCTCCACGCAGGCTCCCTGAAGGCTGATATCGGTACACAGGGCAGAACAGGGCAACCCTGCTTGCACCGCCGAACTGTCTTCCTGAGCATCCAGCGCAATTTTCAGCCGTACCGGCACCCGGGTACAGTTGCGGATGCGGCGCACCTCGACAGCCTTCGGATACTCAAGATGCCAGTACGCAAAGGGCTGCGCCTGTACCCGCAGCAGCCGGCTGGTAAAGGCACAGATGCGATTGCCCGCCATCAATCTCACGGTGACGGACGAGCCCGCATTGACACTGGCCGCCAAAGCACCGGCACTCGGCGCTGCAATCAGCACGCTGCCACCGACCCTGTAACCAATGAGCTCGGACACAAAGCGGCTGCGCGGCGCACGACTTTCAACCCTAAGGCGCTCGCCTGGCAACGGGTTTAATTGCGCCAGATCGAGAGCTTCAGCCCCCTGTTCCAATGAGTTCTGCATTAAGGTTCCGGCATGGTCATGACGTGTTAAAAGCGCGACAGCTTACGACAATTCGACCCTGAAGCCGAGTGCCGTGAGTTCCTCTGCCAGGGCGGGCTCAAGACGGCCTGCCACAGTCAGGGTGTCAAACTCACGTCGTACCGGATATTCCTTGCGCAGGCGGTCAAACGCGATGCCGCGCTCGACCTTCTCCAGCCCCAGGGTCGCCCGTAGCGCCCGGTCATCCCGATAGGGGTCATACAAGAGGCGCATCAGCTCAAGCGGAACCAGCCCTTCACCCGCCTCCACCCGGGTCACCGACGGCGCAGGCAGATATTCCCGCAACGGCGCCGGCTCGGACAAATGCAGGTGTTGGCATAGCGCCTGATAGAGCATGTAGGTGCCACGAATCTTGCCATCCAGGCTATAGCCTGCAATGTGGGGCGAGCCAATACGTACATAAGGCGCCAGGGCGGGATCGATACAGGGTTCAGCTTCCCAGACATCCAGCACCAGAGTGAGATCCGGGCGCTGCCGCGCCACGCTTAACAATGCGGCACCATCGATGGCCCCCCCGCGACCGGCATTCAGCAAAATAGCCCCCGGGCGCAGCCGGCCCAGCTGCTCAGCCGCCAGCAAGTGCTGTGTGGGGTATGGGCCCGCGAACACCAGCGGTGTATGCAGACAGAGGATATCGGCTTCGTCCAGCACCGTATCCAGACTCACAAATGCTTCCGCTGTTGCCGCCGCTTTATCCCTTTGTTCAGCAGCCCGCGGCGGATCGTTCAGCAACAGCCGGATACCAAGGCCCTGCAGTCGACGCTGCAGGCGGGATCCGACATTGCCGACCCCTATGATTCCGACGGTTTTGTCCCGCAGCACAAAACCCTGCTCGGCCGCGAGGCTGTAAAGCACCGTCAATACATATTCCACCACAGCGTCGGCATTGCAGCCCGGAGCACTGCAAAACTCAATCCCCTGCTCACGCAGATAATCCTGATCGACATGGTCCATGCCGATGGTGGCGGTACCGACAAAACGAACCGGCGTGTCTTTCAGCAGCGTCTGATCCACCTGGGTGATAGAGCGCACCAGCAACACGTCGGCCTCGGCCAGGTCAGCAGCTTTCATGCTGCGCCCAGGCAGGGTCCTGATAGTGCCAAGCGACCCCAACAGGGCCTGCAATGCGGGTATGTTTTCATCGGCAACTATATGCAGGGGACGGGGCTTCAATCTGTACTCCGGATCTTTACAAATGCTGTGGTTTCGGGCTCAATGCGCCGTTACGCCTGATGCGCCTTGCATCGGGGTCTGGCGCGGCGGGCCTGGGTTCGTCGCATAAACGGGTATGCATTCACTGCAACATTCTCCCCCCGATTGAGTTACGGTAAAAGCCCCTTGATAGTACGCTGGCAAAAAGAGCAGGAATACTTCATCGTCCGCCTGTATCAGGACCTTGTCGGTGACTGGATTCTGAGCCAGAGCTGGGGAGATCGAGCCGCCAACGAAGCGACGGTGACGTATACCGTACTGCACTCCTACAAGGACGCCAGGCGACTGCTCAGCAGCATTGCGCGCCAGCAGCGCAAACGGGGCTATCGCCATACCGGCCGCAGTGAAGAACAGCTGGGATTCGATTTCAGCTAACACCTGAGGCCCCCGCGGCCTCCCGCTGCAGCCCCTTCAGTACGACCGCCTACCCTTGTCGACACGCACAATTCCGATACGCTCAATTCCAGCAAAAAAAAAGCCGGCTCCATGACAGAACCGGCTTTCACGATATGCGTGATAAGAGCCTTGAACATAAAGCAAATGGCAGAACCGGCCCCGCCAAAGGCGACTTCTGCCGGACCAACAGCGCATCAGAACAACCCTTGATGCCTGTCAGGTCTTACTGACAAACAAACGATAATCTTAGTGATAATGATTTGCAACAACTAAAAATAGACAAATTAAGCGCCCACAAACAGGCCGTTTTGTATACAGCACAACTTTTGTCGCCGGATGGACTTTTTCTGATCGCCCAGTTGCACTACAATCACGACACATTACCGGGGCAAGCCCCTTAGCTATTCGTCCATCGCGCCCGAGAGGCGCGTTATTTTTTTGGAGGCCTGATCGTTGACACCCAGTGGCAAGATCAAACTGCAGGGCTTTAACAACCTCACCAAAAGCCTGAGCTTCTGTATCTACGATGTCTGCTACACCCGGACGCCGGAACAGAAGGCGGAGTACATCGAATACATTGATGAGCAATATAATGCTGATCGTCTGACCGAGATCCTGACCGAGGTATGCGACATCATTGGCGCCAACGTCCTGAATGTTGCACGCCAGGACTACGACCCCCAGGGCGCGAGCGTCACAATCCTGGTGTCCGAAGAGCCGCTGAAAGATTCGCTCAAGGTCGACACGTCAGAAAAGCCGGGCCCCTTGCAGCCGGACTCTGTCGTCGCCCACCTCGACAAGAGTCATATCTGCGTACACACCTACCCGGAGAGCCACCCGGACAATGGGATCTGTACCTTTCGAGCCGATATTGAAGTGTCCACCTGCGGTGTCATTTCACCGCTGAAAGCGCTGAACTACCTGATTCACAAGCTTGAGTCAGATATCGTGACGATCGACTATCGCGTTCGCGGCTTCACCCGCGACGTTCACGGCATCAAGCACTATATCGACCATGACATTCATTCGATCCAGAATTTCATGAGCGATGACATCCGCGACCTGTACCAGATGGTGGATGTAAACGTTTATCAGGAAAACATCTTCCATACCAAGATGATGCTGAACAATTTCGACCTCAATCAATACCTGTTTGGCACCACCACACAGGGCATGAGCGAAGAAGAAATCAACACCATTACCGACAATCTGTTTCGTGAGATGCGTGAAATCTTCTACGCGCGCAATTTGCCGGAATTGCCGTTCAGCCAAAGCTGACAAGCCCGGCAGGAGCAGACACAGCTCTGTTCCTGCCGCCTTCCCCGCTCAGCAGCAAATGACAACATCGGGCATCAGCCTGCGATGAAATTGTCCCACAGCACACCACTCCAGATAGACGCCACGATCAGCAGCGTAAAAAACACACCCGCCGACCCCAGATCCTTGGCGCGTCCGGCCAGCTCATGCATCTCAAGCCCGGCCCGATCCACCACGGCCTCTATCGCACTGTTAAACATTTCAGCCATCAGCACCAGCAGACAGCTGGCGACCAGCAGCCCCAGCTGAAGTCCCGTCTGGGCGACCCAGAACGATGCCGGTACAAGTACCAGCACCGCATAGACCTCGTAGCGAAATGCCGGTTCATGAGCATAGGCCGCTCGAATGCCCTTCATCGAATAGCAGGTTGCATAGTAGAAGCGCGCCAGCCCAGTTACCTTCTCGTCGGGCATCATCCCTCTCCAGAAAAATTAAGTCGCGGCTCGAACAAGCCTCTGTACTTCGTTTCCAGCTCATCGTAGCGAATCAGTGTTTCACCATCACTTAATTTCACGCTTTTGCGCTTGAAATCAATGTCGTAAATTGACTGATCAGGAAAGACCAGCGCGGCACGCGGGTCATTGTGCAATGTAATCATGTAGGCCGTTACAATACGCATGCGCTGCGGATCAATAGGATGCAGCAAACTGACACCACCGAGTTCAGTGACCGGCTTCACCCCCATCAGCTCCAGCGCGCTGGGCACAATATCAGCGGCACTGACCGGCGCATCCAGCGCGGCTTTCACGGCATCCAGCTGCCCCAGGGGAGGGAACACCAACAGGGGATTACGGATTACCTCGGGAATAAAGTCAGCATGAAACCGGCTACCCTTGTCATCGACATGCTCACCATGGTCACTGGCATAGAATACCCAGGTATTGGGATCCAGCCGCCGCGCCTCCTCGACCAGCCTCGACAAATAAAGATCCATGTAGCGCACGGTATTGTCATACGCATTCACACTGTTGGGACCGTTCTCCGGCAGGTAGATCTTGTAGACGTGCGGCACCTGGGCACTGAATGGCGTATGACTGCCACTCATCTGGGCAACCAGCATAAAGGGCTCAGCCTGCGCAGAGGCCTGTTTCATGTAGGGTAAAATACCCCGCTGCAGCACCTGCAAGTCATCGGCACCAACCGAAACCGATACGTCCGAACTAAAATTCACGCCCTGCTCGTAGTGATCCAGGTCTGCGTCCACAAACAGCTGATCCAGGTTGCGCCACTGAAAATCCTGGGCGGTAATCAATGCCGTCTGATAACCGCCGCTCTTGGCGTAGTTAAACAGCGTGGGTACGGTATAGATTACGCCCCTGGGATCCACCCCCTGCAAGCCGGTCAGCATGTAGGGTACGGATGTCAGCGTACGGGGGGAAATCCCCACGGCATTCTGCATGGCCAGCACTTCGCCACGCGCGAGCATGGCGCTGAGATGCGGTGTCGTGTCACGTTCATAGCCATACAGGCCCAGATGATCACGGTTAAGCGACTCACCGACAACCACAACTATATTCGGTACGCCGGGCTTGGCTGCATGGCGCCTGAGTTGCGGCTTTACGGGTTTGTCCAGCGTCTGAGCATGAACTTCCAGCATACTGACGAGACTGCCGAAATATGCCACAGGCGCCAGCTGGAAGCTGGAGGTACCGTACCAGTTCAACGCAATAAGCAAGAACAGCGGCAATGCCAAACACCCGCTGAGCCAGCGCCGCAGCAATGAAGGACGGGCTTCAATCGACATGACCACTGCCAGAATCAGCAGACCAAAGACCGTACCCCAGAACGAATGCCATAGCGAAACACTCTGCACACCCAACTGCAGCGACAACAAGGGATCCGCGACAAAAAAACGAAAATCAAAAGCTGTAACGAATTTGTTATAGACATTGAAGTAGGATATCTGGGCAACGTAGGCAATCCCCAACAGCAATAGCACACTGAAACCAAGACAGGGCCTGCGCACCATCAGACCTAGCATGCAATACAGCAGCAACCAGGCAATCAGGGCACTGAGGGCAAAATTAACGATGAAGCGCTTGCCAAACAGATGCTCCACCAGCCAGCCACTGTTACGCACCACAAACAGATCAAGCGCGATTAACAGTACCCAGGCTAGCAGCAGCGTCGTGCGGGGAATGCGCGAACAGTGTCGACACAGTGCACGCCAGGGCGACACAGGGTAATGTGAGAAATACGAGGCAAGCATGATCGATTTGAACCTGACCACTTTATGTTAGGCCGGACACCCTGACCGGTGCCTGTAAAACACCCCAATGGATACCGCAGACAATTGAATAAAAGCAGCCACCAATGATAGCGATTATCGCCTCAGCCCGCACCCACCCCGGCGACGAACGATGCATGTCGCTCGAACTTGCCCTATTGGTATATAATCTCGTCCGCGTTACCCTATCACCGACTCCATAGACTCCAGTTGTACAGCATGCCCAGCAGCCTTCAGCAAAGCCCCCAGCCAGCCGCAGTTAATCACAGCGCGGAACCCAATCGACGCTTCTCGGTTGCGCCGATGATGGACTGGACAGATCGCCATTGCCGTTATTTTCACCGTCTGCTGAGCCGCAATGCCCTGCTGTACACCGAAATGGTGACCACCGGGGCCCTGATTCACGGCGATGCAGAGCGTTTTTTACGCTACCAGAGCGCAGAGCACCCCATCGCCCTGCAACTCGGCGGTAGCGATCCGGATGCGCTGGCGCAATGCAGTCGCATGGCGCAAGACCATGGCTACGATGAAGTAAACCTCAATGTTGGCTGCCCCAGCGACCGGGTTCAGAACAACATGATCGGCGCCTGCCTGATGGCTCACCCCCAACTAGTGGCTGAGTGCCTGGAGCGCATGCAAAGCGCGGTCTCGATACCCGTTACCGTCAAGCATCGCCTGGGTATCGATGACATGGACAGCTATGAAGAGCTGCACCAGTTTGTCGACACGGTACGCCGCTCTGGCTGCAGAACGTTCATTCTCCATGCTCGCAAGGCGATCCTGAAAGGCCTGAGCCCGAAGGAAAATCGCGATATTCCGCCCCTTAAGTACGATTGGGTTTATCGAATCAAGCAGGCCTTTCCCGAACTTGAGATCATCATTAATGGCGGCATCAAGTCACTTGAAGAATGTGAAACACACCTGGAGCATGTTGACGGCGTTATGGTCGGGCGCGAAGCCTACCAAAATCCCTATAGCCTGCTGGCTGAAGTGGACAGCCGACTCTACGGTGACGCCATCGGCGCCATCAGTCGCACCGATGCGTTGCAGCGCATGATCGCATATACCGAGCAAGAACTCGGCGACAGGGTCAGCCTGGGGCACATTTCACGCCACATTCTGGGCCTTTTCCACGCCCAGCGCGGCGGCAAACAGTTCCGACGCTATCTGAGCGAGAATGCTCACAAGCCAGGTGCTGACGCCGACGTGCTAAGAGAAGCAATGGAACGGATACCGGTCTAATAATTTCTACAGGGACACATAGCATGCAAAACCAGCTGGAACAGTTAAAAGCCATTACCAGTGTTGTGGCAGATACCGGTGATATAGAGGCCATACGCCAGTTCAGGCCCGTCGATGCCACAACCAATCCATCGCTGCTGCTCAAGGCCGGGCAAAATCCCGCTTATCGCCCCCTGCTGGAACAGGCCCGGACCTGGGCACAGGACCTGGGTGGTGACAATCAGCACCAGCTCGGCAACATGACCGATAAGCTGGCCGTACTTATAGGACTGGAAATTCTTAAGCTGGTACCGGGACGAGTCTCAACCGAAGTCGATGCGCGCCTGTCGTTTGACACTGACGCCACAGTCGCCCGGGCCAAAAAGCTCATGGACATGTACCAGCAGGCGGGGATCGACAGAGACCGCATTTTGATTAAGATCGCGTCCACCTGGGAAGGCATTCGCGCCGCCGAAATTCTGGAACGCGAAGGTATCAACTGCAACCTGACCCTGCTTTTCGGTTTCGCCCAGGCCCAGGCATGCGCAGATGCAGGCGCCTTCCTGATCTCGCCTTTCGTCGGCCGCATCCTCGACTGGCATCGCACCCGGCAACCCGACACCGATTTCGCCGGCGAACTCGATCCCGGCGTGATTTCGGTAACACGCATCTACAACCACTACAAGAAGCATGACTATGGCACCGTTGTCATGGGCGCAAGCTTTCGCAACATTGGCGAGATTCAGGCCCTGGCCGGATGCGACCGCCTGACCATAAGCCCGGCACTGATGCAGGAGCTGGAAGCCACCCAGGCCCCGCTGGCACAACGCCTCAGCCCACTGACTGCCGACAGCCAGGACCCACGCACAGCACTGCTGGAACGCAACTTCCGCTGGAACATGAACGATGATGCCATGGCGACCGAGAAACTGGCGGAAGGTATTCGTAACTTCGCCGCCGACCAGGTGAAACTGGAACAGCTACTGCTAGCACTGTAAAAGGCACCGCAGAGCCGTCAGGGGTGCAGCCACTGGAAACACAGCCGCAGGCAACCGATAAGCCAGGCGAATAGAATATTCGCCGCATGGAAAAACAGGTAGAGTAAAGCACCAGGTCCGCAATCGGCCTTCGGGCCTGTTGCGCACAATGAAGTCACCCCTGCTGCAAGCATAAAAAGCTTCGAGCACAAAAAAGGGCTCTCTGGCATCTTGCCATTGAGAGCCCCATGCCCAGCATCCTTGCCGGTCACCTCTCAAATCCGTGAGAAGTGAGTAGCTGAGTTCGCATCCTATCGTTAGGCCACATCCCTGTGATCTCAACCAGCAAGATCTATTCTAGAGAGTTCGATTACAAAACCAATAGGACAAAGGCCTAAAATCGACCAACCTCCTACCGGCTGACGACCCGACTCAGGGATGGCACTCCAGGGTATGAACCAGATCCACGAATGCATCCCGATTCGCCTCATTCAAGCTCATGAGAACCTTGTGAGCCTCGATGATGCGATCTCGTACCGCTTCGTCGGACTCTTGCACAAACGGCAGTCGCTTGAGATCAACCAGGCTGGTTGGCATTGTTTCCAATAACAGAAATATACGCTCGAACCCCATGGTAAAGAGAATGCGCGTTATGTCTTCATTGGTCGACACGAGGGTTGGCGCCTCCAGGGACAAGCGGCTCGCACCCACTGCGAGCTTTGCTATCAATCCCAGGGAAGTGCTGTCAATGGTATCGGTTTCAGTCAAATCAACCAAAATATGTCTGACGTTCCCGGCCGCCAACACCTGCTCAAGATGACGATCGAGTGTCGTACAGAGCGTGAGTCGCACTTCGCCCACGAATTTCAACACATAGCTATCGCCCTCTCGGGCAAAAAATATCGAGCCTTCACGCATCAGGGACGTCCCGGTACAAGGTCAAAATCGCAATATCATCCGGACAGCTGGCAGTACCCAGCACAGACTCCAGCAAATCATCAGGCATCACCACACCTGCCGCTACCAGCTCGCGCAAGCGCTCTTCACGCCGCTCCAGCGAACCCTCTTTAACCATGACCTCCAACACACCGTCCGAAAATAGCGTGAGTGTAAACGCCTCTTTCAAGTGTAGCTCGTGCTCATCAAAGAACGGCTCATCGAACAATCCCACCGGCATGCCCCGCCCGGACAAAAAGCGCGTATCGCCCCCCTGACTCAGAATCGGCATGGGGTGATGACCGCCCACGGCATATCGGAGGGTTGAATTGCGCGCATCCAATATTCCGGCAAAAATCGTAAAATGCTTCCCAAGCCCCGTGTCGAGCAGTTCACGGTTTAGCGTATAGAGTGTGGAAGCCGGCGACAACTCAGACAATGGCGTATCGCGCCGATGCGCACGCAACACGCGATTCGTCATATTTTTTAGCAGTACCGTTACCAGCGCCGAAGACGCACCGTGCCCGGAGACATCGGCCAGATAAAACAGCGTAAGGTGGTCATCCAGCGGCGCCACATCGACAAAGTCACCGCTCAGCACCAAAGATGGCGTCAGGTCATAGGCAAAGCTAACACCGCCAATTGTCTGCCGCTTTGCCGGTAACAGGTTCTGCTGTACCTGCTGCGCAGCCATCTGATCCGAACGCAGCTCATCCAGACTACGCTCCAGGCTCTCACGATAACGATGAGCGGCTTCAAGCTGCGCTGCCCGACTTAAAAGCCGCGAAAGCGTCGCCACGAAAGCCTGCGCCTCGTAACTTAAACAGCGGTAGCTATATATATCACTGGCACCGGCACGAAGCCCACTGAGCAGGTGAGCAGCATCCAGCTCCGGCACCAATGCCAGCACAGGCTTGGGATGAAAACGAATACAGAGATCACTCAGCGAGAATTCCAACGGCAACCGCTGCACATTAATCACCGCCAGCGAAAACTCATAGTGATCGAGCAGACTTTCAAGCGTTGAAGCGTCTGCTGCTTTCAGAATCTGCAGACGAAAAGGTTCGACCTGCTCGCTTAGCTCAAATATTTGATCAATAAGCTGGGTGTCAGACTCTACCAAAAGAATCCGATGGCAGGGGTGACTCATAGAGCAGCCTGCGGTAGAAAAAGCCACATATTCATGAGCCGCACACTACGCCCATTACCCTTAAGTTGCAACGCAAAGATCAGAAGTCCTCAGCATCAAAAGGCGCGTTAATCTGGCCATCATTAACCTGATATTCTCTGCGCTGCAGATAGGCATCACGAATGAACAAGTAGCGATCGCCACTGATCAAACCCTCCGACTTCAGCAGCTCGGCACGGGTATCGATCAGACGCAGGGCATATAGACTGTTGCGCGTCGGAACATACTCCACGTCACCGACCGGATCAATGTAGCTGTCCGGAACCAGTGCCACGCCATCACGTACGGAACTTGGCCCAAACAGCGGCAGAACCAGGTAGTTACCGCTGGGAACACCCCAGTACCCCAGCGTCTGCCCGAAGTCTTCATGGTGCTTTTCGAGCCCCAGCGGTGTTGCCAGATCCAGCACACCCGCAAGACCAAAGGTACTGTTCAGAGTAATACGGGCCACATCACTGGCCGCATCATGTAACTTGAACTGCAGCGCATTGTTCGCCAGCGTGCGCACATCACCCAGGTTGCCGAAAAAATTGGTCACACCCCGCTCAATCAAGTCCGGGGTAACGTACTGATAGCCCCGGGCAGCCGGCTTGAGGGCATAGCGATCCAGCACATCGTTAAACTCGAACACGGCCCGGTTAAAGCCCTCCCACGGATCCGCAGATGCACCCTCGCCTTGCTCGGCTGCAATCAAGGGCGTACAGACCAGTGCCGCACTTAGCATCGCAACCCTGCTGTAGTTCATCGTCAATGCTTCCTTCACCAAACTCGACACCTTCCAATCATCTTGACCTTTATAGCACTTCACACCCACGCAGACCAGATTCCGCACGGTCACTGAGCAGAATACACACCCACACCAATCCAACACCCAAACGCAAAAAAGGGCCCCCATGCGGGGGCCCTTCTATAACCACAAATCGTTTTAAAGACGATTAGAAGGCTACAGCGTAGCTCAGAGTAACAGTATCTGTGTCTTCGAAACGGTCGCCGTCGTAGTCCTGAGTGTTCCACTCAGCCTTTACAGTGGCTTTCTTGCCCAGCGCATAAGCAGCCTGCACGGTGTAACCTGCGTAGTCGTTGTCGCCCGTATTGGACAGGCCATCAGAACCTTCATGGCTGTTATCCACCCAAGTCTCGGCATAACCGGCTTTCAGCGTGGTGTTTCCGATGGTGTAGAGTGCAGCAAGTACCGCAGTCTCGTCTTCTACATCACCCACTTCCTGATTCTCGTAGGTCGCGGCCAAGGTAAAGTCGCCGATGGCGTAGGCAGCACCTACACCCCAAAGCTCAGCATCGTCGGCACCATCCAGGTAGTTGCTATCAACTTCGGTATAGGCAGCAGACAGGTCCAGACCCATCAGGCCGTAGTTGAAACCCAACTGCCAGGCGTCGACATCTTCTTCGTTGTCATCCTGCTGGCCATCGAGAATCAGGCCGGCATAAGCTTCGAAGCCAGCCATTTTCGGCGTAACGTAGTATACGGCGTTGCCGAAACGGTCATTAGCCAGGTAGCCCGCAGACTGGCTCATGAAGACGTCAGCTTTCTTGACAGCGTTACCCAGATTGTTCTGACGGCCGATCTGTACGATACCGAAATCGCCCACCAGACCAACATTGGCCTTACGCATCTGCACGCCGCTGCTATTGCTATTGTTAATCGTGTTTGCAAGAGCTGAGTCGTCGTTGCCATTGGCATCGATACGGAATTCGATCTGGTAAGTGGCTTTCACGCCATCCAGGTTTTCCAGGTCGGAAGAGCCCTTAACACCCATCTCAGCCTTGTCGACGAACAGGTCGGCATCATGGTCTTCAATAAACTTCAGGCGGGTTTCAACGCCACCGTACAGCGTCGCATCAGCCTGAGCGACGATCGGAGCAGTCATGGCACCAGCGATAGCCAGAGCGATCAGTGACTTTTTCATCAACATTCCCCTTCAATGATTCAACTTGCTAGTTGCATACTCTAGTTTTTCTTAGTGCACCGAAGTGCTTCTAGGAAAGTACTATAAAACCTAAATATTTCAAACCAGTGAAAGAACTTTTTTCCTTTCTGACTGGCTACTTTTTATAGCTACACACAAACTGCAACTAAAGGTTAAGCGTTCCTGTACATTTCTTCAGCTTTGCCAGACTCTTTTCCCGTTATCCATAACCGGTACCGACAGCCTACTTACAACCACAATACAATAGCCAAATCGCAAGCATTACAGCATACCCGACTGCAGCGCGCAAGCCCGCCAACTGCGCTCCACCCGCGATTAGCAAACAAGCGAAGAATCGCGCTATTAATATAGACTCACAGGCTTAAGCTGCACTTAACTCAATATAGATCGCACCCACGAGCCATACAGACCGACCGCTATAAGCGACGGAAACACTGAGCTGTAAAGCTGGCTGCTTCTCGATTGATGACAGTTTAACTTACGCTCAACTCTTGCCAGAGCCCGCCCGCATAACATGCACAATAAAGGCACCTATACCAATCTTGAATTTTCTGCATCACTTCTGTAACTGGCGCCAGTGCTGCTGCAGCCTTTTGTCCGACACTGCGACCTGAGTACCCAATGTCTGAGCAAACAGGGAGACGCGGTATTCCTCCAACATCCAGCGAAACTCGTCAAGCGCCGGATCAAACAGGCCCTGCGCCTGATTTTTATCACGCAGGTTTTTATAGCGCTGCCAATACTGCTGCAACTGTTCAGATAATAACCGTTCGCGATTAAGGTCCCGCTGATATTTTTCCAGCCGCTTTAGAATAGCCTGCAGATAGCGCGGAAAATGCTGCAGCTGCGTCCAGCGGGTAGTCAGCAAATATTCAGCATTAATCAGTTCTGACAACTGGCTTTTTATATCATTAAGTACCGTTACAGCCTGCAGGGGTATGTTTCCACCGAGCTGTTTGCGTACCTGGTGATAATCCCGGTGACAGTCGCGTACAAACTCACCAAGCTGCACCACCTTTTCCCACAACCCGGCGCGCGCCTGCTCCAAGCGAGCTTTGTAGTCCTCTTCAGAGCGCGGCAGAGACTCATCCAGCCGCATTAACTGCATCAAGGCCTGCATCAGGATTGCATCCGTCAGCCGCGCCTTGTCGAACAAAGCGCCTCCATACAGCAACGCTTCGTTCAAATGCGGCATCTCACGTCGCGCATAGCGTACTGCAGCTGCAAGCTCCAACATGGCCAGACGTGCCACACCCAGGCGCGATTCGGCCAGCGCCTGATCGAGCGATGCACAAATGTGCAATTCGACACTACTGCCACAATCGCGCAATGCGGGATAAGCTGCCAGCCGAATCCCCCCGGCCTGGCGCAGCTCCACGGACTCCGGCAGATCGCCGAAATCCCAGCTCGCCAGGCCAGTTCGCCCCCAGCTATCCCCCGACCCCTCGCGCAACGCGGCCTCGGCCTGCTTGCCAAACTGGCTCGACAGCGCCTCCAGGTCACGCCCGACCCCCAGCTGCTTACCTTGTGCATCCAGCAGGCGGATATTCATGCAGTGGTGCTTGTCCAGCTCCACCGCCCGCAATTCGGCGGGATCCACCCGCACACCGGTTTTGCGACGCAGAAACAGGCTCAGCGCTTCGTAAAGGTCGCCGTCCGCAAAGACCACCTGCTCCGTGAAGGCACGCACATGATCCGGAATGGGCACGAAGTGCTTGCGCAGCTGTTTGGGCAACCCTTTCAGGATGGCGATACATTTGTCTTCCAGCATGCCCGGCACCAGCCAGTCGGGACGACGCGGCGTAACGCTGTGCAGCAGTGCCAGGGGCAGGTCAAGCGTAACGCCATCGTTCTCAGCGCCGGGCTCGAACTGGTAGTTCAGCGGCAGGTCGACACCCTCAAGCCTCATGCGCGGCGGGTAGTCCCGTGCTGTGACATGCGCGGCCGAGCGCTGCAGCACATCCGCCTCGGTAAAAAACAGTATTTTGGGGTTCTGCTTCTCTGCCGCCTTGCGCCAATGCTCGAATCCGGCACCGTTGACAATATCCGCGCCACCATGCTCCGCCAGGCGTCCGGCGTAAAACTCGTACAGACTGTCCTCATCCACCAGCAGGTCACGGCGACGACTTTTGGCCTCCAGCGCCTCAACCCCCTCCAGCAACTGGCGATTATGGCTAAAGTACGGCGCCCGGGTCTGGTACTCGCCTTCCACCAACGCACTGCGAATGAAAATTTCGTGGCAAACCTGTGGGTCGATACTGCCGTAATGGACCTTGCGTCGCGGCACGATGATCAGTCCAAACAGTGTCACCTGCTCACTTGCGACCACCTGGGCCCGCTTCTTCTCCCAGTGCGGCTCAAGGTAACTGCGTTTTACCAGGTGGCCAGCCAGCGGCTCGACCCATTCAGGCTTTATCGCTGCATTCATGCGGGCGAACAACCGCGAGGTCTCGACCATTTCAGCGGACATGACCCACTTGGGCGCCTTCTTGAATACCGTCGACGCCGGAAACAGATGAAAGCGACGATTGCGCGCGCCCAGGTATTCTCGATTCTCCTGGCGCATGCCGATCTGACTCAGCAAGCCTGCCAACAGAGACTTGTGGAACGGCTCGTACTCCGACGGCGTTGAGTTCTCTCGCAATCCAAGCTGCCGACTGATGAGGTGTAGCTGACGATGCACGTCGCGCCATTCGCGCATGCGCATGAAAGACAGGAAGTGCTTCTGACAGTATTTTCGCAGCTGATTCTGACTCAGTTCCTGACGCTGCTCTTCGTACAGGTTCCAAAGATTAAGCAGGGTGACAAAATCCGACTCGTCATCTGCGTACTCCCGGTGCATCTGGTCAGCCGCCTGCTGCTTGTCCAGCGGGCGCTCACGCGGATCCTGGCAGCTCAGCGCACTGGCAACCACCAGCACCTCACGCAAGGCACTCTGCTTTGCACCCTCCAGCACCATACGACCGATACGTGGATCCACCGGCAACTGCGCCAACTGGCGCCCAAGGGCGGTCATGCCGCGGGCCTCATTGACGGCGCCGAGCTCTTCGAGCAACTTGAAACCGTCATTGATGAAGCGGCTGTCCGGCGGATCAATAAAGGGAAAGTCGGCAATATCACCGAGTCGCAGGCTAAGCATCTGCAAAATAACCGCCGCCAGGTTGGTACGCCGAATCTCAGCATCGGTAAAACGCGGCCGCGCCTCGAAGTCCTCTTCGGAATAAAGCCGAATGCAGACACCTTCCGAGATACGGCCACAACGCCCCATTCGCTGATTTGCACTGGCCTGGGACACCGCTTCAATCGGCAGACGCTGCACCTTGGCACGATAGCTGTAGCGCGAAATACGTGCCTGCCCAGGATCGATCACATAACCAATACCCGGCACCGTAACCGAGGTTTCCGCTACGTTGGTCGCCAGCACGATACGCCGACCCGCACCTCGTTCGGCCTGAAACACGCGATTCTGCTCCGCCACACTCAGGCGCGCATAGAGCGGCATGACTTCGGTATCACGCAGTTGCGCCCGGCGCAGCACCTCGGCGGTTTCGCGGATCTCTCGCTCGCCGCTGAGAAAAATCAGAATATCCCGCGCACTGTTACTGCGCCGACTGCGGCCAAGATCAGTGATTTCTTCCACTGCCTCCAATATGGCCTGCTGCTGATCCACATCGGGCTGATCCTCCCCGCGGTCATTGAGCGGACGATACAGCACTTCCACCGGATAGGTGCGCCCCGAGACTTCGATAATCGGTGCATCATCGAAATGACGGGAAAAGCGTTCGAGGTCGATCGTCGCCGAGGTGATGATGACCTTCAGGTCCGGGCGCTGCGGCAGAATTCGTTTCAGGTAGCCGAGCAGGAAATCGATATTGAGACTGCGCTCGTGCGCTTCGTCGATAATGATGACGTCATAGCGCTCCAGCAATCGGTCGTGCTGCGTTTCCGCCAGCAGGATACCGTCGGTCATCAGCTTGATCAGGGTATGATCGGAGACCTGTTCGGTGAAGCGCACCTGATACCCCACCTGGTCACTCAGGCGGCAGTTCAGCTCGTCGGCAATACGCGTCGCAACCGTACGCGCGGCAAGGCGTCGCGGCTGCGTATGGCCGATCAGCCCACGTACACCCAAACCCAGTTCCAGGCAGATCTTGGGCAACTGCGTGGTTTTACCAGAGCCGGTTTCACCAGCGATGACCACAACCTGGTTCTCGATGATCGCCTTGCCAATTTCCTCCCGCCGCGCGGACACCGGCAGGTCGGGGTAGTTGATGGTTCCGACCCGTTCGGCGCGCCCCTTTACCTCGGCGACTGACCGTTCAAGCGCCGGTGCCAGTTGCGCGGCCAGGCGGTCCGCCGGCAGCCCCCTGCCAAGGCGCTGCTCCAGCTGCTGAAACTTTCTGAGAAGGCCAAGGCGATCCTTGCACTGGCAGCCCGCGAGCTGCTGACGGAGGTGTTCAATATCGATAGTCACGAATGGGCTGCAGTCGTTCAGTCTGAAATGAGGGTGGATATTATAAAGGAGACACTCGGCGGATACACGGGTACGGCGCAGCCCGAGCCTGCTGCGCCAAAACGGTGCCTCCCGGCTAACCCTGCCCCAGCGTGTCCGGCTTTGCGCCAGACGGTGCACCCCGCGGAGCATCTGCCCGCGTCTCGGCCATTGCGGGAGCCACACGCTGCGCCACCACCAGACCATCTTTAAATACGCAGAGCTCCCCGGTGTGCAGTGGCTGCCAGCGTTCATTATTAGTCAGAGGATCTGTGGCAATCACGGTAACAACGTCCAGCGGCGTCGTCTCATGGCAAAAATCAACCGTCAGTTCGCAATCCTTGAGCCTCGCCTCACCGAACGGTGCCCGGCGCGTTATCCAGGATAGCTTGGTCGTGCAGTAACAGAACAGATAATGGGATTCGGTCAGCAGCATATTGAACACGCCAAAGCCACGCAGACGGTCGCAAAGCGCGGCGATAAAATCGCTTAATTGCGAAATGTCCTCTGGCTGTTCGGGAAAGCGATTGCGAATCTGCCCCAGTAGCCAACAAAATGCATACTCACTGTCGGTGGTGCCGATGGGACGATAGAACTCCAGTGGCAGTTCATACAGCCGCGCATCCAGTTGTCCATTATGGGCATAGGACCAGCTGCGCCCCCAGAGCTCACGGGAAAACGGATGGGTGTTTTCCAGGCAGATCTGACCCACGTTGGCCTGGCGGATATGACTGATCACTATATGACTCTTGATCGGATGACTGCGCACCAGACGCGCGATCGCCGATTCAACACTTGGCGCCGGGTCATGGAAAAAACGCACACCCCGCCCCTCATAAAAGGCAATGCCCCAGCCATCGCGATGCGGGCCTGTTGCTCCACCGCGCTGCATCAGCCCGGAAAAGCTGAAACAGATATCGGTGGGTACATTGGCACTCATGCCCAAGAGTTCACACATCCGTAAAACCCCGTCTGCTCGATCATTAACTTGGCGGACAAACTGGCTTCCTAGCCTGCACTCGCGCACTCGTCCCGCGGCACTGCGCAGCCGTCTTATTTGCCACCGTACTTGCCACGCCCCGACCCGAGCACGATGCGATCCGGCAGACTGTCTATCGCCTCGACACCAAATTCAAACGCTTTTTCCGGTGCCTCCTGCAAGGCCAGCACCTGCTGTATCTGCTCGCGGCGCTCGCCCTGAAAACACCCCCTGGGGTCCACCGACATCTTGCGACTGAGCACCCTGGCCCGCACCTGGCCGCCAGCCTCCACAAATAACACATCGCAGATTACCTCGCCTTCAAGACAACCGCTGACATGTACATGCCTGGCCTTTACAAGCCCCGTGACCTGGCCATGCTTGCCTATCGATATATCGTCGTTGGCGTCGATCTTGCCTTCAATCACACCATCGACATGCACCTTGCCGTGCACTGTCATGTCTCCGGTGAATCGGTTTCCTTCAGCGATGATGGTAACTGCACCGCGGCCTGATTTAACGGATACATTTCTTTTAAAGATGCCCATTTCACGCTCGTTACGTCTGTAAAGATGGTGTCAAAATTCGCAATATTCCACTTCAGAAAAGGTGCCGGATCAATCGCCGTATACAAGCGCCTTATTTCATAGTGCAAATGCGGCCCGGTCGACCGACCACTGTTACCACTGTGTGCAATCAGCTGGCCCTTGGCCACCAGATCACCTGCTTTGACATTCAGTTTATCCAGATGCGCGAAGTAAGTCTTGAAACCAAAGCTGTGCTGCATAATGACCAGCTTGCCGAAGCCGCTCTGACGGCCACTGAACTCTACGACGCCATCCGCCGTTGCATACACATCGGTGCCCCGATCGACGGCGAAATCGACACCATTATGCATGCTTTTCTTGCGCGTCACGGGGTGGGTGCGCATGCCAAAGCGATCTGACATGCGGGCTCCCTGTATCGGCACGCCGTTGGGAATATTGTGCAACAGAAATAGCCGCTGCGTTGCGGTCGCTTTCAGTACTTCCGCCTTTTCAGGAGTATAGGAATCACTGGCCGGCAGACCCAGCATCGATTCCAGTCCGCCGAGGCTTTCATCCAGCGAGGCATTCAGCTCACCAATGCGATAATTTTCCTGCTGCAGCACCTCAAGCGTACTGCTCAACTGATTCAGCTCGGACACATACAGCTGCTGGGTTCCGAGTACGGTTTCGTACTGATCGGCCAGTAACTGATGATCCTCTTCCAGAATGGCCAGATCATCGCTGGTCTTGACCAGCAATGCATTGGACACGAAAAAACTGAGTACCGCCATCAGCATAAACGCCGGTACCAGTACCCGGGCAACCTGGTTCAGTGTGTACTGTCGCGAACCCTTTACCGTCGTGAGGGTAACGATTAGTTTATTTTTCAAAGCACGTCCCAGACGAACCGACAAGGAGATGAAAGACAACAGCCGTCAGACTAAAGTTCAGCCAGTGCGGCCAGATGGATAATACCGGACTTGAACAGCGTCCATCCGGAACACAACTGCCTCTACTCGCGCCCAGGGTCACCCGAGGTCGACACAGTCGGTGTGTCACTATAACGCAGGACGAGCACAGCGCGACAACCTCGGCGGATTACCGCGCTGCGTTTTCACGCAAGGCGGGCCTCAAGCCACGCTGCTGGCCACGCCTGTCAGGCGATAGCAGGGCGTATATTCCTGATAGTCCAGCTTCATGCGCCGTTGCTGTACAAAGGAGCCAAGCAGCTGGTCCAGCGGATCCATCAATTCAGACTCGCCGCAGAGCTCGAAAGGCCCGAACTCCTCGATCGCCCGCACGCCGGGTTCCTTGACATTGCCCGCCACGATACCCGAAAGCGCGCGCCGCAAGTTAGACGCCAGATCGCAGGGCGACTGATCTTGAAACAGCTTTAACGTCGCCATGTTTTCATGGGTAGGCTCAAACGGCTGCTGGAAAATCAGCGGTATGCTGAGCTGCCAGTTGAAGTGGAAGGACTCACTGGTCGCCTTGCGATAGGCCGTTACCGCTCTGAGACCCGCCTGCATCCTCAGCGCAACTTCTATCGGATCACCGACAATAATTTCATAGCGCTTGGCGGCGGCTTCACCCAGCGTCAAGCGTATAAAACGGTCGATGGTCTCGAAATAGGCTTCGCTGCCTTCAGGCCCCGTAAAGATCAGCGGGAACGGCAGGTCATTGTTTTTCTCGTGCAGCAGTACGCCAAGAATATAGAGAATTTCCTCAGCGGTGCCGGCGCCACCCGGAAAGACCACGATGCCATGCCCAAGACGCACAAAGGCTTCGAGCCGCTTTTCGATATCCGGCATGGTCAGCAGTTCATTGACGATGGGGTTCGGCGACTCTGCAGCAATAATGCCCGGCTCCGAAATACCTACATATCGTGCATCGTGGATACGCTGCTTGGCATGGGCGATGGCGGCCCCCTTCATGGGCCCCTTCATTGCCCCCGGACCACAGCCGGTACAGATATTGAGACGCCGCAGGCCGAGCTCGTACCCCACCTTTTTGGTGTATTCGTACTCCTCATGGCCAATCGAGTGCCCACCCCAGCACACCACCAGATTGGGTTTCACATGCGGGCGGAAGGCATCAGCGTGACGCAATATCTGAAAGACCGTGTGGGTGGTAGTGCCCCCCTCATCAAGGCCATGGCAATAATCATCCAGCTCATCGCCGATATAAAGCAGATCACGCAGTACCGAAAACAGATGCTCGCGAATACCCTGGATGATTTCTCCATCGACAAATGCACTGGCCGGTGCGTTAATCAAATCCAGCTGCAGACCACGGTGTTTCTGGCTGATCCTGATATCAAACTTCTTGTAGCGTTCCAGCACCATCTTGGTGCTATCCAGTTCACTGCCACAGTTTAATACCGCCAGGCAGCACTGCCTGAACAGTCGATACAAACCACCTTGGCTTGCGTCCTGCAGCCTGGCAACTTCAACGGGGGAAAGTGACGCCAATCTATCGCTGGGCGTCACACTGGCGGTCACGAAGTCTTCGGTGATCATAAATATCACCTCCCTTGAGCATCGAATTCCTGAAATACCAAGTTCAGCTGCGCAACACACGCAACCGACTTAACCAGTAAAGCCCTGCACCAGCACCGTCTAATCGGTGCCAGCTCCGACACAGACTGTTGTGAGACAAGAGCACCGCGTCAGAGGTTCACCCTATTCAATATAGGGAATTTCTACGAATCCCACCATAACCCTTTTAAAAACAATGCCATCCAGACTATTTTTTGACCAGTTAAGATATTTATCGCACCGGCTCAGCATTTTTATATGCCCACCAAATCGCACTGCTGATACCGAAAACCGCCGCCAGTACGCGCCATTCCTGAGATACACCCGCCAGGCAAACGGCAGGTGCCGACATCCATCCCCACTCGCGTGAATTTCCTTCCTCTCTTGGGCTATTGACGGTCATCTAGGTACTGTTATTGTGTAGGTGCGGCAGCTGTATTGTGCTTATGCAACCGCAGGATACAGCCGCATGCGTATGCTCATCCAGCAAGCAAGCAGCTGAAGGAAAAGCCGATGACCGCATCGAAACTCTATATTCTCGATACCAATGTGTTGCTGCATGATCCTAAGTGCCTGTTCGAGTTCAAGGAACAGGACATATCCATCCCCATGACCGTGCTTGAGGAACTTGATGATATCAAGGACCGCAAGAAAACCGTGGCACAAGAAGCCCGCTACGCAATCCGGGCAATCGACAATATACTCAGCGGAGCGACGACCCCCACCCAGATCACCAAAGGTGTGCGCATTATGCTGCCGGGGCAGAGCAAGGATACGCCCCTGGGAAAATTGAGCATCTTTCCAGACCACGAGCTGGGCGCGCGCCAGGGCTTTCTGCCCGCCGACAAGAACAAGGATAACCAGATTATCAACTGCGCCCTGCACCTGCAGGCGACCAACCCCCACCGCGATATTGTACTGGTCACCAAAGACATCAACATGCGACTCAAGGCGCTCGGCGCCGGATTGCTCAAAGTCGAAGACTACCGCACCGACCAGCTGATCTCGGACCTCGAACTGCTGCCCGCCGGACACCAGAAAATCGAGGGTAACTTCTGGGACCGGGTCGAGCAGGTCGACAGCTACCGGGACGGAGACCGCACCTACCACCGCGTCAATCGGGAAATGCTGCCCGACACCTATCACAATGAATACGTCTACGACGAAAGCCAGGACTTTGCCGCCCGTACCATTTCCATTGAAGACGACAAGGTCGTGCTGCTGGACCTGGGCTACAGCCGGCTGATGCAGCAGAACTGCTGGGGCATAGAACCCATCACGCTGTATCAGGCCTTTGCCATGCAATCCTTGCTGGACCCCACCATCGACATGTGTCTTCTGAACGGCGCGGCAGGCTCCGGTAAAACATTGATTGCTCTGGCCTGTGCGCTGGAAATGGTGATCGAGCAAAAACGCTTTAACAAGATCATCGTGACCCGCTCCACGCCCCCCGTCGCCGAGGATATCGGTTTCCTGCCGGGCACCGAAGAGGAGAAGATGACACCCTGGCTCAGTTCCATTCACGACAATCTCGAGGCCATGCACGAACATGACGAGCGTCCCCAGAGCAGCGTCAAGTACGCCATTGAAAAGGCCAACATCCAGTTCAAGTCGCTGAACTTTATCCGCGGGCGCAGCATCCAGGATGCCGTAGTCATCGTCGATGAAGCCCAGAACCTGACACCACAGCAGCTCAAGACCATCATCACCCGCTGCGGCAAAGGCACCAAGATGATCTGCCTGGGCAACCTCGCCCAGATCGATTCCAACTACCTGACCGCCCTGACCTCGGGCCTCACGTATATTGTCGAACGCTTCAAGGGTTTCGAAGGTTCCGCCAACATCCACTTCGAAGGCATCTTCCGCTCCCGACTGGCACGCTACGCCGAAGAACACCTCTAATACGGGCGCGACAACCTGTTGCAGCGCCATCCACCGTCCCAACAACGCGCAGCTGGACGATACAGAGATGTATCTGTCCAGCAGCTAGCAGCCTGTCGGGCCTGGCCAAGCGCGATGACCTGGCCGCCTCCACAACACACAAAAATCCCCATTGCCACTGCGCACATGGCCGTTCTTCCGGCGTGCCGCACAACGGGCCAGGCGAATTTTCACACTGGGCCCACAGCGCAGTTCTCGCGGCAAATTCCGGGTCCAACATGCCCGAAAGCCTCCTTTTAACGTCGCCCGACCAAAGTATATAGCCCGCCTGCAGCCCTTACCGCAGCTGCGTTACACAATGATGAAACCGCTGATTTATAGGCACTATAAAAGATTCCAGCGTTTCCTTCTGTCGCTGCTGACTTATAATGCGTCGCAACTGCGAATGATAATAATAAAACCTTCAGCCAGATCAATCCGAGCATAAACAGACAGAACAGACCCGGATCTGACGGGCGCTGACATCTGCACATTGATGCAGCTCTGCGCCTTGCTGCCCACCCGCAGACAAACGAAGTTAGGGCTGATGCCATCGCGGCCATATCAGCGCCGAATAAGCGTACCAGTAGTTTCATAGCGAACGGGACTGACAACGCGAACAGGGCCAAAAGCCCCTTTAACGCGAAGTCTCTACGCCAGGATCAACTATCTAAAAGGCGGAGTTATCATGACCACAAAATCCGTAGACGTACTACTCGTCGGGGCCGGCGCAATGAGCGCCACCCTGGGCATGCTGCTCAAACAGCTGGATCCGAGCCTCACCATCAGCATGGTGGAGCGCCTGGACCAGGTCGCCCAGGAAAGCACCGACGGCTGGAATAACGCCGGTACCGGTCACGCAGCATACTGCGAACTGAATTACGCGCCGCTTATGGCCGATGGCAGTATCGACACCCGCAAAGCCTTCACGATCAACAACGCTTTTGAAATCAGCCTGCAGTTCTGGTCCTACCTGGTCGAACAGCAGGTATTGCCCTCACCCAAAAAATTCATCAATGCCACGCCGCACCAGAGCTTTGTCTGGGGCGAGGAAAACGTCAGCTTCCTGCGCAAGCGCTATGCGGCCCTGAGCGCCCATCCGGCATTTGCAGACATGGAATACAGCGAAGACCCCGAGGTCTTGCGTCAATGGATGCCTCTGATAATGCAGGACCGCAGCCCGGATGAAAAAGTCGCCGGCACCCGCGTACGCTATGGCTCCGATGTCGACTTTGGTTCCCTGACACGCAGCATGACTCAGCACCTGCAATCCCAGAACGGTTTCGAACTGCGGCTCGGACGTAGCGTCAATGATCTAAATCAGCAGGCTGATGGCTTGTGGGACGTCGAGCTGAAAAACAGCCAGAGCAATGGCACCGAACACATTCGCGCCCGCTTCGTCTTTCTTGGCGCGGGCGGCGGCGCTCTGCCCTTGTTGCAGCAGTCCGGTATTCCCGAAGGGAACGGTTACGGCGGCTTCCCGGTCAGTGGTCAGTGGCTGGTATGCAAAAAGCCCGAGATTGTCAGCCAGCACCTGGCCAAGGTTTATGGCAAAGCCCCAATAGGTGCTCCCCCCATGTCGGTTCCCCACCTGGATACCCGCATTATCGACGGCGAGAAGGCACTGCTGTTTGGCCCCTTTGCAGGCTTTACCACCAAGTTTCTCAAGCGCGGCTCAAACCTGGATCTGCTCAAGAGCGTACGCCTGAACAATATCAAGCCCATGCTGTCCGTCGGCATGAACAACATGGACCTTACCCGCTACCTGATCAGCGAAGTCATGCAGTCTCATGACTCGAGGATCGAAGCATTGCGCAAGTTCTACCCTGCTGCACGCGCTGAAGACTGGACCCTCTCCCATGCCGGACAGCGCGTACAGATCATCAAGAAAGATGCAGACAAAGGCGGCAAACTGGAGTTTGGCACCGAGGTGATTACCTCGGCTGATGGCAGCCTGTCAGCACTACTGGGTGCATCCCCGGGTGCTTCCACCGCTGCAAGCGCCATGATCGGCATTATTGAACGCTGCTTTGCAGACCGGCTGGCAAGCCCCGCCTGGCAGGACAAGATCAGAGCAATGATCCCGTCCTACCAGCAGGACCTGATGCAAAATACGCCACTGCTCAAGCAGGTACGCAATCGCACGCTGTCGGTGCTGCAACTGGATGAGGAAACCTCGCCCCCAAAGTCACAGCCAGCGTCTGATGCGCTGGAAAACATCCAGGCGCTGGCGAGTTAACTGACAGGCTGTAGCGCAAAGCGCGCCGGCCTGGTCGGTGCGCTTTCCCACAACCGCGTTTTTCCCTATGCTGGTACACTAGAGATCTCGTCCAAGGCTTGGGAGTCACTCATTATGCGCTGGCTGCTGATCGGCCCCATTCGCGCCTACCAACTGGTCATCAGCCCGCTTATCGGGCCCCGATGCCGGTTTTACCCAACCTGCTCCAGCTACGGCATAGAAGCCATTCAGCGCCATGGTCCAGTCAAGGGCGGCTGGCTGACACTGAAACGCATTGCCAAATGCCATCCGCTACACCCCGGCGGCATCGACCTGGTGCCAGAATGCAGCTGTGCAGAACCCGCGGATAATCATACAACGGCGGCTTCCAGCCCCGCGCGAAAACGCCCCTAAACATCCTCTCAGCCCCAAAAACCCAGCCCGTTAGGCAGCCCTTGGCGCTAAATGACGCAACGGTCCCGATTGACCCTCCCGCCCGCAGCAGCTATTAAGTAAACACTCTTACAGCGCTGACCACAGGGCACCAGCATCCATGTTTTCTCCGATCACAGTCACCCTGGTGGTGCTGCTCTATATGGGCGTGCTGTTCAGCATTGCGCAAACGGTGGAAAGCCGCATCGCGCGTAGCGGACAGTCTCCCCGGGGCCCCTGGATCTATTCTCTGTCACTGGCGGTATATGCCACTTCCTGGACCTTCTACGGCAGCGTTGGCCTGGCGAGCCATTCGGGCCTGCTCTATTTGGGGATCTATACCGGCGCACTGATCGCCATTGCGCTCTGGTGGGTTATCCTGCGCCCCATGGTGGCCGCCAAGGAAACCTTTCACATCACAAGCATTGCCGACTTTATATCCACCCGCTACAACCGATCCCAGAGCATCGCCGCCGTCGCTACCCTGATTGCACTTATCGGCGCCGTGCCCTACATCGCCCTGCAGCTGAAAGCGATTATCAGTTCCTTTAACCTGATTACATCCGGCAACAACCCCGGCGTAGGCGGCCTCACAGGCCTGATGGTCACGCTGGTCATGATTGTATTCACGATCGCATTTGGTGCACGAAGGCTGGATCCAACAGAACGTCATCCGGGCATGGTCACGGTGCTGGCCGTGGAGTGCGTGGTCAAGCTGATCGCTTTCATTTCCATTGGTGTCTTTGTGACCGTCACGGTATTTGGCGGCCTCTCACCACTGCTCGAACGACTTGTCGATGGCGATTTAAGCCACCTGACCCGCTTTCGTAGCAACGAGAATAGCGGAACCACCTGGCTGACTTTCATCATCCTGAGCTTTGCAGGCATCCAGCTATTACCGCGCCAGTTTCATGTCGCCGTGGTTGAAAACTCGGACCAAAAGCACATCAGGACCGCGATGTGGCTGTTTCCGCTCTACCTGGTTCTTATAAACCTCTTTGTACTGCCCATAGCCGGGGCCGGGCTGATCAGCGACCTGCCTCTCAGCATGGCTGATTTTTATGTTCTGCTGCTCCCGCAGCAAGCCGGCGAGCAAGCGTTGACGCTACTCGTGTTTATCGGCGGCTTTTCGGCGGCTACCGCCATGGTACTGGTCACCACCATGACACTGGCGACCATGGCTTCCAACCACCTTTTGCTGCCGCTGTTTGAGCTGACGCCGGGCCTTGGACGCGCCCGCGGCTCACTGCTGCAGGTACGCTGGGCGCTAATAGCACTGATTCTGGTCTCAGCCTACAGCTTTGCCGTCGAATTCGCCGACGCCTACCTGCTGGTCACCATTGGTCTGCTGTCCTTCGCCGCCGTACTGCAATTCGCACCGGCGCTGTTTGGAGGCCTGTTCTGGAAGCGCGGCAACAGCGCAGGTGCATTGGCAGGCCTTTGCTGCGGCTTTCTGGTCTGGAGCTATACCCTGGCCCTGCCGAGCTTTATTCGACAGGGCTGGTATGAACCCGACCTGCTCACCGAGGGCCCCTGGGCACTGACAATGCTGCGCCCCGAAGCCCTGTTCGGGCTCGAAGGCCTGCCCCCGCTGACCCACAGCGTTTTCTGGTCACTGCTGATTAACATCGGCGCCTATCTGCTGGGGTCGCTGTTGTTCAGTCCGGGCAAGGGCGAGCGCACCCTGACCACCGACTTTATGTCCGCCATGCTCCCGCAGCACCGGGAAAGCCGTGCCCGCCATACAGGCTTGCATGCCTATATAGACCTGGCCCCGAAAGTCGCCGAGGCCCGCAGCCTGCTGGCCAAATACCTTAATAGCGACAAGGCCGAAGCCGCAGTACACACGCTGATGCAAGACCTGGAGGTACTGGACAAGCCCCATATCACCATCATCGAACTGGTGGAATTTCATCGTTCGCTGGAACACACCCTGGCCGGTGCCATTGGCGCTGCCAGCGCCCACAATGCCATCGAATCGTCGATACACTACAGCGATCGCGAAGCGGCCGACCTAAAAGCGCTATACAGCCATATTGTCAGTGAGCTCAATACACCGCACCTGAGCGCGACCGCACTTGATAGCCCAAGCGCTGCAGCCCAGGGCTCCGCGGATCATTACGGCATGGTGAGCGAACTGCAACGCAATATCGAAAAGCTCGAACAAAAAATCAGGCAGCAGAACAAGGAGATCGCCCAGCTCGAATCCAAACTGGAACAGCGCTATGCGGATATATTCCGCTACCGCATGGAAGCGCAAAAGCGCCTGCAGGAAAACGAGTTGCTGCGCAGGGAACTGGGCGGACTGCGCCCCGAGGATACGAAGTAAAGGCCGCATCATCGCCGAGCCCGCAACCGCCTTAACGCAAAAAACCGCCACAAGGGCGGTTTTTAGCTGCAGTCGCGTTACTGCAACGCATGGCAGCAATGCTGCGATCAGGTATCCTGCTGGTGCAGATGAACATCCATCTGCGGGAACGGAATGCTGATCCCTTCCTCATCCAGTCGCAGTTTGACTTTTTCCGTGGTATCCCAGAGGACAGGCCAGTAGTCGGCACTGTTGACCCAGGGACGCACATTGAAATTCACACTGCTATCGGCCAGCGCCGCCACTGCAATCACCGGCGCAGGCTCCGCCAGGACACGCTCATCCTCCGCCAGAATCTCGCCGAAGATACGCTTGGCCTTGAGCAGATCGGCGTCGTAACCAATACCGAACACCATGTCGATCCGGCGCGTCGCACGCTTGGAGTAGTTAATGATCACACCATCATAGATACCGCCATTGGGCACCACAACCTCACGGTTGTCGCCGGTGCGCATGATGGTGCTGAAAATGGAGATGTGCTCAACGATACCCGAGACGCCGCCAGCCTCAATAAAGTCCCCTTCCTTGAACGGGCGGAGCACGATCAGCAGCACGCCGGCAGCAAAGTTTTTCAGCGAACCCTGCAGCGCCAAACCCACGGCCAGGCCTGCAGCACCCACCACAGCGATCAACGAAGTGGTATCCACACCCAGCTGATCCAGCGCTGCGACGATGACGATCAGCAACAGCAACACGTTGATAATCGAACAGATGAAGTTGACCAGCATCTGATCAACCTTGGCCTTGCGCAGAGCCCTCCCCAGAAGATTCAGTATCAGCTTTGCCAGCCCTCGACCCACCAGAAAGATGGCCAGTGCGAAGACAATATTGATCGCCCAAGGCACGGCATAGGCGTCAACATAGTCAGCGTAAAAGTTATCCATACACACATCCCTTTAAATGAAACAAAAACTGCAACTGTTCCAGTCGCCTCTGGTACTCGAACAGGCTCCCTACTGTCGGGTTCGCGCGACAACACTCAGAAGCTGCGCTGCAAAATGACACCCGATAGCGACATAGGATAATAAAATCCGGCACGATCTCAACAGTTATGATGCTATAGGGTTTCACGATTTTTTTTCGGAACTATAATCAGGAACCTTGGACAATGGTTATACATCAGATACCCAGATGCTATGCCCAACAGGGAGCGTCATTTTCAAGCCCGCTCCATTGGCAGGCAACCCGGCAACCAAGGACAACGACTTTCAAAACTCAATGATTAAATTTCCGGACTCACGCACCCCGAAACGACTCGCCACTGGCCTCATTCTGCTAGCTTCCTTTTCCCTGCAACCGGCTTTCGCCCAGCCAGGCCATGTCGCCGATGACGTTTATACCTTTTACCACAGCGGCCCCAGCAACAAGTACCGTATTGCCGGCCGCGTTCGCAGCGGCGAAGCCGTTGAAATTCTCAAGCGCGATGCAAATACCGACTATGTCCAGGTCAAGCTCGAAAGCGGTCGCACCGGCTGGCTGCCAGGCGACCAGATCACCGAAGGACAAAGCACCCTGGCACGCCTGCCAGGGCTGCAGGCTGCACTGAACGAAAAAAGCGCGACCACCTTGAAACAAGCCGATGAAATCGAAAGGTTACGTTCAGAGCTGACGGAACTCAAAACCCGCGACCAGACATACGCCGGAGAGCGCGATGCG
Organism: Marinobacterium rhizophilum DSM 18822; assembly: GCF_000378045.1. Classification (GTDB taxonomy): domain Bacteria; phylum Pseudomonadota; class Gammaproteobacteria; order Pseudomonadales; family Balneatricaceae; genus Marinobacterium_A; species Marinobacterium_A rhizophilum. Next base: position 310,798 of record NZ_KB899090.1, read on the forward strand.
CTTAATCGCCAGATCAAGGATTTGAACTATCAGATCGAAAACATGGATGAAAGCAACCTGATGCGCTGGCTAACGCACGGTGGTCTGGTGGCACTTGGTGGCGTATTACTGGGCCTGCTGATTCCGTATTTTCCGAAACGGCGCAAGCGCAGCAACGACTGGTTCTAATCGAAACAATCAGCACAAACGACTACTCAATAGCGACGGTGCGCAAGGATACCGTCGCTACTGAGCGTCACCTGTATCTTGTACGTTACATTTTTGATTGAATAATCATCGAATGGCATAGATAATTTCACGTCTGACCAATTTGTGATCAGCCGAAAGCCAGACTCTATGCAACTCAACAAGCAGACTGACTACGCTATCCGCGTACTTATCTATCTTGCGACCGCCCCGCGGAGCAAGCTCTGCACCATCGCACAGATGGCGTCGGCACTGAACATTTCACCCAACAACCTGGCAAAAATTGTCAACCGCTTTGCCGCAGACGGCTTGATCACCACACTGCGCGGACGCAACGGCGGCATGATGCTCAACAGCGAAACCCTGAATTTTCGCATGGGCGACCTGGTGGCCTCTTTTGAATCCGATACGGAACTGGCGCACTGTGAACAGCCCGGATGTGTTCTGGCAATGCAGTGCCGCTGGCGCCAGATTCTCGCCGACTCCTTGCAGCACATGCTCGAACACATGAACCAGTACCGCCTGCGTGACCTGCTGCACGACACCGACTGGCTTGAGCAGGTGCTGCAGATTGCCCCCCTCCCATCCGGCGATAGCCTGACATAATCAGCGCCATTGCGAGCCCCAATTGGCAACACACCGAGGCGCCGTGTTCAACTTGTCAGCATTGACTGACAGGAGGAACACATGGAACGCATTACCATTTTTGGACGTGAAGGTTGTGGTTACTGCCGCCGGGCAAAAGAACTGTGCGACATAAAATCCCTCAATTACCGTTACATCGATATCCAGGCCGAGGGGATCAGCAAGGCGGATCTCGAAAAGACGATTGGCAAGCCGGTACTCACGGTGCCACAGATTTTTCACGGGCAACAGCACATTGGGGGCTACACTGAATTTGCCCACCTGCTGAAGCAGACTTTCGCCTGAGCAGGCGCGCACCAAGTCAGCCAGGGCTGTTATCCTGGCTGTATTACTGTTACAAAGGTAGACTGCTGTTCAGGTAAACGACCTGAACCACATCACGTAAACCAACCACAGCACCCTATGTCTGAAACGGAGGCATGCCATGCTTACACTGACGATTCTCGCGTTACTTGCAGGTGGCCTGATGATAATTGCTACTTCCACCAAAAGCCGCTCCAGACCCGAACCGCGACTCATTCCGATCCGCGTGCGCGAAGACCGCCGCCCCCGTCGCTAATCAGCCACTTTATCCACCCCACAGCCGGCCAGCCAATCCGCTGGCCCGCTGCGTACGCCGCGCAATGACCCGCTTGAGCAGGAAATCCGGCGCATAGAGCTCAAACACCTTGCGTGCCCGTGTAATGCCCGTATACAGCAGTTCCCGCGTCAGCACCGGTGAATCCTCCGGCGGCAGCAACAACAGCGTCTGATCGAACTCCGAGCCCTGGGACTTGTGTACCGTCATGGCATACACAGTGTCATGTTCCGGCATTCGGCTGGGCAGCAGCGCCCGTACCTCGCCCCCCTGCTCAAACCAGACACGCAATTCACCCTCGGCGTTTGCCATGGCGATGCCGATATCACCATTGAACAGATCCAGTGCCCGATCGTTGCGAGTGACGATCACCGGCCGCCCGGCATACCAGCTGGAGCCCGGATCAATGAGCCCGGCCTGCGCCAGAGCCTGTTCAATGCGTTCATTCAGGCCGGCGACGCCATAAGGCCCGTTACGCAGGGCACAGAGCAGCTGAAAGCGCCCGAACGCCGCCAGCACCTGGCCCGCCGGCTGCTGCGCCGATATCGCCTGCAGATACGCCCGGTAACCCTCGACGCAGCGATCGATCAGTGTCTGGTAGCCGGCGTTATCCAGCCGGTGCCAGGTGATGTCGGCAAACTGCCCCTGCCACAGCGCCTGAAACTGTGCCTCATCCCCCAGGTTAACCGCGCGGGCCAGCTGCCCGATACCACTGTTGGCACCAAAACGATAACTGGTGCGCAGCTGCGCCAGGGAATCGGCGATGGGACGGGCCTGTGGCGCCTGCAAAGCGGTGCCGTCCAGCTCACAGGCGCGGGCCAGATAACCAGCCTGCGCCTGGCCGTAACGCAGTTCGCCGGACCAGCTGCAGATATCCCCCAGCACGCTGCCCGCCTCAACCGACGCCAGCTGATCGCGGTCGCCGATCAGAATCAGCCGCGCCGTATCGGGAAGCGCTGCCAGCAACCGTGCCATCATCGGCAAATCCACCATCGAAGCTTCATCCACGATGAGCAGATCCAAGTGCAGCGGATTATCGGCATTATGACGAAAGCCCCGGCTGCCCGGGCGCACGCCCAGCAGCCGGTGCAGCGTCGAGGCCTCCTGTGGAATCAGGCGCGCAATCTGCGGCGCAAGTTTCAGACCGCCGCGCGCCGCCGAGATGGATTCCGCCATGCGGGCGGCAGCCTTGCCGGTGGGCGCCGCCAGGCGAATGCGCGGAACGCTCCCGGCTGCCAGCTGCTGCTCAATATACAGCGCCAGCAGCTTGATCACCGTGGTGGTCTTGCCGGTACCAGGCCCGCCGCTGATGACACTAAAGCGCCGGTTCACCGCGACCGCCGCAGCCACCATCTGCCAGTCAGGCTCTGCGCCCGCCCCCCCAAACAGGTGCTGCAGAGACGGCCGGAGTACGTCCGGATCAAGCCCCAGCGGCTCGCTTTTACGCACCAGGAAACCCGCCACATCACACTCGAAACGCCAGTAGCGCTGCAGGTAAAGCCGATCAAGATCCAGTACCAGTGGCGTCAGGCGCTCACCGTCCGACACCACAGCACTGTCGGCATCCAGCGCGGGCGTGCCCGTGAGCCAGGGACGCAGGCGCTCGGCCAGCGGAGGCGTCAGGCTGGCCAGCAGGTCGGGCACCGTCGCAAGTGGCAGGCAGACATTGCCGCGCCCCAGCTCAAAACTGGTGAGTGCCGCCAGCAATAACAGGTTGGCATCGTTACATTGGCCGGTCTGGTACAAAAAACGCGCAAACTGGACATCCAGCGAGCGCAGTCCTCCTGGTAACACGGCTTCCTGTAACAGGCTGAGGATCTGCATGGGTCAGCCCTCCGCCACGGCCAGACTCTGGCCGGCAAACAGCCGGTCCAGCGCCTCGATCAGGGCCTTGTCCGGCCGGCGCTGAAATACCCCTGGACGATCCTCGGCACCGGCACGCATACCGCGCACAAACAGATAGAAGACCCCGCCCATATGCCTATCGTAATCGTAATCCGGCAAGCGCTGGCGCAGCAGTCGGTGCAGCGCCAGGGTATAGAGCTGATACTGCAGATCATAGCGGTGCTCAAGCATGGCGCTCTCCAGTGCGGTTTGTGCATAACATCCCGTGTCATGCCCCAGATGATTGGATTTGTAATCGGCAATGTAATAGCGCTCATCGACCCGGAACACCAGGTCAACAAACCCCTTGAGCATGCCCTGCACGCGATCGAACTGCAGCAGGCCGGCCCGCGCCGAAAGGGCGTCGCCCTCGGCCAGCAGCCGGTTCAGGGCACGACAGTCGAGCCCCGCTACCGGCAGCAGAAACTCCAGCTCTACCAGCCGGTCGGCAGCAGCCACCCGGCGCAGGCAAAGACCGCTGGCATCCAGCGGTGCATCCAGCACATCGGCCACCAGCTGCTCCAGCACCGGCTGCCACAGGGCGTCATAGCCCTCCAGCTGCATGCGCTGTTGTACCATTTGTGCCAGCCCCTCACCTCGAGCCTCGGGGAATTCCAGCTGTTCGAACAGGCCGTGCAGGAAGGTGCCGGCACGAGCCCCCTTGGGGAAACTGAAGATATCGGCCTGCTCGATCAGAGGGGCCGGCGTATCGGTCTCGGCAACCACCTCCAGATCCAGCCCCGGCAGCTCGGCAAGGGTCTGGCTACGGCCGTGGGAACTCAGCCCCGAATAGCTGGCGATACGCCAGTCACGCAGGATACGGCTACAGAATTGCCGAGCCTGCAGCGCCACTATCCCTTCGGCCGGGGCCGGCAGACTGTGCTCGTGCAGCGGCGGTTCGCTCAACACGATGCCCTTGGCCTCGGCAAACTCCGCCAGACAGCTGGCAAGATCGTCCGGCTTGGCGCCACGCAGCAGCAAGTACCCCAGCGCGCTGCGCGCCAGGACGCTTTTTTTGCTCGTGCCTGTCTTCAAGTCACTGATGCCCAGGTAACAGGCATGTACGGAGCGCGTCAGCGCCACGTACAGCAGCCGCAGGTCCTCGGCCAGACGCTCGCCGTCAGCCTTGTCCCTGGATTCTTCTGCACCCCTGAGATCCAGCACCGTACCACTGGCATCATCATGGTAGAGCGCGGTGGACGCCACCCGATGACTAACAGGAAACGGCAGCAGCACCACCGGATACTCCAGCCCCTTGGATTTATGAATGGTCACCAGGGTGACGCGGTTGCGATCACTCTCCAACCGCAGCTGCTGCGCGGTGCTGCCGCCATTGGGGTTTTGCAGATGCTCGCCAAACCAGCGCATCAGCCCAGGCATGCCCTCCAGCTGCTGGCTGGCCTCCTGCAGCAGCTCAGCCAGATGCAACAGATCGGTAAGGCGCCGCTCGCCGTTGGGCAGTGCCAGCAGCGCCGGCGCCAGGTCGCGCCGCTCCAGCAACTGATGCACCGTCGCCAGCACGCCCAGACTGAGCCAGCGCTGGTGATACTCCAGAAACTCCGCCACCAGCGCTTCCCAGCAACGCTCGTCCTCATTGAGCGCATTCAGTGACGCGGCATCCTGCAGCAACAGCGCACTGGCCAGGGCGGTACGCAGATAGCGTTCCTGCTGTGGCTCCTGTACGGCCTGTAGAATGCGGTACAGGTCCAGGGCTTCCTGGGTGTTGAAGACGCTGTCGCGGCCCGACTGATACACCGAGGGCACGTTGCGCCGCTGCAGTTCCCGCTGCACCGCGGCCGCCTCGTAGCGGTCCCGCACCAGCACCGCCAGGTCCGCCGCCTGCAGCGCCTGATCACCCAGGCGCGCCTGGCCTTCCAGCAGCGTGACGACCTGGCTGGCGCAGCTGGCGGCAAAGTGACCCAGGTAGTCGGCCTTGGAGATGGGCTCCCCGGGCAGATGCCAGAGTGTGAGTGCCGGCACCACTTCGCCCCGCAGTGTCAGCGGCTTCTTGTCAGCGTGGGCCGCGGCGCGCACCTCGACAAACGGAATATCGTCCTCATAGATGAAAGGGGCAGCATGACGCGAAAACAGCCGATTGACCGCATCCACCATGGCCTGCCCAGAGCGCCAGTTCGTCTCCAGGGTATAGTGATCAGCCACGGCGCGGCGCGCCTGTATATAGGTAAAGATGTCCGCGCCGCGAAAGGCATAGATGGCCTGTTTCGGATCGCCGATCATGAACAAACCGCACTCCGGCGCATTCGAGTACAGCGTACTGAAAATGCGGTACTGCTGCGGATCCGTATCCTGAAACTCGTCGATCAGTGCCACCGGATACTGCTCGCGTATCGCCGCCGCCAGGCGCTCGCCGGCGCTGGATGCCAACGCCCGATCGAGCCCGCTGAGCAGGTCATCGAACCCCTGCACCCGCCGCTGCTGCTTGTTGCGCGCCAGACGCAGGCGCACCTCGTGCAGCGCTTCGGTGAGGATCAGTTCGCGTAGCGGCACCCAGCTTTCACACAGCGCTTCCAGCTGCTCGAACAGCGAATGCTCGGGGCTGACCCCGTTCTTTTTGGTTTTGTCGCGCAGCTGACTCTGGCAAAAGCGCTGCAGGTTTTTCAGCAGGTTGCTGTCCGGCAGCACCTGCTCCGATACACAGTAGTCATCGATGCTGCGCAGCCAGCCCGGTATCGAAGCCTTGCGGTAGCTGGTGCCATTGAGGTCGGCCGCTTCCACCAGCGCCAGCAGGTCGTCGGTGTTGCTGCGCCAGGCCTGTTTAAACGCCGTCACCCGCGCGTCCTGCTGGCGCCACTGCCCCAGCAGATCAACACCGCTCAGGTCCGGCTCCAGGCGCAAGCCGTCGGTGGCCAGGTGCGGCCGAATGTCCTTGAGCAACCGGGCGGGCTCGGCCCACAGCTGCAAAACTTCATCGGCCAGGCTATCGGGCAGGGTATAGACCCGCTGGCGCCAGTAGTCGAGCATGGCCTCATGCAGCAGCGGCGCATCATCCTGCTCCAGCTCGATGTCGAACAGGCTGCCACTTTCAAATGCATGCTGCTTGAGCATGCGCTGGCAAAAACCGTGGATGGTAAATATCGCTGCCTGATCCATGTTGCGGGCCGCATCGCCGAGCAACCGGGCGGCCGCACCGTGGTCCGGCACTTCCGCCAGCAGCCCCTTGATAAAGGCATCCTCGCTGCTGCCGTGCATAAAGGCCCGACGCGCTTCCTGAATGCGCGCCCGCACGCGGTCACGCAGTTCTTCGGTGGCCGCCTCGGTGAACGTTACCACCAGGATTTCGTCCACATCCAGCGCCCGTGAATGGGCAGTCCCATTGGCGCCATGACCCAGCAGCAGGCGCAGGTAGAGCGCAGCGATGGTATAGGTCTTGCCGGTGCCGGCGCTGGCCTCGATAAGGCGCATGGCATGCAGCGGAAAGTGCAGGGAATCCAGAATCTGATGCGTGCTCATGCTCAGGACTCCTGCTCAATATAATGGCCGATTTCGCCGAACAGCTGCTCGCTCAGCTCCGGCAGCTGTGTACTGATCGCATCGAAATCGGGCCAGGCCCTGGCGATATAGGGGTCATCCCCCTCCCCCGGCACCTGAAAGCCACTGTTAAAGGCCCCCCTGGCCTTGTGCAGTGCCTGCTCCTTGTCCTCGTTGGAGAGCCAGGCCCAGGCTGTGTTGGGCGCCAGTGGCAGGGGTTCGCAGAATCCGCGACGATACCCCGCCAGCAAGCGGTTCAGAGCCTCGATCGCAGCACCGCGCTCGACAGGCTTGAAGCGCAGGCTCATCACACCGGCCTTGCGATCCACCCCCAGGTAATGACACCCCTTCAGACCGGCACCCGCACTGGCAACCAGGTGCAGAATCCAGCCTCGCAGGTAGTCGTGCCCTTTCAGGCCCGCGGGCCTGTAACGAATAAGGCAACCGTCGTGTACCGCATCGAGCCAGCCGCTGAGCAGACAGCCATCCAGCTCAAGGCTGAGCTCATGTCGTGTCGCAGGCACTGCCAGCAGGGGCTGCAGCGCCTGCGCCAGGGGCGCCACATCGGTGCGATGGCGGTTGAGCAAGCGGGTACCGGCCACGCCGACCGGCAGCCCCCCCTGGGCCATCAGACGCCTGGCCAGCACATCAAGGGGTTCTGCGCGTAACTGGGCATGCAAAATCTGTTGTTTAAGCCCGTAGCCTTCCAGTCCGTCAAGCGAAAAAGGTTCTTCGTCCAGGGTCTCAACGCCCTGCTCATGGAAACTGACACGCAGGCGGCGCTGGAAAAAGTACCGACACGGATTGCGATAGAAGGCCAGCAGCTCATCAAGCTCAAGCTCAGTCACAGGCTCGGGGGGCAGCGGCGAGGAACAGAAGGGCTCAACCGCGCCCATTGCACTGCTGGCGGCGGGTAGCCACTGGTCGGCGTAACTGAACAGCTGGGTCGAGTCACCGTTAAAATAGCGCTCACTGTAGGCGGTCAGCGGATGTTCGGTGACCAGTGCTCGACGCAGTTGCCGGGCACTGTGTTCAGGGCTCAGATCAAGGTCCGATGCCTGCGCGAATCCCTGGGTACTGTATTCCAGCAGTTCGCTCACCAGTACCGAAGGCACCCGTTCGCGGTTATCGACAATGGAGCGCCCGATAAAGCTGATATAAAGCAGGTCGCGGGCCGACAGCAGGGCCTCAAGAAACAGATAGCGGTCATCGTCGCGGCGCGACCGGTCGCCGCGACGCGGGTGTCGGGCGATCAGGTCAAAGCCCATGGGCGCCAGCGTGCGCGGATAGACGCCTTCGTTCATCCCCAGCAGACACACCACTCGAAACGGAATAGAGCGCATGGGCATCAGGGTACAGAAGTTGACAGGACCGACCATGAAGCGCTGGCTGCTACGCTGTTCACCGAGGCTCTGGGCCAGGTAGTCCACCAGAATTTCAGCGCTGAGTGGCGCTTCGCAGGCCGCATCGGTGAGCTCCTGATGCAGGCTTTCCAGCACCCGGCGCACCTGGGACAGCGCCAGCTCATCCTCTTCATCGGGACTATAACAGGCCAGCAGCAGGCGGTTGATCTCGCTGACCCAGTCTGCCACCGGACGCGCACCGCGAAACAGCGTACAGGTTTCCTCCAGCAGATCGATAAAGTCGGCCAGGGGGCCGAGCAGCACGGCATCGAGCCCCTCGATCTCGCCATAGGGCGCCTGCCCCTGCCAGAGCCCAGTATCATCCATCAGGGCATAACCGGCCAGCATCCGGCGCAACCCGAAACGCCAGCTGTTCTGCTCAAATGCCGGCAGCGCGAGGGATTCACGCTGCGTCGCATCAAGCCCCCAGCGCACACCCGCCTGTTCTATCCAGGCCCGCAGCTGATCGAAGCCGTCGTTGTCCAGGCCAAAACGGCGCAGCGTGGCCGGCACCTCCAGCAGGTCAAGTACCTCGGACACCCGCAGCCTGCTCTGCGGCAACTGCAACAGCATCAGGAAACTCTGCAGCAGCGGGCTTTCCTGCTGCAGTGAGCGATCCGAAATCGCGAAGGGAATACGCCGCTCATAGCGCGCGCTGCCAAAGACCGCTTCTATATGGGGCGCATAAGCGGCCACATCCGGCATCATGACGATAATGTCCCGTGGCGCCAGTGTCGGATCGGCCTCGAACAGCGCCAGAATCTGGTCCTGCAGAACTTCAAGCTCACGCAACGGACTGTGGCAGCTGTGCAACTGCAACGAACGATCCTCAGGTGACAGCAGGGTCTTGTAAGTGGAGTCCAGGGCACCTGGCGGCTCGACGCTGCGATCTTCCAGCTCAAGAATATCCCGCTGAACGAACTCAAGCAGCGTCTGCGGCGCCTGCAGCTGCTCACCCGGCAGCTCAAAGAAATCAAACCCCGTGAGCTCCATGTCCTGCAGCTGGTGCAGGTAGTCGCGCCCCAGTTTGCCCATGGAGGCCAGCAGGGGATTGCCGCTTTCGAGATAGCCTGCAGGCTGTGCATCAAACAACTGCCCCTGCCCGCCATCGGCCAGCGAATCGCTCGCCTGCCGGGCATTGCCGGACTGAAACAGCCGACGGCTGAGCTTTGCCAGATAGGCAGGATCCACAATATCGCCCCAGTAATGACGACAGGGATTGAGGATCATCAAATGTACGTCGATACGCTGCCCCAGTGCCTGCAGGGCCTGCAGAAAGGTTTGCGGCAGGGCGGAAATCCCGAACACGAACAGCCGTGACGACAGTCCGTCCGGCGTTCGGGCGGCGAGCGCCTGCACGAAGGTCTGCTGCATGTTGGCCCGGTGCCAGCGGGGTTGCCCAAGCGCCTGGGTCTTGGCCACCAGCGCGCGCCAGAGCACAGGCTGCCAGGCCTGGTCGCCCAGCGGGGCAGGTACCGGTTCCGAGCGATCCCAGGCCTCAATCCAATCCGGCCGGTATACCAGATACTGGTCAAAGATATCGGCGATCTTGCCGCACAGCTGGTAGCGTTTGAAGCCGGCCTCATCGGCTTCGAGATACTGGCGCAACAGCAGAAACTCATCCTGTTCCAGCAACGGCGGCAACAGCTCCATCAGCTTCCAGGTCATGGCCTCCTTGCGATAGGCCGAGCGCTCCGGTACCTCAGGCAACAACGTTGCAAAACTCTGCCACAGAAAGGTGGCCGGCAGCGGGAACTGAACACCGGCGGCGATACCCAGGCCCGCGGCCATTTCGAGCTTGAGCCACTGGGCCATGCCGGGACTCTGCACCAGGATGGTTTCATCCTGAAAGGGATCAGGCAGGGGATCGCGCTCAATCAGCAGTACCAGCAGGTCTTTCAGATTGGTCAGCGAATGGGAATGATAGATCTGCAGCATGTCCTGTCCTTGGGAATCGGTGCCTACACCACGGATGAGTATCCGGTAAAGGCCTTACCGTAGAATGACGGGCGGACGTCATCAGATTGTCGCAAGCCGCTGTTCTAATACTGGGCACCTGACCGATGCCCACTCAATGACCGACGGGAGCCTTACCATGAACATTCAGTCCCAGAGCCCGGCTCAGCCCGCACAGATGCTGCTCACCGCGCCCCAACAGACCCGCATGCAATCACGCCAGCGCCTGCTCAGACGCGCCCGGGATATTCGCCAGCAAGCCAGCAGCAGCACCGACCTGTGGCTGGCGGCGCAGTATGAGGCTGCGGCGCAGCTGCTGTAGTCGCGCAGGCTAGCCAGCCGGCTGCCCGTCGGGCGGCTCCTTGGGCGCCGAGACTGGCAACCTCGGCACGATAGCCGGCTCGAACTGGCCAAACCCCTCCGCCAGTGTCCAGAGCGTCAGCCCCTGCTCGACGCGCACCACGCCATCAAAGCGTTGGCGCAGGTAATCCACCGCCTCCTCAAAGGCATCGATGTCACACAGAATGACGCCGCCTCGGCCATTTTCGGTACTGAACAGATAACTTTTCATTGTGCTCTCCTGAGAGCGGAATCATCGCATAAAGCCGCAGTCAGTTTAAGCTCTGCGCTTAACTCATCGCGTGTTTGCGCCACCCCTTTTGGTTCCCGCGTGCCCCCAGCAAGACCAGAACGTTAGAAAATTACGAAAATAATTTACATGCAGACTTAAGACTTTGTCCGCATGCTGTTATTCTCATCACCATTGCGCCACACTCGGTTGCCAATGCCAGCCCCCTGACAGACAGCGCGAAGGCTGCCCCGCGACCGGCACAGGCCAGGATTTCAAAACTGTAGTCTGAGGTATGTCATGAAAAAGCGAGTCGTCATCATTGGCGGCGGAGCGGGCGGGCTTGAGCTTGCCACCCGCCTGGGCCGTCGTTATGGCCGCAAGGGACTGTCCGTCACCCTGGTTGATTGCAACCAGACCCATCTATGGAAACCGCTGCTGCATGAAGTCGCCACCGGCTCGCTCGATGCCGGCATCGACGAACTGAGCTACCGCGCGCAGGCGGCCAATAACCATTTCCGGTTTCGTATCGGCCGCCTGGATGGCCTCGATCGCGCCAGCCGCACCGTGAATCTGGCCGCGGTCACCGATGAGGAAGGATCTGAAATCCTGCCTCAGCGCTCACTGAATTACGACCTGCTGGTACTGGCCATCGGCAGCGTGACCAATGATTTCGGCACCCCGGGTGCCGCAGAGCACTGCGTGTTTCTCGACAGCCGCCAGCAGGCCGAACTGTTCCGAAAAAACCTGCTCAATGCTTACCTGAGCACCAGTGCCGATCCCCACCCGCTGAAGATTGCCATCGTCGGGGCTGGCGCCACCGGCGTTGAACTCTCTGCCGAACTGTTCAACACCGCGCGGGAACTGACCAGCTACGGCTTCGAGCAGGGCGACGCCCAGCAGCTTGAAGTCAGCCTGGTGGAAGCCGGGCCCCGCATACTGCCGGCCCTGCCGGAACGCATATCCGGTGCTGCACACCATGAACTGGAAAAGCTGGGTGTACGGGTACGTGCTTCGACCCCAGTGAAGGAAGTCACCGCCGAGGGTCTGATGACCGCCAATGGCGAATTGATCGAGGCACAACTGATGGTTTGGGCGGCCGGGATCAAGGCACCCGGCTTAACCCGCGAGCTGGACGGGCTGGAAGTCAATACGCGTAACCAGTTGCTGGTCAATGCTAGCCTGCAGACTACCCAGGACCCCTGCATCTACGCCCTGGGCGACTGCGCCGCCTGCCCCATGCCGGACGGCAATGGCCTGGTCCCACCCCGAGCCCAGTCCGCTCACCAGATGGCCTCGCACCTGTATCGCCATATCCGCAAGATTCTGGATGGCCAGCCCATACCCTCGTACCAGTACCGCGACCACGGCTCGCTGGTGTCGCTCAGCCGCTTCAGCACCGTCGGCAGCCTGATGGGCAACCTGAGCGGCAAGAGCATGATGATCGAAGGGCGCCTGGCCAGACTGGTCTACATCTCGCTGTATCGCATGCACCAGATGGCGCTCTACGGTATAACCAAAACCATCCTGGTCACCTTGGTTGATCGCATCAACCGGGTCATTCGGCCACGTCTCAAACTACACTGACGCCGCCACGAACAGGGCCGCCCGGCTCTGTTCGCCCTCGCACCACTGCCAGGTTGCGACAACAGTGTCGCAGCGGGCGCGCTGTGGGCCTTGCGCCGCGCACATGCAATTGCGCCAGTGCGGCGCTTGTGCGAGTATCAAAGCCAAACTCACTCGTTTGATCCAACACGGACAAGGATTTCGGAGTTCAACCTATGCTCCACTCCCTCTCGACGCTGACGTCGCTGGTACAGGACATATCCCGCGCCGAAAACGCGGTCGCGGCCATGCGCCAGATCGTCGTCAAGCTCGCTGAACTTTTTTCAGTACCCGTCTGCAGCCTTTATTTAAAGTCATCCTCTGAACAGCGCCTGGTACTGGCCGCGACGGCGGGTCTCGCGGATGTTGCCGTCGGCAAGGTCAGCCTGGCGCTGAATGAAGGCCTGGTTGGCAAGATTGGCCGCACTCTGCACCCGCTGAACCTTGCTGATGCGCCAACCCACGACAAGTTTGTGCTCATCCCCGAAACGCACGAATCCCCCTACCACCAGTTTATGGGGGTGCCGCTGATTCACCTGCGAGAACTGATCGGCGTTCTGGTTATTCAGGGCACGGAACAGCAGCGCTTCAGCCAGGATGCCGAGGCCTTCATGGTCACCATCGCCAGCCAGCTGGCCGGCACCCTGCAGTCAATACAGCGTTCCGGCGCCTGGCTGCCACAACAGTACACAACACCGGATATCGACCGTTACAGCGGCGTCAAGAGTGCACCGGGAATTGGCTGCGGCCGGCTGGAAGTGCTGCACCTGAATCTCAGCCTGCAGGATATCACCCAGCAGCGCAGCACCAGCATCGATGCCGAGCTGACGCGCTTTGATGCAGCCGTGGCAAGGCTGAAGGACGAGTTGAGTCTCGGGGCTTCGCGCCTGGGCGACAACCTGCCGTCCGACGTCGCCAACCTGTTTTCCGTCTATCTGATGATGCTGCAAAGCCCGGAGCTGCTTGAACGTACGCAGCAACACATCCAGCAGGGTTTCAAAGCCACCTGGGCACTGCGTGAAACGGTCAACGAACTGGCCGGCGTCTTTGACCAGGCGCAGGATCCGTACCTGCGTGCCAGGGGCGAGGACATTCGCAATATCGGCAACCGCCTGCTGCGCCACATGCTCAGCAAAAACCCGCTGGATACCGCCAGCGAACAGCGCGAGCTGGTTCTGGCCAGCGACCTGATCAGCATTGCCGACCTGTCGATTTACCGCCCCGAGCAAATCAAGGGCATCATTTGCACTGCGGGTTCGGCGCTGTCCCATACCGGCATTGTCGCCAATGCCCTGGGCATCCCGGCGGTCATGGGGGTCTCCAGCCTTGACCTGAAGAAATTCGACGGCGAGGAGGTCATTATCGACGGATACCGCGGTGAGTGCATCCTGCATCCGTCTCCCACGCTGCTGCACGAATACCGCCGCCTGCAACATGCCGATGCCCAGTTCATCGACCGGCTGGCCTGCCTGCACGACCTTCCAGCCGAGACAAAGGACGGCGTACGCGTCCAGTTGCTGACCAATACCGGCCTGCTGGCCGACGTGACGCCCGGCCGAAAACACGGCGCCGAAGGCGTTGGGCTTTATCGTTCCGAAATTCCCTTCATGCTGCACGACAGCTTCCCGACGGAAGACGAGCAGTATGAGATCTATCGCCAGGTGCTGGAAGCCTACGCGCCACTGCCGGTGTCCATGCGCACCCTGGATATCGGCGGCGACAAGCAACTCCCCTACTTCGAAATTCGCGAAGACAACCCCTTCCTCGGCTGGCGCGGTATTCGTTTCACCCTCGACAACACCTCGCTGCTGGTCACGCAGCTGCGCGCCATGCTGCGCGCCAATGTGAACAATGACAACCTGCGCCTGCTGGTGCCCATGGTCAGCCGCATCGACGAGCTGGAAACCTTCGTGCGTATCGTCGATGACACCCTGGAAGAGTTGCAGTCCGAGGGCGAGGTCGTCGTGCGCCCACCCATCGGCATGATGGTGGAGGTGCCGTCCGCCGTGCTGCTGCTGCCGCGCATGCTGAAATACGTTGATTACGTTTCCATCGGCTCAAACGACCTGACCCAGTACCTGCTGGCGGTGGATCGCAACAATCCCAAGGTGTCGGCACTGTTCGACAACCTTAATCCGGCCATGCTTGTGGCACTGGAACAGATCGTCGCCCATACCCAGGCTGCCAATATTCCGCTTTCCCTCTGCGGCGAAATGGCCTCGGATCCCGCGGCAGTGCTGTTGCTGCTGGGCATGGGGCTGCGCACGCTGAGTCTGAGCGCCCATAGCATTCCCAAAATCAAGTGGCTGATCCGCTCGGTGAACTTTACCGATGCACAGGAACTGCTGCGCAAGGCGCAAACCCTTGGCAACGAAGTTGAGATACGCGCCCTGATGAGTGAAGAACTCAAGCGTCTGGGGCTCAAAAACCTCAGCGGCCCCGAACCCGCGGTCGTCGCCTGACGTCCACCGGCATGACTTATCACCAATAACTATCGGGCCCGAAAGTATTATTGCTGTACATGGGCCCGAATAGTGCACAGAATCTCATCGACTTCATACCCGTTCAGGTTACGGATCGATGCAGACACTCACCGAAAATCAGATTCTCGAGCGCATTCAAAACCGCACCCCGTTCAATGCCCGGCTGCGCGACGGCTCACTGCACATTCGGGTGGATGAATACCTGCCCATCGTCTGCACCGCACTGCACGCCGGCAGTCGACTGCACAGCGACAGCATTCAGCGCCTGATAGTGGATGACAAGACCCGTCTGCAGCTGGAGGATCGCGGCAGCGACTGGCTGATCGAGCTGATGCCCATTGCTCTGTGCGCCCAGGATTCACGCATTGATTACGACCTGAGCCTGCCGGTGAACCGCTGCGTGCGCAACGAAATCAACGGCACCGCGCTGTGGCACAAACCGGTGACCAAGACCATGCGCCACCGTGGACAGGAACGTCACCAGCGCATCTACCGCATTCTCGACGCCCTGCTCTGGGCGATCGAGGAAGATCACAGCCATGCCGTGCTGTTCGATGTGCACAGCTGTCCGTTTGAAGAAATGAAGGATGGCCACAGCAAGATTCACATCGCCACCGAAGACGTCGACAGCGAGCAGTGGAACCCGCTGCTCAAACGCCTGCAAAACCGGCTTGGCGAAATTGAGCTGCCGAATCTGCACAATCGCGTCACTGTGGGCGAGCGCAATCACGGGGGAGGCTATACCGCGAGCCACGTTGCCGAGCACCACAGCGACACCCTGACCATTCCGTTCGAGATTCAGAAAGTATTCCTGGATCTGGACAGCGGAGCCCCTTTTCCGCTGGTTATAGATGCATTGCGCCACGGCTTGCATGAAGCACTGCTCGAAACCACGGCGGATGCCAGCCGCACGCTGCCGGGACCGTCGCTGCACCGCAACGACTTGATGCCCACCGAACTTCCCCCCGAGGTGCTGCTGGTTGATCGTGAACTGAAGAAGCTCGCGCGCGGCCTCGAAACGCTGCTCTACATCAACCCCATCAACATGCCCGTCGAACAGCGTCGTTTTTTCAAGCACCAGGGACGCCAGGCCCCCAACTTCCGTTATCGCCAGCTCAAGATTGACCCCTATGCACATCGCGAAAAGCTCTACCGCCTGCCGGTCGATGCCATTCGCGAACCGGCCCTGCGCCAGCTTTACCGCCAGGTCATTGATGCCCTGGCCGAGCGCATCGACATGCTGGTGAGCATCGGTACCGACAGTTTTCTGTACAACTCGTTGCGCTACTACGGAGAGCCCACGCCCGGCGAGCTCGCCAATGCACGCTTTTTGCTGCACGCCGCCAACCGTGCCGAAGAACAGAACGGCGACCAGCTGAGTTCCAGGGAAATGATTCCGCAGTTCCAGCAGATGGCCAAGGACTGGGGGCTCAAGTGCAAGGTCGAGCTGTCGGACCGGCTGATCGCCGCCGCCATGGTGAATAATGGCCGCAAGGCCCTGCTGGTGCGTCGCTCGGCAAAAGTCAGTCAGGTGGAGCTGCGGGCATTGGCGCATCACGAGCTGGGGGTCCACATGACCACCTCGCTCAATGCCAGGCAGCAGCCGCTGGAGGTCTTTTCCCTGGGGCTGCCCAATAACACCCATACCCAGGAAGGGCTGGCGATCTACAGCGAATACCGCTCCGGCAACCTTACCCTCAAGCGCCTCAAGAGTCTGGCGCTGCGGGTCATCGCGGTGGACCTGATGATTCGCTATGGTGATTTCTGCCGCACCTGGCGCACGATCGTCGAAGACTACGGTACCGAACCGGAGGAAGCCTTCCGCGTCTGTACCCGGGTTCACCGCGGCGGTGGCTTTACCAAGGATCATCTTTACCTGAGCGGCTTTCGCGATGCCTACCAACTGCACAAGACCCGGGACATCACCGGGCTCTTTATCGGCAAAACGAGCTTTGAGTTTCTTGACCTGATCGACGACCTGCTGGCCCGCGGCTTGCTGACGGCACCGACCTACCTGCCGGTGTGCCTCAACGACCCCGGCACCTCGGCGCCCGAGCTGGACTACCTGGTATCCTGCATCCGCTAACAGCCTGTCGGGCTTGGCCGATCGTAGCGAGGGAAAGACCGAATTGCGGCAGTTTTTGAGCTCTTTTGAGGCGAATAGTTGTTCTATTTAACAAGAAAGAGCACACAAAATGACCAAGTTCGGCTTTTTCACAGTAGATCAGTGGTAAGTCCGACAGGCTGCTAGCCCCCAGACGAAAAACAGGCAGCTGATCAGGCTGACCACTGCGGGCCGTAAAGAATAAGCGCAGCCCCGGCCAGGCAAAGGCCCGCCCCCAGCAGATCGGTCAGCTGTGGCGGGCTTCGCTCCACCCAGGCCAGCCAGCCCAGCGACGCCACGATATAAACGCCACCGTACGCCGCATAGGCTCGCCCGGCATATGCGGCTTCGACCCGGGTCAGGATCAATGCAAACAGCAGCAGCGAGAGCACGCCGGGCAGTATCCATATTGCACTGCGCCCCAGACGCAGCCAGAGCCAAAAAGCGTAGCAGCCGGCAATTTCACAGAACGCGGCGAACAGAAACCACAGCGCGCTCACGCGCGTACGTCAGTCACGCAACTGACTCCAGAGCTTGATCGGCGCACAGCGATCCAGCACCTCGCCACCCTTGATCGCCACGACCTCGCCAGGCTCCAGCCCCTCCCAGCCGGCGCTATCCAGCGCCCGGCCGGACACCCTGACCGCACCCTCGCCCTGCGCCAAGAACAGGCCGGGCCGAGTAGGCTCATCAAGCTGCTGGTGCCCGTGCACAAACAGCAGCTCGCTGTCAGCATAAATAAAATTGGCCAGGCCCAGCGGGCGCATGCGGGCAGCAAAGTCCGACACCACCGCCAGACGAACCTCGGGAAGTGGCTTGTCGTCCTGCCACAGTGCGCGCATGCGGGACATAAGGACACAGAACGCCCGTTCGGCCGCCGTATCGCCAATCGGCGTATACACACCGGTGGGATAAGCGCGCGAATCTTCCAGCCCCTGCAGGTCGCCCTGCATGGCAAACAGGTGCACGCATCCCATCAACTCGCGGGCAAAGGGCTGACAGTTTGCCAGGGCGGCGGGCGGATCCCGTGCTTCGCCCTTGTGCGACAGCAGCAACGCGCTGACACCGCCAGACTGATCGACAAAACCGGCTACGTGCCCGCGTGCTGCGGGGTCACGTGTGAGTTGGGCATCAGCGCCGTCATAACACCCCAGACCCCAACTGCCCGCAGTGCCTGGCGACACCGCTGCAAGATCAGCAAGACACTGGTGTAACGGAGCTTCAACGCCAGAATAGGCAAACAAAAGCGACACGCCTGCAACCTCCCTTTGAATGATCTAATCCACTGTGCAGCGGCCCAGCAGCCTGTCGGGCTTTTCCGCAGTAGATCTGTGGTAAGTCCGACAGGCTGCTAGGAGGCTGTCCGAGAATGCTGGCCGTAGCGAGAGCCGGCTGACTTGAGCTGGTTTTTGCGGTGTTTTAAGGCGAATAGTGGTTCTATTTAACGAAAAACAGCACAAAAAACAGCCAAGCTCAGGTGGTTCGCAGTAGGTTGAGTATTGTCGGACAGTCTCCTAGGATAGCGGCTTGCTGACAACCCGCAACTGACAGAACTGATGAAAGCCTTCGGCCGAACCATGGAAACCATAACCGCTTTGACGCGCCCCCACCCAGGGGCACTCCACAGTGCCAAAGCAACTTTTATTGACGCCGATCATACCGGCTTCCAGTTGCCGTGCCACCTGCCAGGCGCGATCTTCGTCCTCGCCGAATACCACGGCGCCCAAACCATACTCGGTGCTGTTGGCCAGAAAGAGCGCCTCGTCGAGATTGTCATACGCCTGAATGCAGACGACGGGACCAAAGGTTTCCTGCTGCATGATCCACATGTCGGAGCTGCAATCGGTCAGTACGGTCGGCGAAATGTAACGCGGCGGATGATCCACACCGCCATACAGCAGGCGTGCACCTGCGGCCAAAGCCTGCTCGATCTGATCCAGCACATGCTCGCGCTGGCGGTCATGGATCATGGGCCCGAAGCTGGCATTTTCGTCCAGCCAGGCACCGGTACGATACAGTGCAGCCTGCTGGCTGACCCGCTGCTCGAAACATTTCAGCACCTGACGATCGACGTAGACCCGTTCGGTCGCCACGCAGACCTGACCTGCGTTCTCGAAGCTGTTGGCGCAGGCGAACTCGGCGGCCGCATCCAGATCGGCGTCATCCAGCACCAGCAACGGGTCCTTGCCGCCCAGTTCCAGCATCAGCCGCTTCAACCCCGCTGCGGCGCGGGTCATGATGTCCTTGCCCGCCTCGCGTGACCCGGTAAACGCCACCATGTTGATATCGGCTTCCACCAGCGCCCGACCTTGCTGGTCCGGCCCCTGCACCACCTGCAGCACACCGGGCGGCAGGTAACGATTGAGTACGTCAGCGTACGCCTGACCGATCAGTGGTGTTTCTTCCGACGGCTTGAACAGCACCGTATTGCCACACAACAAAGCCGGCAGCAGCATCCACTGCGGCATGGACATCGGGTAATTCCAGGGGCTGATGACGGCACATACGCCCAGCGGATCGTAATACAGTGTGGACTCGGTATCAGCATCACTGCTGCGCCGTGCCTGCAAGGCCGCCACCGCCTGCTTGACCCGAGGCTCGATACTCTGGGCACAGAAGCGCACCTCGCCGATACCCTTGCGCAACGGCTTGCCCATTTCCTGACTCAGCAACTCACCCAGGCGCTCGGATTCATTCAGCAGGTCCTGGGCCGCACGTAGCAGACATTCGCCCCGCTTCTCGATACTCAGGTCGCTCCAGCCCGACAGCGCTTCACGCGCCGCACACACCAGTGCAGGAATCGCATCCAGCGACGTGGTCGGGATTTCACCCACAGGTTCTCCCGTGGCGGGATTCAGGGAGATCAGGTAAGTCATGGCAACTCCTCCTTCAGCCTGACCTTCAGGATAGTTGCTGCCGGACACAGTCGCGAGCCCAGCGCCCTCGAAGTCCTTCGGCCAGCCTTTTGCAGGTTACATTTCACACCGGGCTCACAGTAGCGCTGCTAGAGTCCCCGGGCCTTGCGATACGCACAGCAGTACCTTGTATTTTGAACTTTGTATCTTGAACTTTGCGAGCATCTAACACAGGGAGCCCCGCCACCGATGCACTCACTGCAAGCCATTAACCAGACACCGTTCCTGTGGATCAGTGCGACCGGCCTGCAGGCCTGGCGCAGGCCGTTGAACCGCGCAGGTACACGCACGCCCGCAGGCCCTGGCCTCGCCCGGCTATACGGCTGCCCGTTCTGGCCCCTGCTGGCACGCTATCGCCGACTGCCCGGACACCTTGCACGCCGCGCTCGGGCACTCGCATGAGCAGCCTCGATCCGCTGCGCCAGCCGCAGCGCCTGACCCCGACAGCCAGCGCCCTGCAGGTGCACGCAGCCCCCCTGCCCTGGAAGCGCCTGGGCCTGATCCCCCTGTTCCTGTTCGTGCTGAGCATCACCCTGCTGGAGTCCTATCGGATAGACCTGAAACTGGCGGACCTGCTGTATCAGCTGGAAGGCGGGCACTGGGCACTGCGCGAGTACTGGCTAACCGCAGGACTGATCCACAATGGCGGCCGATGGCTCAGCTTTGGCCTGCTGCTTGTGACCCTGCTGCTCTGGGGGCTGAGTTGGTTTCGTCCGGCACTGCGGCACTGGCGACCGGGATTCGGCTACCTGATCAGTGCCTTGCTGTGCAGCGTTCTAACGGTCAATGCTGCCAAGCGCCTGACGGGGCTGGACTGCCCCTGGAGCCTCACGCGCTATGGCGCCGATCGCGTCTACCATTCACTGTTCAGCCCGGGCCCGGCCGCTGCAAGCGGCGGCGCCTGCTTCCCTGCAGGCCATGCCAGCGCAGGCTATGCCTGGGTGGCACTGTACTTCGTCTGGCTGCACTATTTCACCGACTCATCCAACCAACGCGGCCAGCGTCATGGACGCCTGGCCTTGCTGCCAGGACTGGGCCTGGGCGTAATATTCGGCATTTCGCAACAACTGCGCGGCGCCCATTTCATCTCGCATGATATCTGGACCCTCGCCATCTGCTGGTTCAGCGCGCTGATTCTGTACCGCTGGCTGCTCTGGCCAAAGCCCATCAAGCCGGATTTCTGCTACAGTCGCAGTTCTGTCGGGGCATCCGCCCCTTAGCTGTTGTGGGACCCCATACCCTATGAATGTGCTGGTAGCCGACGATGATGCCAATATCCTGGCAGGCATTGCGGATTTTCTGCAGTGGCGTGGCATTGAAACCGATTGTGCCAGCCATGGTGCCCAGGTCCTCGAGCTGTGTCGCCAGAATCATTATGACGTACTGATACTCGATATCATGATGCCAAGGCTCAATGGGCTGTCGACCTGCGAGCAACTGCGGGCGCTGGGCGTCACCACCCCAATCCTGTTTCTGACCGCACTGGACACCCTGGACGACAAGGTACGGGGTTTTCAGTGCGGCGCCGACGACTACCTGGTCAAACCCTTTGCCATGGCCGAACTGGTGTGCCGGGTCGAGGCACTGAGCAAACGCGAATCGCGCCAGATGCTGCGCCGGCTGTCCTTCGGGCCACTGGAACTGGACGTCGAAACGTCCACCGCCTGCCGCGAAGGCCGTCCACTGAACCTCACCGCACTGTCTTTCAAGTTGCTCAAGCACCTGGTGGCCAAAGCGCCCCGTACCGTGACACGAGAAGAGCTGGAACAGCTCCTCTGGGGCGACAACCCGCCCAGCAGCGATGCCCTGCGCTCGCACCTGTACCAGCTGCGCATGCAGCTGGACAAGCCTTTCAGCCAACCGATGCTCACCACGGTACGCGGCATCGGATTCCGGCTGACACTCCCCGGGGATACCGAACCTCATGAAACAGAGCTTTAGCCGCAGGATTCTGCTCACCGTCGGACTCTCTACCTGCCTGATCATGAGCCTGTACTGGCTGGCGGGCTGGCAGGTGATCGAACGTATGGAAGCCCAGAACGTAGAGCACTTTACCGGCTATATCGGCGCCCAGGTCGACCGGGTCCTGGCCAGCGAAGCGCCCGCCACAACCCTTGAGTTCTTCGACATCCTGCACTTCTACGCCAACCGGGATGCCCTGCCAGAGGGCCTGGCCGCGTTCGCCGCCGCAGGCATTCATCAGTTGCCCAACGACAACCTGCTGGTCGCCCGCCCTCACCCGCTTACCGGCGAGCTCTATTACATCGTGTTGCAGCAACTCGAAGAACTGCTTGAAAGCGAGGCCCAGGAAACGGCCGAGATCGGCCTGGTGATGGGTGGCATTGCGCTGATCACCTTCGGCGCCATGGGGCTGACGCTGCTGATTACCTGGCAGTTGACAGTACCCATCCGTCAGCTCAGCCGCCAGCTCGCTGACATCGACCCCACCAACCCGCGACTGCAGCCGCTGCAGCGTAACGATGAAATAGGTTTCATGAGCCGCCAGTTCGCGTCCCTGCTCGAACGGGTGTCGGCCTTTATCCAGCGCGAGCGTGACTTTACCCGCTTTGCCAGCCACGAACTGCGCTCACCGGTCATGGTCATCCGCAGCTCGGCTGATCTGCTGCGCGAAAGAATGCCGGCCGACAGCCTCAACGGGCGCGCCCTGCAACGCATCGACGCTGCCACCACTCGCATGAGCCAGCTGATCGAAGCCTTTTTGTGGCTCGGCCGCGAAAGCAAGGCTGGTACCACAACCATCGATCAGGCAGGGCTCAAAACCGTGATTGAGGAGCGCCTTGGCACCCATCCGGACCTGCAGGCCCGGGTGTCGTCCTTGGCACTCTCCCCCTGCAGCTGGCCGATACCGCCTTTTATACTGTCGGTGATTATCGACAACCTGCTGCGCAATGCCCTGCTGCATGGCAGTGGCGACATCGATATCAGCAACGATGCCGACAGCCTGTTGATCCGTAATCGCATCGGCGACATGGCCCCAGCCGCACAAGACAGCCATGGCTACGGCCTCATCATCGTGGAACAGCTCTGCGCCCAGGCCAATTGCCGCTTCGTACTGGAGCACGGGGCACAGCAGTTCAGCGCCCGGCTGATATTCACGCCGGCCTGAGCCTCAGGCCGGTCCCCGCTGCTCGGCCGTCGACGCCTGCTGTTGCGCCGTACCGGTGGGCAGTGGCGAGCGGCAATCGCCAAAAATGTCCAGCCCGCGCTGATACACCGATGTCTCGACCCCCATCAGCCCCAGTACCGAGTGAGTCAGGTTATCGTGACTCAGTGTCTGGGTGCGCTTGCCACCCAGACAGGCCGCATCCAGCCCCGTGCGCAACTGCATACCCTCGGATAACCAGGCGATAAAGGGCACGCGGGTCTGTTCCTCAGGTGCGAACAGATAGGGCATGCCATGCAGATAGATATTGCCCTCACCCAGCGACTCGCCATGGTCGGACATGTAGAGCATCGCGGTGTCGTACTCCTGCCGCTCGCGCTGAAGGAACCCGATCACGCGACTGAGAAAGTAGTCGGTATAGAGAATGCTGTTGTCATAGGCATTTCGAATTTCCTCCTCGCTGCAGGACTGCAGCTGGCTACTGCGGCACACCGGGGTAAATTTCTCGAACTGCTGCGGGTAGCGCAGGTAATAGGCCGGACCATGGCTGCCTTTCTGGTGCAACACGATCACCGCGTCCCCTCGAGTACGTTGCAGATAGTCATCCAGTGCACTGAGCATGCCCTCGTCATAACATTCCTCGGCCACACAGAACTGCGGCAACTCAAACACGGCCGTGTCCTGGTTGTCCACCCGATCACACACACCCTTGCAGCCGGAGTTGTTGTCACGCCAGAGCACTTTAACGCCGGCATGCTGCAGTACATCCAGCAGATTTTCCCGGTGGCTTTCCGTCACCTTGTCGTAGTGCGCCCGATCGCTGAGCGAAAACATGCAGGGCAGGGATTCAGCCGTACTGGTGCCGCAGGAATCGGTCTGCCCAAAGCTCAACACAGGCAAGGCAGTCAATTGCGGATTGGTATCGCGCCCGTAACCGTTCAGGCCGAAATTCATGCCCCGCGCGGTTTCACCCACCACCAGCACCAGAAGCTTGCGCTTGGCGGGTACCGCCGCATTCGACACTTGGTGGGCATCCTCACCCAGGCGCTGCAGCGGTACTTTCACGGCGTCATAGGCGCCCATCAGGTAACGGGTTCCGTAGTACAGATAGTTGGAGGGCACGGCCAGATTGCGCACCTGGCGGTTGTTTCGAAACAGTGAAGAGTAATCCTTGTAAAACAGCATACCGTTTGCACCGATGACCATCAGGCACAGCAATAGCGCCACCGCCCGCGCCCTTAGTTCGGCAAACACCGGCCGGTAGCGAATACGCAGCATCATGACCAGCAACGCCGGCAGGATACCGAATAGAAGGACATGCATAACGAGCCCTGCATTCAGCAGCTCGCCGGCTTCAGCGACATCGGTTTCAAACAGGTTCTGCACCATGCTGCGGTCAACCAGGATGCCGTAGCTGTGCATGAAGTAGGACACGGCACTGGCGCTTAGCAGTATAAAGATGGCCAGGGGCTTGAGGATGTGGCGAAAGCCGATCAGGGTCAGACAAAACTGCAGCACCGCCACCATGAAACTGAAAAAGGCGGCCATAAACAGCCAACCTGCCAACGAACTTGATGCAGGCTGGGCCGAGATCAGCTGCCACAACGGGCCGTTATAGAACAGTGCCAGCGCGGCGCACAGCAGCAGCCGAAACTGGCCACTGGACAGCGAAAGCTGCAGGCCTTTCAGTCTGGATACTCGCAGAGGGGTCTTCATGACAACATTTACTCACGGCAACAGGACGTATAGCGCCAGAGCATAGGCTGCCGTGCGTGAGTGCCATGTGAAATCCGGGCACACTATCCCGCTAAATACGCCGACGCGCGCACGGCTATCCAAGCGGCTGACGCGTCACCTCAACCCCGTGGTACTGGCTCAGGTAGCCGATAAGCGTCATGGCACCAAGCACCACCGGCAGCATGAGCCAGTTCATCACCACCCAGCCCAAAGATGCCTCCAGCCAGCCGGCGGCCAGAGCCGACAGCGCCACGCTGCTGAATACCAGAAATTCATTGGCTGCCTGGGTACGGGCTTTTTCGGCGTGCCTGTAGGCGCGAGTCAGAAACGTGGTCGCGCTGACAAACATGAAGCACCAGCCGACGCCCAGCAACACCAGCGCCAGCCAGAAGTGCCACCGACTCTGGCCCAGCAGGTTTACCAGGATGCACAGCAGCATCAAAGTACCACCCGCCAGCATTATCGGCGGCGCACCAAAGCGTTCCACCAGACGCCCGGTAAAGAATGCCGGCACAAACATGCCCAGCACATGCCACTGAATAACATGGGCCGAATGATCGAAGCTGAAGCCGTGGCGAATCATGGCCAGCGGCGTGGCACTCATCAGCAGGTTCATCACCGCATAGCTGACCACGCCCGCGACCACCGCCATGACGAACACCGGCTGGCGCACAATCTGGCCCAGCGGGCGCGGCGGCTCATTCGACGGACTTGCCGTCGGCGCTGACAGGCGCACGGCACGCAGCAACAGCAGCGCCAGTGCATACAGTCCGAAAAGACCCATAAAGGCACCGAGAAACGGCGTCGCCGCGAACCAGCCACGGCTGTGAATGGCGAGGTTCGGCCCCAGCACTGCAGCCAGGACGCCGCCGGCCATCACCAGGGAAACGGCCCGACCTTGATGCCCTTGCGGCGCCGCCTCGATGGCGGCAAAACGATACAGCATGCCAAAGCCGATACCGATCCCAAGCAGGAAAGTGCCTAGATTAAAGGCCCAGAAACTGGCCTCCACCAGCGCCATGCCACTGCAGGCCGCCCCGAGCAGGCCAATCAGGTTCCCCAGGTAAAAGCCGTTCATGCGGCCGATACGCTGCATGATCAATGAGGCCGGAATCGTGGCCACCATCAGGCCGATAAACTGCATTGCCATGGGAAGCGTAATCAGCGCCATCGACGGGGCCAGCTCCTTGCCAATCAGTGCGTTCACCGAGACCAGCAGGATATTGCCGGTAGTGAGCAATGCCTGACAGAGCGACAGCAGAATCACATTGGCATTGAAGGCCGAGGCAGGAGGCGGACCTGATAATGACATAAACCATCCGGGTTCTGGCTAAGAGGTGCGTGCCAGTATCGAACGCAGCCCCTGCCTGTGCAACTGCTGGGTCCTACAGGGCGGATTGCGTCATGCACAGGTTGCCTCTGGCTGAATCCGCCTTGCGCTTTGTCTCAGGCCACGCATACTTGGATTTGTCATGCCTAACTCCCCGATTTTTCCATTTCAGCACCGCGACGGCCAAATGCGCGTACTGTCGCTGAATATCCAGGTCGGCCTGCAGACCTCGAGCTACATGCACTATGTAACCCGGTCCTGGAAACATCTGCTGCCAACCCGTGGCGCGCGCAACAACCTGCAGCGCATCGCCGAGCTGGCCGGCCACTTCGATGTCGTCGCGCTACAGGAGTGCGATGCCGGCAGCCTGCGCACGGCCCAGCTGAATCAGGTGTCTCATCTGGCGGAGCTGGCCGGCTTGCCATACTGGCACGCCGCCGTTACGCGGGATCTCGCCCCCTTTGCCCGCCATTGCCTGGGTTGCCTGTCACGCTGGCCATTGCGCGAGATCGAGTTTCACCCCCTGCCCGGCCGCCTGCCGGGACGGGGTGCACTGGAAGTGGAGGTTCGGCCTCCGGGCTATGCGCCAGTACGCCTGATCATTGCGCACCTGGCCCTGGGCCGTCAGACCCGGGCCCGCCAGCTGCATTTTCTGGCGGAACTCATTGGCAGCGGCCGGGACAGCCTGCTGCTCGGCGACCTCAACTGCGACCTGCCGGAACTCCATGCCCACCCCGGTATCCGTGATGCGGCCCTGCGCACGCTGCACAACGGTGAAACCTTCCCGAGCTGGCGCCCGCGTCGCTCACTGGATCACGTACTGGCGACGCCGGAAATCGATGTCATCGATGCCCGGGTGCTGGACGAGCGCATGTCCGATCACCTGCCTGTTGCCACCCATATCCGCCTGCGGCTCGACCCCAAGCGGGGCTGACTGTCTTTGATGCACTACAAGCGCGCCAGCAATACCTGGCGGATTTCGCCATCGCTCAGAACCAGCGGATTGGTTTTCATGCTGTTGCCGCCGCTGCCGGCAATCACACGGGGCAGATCAGCTTCGGTCATGCCAAAGGTCGACAGCCGCGGCAGCGCGCATTGCTCGATCCAGCTATCGAGCAAACCCACCAGCGCATCGCAACCCTCCTCGACCCCCTGGGCTTCGACGCCCAGCCAGCGCGCGACCTGGGCGTATTTCTCCAGCGCAGGACTCGCCGGCTCCCGCTCGCGTAACGCCGCGATGTTCATCGCCGTGGCCATTGCCAGCAATGTGCCGCAGGCCACGCCATGGGGAATGGGGAAGTAGGCTCCCAGCGGCGAGGCCATGCCGTGTACCGATCCAAGTCCCGCCTGCGCCAGGCAGATACCGGACAGCATAGCGGCATAGGCCAGCTGGCCATAGTCTTTCACCGGCGTCGCCGCGTAGGGATCAAACCCCGCGGCAAAAGCCTGGATACCACTTTGGGCCAGCGCATCGGTAAAAGCGCTGGCACGGGTCGATACATAGGACTCCAGCAGCTGTGTGAAGGCATCCATGGCATTGGCCAGCAACACCGGTGACGGGCAGCTGTGCAGCAAGTCCGGGTCCACCAGGGCGACACGTGCCAGCAGCCTTTCATCCCGGAATGATTTCTTGAAGCCGCCGACGCCATGACGCGTCAGTACTGCATTCTTGGTCATTTCGCTGCCGGTACCGGCGGTTGTCGGCACCGCCACCAGCGGCAGCGCGGGCCCCCGGTAGGGCAGCTCGGGCCCGACACCCTCCAGATAGTCCATTACCGAGTGCTGCACCGGCAGCAGACCGGCGATGGCCTTGGCCGCATCCAGCGCACTGCCACCGCCGATCCCCAACACCACGTCGATGCCATAGTCGGCGTAGTGACCCACCACGTCATCCACCTGTTCGGGACTGGGCTCCCCGGCAATAGAGACCTGCACCCAGGCAAGCCCCACGGCCTTTAGCCGACGCTGCAACTGCGCCCAGCGATCACTCCCGGTAAAGGACAGGCCACCGGTCACGACCAGCACCCGTGTGCCGAGAGTCGCCAGTTCATCCGCCAGGCGATCAAAGCTGCCCGCACCAAAAATAATGCGTGGCAGTGCCGCCACCCCGAACGGGGCGATGCCGCCAGAATCCGTTCGCAGACCCTGTGAATCCAATCCGGTATTGCTCATCGTCAACTCCCTCGCTAAAACCGACTGCCGCTATCTGAATGCCCAATGTAGGGCATTTCCCGCCGCCCCGTGTAGCAGGCAGCGATCCCGCGGCGATAAAAAAGCCGACTGCCCCCAAGGGACAGCCGGCCGAGTTCGCCAATTATACGCGCAAGGAGTTAGCCTTTGCGGCCGGCTTCCCAGCTTTTCAGCAGCTCGTCGTAGGGTACGGTTTCACCCTGGGGCTTCTCGTTGGCGAGTTTCGCCTTGGGAGAACCCGGCTGTTCCAGCCAGTAGCTGGCTTCACGCGGTTCGTTCAGCTTGGGACCGCACTCGCCCTGCACACCGGCGCGCTCAAGTCGCTGCAGTACCTTGTCCTGGGCGGCTGCCAGGCCATCCAGTGATTCCTGCGGCGTTTTCTCGCCACTGGCGGCTTCGGCAATGTACTGCCACCACAACTGCGCCAGTTTCGGATAATCCGGCACGTTGGTACCGGTGGGCGTCCACTGGGTGCGGGCCGGGCTGCGGTAGAACTCGACCAGTCCGCCGAGCATCGGTGCCGCCTCGGTCATGGCATCGGAGTTGATGTCAGACTCGCGGATCGGTGTCAGGCCCACCAGGGTCTTTTTCAGCGATACCGTTTTGGATACCGTGAACTGCGCGTACAGCCAGGCAGCCAAGCGCTGTTTCTCTGGTGTCGAGTTGAGGAAGGTCCAGGAACCGGTGTCCTGATACCCCAGCTTCATGCCCTCTTCCCAGTACGGTCCCTTGGGGGATGGCGCCATGCGCCATTTCGGCGTGCCATCGTCGTTAACTACCGGCAGGCCCTTTTCGGTCATGCTGGAGGTAAAGGCGGTGTACCAGAAGATCTGCTGTGCCACGCCGCCCTGGGCCGGCACGGGGCCTGCTTCGGAGAAGGTCATGCCCTGGGCTTCCGGTGGCGCATACTTGCGCAGCCAGTCGACGTACTTGGTCGTCGCATAGACTGCAGCCGGGCCATTGGTGGCACCGCCGCGCTCAACGCTGGAGCCCACCGGGCTGCAGCCCTCGACACGGATACCCCACTCGTCCACCGGCAGACCGTTGGGCAGACCCTTGTCTCCGGCACCGGCCATGGAGAACCAGGCATCGGTGAAGCGCCAGCCCAGGGACGGGTCCTTCTTGCCGTAATCCATGTGGCCATAGACGCGCTCGCCGTCGATTTCCTTGACCTTCTCGCTGAAGAACTCGGCGATATCCTCATAGGCGGACCAGTTTTTCGGTACACCCAGGTCGTAGCCGTAGATCTCCTTGAACTTGGCTTTGAGGTCATCGCGGGCAAACCAGTCGGCACGGAACCAGTACAGGTTGGCGAACTGCTGATCCGGCAGCTGATACAGCTTGCCATCGGGGCCGGTGGTGAAGTCCAGCCCGATAAAGTCCTCCAGATCCAGTGTCGGCAAGGTGAAGTCCTTGCCATCACCGGCGATCATGTCCGAGATCGGCACGACCTTGCCATAGCGAAAGTGCGTACCGATCAGGTCGGAGTCATTGATGTAGGCATCGTAGATATTGCGATCGGACTGCATCTGGGTCTGCAGCTTCTCGACCACGTCGCCTTCCTGGATCAGGTCATGGTTGACCTTGATGCCGGTAATCTCTTCAAACGCCCTGGCCAGCACCTTGGCTTCGTATTCATGGGTGGCAATGGTTTCGGATGCCACGTTGATGCTCATGCCGCGAAACGGCTTGGCCGCCTCGGTAAACCACTGCATTTCGGTGATCTGCTGTTCCGGCGTCAGGGTCGAGGTCGCAAACTCCTCGGCGGCCCACTTGTTGGCCGCATCCAGGTACTGGTCGGCATAGGTTTGCACACTGACACCCAGGGTCGCAGCAGCAATGGCAACACGCAGCAGCAGCGCCTGTGGCAATTTATTATTCTTGATCATCGTCAACCTCATTGGAGTTGATTGCATTTCAGACCTCCGCTGCGAGCTCAGCGCCGCAGTGATACAGCCTGTCTTTCTTATTACCGGCACGGCCCTGAAGCCACACCGGAGCTTGGGTTAAACAGTCTTGCGGAACACACCTTTGCAGGTTCGGTTTCAGCCCCAGCGCAGCACGATGGCCAGCCAGACGGCCGAGAGGCCCAGCGGCAACCACAGCGTCATGTCGCTAAACCCGACATACAGCAGGTGGAAGTACGCGCTGGCCAGCAGGCCGATAAAGAGGCGGTCGCCGCGGGTGGTGGCGATCGGCAGAAAGCCCTTGCGCTCGACACAGGGCGAGTGCAGTTCATAAACCGTCATACAGACCAGAATGATGCCAATGGTGGAGAAAAATATTGCGACCGGTAAGGTCCATGCCATCCAGCTAATCATGCGTCGTCTCCCTATACCCGGCCCAGGGCAAAGCCCTTGGCTACATGGTTGCGTACAAACCAGATCACCAGCAGACCCGGCAGGATCGTCAGCACACCGGCAGCGGCGAGCACACCCCAGTCAACCCCGGTGGCCCCCACGGTACGGGTCATGATGGCGGCGATGGGCTTGGCGTCCACCGAGGTCAGGGTGCGCGCCAGCAGCAGCTCGACCCAGGAGAACATGAAGGCGAAGAAGGCCGTCACACCGATGCCCGAACGGATCATGGGCAGGAAGATGCGCACGAAGAAACGCGGAAAGCTGTAGCCGTCGATATAGGCGGTTTCATCGATTTCCCGCGGCACGCCGGACATGAAACCTTCCAGAATCCAGACCGCCAGCGGCACGTTGAACAGGCAGTGCGCCAGCGCCACGGCGATATGGGTATCGAACAGCCCCACCGACGAATAGAGCTGAAAGAACGGCAGCAGGAAGACCGCAGGCGGCGCCATGCGATTGGTCAGCAGCCAGAAGAACAGGTGCTTGTCACCGGTAAAGCGGTAACGGCTGAAGGCGTAGGCCGCCGGCAGCGCTACCAGCAGGGTAATCACCACGTTCATCGAGACATAGAGGATGGAGTTGATATACCCCGAGTACCAGGTGGCATCGGTGAAGATCACCATGTAGTTGTCAAAGGTAACGTTGCTCGGCCACAGGCTCAGGGACCCCAGAATTTCTTCGTTGGTCTTGAACGACATGTTGACGAGCCAGTAGATGGGCACCAGCAGGAACAGGATATAGAGTGTGATGCCGACGATTTTGCGTTTGGTCATGTTCATGATTCGAGCCTCACTTCGCCTTGTCCATATAGGTGATGGTCGTGAAGAACAGCCAGGACACCAGCAGCACGATCAGGAAATAAATCAGCGAGAATGCCGCCGCCGGCCCCAGGTCAAACTGGCCGATGGCCATCTTGGTCAGGGTCTGGCTGAGGAAGGTGGTCGAGTTGCCGGGACCACCGCCGGTCAGCACGAAGGGCTCGGTGTAGATCATGAAGCTGTCCATGAAGCGCAGCAGTATGCCGATCACCAGCACACTCTTGAGCCGCGGCAGCTGGATATAACGGAACACCGCCCATTTCGACGCCCGGTCAATCTCGGCCGCCTGGTAGAAGGCTTCAGGAATGGCCCGCAGACCCGAATAGCACAGCAGCGCCACCAGCGAGGTCCAGTGCCAGACATCCATCAGCAGCACCGTGGCCCAGGCATCTCCCGTATTGGAGGCATAGTTGTAGTCGACGCCCAGGGCATTCAGTGTCCAGCCGAACAGGCCGATGTCGGCGCGGCCAAAGATCTGCCAGATGGTACCGACCACGTTCCAGGGGATCAGCAGCGGTATGGCCAGCAGAATCAGGCACAGCGAGCCCATGCGCCCCTTGGTGGGCATCATCAGCGCGACACCGATACCCAGCGGGATCTCGATGGCCAGCACCGAGAAGGAGTAGATAAACTGGCGCAGCAATGAATCATGCAGGCGCGGATCGCGCAGCACTTCGCGGTACCAGTCGGCGCCCACAAAGTAGGCGTTGTTTTGATCAAAGATGTCCTGCACCGAGTAGTTCACTACGGTCATCAGCGGAATGATCGCTGAGAACGCCACCAGCAGGAACACCGGCAGCACCAGCCACCAGGCTTTGTTATTGTCGGTCTTGATGATCATCGGGCTTGCTCCTCAACCAGGAACTCATCGACATAGAGCTTCAGCCACTGCTGCGGAAAGCTCACATGGGCACGGCCATTGGGCACTTCGCGATCTTCATCCAGGCGGGCCTTGAGCGTCTGTTCGCCCAGCTCGAAGGTGACGATCTTGTAGGTGCCAAGATCTTCGGTGTGCTTCACCTGCACCTCAAAGGCATCATCGGTGGGGCCATCCCAGATATGCACGAACTCCGGGCGAATGCCGATCTTGAGGTTGTCGCTCGGCACCAGCGCCAGATGCTCGTTCAGCTCGTCACTCAGCGCCACCTTGAAACCATTAAAGGCAACACCACCCTCACAGCGACGTACTTCCATCAGGTTCATGCCCGGGCTGCCGATGAAAAAGCCGACAAAGGTATGGTTGGGCGACTCGAACAGCTCGCGCGGCGTGCCAAACTGTACGATCTGGCCGCCGTACATCACCGCGATCTTGTCGGCGAACGTCGAGGCCTCCAGCTGATCGTGGGTCACATAGACCATGGTGATATTGAACTGCTCGTGGATCTGCTTGAGCTTGCGGCGCAGCTTCCACTTCAGATGCGGATCGATAACCGTGAGGGGTTCGTCGAACAGGATGGCTGACACATCATCGCGCACCAGGCCACGGCCCATGGACACTTTCTGTTTTTCGTCGGCGGTCAGGTTCTTGGCCTTGTTGTGCAGTACCGGATGCAGCTCCAGAATCTCGGCGACTTCGTTCACCTTGGCCCGCACCTTGGGCTCCGGCACCTTGGCATTGCGCAGCGGGAAGGCCAGGTTGTCGAACACCGTCATGGAGTCGTAGATCACCGGGAACTGGAACACCTGGGCGATGTTGCGGTCCTTGGGCGACAGCTCGTTGACGCGCACATTGTCAAACAGCACTTCGCCTTCGGATGGTGCCAGCAGACCGGAAATAATATTCAGCAGCGTACTCTTGCCGCAGCCGGACGGCCCCAGCAGCGCATAGGCCCCTCCCTGGTGCCAGACATGGTTCATCTCCCGAATCGCGTAATCCGCCGGGCCCGATGGCTTGGCGCTGTAACTGTGCGCGAGTGATTTCAGATGAATCTCAGCCATGATGTGCAGCCCCCTGTACCAGACGCGTCGGTGCTTGCAGCATCGCGCCCTGCTTGTCGAACACGAACAGCTTATGGGTCGGCAGATACACCTTGATCGGCGCATCGGTGTGGTACTCGTGCACCCCCGACAACTGCAATACCAGGCTGAAATGGCGATTCTTGACGTGCATGAAGGTTTCCGAGCCGCTGATTTCAGCCAGCTCGACCTGCATTGCCAGCTCCAGGTCATCGTCATTGCGCGGTACCAGGC
This sequence comes from Marinobacterium rhizophilum DSM 18822, assembly GCF_000378045.1. Lineage (GTDB taxonomy): Bacteria > Pseudomonadota > Gammaproteobacteria > Pseudomonadales > Balneatricaceae > Marinobacterium_A > Marinobacterium_A rhizophilum. The sequence continues at coordinate 344,362 of NZ_KB899090.1, forward strand.
CAATATGGCTTGGACGCACGCCAAAGCGGTAATCGCCGGGTGTCAGACCACGCAGGTCCTGATTGAGCGGAAAGTGGGCGTATTCATCGAAGGTGACCTCCGACTCGGATACGCGCCCCCCCAGCAGATTGATCGGCGGCTCGCTAAACAGCTCCGCCGACGTCACGTCCACCGGCTGATGGTAAACCGTGTTCACCGGGCCCGACTGAATAATGCGCCCCTCGTGCAACAGGGTGGTGGTGCCACCCAGTGCCAGCGCCTCGTTGGGCTCGGTGGAGGCGTAGATGGCAATGGAGCGGCGCTCCTTGAACAGCTCGCGCAGCTCCATGCGCAACTCTTCACGCAGCTTGTAGTCCAGGTTCACCAGGGGTTCGTCGAACAGAATCAGGCTGGCGTCCTTCACCAGCGCCCGCGCCATGGCAGTACGCTGCTGCTGACCACCGGAAAGCTCCAGCGGCAGGCGATCCAGGAACGGATCGATGCGCAGCATGGCTGCCGTTTCCTTCACACGCTTGTCAATCTGGGATTCCGGCATTTTCAACAAACGCAGCGGCGAGGCGATGTTTTCCCGCACCGTCAGGTTGGGATAATTGATGAACTGCTGATAGACCATGGAGACGTTGCGCTGCTGCACCGGCATGCCGGTGACATCGGCGCCGTCCATCAGAACCCGGCCGCGGGTCGGCTTGTCGAGCCCGGCCATCAGTCGCATCAGAGAGGTCTTGCCCGCCAGGGTACGACCCAGCAGGACATTGAAGGATCCAGGTTCGAAACTAATGTTCGCATCGCTGATGAATGGCACGCCATCCACCACACGAGTGATGTTTTCCAGTGTTAGCGACATATTGTCGTCCCTTGTTCTTATTGTCATGGCTGCCTGTTCAGGCGGCCGGAACACCGCGAACTCTGCGGTTCACAGCTTTTTTCGAATACGAACAAATGAAAGCGAACATCATGCCAAAACACGAAAGAAGCCAACGAAAAAAACCAAGTACTTGTTTTATAAGTAAATATACTTAAAGCATCAGAATCGCGGCAACAACACAAATGTTCGAGTTCGAACATTTGTGTTCAGAACACTGTTGACTGCACAGTCAAATGAACAGATGATTGAACACTCAGCACCCTGTTCAGGCTCTCGCCCGGCTGCACAGTTCAGAGGGGAACGCAGGGCAAGGGCGCGCCTGAACAGCACTCGCACGGCATAAAAACAATAAAGAGCAGATCCCATGAGCGAACCGAGCAGCGATACCGTACATGACAGCCTGATCCTCGACTCCTGGGACCGCTGCCGCTCATTCGGGCTGGAACACGGCAGCGAGCCGGGATTGCAGCAGCTGGGAAGCTCGGAGTGCAAGGTACTGCGCGAGGCGCATCACTCCCTGGTACATACCACCGGACAGGAGGTGCTGCCTTTCTATGAGAATATTCTCTCCAATAGCAAATGCATGATTCTGCTCACGGACTCGCGTGGCCAGGTACTCAATGGCTGGGGCGACCAGCGTTTTGTCGGCCAGCAGCAAAAGGCTTTTTTCCAGCAGGGCACCAGCTGGCAGGAAAAGGCCCACGGCACCAATGCCATCGGTACAGCCATCGCTTCCGGGCAGGCGGTCCAGGTGCAGCGCGATGAGCACTTTCTCAAGGCCAATCGCTTCATGATCGGTTCGGCCGCGCCCATTTTCGATGTCAATCGCGACCTGCTCGGCGTGCTGGATGTCTCCAGCGATGCCTATTTGCCGCAGGCGCATACCCTGGGCATGGTCAAGCTGATGTCACAGTCGGTGGAAAACCGGCTCATCATCAACATGTTCAGTAATGAACACTTTGTACTCACCTTCAACACCAACCTGGACAACATTGACAGCCAGTGGTCCGGCCTGCTGGTGTTCAATGAAGAGGGGATCATTATTTCGGCCAATCGACGGGCCGAACTGCTGCTCGGCTATGACCTGGCGCTGGCCAGCATCAGCCAGCTGTTTGACTGCCCGCTGCGGGAGCTGAAAAACCAGCCCGAACTGCTGCCGCTGCAATTCCGCACCCCCGGCCAGCACCACATGTACGGCGTGATCAAGCGTCCGACCGAGCGGATCATTCAAGCGGTGGATTTTCGCCAGAGACCCGGCGCCACTGCCGCGGCATCAGGGCCAACAACAGGTACCTCAGCCAAGAGCGAAGGGGTTATCGGGCTGGACCAGGTCGGCTATGGCGATGCCCGAGTCAGTCGCTGCGTACGCCAGGCCGAGCGCCTTATCGAGAAGGACATCCCGATTCTGATCCACGGCGAAACCGGCGTTGGCAAGGAGGTGTTCGTCAAGGCACTGCACCAGCACAGTTCGCGCCGCCGCTATTCGCTGGTGGCGGTGAACTGCGCCGCCATTCCTGGCGAGCTGGTGGAATCCGAACTCTTTGGTTATGAAAAAGGCGCCTTTACCGGCGCCAGCAACAAGGGTGCCATCGGCCTGATCCGCAAGGCCCACCGGGGCACCCTGTTCCTGGATGAAATTGGTGAAATGCCGCTGCAAGCCCAAGCCCGGCTGCTGCGGGTGCTGCAGGAACGCAGGGTCACCCCGCTGGGCTCCACCGAGTCCTATCCGGTGGATATCAAGCTCGTTTCAGCCACCAACCGCTGCCTGCGCAGCCAGGTGCAGGACGGGCACTTCCGTCAGGACCTGTATTACCGCGTAACCGGCCTGAACATCGAGCTGCCACCGCTGCGAGAACGCACCGACAGGCGCGAACTGTTCCAGCAGGTGCACCGTCTGCACCGCGAAGACAACCAGACTGCCCCGCTGTCCGAGGAAATACTCAACCTGTTCGACCAGCACCCCTGGCCCGGCAACATTCGTCAGCTGATCAGCGTACTGCAGATCGCACTGGCCATGGCGGACGACGATCCTATCGAGCCCTGGCACCTGCCCGATGACTTCTTTCAGGATATCGAGCAACAGCGCACGACCGCGCCCGAGCAGAGAATGTCTGCCCCGGCCTACGGCGGCGCGCCTGGCAGCGCTCCTGCCACCGCACACGCAAACCCGGCTGACAATGCGGTTGAAACGGCACCGGGCCATGCATCCGCAGCGCAAGCCTCAGCACAATTACAGAACCCAGCCTCAAGCGATGAAACCCTGGCGGCCTACAACCACCATGAGGGCAATATATCCCGCACTGCCAAGGCACTTGGCATCAGTCGCAACACGCTGTACAAACGCCTGCGTGATCTGGGCCTGCGCCAGCGCTAGCAAGACCCGCAACAAAAAGCCGCCGCTTCCCGTACAGGGAAACGGCGGCTTTTACAGGTGATATCTGAATTACTGAGTCTGCACCTTGGACACCGCTTTCTTCCAGCCCTCATAAAGACCATCACGGCGCGCCTTGTCCATTTTGGGCTCGAACCTGCGCTCGCACAGCCAGAGCTTTTCCAGCGACTCCAGGGAATCGAAGACACCGGCCTTGAGCCCCGCCAGGTAGGCCACACCCAGGGCGGTGGTTTCGATGATCTGCGGCCGGTCCACGGTGGCGCCAAGAATATCGGCCAGGTAGCTCAGCACCCAGTTATTGGCCACCATGCCGCCGTCCACCCGCAGCGCGACGGGGCGCACACCGTCGCTTTCCATGGCTTTTTGCAGATCCTTGGTCTGGTAACAGACCGACTGCAGTCCGGCCGTGACAATCTCCTTGATGCCGGTATCCCGGGTCAGACCAAAGATGGCACCGCGGGCATTGGGGTCCCAGTGCGGTGCCCCGAGCCCGGTAAACGCCGGCACCAGATAGACACCATGATCCAGCGATGTCTGCTCGGCCAGGGGTTCGGTATCACTGGCCCCGCGAATCAGCTGCAGGCCGTCACGCAGCCACTGAATGGTGGCACCGGCGACAAAGATGCTGCCTTCCAGCGCATAGGTGGGCACGCCATTGAGGCGATAGGCCACGGTGGTCAACAGCCGATGCTCAGACTTGAGCGCCTTGAGGCCGGTATTCAGCATCAGGAAACAACCGGTGCCATAGGTGCTTTTGGCCATCCCCTCGCGAAAGCAGGTCTGCCCGAACAGCGCGGCCTGCTGGTCACCGGCGATACCGTACACGGGAATATCGGCCCCCAGCAGCTCGGCATCGACACGCCCGAAGTCATCGGATGAATCCATCACTTCTGGCAGCATGCCGGGCGGGATATCGAACAGATTCAGCAGCTCCTCGTCCCATTGCTGGGTATGGATATTAAACAGCAGGGTGCGGGAGGCATTGGTCGCATCGGTGCGATGCTCTTTACCACCGGTCAGATGCCACAGCAGATAGGTATCCACGGTGCCAAAAATCAGCTCCCCGCGTTCGGCACGCGCCCGCGCACCCGGCACCTGCTGCAGTATCCAGCGAATCTTGGTGGCCGAAAAATAGGGGTCAATCAACAGCCCGGTCTTGGCATTGATCAGCTCTTCGAGCCCCTGTTCCTTGAGCGACTCGCAGTAATCGGCCGTACGCCGATCCTGCCAGACGATGGCGTTATAGACCGGCTCGCCGGTGGTGCGATCCCACACCAGGGTGGTTTCACGCTGGTTGGTGATACCGATGGCGGCGATCTGGTGCGCATCTATACCGCTTTTGGCAATAACATCACGAGAGGTCTGCAGCACCGACTCCCAGATGTCTGCCGGCGCATGCTCCACCCAGCCGTCCTCGGGAAAGTGCTGCGCGAACTCCTGCTGGCTGGTCGTCAGAATCTGGCCTTCGCCAGAAAAAAGAATCGCCCTTGAACTGGTGGTGCCCTGGTCTATGGCCAGTAGATACTTAGTCATGATCCGCCCTGCTGTTCATGAATGTTCTTTTTTTTTCGTATTTTTACCATTACACCGCTAAAAACCAAGAGATATTTTCTTTTTCCATCAGCATCAGCGCTCTGCAGCGCCGCCAGAAGCACCATTATTGCGCTATAAGTCATTAAAATTATGAGATAATCGCCACAATACAGACACCTCTGCAAAATGTTGCCAGGACGGTGCAGCGCGCGTTTGCAGGTGCGCCATCCCGACACTGCACCAGAAGGAAGAGCACAAGCCATGACACAGCGGCGCAGACAGGACCTGATTCTCGAAAAGGTCCAGGCCACCGGTTTTGTCACCATCGACGAGCTGGTCGAGCATTTTCGGGTGACCCCCCAGACCATCAGGCGCGACCTGAACCAGCTGGCACGGGACAACAAGCTGCGACGTCACCATGGCGGGGCCGGCGTTGAATCCAGCACCGTAAATACGGCCTACCAGGCCCGCAAGATCATGGAGCTGGATGCCAAGGAAAAGATCGCACAGGAACTGGCCAAGGTCATTCCCGACGGCGCTTCGCTGTTTATCAACATCGGCACCACCACCGAGACCATCGCCCGTGCCCTGCTTAACCATCACAATCTGCGCATCGTCACCAATAACCTGCACGTCGCCTCCATCCTCAGCGCCAAGGAAGACTTCACGGTCATCGTCGCTGGCGGCGAAGTGCGCAACCGCGACGGCGGCATTGTTGGCGAAGCCACCCGCGATTTCATCAACCAGTTCCAGATGGACTTTGGCATCATTGGTATCAGCGGTATCCACAGCGACGGCTCCCTGCTGGACTTTGACTACCGCGAAGTGCGGGTCGCACAGACCATTATTGCCAACTCCCGCCAGGTATTGCTGGCGGCAGATCATTCCAAATTCGGCCGCAATGCCATGGTTCGTCTGGGCAATATCACCCAGGCAGATCACTTTTTCACCGATCTGGCCCCGCCCGCCGAGATTCGCCAGCTACTGATTGAACATCAGGTACAACTGCACATCGTCTGATCTTTTGGGCCGGCGCCACCGGCCAGCCTTTCACACTCCAATCCACATGCCACAAGCGCCGGCCCACACGGCCGTGGCTCGCCACAAACCGATAAAACATCAGGTTCAGCTGCATATCACCGAGCAGACTGACGCCGAAGCGGCCATCCCAGTAAGCGCCAACCGCCATAGAGCAACCAGCCAGTCTGGGTAAGATATTCGCTTCGTGTCCTTGCCCCTTTTGCCCTTCACCACTCACCGCCTGATGCAAGACAGGTGTCCGTGTCACGTGCCTTTCCATTCTGCGTGTAGGGCAGCCTCAAATAAAATTCACTTAAAAAATGTTCGTTTGTGATTGTTTGTTTTCGATAGCGAATAGTATAGTAATAATCATCAGCTGATGGCCCCGCACGGCTTTCATACATACCCAACTGCAGGATGGCCACCTGATTCAAGGATAGCCCTGCAAACCGGAGACCCACCGCGCATGACCTCTGAACAGACAGTGCAAGATCTCATCGTTATCGGCGGCGGCGTGAACGGCGCTGGCATCGCCATGGATGCAGCCGGTCGCGGCCTGAAGGTTATGCTGTGCGAAATGGACGATCTGGCATCGGCGACCTCCTCCAGCAGCAGCAAGCTGATTCATGGTGGCTTGCGCTATCTCGAGCACTACGAGTTTCGCCTGGTGCGTGAAGCCCTGGCTGAGCGCGAGTGCCTGCTGCGAAACTCACCGCATATCATGTGGCCGCTGCGCTTTCGCCTGCCACACCGGCCGCATCTGCGTCCTGCCTGGATGATTCGTGCCGGACTCTTTCTGTATGACAACCTGGCGCGGCGCGAGCTGTTGCCCGCGTCAAACGGGATCAGGTTTACGCCCGAAGGCCCGCTGGTCAACGAGATTACGCGTGGCTTTGAATACTCCGACGGCTGGGTCGATGATGCGCGCCTGGTGGTGCTGGTCGCCAAGGCGGCAGAGGAAAAAGGCGCCCAGATCCGTACCCGCTCACGCTGTATCAAGGCCGAACGCGACGGCGACCTCTGGGCCGTCACGCTGCAGTGCCAGCGAAGCCACAGTGAAGAAACGCATTATTGCCGCACGCTGGTCAATGCCGCCGGCCCCTGGGTCAGCCGCCTGTTCAACGAGGCCATGAGTATTCCAGCGCCCAAGCAGATTCGAATGGTCAAGGGCAGTCATATCGTAGTGCCACGCATCCACGATGAACACCAGGCCTACATCCTGCAGAATGAGGATGACCGTATCGTCTTTGTGATTCCCTACGAGGACAACTTCTCGCTGGTAGGCACCACCGATGTGGATTACCAGGGCGATCCTCGCGACGCGGCCATTTCCAGCGAGGAAACCGACTACCTGATCGCGGTGGTTAACCGCCACTTCAAACACAAGATTTCCGCCAGCGATGTGGTCTGGAGTTACTCCGGTGTACGACCACTGATGGATGGTGAATCCGGCTCCGCCCAGAAGGCTTCGCGGGATTACACTTTTGAAATGGATAGCCCTCCCGGCAAGGCGCCCTTGCTGTCAGTGTTTGGCGGCAAGATCACCACCTACCGCAAGCTGGCAGAAGCCGCCACCGACAGTATTTGCCAGCACTTTCCCAAGGCCGGTGGTGCCTGGACTCGCACTGCGGCCCTGCCGGGCGGAAACTTCGACAGTCCGCACAAGCTGCTTTCCCAGCTTGCCCGCCAGTACCCCTGGCTACCGGTTGCCCTGGCACGCCGCTTCGTTCGCACCTATGGCACGCTCAGCCATACCATCCTGCAAGGCTGTACATCGATTGCAGACCTGGGAACACACTTTGGTGCCAGCCTGTATGCCCGGGAAGTACGCTATCTGGTGGACCATGAGTGGGCTCTGAGCTGCGACGATATACTCTGGCGCCGCACCAAGCAGGGACTTTACATTCAAGGCGCACAACGCGCCCGCCTGGAAGACTACCTGGCTGAACTGCTGGCAAATCAGCCGCTAAAACTGGTTTCCAACCGCGCCTGAGGATCCCGCCGGCCAGACGGCCCCCGGCCAATCGTCTTGCGATAAGCAATCTCGCAGGCCTGTTCAGCCCCTCGAAAACCGGCAGGTCCATGCACATGCGTCACCTTTAATGGCGCAGTAACAGGCAAAAAGGCAGGAAACCCAACTTGTCAGCCAGGTTAATAACAGGGCCACGGCGCGGAGCACAAAGCCACCCCAGCGACTATGGTCAAGGTAGGCACGATCAAGCACCATCAATGGGTAATGCGGTATCGAAATAAAAACAAACGCCTTCTAATACAGGCGCAAAGGTGATTTATGACCATTCGAGTGGCGATCAATGGCTACGGCCGCATCGGACGCAATACGCTGCGTGCACTTTACGAATCCGGCTACCGCGACCGCATCCAGGTCGTGGCGATCAACGACCTGGGCGATGCCAGCATTAATGCCCACCTGACCCGTTTTGACAGTGTGCACGGCCCTTTCGGCGGCAGTGTCGAGGTCGAGGACGATCAACTGGTCATCAACGGCGACCGCATCCGCATCCTCAGTGAGCGCAATCCTGCCAGCCTGCCCTGGAACGAACTCAACGTCGACGTCGTCTACGAGTGTACCGGCATCTTCACCGCCCGTGACAAGGCCCAGGCACACCTTGATGCCGGCGCCCGCAAGGTCATCGTCTCGGCCCCGTCCCCGGGCGCCGATGCGACCGTGGTCTATGGCATCAATCATGACAGCCTGACCGCCGGTCATCGGGTGATATCCAACGCCTCCTGCACCACCAACTGCCTGGCGCCCATCGCCCAGCCGCTCAACAAGGCGCTCGGGATCGAGAACGGCCTGATGACCACGATCCATTCCTATACCAATGACCAGCACCTGAGCGACGTCTATCACAGCGATCCCTATCGCGCCCGCTCGGCCACCCAGTCGATGATCCCGACCAAGACGGGTGCCGCGGCGGCCGTTGGCCTGGTATTGCCGGAACTCAATGGCAGGCTCGATGGCATGGCGGTGCGGGTACCGACCATCAACGTGTCCCTGGTGGACCTGAGCTTCCTGGCCAGGCGCGACACCCATGTCGAAGAAGTCAACGACATCATTAGCCAGGCCGCCGAAGGCCCGCTTAAAGGCATCCTCGTCTGCAACCGCCTGCCGCTTGTTTCGGTGGACTTCAACCACAACCCGGCCTCGTCGATCTTTGATTGCAGTCAGACCCGCGTCAATGGCCGGCTGGTCAAGGTCATGGCCTGGTACGACAACGAGTGGGGCTTTTCCAACCGAATGCTCGACAACACCCTGGCCCTGATGAATGCCCCCCGGAGTTAAGACCATGCAACGCAGAACCAAGATCGTCGCGACCCTGGGGCCGGCGACAGAGGATGCCGCAACGCTTGAACGACTGATTGCCGCGGGCGTCGACGTTGTGCGCCTCAACTTCTCCCATGGCAGTGCCGAGGATCACCGCCAGCGCGCGGACCTGGTACGCAAGCTGGCCCGGGAACAGGGGCGCTTCGTCGCCATCCTTGGCGACCTGCAGGGCCCCAAGATCCGTATTGCCCGCTTTGCGGCCGGACCGATCGAACTGACCGACGGCCAGCCCTTCATTCTGGACGCCTCCCTCGACAAAGAAGCCGGCGATGCCAATCGCGTGGGCATTGACTACGAAGCACTGGTAGACGACAGCCGACCGGGCGACATCCTGCTGCTGGATGACGGCCGCATCGAGCTGCAGGTCAATCAGGTGGTTGATCGGGAAGTCCGGTGCACCGTGCTGATTGGCGGCCCGCTGTCCAACAACAAGGGCATCAACCGCAAGGGTGGCGGCCTGTCCGCTGCCGCCCTGACCCCCAAGGATGAAGCCGACATCCGCACCGCCGCCGCGCTGAACGTGGATTACCTGGCGGTCTCCTTTCCGCGCGACGCCGACGACATGCACCTGGCGCGCAAGCTGATGCAGGCCGCCGGCGGCAATGCCTATCTGGTCGCCAAGATCGAACGCGCGGAAGCCGTGGCCGACCTCTCGGTGCTGGATGCCATTATCGAAGCCTCGGATGGCGTCATGGTGGCCCGGGGCGATCTCGGCGTAGAGATCGGCGATGCAGAACTCATCGGCATGCAAAAACACATCATTGACCGGGCACGCGCACTGAAGCGGGTTGTCATCACCGCCACCCAAATGATGGAAACCATGATCAGCCAGCCCATGCCGACCCGGGCAGAAGTTTTCGATGTGGCCAATGCCGTACTTGATGGCACCGATGCCGTGATGCTCTCGGCCGAAACCGCCGCCGGCAAATACCCGGTCCAGACCGTGCAGGCCATGACCCGTGTGATTCTGGGCGCGGAAAAGCATCCCAAGGCCCATGTCTCGGATCACCGGGTACATGATCAGATCATCAAGGTGGACGAATCCATCGCCCTGGCGGCCATGTATTCGGCCAACCACCTTGCCGGCGTCAAGGCCATTATCTGCATGACCGAGAGCGGCGATACCCCGCTGCTGATGTCCCGTATCCGCTCGCCACTGCCGATCTTCGCCTATTCAGGCAACCCTCGCACCCAGAACCGGGTAACGCTGTTTCGCGGTGTCACCACCGTGCCCTTTGACAGCGCCGAGATTCCGGCCGAAGACGTAAACGCCCAGGCCGTCAGCGAGCTGCAGACGCGCGGCATTGTCAGCGACGGCGACCTGGTCATCATCACCAAGGGCAACTACGTCAATGCCCATGGCGGCACCAACACCCTGAAAATCGTCCAGGTGGGCGACAACATCCGCTAATGCACTGCTGCACTCTTGGTGGTGCTTTGGAATACGCTCATTTTTTCGCCAGTCAAGGCGTGAGGCGGAGTCATAGTGGAGCTATGGCGACAACGAACAACGCAGGATGGCGGAAAAAGGGGCCCTTACAAGCTTCATATCGGGTGTCGCAGTACACCAGTAACACACCGCAAGCCAGGCACTCTCTCCCTAACACAGAGCGGCGGGGCACCCGCCCCGCTGCTGGACGCCTATTATTTATCAAACGGCGAGCCTGAGCTGCCAGTCGGCGCCTTCGTGCACACCGACAGCCTTGTGCGTGTTTATCACACGGGCTGCACTGCAACCTGGCAGCAGAGCCCCCGTTCTGCACTCGGTGCGGGAACGGCTAAAGCCGGCCGGGCGCAACTTGATAGCCTGACATTAGTTTTGGTAAATTAACCAAAATACCATCGACCAAGGAATAAATTACGGTTACATTCTAACCAACACCCAGACACTTGCCTGTCGTAATACTCAGGCTGCTATCCGGAGTACCACAACCATGATGCCCGACCTGTCTCAACTCTTTCCAGCCGAATCGGATATCCCGAAAAACTATCAACTCGATGGGATGATTGACCAGCGCGAGTACCTCGTCAATGGTGAACTTGTCCTGTGGAATGGCGATCTGGCGCCGGTTAAGAGCCCGATTTGCCTGCGTCAGCCGGACGGTAGCCTGGAGCAGGTCATTCTTGGCAGCACGCCGCTGCTGGATGCCGAGGCCGCCATGCAGGCACTGGACAGCGCCGTCACCGCCTATGACATGGGCCAGGGTCCATGGCCCACAATGGGAGTGGCGGACCGCATCAAGCACGTTGAGAATTTCCTTAATAAAATGAAATTGCAGCGCGATGCAGTGGTGCGGCTACTCATGTGGGAAATCGGCAAGCCCCTGGCTGATTCCGAAAAGGAATTCGACCGTACCTGCGACTACATCACCGATACCATCAATGCCCTCAAGGCGCTGGACCGCCGCTCCAGCCGGTTCGAAAACGAACAGGGCACCCTCGGCCAGATTCGCCGTGTGCCACTGGGCGTTGCGCTGTGCATGGGCCCCTACAACTATCCGCTGAACGAAACCTTCACCACCCTGATCCCGGCCCTGATCATGGGCAATACGGTGGTATTCAAACCGGCGAAATTCGGTGTGCTGCTGATCCGCCCGCTCCTGGAAGCCTTTCGCGACAGCTTCCCGCCCGGCGTGATCAACATCATCTATGGTCGCGGCCGCGAAACAGTGGGCGTTCTGATGGAGTCGGGCAAGGTGGATGTGTTCGCCTTTATCGGCACCAACAAGGGCGCCAGCGATCTTAAAAAGCTGCACCCCAAACCCCACCGCCTGCGTGCTGCCCTGGGCCTGGATGCCAAGAACCCCGGCATTGTACTGCCCGACGTGGACCTGGATAACGCCGTCAGCGAGTGCGTCACCGGCTCCCTGTCCTTTAACGGCCAGCGCTGTACCGCACTGAAGATCCTGTTCGTTCACCGCAGTATCGTTGATGAGTTCCTTGAGCGTTTCCAGGCAAAGCTCGCCACCCTGAAAGCCGGAATGCCCTGGGAGCCCGGCGTATCGCTGACACCACTGCCGGAGCCGGGCAAGACCGAGTTCCTGTCCGGCATGGTCGAGGATGCCTGCAACAAGGGGGCCCAGATCCTCAACCCGGGCGGCGGCTCCACACTGAAGACCTTTTGCTCTCCGACCGTGCTGTACCCGGTCACGCCCGAAATGCGGGTCTACACTGAGGAGCAGTTTGGCCCCATCATCCCGGTGGTGCCCTACGATGACGTGTCAGAAGTGATCGATTACGTGCGCAATTCCAACTTCGGCCAGCAGCTGAGTCTGTTTGGTCAGGATCCAACCCAGATGGCACGCATGATCGATGCCTGCGTCAATCAGGTTGGCCGCATCAATCTCAATGCACAGTGCCAGCGCGGACCGGACACCTTCCCGTTCAATGGCCGCAAAGACTCGGCCGAAGGTACTCTCTCGGTTGCCGATGCACTGCGGGTCTTCTCGATCCGGACCCTGGTGGCCGCCAAGGATACGGCCCAAAGCCGGACCCTGATCGGCAGCATCATCCGCGACCGCGAATCGGCTCACCTCTCGACTGATTATATTTTCTGACCGACACACGGATGGCGGTCTCACAGACCGCCATTTTCTCCCGCCTTGAATCCGCTTCCGACCCGCGCCATGATAGTCCGGCCCATCAACCGGACCTGGCTCCAATGGACACAACTGTACCTGCGTGCAACGCCCACTTTCGCTACCTCAAGGACTTTGGCGGCCTGGAATTGCTGCACTATCGCTACGATGGCGCCGTTTACAGCCGGCATGTCCATGAAGGCTATGCCATTCACGTGATCGACAGCGGTATCGAGCGATTCCACTGTCTCGGTGCCAGCCATCTCGCCGGTCCCGGTGACATCGTGCTGGTCAATGCCGATACGGTGCACGATGGCCACGAAGCCGCCGAAGGCTGCCGTTACCGCGGCTTTTACCCTCCCACCTCGCTGATGGACAACCTGACACGGGATATTCACGGCAATGGCCTGCCCTGGTTTCCACAGCCGGTGGTGCGCAATCCGCGCCTGGCCGAGCGCCTGCGCGGCCTGATTACCCTGCTGGGCCAGAACGAAAGCCGCCTGCAGTGCGACAGTGCCTGGCTTGAGGTCATGAGCGACCTGCTGCAGCAGCATGGCCGCCAGCGGCTCGATGTTCGAGCACCGGCACCAGCACCTACGGCGATTGATCGAGTACGGGACTACCTCGATGCCCATTATGCCGACAACCCCAGCCTTGCCGATCTGGCCCGCCTCGCCGGACTCAGCCCGCATTACCTGAACCGGCTATTTCAGCGCCAGGTAGGCCTGCCGCCCCACGCCTACCTGGTGCAGCGGCGCCTGATACGGGCCCGCCAGCTGATCCGGGCCGGCCGAAGCCCGCTGGAAGCATCGCTTGAGAGCGGCTTTAGCGACCAGAGCCACCTGCACCGCCATTTCAAACGCGCCCAGGGACTGACTCCAGGCCAGTACCACCAGGCCATCACCCGCGCCGAATAGCGGGCAAGCCCGCCCGATCAGCCGAGAGCGCAAGAACGTACAAGCCGAGGGTGCGAGGCGCCGTCTATACTGCGGCATCATTCACGCCATACCGGAATTACATGACTCCTGCGCGACTTTTTCTGACCGGTGCCCGCGATACCCTGCCACTCATCCTGGCCGCCATTCCGTTCGGCATCGTCTATGGCGCCCTCGCCATGAATAATGGGCTGTCACAATGGGCCACTCTGGCTATTTCGCTGTTCGTATTCGCAGGCTCCGCCCAGTTCATCGCCGTGACCCTGGTGGCCAGCGCTGCCGCCGTGCCGGTGATCCTGCTGACGGTATTCGTCGTCAACCTGCGGCACATGCTCTATGCCGCCAGCCTGATGCCCTGGATGACAGGACTGCCGCAACGGATACGGGTACTGATGGCATTCTGGCTCACCGATGAGACGTATGCCGTGGTCACCAACCGCATCACCCGGGATCCCGAGCTGCGTGGCCTGCCCTGGTACTACTGCGGCTCGGGCCTGGCCATGTATGGCAACTGGATACTCTGTACCTGGCTCGGCATCACCCTTGGGCAACACATACCGGACATCACCCGCTGGGGGCTTGATGTCGCCATGGTGGTGGCGTTTATCGGCATTGTGGTTCCTGCACTGCAAAGCCGGGCACAGTGGGCCTGTGCGCTCTGCGCCGGTGCCTGCTCGCTGCTGACCTGGGACTGGCCGCACCAGAGCGGCCTGCTGTTGACGGCACTGGTGGCCATTACGGTAGGTGTAGTGCTGGAACGGCGTGACAACAGCAAGGCAAACCGCCCGGCATACGAAGCCGAGACGCAATCACTGCCGCAGGGGGATATATCAAAATGAATGAATGGACACTGATTGCCGGCATGGCCGCGCTGACCTTTGGTCCGCGCTACCTGCCACTGGCGCTGGCAGGACGGGCACGAATACCGCCGCTGATCGAGCAGGCACTGCGCTTTGTTCCCATCGCCGTGCTGAGTGCGATCATCACCCAGACGACCCTGATCCACCAGGGTGCCGTGGACTTTACGCTGAGTAACGCCCATCTGCTGGCAGCCATCGCAGCCTGCCTGGTGGCCTGGTTCAGCCGCGGCCTCTTTCTCACCGTTGCGATCGGGCTGCTCACCTATGGCGTGGCGCGCTGGATCATCTGATGACTGAACTGGTACGACGGCGGCGCTGGCTACAGCGTGCTGTGCAATCGTAGCGTCAGCGTATCGCCGCGTTGAACCAGTTCCAGATCCTGCATGAAGCTCATGCCCAGCAATACAACGTCACCGGGCATGCCCGGGTTGATATTGCCGGCAACATTTCGCAGCACGATGGAGCCGAGTCGCACTTCATCGAGCCGAGTGTCGTAAACGGTGACCACGCCATTGGCCGTGGTGGCCTGGCTGGCGTAGCCCTGTTTGAGACCCAGCCGCTGCGCCAGGGCCAGCGGCACACTGATGCGGGTGGCGCCTGTATCCACCAGGAACTGTACCGGCTCGCCATTGATGAGCCCGGGGGCTATATAATGGCCGCTGCGGCTGCGCTGCAGCACCACCTCCACCGGCCCCTCTGCATCCACGACCATCAGCCCGGCATTGGGATTGTGCTCGCGCTCCAGCCAGGTATCAAAGCCCAGCACCAGCACGACCAGCAGCGATATCCAGGCGGCAAACCACATAAAACGACCGGCTCGCGGTGCCGGTCTGTTGACATCATTCATGTTCCTAAAGGCATCCCGCACAGCATTTAGTTCATTATCCAACCAGGATGCAGGCACATCGCCGGTCGCCATTCTGCCCCCAGCATAGCATGGCGCTGCGCGAGTCAGATCCGTTTTCTGTACCCGGAGCGGCCTGTGCAGGCCTGTCTGCGACAGCCATTTGCAGCCTGACAAAAAGTGAATGGATTTAACAGATATACCACCGAGGGTTTCATGCCCTCCAACCGCCTGATACGTCTAAACACCTATCTTTTAAGGTGATAAACCCCGCAGCGAACAAGGAGTCACTTGGCACGCCAAAAAGATAGATGAATATTTTTAATCATTAAGCTGAAAAAGCGTCGTTTGAGCCGATATCGCTCACTGCGTATTATGGCCCCATCAAATGATTGCAGCGCTCTACGGAGCCAAAGGTTTGGGGACTGGCAGTTAATTTGCAAACGTGACAGAGGCATACGCGATGAGCAGCACACAGCAGACTGAAAAAACAGCAACGCAGATCGATATCAACAACATCGATCTGCAGGAAATTATTGACCGCGCCCACGCCGAGCGCGCCAAGGTGTTTCACGCGTTCTTCAAGTCGCTGTCGCTGAGCCGCATCCAGGTACTGCCAGTGTGGGAACACACATTCAAGCCGCTGTTCGCGCGCTTCAGCCACTGAGTTACCGCTTTTCCTGCGATACTTTTTGACTTACTTGTTGTTCTTTTTTTTAGGTCGGCCCGGTTCTCCGGGTCCGGCCTTTTTTTATGTTTTATGCGCAGGTGATGCTCAGGACGAATTCTGTGCCTGAGGCAAAGGGCTCCCCCTAAACACGCAAGCCGCCATCCATCTCGACGATACGCCCGGTAAAGTAGTCATTTTCAATAATGTACTGCAGCGTATGGGCCATTTCCGCTACGTCACCCAGACGCTTAAGCGGCACGGCCTGCAACATGCGCTCGATCGCTTCGGGTTTCATCTGCGCCGTCATTTCCGTGGCGATCACCCCCGGTGCAATGCCACCGACACGAATGTTGTAACGCGCCAGTTCGCCGGCCCAGCTGGTGACCATGGTTGCGACGCCCGCTTTGGTGGCCGAATAGTTCGTCTGGCCCATATTACCGGCGCGTGATACCGACGAAATATTCACGATGACGCCACCCTCACCCTGCTCGGCCATAATCGCTGCGGCTTCGCGCCCACAGAGAAAGGTGCCGGAAAGATTTACATCAACCACCGAGGACCACTGCTCAAAGCTCATTTTACCCACCAGTTTGCCATCCCTGAGCTTGATCAGAAGGCCATCACGCATCAGGCCGGCATTGTTCACCAGGGCGTGAACGGCGCCAAAGTCACGTTTGATGGCGGCAAAAACCGCTTCCACCGGCCCCTCTTTGGAAATATCACACACATAACCACGCGCCCGTGCGCCCGCCTGCTCCAATTGCCGTACCGCCGCATCCAGACTGTCCTGGTTCAGATCGATCAGCGCCAGCTGGCCACCCAGTGACGCCAGGTGCTGAGCCATACCGAAGCCAAGGCCGCGGGCACCGCCGGTGATAACAAATACTTTACCGTCAATTTTCATGGGGAGGCTCCTGTGCAGGGATGTTTCTTTGTTTAGAGCGTGGCTTGAGCCACTAAATTTTAAAGCGTGGTTTGAGGAACCACAGTTAACGTTAACGTAAAGACTACCTCGACGCGGCACCGAAGGCGAGAGAAAATAGGTGATTACCCTTATTTTAGCGTTGTAAATACCGCCCTGACGCCAGCCGCTGGCGCACAAAAAACGGCGAACTTTCGTCCGCCGTTTTTTATGTGTGCAAGGCGTAAAGGCAGACGCCTTATACCAGCCCGGCCTGCTCCATGGCCGCGCTGATTTCCGGCAGGATACTTTCATCGTCGATAGTCGAGGGGGTCTTGTAGCTCTCACCCACGGCAATCTTGCGCAGAATAGCGCGCAGAATCTTGCCCGAACGGGTCTTGGGCAAACGCTGTACCACCAGCACACGACGGAAGCAGGCCAAGGCGCCGACCTGATCACGTACCCGCTGTACCAGCTCGGCCTGCAGTGTCGCCTCGCTGATCGCCACACCAGACTGCAGCACCACCAGGCCCACCGGCAGCTGCCCCTTGAGTGCATCCTGCACACCGATAACCGCGCACTCCGCAACGGCCGGGTGGCCAGATACAACCTCCTCCATTTCGCCCGTGGAGAGCCTGTGCCCCGACACATTGATCACATCGTCGGTACGCCCGGTGATGAAGACGTAGCCATCCGCATCCTTAAAGCCGCCATCGCCGGTATGGTAGTAACCGGGAAACAGGCTCAGATAGGCGTCTGCAAAGCGCTCCGGCTGATTCCAGATACTCCAGGCCACGCCCGGTGGCATTGGCAGGCGCACGCAGATGTTGCCGGATTCGCCCGCCGCCACTTCCTCGCCCGCAGCATCCAGCACTCGAATGTCATAGCCGGGAATGGGCTTGTTGGTGGAGCCCAGGCGTGGCGCCGAGGGTGCATCCCAGCCCATCATGGCGGAGGTCATGGGCCAGCCGGTTTCGGTCTGCCACCAGTGATCCATCACCGGTACCCCGAGAAGGCCGGCGAGCCAGTCATGGGTGGACGAATCCAGCTTTTCACCGGCAACGAACAGCCGCTTGAGACTCGACAGGTCATGTCGCCTGCACAATTCGCCGTCCGGATCCTCCTTGCGGATGGCGCGAAAAGCCGTTGGGGCGCAGAACATGGCATTGACGCCATAATCTTCAATCACCCGCCAGTAGGCACCGGCGTCGGGTGTGCGTATGGGCTTGCCCTCGTAGAACACCGCGCTGCAGCCCCCCATGAGCGGGCCATAGACGATGAACGAGTGGCCGACCACCCAGCCAATATCCGACGCACCCCACCACACATCGCCGGGCTCCATGCCATAGACATTGCGCAGCGCGTACAGCAGTGCCACCGCGTGGCCACCGTTGTCACGCACAATGCCCTTGGGCTGCCCGGTCGTGCCCGAGGTGTAGAGAATGTAAAGAGGATCGGCACCCTGCACCGGCACGCAGCCGGCCGGCGCCACTCCCGCCTGAACCGCATGCCAGTCCAGATCCTGCGGCGCATGCATGTCGGCCTGCAGCAGGGGGCGCTGCAGCACCAGGGTATGCGCCGGCTTGTGTGTCGCCAGGTCAATGGCCTTGTCGACCAGAGGCTTGTAGGCGATGGTCTTGTCCATCTCGATGCCACAGGATGCGGTCAGTATTAACTTCGGCTTGGCATCGTCTATGCGCACCGCCAGCTCGTTGGCCGCAAAGCCGCCGAACACCACCGAATGCACCGCACCGAGCCTGGCGCAGGCCAGCATGGCCACCGCCGCTTCCGGCACCATCGGCATGTAGATCACCACACGGTCGCCCTTGGTCACACCCAGCTTGTGCAGCGCACCGGCAAATAGGGCTACCCGGTCCAGCAGTTCGCGATAGGTGATTGCCTGGCGGACGCCGCTGACCGGAGAGTCGTAATAAAGTGCCACCCGGTCGCCACGGCCCTGCTCGACCTGCCAGTCCAGCGCCAGGTAACAGCTGTTGAGCTCGCCGTCGGCAAACCAGCAATGGCTGCCCTGGGGTGTTTGTTGCAGGATGGTTTGCGGCTTTTTGAACCAGGCGATCTGTTCAGCCTGCTGCGCCCAGTAAGTCTGCGGATCTTCCAGAGACTGACGATAGACATTGCTGTAGTCCATTGCGCTACCTCGTTTATTGTTGTTCTGAAGAATCGAGAGGATGAACCGTCGGAGCGGCGCGGCGCCGCTCCTGCAAAAGCCTCAATCGCTGTCGCGGTAGAGATTGAGCACGCTGGAGAAATCCAGCGTGCCGTTGCCCTTGGCCTTGTGCAGGCTAAAAAGGGCACGGGCGGCGGAGCCCATCGGGACAGGCGCGGCACTCTGCTGGCTCAGGTCCATGGCCAGCCCCAGGTCCTTGAACATCAGGTTGGTCTGAAAACCGCCCTGATACCCCTTGGAGGCCGGTGCGGTATCCATCACGCCCGGCCAGGGGTTATAAACATTCAGCGCCCAGTTGCCGCCGGAGCTTTGCTTCATGATTTCGGACAGGACGGCGGGATCGAGGCCATTCCTGACCCCCATGTTGAGCGCTTCGCAGGTACCGGCCATCAGGATCGCCAGCATCATGTTGTTACAGGCCTTGGCGATCTGGCCGGCACCGTGGTCGCCGGCATGGAAGATGTTCTTGCCCATCACGTCGAGCACCGGCTTGGCACGCTCAAACTGGGCCACCGAGGCACCCACCATAAAACTCAGGGTGCCCGCCTGAGCCCCACCCACGCCGCCGGAGACCGGCGCATCGATAAAGTCGCGCCCGCGTTCTGCGGCGATGGCTGCGACCCGTTTGGCCACGTCGGCCTCGATGGTGGAGCAATCGATGATCAGGCTGCTGGGAGCGATCAGCTCCAGTAGCGGCTCAGGCCCGCTGACGTAAAGCCCTTCGACATGACGCCCGGCCGGCAACATGGAAATGACGAACTCGGCATCCTTTACCGCGTCTGCCGCGCTGGCTGCCTGCAGGCAGCCTTCGGCCACCGCGTGGGCCAGGGCCTCGGCGGACAGATCGAACGCCTGTACCCGGTGGCCGGCCGCCGCCAGATTGTGGGCCATGGGGCCACCCATGTTACCCAGTCCGATGAATGCGATCGTTGCCATGATTATTATCCTTTTGTTGGAGCGACCAGCCCGCGCTGCAGGCCTGTCGCCAATTGATCGGTATCGACCCGCGGTGGTCAGAGATCCGCCAGCGGGTGTTCCTGCTCAAAGGGGTTCGCAAACAGCTCGGCAAGGAAAGCCGGATCCACCGCCTCCAGCGAGGAATAGCGCCATTGCGGCTGACCGTCCTTGTCGATCAGCAGGGCACGCACACCTTCGGCGAACTCACCATGGCGGCAGCACTGAATAGACAACTCCAGTTCCTGCTGAAAGACTTCGCGCAGCGACAGGTGACGGCAGCGCTGCAGCTGCCCGGCAATCAGCTTCAGCGACAGCGGACTGCCGTTGCGCACGGCTTTTTGTGCCCGCAGCACCCATTTGTCGTCGGTTTCCATGCTCAGCAGCGCCGCCACAATGGCCTCGACGCTGTCGTGATCGGTCAGGGTGCGGATCAGGTCGAAATGCCCGCGGATCGGCGCCGCCATCTCGCTGAACGCTGGGCGGGATTCGCTTTCGAGTTCGCGCAGCACCCGGCTGACGGTACCGCCTGCATCCCCGTTCCAGCACTCGCTGGCCAGACGACTCAGCAGACCGTCGCGAAGACCCGCATCGATGGCTCGGTCCGCCAGGCCGAGGAAGATGGCATCGCGGGCGTTAATGGGATTACCGGTGAGCCCCAGAAACAGGCCGGTGCCGCCGGGCATGCGGTTCAAAAACCAGCTGCCCCCCACATCCGGGTACAGACCGATGCTGACCTCCGGCATGGCCAGGTGCGATGTCTGCGTCACGACGCGGTGACTGCAGCCATTCATCAACCCCATGCCGCCCCCCATGACGATGCCGCTGCCCCAGCAAATAATGGGCTTGGTACTCGTATGAATGGCATAGTCGAGGCGGTATTCACGGGTAAAGAACGCTTGCGGGAAGTCCGCCGCGGCCTCGCCGGTCATGGCCTTGTACAGATTGACGATATCGCCGCCGGCACAGAACGCCTTGTCGCCGGCACTGTCCAGCAGGATCGCCACAATGCGATCATCCGCCTGCCAGCGATCCAGCTGCGGCTGAATCAGGTCGATCATTTCCAGCGTCAGCGCATTGAGGGAACGTTCGGCGTTGAGGCGGATCTCGCCGATCAGGTGACCGTCCGCGGTCGGGTATTCGGTAAAGAGTACGGCGCTCATCAAACAGCTCCTCAGCGGTTTTTCCATTGCGGTTTGCGCTTCTCGAGAAAGGCGTTAACCCCCTCGCGTTGATCCTCGCTATGGAACAGATCCACGAACAGCTCACGCTCCAGGATATAGCCCTGATCCAGCGGCCGGCTGCGGCCAGACTGGATCAGCGTCTTGCAGGCACTCACGGCCACCGGGCTCTGGTCGGCGACCTGCTCGGCCAGTGCCAGGGCACGTTCCAGTCCCTCGCCGGTGGCAACCACTTCTTCCACCAGCCCAATTTTTTCAGCCCGGGCAGCGTCGATGCGCTCGCCGCACAGGATCATGCGCTTGGCCCAGCCCTCGCCCACCAGCAACGCCAGATTCTGGGTGCCGCCGGCGCAGGGCAGCAGGCCAACCTTGGCTTCCGGCAACGCCATCTGCGCCTGTTCCTCGGCAATGCGGATATCGCAGGCCAGCGCTACTTCGAGCCCGCCCCCCATGGCAAAGCCGTTGATGGCCGCGATGGAGACGCCGCGAAAACGACTCAGCGACTCGAACGCCTCCCCGAAACAGCGCGCCATGTCCCGCGCCACCGCACGATCTCCCTCGGCGAACAGCTTGAGGTCCGCCCCGGCGGAGAAAAACTTCTCGCCCTGGCCGGTCAGCACCAGGGCATAGATATCGCGATCCTCATTGAGCTCTTCCACCAGCGCCTTGAGGCCCTTGAGACTCTGGGCTGTCCAGGTATTGGCCGGCGGGTTGTTCATGGTGACCAGCGCCACATAGCCCCGGCGTTCACAGATCAGACTGTCGCTCATCGTGTTGCTCCCCGTTCCTTATATGCCGCTACAGCAGCTCGGCGGCATTTTCGCTCAGCAGCCGGCGCGAGATAATCAGCCGCATGACTTCGTTTGTGCCTTCCAGAATGCGGTGCACGCGGCTGTCGCGTAGATAGCGCTCCAGCGGGTACTCCTTGATATAGCCATTGCCGCCATGCAGCTGCAGTGCCTCGTCACAGACCCGGAACCCCACATCGGTGGCAAAACGCTTGGCCATGGCGCAGTAGGTCGAGGCATCGACATGACCCTGATCCAGCTTGCTGGCCGCCAGACGCACCAGCTGACGCGCGGCGACCAGTTCGGTTGCCATGTCGGCCAGCTTGAACTGCAGTGCCTGAAAATCCGCCAGCCGCTTGCCGAACTGGCGCCGCTCCAGCATGTAGGCCCGCGCCTCGTTCAACGCCTGCTGCGCGGTACCCAGCGAGCAGGTGGCAATGTTGATACGGCCGCCATCCAGCCCTTTCATGGCCAGCTTGAAGCCTTCGCCTTCCGATGCCAGCAGATTGGCGACCGGCACTTTCACATCATCGAAGGTAATCATGCGGGTCGGCTGGCTGTTCCAGCCCAGCTTGTCTTCCTTGCGGCCGTAACTGATGCCGTCACTGTCGGCATCGATCACCAGGGCCGAAATCCCCGCCGCGCCGGCCCCGCCTGTTCTGGCCATAACGACCAGCACGTCGGTGCTGCCGGCGCCGGAAATAAAGCATTTGCTGCCGTTGACGACGTAGTGGTCACCTTCACGCCGCGCTGTGGTTTTCAGCGACGCGGCATCGGAGCCGGCATTGGGCTCGGTCAGGCAGTAGGAACCCAGCTTTCCACCACTGATCAGCTCGGCGGCGTACTTGTCGCGCACCCCGTCGGTGCCGAAGGTCGCCACCATCCAGGTCACCATGTTGTGAATGGTAAGATAGGCGGTGGTGGACGTGCAGCCCATGGCCAGCTGCTCGAAAATAATGTGCGAATCCAGCCGGCTCAGTCCCATGCCGCCCTGTTCCTCGGCGGTATAGAGTCCGCAGAAGCCCAGTTCACCGGCCTTCTTCAGCACGTCCACCGGAAAGTGAGCCTGCTGGTCCCACTCCCCCGCGTGGGGCGCGAGTTCGTTTTCGGCAAAGGCGCGCGCCATGTCGGCGAACGCCTGCTGCTCTTCGTTTAATTCAAAATCCATGCATGTGCCTCCGCGAGGATCCAGCGAGGGCGTCGCAGCGCCCTCGGGAATGCGCCTGTTACTTCAACTGAATCGTCATGTTGGGACCGCCGGCAATATCATCCTCGAACCAGCGCGCGGTCACGGTCTTGGTTTCAGTGTAGAAACGCACCGCCTGCTTGCCATAGGCATGCTGATCGCCATAGAAGGATTTTCTCCAGCCGGTGAACGAGAAGAATGGCAGGGGCACCGGCACCGGCACGTTGATACCGACCTGGCCGACCTGAATCTCGTGCTGGTACTTGCGTGCCGCAGCCCCGGAGGCGGTGAAGATCGAAGTCCCGTTACCATACGGATTGGCATTGATCAGCTCGATGGCCTCATCCAGCGTGTCCGCTTCAATGGCCACCAGCACCGGACCGAAGATCTCCTCACGGTAGATCGACATCTGCGGCGTTACCTTGGTGAACAGCGTCGGGCCGACCCAGTTGCCGTCCGGTGCACCTTCCACCACACATTCACTGCCATCGAGCACGCAGTCCGCGCCCGCATCCTTGCCTTCCTGGATAAAGCGCAGCACCCGCTCACGGGCCTGGGGATTGATCAGGGGACCATAACCGGCCTTGGGATCATCCCAGCGACCCGGACGCACCTGGGCCAGGGCTTCTCGCAGCTCCGGAATCCAGTTGCGGGACTCGCCGACGAACACCGCCACCGAAATGGCCATGCAGCGCTGGCCGCCAGCGCCCACGGACGCCCCCACCAGGTTATTGATCACATGCTGCTTCTGCGCATCCGGCATGATCACCATATGGTTCTTCGCACCCGCGAAGGCCTGTACGCGCTTCATGTTGGCCGTACCGGTGCGGTAAATATGCTCACCGACGGCAACCGAGCCCACAAAGGAGATAGCCGGGACATCGGGGTGATGCAGAATCTGGTCGACCTGCTCCTTGCCACCATGAACAACCTGCAGCAGGCCATCCGGCGCCCCCGCTTCCTTGAACAGCTCCGCCAGGCGCATCGGCGTCAGGGGGTCCTGTTCGGACGGTTTCAGTACAAAGGTGTTGCCACAGGCAATCGCCATGGGAAACATCCACAACGGAATCATGGCCGGGAAATTAAAGGGGGTGATGCCGGCGCAGACGCCCAGCGGCTGGGTGTAGCTGTAGCAATCAATCTTGCGGGCCACGTTTTCAACAGTCTCGCCCATGGACAGGGAGGCAATGTTGCAGGCGTGCTCCACCACCTCGATACCGCGCCAGACATCACCCTTGGCATCCTCAAATGTCTTGCCGGTTTCCTTCGCCAGAATCGTGGCGATCTCGTCGTGGTGCTGCTTGAGCAGGTCCTGGTAGCGCAGCATCAGGCGCGCGCGCTCGGACACCGGCGTCTCTTTCCAGCTTTCAAAGGCCTTTTTGGCCGTTGCCACCGCCAGATCGACTTCCTCGGTCGTGGCACAGGGCACCTGTGCGATGACTTCCTGGGTGGCAGGGTCGGTCAGCGGAATCCACTGCTGTGTTTCACTGCGGCGCATTTCACCGCCAATCAGAAGAGGAACATGCTGTGTCATTGCTATCACCTGTTTATGGTTACTGTTATCGGGTGTTATCACGGCGGCCGGTCTGGGCCGTTACTGCACAATAGGTTCTTTGTACCATGGAGGGCGGGCTGGGCTGATTGATAATCTTGCGCACTTGATGGACTATATTGTCATCCACTACATAGTTTCCCCAACTCAGGACTGGCGCCATGAGCACCCCTTCCAGCTGGCCACTGACGAGCGACAGCATCCGCTTTGTTATTCCCAAGCGCATGGTTGCCGCGCTGGCCGCCCATCCTTTGAGCGCCCAGCTGTATCCGCTGGGCATCGGTTACTATCAGCATGCCCGCGGGCACCATATGCAGCGTACCCATCACGACGACAACCTGCTGATCTACTGCCTTGAGGGCCGTGGCAGACTGACCCTGAACGGGCGTACGCGCACAGTCAAACCGGGGGATCTTGTGATACTGCCGCGGGGACGCAGCCACAGCTACGAAACCCGTGACCAGGATCCCTGGAGCATTCTGTGGGTCCACTTTGAAGGCGAGCTGGCGGCGGAATTTGTCCATCCGCTCGACGCTGACGACGGCTCGGCACTGTTGCCACTGGGGATTCATTCCCGCCTGGTGGCCGACTTCGAGGCGCTGCTCGATGCCCGCCAGGCCAGCCACAACCTGGCCGCCTTTGTGCACTGCGCCAATCAGCTGCGTCAGCTTCTGACACATATTGCGCTCCTCAAGCCCATGGCAACGCGCCAGGCCAGCGACAGCATGGACCTGGAAACCATCCACGGCCTGATGCAGGCACGGCTGCATGAGCAGCTCGATATCGACACCCTGGCCCAGGCCGTCAACCTGTCCAAGTTTCATTTCATCAAGAAGTACAAGGCACTGACCGGCACCACACCCATCAGCCACTTTATCCACCTGAAGATTGAACGGGCGTGCCACCTGCTGGACGTCACCAGCAAGGGTGTCAACGAAGTTGCCTGGGCGCTGGGGTACGAAGATGCCTATTACTTTTCACGCATCTTCAAGAAAGCCATGGGCATGTCCCCGAGCCAGTACCGACGCATCCGGCTCGGCGGCTTCAGCTACAAGAGCTGAAGCCCGTGCAGGGGCTTTGTATTGACTCAAAACCCCTGCACAGGCCTTAAGATTCAACGCCAAAAGGGCAACGTCGGCCTGGCGTCACATCAGTTCGATTGCCACCGCCGTGGCTTCACCGCCACCGATACACAGGGACGCAATTCCCTTGCGAAGGCCACGCTGCTTGAGCGCATGCAACAGCGTCACCAGTATGCGCGAACCACTGGAACCAATCGGATGACCCAGTGCGCAGGCACCGCCATGCACATTGACCCGGGCGGGATCGAGCCCCAGCTCGCGCACTGCCAGCATGGTGACCACGGCGAAGGCCTCATTGATCTCGAACAGGTCCACCTCGTCGGCTTGCCAGCCCGCCTTGTGCAGCACTTTTTCGATGGCACCGATGGGTGCGATGGTGAATTCCTCCGGCAACTGGGCATGGGTCGAGTGCGCCACAATGCGTGCCATGGGCTGCAAGCCCCGTTGCTGCGCCTCGGCACCGGCCATGAGCACCAGGGCCGAGGCGCCGTCGGAGATGGAACTGGAATTGGCCGCCGTCACTGAACCGTTCTTCGCAAAGGCCGGTTTCAAACCGCGAATTTTGTCAGGCCGGGCATTGCCGGGCTGCTCGTCGGTATCCACTTGAGTATCCCCGCCCCGGCCAGCCACCGTCACGGCGGCAATCTCGGCCTGGAAAGCGCCGGATTCAATCGCCGCCAGCGCTTTTTCCAGCGAACCGATGGCAAAATCATCCATGGCCTCACGGCTTACATCAAAGCGATCCGCGGCCTGCTGTGCAAAGGCGCCCATAAGCCCGCCCTTGTAGGCATCTTCAAGGCCGTCGCAGAACATGTGATCGATCACCTGGCCGTGTCCCATGCGCATGCCCTGGCGTGCCGCAGGCAGCAAGTAGGGTGCCCGGCTCATGTTTTCCATGCCGCCGGCGACCATCGTGAGCGCGGAACCGGCAAGGATCTGGTCGTGGGCCTGCATCACCGCCTTCATGCCGGAACCGCACATCTTGTTCACCGTCGTGCACCCCGTTGCGACCGGAATGCCTGCGGCCAGGGACGCCTGGCGTGCCGGTGCCTGGCCGAGGCCCGCCGGCAGGACGCAGCCCATCAGCACCTCGTCGATATCCTCAGGCGAGAGCCCGGCCCGCTCCACTGCCGCCGCGATGGCGGTACCACCAAGCTGCGGTGCCGGCACCGTCGAAAACGCGCCCATCATGCCCCCCATGGGAGTACGGGCTGCGCCCAGAATAACCACCGAATCCCGACTCATAAACACCTCGCAATAGACACTAGACAGACGTTTTACAGTTTACGTAAACGTAAACCTACGCGTGAACATAAAGTTAGGACCGGGAGTGCACAACGACCCCTCCCCGACCTGCGGCCGCACCTGCCACCAGG
This sequence comes from Marinobacterium rhizophilum DSM 18822, assembly GCF_000378045.1. Classification (GTDB taxonomy): domain Bacteria; phylum Pseudomonadota; class Gammaproteobacteria; order Pseudomonadales; family Balneatricaceae; genus Marinobacterium_A; species Marinobacterium_A rhizophilum. Next base: position 371,613 of record NZ_KB899090.1, read on the forward strand.
GTGGCAGGCACGATTTATAGGCGTACTGTCGCGCGTTTGGGGCACTGGGGTCAATCTCCAGCACACAAAAATAAGGGCTTACACCTACTACTTTAGTCTAACAAGAATCTTGTTTTCTGCCTCGACCCGGCTTTCTCTTCCCTTATCTTTCAGTCACTTACAAAACCTCCACAGACTGCGCTAAGCTTTCAGTCATCAGAGAAGGATATTTACGTTCACGTAAACTTGTTTTACCCTCGGATCCAACCAAAGAGTCAGACATGAATACACAAACCAGCTACTCCATCAGCGATCTCGCGAAGGAGTTTGACATTACAACGCGCAGTATTCGCTTCTACGAAGATCAGGGACTGCTCGCGCCGCAAAGACGTGGTCAGACGCGCATTTACAGTCGTCAGGACCGGGTGCGTCTCAAGCTGATTCTGCGGGGCAAGCGGCTGGGGTTTTCGCTCACCGAATGCCGCGAACTTTTCGAACTCTGGGATCACAGCAGCAGCGGCAGCGAGCTGCAACTGCGGCTGATGCTCACGCGAATCGCAGAGAAAAGACAGGCACTGGAACAGCAACTGCGCGACATCGCCATGATGCAGCAGGAGCTCGACGGCGCCGAACTACGCTGTAACGAAGCGCTGAACGCTCTGATATCCGAGGGCAAAGACGCCAAGGCCGCACAGAAATAACGCTCCGTCCCACACTGCTGGGAGCGTGGGCGATTACACCCTGTACAGGCATGGCGACAGTCAGCGCATTAATGCTGATACCAACAACGCCGGCACCTGTGCCAGGCAGGGAAAAACGCCACCATGCCCCAGACCAACGACCGTCAGCGCCAGGCCCCGGTTACCGCGCTGAACCTGCCCCTTCCGGCGCCCGAGGACCTGCCGGAGCCAGTCGCGCAGTATTTTGCAAAATGCCAGGAAAAACTCGGCCTGGTACCCAATGTTCTCACCGCGTACAGCCACAACCTTGAGCAACTCGACGCCTTTACCCGCGTCTACAACGAGCTGATGTTTGGCGCCAGCGGCCTGAGCACGCTGGAACGGGAGATGATTGCCGTCGTGGTCTCGGCTCAGAACCGCTGCTTTTACTGCCTGAGCGCCCACGGTGCCGCCGTACGTCAATACTCTGGTGACCCTCTGCTGGGTGAACAGCTGATCATGAACTACCGGGTCGCCAACCTGGCGCCGCGCCAGCGCGCCATGCTGGATTTTGCACAGCGGCTGACCGAGCAGCCCCAGGCCATCGAGGAAGCCGACCGCCAACATCTGCGCGAGCAAGGCTTTAGCGATACCGATATCTGGGATATCGCCAGCCTCACCGGCTTCTACAACATGACCAACCGGCTCGCCGGCGCCGTCGAGATGCAGCCGAATCCCGAATACCACGCCAGCTACCGCACCAGCGTCGCCGAGGAGCCTGCCGACGACCCGGGTGCCGCCTGAATTCCCGCCCCGAGCCCGGCGCCAGCCCCATTTGTTTCGACTGATTGAGCCATAAAAACAACGAGGTTCACACCCCATGAGCAATGCACTTCCCAGCTATACCAGCGGCACCTCGGATCAGCCTCTGATCGGCATGACGATCGGCGACAAGTTCGACCAGACGGCCGCCCGCTACCCAGACAATGACGCCCTGATCGTGCGTCACCAGGGCATCCGCTGGACCTATCGCGAACTGCAGCAGCAGGTCAACCGCTGTGCCCGCGCACTGCTGGCCATTGGCATCAAGCAGGGGGATCGTGTCGCAATCTGGTCACCCAACAATGCCCAGTGGACCACGCTGCAGTTTGCCACGGCCAAGATCGGTGCCATCCTGGTGAACATCAATCCGGCCTACCGCCTGCACGAGCTGGACTACGCGCTGAATCACTCGACCCCACGCCTGCTGGTCACCGCCGAGCGTTTCAAGAGCTCAGACTACACCCAGATGCTGTATGAACTGGCCCCCGAGCTAAAGGACTGTGCGGCAGGCCAGCTGAAGGCCACCCGGGTACCGCAGCTGGAAATGGTCGTCAATCTGGCCGAGCAGCCCCATGACGGCATGTGGAGCTGGCACGACCTTATTGAAAAGAGCGCTGGCGTGGACGATGCAACCCTGGCACAGGCCCAGGCCGACCTGCAGTTTGACGACCCGATCAACATCCAGTACACCTCAGGCACCACCGGGTTCCCCAAGGGCGCGACGCTGTCGCACCACAATATTCTGAATAACGGCTTCTCTGTCGCACACAGTATGGGCTTCACCGAAAAGGACCGACTGGTTATTCCGGTGCCGCTCTATCATTGCTTTGGCATGGTAATGGGGAATCTCGGCTGCATCACCCACGGCGCCACCATGATCTATCCGGGCGAAGGCTTCGATCCCAAAACCGTGCTGGACACCGTTGCCGAGGAGCGCGCCACCGCCCTTTACGGCGTGCCCACCATGTTTATCGCCGAGCTGGATCACCCGGACTTCGCCGGCTACGACCTCAGTTCGCTGCGCACCGGCATCATGGCCGGCTCCATCTGCCCGGCTGAAGTCATGAAGGCCGTGAACGCCAAGATGCACATGCAGGAAGTGCAGATCGCCTATGGCATGACCGAAACAAGCCCGGTATCGACCCAGACGGCTGCCGACGACCCATTCGACAAGCGCGTCACCACCGTCGGGCGCACCCAGCCCCACCTGGAATCCAAGATCATAGATCCAGCGACCGGCAAGATCGTCCCGCGCGGCAGCATCGGCGAACTCTGCACCCGCGGCTACAGTGTCATGCTGCGCTACTGGAACAACCAGGCGGCGACCGAGGCTGCAATTGACTCGAACGGCTGGATGCACACCGAGGATCTCGCCTGCATGGATGACGAGGGCTATATACAGATCGTTGGCCGCATCAAGGACATGGTGATTCGCGGTGGCGAGAACGTGTACCCCAAGGAAGTCGAAGAGTTTCTGTACACCCACCCCGCCATCTCCGACGTACAGGTCACCGGCGTACCGGACAAGAAATTCGGCGAGGAGTTGATCGCCTGGGTCAAGCTGCAACCCGGCGCTCCCAGCGTCAGTGCCGATGACCTGCGCGCCTTCTGCAAGGGGCAAATCACGCACTTCAAGATTCCGCGCTACTTCAAGTTTGTCGAAGAGTTCCCAATGACGGTGACCGGCAAGATTCAAAAATTCAAAATGCGCGAAATATCGATAGACGAACTGGGTCTGGACAAGGACTGACCAGGCACACCCACCACGGCCTCCAGGGCGACACCGTGCAGCAGCAGGCGCTGCTGTACGGTTTGTGGAGCCCGCGCTCCCTCCTATATTTGCTCAGCGTGCGCACAACAATGAGCCTGGCCCCGATGCCACAAGGGCTTATTTCAGCCATCAGACCCGGGGCCTGAGCATTGCCCCCCAGGCAGGCCCCAGGTCACCCGCAGCCCTGATAAACCGGCCGGCAGGCAGATTCACCACTTCATCTGCGTATTAACCGGGCGGAATCTTGTGAAATCCCCGAATTTTCATGGGCTCGCATTGGCCGTTGGACGTTGGTGGCCTGTCCTGCGCCACTGTATTCAACCGCTGCTGACGACCTAACTTGCCACCGGATCAATATCGCGCCGGGTGAATCACAAACGCAGGATAATTAGAGTTGCATCGTTTAAAATAAGGCTCGACACAGCCTGGGCCGCACCGCCTGAAGCGACTGCCCTTTATCATGCCAGGCCTGTGCTTGCATCCGACGCGGGGCCTGGCCTACAGTGGACGGCCTGGACAGGCCTCAGTACGACGGTTCTGAGGCTATCTAATGGAATAGGGATATCGTCATGCGTCTAGCCAGGAACTACCACTTATTGTCACCGCGCCCAAAGCTGGGTTGCTGTCTGGCATTCATCATATTTCTCCTGATGCCGGCGGGGGCCTTCAGTGAAGAAAACTTCACGCCGCTGGATGAGTACCTGCAGCAGCACCCCGAGCAGATCAGCCTCATGGCAGATTTTGCCAGCGTCGTCAGCGGCCCTGCCGTCGCACTAAACCAGCCCCAGAACAGCCCCGTACGCATCGCGATTATCTATCCGGCCTTTCAGAACTCGGATTACTGGCACCTCAGCATCAAGGCATTCGAAGCGCGGCTCAAGGAACTGCAGATCACCTATGAACTGATGACGCATCTTTCAGCCCTCGACGATGACCCCTCCGTGCTGGCGACCCAGCTGCAGCGGTCACTGGACTGGAAGCCGGACTACCTGATATTTACCCTCGGTGCACTGATACATCGCCAGCTGATCGAAACAATACTGGCGCAGAAGAAACCCAAACTGATTCTGCAAAATGTCACGACGCCGCTACAGGACTGGTCTGCCCACCCACCCTTCCTGTATGTCGGCTTCGATCATCAGGCCGGTACCCGCCTGCTGGCGGGAAAAATGCTTTCCGACAGCCCGAGCCAGTACGCCATGCTGTACCATTCCCACGGCTATATCAGCCAACTGCGGGGAGACACCTTTATTCGCCTGGGCAACGACAAACCGAATACTCGCCTGCTCGGCAGCTACTATACGGATAATGACCCTGACCGGGCGCGTGATGCGACACTGCAGGAGCTCGATCGTCATCCGCAACTGAACATGCTGTTTGCCTGCAGCACCGATACTGCCCTTGGTGCCATCGAAGCATTGCGCCTGCGTGACAAGCTCGACCAGGTGACGGTTAATGGCTGGGGCGGCGGCCGGCCCGAGCTTGAAGCCCTGGGCCGCGGAGAACTGGACCTTACGGTCATGCGCATGAATGACGACAACGGCGTCGCCATGGCCGAAGCAATCAAGGCCGAACTGGAACAACGCTCCGATCAGGTACCCCAGATTTTTTCCGGTGAAATGGTACTGATTACGAAAGATACCCCGGCAGTTGAACTCAATGCACTGACAGACAAGGCTTTTCGTTACAGTGCAGCTGAATAAAACTGCGCGCAGGCAAGGAGGCCAAAATTGCGTAAACTGAGTTTTACCAGCACTGTGTTGGGCATCGTCATCACGGCGACACTGGCAATTTCGTTGCTGTTGCTGGCACCCGCCTACCAGAGTTCCATGCAGGTGCTTGAGCAGGAACAGGCGCTTTCGTATCGACGCCATGCTGCCCTGATCAACCAGCTTTTTGACAGCCACTTGCAGGGAATCGCGCGCTCATCCGCAACGCTTGCCGAAACCCAGCAACTGATCAAGGAAGCCAGCACCGGCAATACTGCGCAAATCAAATCACTGTTACAAAAGAGCATTAACAGCCGCGCGGGCGACCACATCCAGGCCTTCGCCGTTCAGCTCAAGGATGGCCCCCTGACCCTGGTGCCAGGCGCCGCACTCTTCAATATCTACCTGCCCCTGGCCGAACTCGCATCGAGCCGGATACTGCCCGACACCTGGGCAACCCTGACAACCCGGCAACAACAGCAGGACTACCAGCTGCTGCGTCTGAGCCTGCCCATTATTGCCGCGCCTTTCGGCGAGGTTATCGGTTATCTGCACTCATTTGTGATTCTCAATGACAACTTCTGGATACTTAATCAGATCCAGTCAATGTCCGACGCTCGGGCCATTGGCCTCTATACGGACAACCGGCGCATCGGCGCCCTGGTTGAAGCGCAGGATCAGCTGAGCGTACTGGATGCCAGTACGCATGGCGCAAGCGATGCACCGATACCTGACGGCACGGTGATACAGTCCCACGCCCTGTCCATAGGACCGGACAACCGCTTCGAAGTCCGACTGCTTCTTCCAGACCACGCCGGCAACCTCATGCGCCATTCCCTTGCAGGAAAAATTGGCTATGGCCTGCTCGGTGCCCTGCTGACAGCGGCCTTGCTGGTGCTGGTGCTCTGTCGGCTCACCCAGCGGCCGATACGGCAACTGCGTCGCTATGTCGAATCCGTGCCCGGTACCAAGAGTGCGTTCAGTGCTCAAACACCTGAAATGGAACCGCTGAAAGACGCCGTCGACGCCATGCTGCAGCGCCTGCGAAATAATGAAAATCAACTCGCAACGATCCTGTCCAATACGCCCAACCTCACCTTTATCAAGGACCGCGAGCTGCGCTACCGCATGGTCAACCGAGCCTGTGCCAAATCCATTGGCCTGAGCGAAAACCAGATCATCGACCGGCGCGACCAGGACCTCTACCCGGACGCACTTGCACAACAACTCACCCAGGCAGACCGCCAGGTGCTGGCCAAAGGCACGCAGGTCCGCATCGAATACAGCAGCGATACCGCTAACCTTGGCCGGCGCGATTTTTTTGGCACCCTGTTCCCGACACTGGACAATAACGGTGATATCGAGGGCATTGGCGGCATCATCGTTGATATCACCGAGTACAAGCTGGCTGCCAACCACCTGAAACTGGCCGGCGAGGTATTCGACCACGTTAACGAAGCAATCCTGGTGCTCGACGAGAACAAAAACATCCTCGTCAGCAATGCCGCCTTTACGCGTATCAGTGGCTTTACCCCGAATCAGGCCTGCGGCAAGCCTCTTCGGCCCCTGACAGAACGACCACAGTTGGTGCAACAGCTTGAACACAACGCCCAGCTGCAAAGTGAAACGATTCTGCTGCGGGCCAACGGCGATATGATGCCGGTCTGGCTGTCGGTGTCACGCCTGCCGAACGACGTTACGGGTAACAGCACAGAAAGCCGATACGTCGCCGTATTGTTCGACATAAGCCAGATTCATGACACCGCGCAACCGCTTTCGATCCTATCGCGCTATGACGGCCTCACCGGACTCCCTAATCGCCAGCTATTCTGCGAGCGGCTGGAACGGGTCATACGCGGGGCAGACCAAAACAAGGATACCGTGGCGCTGCTTTTTGTCGACATTGATGATTTCAAGAGCATTAACGAAAGCCAGAGTCACGCTGTAGGCGATCAGTTGCTGCGCGAAACGGCCAAACGGATCGAAAGCTGTCTGCCGCCGGGCGAAACCCTGGCACGCCTGGGTAGCGACGAATTCTGCATTATGCTGGAGAATATTCCCGACGCCAGCAGCAGTCATACCGTTGCACGCACTATACAGCAGGCCTTTCAGCGGCCCTTTTCGCTGAACAACGTCGAAACCAATGTGACCTGTACCATCGGTATTGCCCTGTTCCCCGACGATGCCACAGACGCCAATGCCCTGCTGGCCAAGGCCGACAGCGCGGCGCACCATGTCAAACCGCAGAGCCGCAACGCCATCCACTTCTTTGACACCGGTATTAATCAGCAGGCCAGGCACCACCAGCAACTTAACGACAGCCTCAGGCGCGCACTGGCCAATGGCGAACTCTTTATGGAGTACCAGCCGCGCTTTGATATCCAGGGCCGGAAAATCCTTGGCGCCGAAGCCCTGATGCGCTGGCAACACCCGGAGTACGGCCTGGTGTCGCCTTACACCTTTATCCCCCTGGCCGAAGAGTCGGGCATGATCCTGCAGCTGGGCCCCTGGGCACTGCAGCAGGCCTGCAGCGCGGCCATGGAGTGGAATCGCCAGAGCCCCTACCCGATCCCGGTATCAGTGAACCTGTCACCACGTCAGTTGCGCGATCCGGAAATGATACCCGATATCTGTGATGCTCTGCGGCTCAGCCAGCTGCCGGCTGAACTGCTGGAACTGGAAATTACCGAAAGCGTCGTTATTGAGGATATCAACCGCATACTTGGCACTCTGCATGAACTGCGTGACATCGGCATATCACTGTCCATTGACGACTTTGGCACCGGCTATTCATCCCTGGCGTACCTGAAGAAACTGCCCGTCAACACCCTCAAGATCGACCGTTCCTTTGTCATGGACCTACCCGGTAATACCCACGACGAAAGCCTGATTGAGGGAATTATCACCATGGCCCACAGCCTGCACTTAAAGGTCGTGGCCGAGGGGGTAGAGACCCGGGCGCAACAGGATATTCTCATGAAGCTGGGCTGCGATGAGTTGCAGGGCTTCTTGCTCGCACGCCCCGGCAGTAGCGCCGCCCTGATCGAAATCGCGCAAAATACCGATATCAGCACCCCCATCGTGACCGAGAGTCTGGGCCGGCCCTGAAGCGCTGCTAATCGAAGGGTGAATAGATCAAACACAGATGCTAAATAACCTGGCCTGCAAACAGGTTCATTCATATCCTTATTCAGGCGGCAGGCGCCTATCGAGTGCTGCCCTCGGTGGTTGAACAGCGTCTGCAGGAGACCTGTCTTCGGGCGAATCCGGTTCCGCCCAAGCCCTGTTCGCCCGCGGAGCGGGGCTCCTGCAGTTTTTCGGCACCGCTGCCACCGACACTGTATTTGCCAGCCGGATCAATAATCATGGGCGCCTTCCTTGATGAAGAGCGGCCTACAGCACGCGGCAAACAGCCCTCCTGGCGGGATCATTGCCTTGGCCGGCGCCTTTAGGCAGAATGAATTGAATGCTGCCTGAGGGCTGGCGTTCCAATACCCCGAAAGGCCCGCGCCCATGGCGCAGGCAGAAAAATCCACGGGAGACACCATGCGCAAACTGATCCCCACCCGGCCCCTTGCCAGCCTGCTGAGCGCCACGGCCCTGCTGCTTTGTATTCCGGCCCAGGCCCAAACGCCCGTTGCCGCAGAGAACCTCCAGCCCGGACTTGAAGTTTGTTATATCAAGGGAATGATTCGGCATATTGACGAAATGATCAGGCTCGAAGCCAGAAAGCCCTGTGAGCCCGGGCCGAACCTTCGCCTGCTCAACTCCAGTGTCGGCGCAGGTACCGTACTGACCAGCGACCTGGACGACGGCGTCATGGCACGAATCACTGGCTTTATTCACCTCGACACCGCCGGTATCTACCGCTTTACGATGGAATCCAATGATGGCGTGCGGGTAGAAATCGACGGGCAGATGATCCTTGAAGATCCCGATGTGCATGCCGACCGCTATGCCGATTATGGCAGCATGGAAGTCACCGAACCTGGCTGGTATCCGCTCACCGTGCGCTACTTTGAGCGCAAAAACACCTCGACGCTGCGCTTCTTCTGGCAACCACCCGGTACAGAAGGCACCATGCCCAGGGTACCGGCCGAAGCGCTGGCCCACCGCAGCAGCTGACACGAGCACACCGAAAAACCAGGCCTGTACGTCAGGCCTGGTACAACAAGAAAGCCCGGCATGGACACAGGGCATGCCGGGCCTCCCCGCCCAGATGGCACATGACTGGCAGTGCCCATCGCGACAGTGCGCGACAATGCGCCAGCAGCTGACGCGCCACGCCCCTGCACGCGCACATTACCTAACAGACCAATGAACCGGGCTATACTCAGTGAGTCGACAATCCCTGTAGCGGTACGCAGATCATGTCGGCCTACAACGCAGGGTAAAGAACGGCGCCCCGACAGGCTCACCCAAGGGCCCGTATTGTCGACAAGACGATACAATCGCCGCTCTTTGATCCAGTCATAAGAATCCAACCGAGAACCACCGTGGAAAACGGGGCGATGCAGAGGCCGGTCGAGTGCCGCACTGTCGAGTGCCGCGCTGTCTCGCCTTCCAGCAGATACAGCCTGATTCAGCCCCCTGAGTCCCTGCTTAACCCGGCACGGACGGGCGGCAGCACGCTTTATATGGCAAGGAGCGCCACATGACCGTCACACTGAGTAAAAATGAATCGATCTCACTGGAAAAAACAGCAGCCGCAACACTGTCCCATATCAACATGGGCATCGGCTGGAATCCGGTGAAAAGATGGGGAATCCTCGGCATTCTGCTGGGCCACGATGACATCGACATAAATGCGTCGTGCCTGGTCCTGGACAGTACCGGGGACTTACTCGATGCAATCTGGATCTGGCGGCGCACATCGCGGGATGGTTGCATCGAACACCGCGGTGGCAATCTCCGTCGCGCAGCGACGGGCGACGACGAAACAATCAGCGTTGAGCTGAGCCGCCTGCCCGCAGGTGCACAGTACCTGGTCTTCACCATCAGCAGCTTCAGTGGCCAAACGTTTACCCATATTGAAAATGCTTACTGCCGCCTCGTGAACCCTTCCAACGACACGGAACTCGCCCACTTCAACCTTTCGGAAAAAGGCCACCACACCGGCGTCATCATGGCGTACATGAAACGCAACACAGCCGGATGGGAACTGACGGCCCTGGGCGCAGCGGGATCTGGCAAGCGATTTGAGGACATCGTGCGTGATGCACAGAGGGTCTGTCAGCAAGTGAGCAGCGGCGCTGCATGAACGCGACCGAAGGTCTTCAGCCCCTCTGGCGTCACAGCGTCAGGCTCGGCAGAGACAGCGCCTGCCACCTGGGTTCGACATGCAGTCCTTGAATCCGAGGATTGCGAGGCATTGCCAGTCAGGTTTGGAAAAATTTGGGAAAACCACAAACAAAAACAGCGGGCCGCTTTCGCTGACCCGCTGTTCTTGTTTACCAAATTTGGTAGGACTAAGCGGACTCGAACCGCTGACCCCCACCATGTCAAGGTGGTGCTCTAACCAACTGAGCTATAGTCCTGAAGAGATGGTGCGTATTATAGTGACGCCGACTTCGAACGCAAGCCTTTTCTTCTATTTTTTTCCGATTGCTTTCAGCAACTTAGCACACTGTTTAAAAACGCAAATGCCGCCGCCAAGCACCGTCAGCCGCTAGCCGCCTGCAACGTCACCTCGAGGGAATGACGATGACAGCCACCGCAGGTCCCGGCGGGCGTCCTTTCCTGCCCGCTACCGGTTGCTCGATCTCTACGCGGCTCAGCCAAGACCCGTACCTGGGGCCAAGCCGTCAAATGCCGTTCAGCGCCCGACCTCTTCAGCGTCGATGACCTCCGGCTCGGCCTCGGCCTGTGCCATCCACTGACGCAGCGCATGGGCGCTCAGCAAATGCTGCATATAGCCTGCTGCCTGTTGCGACAGCTCGATCCCGTACGTGCGAAAACGAAACGCCACCGGTGCGAACATGCAGTCGGCGATCGAGAACTGCCCGAACAGCCAGGGACCGGCGGCGGCATGACGCTGGCGGCAGCCCGACCAGATACGATCGATGCGTGCAATTTCCCGCCGCAGCGCGTCGGTGAGCTCTACGCGGCGCCCCATGGCGCGGCAGTTCATCGGCAGTCGGTTACGAATCTCGGGGAAGCCTGAGTGCATCTCGGCGCTGCAGGCGCGGGCTTCGGCCCGCACCGATGCAGATTCGGGCCAGCCTGCCCCACCCAGGTAAACCTCCGACACATACTCGCAGATTGCCAGCGAATCCCAGACGGTCAGTCCATCGTCCAGCAAAACCGGTACCTTGCCGGCGTCGCTGCAGGCGGCGATGCGCGCCTGAGTATCGGGCTGGTTCAGCGGGATGCGCTCTTCCTCGAACGGGATGTTATGGAACGACAGCAGCAGCCAGGGCCGCAGCGACCAGGACGAATAGTTTTTGTTGCCGATGACCAGTTTCAAGGGTCCTTCCTCTATGCACGCCAATTGGTAATGTTTTGCATTATAAGCACCATTGCGATTAGCGCGTTACCGTCAATTTTCATCGAGCCGACGCGATGGGGAATCCGGCCCGATGATGGGAATGAATGGGATGCCTGTCCCGATCAATCGGCTTCCCGCTCGGGCGTGCAGCACTGCCTTGCCGTATCCGGTGAACCTTCCGGGCTCAGAATCGAACCGGTCACCGAGTTCGGCCGAAAGGCAGTACACCCCTTGAGTCCCAGGGCATGGGCGCGACGATAGAGCGCCTCAAAGGCCTCGAAACTGCAGTCTTCGCGTACATTGATGGTCTTGGACACGGCGTTGTCGACGTGCATCTGCAGCGCCGCCTGCATGCGCAGATGCGCATCGCTATCCAACTCACCGGCCTCGACAAAGGCCCCGGGAAGCGCCCCCCGGCCGCCGCTGTCACGCCACAGCGCCACGGCGAAGTCCGTCAGCTCGCAGTCGTGGAAACGGCCGTCGGCCTGCAGTATGCGTCGGTGCTGGTGAAACGCATAGACCGGTTCGAGCCCGCTGGACAGGTTGTTGGCCAGCAGACTGATGGTGCCTGCCGGTGCAATGGCGCAGAGATGGCTGTTGCGGATGCCGTGGCGCGCAATGCCATCGCGAATATCGGCCGGCAGCCGCTGGACAAAGGCCGACTCGAGATAGCGCTCGGTCTGCAGCAGTGGAAAAGCACCTTTTTGTGCCGCCATGTCGATGGATGCCCGATAGGCGCTGTGACAGATGGTCTGCATGACCTGCTGCGCCAGTTCAAGCGCGGCCGGTTCGTCATACCGCAAGCCCAGCATGATCAGCGCATCCGCCAGGCCCGTCAGGCCCAGGCCGATGCGCCGGCTCGCCCTTGCCTGCCGGCGCTGGGCGGGCAGCGGAAAGCGTGAAACGCTGATAACGTTGTCGAGCATCCGCGCCGTAAGCCCGGCGCAGTCACCGATGCCCTGCAGATCCAGCCGCGCCGTGCGCCGGAACGGGTGCTCAACGAACCGGGTGAGATTGATCGACCCCAGATCGCAGGCACCGTACGGGGGCAGCGGAATCTCGCCGCAGGGGTTGGTGGCACTGATGCGCTCACAGTAACCAAGATTGTTGTCGGCGTTGATGCGGTCAACGAACAGCACGCCGGGCTCGGCGCAATCAAAGGCGGCGCGCATGATGCGCTGCCACAGCTCCCTGGCGGGCACGGTGCGCCAGACCCGGCAAGGCACCGGCGCATCCGTACCGGTCCAGGCGCGCTCGATGATGTTGGCGCCATTCGGCACCGCACCGGACTCCAGCGGAAACAGCAGCGGCCAGTCGGCGTCTTGTGCCAGCGCCTGCATGAAGGCATCGCTTATCTGCACGGACACATTGAAGTGGCGCAGTTCCCGCGGGTCCCGCTTGGCGTCGATGAATGCCTCGATATCGGGATGATCGCAGCGCAGCGTCGCCATCATGGCGCCACGTCGTGCACCGGTCGACAGCATCGTCGCGCACATACTGTCCCAGATACGCATGAACGACAGCGGCCCCGAGGCGATGCTGCCGGTGGTCCCCGCCCTCATCCCGGACGGGCGCAGGGTCGAAAAATCGTACCCGATGCCGCCGCCCTGGTGCATGGTGATCGCACCCTCGCGCAACGCGCTGAAGATACCGTCGATGGAATCATCGAGCAGCCCCATGACAAAACAGTTGAACAGCGTTACCCGGCGTCCGCTGCCGGCACCGGCGAGGATCCGCCCCCCCGGCAGAAAGGTGAAATCGCGTAACAGGGTATCGAAGCGCGACGCCCAGTCGCGACGCCCGGTGCCTTCGCCGCGGGCCAGCGCCTGTGCCACACGCTGCCAGGTCGACTCGATGCCGGGCTCCGCGCGTCCCGCTGTGTCGACAAGCCGGTACTTGTCGTGCCAGATACGGTAGGAAACGGCGTTGCTGAAGGGCTGTAGCTGCATGGCTGGCCTGCGCCAAAAGGTGTTTTCCTAAAAGTATAGCGAGACTGGCCCTGCGCACGGGCACATTGCCGTCACGTAAGTATGGGTACGTATACACCACCTGAACCTCCCCGCATGGAAAACCGCTCCGGAATCTGAAATCCGAGTGGATACCCGCGACAGACGATGTCAGCGTGCTCGAGACTCAACGCGTCCTCAGCGGCATCCTGCGTGCGGACTCGCAGGCAGCAGTGAATAGGTGTTTACAGGCAGGACAGGAGCCCGGAGCCTGGCGCAAGAACGGTGCTGACGATTAATTGAGCGCCAGCGTTGGTTTGAGCCAGTCGACAAAATCGACCAGTTCGTCTTTGATGATTTCGTGGTTCATCTCGTAAACATGTGTCTGGTGCGATACCTCCAGGCGCTGCAGGCACTCGCTGGCACGTTCGGCCCAGAACAGCGGCAGCTTGTCATCGTGACGTCCGTGGGCGATGAAGGCCGATAACGGCTGCAGTGCTTCGCGCGGCGCTATGCGCGGCTCCAGCTCTGGCAGAATGCGGCCGCTGAGCAGGCCGAACCCGGCCACCAGTGCCGGTGCACTCAAGCCCACACTGGCACTCATGATCCCGCCCTGGCTGAAGCCGGCAATCACGGTGGGTAGCGGCGGCTGTGCGCCAATGAACCGCAGTAGCAGCTCACGGCTGGCCTCCGCCTGGGCTTCATTGATACTGGGCCCCTGGGCGGTGAAACTGACCTGAAACCATGCATAACCTTCGGGCCCAGTCTGCAGGGGAGCCTGCAGCAGCAAGACCTCCAGATCGGCGGGCAGGTAGTCTGCAAAGCTGGCCAGGTTGGTTTCGTTGCCGCCGACCCCGTGCAAAAGCAGAAGGCGAGCCCGCGGCTCGACGGTGCTGTTGTGCTTGCGAAAGTGCAGGCCGGTTTGCGGCTCTTGCAGCAGGGTGGAAAAGTTGGCTGGAGAGCTCATATTGATATTGTCCGATTACAGATGGCTACCGGCATGATGGTACCAGCCCAGAAGTCGAGTTTAACTGGACTGTGTTGAGTTATTGGCTTTCTTAACGTGGGATATATGGGCTGGGGTCAGGGCAGCCCGCGTTCACGTGTTCAGGGTTCAGGGTTCAGGGTTCAGGGTTCAGGGTTCAGGGTTCAGGGTTCAGGGTTCAATTTAATCCCGATTCAGCGCTTCCAGCAGTTCAATTTCAAATATCAGATTCGAATTTGGCGGTATCTTCTCACCAAAGCCGCGCTCGCCGTAACCCATCTGCGCAGGCACCAGCAGTTTCCGTTTGCCACCCACCTTCATGCCTGTGAGGCCTTCGACCCAGGCAGCGATAACTTTCTTGCGGCTTAGTACCGTCTGAAACGGCTGACCTCTGTCGTACGAAGAATCAAACTCAGTTCCATCTTCCAGGTAGCCACGATAGTGAGCCGTGATCAAGGCACCGCCCTTTTTCACTTCAGTACCCGTGCCTTCAATCAGATCTTCAACGACCAGTTGTTCAAATTCAGCCATGGATTTTCCTGCGAGCTTCAATCGTTTTCACATCGCGGCATTCAATCACGCCTACTTAGAGGTATCAATGAGCAGTGACCCTAGCCCACAACGCTTATTAACCTGGTGTGCAAATAGGTTCCCTACCTATTTGCACATCACGCCACGGAAACGGGCGCAGGTGCGCGGACATGCTGGTTTCCGCGGCGTTCGCATTGGCCTGCGGCCAATGATGAAGCATCCCTGCTTCATGTATTAACCCGCCGG
>NZ_KB899091.1 GCF_000378045.1 Marinobacterium rhizophilum DSM 18822
CGAGGATTGGAGCGGGAAACGAGACTCGAACTCGCGACCCCGACCTTGGCAAGGTCGTGCTCTACCAACTGAGCTATTCCCGCTGAACGCTTGCGCGCTTACCGCATTTTCAAAGGCCAGGCCTTGTAGAAAGTGGCGTCCCATAGGGGGTTCGAACCCCTGTTACCGCCGTGAAAGGGCGGTGTCCTGGACCACTAGACGAATGGGACGCTGCGGCCTCTTCACCAGAAGAGGCGCGTATTCTATGCGCAGGATTACGGACTGTAAACCCCTGATTTGAATTTTTATTTGCGTAGCGCGATCGGGACGCCGTTTGGCAAATCTGCATGGCGCTCAGCCCAATGCAGCGCCGCACTCGCACCGATAACCCGCACCAACCGGCGTGTCTCATGACCTGGATCCGACAATCCGAAAACACCGGCAGACCCGACAATGCGGTGCAGGCCCTGTGTCCCCAGGCCTGAGCACACTCAGCAAAATTTTCCACCGTCGCAGGCTGACGCTCGAGATAACGCTGTCGCCGTAGCTTTCACGTTTCCAGCGCGCTTTAACTGGTCTCCAGCCCACGCCAGATCAACTTCAACTGATCGGCCAGGCACATGGGATCGAATGGCTTGCTCAAAACGTCTACCGCACCAAGGGACTTATAGTGCGCGACTTCGGCGGGCTGCACCTTGGCCGTCATAAAGAGCACCGGCGTGTCGACCAGTGCGGGTATCTGGCGCAAACCCGCCAGAGTCATCGGTCCATCCAGCCCCGGCATCATGACATCAAGCAGAATAAGGTGAGGTGCAAACGCCTGCGCCTCGTCCAGCGCCTGTGCACCGCTGGCGCACACCTTCACCTCGAGTCCACCCACCATCTCCAGCGCCACCTCGGCGACGACCCTGATATCCTCGTCGTCCTCGACATACAGTACACGTTGCAACTCAGTCATTGCGTTATTCCCATTGGCGATTGATCTGACAGCCAAAACGACGTTCCTGTCTTTTAGCTGATGTGTACAGGACAGACTGTTCTGCGCATTCCATGAATGCCTGTTAGCGACCGAGATGGGACTAAGCCCCGCTCTGGGTTACTGCAAATGCCACACGCTGGCGGCGAGACTGCTCCAGCAGAGTACGCAACTGTTCCAGCAGGTCCTGTTGCGATACACGTGACTTGAGCAGAACCGCATCGACCTGCTGTGCTTCGGCAAAACTGACTTCGGTCGCGGACAATATCAGGATCTGCGGGCGCCAGGACAAACCCTTCAATTCCGGCAGCAAAGACCAGCCCGATCCATCGGGCAGCCCCAAATCCAGAATCACCAGGTCATAGGCGTCCTGCGCCAGCTTGCGTCTTGCGCTGGCCAAGGAGCCTACCCGATCGAGCCTGGCAAGCTCACTGACCATGACATTGACCACTTCACACAGATCCTTGTCGTCCTCGACATGCAGGATTCGCGGCACGGATACGGGCAGCCCCCTGGGTAACAGATGCCTGAGGCTCGCCAGCAACCGCGGCTCATCTATCGGCTTGGACATCCAGTCGACCACCGGGAAATTGCCGCCAATCTCCAGCCGCCCCTCGTCTGCAATCACCGAGACCACCAGAATGGGCAGCGGCAAGCGTCCTTCTTCCTGTTCCCATTCACGTACGTTGCGAATTATCTTGCTACCGGCAATATCCGGCAGGATAAGATCCAGCGTCATGGCGTCGTAGGTCATTGCGCGCAGCTGCGCCAGTGCCTGCTGGCCATTGAAAACAACATCACTGGCCACGCCTCCCCGTTTCAACATCATGCTGATCAGGCGCGCAATATCAGGCTCATCCTCTACCACCAGTACACGCGGCGCACCGGCAGGCAGCGGCGCATCTCGATCCGGCTCACTGCGCTGCGCCTTGAGATCGTCGAATTCAACAAAAAAACAACTGCCCTGCCCCTCGACCGAATCGAAACCTACCGAGCCGCCCATACACTCAGTCAGCTCCTTGCAGATAGAAAGTCCAAGCCCCGTCCCATCAGCCGACTTGGTATCAGATCCGTCCGCCTGGGCGAACTTTTGAAAGATACGCGCATGGAAGGACGCAGGAATACCGCGCCCCTGATCCCGTACCTCGATGCGCGCGCGCCCCTTATGGTCCCGCACCGACAGCTCGACCGTGCCGCCATGCGGTGAGAACTTGATGGCGTTGGAAATGAGATTGGCCAGAATCTGCTGAAGCCGCTTCTCGTCCGCCCTGATGAGCGGAAGCCCCCGGTAGGCATCGGACATTTTCAGCTCCACCGCATGGGTTTGGGCGTACCCCTGATTAATTTCACACGCCCGCTGCAACTGGAACGACACATCGAGCGCCTGGTAATTAAATGTCATCTTGCCGGCGGTGATTTTTTCAATATCCAGCAGGTCGTTGATCAGGTGTATAAGCCGCTGGCTATTCTTCTGGGCAATGTCCAGCAACGACGTTGCCTTGGGCGGCATCTCTCCCAGCACGCCGCCGGCCAGCAAGCCCAACGAGCCCGAAATCGACGTCAGCGGTGTGCGCAGCTCGTGACTTACCGTCGAGATAAACTCGTTTTTCATCTGCTCACTGTGCTTGGTGGCCGAAATGTCCCAGTTAGTGCCGGTCATGCGCAGTGGATGACCGGACGGGTCCCGACTCAGGATCGCAAAGGCCTTCAGCCAGCGAACCTCACCGTTTGGCAGCACAATGCGCAATTCACAATTAACCGGCTCATTCTTGTGCAGCAGCCCGTCCAGTATCTGCTGAACCCGCTGCTGATCATCCGGGTGTACCCGCTTGAGCCAGCTTTGGTAACGCCCATCGAATTCGCCGTCGGCATAGCCGTAAAGGTCATGCATAGTGGCATCCCAGACCAGGCTTCTGGTCTCAAAGGCATAATCCCAGATGCCGATTCTGGCCGCCTGGGTGGCCAGCTCCAGGCGCGCATGCAGCTGTTGCAGTCGCCGCCGTGCCCGTTTGTGCTCGCTGATATCATGCATGACAATCGCGGCCCCGAGCGGCTGACCCTGCGGACCCAGGATGGGCTGACCGCTGCACACCACGATACGCCGCGGCCGACCGACGGGGGCTATGACAACCTCGGTATCACGCACGATCTCACCCTGCTTCGCCCGCTGCAGCGGAATATCATCCTGAGTCAGAGGGCTATGTCCGTCTGCGGCATACAGACGGTAGCGCTCTACCCAATGCAGCGGATCCGGCGAGCCAGGTGCCAGACCGTGCAACTCGAACGCAGCATTGTTAAACACCGTCAGGGCACCACTTTCGTCACAGGCGACGACACCGTCGCTCAGATTGTCCAGCACGGTCTTGAGAAACTCCCGTTCCTTGACCAGCGCCTGCTCGGCGGATGCACTCGCGCTGATGTCCTGCACAATCGACCAGACCACTTCATGCCCACTGCGGTCCATCAGTTTTACGCCACTGAGAAGAACCGCAAAACGGCTGCCATCCTTGCGGGCGAATACGGATTCAACGGGGCCGAAACGCCCCGTTTCATCAAGACCGAAAGATATCTCCCGCTCAACCTGCTCGTCTGCCCCAACAGCCACCGCCGCGTAATCCAGCTTGAGAAAAGCCTCGCGACTGTAGCCGGCTGCCATCAGCAGGGCATCGTTAACGCCCAGAAAGCGCCGACGGGCCACATCCGTCAGGACAATTCCCACCGGGGTCAGGTCAAACAGCGCCTGCAAACGGGACTCGGTTACGCCCAGCTGAGTTTCAACCTGGCGCCACCTCGATACGTCCGCTTCTTGCTGGCGAAATGCCTGGTATAGGCTGCAGAGCACGCCCGCCAGCAAGGCGAGGTAACTGAGTATCTTGACAACATGAGCACTGACAAAAGTGGCATCAAACAGCGTTTCGGAAAACGGCATAATCAACAGCTGTGAAAAACTGCTCAGCAGTATCGTAATCACCAGCCAGTACTCGAAACGGTCGTGCGGCCAACACCGGTCACGCCAGAGTCCCCATAACGCCAGCAGAAAAAAGGCCCCGGGAATGAATTCTTCCGGCCGGTATACCGGTGCGAATTCCCACAGGCTCCCCGGCACCGGCAGCAGCGAAAAAATCACGAAGAAGCCGAAAGTCACCACTGCTGTCATGATATAAACCGGCGCTGCCAGCCGTTTGGGATCGAGCTGCAGCCCCCGGGATGCGGCGCGCAATCGCCACCACACCAACAACAGAACAGATAAATAAAACCGTGAGGCCGACTCGCTCCAGCGCGCCAGTTGCTCCAGTGATGACGGGGCACCGGATTCGACGCCGGACGCGCTTAACAAACAATGGGAAGCATCAAGCAGGCCGGCGCCCACAAGACCTGCGCCCAGCACCAGAAAACCGATCTCGGGACGGCTGTAGAAACGCACCAGTGCAATGCCGCCAGTCACCAGCGCCAGGACTGTCGCCGCCAGCTCAATCAGCGTATGTGCCAGCGCACTGCCGCCACTGGAGCCCGCCAACAGTACGCCCGAATAGCCGCCAAGCACTCCTAAAGACAGCAGCACAAACCAGACAGAACTCCAGCGCGCTCCAGCCTCTGTATCATCCCTGTATGGCCCACTCATTCCATTGCACCTCAAATCCCGCTGGACAGACGCCACTCACTTCGGCTGAACGATCACAAGTGCCTGACAGGGTTTCCCGCTCGCATCCGAAAACGGCGTAATCGTGCTTGCTACTGCAATGTTCCGCCCATCGCGATGGGGCAGCAGCACCTCGCCGTGCCAGGTTTCGTCCACCGCGAGACACATCGTTATCGGATCGTGCAGCCGCTGGGAGAGCTCCGACATGCCCGTGAAATGCTGGTCGTTCGCGTCATCGTAGCCGAGCAGCGCACGCAGCCTGGCGTTCACCGACGTTAGTTTGCCCTTGCCATCAGCACACGCCAGCGCGACACCACGGGCCATACCATCCAGCAGCCGTTCATGTTCATACGCCAGCGCCTGGTAGTGCGCACCGAGCAAACGCATCCGCCGGGCTCGCCATGCCCTCGCGCGCACCGCAGCCAGCAACGCCACCGCACGGATTGGCTTGTGCAGAAAGTCGTCTCCCCCCATGCTCAGCGCCATCAGTTGTTCTGCTTCACTCTTTTCTGCAGACATGAACAGGATTGGCAGAAAGGCAAACTGATCTTCTTCTCGCAGAATGGCCGCGATCTCAGGTCCGCTGGCCTGCTTCATGGACATATTCAGCAGCAACAGATCCGGGCTGAAGCTGCGCAACGTATCCAGCGTATCCAGTGGCTGATTAACGATCTCTACACTCATGCCTGCCCCGCGCAGAGGTCGTGCCGTCAATGCTGCCTGCTTCTCGTCATCGTCCACCACCATGACACGGTAAGGCTCCGCTGGCCTGCGCAAGGAAAGCTCGTCCACCAGCTCAAACAGCCGGGACGGCTGGACCGGTTTGGTGAGATAACGGGAGGCGCCGGCACGAAACGCCGCCAGGCGCGCAGCAATATCGTCGCGGGCGGACAAAAAGACCACCGGCGGCGAACATTCCACCGTCGCCAGCAATTCAACCACCGCCTCCGCGCCGGCCTGCAGCCGTTCGGCGAACACCATGTCGGCCAATACCAGGTCAGCCCGCTGCCCTGCCAGCCAGGCATCCCGGAACGCTGCGGTTTCCTCAAATACGCTGACGTCATATCCATGGGTTTCGAGCAACGCCCGCAGCATGGCTGCCTGCTCCACATCATCCTCAAGCACGTGAATACAGGGTTTGGCAATGTCAAATGCGTCCAGCGGACATGAGGCTGTCCGTTCCAGGCCAAGGTCGGCAAGGGTACCTCCATACCCATAGCGCTGATGAGGGCTGTTCAGGGGCACGTCTTTCAATGCTCCCAACATGCCAACCCAAACCGCCCATTCGGCCTGGGTGGGTCCTGCGGAACTCCAGCCCTCGACAAAGTCGAGCAGACAACGGGCCTTCTTGCCCAGCGCCGGCTGTCCAAAGGTACCCGCAGCTCCCACGAGACTATGCAGCAACCGGCAAAGCTCCTGAACCGGGCCCGCTTGCCAGGATGCGGGCCCCAAGCGCGCGGACTGTGCACAAATAGCCCGAATACGCGCGGGTAACCGCTCAAGAAAACCCAGGGCGAGAACATCCAGTGTCTTTTCACTCTCCATAAGCGCACCCGGTTAATTAACCTTGGTCTCAAAACGCATGACGCCGCCGCTCACAGCAGCGATATCAAGCCACTCCCTCAACACCACTTCGGCAGGCTCTGGCTTTGCGTAAAAATATCCCTGCAGGCGATCGCAGCCTCGTTGACGCAGAAAATCGGCCTGCACCTGGGTCTCGACACCCTCGGCAACAACCCGCAGATTGAGGCTCCTGGCAATACCAAGAATGGCCTCAACGATGGCGGCATCATTATTTCCTTCCGCCAGATCCCGCACGAAACTTCGATCGATTTTAAGTTCACTCAGCGGCATCTGCTTGAGTCGGACCAGGTTGGAATAGCCCGTGCCAAAATCATCAATGGAAAACTGCAGCCCCAGCCGCGCCAGTTCCGCCATGACACCCACGACGTCGCCCATATCGTCACCCAGCAGGCTCTCGGTTATCTCCAGCACAAGGTGTGCAGGGTTTGCCCCCGTTTGCTGCAAAGTGTCACTGATAGTCTGCACAAAACCCGCCTGACGGAACTCTCGCAGGCTGATATTGATCGAAACCGGCAGTGCATGACCCGATCCACTGAGTCGAACACTGAGCTTGCACACTTCATTGAATATCCAGGCGCCGAGCTCCACGATAAGCCCGGATTCTTCCGCCACCGGTATAAAATGCGCCGGCGGGATAAAGCCCCGCACCGGATGGCACCACCTTGTCAGCGCCTCCGCCGCGACCACCTGGCCATCCCGGTTAACCTGGGGCTGCAGAAAGACGAACAATTCACCGTGGCGCAGCGCCTGTCGCAGATCGCGTTCCAGGTCCGCAAACTCCTGCACCTGCAACTGCATGCCCGCTTCGAAAAATGTGATTTCCCCCAGTCCCTTCACCTTGCTGCGATAGAGCGCTATGTCGGCCTGGCGTAACAGGTCTTCCGCCGTTTCAAGCCCCTTGGGCAGGAGCGTGATTCCCATCGACGCCTGCAAGTGATGCTGGTAACCATCAATATCAAAAGGCTCGCGTAACGCCAGTGACAATTTGTCCGCCAGGCGGCGCACGCTACGCGACACATTGGGAGAAAGGCTTGTGCCGACATCGGGCAGCAACACCACAAACTCGTCACCGCCAAGCCTGGCCACGGTGTCCTGCTTTCGAACGAGCTGCTGCAGACGCTGCGACAATACTTTAAGCGCCGCATCACCCACTCTGTGGCCAAAGACATCATTCACCCGCTTGAAGTGATCCAGGTCGACAAAAATCATAGCCGACACCCGCCGATGCCGACGCCCGGAGGCCAGTACCATATCCAGGCGATCGAGCAGCAGGCGGCGATTTGGCAACCCGGTCATCGGGTCAAAAAAGGCCATCTGATGGAGCATCGCCTCGCTGTCCCTGCGCTCGGTGACATCCTTCAATACGGTCACATACTGCGTAATTTCGCCCCGCGTATCCCGTAGCGCCGAAGACGTTATTTCCGCCACGAAGCTGCTGCCATTCTTGCGCCGCAGTACAGACTCCCCTTCAAAGCTACCGCACGACAGCAGCTCCCGACACCACTGCCCCCAGCCGCCCTCAGCATCCTCAATACAATGCAGTTCAGAGACATGCCGGCCCACTATATCGCTGCGGCCAAACCCGGTCTGAGATTCAAAGCACTCATTAATATCCGCCACCTGACCCTGGGCACCCATTATTGCCATGGCCAGGTTGGCCTGAGTCAAGCCGAGGTTCAATGCCCGCAGGCGCTCCCTGTCGTGGCGCAACTGCACAGCCTGTGCCGCGGCACTGGCCGCAACCGCCACCACTTCGTCAACAGCAACAGGCTCTAATGGAACCGAGCGAAGATAGATATCAATGCACCCCAGCACCTTTCCGACACGGGCAACCGGATACGACAGGCTGGTTACAAAGCCCAGCGACAGCAGCACCTGAGGGCACGCCCCCCAGTTCGACACCGTGGCAATATTGTCCACCCGCATGGGTGCCGCCCGCTGAACCGCAAGGGCTGCGGGTCCTGATATTCCCTGCGGGGCCATAGCATCAATCGCATCAAGGTAACCCCCTGACAACCCGGCCTGTGCGACACGGCGCAACCGACGGCCATCCTCGCTCAACAGCTGAACACAGACGCCCGTTCCCGGCAGCACAGACACCAGTTCATCTGCCAAAGACGCCAGCTGGTCCGACAGTGGCTTGACCTGAATGACCGGGTCCAGAATGAAAGCGCGCAACCGCAACAGTGCACGATGGCGCCGCTCATCCGTTATATCGGTAAAAAACCAGGCAAAGCCTGCCGGCGGCGCATCATGCTCTTGCAGCGGTTGGCTTTGCAGCCGCACCCAGCGCGCAGCACCTGCTGGTGGGTAAAACGGAATTTCGATATCGAAGGAGACGCCACGGGATTGCGCGGTTTTCAATTGAATGAACGGATTCAGCTCCGTCGCAGAAGCATCAAAAAAGGACTCAGCCGCACGGCTCAGTGCATCCTGCTCTGCGCAGCCGGACAGTGCGCAAAAAGCCTCATTGACCCACAGGAGCTTTCCTTCAGGCGAAATAACCATCACTGCATAAGGGGCCAGCGTCAGCGCTCGATAAAAGGAATCCGCCTGAGCATGCAGCAATGTAAACTCTCCCTGTTACCTCATCCCAGACGCAGAATGAAGAACTCAATCCCCTTCATTGACGCTCGTAACCCGTCAGGCAGGCTCAGAAGCATCACGCCTTGAGATGCTGATCTGAAGGATAGTCCGCTATCCTTACGGGGCTATCCTTCCCCCACAAAAGTTGGCACGAATGCACCAACAGACTGCGTTTGCAGGCTCATACCGATGCGCAGCCAATGATGACACCCTCCTGCGTCATCCGCTTGACCGCCGGATTTATACCAGCAATATAGCGCCCATTGTGCGCACAGTCCCGCACCCGAACGACGCCGCCTGGCTAATCGGCCCGCTACCCCATGCCAGCGACTCGCCTGGCGCACCGGGGTCCAGGACATTCGCACACAAACTCCGGTTATCGCCCTGCTTATGGGTGCGCGCTCAAACATTTAACAGCACTGCTGTGCCAGCCGAGCATACAAAAAGCTTACGCACGATGCGGATGAATCATGGAGCTCACGATAGCCCGCATCATCTAGCAGCATAGGCGTTAAAGTGTAGACAAAAACGCAAGCAAGGCGACTGCGGACGCGCCGTACTGAAAACAGGAATTCATTTGGGTTTCGTCGCAGGTCCCCCAGCACCAAAGCCCAGCGTTACTCCATTCAACAAGAGCGATTGCGATTCCAGGTCACGCACAACGACCCTGTAAAACGGCCAAAACCCCACATAAACCACGCAATGCGGCACTACGGATGCTCGAATACCGTATTACCGAATACAGCTCACAAGCCCTTGCTGATTCCACCGTCTAATCCCGTACCGTTGCTACAGGTAGAGTGGTGACTCTTCGAGTGGTGCTACCCAGACACGGATGACCCCCGCTCCGTGATCCGCCGGTGCTGCAGAGGGTATCTGCCGGGCGAGAGAGTTGACCCTCGTTAATTCTGCGTCGTAGCCACACGTTTAATGAAGGTTTCCAGCAGTTGGGCGGCCGGCGTCAGCGGTACGCCGCGCACCCGGATAATGCCCAGCGTGGACGCCGGTGGTAACGGCGCTATCCTGAACGGGACGATACCGGTGCTGCTCAGAGGGTCTTCCAGTAACCGGGCCGGACCATAGCCGACAAGGTCCGTGCGGCGCATCATCTCGAGCATGAGCATCGGCGACGTGCATTGCACGATTTTTTTCGGATGCGGCCATCCCTGATCATCGAGCCAGTGCAGCAGGTGGTTGGAGCTGCTGCCGATTGTCAGATTCAGTACCCACCTGGCCTCGAGCAGTTCGGACCATTGCGTCGCTTCCGCCAGCGGATGCCCGCTGCGTCCAGCGATGCAGGACAGCACATTGCATAGCGGGGTGAAGGAGAGTTCGCTCGGCAACTCGTATTGCGTGGCAATCGCCACGCCAAAGTCCAGCCGGCCTTCGATCAAATCAGGCACGATACCGGTCAGTAGGCCCTCCGTCAGCGTCAGTGTTGCATCAGGCAGCGCACGTACGAACTGTTGATATACTGCGGGGAAAACCGTCGTTGCCAGCACCGGTGTAATCCCGATCGTGATATTGGCGCCGCTGCCGCCGCTGATCTGCCGTACTTCATCCCGGGCGCGATCAATCGTTTCAAGTATCAGGCGCGCCCTTTTCAGCAGCGCAGTGCCTGCGGGCGTGAACGCGACCCCTCGATAACTGCGCACCAGCAGTTCAGCGCCGACGTCCTCTTCCAGTTCTCGCATGGCCCGGGTCAGTGCGCTCTGGCTGATATTCATCTCACGCGCGGCAGCCCGGATCGAGCCGCTGTCCGCGACCCGGACGAATGCCGTGATGTGCTGATGCTTCATGACTTGGTGATCTCAAATTGTGTTCACCTAGTCGATATTAGTGTCTTTTAGGAATCACATAAAGGCGTATAACTATTCCAATCCTGATTCAAAACGTAGGTATAGCCGCCAATGTCATTCGCCAATCTTGACTTGAAAGCCATGAAAGAATGGCGTCGGGCCATCCACCAGAACCCTGAACTGGGTTTTGAGGAATTTAATACCAGCCGTCTGGTCACCGATTGTCTGCGCAGCTGGGGATATGAAGTGCATACGGGCCTCGCGGTCACAGGGGTCGTGGGACAGCTGGTGTTCGGTGACGGTAGCGGTCCTCGCCTAGGCCTGCGAGCCGACATGGATGCACTGCCTCTGCAGGAGCAGACGAGCCTGCCCTGGCAGAGCCGCACGCCCGGCAAGATGCATGCCTGCGGCCACGATGGCCACACCGCCATTCTGCTCGGCGCCGCAAAGGCGTTGGCCGGGTCGCATGCCACCGGCACCGGAATGGGCAACGGCACGCTTAACCTGATCTTCCAGCCCGCCGAAGAAGTCGGCGGCGGCGGTGGTGCACAGCGCATGATGGAAGAGGGACTCTTCGACCGCTTCCCCTGTGATGCGGTGTTTGGCCTGCACAACATGCCCGGTACGCCGGTGGGTCAGTGCTTCTTCCGCAGCGGGCCGTTCATGTGCTCTTCGGATAAAGTGAACATCCGCTTCACCGGCAAGGGCGGTCATGGTGCGATGCCGCAACTGGCGCTGGACCCGACCCAGCCGCTGGCGGCCACGGTACAGGGTCTGCAGTCCCTGATCGGCCGCAATATTGATCCTCTGCACTGCGGTGTGATCAGTGTCGGCCGAATAGCCGCCGGCGAAAGCTACAACATCATTCCGGAGCAGGCGGAGCTGGATCTCAGCGTGCGGGCACTCCAGCCACAGGTGCGGGACATCCTGTGCCAACGCATCAAGGCGCTTGCCGAACATCAGGCCCAGGCATACGACTGTACCGTACAGATCCGCTATGAGGCTGGGTATCCGGTGCTCATCAATAGCGAAGCGGAAACACGGCTGGTCGAGGCCGTGGCGATCGAAGTATTCGGCGTCGATAACGTCGACGCGAATGGCGCGCCGCTGACCGCCAGTGAAGACTTCGCCTACATGCTGGAGCAGGTGCCGGGTTGCTATCTGATGATCGGCAACGGCGACAACGGATATACCGATGGAGCACGCCTGGGCCCCTGCAGTGTCCATAACCCTCATTACGATTTCAACGATGAATGTCTCAGCGGCGGCGGTCAACTATGGGTAAAACTGGCTGAGCGCTACTTTTCCCGTCGATAACCAACGGGTCCTCTCAAAAGTCAAAAGGTGGTCACAATGAACGCAAAAACAAAAAAAATCATCCGCAACCTGTGCGCGGCTACCTTAACCTCAGCGCTGGCGCTGACGGCTCAGGCAACGACCCTGACGATGTCGAACTGGGTTCCTCCAACCCATTTCATCACGACGAATATCCTTCAGGTGTGGGCGGACCGGGTCGAGGAAGCGACCGAGGGCCGTGTTAAGGTACGCACACTGCCCAAGCCGGTCGGAAGTCCCCCGCAGCACTGGGAACTGGCGCGTAAAGGAATCGCCGACATCACCTGGGGCAACTTCACCTATGAGCCGGATCGCTTCAAGGCGGTCTGGTTCGCTGAAATGCCGTTCAATGGCGACAATGCCGAGGCAGCGTCCGTTGCGCTCTGGGATACCTATGAGAAGTACCTCAGCGCTAACCCGACGTTTGCCGGCGTTCAGGTGCTGGGGGTCGGCTCGCTGGGCGCGGGCGTGATCAACCACAGCAGCAAGGATATTGTCACGCCGCAGGATCTGGAAAACCAGAAAATCCGCATGGGCGGTCCGATTCAGAAGCGACTGATCGAAGAGCTGGGTGCTGTACCGATTGCGGCGCCTGCCACCAAGGCCTATGAACTGCTCGAGAGTGGCGTTCTGGACGGTTCACTGCACACACTGGAGTCGGTGGTCAATTTCCGACTGAGCGAGCAGCTGCCACATCAAACCCTGATTCCAGGCGGTTTCTATGATGCCACCTTCTTTCTGGCGATGAACGAGCGAAAGTGGAAGAAACTGTCGGAAGATGATCGTCAGGCGATCATGAAGGTGTCCGGCGAAGTGTTCGCTAAGCTCTGGGGGCACGAATTCCAGCGCGAGATTGACGACGCCGCGGTTACCCTGCAAGAAGCCGGTCATCACTTTTCTGCGCCCTCCCCCGAACTACTCGAGAAGATCCGTTCAGCACGAGACAAAATGATGCAGGAATGGGCTGCACAAGGTGCCGAATTTGGTGTCGACCAGCCGATGGAGATGGTCGACTTCCATCGCAAGCGTTATCTCGAGTTGACCGGTGAATAAACCGGACGGGCTGCCCGCGCGGCAGCCCTTGTTTCAGCGCTGCTGATCCTGGCTAATATCGAGAAAATCATGCATTCACTTATTCACCGCATCCGCCGCAGCATAGAGACATTACTGATTCTGTCGCTGCTGTCCATGGTGCTGCTGACCTTTGCGGATGTCATCGGACGCCGCTTTTTCAATCTGCCGATCTACGGCGCACACGACATTACCGAGCACATGATGGCGGTGATCATATTCTGCGGCCTGCCGCTGCTGACATCCGCTCGCGGACATCTGGCGGTGGACCTGTTCGACCGCTTCCTCATGGCCGATGCGATGCGCTGGTGGAGGGGGCTGATCAGTGTGCTGATCTCGCTGACGCTGCTGCTGGTCGGCTATCAGTTCGCACTGGCGACATTGGAAGCCAGCCAGATCCAGGAGGTCAGCCAGGAACTGCTGATACCGCGCAGCTACATGTATGCACTGATCAGCCTGAGCTGCCTGATCAGTGCGCTGGCCAGCGTTCTGCCCCCCTACCGCAGCAGCGATATTCACCCGGAGGACGCGCTATGATGACCGGAATGGTAGCC
The DNA here is from genome assembly GCF_000378045.1 of Marinobacterium rhizophilum DSM 18822. GTDB lineage: Bacteria > Pseudomonadota > Gammaproteobacteria > Pseudomonadales > Balneatricaceae > Marinobacterium_A > Marinobacterium_A rhizophilum. The sequence continues at coordinate 13,525 of NZ_KB899091.1, forward strand.
CTCGCGGCGGTATTGATACTTGCGTTCCTGCGCGTACCGCTGGCATTTTCGTTACTTGTCGTTTCGATTACCGGTATCGGTCTGGAGCTGGGATTCGATGCGTCCCTGACGCTGATCTCGATGACCATCTCCGAGGCGGTCTTCTCCTATGAGCTTGCGGTGGTGCCGCTGTTCATTCTGATGGGGAATATCCTGTCGCGAACCGGGATTGCCGCTGATCTGTTCCGTGCGGCCAATGCGTACCTCGGTCATGTTCGAGGCGGCCTGGCCCTTTCGACCATGGTGACCTGCGCGGGATTCAGCGCGGTCTGCGGTTCCAGCCTGGCGACGGCGGCGACCATGTCGAAGGTGGCCTATCCGAGCATGAAGCAGTACGGCTATTCGGACTCGCTGGCATCGGCATCGATTGCTGCCGGCGGAACCCTCGGTATCCTGATACCGCCGTCGATCATATTGATGATCTACGGCATCCTCACCCAGACCAACATAGGGCATCTGTTCATTGCGGGCGTGGTTCCCGGCATTCTGGGACTGACGTTCTATATGCTGGCGATCTACGCCGTGGCCATTTTACGCCCGGGCGATGCACCGCGAGGCGCAAAGTCGAGCGCGCACGAGAGACTCAGCACGCTCAAAGGCGTCTGGCCCTTTTTTCTGCTCTTCGTGCTCATTATCGGCGGCATCTACGCCAAGGTGTTCACCGCCACGGAGGCCGCCGGCATGGGCGCAGGATTTGCCCTGCTGATCTCGCTGGTGCAGCGGCGCATGACCTGGACGGACTTCAGGCACATCTTCCTGGAATCCGCATTCACGTCGGTGATGCTCTACAGCGTGCTGTTCGGCGCCATGATGTTCGCCAAACTGATCGCATTTTCAGGGCTCGGCGAGGGACTGCTGGAGATGGTCGAAAGCTCAGGACTCAGCTCCTACCAGCTGATTTTCGCCATCCTTGCCGTCTTTCTTGTGCTCGGCTGCGTCATGGACTCACTGGCAATTATCTTGATCTGCGTGCCGCTGTTCATGCCAATCGTCGTCGCCAACGGCTTCGACCTGATCTGGTTTGGCATCGTTGTGGTAGTGGTCACCGAAATCGCATTGATCACACCACCCATCGGCATGAACGTCTTCGTGCTGAAAGCGACGCTGCCTGAGGTGGCTTTCAAGGACATCTTCAAAGGTCTGGTGCCCTTTATCGGCGTCGACCTGGTGCGTCTGCTGCTGCTGGTCTTCTTCCCGAGCATCACACTGCTGCTGGTTGAATGGATGAAATAACCACGCCGCAGCTATTGGTGGATGTGCAAGCAGGCTTGTCTCAAGCCTGCTTGCACATTGCTGCTTTTCGCTCGGAAACCTTTCGCCGTGAGCCTGCCTTGCTAAACAGAACGACCGGATGAACTCTAATAATAGCTGGCACTAAAACAGGGAGGTTTACAGCGCACCTTCAGGGAATACTTCCGGGTCGGGTTCATGGCTCCATCCTCTGAATGCCTGGAGTCTTCGGTAACGCCGGGGCGGGTCAGAACCAGGTGTCACGCGCGATTAAGACTATTTGTCACTTTCTCGCCTTCACGCATCAGGTACGCTGATTTCTTCCAACAGCCACTCGCGAAACTCTCTGGCGATGGGGCGTTCAATGTTTAAACCGGCACTGACAACATAATACGCTTGGGCGCATCTGAGCGGATGATCAATCACCACTTCTAACTTGCCCGAATCCAGCTCCGTATGCAGCAGTTCTTTAGAACCCAAAAGGAGCCCCTGACCGGAGACGGCAGTTTCCAACGCCAGCAGGCCATTACCAAACTGCAGCACCTTAAAGGACTCCAGATCCTCACCGCCCTGCTGTCGAAACCATTCTCGCCACCCGCAAAGATCCTCAAAGCGAGCCAAGGTGCGATCGCATAATAGCGGGGGGGCATTCGACGATGCCATGATCTCATTAGCTGAGACCATGCCCGGCTTGCACATGGGAAAAAGATCAAGATTCATCAAGCACTGTGGTTCCAGATCTTCATAGTCTCCATAACCCAATCGCACCGAAACATCGATTCCCGCCCGTTTCAGTTGCGACACGCCAAATCCGCTTCCCCGAGCCTGATCGACCGAATGCAAGCTTGCCTGCAGTCGCACCTCAGCTTCGGGGCAGCGGGCATAAAAGCGATGCAGGCGCGGCACGATCCATTTCGTGGCGAACAGAGGCTCAGCACAGACCGTGATGACTCTGCGCTCTTCGCCGTACAAGCGAATTTTATCAACGGCATCAGCCAGGACCTGGAAGCCTTCATGCAACTCTGGCAATGACGCGCGGGCGGCTGGCGTAAGGCTGACGCGACGATGATGTCGAACGAACAGCTCAACCCCCAGATACTCCTCCAGCGCTTTGACTTGGTGACTGATGGCGGCCGGGGTGACGTGCAGCTCCTTCGCGGCTTTGGCAAAGCTTTTGGTTCGGGCGGCAACCTCAAAATAAGAGAGTGCAATCAGAGGGGGAAGTCGTGACATAACAAGTACTCTCAAGAGCAACTGCGCACTTTTGAAAGCGCGCAGTTGCTACCATATGACTCGCCACATACTAGCATAGAACCTGAATGGCCCTGCCCTTCCCGCGCGGCTATTTACCTGATGTGCAAATAGGTTTCCTACCTATTTGCACGTTATGTACAGGGAGTATGGTATGCGCGTACGCCAAGAGGCGCAGGAGCGGCCACACCCCGGAAAAGGGCGCAGGTGCGCGGAGATGCAGGTTTTCGTGGTGTTCGCATTGGCCTGCGGCCAATGATGAAGCATCCCTGCTTCATTATATGAACCCGCCGGGTTATTATTCAACGACTCCGCTCTTGGGTTGATTTAGCTCGATTGTGCTGCAGCGAGTTGCTGACGCAGTACGAACTTCTGGATTTTTCCTGTTGAGGTCGTTGGTATACGCTCAAAGATAATTTTCTTCGGCGCCTTGAAGCGGCTCATGTTTTCCCGACAGAAATCGATCAGCGCCTGCTCCGTCAGTTCGCTACCGTGGCGCAGCTGCACGAACGCTGCAGGGACTTCGCCCCACTTTTCATCCGCCAAAGGTACGACCGCAGCGAGCTCTACATCCGGGTGGCGCTGGATAACATCCTCAACCTCCAGGGACGAAATATTCTCTCCGCCCGAAATGATGACATCTTTCGAACGGTCGGAAATCTTGATGTAGCCATCTGCATGCACGACCGCCAAGTCTCCGGTATGAAACCAGCCTCCGGCAAATGCTTCTTCGGTTGCCGACTCGTTACGCAGGTACCCCTTCATGACAATGTTGCCCCGGAACATGATTTCACCCACCGTCTTGCCATCGGCGGGAACCGGCTCCAGCGTTTTTGGATCAAGCACCACGACCTCCTCCTGCAGCGGGTAGGTCACACCCTGCCGTCCGTTGAGCTGGATCCGTTCTTCCAGGGTGCGATCAGCCCAGTCATCCTGCTTGACGCATACGGTGGCAGGACCATAGGTTTCAGTCAGACCGTAGACATGGGTAAGCTCGACCCCAATTCGCTCCATCTTCTCCAGCACCGCCGCCGGTGGCGCCGCTCCGGCAATCAGACCGGAAACTTTGTGCTCGATGGGTGAGGACTGGACTGATGCTGCCTCGGCGATCATCGAATGTACAATCGGAGCACCACAATAGTGAGTGACACGATGCTGCTTGATCAGTTGCAGAATCAGCTCCGGATCGACCTTGCGCAAACAGATGCTCGTTCCGCCAATCGCGGCCAGAGTCCAGGGGAAGCACCAGCCATTGCAATGAAACATTGGCAAGGTCCACAGGTAGACGACATTAGAGGCCAACCCCCAGGAAAGGACATTACTCACCGCATTCAGATAGGCACCACGATGGTGTGTTACCACGCCCTTTGGATTGCCTGTTGTCCCCGAGGTGTACCCTAATGCAATTGCATCCCACTCATCGAGCGGTGGCTGACACTCAGACAAGTCCGATTGCTCGGCAAGCAATCCTTCATATTCAAGATCGCCGATAGGTGAGCCTTTTCCGTAGCTCGGATCGGAAACGTTAATTACGATAGGCGCCGCACGCTCTAGCATCGACAGTGCTTTTTCTACGACACTTGCATACTCCGGATCCACCAGCAAAAGCCGAGTACGACTGTGATCGAGAATAAAGGCAACCGCTTCGGCATCCAGGCGAGTATTGATCGAATTCAGGACAGCCCCTGTCATGGGCACACCGAAATGCGCCTCGTACATTGCGGGTACATTTGGCAGCATAACTGAGACAGTATCGCCCCTTGAAATATCATACTCCTTTAGAACAGAGGCTAACTGACGGCAACGTCGATAGGTTTGGCCCCAGGTATATGTTGTGTCGCCATATACTACAGCCGCTCTGTCAGGGTAAACTGCCGCAGCCCGCTTGATAAAGCTAAGCGGAGAGAGCGCCACATGATTAGCTGGTGTTTTTTCGAGTGCCTGATTAAATTCGCATAACCCGTTCATAGTATTTTTACTCTTATTTTCTAACGATAAAATAGACCAGAATTAATTCAGGCTACGTCTTTTTACCCAATAGCGGACAGATAAGCTTTCCGAAAGCGAGCACGACTGGCTTTTAACGAGTCGGCTGCTCCCAGGTCGGCTTCCGCTTTTCCAGGAAAGCATCAATACCTTCTCCCGCATCGGGGCTCATCATGTTCTCGGCCATCACATTGCCTGCAAAATCATAGGCCTCGGACAACGACATCTGCCTTTGCGGGTTGAACATGGATTTACCATATCGAACGGCAGACGGGCTTTTGCTCAGAATCTTCTCCACTTTCGCAGCAACAGCATCGTCCAGCTCAGCGTCGTCCACTACACTGCTAATCAGCCCCCAATCCAGCGCCGTTTCTGCATCAATAACATCACCGGTCACCAGCATATCAAAGGCTCGTTTGGCCGAGACACTTCTTGAAAGCGCAACAGCAGGCGTTGAACAGAACAATCCAACGTTGATTCCCGGCACGGCGAAGCGAGCTGATCTGGCCGCGATAACCAGATCACAGCTGGCGACCAGCTGACAGCCGGCGGCAGCGGCTATACCGCCAACTTTTGCGATAACCGGAACGGGCAGCTCTACGATACTCTGCATCATTTTGCCGCAACGCTTGAACAATGCCTGATAATATTCCCGTTCAGGATGTGAGCGCATTTCCTGCAGATCATGGCCCGCGCAGAAGCCGCGACCTTCAGCGCTAATAACCACACACCGAACACTGGGATCCTCTGCAATATCATCCAGCTGATCTTGCAAGGCAGCCAACATCGCCTCAGACAGCGTATTTAATTTATCCGGCCGATTAAGAGAAAGAAAGACCGCACCATTACTGTCGGTTCTAAGCAGAATGTCGTCTTTTGGTGAATTCATAGTCATACTTTCTCTCCTCGAAACATCAAGTTTATGAATGATTGATTTCGACACTGGCCGTTATTGAGTTTCTGATAAAACAGTTTTTGTGCGCACCGTTATGAATTTTGGCAATTGTGGCCTGATCCGGACGCTTGTCACCACTAAAAACGACCTTTGGCGTCAGAATTACACGAGTAATTTCCATTCCGCCTTTTGAACCTTTCTCCAGAAAACCCTGTGGATTGTCCTCATAGGTCTCTACGCAAAAACCCTGAAATTCTGCGATCGCCAAAAAAAACAACATATGGCAGCTGGAGACGGCGCTCACGAGCATCTGCTCTGGATCAGCGCAATTGGGATCGCCTTTAAATTCTACAGACGCAGAAACATCAAGCTGCTGGTTGCCACTCAAAGTAACAACGTGATTACGAGAGTATGTCGTTGAATCTGAGCTGTGTGGATACCGGCGCCAGTTTATTGCTGCTTCATGTATAGACATTTCATAGAACCTTTTTATATCCATTTCCGACAGTGATAATCCTAACAAAGCCATCTCTTTTCTGTAAACTGACGCTTCCTAAGCACATAGTTAACGAAAGCTAATCCAAGGCACTGCTCGAGATGATTAGCCCACATGAAAACCCACGCAGCAAACACAGCAAGAAACCTGCTTTCGATCTAACTCATGCTGTTCAATATAGCAGTAGATTGGACCCAGGCGCGCAGTGACGGGCCCCGTAGCCAGGATTGGTGGTCACGCTCCGCTTTGCCCACCCTGCAGCGGGGTACCGATTTGTGAGACATCAAACAGTAGCATTACAAATGCTAAGCATTGCGATTAGGAAGCATCGTTTTACAGGTAGCGTCTGACACGATAGTTTTACTCTTATGTTGGTGAATTGAAGACCCTCCCATGATCGTTTCGGTTTGGGCGTAATGGAGATTAAACCACTGACACGAACGCTTTAGATAAAAGCGTTGTTAGATACCCAAAACCGAGCTAATGCCTTCATTTTACACCACCTTGGTGATAACGAGAGCCAACGGAGCAAGCCAAAGATGAAAACTATCGACGTCGAGTATGCAATTATTGGGGCTGGGACAGCAGGATTAGGCGCATACTCCAAAATACGTCGCGAGACGGATAGCCTCGTTATGATCCAAGATGGTCCCTACGGTACCACCTGTGCGCGAGTAGGTTGCATGCCCAGCAAACTACTGATTACAGCGGCCGATTATGCGCACCATATCGATACCAGCGAGTTCTTTGGCGTAAAAAGCGAGGGCAGCGTAGATGGAAGTAAAGTGCTGGAACGACTACGCAGGGAACGGGACCAACGATTTGTAGGGCGCAATCTTCAGTATATAGAAAAGATACCAGCGCACCATAAAATTGACGGGCGCGCCCGTTTTATCGCACCAGGTCACCTGCTTGTTGGGGAAGATGTCGAAGTCAGGGCAAAAAAAATCATTCTTGCTTGTGGCTCAAGGCCCGAAGTCAGTGAAGTGTTCGAGCCCGTGATGTCACGCGTCCTTACCAGCGATACGATATTCGAAATAACTGACCTGCCTCGCTCCGTTGCTGTAATTGGTCTGGGGGTTATCGCGCTGGAACTAGGGCAAGCGCTGCATCGCCTGGGTGTTGATACGACGCTGTATGGTCGCTCTGGCAGAATTGGCGGCCTTACAAGTCCTGACCTGCAGCAGGAAACCCTCAAAATACTCAGCAACCAGCTGGAGATCTATCCCAGCGGAACCCTGGAGAAAACATGGGAGGATGATGGCGCCTGGATCCAATACCAACAATCAAATGGCGAGACGGTGACCAAGGTATTCGACCGAGTACTGGTTGCGACAGGCAGGGTGTCCAATGTCGATCGCTTGAATCTCAAGGCTGCAGGTGTCGGCAGTGTTGAGTACGGCGACGTTTCTTTCGATCCCAAAACGTTGTCCTACCCCGGCCACCCCATTTTCATCGCAGGCGATGCAACCGACATTTTACCGGTATGGCACGAAGCCTTCGATGAGGGCCGTATCGTAGCGGACAATGCACTGAACTACCCGAATACAGTGGACGCCAAACGTCGAACGCCCCTGATGATCTACTTTACCGACCCGCAAATGGCGATCGTTGGCAAAACTTACCGGGAACTGCAGGACCAGGAAATTGTCATTGGCGACCTGCCATTCGATAGCCCCCGGCATGTTGTTTGGAACAAGGTCGATGGGCGCATTCAAGTGTATCTGGAGGCCAGCACCGGAAAGATCCTGGGGGCAGAGCTGCTCGGCTACCAAGCCGAACACCTTGCTCACATACTGGCACTGGCCATCACGCACAAGATGACAGCCGAGCAGGTACTGGAGATGCCCATTTACCATCCGAGTGCCGAAGAGCTCTTACGGGACGTCTTGGAAAACGCCCAGCGTAAAAGATAGAATTCCGCCCTATCGAGTTGTCCGTCACCCCACAAAAACAGGCGCAAGTGCGTGAACGTGCTGGTTTTCGTGGGGTTCGCATTGCCCTGCGGGCAATGATGAAGCAGGGATGCTTCATGTATTGACCCGCCACGTTGATACTTACCGAGCCCCGGGTCGTACATTGCCCCTTTTTCGGTACGCGCAGCGCATTCAGGGCCTTGAGGCGACTGTGCCTGAAGGTCCTTCATGCGGACCGGTTTTTTGCCGATCCTCGTGAATTGAAGCAGCCTTTTGGCCGGCACTTTGCCGATAAGGCTTTCGAAGGGGCCGGCGTCGTGATCAAAGCACAGCATATAGGCTTGGTGATGCGCGGCGTTGAGCGGCGCTGAAAAGCAGAGCGGTTTCATTAAGACCTTGATGATGCTCGGCCAATTGCGCCAAAACGGCGCCGCGCGCCGAATGCCTCTCTTGCCAACTGAGCCACCACGGTAGCCTGTAGGACGCGGACTTCGATTCTGCAAATTCCACTAAACTAGAGTGCCACTTTGCCTGATGACCACCTGCAAGCTGTCCGCACCAAGAATCTCCCTGCCCTACCCTGACGACAGCGCATTACTGTTCGAGCGGCTGCGCCATCTCCCTTACCCGGTGTTTCTCGACAGCGGGCAGCGGGGCCTTTCTCGGGGGAGATTCGACATCATCAGCGCGGCACCGAGGTTCCGCGTGGTCTCGCACAGGGGGCGCTGCTGGAAAGAGTCCACCGAAGGTGAACGCATTCCCCTTGGCGATGCCCCCTTCATGGCCCTAAAGCGGATCATCGACGCAGAAGCCCACGGGGACGGGGACCCCGACCTCCCCTTCATAGGAGGCGCAGTCGGGTATTTCGCCTACGACCTGGCGAGAACGCTGGAATCATTGCCCGAACTGGCGCAACGGGATATCGACCTGCCAGAAATGCAGGTTGGCATCTATGACTGGGCGCTGGTAATCGACCATGAGAAACGCCTCGCTACCCTGGTCTGCCACCAGGCGGAATTTCTGCCCCAGCTACGGCAGTTACATGAGCTGTTGAGCGCAAGCCAATCTCATCCAACGGGATCATTTTCCCTGAACACGCCCTTTGCAGCGAACATGAATCGGCAACAATACGGTGAAAGGTTTCGACGGATAATCGACTATATTGAGGCCGGTGACTGCTACCAGGTCAACCTGGCCCAACGCTTTAGCGCCGAGTTCACTGGCGACAGCTGGCGCGCATACCGGGCGTTGCGCGAAGTGGCCCCAACGCCCTTTGCAGCCTACCTGTCGACGCCTTCCGGTGACCTGCTGAGCCTGTCCCCGGAACGCTTTATTCAAAGCTGCGGGATCGAGGTGGAAACCAAACCGATAAAGGGCACCCGCCCACGCGGCCAGACTGCCAGCGAAGACATCCGCCTGGCCGAAGCCCTTCGCCACAGCCCCAAGGACCGCGCCGAGAATCTCATGATCGTGGATTTGCTGCGCAACGATCTGGGTAAAACTTGCTCTATCGGCTCAGTGCGTGTCCCCAAGCTGTTCGAAGTCGAAACCTACGCCAACGTCCATCACCTGGTATCCACCATTTGCGGCCGCCTGGACCATCCCGGCAAATCACTGGACCTGCTGCAGGGTTGCTTTCCGGGCGGATCAATTACCGGGGCACCGAAAATCCGATCGATGGAAGTGATCGAGGAGCAAGAACCCCACCGACGCAGCGCCTATTGCGGCTCCATCGGTTACATCGGCTTCAACGGTCGCATGGATACCAGTATCTGTATTCGTACACTGATTGCCACTCAGGGACAGCTGTATTGCTGGGCAGGTGGCGGCATCGTTGCCGATTCAAATTGCGATGCCGAGTATCAGGAGACCTTCGACAAGGTGAACAACCTGTTGCAAACACTCGAGCACAGGTTCTTGCACACTGCGCTTGACAACCAGGCACAGATCTAGGGAAATGGGATGGATTCCCCCTCCATCGGCAACTGTTTACCTGATGGGTAGTTGATACTATTTACCGGGTAATGAATGACCGGGCAATGAAACAGGCCGCCCTCGCCAATTCCATCGTTGCCCTTGAAAATCGCGCGGAATTTTGCGAAATCCCTGAAATTTGACGATCAACGTCTCCCTTTGAATCTTTACCTCGCCAAAGATATTAATCCGGCGGGTTAATACATGAAGCAGGGATGCTTCATCATTGCCCGCAGGGCAATGCGAACCCCACGAAAACCAGCACGTTCACGCACTTGCGCCTGTTTTGTGGGGTGACGGACAACTAGGATGTCTATTTGTCCACCAGGTTAATAGTATTCATAAATTGATAATCAAGCACTAGCAGAGCTAAACAACCTGCTTAGAAAACGTCGTTTTACAGCGAAGCCCCCCCTTCTTAAGATGTATCAGAACACTAGCGTCAGCGCTTGTTTGTACTATGGAGTCACCATAGTGCCAGCTTAGTTCTGCAAAAGGCCTGTTTTAATCCTTTCTAGGATTGATGAATTTCGCAAAGATGATGTCGCGAAATATAACAATAACGAGAAAACCATATCGATCCCGATACGGGTGAGGAGTGTTGAATGAACGTGGGTTTAAACACCGACAGTGCTGTCGTAGCAAATGTGTACGATACGGATTATGAGGTCGGCCGGGACAACGTTAAGGTCATGGGGATGGATGTCCATAACCCCGTATTTGGCGTTAGTGCAGGCTTCATTCTACTGTTTATTATTGGCACTCTGCTGTTCCCCGCTGAAGCCAAGGTCGCATTGACCGGCGCACGGGGCTGGTCGATTGATAATTTCGACTGGCTATTCATGATTGGCGGTAATATTTTTGTGCTTTTCTGCCTGGCGCTGATTGTGCTGCCAGTGGGCAAGATCCGCCTGGGTGGGGCTGCTGCAAAACCCGAGTTTTCGACCATGTCCTGGTTCTCAATGCTGTTTGCCGCCGGTATGGGCATCGGCCTGATGTTCTGGAGTGTAGCGGAGCCTGTGGCTTACTACACAGACTGGTACGGCACGCCGCTGAACGTGGCCCCCAGAACCGCAGAAGGTGCGAACCTGGCGCTGGGTGCAACCATGTATCACTGGGGGCTTCACCCTTGGGCAATTTACGGCGTTGTTGCTCTGGCGCTGGCCTACTTCTGCTACAACAAAGGTCTGCCCATGACCATTCGCTCCGCCTTCTACCCGCTGCTGGGTGAGAAATGCTGGGGACCGATCGGTCATGTGATCGACATTCTGGCGGTGCTGGCAACCATCTTTGGTCTGGCGACATCCCTGGGCCTGGGTGCACAGCAGGCGTCCGGCGGCCTGAACTACCTGTTTGGTATCGAAAACAGCCTGACCACCCAGATCGTGGTAATCGTCTGTGTGACCGCCGTGGCGCTGCTGTCCGTTGCCCGAGGTCTGGATGGCGGCGTGAAGCTGCTGAGTAACGTCAACATGATTATTGCGGCCGGCCTGGTAGGGCTGGTGATTGTCATCGGCCCGACACTGCAAATCTTTGGTTCGATTGGCAGCATCGTGGGAAGTTATGTAGAAAACATTGTACCGCTGAGCAACTGGATCGGCCGTGAAGACGGCACCTGGTTCCACGGCTGGACGGTTTTCTACTGGGCCTGGTGGGTATCCTGGTCTCCGTTCGTGGGCATGTTTATCGCCCGTGTATCCCGTGGCCGCACCGTGCGCGAGTTTTTGACTGCGGTACTGCTGGTACCGACCCTGGTGACAGCGATCTGGATGGGGGCCTTTGGTGGCACCGCTATTGAACAGGCCCAATCTGGTGTTGGTGCGCTGGCCAACGGCATCGGTGATGTCTCCCTGGCGATGTTCCAGATGTTCGAGAATATGCCGCTGAGCATGCTGATGTCTTCTGTGGCCGTGTTGCTGGTGCTGGTATTCTTCGTCACCTCGGCGGACTCCGGCTCCCTGGTGATCGACAGCATCACTTCGGGTGGCAAGACAGACGCCCCCATGATCCAGCGGCTGTTCTGGGCGTCCCTGGTGGGCATCATTGCCGCAGTACTGCTGGTGGGTGGCGGTTCCGAAGCCCTGACGGCCTTGCAGGCGGCGGCGATTACCACCGGCCTTCCATTCACGCTGGTCTTGCTGCTGATGTGCCTGAGCCTCTATAAAGGTCTCAAATCAGAAGGACGCTAGGTTCCCTGGTGCTCCTTTAAAAAAAATCCGGCCTTATGCCGAATGCCAGTCAGTTAAACCAACTGACTGGCATTTTTGTTTCTGACAGGGTAACCGCAGCGGCAGCTGCTTCAATGTACGTGGATAAAGCCGCTTCGCAAGCGGCCGTGGGCCACGTCTTGTCGGCCAGCGCTCTTCAAGCGATAGACATTAAATCATTGATTTTAAAAGTTTTGGTATCTTAAGCCGGGCCAGCACATCTTTCAGATAGACGCAGGATTCATGCCCGCTCCGTTTGGCGGACTGTATCAGGCTCATGATGGCCGCTGCGCAATGGTAATCCCCGCGAATAACCCGTTGCTGCGCCTGACGTATAGCCGAGCTTCTCACTGCTGTCCTCACCGTTGCGTTTCAACTGACAGCCACAGCAAGTCATCGCGTCCGCTTCGCGCCGGGATGTCAGCATCACCCACGTCGTCCAGCAAGCTGATCTGCAAACCGTTGAGTTGCTCACTGCGCTGGCCGTACTAGTGAACCTTGAGCAAGACCTGCTCTTGGCTCAGTTGCTGGTTACGCAGCTCACTTCGCTGTATCACCTGATCCTGCTGTTCAACCCACGCCCTCAGCGTTGTCGCCAGTTGACACAGCTGATCGGCAGAGAACTGTGTGAGGTCATGCGTTGTAACCATGCCCGGCATGTGCGTCAAAGCCAGCAAGGTCTGGCGTTGGGCATAACGGCCAATTGCATCACGCCGAACGTTATAGCCTGGCGATCCAGGGCTACACCACTTGGCCGCTCGGACATGGGATCTCGATACGGAGGCTGTCGGTAAGACTCGAACAAACCTGTTACTTTGGTTGGGCCGGTAACGCCAGCGATACAAAAGCGGGCGATGTAACGGCACATTGCTGCGGGTCCTGCGGCTCCATTTAGGACCGGGTTGGCATTGAGGCCATGGTCCAACGCGATCCGGGCATCAGAGGCATTCACTGCCCGACCGAAATGCAGAAAAAAATCCGGAACCCTTGATGCGGATTCCGGATTTTCTCGTGTCTGATCCGCAAGCTAAAGCGCTTAACTGATCGGCATCAGGCCTGATGCCAGCTGTTTTCATAAGCCCAGCTACAGAATCGATGCAAGAGCGATAGGCTTAACTCATTCTTTCCAAAGGGTCACATCTTTCACGTTTAAAACTAGATTCTGTCGAGCCATGGAAGTACTTTCTAGCTCAGGTACCCAGTGTATCCCGTAAAAAAAGCACTCATTCGGTTTTGAAAAAACGTCGGACAGTACGTGAAGTCTATACGTTTGTACGACTCTTAATTTCCATGAGTTGCGACAAGGTGAGTGACGTTGATTTAACTTCCTTGGTTACAACATAAATATAATAGCGATCTATTCCGATCTCTTCGTCGAGCAACTGTTCGATTAACGCTTGAAAATCAGACAAGCTGGTTGTAATGACTTTGAGTACATAGTCACAACCTCCGCCAGTCGCGCAGCATTCTACAATCTCGTCAATACTCTGAATGCGTTTTTCAAACCGATCGAAATCTGACTTTTTATGTGCATTCAGTGAAATTGTCAGAAAAACCTTGGTGAGGTCGAGAACTCTATCGATGGCGACCTGGCCCCGGTAACCCGTTATAAGACCAGAATTTTTGAGCTTGGTGAGTCGAAGCCAGCATGGAGTCGGCGATAAATTAACCAATTCCGCAAGCCGATTTTTACTTATTTGCCCGTGCTGCTGCACAGCGCTCAAAATACGGATATCGACAGCATCTAGTGCGACTTTTTTCATATTATATTCTTAATGGCACATATAGCATCCTGTAGACAGGAGTGTAGTCGCCTAGATGAATATCTTCAATCGTTAAGCTGCGAGACGGGTGTGCAGGAAAATAGTCACCGGCATGGCGATCAGCGCGGCCTCGGTCTCCACCGGACACGCCGACCGCAATTCAGTAACCGATCTCGGTGGTAGGCAGGCCCATGGCCTTGGGTAAACAACGACATCGTAGCGTACAAGACCGAGAATACGGCACCGGTACATACCGATCCTCAGACCCCGGGACAGCAAAAGCTCTAACTGCTGCCCGCCTGCGGTCTCTCCAACCGGAGCATCGGGCCGGGTTATCATCAGCGGTAGTGGCGGCAGGGGTCAGCTTTTGGCAAAACAGCATTTAAGGCAGCAGCAGGACGGCGAGTTATGACGCCTTCTCTCCATCACCTGCATTTAAATACCGAGAAGCGACCCGTGCCGTGAACAGGATATGGCGGTGAAGCAGTACCTGCTCATATCGTTTTTCTGTCTATTAGGCGGCCAGGCCTTTAGGTTCAGGAAGGGAATGCGCGCGGCAGCATGCCGTTACTGTATTAGCCAGTAGACAAGCAATGGTCATCGGACCGACACCGCCGGGCACCGGCGTAATCGCTCCTGCAACCTCTTTGGCGGCATCGTAATCGACGTCGCCAACCAGCCGCGTCGTACCGTCACCCTGGTCGATGCGATTGATACCCACATCAATCACTATTGCACCCGTTTTGATCCAATCGCCCTGTACGAATAGAGGCCGACCAACAGCGGCGACGACGATATCTGCACCACGCAATATGTCCGGCAGATTCTTCGTACGCGAATGGGCCACAGTTACTGTGCAACTCTCTCTCAGCAGCAGCTGCGCCATGGGTTTGCCGACGATGTTCGAACGCCCGATCACCACCGCATTTAACCCTGCCAGGCTACCGCAATACTCACGAAGCATCATGAGGCACCCCAAAGGGGTGCAAGGCACCATAGCCTTCTGCCCAGTGGCAAGCAGCCCCGCATTGGAAATATGAAACCCATCCACATCCTTGGCCGGATCAATCGCATTGATCACCAACGCTTCGTCAATATGCTGCGGCAAGGGAAGCTGGACGAGGATACCATGTACCGATGGATCAAGATTGAGCTGCTTAATCAGCGCCAAAAGTTCGGCTTCGGGGGTATCTGCGGGCAACTTGTACTCGTAGGAGTGCATGCCAACCTCGACGGTCTGCTTTCCCTTCGAGCGGACATAGACCTGAGATGCAGGATCATCTCCGACTAGTACAACCGCAAGGCCCGGAGTTATCCCATGTGTCTGTTTGAGGTGCGAAACATGTTCAGCCACACTTTCACGTAGTATCGCTGCGAATGCCTTACCGTCGATAATCCGAGCAGTCATGTCTGCCTCCTTCACAGTTTGCGCGCCGCCTGAATAGATTAACAACCTGTAAGATCGGCGCGTTTATATTTGTCATTTTTTATGCAGTTAAACTCCGCAAAACAACTGCGGTCGACCAGCCTCGAAAAACAAACAGGGGTCCCTTTACGAGGGGCAGTACCGTTTGCTATTTCCTGGCTTTAATTGGCCAGGGCGGGCCGGCCTGAAGCCCCACCATGTTCGCGAATCCAATCCGCATTGGTTTTAATACCGCCGAGCGGGAAGAAATGCACCTGCTCAACGCCAAAGCCTGGGTTACGCTCTTTGTAATTAGCTAGCTCAAGCAATACATCGGTAGGCTCGTAGGGCATAATTAACTTAGTTACATCCTTAGCCCGGCGTTGCAATACCCGCATACTGGGCCCCACGCCGCAAGACATGGCATATTTCATCAGGGTCTGGAGCTTGGCTGGGCCAGCCAGGCCCATATGGATTGGTAGATCAATCCCCTCGTCCGCCAGCCGGTTGGCCCAGGAGATCACCGGCGCGGCTTCGAAACAGAACTGTGTAGTGATCGCCAGCTTCGCATCGGTCCGCTCGGAAAAAGCACGCTTCCACCTCAAGGCCTGCATTACCAGTCTGTCAGAACCATCCGGATCGATATCGCGGTTTCCCTCTGGGTGGCCTGCGACGTGCAGACGTTCGAAGTCATTAAAAAGTCCAGTCTCGATCAATTGAATGGAACTTTCGAATTCGCCAGCCGGAGTGTTGAGGCCGCCACCCAGTAGCAGTCCCTGTTTGACTCCCGCCTCGCCTTGGTATTGTGCGATCCAATTAGCCAGTTCAGCACGGTCCTTGATGACACGGGCAGGAAAATGCGGCATCACCGGAAATCCCTCATCGGCCAGGCGACGAGCGGTTCGGACCATATCCTCAATCGGTGTTCCGTCGATATGCGCGATATAGACGCGGGTACCTGCAGGCAGGATGTCGCGAAAACTCTCCACCTTCTCGGCAGTCCGCGGCATGACCTCGATCGAGTAGCTGCGAAGGATGTTCTCCAGTAGACGGGGGGCCTGCCCCTCTTTGCTGGCGTCCGTGGATTTACGAAGAAAAGAGAACAACCCCATAAAATATCTCCTGTCTGCTGGCGGTCGGCCAAGCTCTGTTTTTTATAGTTTCAATGTGTGCGCAGGCACACGGGGTGTTGTCTAGCCCTTCGGCGCGATACCACCCTTAGCTTTTTGCTAAAACTAACCCCTGCCAGCTTTATTGAAGGCTCTGACCGAAGCGCGTGCACAAAAAAAGAGCCCGCGGTGATAGCGTACTATCACCGTGTTTTTTGCTTGCTAGGATTAAGTCGCCGCGATTTTCTTGTTAGGGTCAAAGAACGGCCTTTCGACCACAGTGGCAGTTCTTTTCCCGTTAGGCATATCAACCTCGAAGGTGGCCCCCATCACCGCAGAATCCGCGCTAACCATGGCCAGCGCAATGTTCTGCTCCAGACGCGGAGAGAACACGGCAGAAGTCACCCTGCCCACGCACTCGCCGGCGTTTTCCAGTGCCCAGAATCTGGTGTTTGGACCCGACAGTGCCGCACCGTCGATCACCAGGCCAACCTGCTTGCGAGATACACCTTCTTCACGGATACGCTTGAGGGCAGCCTTACCAATGAAGTCAGCCTCCATATCCAGCTCAACCAGCCGATCAAGCCCCAGTTCATAGGGATTGGTATTGATGTCCATATCCGCGTGGTAGGACAGCATTCCGCCCTCAATACGGCGAATTGACGACGTATGACCCGGCTTAAGACCAAACGGAGCACCTGCAGCCATGATCTTTTCCCACAGCTCGTCACCCTTTGAAGCATCCTGCAAATAGAGCTCATAGCCCAGTTCGCTAGACCAGCCGGTGCGAGAAATGATCAGAGGAATACCGTCAAGGTCATACTCGCGCAGCCAGTAGTAGCGCAGATCGGTAATGCTCTCACCGAACAGCACCTTCATGATTTCTCCGGACTTCGGACCCTGCAGTTGAAGCGGAGATACATCCGGTTCGCGAATCTGCACATCCAGTCCGGAGTGGACAGCAACACCCTGCGCCCACAGCAAAATGTCGCTGTCAGCCAGAGAGATCCAGAAGCGGTTTTCTTCGAGACGGAGCAGGATCGGATCGTTCAGAATTCCGCCTTCAGCATTGGTGATCAGTACATATTTGCACTGACCGACCGCACATTTTGACAGGTCCCGGGGAGTAAGCATCTGAACAAATTTGGCGGCATCAGGGCCGGTGATCTCAACCTGACGCTCGACCGCGACATCGCAGAGAATCGCGTCGTTGACCAGGTTCCAGAAATTCTGCTCCGGGCTACCGAAATCACGGGGGATATACATGTGGTTGTAGACGGAAAAACCGGTGGCGCCCCAGCGCACGGTGGCATCGAAATACGGAGACTTACGGATCTGTGTGCCGAAGCCAAATTCTTTTTGTTCTTGCTTACTCATTTATTGATCCTCTGATTGTGCGGTTGCGTCCCTAGTCGTAACACTTCAGACAACTAAACACGCTTGAACAAGGTAATGATATGAGAAACACCCCGAAGCCGGGGCCTAAACGAAGGCAGCAAACATGGGAAACAGGACTATTTTTCTGTGCGCTTTGGACCGTTTGGACTAGTCGATCCTGGGCCACTCGCAACCCGTTGATTTGTAATGGACTATACAGTGCAGCGAATAGCGCAGACCCTTCGTTTTCACGCCTTACAGCCCAAAACGTTGCAGAATCGTCGAATTGTGAAGCCCAGGAAGAAGCCGCTGGCACCATAAAGCGCCATGTTCAAGCCACGCTTGGAGGACACCGTCAATCCGGCCCATCCGCTGGTGCACCTGACAGCGATCATGACACTAACAGATATCAGAAGCCGGAGACCTGCTTCGTTGACCTTGGCGATAAGGGCTCAGGCGTGGACGATGTCCAGGTGATCATCGCCGGTCAGAAGCGGGGCGTGCCGGAGTCGAAGAAGCGCTGGATACGGCAGCAAAACAGTGTCGAGCCGGTCACTGTGCACCTGAAATCAGATGGCAAGATGCGACTGACATTTACTTCTTGAAAAGTCATGTTCAAGGGGACTTATTTGATATCTCGCTAGAGAAATGCGAAGAAGGAGAAAGTGTAGGGAACAGCGCCATACACCCTGTAGCACCTGGAAAGTGAATAGCTCGCTACCTGAGCCTTGAAAAACTTCTAACAGGTTGTTGAAAAGCGTTAGCGAGGCAGCTAGCGCAAGCGGTGCTCCGCCCGGGCAAAAACCGGCGAAATGAGGGAGTTTATGGCCTATAAATGACCGATTTATTCGCTTCGTTCACCTCTTCGGGGCCGCACTAAAGTGCGTTCAGGCAATGCCTGTGAGCCGATTTTTAACGCCGCGATAGCAACGCAGGTAGTTTTTCAACAGCCAGCTAAGTCTTTGGAAAAAGAATCACGATAGCAGGCCCTAGCTTTCGATGCCGGCTCATACTATCTGCTGGATGCTCATTGCCAGCCGGGTACGGTTATACACGTCTAGTTTGCGGTAGATACGGGATAGATGGTTCTTGATAGTGCTCTCCGTCAGGCACATCTGCAGTCCGATCTGTTTATTACTCAAACCATATTTGAGGTGGTTGAGCACGCACTTCTCCTTCTCGGACAACAGGGTTAACCTGGCCACCAGGAAGTCCCGGCCCGGAGTGTTAAGCCAGTAGCGTTTGTCTTTTTCAGGATACAAGAAGCTGCCCTTGAGTACCGAGGACAGGGCTTCACTCAGCTTCTCCAACGATGAAGACTTCAGTATCACACCACTAGCGCCACAGAGATACGCTTTGCGTACAAAACTGGTGCTTACAAGATCGGTCATAATCAGTACAGGCAACTCAACGTGACTGGCCAGCAACCTTTCCAGCTGTCGAAAATAGTCCAGCTCCGGTAAACAAGCATCCAGTATCAGCAGATCCGTGTTTTGGACGCGCGCCAAGGTTGCTTGCACCTCATGCCATGCCTCGATCTCCCAACAGGCACAATCCAGACCGGCGTTTTTCAACCCGATCTGGACACCCAGGCGGTAGGCTGGTGAACGATCAGCTATCAGTACATTTAACATAGTCAAAATCGCCCCCCTCATTGAACAAAAGCGGATCACCCTATTACCAGAGCGATCCGCTTGCAGATTTAGAGGAACCCAGCATTGAAGCGAAGGTTAGTGTCCCGGGAAGACAACCGTTTTTTTGCCATTGACGAAACAGCGTCGTTCAACATGCAACTTAATCGCCTTTGCCAGTGCGAGGCGCTCGGTATCACGTCCTTTTGCTACCAGGCGCTCCGGCGTATAGGTGTGATCCACCGGCTCCACTCCCTGGGTGATGATCGGACCTTCGTCCAGGTCTTTACTGACGTAATGTGCGGTGGCCCCTACCAGCTTCACCCCTTTGTCATAGGCCTGATGATACGGCTTTGCGCCTTTGAATCCCGGCAGCAGCGAGTGGTGGATATTGATGGCACGTCCGTGCAGTTTTTTGCACATATCGTCGGACAGTACCTGCATGTAGCGAGCCAGTACAACCAAATCAGCATCGACTTTCTGGATGATCTCCCACATCTCGGCTTCCTGCTGCGGTTTGGTGTCCGCAGTAATGGGCAGGTGGTAATACGGGATATGGTACCACTCAGCCAGCCTTTTCAGGTCAGGATGGTTGGATATGATAGCCGGAATCTCGATATTAAGTGCACCGATACTGTGGCGATGCAAAATATCCTGCAGACAGTGGTCGTACTTTGATACAAGAATAACCAGTTTATCCGGAGTCGAAGAATCCCGCAGATCCCATTCGGCGTCAAAGCCTGCAGCCCGGTCACCAAACTGGCTCCGCAGGCTTTCTTCAGCCAGCTCACCGGCACCTATGTAGCGGAACTCTACACGGAAGAAAAACCGCTCAACATCATCGTCGTCAAAAGTATGTATCTCATACGCATAACACTCGTGCTTATACAAGCATCCGATGATCAGGTCGAGCACACCCAGTTTGCTAGCTGAGCTTCCGCTAAGGATATAGGTTTTTTCATTTGCGTTCATAACACTTGGTCCTTTAATCAATTCATTCGCCAGCTTAGGCTTCAGTAGATATTGGTGTTGGACGACCCAACCTCAAATATCTACTGAGACGCCTCGGACTGAAAACCTTTTAATAATTGTTCTTATAGATACTAAGATTAAGTCGCCGCGATTTTCTTGTTAGGGTCAAAGAACGGCCTTTCGACCACAGTGGCTGTTCTTTTCCCGTTAGGCATATCAACCTCGAAGGTCGTCCCAAGTACCGCAGAATCCGCGCTAACCATGGCCAGCGCAATGTTCTGCTCCAGACGCGGAGAGAACACGGCAGAAGTGACCTTGCCTACACACTCGCCGTCTTTTTCCAGTGCCCAGAATTTGGTGTTTGGACCCGACAGTGCCGCACCGTCGATCACCAGACCAACCTGCTTGCGAGATACACCTTCTTCACGGATACGTTTGAGAGCAGCCTTACCAATGAAGTCAGCCTCCATATCCAGCTCAACCAGCCGATCAAGACCCAGTTCATAGGGATTGGTATTGATGTCCATATCCGCGTGGTAGGACAGCATTCCGCCTTCAATACGGCGAATTGTCGACGTATGGCCCGGCTTAAGACCAAACGGAGCACCTGCAGCCATGATCTTTTCCCACAACTCGTCACCCTTTGAAGCATCCTGCAAATAGAGCTCATAGCCCAGTTCGCTAGACCAGCCGGTGCGAGAAATGATCAGAGGAATACCGTCAAGGTCATACTCGCGCAGCCAGTAGTAGCGCAGATCGGTAATGCTCTCACCGAATATCGCCTTCATGATCTCTCCGGACTTCGGACCCTGCAGTTGAAGCGGAGATACATCCGGTTCGCGGATCTGCACATCCAGCCCAGAGTGGATAGCGACACCCTGCGCCCACAGCAAAATGTCGCTGTCAGCCAGAGAGATCCAGAAGCGGTTTTCCTCGAGACGGAGCAGGATCGGATCGTTCAGAATTCCGCCTTCAGCATTGGTAATCAGCACATATTTGCACTGACCCACGGCACACTTTGAAAGATCCCGGGGAGTAAGCATTTGAACAAATTTGGCGGCATCAGGACCCGTAATCTCGACCTGACGTTCTACCGCAACATCACAGAGAATTGCGTCGTTGACCAGGTTCCAGAAATTTTGTTCGGGATTCCCGAAATCGCGGGGAATATACATGTGGTTATACACAGAGAACCCGTTGGCACCCCAGCGCACGGTTGCGTCGAAATAAGGAGATTTGCGGATTTGTGTTCCAAAGCCAAATTCTTTTTGTTCTTGCTTACCCATTTCTTTTTCCTCTTATTGTGCGATCGCGTCCCTAGTCGTGGCAGCGCGCAGAGCTAAAAACACGTGACAAGGGAATGATATGAGAAACTTGCCGAATTCGGGGCCTAAACAAAGGCGACAAAAATGGCTAACAGGACTATTTTTCTGTGGACTTTGGACCGTTTGGACTAAAGCCAGATTTGGCACCAAATAGCGTCGAACAGACGTACGCTCGACCGCCCAGCGCCATGCTCTAAAACCGGCTCTGTCGCAGAATTTTTCAAAGCCAAAGAAGGAGGGGTTACGACACACTTAGGGAACCGGGCTGGATTCCCACGTCAAGCTTGGCCTTACGGGTCACGGCAACTGGGCATGAAGTTACGTGTGGCTTGAGCAGTTGTTAAAGACCCAAGCGATTCGTCATCTTAAGGACATGACGGCTGTCCCAGCTTTGGTGATGCGCGAACCGGGATAATCGCAAGCCTGCTTGAATCCGGCCGGTAGAACCCCTAGGCTGTGAGTGTCCTGTTTCCGGCATGCGGGAGGGGCCCGTAGACCGAAATCAACTATCACCCCAGGATGGAGCACCCGGCTCTGCATCTATTCCCGGTCGGTATACCGTTCCAAGAATTAGCAGGTATGCCTTCATCAAAACTCCCGGGCCCGTCCCCTTTTATGTGAGCGCCGCATGTTAATCAAAGCAAATACGGATTTCGAACATCAACGGGCGGTCATTGCGCAGCAGGGGCCGAAACGGGCCGGAATCCCCGACGCTTGTCTGGGGGCAGCAGCATGAGGTCTCTTTCAAGCACAGGGTTTGCGCTGTTCGGTGCAGCGCTGGTCGCGATCAGTTACGGGCTCGCGCGCTTCGCCTTCGGGCTGTTCGTGCCCCCTATCCGCGCCGAGCTGGGCCTAACGCCCTCCGTGATCGGCATCATCGGCGCGCTGCCGCTCATCAGTTTCTTGCTGTCCACTCTGGTCGCACCGCTCGCCGCCGATCGCCTCGGTGCCCGCAACACGGCGGTGCTGTCCGGTAGTTTTGGCGTCGGCGGTCTGGCGCTGATCAGCCAGGCCTCTGATGCTCTATCACTCGGCGCGGGTGTGTTCGCTTGCGGCATTTGTACCGGCCTGATGATGCCGGCGCTCACGGCCGCCATGCAGGCGCTGGTGAAGCGCTCGCTGCATGGACGCGTAAGCTCGGTCATGAACGCGGGTACCAGCATTGGCGTGGCCGTTGCTGTGCCGTCGGTTCTGTTCCTGGCCGGCGCCTGGCGTTTTGCATACCTGTCCTTTGCCGTCCTGACGGGCATCGGGGTGCTCGCCGCGTGGTACTTTATCCCCTCGGTGTCCCGGATCACGCCGACGGACGCCGCGCCACCGCCTCCGATCAGCAACCTGCAGTGGTCGCGTCTCTTCAGGCTCTCGCTGTTTGCATTCGTGATGGGCTTCGTCGCCTCCGCATACTGGATCTTCGCGCCCGACCTGATGACCACCCTCGGCGCCCTGCCGCCCAGCGCAACCGGGTGGCTGTGGCTGGCGGTTGGCGTCGCCGGCCTTGGAGGTGCCGTGGTGGCCGACCTGGCCGATCGCAACAACCCACCCATCACGCACGCACTGATGCTGACAATGCTGTCCGCGAGCCTGGCATTGCTCGCCGCCAGCCCCGGTCAGCTGGTGCTCGCGACATTTTCCGCGCTGGTCTTCGGACTGGCCTATATGAGTCTGACAGGGCTCTATCTGATGACCGGTATCCGTCTGTTGCCGGGCCGACTGTCGATGGGACCGGTACTGCCATTCATGGCTTGCGCGCTCGGGCAGGCGGCCGGCTCGCCCGTCGTCGGCATGCTGGTAAATGAATTCGGCTACGCCGATACGTTTACCATATTCTCCGCGATCGGCATTCTGGTGGCGATCTTGTCGCCACTGTACCCACGCCACCTTGAGCATGGGCACGAAGAGGAAATTGAGGACGATACCGGCCTCCAGGCGGCGTTCGATCACCAGCTCCTGGACGCGGATGGCGAGCCGCTAATGCCCGTCACGGAAAACGCTAAACACCTGTAGCCGACACGCAAAGCCAGAGAAACCGGGACACCCACATTCTGATCGTTTAGGCCGTTCTATTTCGACCCGAAACGCGCACGGAATCCTGAAAGACGCCTTTTTTTTGGGGGGGGGGGGGGGGGGAGCGTTTTGGCGGCGCCCCCGGGTCAACCTCACCCGACACCCACGGGTGATCTCTTCCAACAGCAAGCGGCGCTGATCGGTGGCGCCGGCGAAACCCGCGTGCGGGGGCGGCCCCGACGAATAAAAGGCAGGTCGCCTACTGGGTCGGCACTTTCTTTGACGTCACACGATAGGATGTACAGGAGCGGGAAACGAGACTGGACCGGCGGCCGGCGTCCCGGCGGCCGGCGTCCCGGCGGCCGGCGCCACGGTTACGGGCCCGACCCAGTAAGCGGAGCCTGAGCAGCAGCGACCGGTACCAATGCGGACGCTGCTGTAGCACACAGAATTCATACTGATTGACAGCGAACAGGAGGCTTGGAGCAGAGATTACAGTACACCGTTGTTAATCAACGGGTGGCAGGGACACTTCACCACAGCCCCTACCCGATGCCTTGTGCCAAGCCAAGGCATCAGGAGATGTCCAAATCAGAGTCGGCCAGCGGACGCCTTGGCCTTGTCTACGACCGACGCCGTCGGGCCCGGCACGGCTGCGCCGGTCTGGGGCGTCACCGGGAAGATGGCGTTGATCTGGCCAGTACCGGAGCTGCCAAAGTACGGCGTGACAATGTCGACGCCCTGATCGTACTCCGACCAGCCCAACGCTCCTAGCAGCATGGCGGTATCGTGCATGAAGCCCTCGCCATGTCCCTTGACCGCGTACTCGGGCAGCATCTGGCAGAAGGCGTCCCAGTCGCCGCGCTTCCACATTTCCACGATCTCGTGATCCAGCATTTCGAGGAAGGGGCTCCAGACGCGGTTGAGGTAGTCGGGCGCCTGGCCGTTCTGGGCGAAGCGGTGCGACAGCGAGCCGCTGGCGAGAATCGCGACCGTGCCGTCGTAGTGCTGTTCGATCGCCTCGCGCATGGCCCAGCCAAGCCGTGCGCTGTCATCCAGGTAGTGGGCCATGCACATGGCGGACACCGAGATCACCTTGAAGTGGCGGTCCTCATTCATGTAGCGCATTGGCACCAGGGTGCCGTATTCCGGGTCCAGCGAAGTGGCGTCGTGCGCCAGCGTCTCGACGCCGTGCTCGTTGCAGGCTTTGGCCAGAATGCGCCCGAGCTCCGGATTGCCGTCAAAGCCGAACTCCATATTGGAGATGAAGTGCGGCAGCTCGTTGCTGGTATAGGTGCCCTCGAAGTGCGGTGCGCAATTGATATGATAGGCGGAATTGACCAGCCAGTGGGTATCGAACACCACGATGGTATCCACGCCCAGCTCCCGGCAGCGACGACCGATTTCATGATGGCCGTCAATGGCGGACTGGCGGCAGCCCTTCTGCGGCCCATCCAGTTCCGACAGATACATCGACGGAACATGCGTGATCTTGGCGGCTAACGCGAGTTTGCCCATGTTATTACCCTTTTGTTGTTGGCTCCGGGTGCTGCCCTGCAGCGACCCGGCAATTTCAGTTTGGCGTAAAAGTCGTGACGGTGGTTGCGATCTGGTATCAGTTCGGGTCGCGCACCACCAGCAACCGCAGTTCGGTCATATCCTCAATGGCGTAGCGCACGCCTTCGCGGCCCAGGCCACTGTCCTTCACACCACCGTAGGGCATGTGATCGACGCGCCAGGACGGCACATCGCCGATCACCACGCCACCGACTTCCAGCTCATTCCAGGCTTTCTGAATCTTGTAGATATCGCGGGTGAAGATGCCGGCCTGCAGGCCGAAATCGGAGTTGTTCACCTCGGCCAGCGCCTCGTCGAAATCGCTGAAACGCGACAGGATCGCCACAGGGCCGAACGCCTCCTGGGTGTTGACGTCGAGCTCTGGAGAGACGTTCTCCAGCAGCGTCGCCTGCAGCATGGCGCCGTCGCGCTCGCCGCCGGCCAGCAGGGTAGCGCCCTGCTCCAGCGCATCGGTGACCCAGCCGTGCAGACGCGCAGCTTCCTTCTCGGAGATCATCGGCCCGATGAACGTCGACTCGTCGTGCGGGTCGCCGGATTTCAGTGCCCTGACCGCGTCGGTCAGACGCTCGCGCACGGCGTCATAGAGGGACTCGTGCACCAGTATCCGCTGCACGCTGATGCAGCTCTGGCCCGACTGATAGTAGGCGCCGAAGACGATTCGCTTGACGGCGTCTTCGATATCTGTGCCCTCATCCACGACGCAGGCGGCGTTGCCGCCCAGCTCCAACACCACCGGCTTTTTCCCGGCCCGGGCCTTGAGCTGCCAGCCCACTTCCGGGGAACCCGTGAAGCTCAGCAGCTTGAGGCGCTCATCGGTGGTGAAGAGATCGGCGCCGTCACGGTGACAGGGCAGAATCGAGAAAGCGCCTTTGGGCAGATCGGTCTCCGCCAGTATCTCACCGATGATCAGCGCACCGATCGGCGTCAGGCTGGCGGGTTTGAGCACGAAGGGACAGCCCGCGGCCAGCGCCGGCGCGACCTTGTGCGCAGCCAGGTTGAGCGGAAAGTTGAACGGCGAAATAAAGGAACAGGGTCCGATCGGTACCCGCTTCCACATACCGGTGTAACCTTCCGCACGGGGGCTGATGTCCATCGGCACCACTTCACCGCCGATGCGCACCGACTCTTCGGCGGCGATACGGAAGGTATCGATCAGCCGGGTCACCTCGCCCCTGGCATCCTTGATCGGCTTGCCCGCCTCGATACAGAGGGCTTCGGCCAGTTCATCGAAGCGCTCCTCGAAGCGCTTTACACAATGATTCAGGATCGCCTGGCGCTTGTAAGCCGGAAGCTTGCGCATCGGCTCCGTCGCCTCGACTGCCGCCGCGATGGCCCGGTCGATCGCATCCACGTCGGCCAGGGCAACGCGGGTCGCGACCTCGCCGCTGTACTTGTCGACAACCGCCAGGTCCTGGTTGGGCGCTTCGGCAACGTTGGCCAGGAAGTAGGGATAGCTGGATTTAAGCATTGAAGTCGGTCTCCGCCTGTGGGTCCCGGATGTACCAGGCGTCCGCTGCACCTGATACCGATCACCACTTAATTAATATATTAACTATATGCCTGTAACGACACCGGCGGGATAACCTGTCCCCCGCCGGAGCGCTTCAGCGCCTCAATTTCAGAGCTTGATCTTGCAGAGCTTGCTCAGCAACCCTTTGAGCAGCTCCATCTCCTGCGGCGAGAACTGCCTGGCAAGCTCGCGGTAGCGGGCTTCCATGCCGGGACTGACGCGCTCGAACATCTCGCAGGCCTGAACGGTCAGACTGAGCAGCGTACGGCGCTGATCCTCCTCGGACTTGCGTCGCCGTATGTAACCCTGCTGCTCGAGCCGGTTGATGATCCCGGTCAGACTGGGGCTCAGAATACAGCACAGATCGGCGAGCTGCTTCGACTCCAGTTCCCCGTACTCGTTGAGGGCCCGTATCACCCGCCATTGCTGCTCGGTCATCGGGATCTCCTGCAGCAACGGCCGGAAGAACCCCATGGTCGCTTCACGGGCTTTCAGCAGCTGCAGCGGTATGGAGTCGTCAAATTTTCGCATGGGTACGGAAGTTCCTGTCTCATTACAAGCGGGTGTCGCCTGAATTATCGGACAACCGCCGCCGTCGACAAAGCCATTCCTGTCATTCATCGCTCACCGCCGGCAAAGAGCGGATGAATGTTGTTCTTGTTGAACTTGAGCACCGGATCGAGTTCCGTCATCTCGAAGGAGATCTGGCAGTAGCCGTTATCTGTAATCGGCTTCATCCAGTCACAGAGGATCTCGAATACCCTGCCGGCGACCCGCTGCTTGAGCTCCATATCGCGCCCGTGACCGATTTTCAGGTTGAGATTCAGGAACGCGAACCCTTCGCGCCCGTCCGCAACCCGGAAGTCGTCACAGCGGATAGCGCGGCTGCGCACCCCGCCAATCGGGAAGGCGCCTGTAGACACCACGTACTCGTGCAGCGCCTTGAACAGCGACTGGAACTCCAGCTTCTGGTGCAGGTTACCCGAGTATTCAACAACAAAGTGCGGCATAACACTGCCCTCTCTTTCGTTCAGGAGCGCTGCTCGTCGCGACGCCTGCGTTAACTTTCACTGGCAGTCAATTTAGTTAATATATTAAGTTATGTCAAGAAACAACGTCGCTCGTCCTGCCCTTTTCTACCTGCAGCGCCCCGCCGGCGACTGCTTCGTCATCCAGCCGCGATAGGATTGAAGTCTGCAAGCAGGGGCTTTCAGACCAGAAGCTCCCGCTACCCCATCGTCCGGACGCCGACACCGAAGCGGCCTTGACGCTCTACGTCGACAGAAAAGATTTGACAAACTTAACATATTAACTATTATGGTTTCAGCATCACGATCACGCAGACAGCGACTCGTACAATTTTAGTTAACATATTAACTTAAAGAGATACCGAAGCAGCCGAACGCCGACCCGAAAGCTCCCCCGTACAGGCTATCGGCACCCGAGCAGCCGGACGTAACCCAACAACAGGGACAAGCCCCATGCTAAATAAAGAACAAATCGCCATCGCGGCCGATCGTCTGTACGCGGCCGAAACCGGCCGCCAGCAGATCCCGGCCCTTACGCTCGACTACCCGCAGATGGACATGGCAGACGCCTACACCATCCAGAAGCAGTGGGTCGACCGCAAGGTCGACGAGGGCCGCACCGTCAAGGGCTACAAGATCGGTCTCACATCCCGTGCGATGCAGATGGCCGTCAATATCGACGAGCCCGATTACGGCGTGCTGCTGGACGACATGTTCTTCGAGGACGGCGCCACCCTGAACGCCGCGGACTTTCTCGATCCGCGTATCGAGGTCGAACTGGCCTTCGTGCTGAAAAAGCCGCTGTTCGGCGAAAACGTCTCGGTCATCGACGTCCTCAACGCCACCGACTATGTGGTGCCCGCGCTCGAGCTGATCGCCGCGCGCTGCCAGCGCACCAATCCGGAGACCGGCTACACCCGCAAGGTGTTCGACACCATCGCCGATAACGCCGCCAACGCCGGCGTCATCCTGGGCGGACGCCCGATCCGGCCGACCGATATCGACCTGCGCTGGGCCGGCGCCCTGCTATACCTTAACGGCCAGATCGAGGAGACCGGCATCGCCGCCGGCGTGCTCGGCCATCCGGCCAAGGGAATCAGCTGGGTCTGCAAGCGCTTTGCACCGCACGGTATTGGCCTGGAGCCTGGCCAGGTAATCCTGGCGGGATCCTTCACCCGTCCCGTTCCGATCAAGGCCGGCGATACCGTGCACGCCGATTACGGCCCGCTCGGCGGCATCGCGATCAACTTCGCCTGAAACAGACACCGAATCCAGGAGAAACCTTGATGGAATTGCCGAAAAACCGCTTCAAGCAGGGTCAGGCCAGCGGCCATCCCCAGTACGGCCTCTGGCTCGGTCTGCCCGACAACAGCGCCGCCGAGATCGCTGCCGTCGCCGGCTTCGACTGGCTGCTGATCGATTCCGAGCACGCGCCTTTCGATCTGCGCAGCATCATGACCCATCTGCAGGCGATAGCGCCCTACGACGTCGCACCCATCGTGCGTCCGGTCGAGGGCGACACCGCGCTGATCAAGCAACTGCTCGATATCGGCGCCCAGACGCTGCTGGTACCGATGGTCGATACCGCGGAACAGGCCCGCCAGCTGGTGCAGGCGGTGCGCTATCCGCCGCAGGGCATCCGCGGCCTCGGCACCTCGTTGGCCCGTGCCGCACGCTGGAACCAGGTGCCGGGATACCTGCACAAAGCCAACGATGAAATCTGCCTGCTGGTGCAGGTCGAGACCGCCACCGCACTGGAGAACCTCGACGAGATTCTCGCGGTCGAGGGCGTCGATGGCGTCTTCATCGGCCCCTCGGACCTCTCGGCTTCGATGGGCTACGTCGGCGATGCCGGCAATCCGGCGGTGGTCGCGGCGATCGAAGCGGGCCTCGGCAAGATCCGCGCCGCCGGCAAGTATGCAGGACTTCTGTGCCTCGATCCGGCGCTGGTCACGCAATACGTGCAGCAGGGCGCGAGTTTCGTCGGCGTCGGCGTCGACACCCTGATCCTGGCCCAGGGCGCCCGCAAACTGGCGCAGCAGTTCAAGAGCGATGAACCGGTTACGGACGACGAGCCCCAAGCCGGCTACTGAATAATACGACAGGACTTACTTCAAGAGTGAATGACATGACTGCAGAAACTCTGGTCAACAGCAAACTGGTCTGCGTCGCACTGAACGACAAAGACCAACTGGCCAAGCTGGAGGCGACCTTCAGCGAAGCGCCATACAAGCAGCCGCCGACCCAGCCGGTGCTCTACTACAAGCCGCGCAATACCTGGAGCCGGAACGGCGCCGAGATCGAATGGGCGAAGGATTTCGACGGCAACGATGTGGCCGAAATGGCGGTCGGCACCAGCCTCGGTGTGGTGATCGACAAGGAAACCTGCCGTGTCAGTGCTGAAGAAGCACTGGATTGCATCGGTGGCTACACCATCGTCAGCGATTTCTCGCTGCCGGAGCAGAACTACTACCGCCCGGACATCAAGGGCAAGTGCCTGGACACGACAGCACCTGTCGGTCCTGAAATCGTAGCGGCCGACAAGATCGCCAACCCGGACGCTCTAAGCGTGACCATCAGCGTCAATGGCGAACGGAAAAGCGTCTTCGAACTGGCCAACATGGAGCGCAGCGTTGCCGAACTGATCAGCATCATCTCGCGCATCATGACGCTGCAACCGGGCGAGATCATCGCCGTCGGCTTCGCCGGTAACCGCGTGCCGGTCGCCAAGGGCGACAAGGTTGAATCAAGCATCGAGGGTATCGGTACCCTGAGCAACACTCTGGGAGGCGCCTGAGCCATGAGACACGCACGCATTATCCTCGACGGCCACGAGCTCGATATCCAGATCGACGCCAACGACCGCATCACCACCACTGACGGCGAGGCACTCGACGTAGACCTGGATTCCGACCAGATTACCTGGCTGCCGCCGGTCAAAGAGCCAGGCACCATTTTCGCGCTGGGCATCAACTATGCCGATCACGCCTCCGAACTGGCGTTTGAGCCACCTAAAGAGCCGCTGGTCTTTATCAAGCACACAAACACGCTGACCGGTCACAAGCAGGTGAGCTACCGTCCTGACAACATCGACTATCAGCACTACGAGTGCGAACTTGTCGCTGTGATCGGCAAAACCGGTAAGAACATCAAGCGCGAAGACGCACTGGATTACGTGGCCGGCTACACCGTCTGCAACGACTTCGCGATCCGCGACTATCTGGAAAACTACTACCGCCCCAACCTGCGTGTGAAAAGCCGCGACTCGCTGCTGCCGATGGGCCCCTGGATCGTTGATACGGCGGACATCCCCGACGCCAACGCACTGAAACTGACCACTACCGTTAACGGCAAGGTGACTCAGGACGGTACCACCGGGGACATGATCTTCGACGTGCCTTTCGTGATCGAATACCTCAGCAAGATCATGACCCTGAACCCGGGCGACATGATCTGCACCGGCACCCCCCACGGTATCGTTGACTGCCAGCCCGGCGATACCGTCGTTTGTACGATCGAGGATATCTGCTCACTCGAGACCCGTATGGTCAGCGAGCAGGAATACTACGGCGACAAATACTGAGAACAAGACCCGTCCCGGGCACCGAGCCAAGGCCTTGCCGGGATCAGACAGAACGGGAGAGAAACAATGAGCGATACACTGGATACCAACCTGGAACGCGCACAGAAATACCTGGAGCGCTTCAAGAACAACACCACCGGCCACTACATCAACGGTGAATTCACCTTGGGCCAGGGCGGCAGCGAATACGACAACGTCACCCCGACCGATAACGGATCCATCGGCAAGGTGATGGCTGGCACCGTGGCCGACGTGGATGCCGCCTGCCAAGCCGCCGAAGATGCCTTCGCCGAGTGGTCTGCCATGCCGGGTGCCGAGCGCAAGCGTCTGCTGAACAAATTTGCCGACCGCCTGGTCGAGCGTGCGGACGAGATCGCCCTGGTCGAGTCCATGGACTGCGGTCAGGCGATCCGCTTCATGAAGCAGGCAGCCCTGCGCGGTGCTGCCAACTTCCGCTTCTTCGCCGACAAGGCGCCGGAAGCGCAGAACGGCCTGGCGCTGCATCAGGACGAGCACACCAACTACACCGTGCGCAAGGCAATCGGTCCGGTCGGCGTGATCACGCCGTGGAACACCCCGTTCATGCTCGCCACCTGGAAGCTCGCCCCGGCACTCGCCGCTGGCTGCACCGTGGTGCACAAGCCCGCCGAGCTGACGCCGCTGAGCGCTTATATCCTGGCAGAAATCGCTGATGAAGTGCTCCCCAAGGGCGTGTGGAACCTGGTAAACGGCTTCGGTGAAGTCGCCGGCAAACGCCTGACCGAACACCCGGCGATCAAGGCCGTGGCCTTGGTCGGCGAATCGGCCACCGGTTCACACATCATGCGACAGGGTGCCGACACCCTGAAGCGGATGCACTTCGAACTGGGCGGCAAGAACCCTGTCATCGTGTTCGACGACGCCGACTTCGAGCGCGCGCTGGATGCTGTCGTGTTCATGATCTACAGCCTGAACGGCCAGCGCTGCACCTCGTCGAGCCGTCTGCTGATCCAGAGCGGTATCCGCGACCGCTTTCTGGCGGCGCTGGAACAGCGCGTGAGTAACCTGCGCGTCGGCCACCCGCTGGATCCGAATACTGAAGTCGGCCCGCTGGTGCATAGCGGTCACTTCAACAAGGTGATGAGCTACATGGATATCGCCAAGCAGGACGGCGCGACCATCGCCGTTGGCGGCAACCGCATCCTTGACGGCCGTGAAGGCCTGGATCCGGCCGGCAACTACGTACAGCCGACCCTGTTCACCGGTGCCAACAACTCCATGCGCATCGCCCGGGAGGAGATCTTCGGCCCGGTGCTGACCGCGATCAGTTTCGATACCGAAGAGGAAGCGATCACCATCGCCAACGACACCGAGTACGGCCTGGCCGGTTACATCTGGACCGAAAGCACCGGCCGCGCCATGCGCATGGCCAAACATGTCGAGGCAGGCATGCTGTGGGTGAACTCCGAGAACAACCGCAACCTGCCGTCGCCGTTTGGCGGTATCAAGATGTCCGGCATCGGCCGTGACGGCGGTGACTGGAGTTTCGACTTCTACATGGAGACCAAGAACGTCTGCATCGCCCACGGTACCCACCGGGTACCACAGCTCGGCAAGGGCTGAAGCACATACAGAAAAGCCACATCTGGCGGACAGCATGCTGTCCGCCGCACCTGTCCCGCCGCCATTCCTCTCCCCTGCCACGTCCCTCCCGACACCCGGAAGGTCGGCTTGCTCGCCAGCCAGCGTTGATATTTCACGGTGTGAAACTTAGAGTTATCGTACTCATTCGAAACACTGGGAATCCCCGATGGTAAAGTCGATACGCGCGCTCTCCCGCGGGCTCGAGGTGGTCCAGGCGCTGCAGCTGCTGTCACCGGCATCGCTGGAAGACCTTCACCGCACCACAGGACTCGCCAAGGCCACGCTACTTAGAATCCTTCAGACGTTGCAGGAATCGAACTGGGTCTACC
Organism: Marinobacterium rhizophilum DSM 18822; assembly: GCF_000378045.1. Classification (GTDB taxonomy): domain Bacteria; phylum Pseudomonadota; class Gammaproteobacteria; order Pseudomonadales; family Balneatricaceae; genus Marinobacterium_A; species Marinobacterium_A rhizophilum. The sequence continues at coordinate 46,756 of NZ_KB899091.1, forward strand.
GCCGTCTCGGCGACGATCGCTACCGCCTGTCCTATAACCTGCAGCAGTTGTCCGACAGCATCATATCCCAGGACGCGCTGGCCCAGATCGCCGCGCCGGTGCTCGCTCGACTGCAGAAGGAGGTCCAGTGGCCTTCGGAGCTTTTCGTGCGCAAGGGCCTTAAGCTGGAAATCATCGAAACGACCCGTACCCAGTCCCCGTTCCTGATCAACCGGGTTGCTATCGGTCTCCAGACAAGCGTTATCTGGTCGGGGGTCGGACGCGCCTATCTCTCGTTCTGTTCCGACACCGAGCGAAACGAAATCCTCGAACGCCTAGCCCTGGCCGACACGGACGAAAGCCCCTACGCCCGCGACCATACCTGGATCGACCGGCTGGTGCAGGAAACGCGTGCGCGGGGATATGGTGTGCGTGAGCCGCACTGGTGGGGACACAGCGTCGACTACGGCGGCTACCTGAACGCCATAGCCGTACCGGTGTTCGCCGAGGAAAGGCTGCGGGCCTGTATCAGTATCGTCTGGCTGGAAAATGCGGTGGACGAGGAGATCATCGGGCAGAAATTCTATCCGGCACTCTGTGCCGCTGCCACGGAACTCGGGGCGCGACTGGAACAGGAGCTGTATTGAACGGGCTCCGCCAGCGGCCCGGAGGTTGCTCCCGACCGGTCAGAGCCCGAACGGCAGCCGCCTGGGATCCGTCAGCCAGGCCTCGGCCAACTCGCAGGCGACAGCCGTCAGCTGCCCAGAGCGTTCGCGGGCGGTATCGGTATCCGGGCGGTCACCGATCCAGCCGAGATAGCTGCATGCGCGTGCAACGATGAACATCGGCAGATGGCGAAGCTGCTCATCGGCCAGCGGACGGTTCTGGCGATAACCATCGAGCAAGGCGTCGAATGCCGCGCACCGATAAGGCTGCTCGCGGATCGCGAACAACGCGGTCGCGATCTCAAACAGATGCCAGCCGAAGCCCGCATCGTCGAAGTCGATCAGACGCACGGCATCGCCGTCGACGATCAGGTTGTCCGGAACCAAGTCCGCATGGATCAGGCTGAACAGCTGGTTATTGGCCGAATCTGCGGCGTATTCCGACAACCGTAGCCAGAGTTGTTCCCGGACCCGTCGCAGCAACGCGGCCTGATCCGGCGTATGCGTCTCCAGCGACCAGAAAGGTCCCCAGAACGGCCGCTCGCCAGCTAACCCCTCGGCATCCCAGCAGTGGCGCCGGAATTCACCCGGTGGCAGCCAGCCGGTGGCCTGATTGTGAATCCGGGCGGCCAGCCCGCCTAGGTTCCGGTACAGACGGACAGCCTGCGCAGTGTCTCGGGCCAGCCGAGGTTCCATAGCGCGTAACGGTTCTCCGTCGACCCACTCGAACAGATCGGCCGGCCAAATCCGACCTTCGGAGTTGGCAGTCCGGGCCATCAGGCCACCCGACCGGGTTGGTATCACGGCCGGTATTCCAAGCCCCTGAGCGTTGAGTGCGGCAATCCACCGCAACTCCGAGCGCAACGCATCGTCTCCGTGATAGCCAGGCCGGTGCAGACGCAGCGCATACTTCCGGCCACCCGCACAGCCCACTCGGAACACCGCGTTTTCCCGGTACTTGACCAGCGTCAGCACATCGTACGTCAACGACCATTCGGTCATCGCAGCCGCGGCGAGCTGGCAAAGTCTGGCTTCGTCGACCGGCATTTCCAGAGCGGCATCGTTCGCGGGCCACATCGGCTTTGCCCGGCTCATGCCTGCACCGTCGCCAGTGCCTGGTCCAGTTTGTCCAGCAGCAGGTCGGCATGTCCGGTCGCAAACGGCAACGGCGGGCGGATCTTCAGCACAGTGCCGTGCGGACCGGTTTTACTGATCAGGACCCCGTGCTCGCGCAGCCAGTTGATCACCTGCAGCGTCTTCTCCGGCGCCGGCGCCCTGCTCGCCCGGTCGCCGACCAGCTCGACCGCGAGGAAAAGCCCCTTCTGACGTACCTCGCCGATCAGTTCATGGTGCTGCTGCAATTCGCGCAACCCGGCCGCCAGGTACGCCCCGACCCGGGTCGCATTGTCCAGCAGCGCCTCCTCTTCCAGCACATCGAGCACGGACATACCCACCGCGCAAGAGACAGGATTGCCGCCGAAAGTGTTGAAGTAACGTGCCACACGGCCAAACTCCTCAATCAGATCGGCGCGGGCGACGACGCCGGACACCGGATGGCCATTGCCCATCGGTTTGCCCATCGTCACGATGTCCGGCACCAGCCCGTCGTACCACTGATGACTCCACATATGGCGGCCGGTGCGCCCAAAACCACCCTGCACTTCGTCGGCGATAAAGAGCCCGCCGGTGGCGCGGACCTTTTCGACCGCCTTCGCCATGAAACCGGGTGGCGCATTGAGCAGCCCCTCGTTGGCGAACTCCGGACACAGCAGCATCCCCGCCAGCCGAATACCATCAGCCTCAAACGCCGCAATCGCGTCGGCGACCCTGTCGGCGTAGGCGTCGGCGAGCGCCTCGCCCTGGAGCCCTGATAGCGCCCGGTAGCTGTCCGGCGCCGGTATCGAGCGCACGTGCCTTGTACGGGCCGCCTCCGGCATGAAGGCCGTGCCGAGTTCGGCCACCGCTGTGGTGTTGCCGTGATAGGCGCTGTCGGTAACAATCATGCCCATCCCGCCGGTACAGTGGCGCGCCATGCGTAAAGCGATTTCATTGGCCTCACTGCCGGTACAGGCGAACATAGCCATCGACAGCGAAGGAGCGAAGGTGGCGGTCAGCCGCTCGGCATAGTCGAGTATATGGTTGTGCAGATAGCGGGTATGGGTGTTGAGTCGCGCCGCCTGTTCGCTCAGCGCCGCGACGACCTTTGGATGACAGTGACCGACCACCGGAACGTTGTTGTATGCATCCAGGTAGCGGTTGCCATCGGCGTCGTACAGCCACACACCACTACCGCGCACCAGGTGCAACGGCTGCTGATAAAACAGCGGCGTCCCTCTGCCGAGCAGGCGGAAGCGACGCTGCAACAGGAATTCGGTATTCACAATGGGCTCACTCGCTGAAGGGGTTGCGGATCCGCGCCGTGCAGATCCGGCTTCAAACAGGATGACGACTGACGACGGGCGCTGCCGGCCGTGGCATCAGGCCGAGACTTTGGACTCAGGTTGCGGCTTTTTTCGCGATAGCTTCCCGATCAACGCCGAGCCGATGATCCAGACTAGGATCAGGGCCAGGATCGAAAACACGGCCAGTGAAATCGGGCGCTCGAGGAAGATCAGCAGCGACCCATCACTGATGCTGAGGCTCTGGCGCAGACGATTTTCGATGATCGGACCGAGCACCATGCCCAGTATCAGCGGCACCACGGGCAGTCCAAGACGACGGGCACTGTAACCGAACAGGCCGCAGGCCAGCGCTATCCAGACATCGGACATCGACAGGTTTAGCGAATAGGCACCGACGAAAGCCAGCGACAGGATGGTCACACCGAGCACCAGCGGGTTGATCCGCGTCATGACACCGGCCCAGCGCGACAGTGACAGCAGGAACACGAAGATGAAGGCGTTTATGACCAGCATCGAGGCATAGATGCCGTTGATAAGGTCCGGGCTCTGTTCGAACAGCCGAGGGCCCGGAAAGATGTTGTGGACCTGGAACACGCCTATCATCATCGCCGTCAGGGCTTCGCCCGGAATCCCCAATGCCAGCAGCGGCACCAGGGCGGCTCCGGTCACGGCATTATTGGCGGTTTCGGAGGCGATCAGACCCTCCGGGTTCCCCTTGCCGAAGGTCTCAGGATGACGCGACGCCCGTTTGGCGGCGATGTAGGAGAGGAACTGTGCCAGGAATTCGCCCACGCCCGGCAGCACGCCAATGCCGACCCCGAACGCGCTAGAGCGCAACAGGGTGCGGGGGTGACGGAAAACTTCCTTGACGCCATCCCAGTCGACGCCGGCCGATGCCTGACTGTCCGGGATTTCTTCCCGATTCGTTGCCTCGGCATCCCGCCGGGCCATCAGTGCCGACTCGATAAGAATCAGAGCCTGGGCGATGGCGAAGATACCGAGCACCACCGGCACCAGCTGGATGCCGTTGAGCAGCGCGCTGCTGCCGAAGGTGTAGCGTGGCATCCCGGTCGCACCGCCGAGGCCAACGGTGCTGAAGAACAGCCCGATGCCGAGCATCATGCCGGTCGCCAGCATCTGCCCGCGGTGCGCGATCACAACCAGTGCGAGCCCGAGCAGCGTCACCGCGGTGAATTCGACCGCACCGAAATTCTTCGCCACGTTCGCCAGCATGCCGGCAGACACCACCAGCACCATGACGCTAACCATGCCACCTACCAGGGACGAGGTGAAAGCGATACTCAGTGCCCGCTTCGCCAGCCCCTGGCGTGCCATCGGGTAACCGTCGTAGGTGGTCAGCACCGCCACCGGCGTCCCGGGGGTATTGATCAGAATCGCCGGTATCGAGCCCGAATACCAGGCACCGCAATAGATACCGAGCAACAGCGACAGTCCCGCCAGAGGCTCCATGCTGAAGGTTGCCGGCAGCAGCACGGCGATCGCGACCGCAGGCCCGAGGCCCGGAACGGCGCCGATAACAACGCCCAGAATACTGCCCGACAGCAGGCAGAGGATTACGGACAGATGCATTATCTCGCCGAATCCACTGGACAGGTTTGCCAGTAACAATTCCACAACTTCTCACCCCGCTAAAAAGATGCCTATTTATTCGTATTGTTATTAATCTCGCGCACAAATAGGTTCCCTGCCTTTTTGTACGTTATATACAGGAAGTACTGTATACCGCGTACGCATGGAAGCGTATGGGCGGCCACGCCACAACAGTGGGCGCAGGTGCGCGGACATGCCGATTTTGGTGGCGTTCGCATTGGCCTGCGGCCAATGATGAAACATCCCTGTTTCATGTATTAACCCGCCGGGTTAATACACACGCGAAGACTGGCTATGGAAAATCGATCTATTTCAGTCATGCTGCCCGAAAACGGTCGAGATCCAGGGCTCGGGGAACCAGACGTCCATGCCCCAGACGAACAGCCCATACAGGCACAGTGGAATCAGCAGCGCGACGATCACCAGTTTGAGTCCCCGGACGCCGACCAGCGCCAGCGCCGCCAGCACGAAGAGCTGGGTCGACAGGTAATAGCCAAGCCAGTCGATCGACAGCACATAGAGCCCGAACGCACCGAGCAAGCCGAATGCCAGCCCCAGGCGCGGCTTAGATTCGTCGCAATCCATGTCCAGACCGAATTTGACGTTGCGCAGGGCCTGCACCGCTACCAGCAGTCCACAGATCGCGATCACGCTCAGTGCGATGGTCGGAAAGAACAGCGGCGACTTGTAAACGGGCAGACCCGTCATGCGACTATCGACCAACCGGTCTCCGTTCCAGATAAAGACAATGGCAATCAGGCTGAAGGTCGCGGCGAATATCGCCCGGCACGTCCGGATACTGATCATGGTCACCTCCCGCTAGAATGCGGACGCCCGCTCCGTAGGGCGGGCGCCCGTGCGTTACTGCAAGCCCAGTTTGTCGATGAGCTGCTTGAACTGATCCGCTTCCTGGTGCATCTGCTCCGTCGTCTCACCGGCGCCGAGGAAGTAGACATGCGCACCGCTGCTCTTGGCGTAGGCCTGGATATCGTCCTGCTGCAAGGCATGCTGAAATGCCGCGCTGATTTTCTCAAGCGCCGCATCCGGGACGTTCTTCGGCCCGAACAGACCGGCCCAGATCGAGGCGTCCTGACCATAGACTTCCTTGAAGGTCGGCACCTGCGGCAGGATAGAGATACGCTGGTTGGTCATCGCCAGGATCGCCTTGGCATTCTCGTCCTGCACCACACCGTTCGCCTCGGGCAAGGTGATCACATCGGCATCGCCGGTGGACAGGGTCAGCGTATTGACCGGATCCAGCGAAATATCGCGGGAAAAGTCGAAGCCTTCTTTCTCGGCTGCCAGGCGCGCGACCAGTGACGGCACGGCCAGCCGGGCGAAGCCCCCCAGGGTCACGGTCTTGCCGCTCTTGACGTATTCGGCGAGTTCATGAACGCTGTTGTACGGCTCGTCGCTGCGGGTCGCCAGCACGAAGGGATAATCCAGGAACAGGCCGACCGGCTGGAAATCGTCGAGTCCATAGGTGGTATTGTCCATGACGACCTGGGTGATCGCCGGCCCCTGGGTCAGGATTCCGAAGGTATAACCGTCCGGCCGCGAGCTGGCCAGTGCCGAGGCGCCCACCACGCCGCCGCCGCCGGTGCGGTTAATCACCTTGACCGGCACACCGAGCGCCTCCGACATGTGTTCGGCCGCCTTGCGCATGATGATGTCTTCCGAGTCGCCGGGCGCCCATGGATTGATGATCTGAATCCGCCGCTCCGGATATTCGGCCTGCGCCACCGACGACAGTCCAACGGTCGCCGCAACGGCCAACAGCATCACTTGCATTACAGTCTTGATAGTTTTCATCTAACTCTCCAGGTCTTCTTATTGCTTTATTATCAGCCTGATTCGCCGGCTTGCCGGCGAATGGGTTGGGTTGGCGTCCGTGCCCTGATCACATCACTGCCCTTCATCTACCCAGCGCTGCGTACGATCCAACGCCGTCGCCGTCATCTCGATCATCCGGTCGATCTCGTTACGGCTGATGATCAGCGGTGGCGCGAACGCCAGGGTCTCGCCGGCGATCGGCCGGATCATCAGCCCCTCATCCTGCGCGGCCTGCGCAGCGAAACCAGCAACTTTTTGCGGCACGTCGAACGGCGCACGCGTCGCCTTGTCCCGCACCAGTTCGAGGCCGGCCAGCATGCCGACGCCGCGCACGTCGCCGACCAGTGGATGGTCCGCGAATTCGTTCAGCCGCTGCAGCATGTAGGCACCGTTTTCCTGCACCTGTGCCAGGATATTGCGCTCCTCGTACAGCTTCAGGGTTTCCAGCGCCACGGCGGCGCAAACCGGATGGCCGCCGTAGGTATAACCATGGGCGAACATGCCTACCTTGTCGGTCTGGGCCTTCATTGACGCGTAAATCGTTTCGGAAATCAGCACCGCGGAGATCGGCAGATAGGAGGAAGACAGCGCCTTGGCACAGGTGATCAGGTCGGGCTGCATCTGCTGGCTTTGGGTGCCCCACATGGTACCGGTTCGACCGAAGCCGCAGATCACCTCGTCGGCGATCAGCAGGATATCGTGGCGCTTGAGCACACGCTGGATCTTGTCGAAATAGGTCGCCGGCGGAATCACCACGCCACCCACACCCATCACCGGCTCGGCGAAGAACGCCGCGATGGTTTCGGGTCCTTCCCGCAGAATCATCTGCTCCAGGTTGTCAGCCAGCCGGGTCGCGAAATCTTCCTCGGTCTCGCCCGCCTCGGCGAAGCGGTAATAGTGCGGGCAGTCGGTATGGAGAACCCAGTCCAGGGGCAGGTTAAACTCCATATGGAAATGGGGCAGCCCGGTGACACCTGCCGTTACTACACCGGTGCCGTGATAGCCGCGGGCCCGGCCGATGACCTTGACCTTGCGATCGTTGCCACGGGCGCGGTGGTGATACCAGGCCAGCTTGATGGCGGTATCGTTCGCTTCTGTGCCGGAGCACTGGAACAGCACCTTGGACATCGGCACCGGCGCAATTTCGATCAGCTTCTCGGCCAGTTCGATGGCCGGCTGGCTCGAGCGGTGGGCGAAATTCTGACAGAACGGCAGGGTATTAAGCTGGCGGGTCGCCGCCTCGACCAGGCGCGGCTCGCTGAACCCCAGCGAGGTGCACCAGAGCCCGGAAACGCCCTCGATATACCGCTTGCCGCTGTCGTCGACAATGTAGACCCCTTCCCCGCGCTCGATGATCGACGGGCCCACCTGCTCGTGCAGACGGAAATTGGTATGCGGGTGGATCACGTACGCAATGTCTTTGTCTTTGTTCGATTCCGGCTTGTTGTTCATCTCAGTATTTCCTCTTATTGTTCAGGCGGGACCGCTCAGGCCAGTCGCATCATTACCGATTTAGTTTCCAGATAGGCGTCGATTGATGCCTTGCCGAGTTCGCGGCCGATACCGGAAGCCTTGACGCCGCCGAACGGCAGATTCGGATCGAGAACGTTGTGGCAGTTGATCCAGAAGATACCGGCCTCGACACGCTCGGCCATGCGGTGGGCAACGGCGAGGTCGCGGGTCCAGACGCTGCCCGCCAGCCCATAGCGCGAATCGTTCGCCAGCGCGATCGCCTCCTCCTCGGTATCGAACGGCATGGCCGTCAGCACCGGACCGAAGATTTCCTCGCATACCACACGCGAGCGGTTGTCGACGTCGACCAGCACCGCCGGGCTGACGTAATACCCCGGCCGGTCGAGCCGTTCGCCGCCGGTCAGCACCCGGGCACCTTCGCTGCGGCCGATCTCGACATAGCGGCAGACGCGCTGGGCCTGCTCTTCCGAGACCAGCGGACCGATCCGGGTCGCGCTATCATGGCCCGGCCCCACGGTGAGTTGCGCCGCGTGGTCGGCGATGCCGCGGGTGACCTCATCGAAGATGGAACGATGGATATAGAGCCGGGAGCCGGCGGTGCAGACCTGGCCCTGGTTGTAGAAAATGGCGTTGGCCGCGCCCTGAACGGCCTGCTCGACAGGCATGTCCGGCATCACGATCATCGGCGACTTACCGCCGAGTTCGAGCGTGAATCGCTTCATACTCTCGACCGCGCTCTTACCAATCAGCTTGCCGGTCTCGACTGAACCGGTGAAGGTGACCTTGTCGACAGCGGGATGTTCGACGAGCGCTGCACCGGCCTGAGCGCCCAGACCTGTCACTACATTGAGCACGCCGGCGGGATACCCCGCCTCGCGCACCAGCTCGCCCAGACGCAGAGCCGTCAGCGAGGTCTGTTCGGCGGGCTTGAGTACCACCGTGCAGCCCGTCGCCAGGGCCGGTGCCACTTTCCAGATCGCCATCATGAGCGGGAAATTCCACGGCACAATCGCCGCAACGACACCGACCGGGCGCGGTTTGGTGTAGGCGAAGAACTTGCCGTCCGGCAGGCGCGGAACCGAAACATCCAGTGTCTCGCCACTGATCTTGGTGGCCCAGCCCGCCATGTAGCGCACGAATTCGATGGTGCCATTGAGATCCGCCATACGGGCAGCGGCGGCGACTTTGCCGTTGTCTATTGACTCCAGTTCCGCCAGCTCATCGGCATGCCGCTCGATCAAATCGGCTAGTTGCAGCAACAGCTTCTGTCGCGCGGTGGGTTTCATGTCCGCCCAGGCCGGATCGCGAAACGCCTGCCGGGCAGCTTCCACCGCTCGATCGATATCGGTTTCGTCGGCCAAGGCGATGCGCGTGATTTCCTGGCCGGTCGACGGATCGAGCACCGCCAGCGTATGGCCTGCAGCCGCATCGACCCAGGAATCGCCGATTAGCATTTTCTGCTGGCGGGTCAGAAACGAACGGTGCTTTTCTACTAGAGGGTTATGTGAAACGGCCAAAGCCTCGACTCCTTCAGGACCCATTGCATTTATTATCGAACCGGCTTTCCGGGGTCACTCGGACCGGTTCCTGCGTCAAATCGACAGGGTCACAACAATCAGACCCATCGCCTATCTCGTCGTTGCACTCTAGGCAGTTAAATCGAGGCACACAATCCTGAGTTTCACCTAGTGCAACTCAGGATTGTGTTTACGGCTTCAGAATTTAAAGTATCGATAAGCATCGGACCGGTTGCCGCAGTAGGCTTGGCCCGAATTAGGAATCAATGATCGCTGTATCGAAGGTGTCCTGAAAAGCAGCGTTCTGTGGTCAGAGAGAGTGACTTATGACGAAGCCCCGCAACATTCTGTTCATCATGGCGGATCAGTTAAGAGCCGATTATCTGGGGTGCAACGGTCATCCGACGATTCGCACCCCCAATATCGATAACCTCGCCGCCCGAGGTGTCAATTTCACCCGCGCCTACTGCCAGGCGCCGGTCTGCGGTCCGTCGCGTATGTCCTTCTATACCGGTCGTTACGCCTTTACCCATGGCGCCAGCTATAACAACGTGCCGTTGCGGATCAGCGAACTGACCATTGGCGATTTCCTGCGTCCGCAGGGATATCGCGTCGCTGTCGTCGGCAAGACCCATATGAAAGAGGACACCGAAGGCATGCAGCGCCTGGGTATCGATCCGCAGTCCTCGCGGGGCGTCCTGCTCAGCCAGTGTGGCTTCGAACCCTTCGAACGGGATGACGGCCTGCACCCGGACCAGTCCGCCAATCCGGACCTGCCCTACAACCTTTATCTGCGCGAGCAGGGATACGACAGTCCGAACCCCTGGCACGACTTCGCCAATTCGGTCGAAGGTCCGGACGGCGAGGTCCTCAGCGGCTGGAAGATGCGTCACTGCAACCGCCCGGCCCGGGTCCGGGAAGAGCACTCGGAAACCGCCTACACTACGGACCGGGCAATCGACTTCATTCACGAGACCGGCGACCAGCCCTGGTGCCTGCATCTGAGCTACATCAAGCCGCACTGGCCCTACATCGCACCCTCGCCCTACCACGACATGTACAGCGAAGCGGATATCCTGCCGGCCAAACGCTCAGAGGCGGAACTGGACCAGCCGCACCCGGTCATTGAGGCCTTCATGCAGCACGATGAGTCCCGCAACTTCCGCCGCGACGAGGTACGTGAGCGGGTGATTCCGGCCTATATGGGTCTCATCAGCCAGCTGGATCATCATATCGGTCGGCTGATGGATTTCCTCGAGGCGCGGGGGCAACTGGACAATACTCTGATCGTGCTGACCGCTGACCACGGCGACTACCTGGGCGATCACTGGTTGGGCGAAAAGGAACTGTTTCACGAGCCGAGCGTGCGTATCCCGTTGATCGTCGTCGAGCCGGACCGATGCGCCGACGCAACCCGGGGCTCACGCAGTCACAGGCTGGTCGAATCTATCGACCTGGTACCGACTTTCCTTGAGGTTGCCGGTGGCCAGCCCGCGCCTCACATCCTCGAAGGACGCTCCCTGATGCCACTCGTCACGGGTGAAACGATCAGCCACTGGCGCGAGTACGCCTTCAGCGAAGCTGACTATGCCTGGCGTCATGCACGCAAGCACCTGAATCTCGCGCCGGATGAAACACGGGTGTTCATGGTGACGAACGAACGCTGGAAATACGTGCACTACGAACACTTCCAGCCCCAGCTGTTCGATCTGCAGAACGACCCGAGCGAGCTGCACGACCTCGGCAGCGACCCAGCATTCCGGGATACCCGCCGTCAGATGGCCGATGCCCTTGGCCGCTGGCTGCGTACCCGGCGCTTGCGGACCACGATCAGCGACGACGACGTCGCCACCCGCACCGGCACCGCCCATGACAGGGGGTATCTATTTGGGGTTTGGTAATGTTGGATCGCCAGGCGCCCCATAAAGGCACGACGCTGATACGGTATTTTATCGCCAGCAAAGTCATGACGGCGACGAAGTACTACAGGCCACGCGCCAGCATTGGCACGTTGAGAATAAGCTGCACTAGGTACTTGATGTTGCCTTTTCTGAGGATCATTCCCGAGCCCGCCAGGGGTATGCGGCGTAGAATCTGGCGGCGGCCCGCCAGATCGCCCTGAACCTGCTCACGCAAGATGATCTTGCCCAGTAGCAGTGGACACATCGTTAAGGTAGTTAACTGACCGAGCTGGGCCTTAATCTGACTTACCGGTTCAAGACGATGCTCTACTAAACCCGCGGAAAACCGCCGATTCACACTTCACTTACAGGGCGCGGAGACTTCGCTTATTTGAGGTCCGCGCCCTTCTTTTTTTCAGTCATATTCCGACCTCAAAAAGCTGGCCGCAGCTGGATTTCAGCAGCCCCGGTTGGAATAAAGAAAGAGGCTCGCGCTTCATTTCAACGACCTACAGACCCCAGTGGACGTCTGCAGACCAAATTTTGGAGCGGGCATGGAGCCGCCAGTGCAACGGCGCTGTCAGTGAGCCCCGCCGCCATCACTGTGCCAACCGACACCAATCGATCTGCAATACGATCGATTCGATGGGTTCCGTGATGCCCGCATAGCATGCAAAGCGTTCAGGATCGCCAGGATGCATCACTCCACCCATCCTTCCCGGCCGGCGTTCCGGCGGCCGGCGCTCCGGTCGCGGGCCCGACAAATAAAAGGCGGGTCGCCTACTGGGTCGGCACTGTCTTTGATGTAACACGATAGGATGTATTGGAGCGGGAAACGAGACTAACCGGCCGGCGTTCCGGTGGCCGGCATTCCGGCGGCCGGCGCTCCGGGCGCGGACCCGACGATCTGTTTTGAAACTTGGGTTCTGAAAACTTGGAGCGGGAAACGAGACTGAATCGGCCGGCGCTCCGGTCGTGACCCCGACAGATAAAAAGGGGGTCGCCAATCAGACTGGCACAGCATTAACATTTCGAAAGAAGATATTTGGAGCGGGAAACGAGACTCGAACTCGCGACCCCGACCTTGGCAAGGTCGTGCTCTACCAACTGAGCTATTCCCGCTTAAGATCCCGTCAGCCGATCGGCTGTCAGGAAGTGGCGTCCCATAGGGGGTTCGACCCCCTGTTACCGCCGTGAAAGGGCGGTGTCCTTGTCGTGGTCAACAAATACCGGACAGTACATTAAGTTTTTATTCTGCTCTCGCCGGCGGAGCCGCCATCGTTATACTGATGAGGACGCAGCCAGTTGTAGCGGTGCATTAGTTAGATAGTGGCTAAGGTCACGTTGAGCTTCAAGGACGCCCGCATAGCCTGTAGCAGGTACCCATTCGGACTTCAGACTCCGGAATACTCTCTCCATGGGGGAATTATCCCAGCAATTTCCGCGGCAACTCATGCTCTAGTACAAGCGAATGAGAAAGGGATCAAGAAAATGAAGGGCATTCTGGGGCGTGTGGTGCGACCTCGAGCGCCAGGTCAAAGCCCTGGGGCTGATATTGAGCGACAAGCAACAGTCCTGTCTGCGCCAGGTCAGGCAGCTGTTGGCGCAAACCCGCAACAGCAAAAACAAGTTATACAGCCTGCATCAGCAAGGGCAAAGCCCACAAGCGTTACGAGTTTGGCGTCAAAGCCAGTATTGCGGTCACCGCCAGGAAGTCCTCATCGTCGTAGCTCGCAGCTACCCAGGCAATCCGTACGACGGCCACACGCTGGCGGATCTGTTGCAGTAGGTGGAAGCATTGACGGGCCGCAAGCCCGATACCTGCTTCGTTGACCGCGGCTATCGCGGTTCCGGTGTGGACGACATCCGGATCTTTATCGCGGGACAGAAGCGCAATGTGCCGGAATCGGAGAAGCGCCGAATGCGACGACGCAACAGTGGCGAGCCGGTCATCGGGCACCTGAAATCAGACGGCAAGATGAAACGGTGTTTCCTGAAAGGTGTTCTGGGCGATGCGCTCCACGTACTGCTGAGCGCCGGTGGCCGGAATCTGCGCAAGTTGCTGCGGTGGTTTATTTTGTGCCGAAAAAGTACCGCCATTGTTGCGGGATATGTTCACTCGTGTGCTGAAAACATTCAAAAGTGACCCCGAACGAAAGGCGGCTGCTGCTTAAAACGCCATTTTTCAATGGTCGATTATTCTAGCTAATTGATTATTCGCTGGAATGGTATATCTATCATTCCTAAGCATTTTTATAAATAGTTTTAGCTATCGACCGTTTGCAAGCAGTGGGGAATATTTTCGAACAGTTCAGTTTCCTCGAAGTGCTCAAGATCAAGGCTTCGAACCTCATCCTGACGCGAAAACACCATGCTGGCAGCATCCTGCAGCAGTTCACCAAGGAACGTCCTGGTGTCAAGGTGCTCGTTTACTGCATGGCCGAGGACCTGCATTAGGTCGATCGTGACGGGCAGCACATACTCGCTGTGGTCCTGATAGCCAGTCATCAGTTCGTTGTCGAACCTGTGTTCATCCCAATGCGCGAAGGCCGTGCCGGGACCGCCGTCCAGCTCAACCTCCATCTGTTCGAGCGCATGCAGCCGGCATACTGCCTCAGGCTTGAACTTGCCCGTGCTTCGGTCAAACAACTCGTCCCACTCTTCCCAGCCGATTCCCAGTGTGTGGCCGATCTCGTGAATGATCGTTCCGGCGATTTCATTCTCCGTAAACTGACCAAGGTACTTGGTGTTGAACTCCACTCGGCCGTATCGGACTCCGTCATTCGCATAGGGCTTGTAGGCACGGGCGATGGTGTTGCTGCTCTGTGTGAATGTTCCAAGGCGAATCACGATCGAGTACTTCGGGTGTACGAATCGATTCCAGAAGTTGCAAGCCGTTCGCGCCCCTTTTTTGAGCTTGTCGTCCATGTCAGCGGTGATTTTGTAAGTGATGAAGTTCGTGGGCCGAACAGACTGTATCGGTGGGCTCGAAAGACCACGGGCTTGGAGCAGCCATGAAATTGTGTGCTGGATTGTCCGCAGGCGCGCGATTTCTTCGTCGGTCAGTGCACGCCCCTGAATCTGAATCTGGATCTGAGCCGCTTCGGTCTTCAGCACCTCGATGAGCCCATCGATCGTCTTGGCCTCGCGACGCGCCTTCTCGATCCCCCCGCCCGCAGATTCCGACTCCCTTCTCCTCTGCTTGAGCACTTGCATCAGGCGACTCCCGTGACCCGACACCTCCTGCATCTCCAATTGGAGAGGCAGATCCCGACCCCAGGAAGCGAAGAACCTCAGGTTGGTGGCCGCCTCAACCTCTTCGAGGGTCGCCGGATAGTCGTCCGGGTTCGAATTGCGCGGTGCTTCTTGCGGAATGATGAAGCAATCGATTTGGACTTTCGACGGAGTATCATATGGATAGGTGTGTGGATCGACGATAACGCAGAAGTAGGCGTCGGGGATGAGCAGGTGTTTGCCGTGCCCGCGGTTGATCGACGCTGGCTCCTCGCCGAACACCGGCCCGACAATGGCCCACACGTGATCCTTTCCGGGCTCGTCCTTGATCTCACGGATCGCAGTCTCGAGTTTCAGCCACACGCCGCTGTTGAGGGAAGCGTATTGGGGGCTCATATTCGACATCAGAAACGTTTCCATCTGCGCGAGACGTCCGAACTGCCGATTGATGACCTCGTTGGGTGTCATGTGCCCAACGTTGAGCTGGATCCCGCCAATCTTTCCGAATGTCCGTCTGCCGATGCGATGCTCGTCGTCGAGCCGCAAGTCGTCGTAGTACATCAGCGGTCGGTCGTAGTCGACATCGTCATCGGCATGGGCAACCCGGTACGCAGACCATGCAGGCTGAAGGCGCTCTGGACAGAAGCCGACTACGTAGCCTTGATTCACGAGTATTTGGACGGGGCGGGTTTCGTCCAGGTTCTGGGGCGCACCGCGCCACAGATGCAGGTCGATGTGATGTGCTTGACTAGCGCACAATGGATGAATTGTAGTGCGATCCATTTCTCTATCCTCCGTTGCAGGACTAATGGTCAACAAAATGGTTTAAGTGTGCGCCTGACGGCCTCCATAAGACGCGCCGCTATTTTTTATAGCCGGGCTTGAAGGACGCGTTATAGATTATTGTTCCACTTCATATTCGCGCTCTAATATCCATGGTTTATAAACTGGATTAACCTCGTTATTAACACTTTTCTTACGTTGCAAGACACTACTATGAACAATAGGCTTGTCTGCTCTTTTTGAATCCCAAAAGCGCCTTTTCTTACGATAAAATTTCGTCCAGCCTTTGCCACGAGAATTGTGCATGCACCCGTTCACATCACCATGAATAGAAACAGTGTTTTGCGGATATATCACAAGCCCATGTTTAACAGCCATATCCTTCATCCACATCAACGGAATATCTGACAAGTCTTGTTCGCTATAACCACCCCCGACGTCGGTATGCATTCCACAGAACCATACTTGTTTAACAGTTTGATACGATAAAATTTCTGGATCCCATAGTATCGGATGAAAAATCTGTCGTTCGTCATCGATGGCTAAGGCCTGATAAGCGTTCTCAACAGTTTTGCTTAACTTAAAGTTATGAAATACATGTTTTAAACCGGGAATCAAGCTTATTAGCACATCGATAGTTTTAAATGGCATACCTAATGCCGCAACAGCATCATAGCAACCTAAAAACCTAATTTTTGTCCACATTGTGTGATGAGCCGATAGAAATACACTTGCTCTTCTTTCACGTTCAAATTCGTCTTCAATTCGGTAGGTTTTGTAAGCATTGTCTATCAACTCTGGACGAGCTTTCGGCATTATCCCAAAATAATGGATAAAGCTCGACAGGCTACGAACTGTCGCTGCACCACGACTAAATCCAAACAGATAGATCTGATCGCCTGCTTCAAAATTCTCAAAAATAAATGTGTAGCACTCTTTTATATTCTTTGAAATACCAGCACCGCCAATATTTCCAGACAGTTTTCGCCACCCTGTACCTAAGCCGCGATCATAGAATGATATTTGCTGTGAAGTACGATCTTCAACCATGTTAAATAGCTTGTAAATGTTCGTATTTGAACCTTTACCACCCTCCTGACCGGTGCCATCAGAAAATATCACAATGTTTTTCGACATAATATTCTCCTTTGGGTCGTAGTTAACAATAATGATGTAACCAATGGGAACGCATGAGGTTTGGATCAGCTGGGCCAGACCGCGCTCCTTTTGTTCAAGGGCACCTTCATT
This sequence comes from Marinobacterium rhizophilum DSM 18822, assembly GCF_000378045.1. Taxonomy (GTDB): domain Bacteria; phylum Pseudomonadota; class Gammaproteobacteria; order Pseudomonadales; family Balneatricaceae; genus Marinobacterium_A; species Marinobacterium_A rhizophilum. The sequence goes on from NZ_KB899091.1 coordinate 63,402, forward strand.
CTTCGCGCCAGAAGTCGAGATACCCTAACAGGCTGGACATCTGGATCTTGCGACTGCGTACGAAGACACCATGCCCCTCACGCACACCGCCGCCATTGGTATTGCCTTCGATAGTCTTTATGCGGTCGCCCTCGACTGCGATAACCACGCCGGCGTGACCTTGTCCGTTTCCCTTATCGATAAAGAACATCATACCCGGGCGTACAGTGCCGGGATTCGCCTCGTCGTCATCCACCACGGTGAGTGCGGTACTCTGGCCCAACTGCCAGAGCCGGTGTACGCCAGCCGTTCTAGGCACAGGGTTGTCGACATTCTTCTGCTCGCAAAGCTTGACGGCGCACCAGTACATATAAGCAACACACCAGGCAAAGTTGCCTGCAAAGGGCTTGAGTCCCGTCGCGCGAATGTAAGAGTCGATGCGCGGTCCCCGGTTTTTGAAGGGACGGTCTTCTTTGACACCCTCCTGAGACAGGCAGATTTCCAGGAAAGCCTGGCCGAGGTCCGAAACGTCACTGACGTCAGGCACAGGGGCTTCAATGCCGTCGGTTGCAAACAAGGCCTCCCAGCTCAGTTGGCCCACCTTGCCGTCAACCTCCAGCGCCTCGCCGTTCAGGTCGTCGTTCTCGGCCTGGAAGTCGCGCACCACGTTGCGCGTCATGCTGCCAAAGTCACCGTCCACGGTTAGCGGCCCATATCCTACCTCGATGAGCCGCCGCTGAATGACCTGGATCAGTGACGGTTCGTCGCCAGATTCGGTCGAGATGGTGTGACCGGGAAACGGTACAGTGCCAGTTAGTGGTTCGGGTTCGGATCCCGGGGGATCGATCGAGCCGCCGACGATGGTCCCGCGGTCTTGTTCGTCGACGACGAAGGCGCCGATCTCGCTCTGCGGTACCCGCATCAGGTTTCGGTCGTAGGAGAATCCGGACGGATGTTTTTTATCCAACGGAATCTGGCGCAGCATCCAATCGCTGCTGAAGAAAAAGTCTTTGGTTCCGGTAAATCCTCTGGACATGGAGAGCCACGAGACTTGTACAAGCCCCTTGTTCATCAGGGTCCGGCATACATGGCCACTGCCGTAGACACCGATGCGAAAGTGCCGCCCTAGCCGTACCAGCTCACTCTTGATGCCTTTAAAATAGGGTACGATATGGCTGTCGACGATGTCGGCGGTAAAGTCTTGGTCTACGGCAAAAAGGATAGTGGAACCGTCGGGTTGACCAATCAGATTGGCAAACTCAACAGCACGATTGGTACTTTTGACACCGTTTTGCTCGCCGAAATCCGAGGCTGTTCGATTGTTATCTTGATAAACCGGGAGGATGGCGAAACCTTCGCGAGAGATGAGCTTGGCCTCGTCTGGCGAGATCGTCTTCGCTCGGCGCGTACTGGCATAGTAGCGGATAACAGTTTGAACGCGATTTTCTTTTAAAAACTCAATGAATTCCTCGCCACCGGATGCTGTTAACCTTCGGTTGGTATCGACGGTATTCCATCCCGTTGACTCTTCGAATTGCTCTTTGAAAGTCATGGTGAATATCCCTCATTTTTAACCAAGTTCTACTGAATCTTAATTTAGGTTTACAATGCCAGACTTCGTAATCGCTTAAATAAGACGACGATGGAGGTCGGCAGCATTTACTCGACAGACGGTCTAGGGGCAATTTTTCCGATTGGAAGCACAGCCTGAAAAAACCATTCTGGAATGGGAAGGTATAAAAATATTACTACCATGGCCAACACTGCGGGGCTTTCGCGCCCACTGGAGGGTACTGCCGCAGTTTTCAATGCCGACAATGCAAGGATGGAGCAGAGCGAAAAACTCCATTACCTGGTTACGCTTGAGCGTCTTACACAGGACCTGTTGTTCTTGCTCATCAACGCCAAAGACTTCGAAAACACTCTTGGTCAAGTCGAGACCAATGCGCATAATTTCCATGATGGGCTCCTTCTTTACGATTGGTTGCGTAAACTTCCAATCTGGCACATAGATCCCGTAGGAGAGGGAGCCCATCCCATTTCCCTAGTTATCACAATAGTTCACCGTTCGCCCACTGGGGCTGAAGGTGAAATAGTGACTGACATAAGTATCAAGCACTGGGAATTAGACCCTTAAAAAAACCTACTAAAAATATCAGCATTAGGAATGAAGCAAGCATAAGTTGGATCAATGTTGCAATGATGGCACGTGCCTTTCCAAATCTATGTATATAACCGAAGACCGGGTAGATCTTATAAGTGAGAAAACTCACGATTAAGGTAGTAAAAAACAAAAATACGACAAGTCTTAAGATTGCCAATTGATGTTTATCAAATATATCAAGACTTGGATGAAGAAGGTAATCAAAAATCTGCAATAGTGGCCAAAAAGCACAAACATATAAACCCGATAAAAAGCATTCTTGGAAACTGCCTTTGCCTCCAAATACCTTACCGACACCGTACATGGTAAAGCCTACAAGGGAGAAACAAAGTAAAGTTAAAGTGAAGTCCATGACTAGGAACCGAATATCAAAAAAATCAATACCTCCGTAAGCATAAAGCCTCGTGGCTGCGATAAAAATTGACATTATGTAAATAAATAAGCAAAAACCTAAAGTCGGCAAAAATATTTCTTTCGATTTCATATCAATACTGGATATGTAATTTAGTGGATTTAAAACCACTGAAATCCAAATATGAAATTGCGTTTTAAGAAATCGACTGATCGGCCCAGCATATCCCTTGATAATGGAAATAATATCCGACACGGTCTATTCTCTTAAAAAATAGGGGATACTATTATTGTACAATACGTTGGGGTTTTGAAGACTTGCCATTTTCCACGATCATGCCAAACCCCTGCAAGACTTTATGTCTTTCGTATGGACGTGGATAACCAAGCGAGACAAGCAAAGAGCCTTTTGAGACCGTGATGCTGGCACGTCTATTATCGACAACTATACGAAAATCACTTGCCGGTTCTGCACAGAATCCTAATTGTTTATCACAGATACAGACTTCGGTAACTTCCTCAAAACTGAAATCGCCATACTTTATGTATGCCACGAGTTGTGAGCTTAAGCAACCAAGTTCCGCAACCAATCGAAGGAGAGGATCGCTTTTCGGTGGTAAACGCACCGAGCCACCAACGTTAAAATAGATGGTGGCCCAACCACTACTGTCTGTTCGTACATCGTCGCCATCGAAAAGTTGGACCACCCCATAGACTGGCTGATCGTTTACATAGACCCCGGAGGCCTCTACCTTCACCTTGCCAACATTGGCGCGGCTGGGTTCCGGAGTTGATTGTGGACGTGGCGACTCGACCTGCTCATAATCACCGCTACTATGGCTGGGCGGCTTGGTTTTTCCTATATTTACATATGGTGACATATCACAAGATGCAATTATGATCGCCACAAAAAAAATCGAACACTTTGAGAGTGATTTCAATATGTAAGACATGTTCTCTCCCCCACCTAGGAAATATTTAAATTAACAATTCAACTTTAATCCGAGAAATCTGCAGCTGGCTAGAGTATTCGCACAGTCTATTCCATTAATTACCAACTTTATATCATCGACCTGCAGACGATCGGCCTCAATCGGCGAACCATTTTCGTCGAATGAAGCTATCCTTAGCGTAATCATGCAGGCTGTATCATCGGCGTCAGCCGCACCGTCGCGCTTTACATCATGTCCCAAACAACCATCGGTGCGTTTTATTATATGTGAGCATTTCGTACGGAGATGATTAGGAAAATGGGAGTCCATCCCATTTCCCTAGCAGACGCTGTAGGCAGTCGGTTGATGGCCTTGTTGTGCTGATTTCCTTCAGACATTGGATAGCGCAGGCTTCATCGCGAGCCTGCGGGACCCTTCAGGGCTTCAGGGCGACCTCAGTCACATTACACCCCTCCCTTTGCACATGGACTGCTTTTCTCGCCATCTTTGCCTCTAAAAGAGTATTCGACATCCGATTTACCGCAGCAATGCACTGTGCGTTTGTTGATCCACAAGGGGTAATAAAAAACCACTGAGCTCGTGAAGCGCCAGCAGCCCCGCAAAGAAATTCATTCCCACCCGTGCCACTCGCGAAGAGAGTAAATGAAATTTGCCCGCTCTTTTCAAGCCGTAAGGCATTGATGTGTTTAGCGTCTAGGTTCCATGCCCATGCAGGAATCGCCAGCAACGCAACGCTTGCCGCTGTAAGGATTACTCTCTGACAGTGTGGTAATACCTTCCTAGGATTCATCTCGGTTCTCCTATTGAATATCGTGTTTAGTCATGCCGGCCGTCGCGGGCGAACGGCGCCGAGCAGCTACGCTACCGCCCCTCCAGACATACGGAAAGCTGATATCGAATCAAAGCCAAGGGTTAGATCAATAACGATCACGACATCCCGCCGATACATTACGTTCGCCAAGACTTGGAAGAAGATCACCAATAATCATAGGCGCATATATTAGGCATACGGCGGCTGCCTTTTTTACAAAACCCCTGACTCCAAGAAACATCCAACATGAACATATCTTCTATCTACGCAACAGATAAAGCATATTCCATACCAAACGGAAAGATGATGATAATAGGTTGAATTTAATGAATATTAATTATTATATGCGAGTTCGTGCGGGTTTGAATCAACCCACCACAAAAATCAATAAAATATGTGAACCAATTTTAAATCAAACGGTTAACTTCAGACAGCATACATATTCGGCTGGGTCACATTCGACCCAGGTAACTACTGATTGAAGTGTTCAAATAATAAGTACGACACTCATGGTTGAGCGGCGGGCGGTAATCAACTGCTGACAGTGATGCTTCAGCTCGGAAAGGTGTGATCCCAGATCACTCCACTCTTCTGAAGTTCCGTCACCTACTGGAGCGACAAGGCCTGTCGCGCCAGATCTTCGACAAGATCAATCAGTGGCTGTCTGAAGCGGGAGTGCTGCTCAAGGAAGGCGCGAATTCAACTCTGAAGTGCGACTCTCCCCTATGAAGCATGAAGGTATTCGTGGAATACCACTTCAGGCTGTCTGAACTGGAGACATTATTCGGGGCCTCAGGTTCAACCGCTTCTCTGCCAGCCTGACATCCTCTTCAGTGATCGTTCGCAGATCCGTACCTTTCGGGATGTACTGGCGTAGCAGACCGTTAAAATTCTCGTTCAGCCCTCGCTCCCATGACGAGTACGGATGAACTTTAATAAAATAGTTGGCACTAAAACAGGGAGGTTTACAGTCATGCCACAGAAACGGGTGCAGGGGCGCGGATATGCTGGTTTCTGTGGCGTTCGCATTGGCCTGCGGCCAATGATGAAATATCCCTTTTTAACTATTAACCCGCCGGGTTAATAGAGCCCTGTTTCAGCGTGATCTCGTTCGACACCGAAGAGCCAAGCCGATCTGTGCGGTCGAACCAAGCCTCCACCACCATCGTTTTCCCCTTCTCGATTGTAGTGTCGAGGAAAAAACTGCCATCAGACTGGATTGGCGCGGCGCGCCAGACTGGGGCTCCCTCCGGCCCATCGATCAGCATTCTAATTCGTGCGGCCAGCGGTTGATCGTCGGTGAGGTCGATAGCCGTATCAGCCAACACGTGCAGCCAGCCGTGAACGACGACCCTGCCGTGGAACCAAGTGCCTTGCACCAATTCGAGGTTCGTCCGGAACCGCGGGCGTATATGGTAGAAGCAGCTGCCCCAGATCTCGTCGGCTTCCTCAGCCCTGCGCCACGCCGTCAGCAGAAAGCCGCTGTCGTTGTCGCAACCCGGCCGGATCACAGCATCGTCCAACTCGAGCTTGCAGTTGAACACCCGTGCCTGGCCCGACGGAATCGCCTGCTCACGCGGTGAAATCGTCAGTTTCGATCCATAGGGCAAACCGCTCGGAACCAAAGCGGCAATTTCGGTGCCAACCCGGTCGTTGTGGACCTGCATTGGAAAGTTGATCGGCGGGTAAGGCGAGCTCGTCAGCGCCTCGAAGTCAAAGACGTTCTGCTGCGCGTTGTTGTTTTGCAGCTTCACGTCGTCGGAGGACAGTGCCACCGTATCGCCCGTGGCCGGATCGACCTCGCTGGGTATCGTCCAGTCGATGATCTCCATCCTCATGCACTGGTGCACGTTAGTCGAATTGTCGACCTGCCAGTCGAAGACCGCGATCTCGTTGGTCCCGGGGCCCACTTCCGATATCACCTGAGTGCCGCGGTTGATCCATCGGCCGTCATCGCCCGCCCCCGGCGGATCACAGACGAACCAGCGAACATTGACGTCTTCGGCACGGACGTTGCCGGCATTGTGGACCCGTGCCACTACATAGTGCGGCTCGATACCGGTGTTGGGAAAGCGCACAGTCTCTCCCTGATCGGTCGGCGTTCCGACAGGATAGACGCGGGGGACCGTTGGGTCCGGGTTGTCGCCCGGCCAATCGACCCAGATATCCGGGCTCTTCCAGCTTGGCACGTGATCCTGGAAGTAAAGGTCGATATATTCGACCTGCTCGCGCTCGACACGGACCCGGTAGACCGGAATTGACCCGCGCACCGTACGGATGTCGGCGACCTCGGCCACGCAGCCCTTGACCGGAAACTCCGGCGCGGCCGCGAAATCCCAAGTGTCGTTGATCGCTCGCAGCTCGGTACCGTCGTTCAGAAGATGCACCGACCGCCGGTAGAGCCCGTTCACCGCCCAGTGCCGGTCGGAATTCGGATCGAGCCCGTTGGTGGCGATCACCGTCGGTTCCGGGCTGAGGTTCTGCGAAAAGTTCGAGCCTTCCGCCCTGAGTTCCAGAAATGCCGTGACACCACCGTCGCTGCCCAGGTTCAGTTTCATCAACTGTCCGATCGGCACTGATCCACCCACTTCGTTTCTTACGTCGTTGCGTATGGCGTTGTCCCAGTATTCCACCGGGACTAGCCAGGCTTCGGTCACCGAGGTGCCCGTGGACGAGGGCAGATCAACGAATATTGTGCGGTTGACGTTCGGATGCGGGTCATCGGCAATCCAGCCCAGCTTCCACTTGGACCAGCCGCAGAAGTGGTGGAAGTTCGAATTGCCTCCTGCCATCATCGCCCAGGGATCGACGTAGCCCACGTCGTCGCGATAACCGTTCGCCGCATAGAGATCGGGTAAACCGATCGCGTGCCCGATTTCGTGGGCCATCACGCCCGCCTGGTTGGTCATTTGCGGATTGTTGAAGGCGTTGAACCGCTGACCGATGATCGTCGCGGTGCCCATCTGCACTGGATCCTCCCCACCGGGCGGGTTCTTATCGGTGGCAAAGTGCCCCCGGGCGTACATGCGTTTGCTGCCAAAATCGGCTGGGTCGTTGCAAGCCCATTGGTCGGCGAGCGGGATGCCGGGATGCGGCGCACCGACATGCGCGATCATCATCACGTCGAAATTATCGAACATCGATTCGACCGTACTCCGGTCCCATGCGGTAGTTGCTCGGATGTGATCGAGCGCTGCCGTAAAGGTATCGTCGGCGAGGTCTATCGCGTGACGCAGCGCGTTGGAGTTGTTTGGCCCGCTCTCGCTTCCGGGATTCGGCGTGGCGACGTCCCACCCGGTGCCTGCCAGCTCCGAGCTTGACAGCCGCTCGATTGTAGCGAGCTGGCCGCCTGTATCGGCTGTGAGGTTCACCCCGACAGTAATCTCCTGAGCGGCGGCATCGAAATCCGTCGTCACAGAAGTATTGAAATAGGCCATGGTACCGCCGATGCCTTCGCCGGCATCGGCTTGAGCCGCTCGCAGGCTCTCACGGAAAAATGCGCTGACGGCACCGCTGGAATCCAGCACCCCCGGGATGTGGGCCGCCGAAAGGCCGAGCGCGGCGAGGGGAGCTGCCGGCACCCCAGGCCCGGTCACCGTTATCTGGCCTTTCTGGATGGCTGCGCCGCCGGCCGACGCGATCCGGAACCGGCCCTGCGCGCGCCCGAAAGCGGTATCGGCACTGGAGGTCCGTATTCTCCGAAACTCTATGTCCTGGATCAGCACGGGGTTGCCTGTTATCGTGGCTTCGGCGGCGCGGATTGCGTTGGTCAGCAGATCGCCGAGACCTCCGAGGAACCCGGCGATGTCACCGCCCTGATTCACGGTCAGCGTAGTGGCCGGAAAGTTCAGTGTTAGGACATGGTTGTCGCCGGTCTGCGTCACGACTGTCAGCTCCAGCGTCTCGGTGCCGTCAAAAGTCAGCGAAACTGGAAAGTTGCCAAGATTCGCGCTGCTCCACATCGCGGCAAAGGGCATATCGTATATCTTGACAGCGCCCGCGCGTGGGTTGGCCCGCATCTCGAACGCTTCCGTCCCGTCGAGAATAACAGGATCCGACCAGTCTGCTGGCACCACTGCCTGCAGCCCACCTGCCCTGAAACCGTCCCACCAATAGCTGGCTTGGGCCTGGGGAAGCACCAGTGGCCTGCGCGCGCCACCGATATCATGCCCGAAGACCGTGAAGTTGATGGCCATATCGCCAAAGCTGTTTTCGTCGTAGTAGTCGTCCACGGTCGCGAAGATCTTGGCTGAGACCTGGTCGATAAGCTCGGTCATGTCGGCGTCGCCGTAAGTCTGGCCACTGTCGATCACCGGGAAAATGCAGATTTGCAGCGTCGGGTTTAGCGCCGCACGCGGGTTCTTGCGCCCCCAGTAGGTTACCGAGGAGGCCGGCACCGGATTCAGAGTGCCGAAATCGTCCGGCAGCCGTGGTCCAAGTTGTGCCACGTAGTCGGCGACTCGCCATGCCTCAACTTGTGCCTTTCGTGGCAGACGGATCAGTAGACTCTGAGTGTGGGTCTGCCCCTCAGAAATCTCCGCCCCAGCACGGTCGAGCTTGCGCTCGAACTGCACATTCAGCCGCTGGTCCAGCACCGCCATCCGTGTCGCCGATGCACTGAGCGCGACGAGGTGGCCGCCGGTCCGATGGAAACGATGGACTGTGAAACCGACCTTTGCCGAGTGGCGATCGTCGCAGGGTTCGTTCGGATCTCGCGGCCGGTCGTCGTCTTCGCCGGTGCCGGGCCCGCATTTACAGTCGCAACCGCAGCGCTGGAGCAGCGTCCTCAACACGTAGCAGACTCGCGCCAGCGGATCTGCTAGGCGTGCCGCCACCTCTGGTAGCGCAGCACGCATGTCCCTTTTCTCGATCAGCCCGCCCTTCCGCGCGAGCACTAAGTGGGTTCCATTGGCCACGGCCGCCGCCGTCACCCGGTCAACGTCAAAGCGATGTGTCTCGATACCGCCCCGCACGCTGTCCTCCCCAGTCAGGATAAGCCGCAACTCTCCCTTATGACGGCCCAGCAGGATGTTGTGCCGCGCCGGGTCCAGGGCCGTCAGGTCACCGTCTAGATCGAGCGTGCCGAGCGTCTCCGCAAGACCGGTACGCCTGTCGATCTCCATCAGCTCACTGCCGCTTTCGCGTCCTGTCACGCGCAGCACCAGCTTCCGCCGCAACACGACAATCTCGTTGACCGGGCCCTCCGCGTCTTCTGCGATCCGCTTCACCCGCGGTTCCGTCGAGATTCCCTTTGTGTCGGGACAGTCGGAACGCGGCCGGAAATCGATCGACCATGCCTGCCCGTCCACGTCGATGGCATAAAGCAGCAGCGGCGTTGCCCCGCCTGTGGCATAGGCTTTTACGATTTTCGCGTCGAGCTTCGTCCAGATCAGCGGCTCGCTGCCGTCGCCTAGCCCGTCAAAATCGAATACCGAAAGCGTCTTTTGTCCGAAAGCCACGACAAAAAGGTCGTCAGGTCCAAACAAGACTATCGGCCCTTCACCCGCCGGTTCGCCGGTGTCTGAATTCTTGGAATGGCTGCCGCCGGGAGGACACCAGCCTGCAACGTCGGCTTTTCCGCCTTTCCGCGTTGCGCGGTATCCGGACTGACGAACTACTTTTAATTTTTCACTCGATATGGACATTACGAAATTCTCCATCAAATTTAAAAAAAGGAGGCTAAGCATCTGCGGATAATAGGATATCTATTTCGGCCAGCGGTGTTTGTTCATTCTTGAAGCTAAGGGTGAGAAATAGTGCCGAGTAAACACGCTACTGCCCTTCCGGGTATATGGAAAACAAAAATCGAATCGAAGCCAAGGATTAGAGCAATAACAACAAAGACATGCTACCGATATATTACGTTCGCCGAGACTTGTAAGACATTCACCAAGAATCAAAGGCGCATTCGTTATGCACACGAAGGCAGCTTTGCTTTAACCAACTTGCCTCAATAGACATTCAACGTGAAAAAATATTCTTTCTACTTGAACGACATAGCATATTCCATACCAAATGGAAAACCGATTACAACAGACTGAATCTAAAGAATATCAACCATTATGCTGGAGTTCGTGCGGGTCGAAAAAAACCCATTAAAAAATCAAAAAAAGATCGAAACATTTTTAAATCAATTGATTAACTTCACACAGACCATATACCCGACTGGGTCACAATCGACCCAGTTTCTATTGACTCGGGGGTTCAGCTAATAAGTACGACACTCATGCTGAGCTTCCCTAGGGCTTCCGGGTCAAACGCAAACCCCAGCGATTGAGCTTTCCTTTATCCGCCCCGGCCATATCGGCCACCTTCAGCCGCCATTCGCCCTGGACGGTCTCCCCGTGCAGGACTTGCAGGGCCGGCAGGTTTGCCGTTGTGTAAGTGGTGATGATGTTGTCGGTCCAGCGACCGGTACGTACGTGGAGCGGTACGGTGGTGCCGGCCGGCGAGACCAGCGATATCACCAGGTCACCGATATAGGTGTGGGTAATATCGACCGATACCTCCACATCCTGGACCTGTCCGTCTTCCGCCACATTCAGGGAGCGTTCGATACCGGCCGGATCGTTATCGGGAATTGACACGCCCGGAAACTCCTCAACTTCGACCACTGTAGAGGCCTGCGTGGTGATTTCCAGCTCCCATTGGTTCAGCGTGCCGAGATCGACTGCGGCCAGATCCTGTACCCACAATACCCAGTCACCCTCGATGGGTTCTCCGGCGAGGACCGATAAGCCAGGCGTTGTCGTGACGTCATAGCTTCGCTGGATGTTGTCCGACGAACCACCATTGCGGTCATGCAACACGACCTCGCGGCCCGAGGGGGCTATCAAGGTGAGACGCAGGTCGCCGATGTAAGTGTGGGTTAGGTCCAAGCTGACCTTGATCGACGCAAGGCTACCGCTGGCGTCAATATGGATGGTGTCCCGTGCACCGACAGCGCTGTGGTCGGGAATCGCGAGCTCAGGGGAGGAGGCTTCGCTTACGATTTGCCCCGTAGCACCTTGCAATCGGCGCCGCGCCTCGGTAACCGCCTGGAACGCATTTACCCGGCCATATCCAAACCATTGGGAATGACCATTGCCGTCATAGGTGCCGAAAAGGTTGCCCAGTTGCGGATCGGGATTGTTGTCGATGATTTTATCCGCCGTGGATTGCATAATTTCCCGCACCTCCCCTGCCGTCAGGTTGGGATTAGCGGAGAGGATAAGGGCCGCGGCACCAGCCACGGTCGGACAAGCGCTTGAGGTGCCACCAAAACCAGCGGTGTAATCCGTGCTCGAATAGCCACTCGGCCCGACCCGGTCGGTGGTGACGATTCCTCGACCACTGACGGGGACTGTTACCCGGGGATAGGTACGCGGGGGCACGTTATTGCTAGGCGCACACACAGTGATTTCCCTGCCCCAGTTGCTGTAAGCGGATTTAGTTGCCAGGCTGCTCGATGCAGCCACGGCGATGACGTCCTCGTGAGCGGCAAAACCGGCCAGCCAACGGGTTGGGCCGTTTGGCTGGTTATTCGGCCAACCGGATTCGTCGACAATGCCATTGACCGGACGGTTATCGTTGCCGGATGCAAATACCAGCACACAGCCCCTACCACCACGCCCAACGGTTGCCGCGCGGTGCAGCGCTGTGTTCATACGCAAACTCAGGCTGAAGGAGCGGGCCGCTACTCCCCAGCTGCAGGACATCACACTGGCGCCGTGATCTATGACCCAGTCACACAGGTCTTCAATGGAACTGTCGTCAATCATTCCACTGGTGCGAATCGGCATAAGGGCGCAGCCCGGTGCAACCCCTACCACACCGATACCATTTTCCTCTGCCACCGCCACACCGCAGCAAGCCGTACCGTGGTTGTCATCCTCCAGCTCCGGCAAAGGTTCGAAGTCATGGCCAGCGAAATCCCGCGGAGACACGACCTTATCGGCAGCTTGAAAATCGGAATGATGGAGATCGCAGGAGTCGTCGGCCACGGCCACGACAACCGAGCGCTCGCCGCGGCTCAGGTCCCAGGCATGTACCGTGTCGATGTGCCCGGCAGTTGAGAGCAACGGGCCTCCGCTATTGAATAAATGCCATTGATTGGGGAACAGGGTGTCGGAGGGTGTGTAGCAACTTTGCGAAGCAATCGCCACATTGGGTTCGCTGATGATCACCTTGTCGTTCTGCGCGAGCCGGTTGGCAATCTTGATCGGGTTTTCGGTCGCCTGGGGGCCAACTCTGAATACGTATACACGGGGAGCATCGCGAATTTCCCTTTCCAACGTCAAGCCAAATTCGGCCATGATCGCCTCGATGTCACTATCCGAAGCATCTAGCCGGAACTGCACCGTGATCTCATCCATTGGATAAACCTTTGCCTGGGGTTCGTCCACCGGCGCATAAACATGAGAGGCGAACTCCACTTCGCTGCCGCGACGCACGCGCTCCATGATGGCGTCCCGCTCTTCTGCCTGGACAGAGTACTCATCGAGATTCTGCCGGCGAAGTCGACGGCAGTAGGCGGCGTTGTAGTTTGTCCCGACCTTCTCTCTGGTAATTCCGCGCTTCAAGCGCACGGTGAAACGATCCGGATCCTTGACCAGCGAAACTCTTTCGCCTGCGCGCCAAAGATATAGGCCTAGGTCTTCTTGTTTGTTTATCTCTGACATAATCTTGTCTCCTACTTCTTAACGATGACCCCGTATCAATAACCAAGCCATCGTATCGCCAGTTACAATACTGCGTTTTCCATATATATAACAATTCATTAAAAAACAGTAAGCTGTTAAATAAAGACACTACTAACGTCTGATTTTACGTGTTTTTCTTTCTACTGATCCACTCAACGTGACATTCCACAATCATGACAATTTTATAACCAATTAAGCCTATGCTTTAGCCTAGCATAGGCAAATTCTGTTCCAGTAAGGAATCCTAAAACAACTATTTAAAATAGTTGTATTTATTAAACTTCAAACAAAACTGATGGCTATCAGTAAACCCAGTGACGGAATTATAAAAGCAACGTACATTTAACCAAGACTTTGATATAAAATAAGTTTATACAAAGAGGAAGATGACCCAACAATGGGTCCAAAACAACCCATATCCATAAAAACATAATAAGATCTAGGGAAATGTTTGCTCATTCACGCAACCGCGGGGTGGCGAATGGCTCCGAGCAACTACGCTACCGCCCCTCCAGACATACGGAAAGCTGATTTCGAATAAAAGCCAAGAGTTAGACCAATAACGATCACGACATCCCGCCAATACATTACGTTCGCCAAAACTTGGAAGAAGATCACCAATAATCATAGGCGCATATGTTAGGTATACGCAGGCTGCCTTTTTTACAAAACCCCTGACTCCAAGAAACATCCAACATGAACATATCTTCTATTTACGTAATAAATACAGCATATTCCATACCAAACGGAAAGCTGATGATAAAATATTGAATTTAAAGAATATTTATTATTATATTCGAGTTCGCACGGGTCTAAACAAACCCACCATAAAAACCAGAAGATTCGCGAACCAATTTTAAATCAAGCGGTTAACTTCACACAGCCTATATACCCAGCCGGGTTAAATTCGACCCAGTTTCTATTGATTCGGCGATTTAGATAAATGGTGCGACACTCATGGTTCAATGGCGGGAGGTAGCCAACTGCTGACAGTGACGCTTCAGCTCGGGAAGGTGCGATCCCCAATCACTCCACTCTTCTGAAGTTACATCACCAGCTGGAGCGACACGGCCTCTCGCGCCAGATCTTCGACCAGATCAAGCTTCCAGGATATGAAGATCAGTACCGCCAGGTAGAGCCCGCCTTTACCCGTCGCCAGATAGGTTGATGTCACCAATCCACTCTTGGTTCGGGGCCATGGCGGTAAGGTCCTGCGACAACAAGTTTGGCGCTACCGACAGTATTTGACGCGAGTTCGTTGTCGCCTCGAACTTCAAGCCGCCTTGGCTCGTAACCCTTGGCGTTGCAAACTGGCAGCGACCGTCTTGCGGCTCACAGGTGCCGGCATCGTGCAAAGCCAACACCAATCGTGGTGAGCCAAACCGCCCCTGGCGTTGACGGGTAGCACGTACGACAATTTCAATCTCTTCGCGAAGTACACCGCGGCTTTTTTTGCGATTTCCGGATCTTCTGACTTTTCCGAGAGCTGTCGTTTGAGACGGGCATTTTCTTCCGCCAATGCCTGTTCCCGCTCGGAGAGGCCTTGCTGCTGTTGAGCTTTGGTTCGCCACTGATAGAGCTAGCTGGAATGCAGGTCCAGCTTTTGCGCCGCCGCATTTACACTGATGCAATCGGCCAATGCAAGCGAATCGTTTTTGTATGCCTGGGAGTAACGGGTGGGTGTTTTCTTCATCGGAACAGCTCGTCTTGCCATGGGACACTTCGGTTAGTTTACTGCCTTAACGGTGTGTCCACTGCTGCAGGACAAGATCAAACAACTCTTCTAACGAATGGCTGCAGTAGTCCAAATAAGCTCACCATGCTCTGACACGTAAGTAATCTTGAAATAACCATTCGATCTAAACGTATATTTGAATTACTCAGATTGGAGAACTATAAATTCATAACGCTTCTAGTAGTACCTAAGCGGTCTATCGATGGACTTCCCACCCTAAGGAATAAAAAGGGGATATGATGTCAGGAGGCAAGGACGACAGTTTTCATGGATTAGTGGGTGACTGTCCTAGCCTGCGCAAAACCAAATCCATTCTAGGCCGCTTTCGGCGGTGTGAAGCTTCAGTCTTGATATTGGGCGAAAATGGTACTGGTAAGGAGCTGGTAGCCCGCGCGATTCACACCATTAGCTCGCGTGCAATCGGTCCCTTTGTGCCTGTTAATTGCGGTGCACTACCGGACGACCTGCTGGAAAATGAGCTGTTCGGTCATGAACAGGGGGCCTTTACAGGGGCCAGGGACCGCACGCGGGGCCTGGTCGAACAGGCTGATAGCGGCACCCTCTTCCTCGACGAAATCGGTAGTCTGAGCCTTAAAGGCCAGTGCGCGTTACTTCGGTTTCTGCAAAGCAAAGAATTCAGACGGCTGGGCTCAGATCGGTTGCGATGTTCAGACGTACGGGTGATCTCGGCTACCAATGCCGACCTAACCACTATGGTGTCCAACGGCGAGTTTCGGAAGGACCTGTTGTACAGGCTTAATATCCTTAAGATTGTATTGCCCGCCTTACGCGAGCGGGGAACGGATTTGTATCTGCTGACGGACTATTTCATATCGCGCTTTTGCGATGAATATCAGATCTCTCCAAAGTCCCTTGATGCTGAAGCGAGCAACTGGCTGCACAGGCATGACTGGCCCGGCAATATTCGTGAGCTCGAAAACAGTATTCACCGAGCAGTACTGACGGCACCGGGCGATACAATACGGCTCGAAGATATTGTCGGTGATTTTGAGCAATATGAGATCTCTCCGCCTGATGGCTCGGTTTTCAGCATGCGATTTCAGGATGCCAAGGCCGAAGCCATTTCGCGCTTCGAACGGCATTATCTGGAAGCGCTGATGCGGCATTGTAAGGGTAATATCAGCGAGGCTGCCAGGATGGCTGGAAAGGAGCGCCGCTCTCTCGGCAAGCTGGTGAAAAAATATGACATCAAGTGTCATTATGCCGATTCGAACTGATCAATCTCCTCTTTTTATCCCTGCGCCTCAGGATAGTGTCATCCAAAGATGATCATTCTGATTCTTTACTTGCGAAAGGTACATTTTTGTTGTGGCATTTTTGCCCCGGCCGGGTCAAATTAGATCCGGCTCAGGCCTTATGCTTAAAGCGACACTGTCTTGCGGTTGGATATCTACCCAAACTCCGTTAGCATTTATTCAATCCCGAAGGGTACGGATCTTCGAACGATCTCTGACGAGGATGTCCGCCAGGCGGAGTAACGGTTAAACCTGAGGCCGCGAAAATGCCTCGGGTTCAAGCAGCCTGAGGTGGTGTTTCGAGAATACCTTCAGGCTGCATAGGCGAGTGTCGCACTTCGGAGTTGACTTCGCGATTTCGTTCAGCGCCGTGGAAATCGTACCGCGGATGCCATGGCCGGTGAGACGATCTTCATAGCCCATCCGGCGCAAGGCACTGTTCAGCGTATTTTCGCTGATGGGCTTCTTCGGATCGCTGCGATGTGCGAGCAGGTAGCGCTGGGCCGGCTTGACCTCGTTCAGCAGGTAGCGGACGACCTCGATAGCCTGGATGGGCAGCGGCACGATGTAGGACGGCACGTCCTGCGGCCGTTTGCCAGCTTTACGCATGTTGTTTTGCAGTTGCTTGACGTTCTGCGGCGGTATAAGCCACAGCCCCCATTCAAGGTCGAACAGATCGGGCGTGGCCGAGCGCAGCTCGCCGGTCCGCACCCCCGTCAGCAGCAGCAACCGGATACCGAGCTAGGTTTGCGGGCTACGCCCCCGGTAGGCACGCAGCTTCTGCAGCATCGCAGGAAGCTCTTCCAGGAGCAAAAAGGGGTTGTGGGTGACCGGAGGCTTGGGCACCGCAACGACATCCAGATCCGAGGCGGGATTGGACTCGAGTTCTTCCACCACGACCAAAGCGTAGCGGAACAACTGGCGGAACCAGCCACGAACTTTCTAAGCCGTCGTAAAGGCTTTGCGCTGCTCGATCCGGAACAACAACTCTAGCAACTGAGGACGCGTGATGTCGTAAATGGGGGTCTTGCCCAAACTCGGCAGGACATCCTTGGTGAAGATGCGCAGGATTTGCGAGAGGGTGCTCTGGCGCCCTTCCTTGAGTTCCTTGCGGCGATGCTCGACCCACGCCAGAAAGACTGCCTCGAACGTATGCTCGGCCGCCAAGCGCACGGCCCGGCGTTTCTGCTTGCGGTCGGTATGAGGATTGATGCCTTTGACCAGCAGCCCGCGAGCCTCGTCGCGCAAAGCACGCGCCAGGCGCAGGCCGATCTCGGGATAGGTGCCGAGCGACATGCGCTTCTGCTTGCCCAGCCAGTAATAACGGAAGTGCCAGGACTTGCCACCAGCCGGAGAGACGACCAGTCCCAGGCCGTCCGTGTCGGGGAGGTTGTAGCTTTTGCCGCCGGCCCTGGCCTAACGGATGATCAGATCGGAGAGTGCCATCTCATAGCTCCTAAGCTGAGACTTAAGCTCTATGATCGTCACAACTCTCGCTCGACCCCAGCAACAATCCGGAACTGACACCACCCGTTTAGTTTGGCCCAATTATGGCCTCAAAAAGGCTGGCCGCTGGTGGTTTTCAGCAGACTTCGCTGGAACGAAAAAAGAGGCTTTCGCCCCTTGTTTCAACGATCTACAGACTTCAGTGGACGTCTGTAGATCTAAATTTGGAGCGGGAAACGAGACTCGAACTCGCGACCCCGACCTTGGCAAGGTCGTGCTCTACCAACTGAGCTATTCCCGCTTATTTTCTGCCAACCGATCGGCTGTCAGAAAATGGCGTCCCATAGGGGGTTCGAACCCCTGTTACCGCCGTGAAAGGGCGGTGTCCTGGACCACTAGACGAATGGGACACATCGCTTTGGCTTAGCGCCAAATGCGGGGCGTATATTATTGCTGACACGGATTGAGGTCAAGCGTTTTTACAGGTTTTTTTCCTATAAAATCAATAGTTTCATTTTTAGACACTCGCCAGGAAAGCCATGAGCCCAACTGAAGTAGGACTACTGATTCTTGCCGCCATACTCGTATGCATCCTTGCCGCGGGCCTCACCCAGCAAATCGTCAGCCGGCACAGGTCACGTCGTGTGCGTATCGAGGAACTGCGCGATGAGATACGCCACCTGAGCTATCTTGCACAGAACCTGCCCGCCCCCTTCCAGAGTGCAGAAATCCGCAGCGCACTGACAACAAATCTGGCCCTGCAGCTGAACAAGCTAAAGCAACTGGCCCCTCGCGCCTGTCGCGAAGAGGAACGCCTGGCGCAAGCACTGCACCTGACTGAATCGCTTGACGAGTCTCCCCTGCCCGCAGCCGCACTGACGCAACTGCCCGACCAGCCCAGCGCCCGCCGTGTACGCGCCCTGCTGCGCGATCTGGCCCAGCTGCTGCAAAAACACCAGGATAACCGCGAGTTGCACGAGGATCTGGCGCAGCGGTGCCAGCGCCATATAAAAAGTGGCTACCACCGCGTCAGCTGCGACCTGTCAATTATGGAAGCCCAGGCGCTTGAAGCACGCGGACGGGCGCAGCTGGCCGTGCATCAATACCGCAATTGCCTTGGCAAGCTGCGCGCCATCCGCTCAATGCAGAACACCACCGCGCAGATTCAGAACCTGCAGCTGCATCTCGATAATCTTGAAAAACAGCTCAACGCCACGCAGGCGCGCAAAGACTGAGGCTCAACGCTGCACGCGGCAGTTTTCCCCGACCAGCCGTTCCAGATCGATGTCCACGTCCAGCGCCCGGCGCGCCTGGCGCAGCTCGTCCCGGTAGGTGCGCTTGAACTTGCGCCGCGTAATGCCCTCGAGGAAGCGCTTGACCTCCACATCGTCCTCCAGCACCAGGCCCGGCACGGCCACCGGCTGACGCGTTTCCTCATCCACGGCCACCATGGTGAAGTAGGATGTATTCGTGGGTTTGACAATGCCCTTGTGGAAATCCTCTGATACCACCTTGATACCGATTTCCATCGACGACTTGCCAACGTAGTTGACCGACGCATACAGCGTAAGCAACTCTCCAACTTCCACCGGATTAAGAAAATCCACCGAATCAATTGATGCCGTGACACAGTAACTGCGCGCATGGGTTGCGGCACAGGTATACGCAATCTTGTCCATCAGCGACAGAATGATACCGCCGTGTACCTTGCCACCGAAGTTTGCATAGGACGGCACCATCAACTCTTTGAGCACCTGCTGGGATGCCTTGACCGTTCTGAATTCGTTTTCTGACATCTGCCGAGTCCTTACTGACACTGAAATAAATGCGTGAGGCTCGCCGGCCTCGACAATCTCTGCGGGTATACAACCCGAGAAGCCTAACATAGCACTAGGAGGCTGTCTGGGAACACGTAACCTACTGCGAACCATCTGAGTTTGGCTGTTTTTTGTGCTGCTTTTCGTTAAATAGAACCACTATTCGCCTTAAAACACCGCAAAAACCAACTCAAATCAGCCGGCTCTCGCTACGGCCAGCATTCTCGGATAGCCTCCTAGCAGCCCGTCAGACTTAAGACTAACCTGCCGTGCAAAATCCGACGTTCACAGATTAAACGTGCCTCCCGAGAAGGAGGCACAGGAATGGGTTGAACAAATGGTGCTTCCCTGGCATTGATCGGCCAACCCCGACAGGCGGCTGGACGCCGCTCAACCTGTAGCAAAAACAGCGGCTCGAGCCGGTTGTTCGCAAGATTCATCACACTGCAGCGACGACAAGGGACGGTGCATCAGCAATCCTGTGTGCCGATGCCAAAGAAGCGATTAAAGACCCGACGCTCAGCTTCAACCGCGCCGGAATCAGCAAGACTGAAACGGATCACCGCGCCCGGCGCGCGCTGGGCAAGCTTGGCGGCATCAAGGGACGCCACACAGCCGATCTTCGGGTAACCGCCAATCGTCTGCCGATCCTTGAGCAGCACAATGGGTTGCCCGTCCCCCGGTACCTGTACCGCCCCATAGGCAATACCCTCGGAGATAATGCCGTCCAGGCACGACTTGATGGCGGGACCCGCCAGACGATAGCCCATTCGATCACTCAGCGGCGACACCTGGTATTCCTGGCTGAAAAACCGCTCCAGCTGTGCCGCATCGAATTGATCGTACTGATAGGCCGGCATCAACCGCAGACACAGTGGCGCACGGTAATCAGGCACATAGCGTGGCGGTACCTGGCGCAAGGGCCCGCGCGCCAGAGGGGCCTGCCGTCGAGAGGGCAGCAGGTCTCCAGCTTCCAGACGGCGTCCGTCACCGTACAGGCCACCGCAGCCCTCGCGCACCACCGTCGCACAGCTGCCGTGCTGCAGCGGTGCATCAAAGCCGCCGCTCACCGCAAGATAGGCACGCACCCCTTGCCGTGCCCCGGTAAAGCGCAGGATATCACCGGCCTCGATCCAGTAACTGCGCCAGGGCTCGATGGGATGATTGTTGATGCGGGCATCGAGATCAGCACCGGCAATGGCGATCAGGGTGGCCTGCACTGCGCGCAGCTGTACCTGCCCCAGGGTGATTTCCAGCGTCGCGCTATTGTAGTGGTTATCCAAAAGCCGGTTGGCCCAGAGAAAGGCATGTTCATCCAGGGGTCCACCGCTCGCCATGCCAAGATGCTGCTGGCCATAGCGGCCAAAGTCCTGCAACAGCGTCAGAAAGCCGGGCCTGATCACCTCAAATCCCATCAGAGTCCCCCTCCGCCTGCCGAAAATCCTCAAGACTTATCGGCTCAAAGCGTACTCTGGCCCCCACCTGCAGTGGGCTGTCAGCGCGCTGACACAGCGCCAGCATATCGACCGTCGTGCGTCCGATAATCTGCCAGCCACCCGGTGAGACGGTGGGATAGACGGCCGTCTGCTGATCGGCCAGTGCCACGCTGCCCGCCGGCACGCGGGTGCGGGGAGAAGCCTTGCGCGGCACCCTCAAGCGCGCATCGGTATTGCCCATAAAGCAGAAGCCGGGACTGAAACCAATGGCATACACCAGATAGTCCTCGCTCGAGTGCAAGGCGATGATCTCATCGCGGGACAGTCCGGTGTGGCCCGCCACCTCATCCAGGTCAGGTGCCACCTCTGGGCCGTAATAAACGCCGACACGAATCACCTCGCCCGATACCTCTTGATCCAGCGCTGCGCGGTCCAGATCATGCAGCGCCTCGCGCAACAGGCGACAAAACGCTTCGACACCGCTACGGGACAGGTCAACCGACAGATAAATACTGGCGTAAGACGGCACCATGTCGATGATGTACGGCATCAGCCGCTGGCGAATCAGTTCGGCGGCACGGCACACCCTGGCGCATACCCGGGGATCTATCTGCTCCCCCAGATACAACATGCAACCGGACTCGCCGACAGGCTCAATCCGAATCACGACAAGGCCTCGCGAATGCGCCCCACCGCAGCCAGCAGCTCTTCGTTATCGCCGTGCAGGCACAAGGTATCGGCCTTAAGCGGGATCTTGGTGCCGGTCAGCGTGCTGACATGGCCCTGCTCGACAATCTCGCTGATCTGACGAATAACCCTGTCAGGATCGGTATGCACGGCGCCGGGCTCGCTGCGGGGTACCAGCCGCCCGCTTTCGTCATAGGCTCGATCTGCAAAGGCCTCGAACAAAAGATCAACGCCCTGGCGCGCGGCCCGTTCACGCAGCGCGCTATTGGCACTTTCGCCTGCGCCCAACACCACCAGCGGCAGGCCCGCATCATAGCGCCTGACCGCCGAAATCATGCTGTCCAGCGTCGCCTCATCGCGCATCATCTTGTTGTAAAGCGCACCGTGGGGCTTTACATACTCGACACGACGGCCCTGGGCACGACAGATCCCGTCCAGTGCCCCAATCTGGTAAAGCACACAGGCCTCCAGTTCCTCGCCTTCGAGCGCAAGCTCCCGCCGACCAAAGCCCAGCAGGTCGGGATAGCTCGGATGCGCCCCGATGCTGACACCGTAACGACTGGCCAGCATCACCGTGCGGGCCATCGTGGACGGGTCGGATGCATGCATGCCGCAGGCGATATTGGCCATGTCCACAAAAGGCATCACCAACTCATCCGCACCCTTGACCCAGGTGCCGAAGCTTTCGCCCATATCACAATTGAACTTTATCGAATGACCCCACGAAAAACCATCATTGTTAATGATAAACAAATCCTGACCGTTTTATCGTTGATTTCATGGCCGATCCCCACTGACGCGGATAGAACGTTAGACACGCCAGACACAAAAAAGGCTTCCCGAAGGAAGCCTGAACGGCATTTGGAATGCCGGTAGCTGGATCAACGCAGCTAAAGCGCCTTGGCCTGAGCGCGCAGTACAAACTTCTGAATCTTGCCAGTGGAGGTTTTGGGCAGCTCACCGAAGACAACGCTTTTGGGCGCCTTGAAGCGCGCCATATGCTCGCGGCAAAACGCGACAATCTCTTCCTGCGAGGCCGTTGCACCGGCCTTGAGGCAGATGAAGGCACAGGGTGTTTCACCCCATTTTTCATCGGGGCGTGCCACCACCGCGGCTTCCGCCACGGCCGGATGCCGATACAGCACATCCTCCACTTCGATACTGGAGATATTCTCGCCGCCGGAAATGATCACATCCTTGGAGCGGTCCTTGATCTCGACATAGCCGTCGGGATGCCAGACCGCGAGGTCGCCGGAATGAAACCAGCCCCCCGCCAGGCTCGCCGCGGTCGTTGCCGGGTTTTTCAGGTAACCCTTCATCACCAGGTTGCCGCGCATCATGATCTCGCCGATGGTTTGACCATCCTGTGGCACCGGCTGCAGCGATTGCGGATCCGCCACCATCAGCCCATCCAGCATGGGCGCGCGTACGCCCTGGCGGGACTTGAGCCTGGCCTGCTCCGCCGCCGGGCGTGTGTTCCAGCCCTTATGCCAGGCACAAATGACCGACGGGCCGTAGGTCTCGGTCAAGCCATAGACATGGGTCACCTTGAAACCCAGTTCCTCCATGGCCTGAATCACCGCCGCCGGTGGCGCGGCGCCGGCGGTCATGACCTTGACCTCATGTTCGATACCCTGCTTGATACTGGCTGGGGCTCCATTCAGCATGTTCAGCACGATGGGCGCGCCACAGAAGTGATCGACCTTTTCGTCGCGAATGGCATCAAAGATGGGCTCTGCCCGCACATGGCGCAGACACACGGCGGTACCGGCTGCCAGCGCCAGGGTCCAGGGGAAACACCAGCCATTGCAGTGGAACATGGGCAGCGTCCACAGATACACGGGATTGTCCCCCATGTTCCAGGACACCAGGTTACTGGTGGCATTCAGGTAGGCACCGCGGTGGTGGTAAACCACGCCCTTGGGGTCACCGGTGGTGCCGGAGGTATAGTTCAGCGAAATGGCCTGCCACTCATTTTGCGGCACGTGCCAGGCATCGTTCACATCACCCTCGTCAAGCAACTGCTCATACGTCAACGCGCCCACCAGCTCACCCTCCTGCCAGCCCGGATCATCAATGTCGATCACCAGCGGCGGATGGGTCAGGCCTTGCAGTGCCTGCGCCACCACAGCGGAGAACTCCCGCTCGGTAATCAGCACCTTGGCTTCGGCATGCTGCAGGATGAAAGCGATGGCTTCGCTGTCGAGCCGGGTATTGATCGAGTTCAGCACGGCTCCGCTCATCGGCACACCGAAGTGCGCCTCAAAGTGCTCCGGCAGGTTCGGCGCAATGATCGACACCGTATCGCCCGGCTCAACGCCACGGCGTCGCAGCGCACTGGCCAGCTTCAGGCAGCGCTCGTAGGTCTCTCTCCAGCTGCGCCGTAGCGCACCGTGCACCACCGCCGTGCGATCGGGATACACAAAGGCCGTTCGCTCCAGAAAGCTCAGCGGCGTAAGCGGGCTGTAGTTGGCCGGCGTCTGCTCCAGCCCCCGTTCATACAGTTGTTGGTCTTGTTCCGACATACGAACACCTCGGCTCAAAAAAGGACAGCGACCGGAATCGCCCGCTCAGAAATTCTGCTTGAGCACCTTGCGAAACTGGCCGACGATGCCGTTGCGAAACGCCAGTACGCAAACAACGAAAATCGCCCCCATGATGATATGGATATAATTTCCCAACTCTCCGCCGGACAGGTAGTTCTGTATCGTGACGATAGCGGCCGCGCCCACCAGGGGTCCGAACAATGTACCCATGCCCCCCACCAGCGTCATCAGAACCACCTCACCGGACATGTGCCAGTGCACGTCGGTCAGGGATGCCAGCTGAAACACCAGTGTCTTGGTCGAGCCCGCCAGCCCTGCCAGCCCTGCGGAAATGATAAAGGCCACCCATTTGTAGTCGTTGACATTGTAGCCAAGCGAAATCGCACGCGGTTCATTTTCCCGAATAGCCTTGAGCACCTGGCCAAAGGGCGAGTGCACCGTGCGCTGAATGAGCCAGAAGCCGAACAGGAAGATGGCCAGCACAAAGAAGTACATCTGCAGGTTATTCGCCAGGTCGATAAAGCCGAACAGATGCCCGCGCGGAACACCCTGCAGCCCGTCCTCCCCGCCGGTAAAGGGCGCCTGCAGGTAAAAGAAGAATGCCAGCTGGGCCAGCGCCAGGGTCACCATGGCAAAATAAATGCCTTCGCGGCGCACGGCGAGCTTGCCATACAGGGCGCCCACCAGGCCGGCAGCCAGGGTGCCGGCCAGAATGCCCAGCTCCGGTGTAATGCCGGTATTGATCATCAGGTAGCCGGTCACATAGCCGCCTGTGCCCAGGAAAACCGCATGCCCGAAGGACAAGAGCCCGGCAAAGCCCAGCAGCAGGTTAAAGGCGCAGGCAAAAAGCGCGAAGCACAGCACCTTCATCAGGAACACCGGATAGAGCACAAAGGGTGCGACCAGTGCCAGCAGCAGTAACACCAGGTTTAATTTTGAAGGGGTAAAACGTGTAGTTTTCATAGACGATTCCTCCGCGATGCCCATTCAGGCTTCCTTGCCAAACAGACCCGCAGGCTTGAGCAACAGGACAATCACCATCACCAGGAAGATCACCGTGCTGGAGGCCTCCGGGTAAAAGTATTTGGTCAGACCTTCCACAATGCCCATGCCCAGGCCCGTGAGAATGGCACCGCCGATCGAGCCCATGCCACCGATCACCACGATGGCGAAGACGATAATCAGCAGATTGGAACCCATGTCGGGTGACACCGAATACACCGGCGCGGCCATGACACCGGCGAAGCCCGCCAGCGCCACACCAAAACCAAAGGTCAGGGTGACCATGAGCGGCACGTTAATGCCAAAGGCCTGCATCAACTGGGCATTCTCGGTGCCGGCGCGCAGATACGCCCCCAGGCGGGTTTTTTCGATCATCCACCAGGTCGCACCACACACCACGATGGAAGCCACGACGATCCAGGCCCGGTAGGCCGGCAGATACATGAAAGGCAGCTTGATGCCGCCCTGGAGCGCTTCGGGAATGGCATAGGCCATACCTGAGGATCCAAACACGTGGGTAAACACCCCCTGCAGCATCAGCGCGACACCAAAGGTCAGCAGCAGACTGTAGAGATGGTCTTCCTTTGCAATGGGGCGAATCAGAACCCGCTCCATCAGGATGCCCATTGCACCGACGGCCAGCGGCACCAGTACCAGCGCCAGCCAGTAATCGATGCCGAAATAGTTGAGCGCCATCCAGGCGGCAAAAGCGCCCAGCATGTACATTGCGCCCTGGGCAAAATTGATGATTTTCAGCAGTCCGAAAATAATCGCCAGCCCCAGGCTCAGCAATGCGTAGAAAGAGCCGTTGATCAGCCCTACCAGCAGCTGGCCAAAGAGCCCGAACAGATTAATGCCAAGAAATGTGGCCATAAGGTACCCCGACTGACGCGAGCCCCGCGCCGGACGACTCCGGCGCGGGGTCTGTTATCAAGATTTAACGAAATTGCATTCCGGCAGCATCGGCGCATAGGCCTTGTCGCCTGGAATCACGTCGACCACCTTGAAGATATCGTCGGCATCGCGGCGCTCATCCGGCTTCTTGATCTGCACGTAGTACATGTCATGCACCAGGCGTCCATCGGCGCGCAAGGTCGCATTGCGGGCAAAGAAGTCATCGGGCTTCATTTCCTTCATTTTCGACATCACGGCATCGGACTCATCGGTACCAGCCGCTTCGATGGCCTTCAGATAATGCATGGTCATTGAGTAGGCACCGGCATGGCCCATGGCGGGAATGGCGCCGTGACGTTCCTTGAAGCGCTTGCTCCAGGCGCGGGTGGCATCATCGTAGTCCCAGTAGAAGCCGGTGGTCAGTGTCATGCCGCCTGCGGTGGCGGGGTCCATTGCCTGAGCGTTCGGCGTGAACACCAGCAGACCGGCCACATCGGCGGTCTGGGTCAGGCCGAATTCAGCCGCGGTTTTCAGGGCGTTCACGGTATCGCCACCGGCATTGGCCAGCGCCACCACATCGGCGCCCGAGGATTGCGCCTGCAGTACATAGGACGAGAAGTCCGTGGTACCCAGAGGCGCCCGCACGCCACCGACCACCTCTCCGCCATTCTCTTCCACCACCTGCGTGGCCACACCTTCAAGCGCATGACCAAAGGCATAGTCGGCCGTAATGAAGAACCACTTTTTCTTGCCGGACTGCACGATCGGTTTCACCGTGCCATTTGCCATCGCCGCCACGTTGTAGGTCCAGTGCACGTTGTACGGCGAGCAGGCACTGGTGGTGAAAGCGTTGGATGCCGCGGTGGAAATCAGTGCGATCTTCTTGTTGTCGGTTAGTACCTTGGTGGCGGCCCCCACCACCGCGGAGGACACCAGCCCCCCCACGGCATCCACCTGTTCATTTTCGACCCACTGGCGCACCTTGGCCGATCCCACATCGGGCTTGAGCTGATCATCCGCGCTGATCACCTCGATGGGCATACCCAGCACAGTGCCACCGAAATCCTCCACGGCCATCTCAATGGCCGTTACACAGCCAGAGCCGCAGATATCTGCATAAACACCGCCCATATCCGCCAGCACGCCGATCTTGACCTTGTCATCACTCACGGCCCCGGCCTGGGCCAGGCCGCCCAGGGCCGTGGTTGCGGCCACGGCGACCGCGAGCAGAGTCTTGTTCATTGCTTTCATGTTGTGCACTCCAGATTGTTATTGTTGTGACGCAGTGATCGGGACCTGGCCTAGACGCCCAGGTAGGTATTCAGCAGCTCGGTTTTGGCTTCGAGTTCATGCGCATGCACTTCCTCGACGATATGGCCGTGTTCCATCACGTAATGCCGGTCGGCAATGGGGGCGGCGAAGCGGAAATTCTGCTCCACCAGCAGAATGGTCAGGCCACGCTCCTTGAGCTTCAGCAGCACCTGGGCCAGCTTCTGCACGATGACCGGCGCCAGCCCCTCGGTGATTTCATCCAGCAGCAGGATATTGGCCCCGGTGCGCAGAATGCGGGCCAGCGCCAGCATCTGCTGCTCGCCGCCGGACAGGCGCGTGCCCTGGCTAAAGCGACGCTCGTAAAGGTTGGGAAACATCTCGTACAGCTCATCCAGGCTCACGCCGTCGGAACGCACGGCCGGCGGCAGCATGAGGTTTTCCTCGACATTCAGGCTCGAGAAAATGCCGCGCTCTTCCGGGCAGTACCCCAGCCCCAGATGGGCAATGCGATGGGGCGCCAGATTCAGGGTTTCGTTGCCATTGACCATGATGCTGCCGCTGCGCCGCCCCACCATGCCCATCACCGCGCGCAAGGTGGTGCTGCGACCCGAGCCATTGCGGCCCAGCAGTGTCACTAGTTCACCCTGGCGAATGTTCAGATCGATGCCATGCAGAATATGGGACTCGCCGTAAAAGGCATGCAGATCACTGATACGAATTTTTTCACGCGAAGACCTGCTCATGCGCCCGCTCCTGCAGCAACATCGATGGAATGCGGTCCGGCCGGCTGTACCACTGGCGCCACAGGCTCATCATCGGAGACACCGAGGTAGGCCTCGCGCACCCGTGGGTCCGCCGACACGCTGGCATAGTCGCCTTCGGTGAGAATGGCGCCGCGCTGCAGCACCGTGATGCGATCGGCCAGCTTGGAGACCACATGCAGGTTGTGCTCCACCATCAGGATGGTGCGCCCCGCCGACACCCGCTTGATCAGATTGGCCACGACATCGACATCTTCGTGGCCCATGCCCTGGGTCGGTTCATCCAGCAGCATCAGCTCCGGATCCAGCGCCAGGGTGGTGGCAATTTCCAGCGCACGCTTGCGCCCATACGGCAGGTCCAGCGTTTTGCTGTGGGCAAAGCCGGTCAGGCCCACGTCGTCCAGCAGCTGCATGGCCTTGTCGTTGAGACGGTTCAGCACCCGCTCGTGCTTCCAGAAATGAAAGCTGTTGCCTTCCTTGCGCTGCAGCGCCACCCGCACATTTTCCAGCACGCTAAGATTGGGAAACACCGCCGATATCTGGAATGAACGCACAATGCCAAGACGGGCAATCGATGCCGATGGCAGCGCCGTAATATCCTTGCCGTTAAACAGCAGGCATCCGCTGGTGGGTGCCAGGTACTTGGTCAGCAGATTGAAAACTGTGGTCTTGCCCGCGCCATTGGGACCGATCAGCGCATGGATGCTACCGCGCTCAATCTGCAGATTGACATCATCCACGGCCGTAAAGCCCTTGAATGCCTTGATGAGATTCTTCGTTTCAAGAATAAGATCCTGAGTCATGCAACACGTCCCCGCTGCCACGGCCTGTGCCTGAACAGCTTTATTGTTGTATTCGGGATCGGGGCCAAAGCCCCCGGTTGCACTCAATCTAGGTCAGGACCATTGCCGGAGTTTGTCGCAAATCTAACGAAATGTAACAAGCTTAAAAACAGCGCCTTACTCTTTCGTATCGGTGTAAGGGATTTCCCTAGTAAAGTTGGTTAAGATGGGGCTCCTTCAGAGCGGGATACACCATGCTGCCAGGCTCCAAGCTCACAAGACGCTTCTTCACCGTGATTGCCCTGATCATTGCGGCGATCTTTCTGGCCTTTTATGCCTACTCGGTGCCGCTGATTCAGAAAAAAGTGTTCGAGATCGAACGCAACAACAGCCGCAACACCCTGAATAACATCTTTGAGCTGGCCAGCCAGATGCACGTCAGCGTGGAGGACTACCGCAACCGTACCCTGGACTCCCATCAGCAACGCCTCAAGGCCGTCGTGGCGCTTACCGCCATGCACATCGACGAAAGCCTCGCACAGGCCCGCCAGATGCAGATTCCGCCCAAGGAAGCCCGGGATCGCCTGTTCGAGCGGCTGCGCAGCTTTAGCTATGGCCGCGGCGACTACATCTGGATCGCCGATTATGATTCCACGCTGCTGTCGCACCCGGAAGCTGCGCTGCACAACAAAAGCGCGCTGAATGTGCGCGACAGTGAGGGCAACAGCATCATTCCCGAAATTGTTGCCCTGGCCATGCAGGAGGGTGAAGGCTTCTACCGCTACAAATGGCATCGCCTGGGCGAAACCCGCAGCCTGGACAAATATTCCTACGTGCAGGACTTTCCCCAGTGGGGCTTCGTGATTGGCGCCGGTGTCTACCTGGACGACATAGACGCAGAGGTGCAGCAACAGACGGCCCAGGCACTGCAAAAACTGCGCTCGGGCCTGCTTGAGCTGCGCATCGCCCAGACCGGCTACATGTACATTTTTGACGGCGACGGAAACATGCTGGTCCACCCCAATGCGAACCTGGACGGTACCAACTTCCTCGACCTGCAGGATCCGGTGACGCGACGCTCAATTGCCGCCGAGTTGATGGAGGTCGCCGACACTGGCGACGAACTGTACTACAAATGGGACAAGCCCTCGGACCCCGGCCACTACATCTACGACAAGGTCGCCCTGGTGCGTTACCTGGCGGGATTCGACTGGTACATCGGTTCCTCCGTTTATGTGGACGAACTGCGCAGCAGCTCCGAGGTCCTCACCGACCGTATCCTAACCATGGCGCTCATAGCCATGCTGGCGGCAATACTGCTGGCACTGATTTTCGTCCACTGGGTGACAAGGCCCATACGTCGCCTGTCTGAAACTGCTGAGCGCGTCAGCGACGGTGAACTGAGTGCCAAAAGCGGCATTCACCGCGACGACGAGCTTGGCCTGCTGGCCCGCTCCTTTGATCGCATGGTGGATCAGCTGCGCGGCAACATTCACACCCTCGATGCCAAGGTCAAAGCCCGCACGCAGGACCTGGAGGAAACCAACGCCCAGCTGCTCGGCGCCGTCGCCTCGATGCAACAGGCACAGCAGGAACTGCGGGTGCACGAAGCCCGCCAGCGCCTGATCCTGGATGCCCTGCCGGCCCAGATCGCCTATATCGATGCCAGCATGCACTACGTCTTCGTCAACCAGGGCTACGCCGATGCGTTTGATCGGGACAAGGACGAAATCGTGGGTCGTCACCCGTCTGAAATTCTGGGCGAGCGGATGTTCGCCGACATTCACCAGCAGATAGAACGCACCCTGGCCGGCGAAGAGTCGGTTTATGAGTACAAGATTCAGCGCGAAGACCGGGAAATGATCACCAAGCGGACACTGATACCGTTTCATTCCGCCGACGACGAGGTCAACGGCCTGCTCAATCTGTCACTGGATATCACGGCGGAAAAGGAAGCGGAGCGGCGCATCAACGAGGCCCAGCGCATGAGTGCGGTGGGGCAGCTGGCAGGCGGTCTGGCACACGATTTCAACAACCTGCTGTCTATCCTGCTCGGCAACCTGGTCGCCATGCGCGATAACCCCGTGCTCAACGATGCACTGCTGCGCTACCTTAATCCCGCTATTCGCGCCACCCGGCGAGGCGCAGACATTACCCGTCGGCTGCTGGCGTTTTCGCGCCGCCAGCCGCTCAAGCCCTCCCCTGTCCACCTGCCCGGCCTGATCAGTGAAGTCGCAGAACTGCTCGCAGGGCCTTTGCCCAACAGCATCCACATCGTTTATCAGTGCGCGCCGGACGCGCCGCAGCCCTTTGTCGACGCCGGCCAGCTGGAAGATGCCCTGGTCAACCTGGCCCTCAATGCTCGCGACGCCATGCCCGATGGCGGCACGCTCAGCTTTGAAATTGCCCGGCGCCAGGTCTGCGAGCCCCTGACCTGCGACGAACCCGTCGTGCCAGGTGAATATGTCGAGATTCGCGTGCGCGACACTGGCCACGGCTTCTCGCCCCAGGCCGCCAGTCTCGCCTTCGAGCCCTTCTTCACCACCAAATCCAGCGGTGCAGGATCCGGCCTCGGGCTCAGCATGGTGTATGGCTTCGTCAAGCAATCCAGGGGGTATATACAGATCCAGAGCGCGCTCGATCAGGGGTCGGTCATCTCGCTGCTGTTGCCCGCCTCCCCCGTTGCACCGCCGCTGCCGGCACCACTCTCAAACCCGCCGCTGGACAACAGCAACACCGATGACGCCCCGGGTAATCGCCAGGGCAAACTGATCCTGCTGGTTGAAGATAACCCCGACGTGCGCCAGGTGGTGCGCGAGCAGCTGATCAGCTTGGGTTTTAACGTTATCGAAGCCGGGGATGCGGACGAAGCCTGCCAGCTCATTCAGTCGCTCGATGGCCTCTACGGCATGGTATGCGACATTATCATGCCGGGGTCACTGAACGGCTTTGAACTGGCGCGTCAGCTGCACGAGAGCAAGCCTTCAAGCCGTATCGTGCTGATGAGCGGCTACAGCTATGAGCAGGATCCGGGCGATAGCAGCGATCATTTTTTCACCATGCTGCCCAAGCCCTTTGAACAGGATGCACTGCAGGCCGCCCTGCGGCGCGAGGCAGTCAACAAGGCGGACTGATCGGCGCTGGCATCCATGGAAAAACGTGAATAATAAGAAAGGACATGCAAACACTGTGAAACAGAACCGACTGATTTACATCATCGATGACGAAGCGGATATCTGCACTCTGGTCAGCGACGAACTGGAGCGCTTCGGCTTTGAAACCCGCATCTGCAGGACCGGCGCCCAGGCCGCCCAGGCCATTCGCCAGCGCCGGCCGGATCTGTGCATCATTGACCTGGGTCTGCCCGATATGGACGGAATGTCACTGGTACGCCAGCTGGGCGAGCTGCAAGGTGTCGGCATCATGATACTGTCTGGCCGCGACAGCACTCCGGATCGGGTACTGGGGCTGGAGCTGGGTGCCGACGACTACATTACAAAGCCGTTTGAGCCCCGTGAGCTTGTCGCCCGCGCCAACAGCCTGCTACGCAGGCTCGAACAGATCGACACGCCGGCAACCGATAGCCGACCGCGCCGCGCCGCCTTTGGTGACTGGACCTTCGACCCTGCCAGCCTGACCCTCAGCAATCAGCGCGGCGACTCGGAGGTGCTTAGCAGTGCCGAGGCGCAGCTGCTCAGCGCCCTTCTGCGCGCACCGCGGCAGATACTGTCCCGCGAACAGCTGCTCGGTGACAGAGCCGACCCGTTTGATCGCAGTATCGATGTGCGCATGTCACGCATTCGCAAGAAAATCGAGGCCGACCCGAAGAACCCCGCCATCATCAAGACCATCTATGGCGCGGGCTACATGCTCATGACAGAGGTTAGCTGGCAGCACGTCTGAACCCGACGCACGGCAGCCACAGCAACAGGCTTGGTGAAGCCCGTAAAGGCGGTTACTTTTTGTCCAATTTTCGGGCACAATATGCGGATGATTAAACGCCCCACAAAAGCTGACCAGCGCCGCGAACTGGAAAAACAGATGGCCGACTTCCTGAACAAGGGAGGGCAAATTACGTCTGTCGAACAGGGCGCCAGTGGTTTGGTCAACGGTACCTACAACAAGCACCAGTTCACCATTGGTCAGCCCAAGCAGACCCGCACTGCAGTGCCCGAGGTACTGGTCGCGATCGACTCGCGACGCAGAAAATCAGCGCCGCCCGCCCAGCAAACCCGCCACCGCACACCTCGCCGACAGGTCATCTATGACGACTTTGGCGAACCGCTGCGTGTCGTTTGGGTCGACAAATAAGCCATAGCTGGCTGACCGCCAATAGCCAATAGCCCGCGATTCGGCATCCCTGCCCCATTTATTACCCTTCGGGGTAATGATGCTGCCGCCCCCCAGGGGACCCAGCAAATCCGGTGCTTACTCGGCGCCTTCGACGTCGGCCGCCGCATCCTTGGGCCCGCGACGAAACACAATATAGCCATCAAGAAAGGCCTGCAGCACATCATCGCTGCATTCCTTGTAGTTTTTGTGTCCGGGCTTGCGGAAATAGCCAGACAGCTCCGCCTTGTTGATCTTGTGCTCGGTCAGCGCGAATATTGCGAACAGATCCGCTTCTTTCAGGTCCAGGGCAATACGCAGCTTTTTCAGTACATCGTTGTTCGTCATCGTCAATCCGGTCAGTCAATATCGGTAGAGAGCCGCCTGGCAGCCTGTCAGACGGCACATTCACACAGGCGCCATACTCTACAGCAAAATCGCCCGCACGAACTCAGGCCGTAAAAAGATAATCAACCTGGCGCGCATGCCTGCGCCAGTATAACGCCCAGACGAAAAAACCCGGCGGGAGCGCGAACCCCGGCCGGGCAAAAAGGGACTGGCGGTATAAAACGATCGTTAGAACGTCATTTCGGGAACGTGATCCGGTACGATCAGCTTGCCGGCAGTCTTGGAGACAATCTCCTCAACCGAAACGCCAGGCGCGCGTTCACGCAAGATGAAAGCGCCGTCTTCAATCTCCAGCCAGGCCAGATCGGTCAGGACTTTCTTGATGCAACCGGCACCGGTTAGCGGCAGCGAACAGTTGGGCAGCAACTTGGATTCACCATGTTTGGAGGCGTGGGTCATGGTGACGATAATGTTATCGGCACCGGCTACCAGGTCCATGGCGCCGCCCATGCCCTTGATCAGCTTGCCGGGAATCATCCAGGAAGCGATGTTGCCGTGCACGTCCACCTCGAAGGCACCCAGTACGGTCAGGTCAACATGGCCACCACGGATCATGGCGAAGGACTCCGCCGACGAGAAAATGGATGCGCCCTTGACCGTCGTTACTGTCTGCTTGCCGGCATTGATCATGTCGGCATCCAGCTCTTCCTCGGTGGGAAAAGCCCCCATGCCCAGCAGGCCGTTTTCGGACTGCAGCATGACTTCCATGCCTTCGGGTACATAGTTGGCCACCAGGGTCGGAATACCGATGCCAAGGTTAACGTAAAAACCGTCTTCAAGTTCGCGCGCTACGCGCATTGCAATCTGTTCGCGAGAAAGTGCCATTGTTCTGCCTCTTGCGCCTGGAGCCACCCGCCCGCAGGCCGGTTGCTCACTGAATTTGTTATTGAGAAATACCGGGGATGCTTATGCCTGGCGCAGGGTGCGCTGCTCGATCCGCTTCTCGAAGGTACCCTTGATCACACGCTGTACGTAAATACCCGGTGTGTGAATCTGGCTTGGTTCCAACTCACCCGGCTCAACGATTTCTTCGACTTCCACCACGGTGATCTTGCCGGCAGTCGCCGCCATGGGGTTGAAGTTCTGCGCAGTGTGACGGTACATGACGTTACCGTAACGATCCGCTTTCCAGCCTTTGACGATGGCAAAATCACCGGTTATGGATTCTTCCATGATGTAGGGGCGGCCATTGAACTCGCGCACTTCCTTGCCTTCAGCGATAGGTGTGCCAAAGCCGGTGGCCGTAAAGAACGCCGGGATACCGGCACCGCCGGCACGCATTTTCTCGGCCAGTGTGCCCTGGGGCGTCAGTTCAACCTCCAGTTCACCGGCCAGCAACTGCTTTTCAAACAGTGCGTTTTCACCCACATAGGATGAAACCATCTTGCGAACCTGACGATCTTCCAGCAGTACGCCCAGACCAAAACCGTCCACGCCGCAGTTGTTTGACACGATGGTCAGATCCTTCACGCCCATCTCCTTGATGCGGGCGATCAGGTTTTCCGGAATGCCGCACAGGCCAAAGCCACCGGCAATCACGGTCATTCCGCTTTCGAGGCCTGCCATCGCCTCTTCATAGGTATTTACTACTTTATCGAAACCGGCCATCTCGCCACTCCTGATTATTGTGTGTCACTGTGTTCTCAGTGGTTGGAAATTGTGCAGCAACTCTATATATTTATATAGTTTGATTTTTTTATTTATTAATTTGTTTTTTAAACATATAGCCCTGTACCGGTGATGCTAACAACATGACGATCAAACAGCTGCGCGCCTTTATCGCCGTCGCCCGCACCCTCAGCTTTGCCGAGGCCAGTGTACGGGTGCATCTGTCGCAGCCGGCCCTGAGCCTGGCGATCAAGAAGCTGGAAGAGTCCCTGGGCGGGCGCCTGCTGAATCGCACCACCCGCACCATCGCCCTGACACCCGAAGGACAGGTACTGCTGCCCATCGCCGAGCGGCTACTGGCAGAATGGGACAGTGTAGAGGATGAATTGCATCAGCGTTTTGCCCTGCAACTGGGAAAGATCGCCATTGCGGCCATGCCATCCTTCGCAAGCTCGCTTTTGCCCCAGGCCCTGCTGCGTTACCGCGCCCTGTACCCGCGCATCAATATCGAGGTGCACGATGTCATCGCCGAGCATGTGGTGGACATGGTGCGCCAGCATCGCGTCGAGGTCGGCGTCAGCTTCGACCCCGGTACCAGCGACGACCTGCTGTTTCGCCCTTTGTTCACTGACGACTTTATTGCCGTGCTGCCCCCCGGTCATCCGGACGCAGACTCAGACCCCCTGCCCTGGCAGCGGCTGCTGCAACACGACTTCATCACGCTGCAACGCCCGTCCAGCCTGCGTCTGTTAATGGAACGCGAGCTGGCCGAGCAGAACCTTGCACCGCGTGTCGCCTTTGAAGCCCACCAGCTGGCCACCGTGGGCCGCATGGTTGCAACAGGCCTCGGTGTCAGCGCCGTGCCCGCCCTGTGCCGCCAACAGATGCAGGAACACGGTGCCTGCTGCGTATCCCTGGCCGAACCGACCATCTCGCGCCGCGTGGGCATCCTGACCCGCAGCAACCACCAGCTGTCAGTCGCAGCGAGGGCACTGATCGAGGTACTAACGGAAACCTTCAAGAAATAGCCGCACAGAAAGGCACAGAGAAAAATAATGCACGGTAAGTCATTGAAAAATGGTGCCGATAAGAGGATTCGAACCTCCGACCTGCTCATTACGAATGAGCTGCTCTGCCGGCTGAGCTATATCGGCACTGCGCTGCAATAAACCGGATTCGCGGGTGCCGAATTCATAGCGCACTCATGCGAAACCGGTGTTCCTGCTTGGATAAAATGACTCCTTTTGGAATGATCGAAATTAATCGCACATCCTGCGTTATTAGCTGCCCTTCGCGGAACATCCGTTCGCCAATTTTGACCCGGCGCGACGCCGGATCCTTTGAATAGATATGCACACTGAAGGTCAGATCCGGCAGGCTGCGCTGCACATCCACCGGCAACTGGCGCAGGTATGGGACCCCGGCATAAGGATCCCTGTTCGCCTCGGAGCGATCGGTTGCTACAGCGCTATTCTGGTCGGCACGACTGGAAGTACCCACCTGGCGGTCGGTATCGGCGCTGCTCCGCACGGGTGGTGCCATAGTACGGGCAGGCGGCGGGTCATCCAGCTGAATACGCACACCTTTTAGAGCATCGTTGCCGATGGCCGCTACAATCCCTTCGGCAACCTCGGAGGGAACGACACCCGATCCGGCACCCGGAAACTCAGTCACCCCATCGCTCACGCGTGTATTCTGCCCTTCGACGGCGGCGCCGCCTTGCGGTTTAACGGACGTTACCGCCGTCACCGGCGCTCTATCCGTGCTATCAAGCCCCCACCACCCCAGCACCGCAAGGGAAACCAGGATAACCACGGCCAGGGGCAAGCGCCCCGGGCGATGCGTGTTGCGACGGGCCGCGAAAGCCGGTGCCGGCGCTGGATCCGTTGGCGCATCCTGCTTGCGTCGACCTTCCGACTGTTTAAGGGCATCCAGGATATAGGACATGACTAGCGCTCCTGCCTGGGTTCTAGCAGAGGGAGATCGTTACGGGTATAGGTGTTTAGATGTATCGCCGTCTTGGGCCCGACCACGGCATCAACGTTAAGGCCCTGTCGCATTTGAAACAGCCTTACCTGCTCCACCAGCTTTTCGTCATACCGCTCACCGGCAACCAGCTGCACACCACCATTAAGGCGCGACAATTGCTGGCTTAGCCATTCAACGCTGCTGCCCCTGGCACCCGGCCATATTGGCACACGGTACTCCGCTGGTACTCGCCACAAAATGGTGTAGCTGTTGGGCCAGCGCTGTTCGAGCTCAGCATAGGGCACATCCACCATCGTGCCGGACACGATCAAACGCGCGACGTCATCATTCAGCGCCAATACAGTGGCATGCACCACGCCGGCATCCGTTTTAAGACTGACCACGGCCGGGCGATTAAGCTGCTGTAACGAGATCAAATTGCCTCCGGTAACCAGGCAACCAAGCCCCTGTGCTTCTGCAAAGCGGCAAACCACCGGATTCTGGCGCGGATCATAGTCGACCTTCCAGGCAGCGAAAAGCGCGCGATAAGCCTGCACCAGCCCAAGATCGGCATCCGGCTGAACCGGCCAGCTGAAACCTTGCGCCAACACACGCCCTGGCACATCGCCGGTCACACTGGGCAGTGCTTCCACCTTAGCGGGTGTTTGCGTTTGAACGGGTGCCGGTTGCTGCCCCGGGGCATTAGGCAACGGCGCAGGATCATCGGCCTGCGCGCCAGAGGATTGATCCGCGCGACTGCTAACATTGAGGCTACTTAATTCGGTCAACGCAGCGACAGGTACAGTAACGGGTGCCGCCACTGCTGCCATAACATCCGGCACGACACTGCCCCCCGCGCTATCCGCCGCGCTGAGTGTGGCGGACTCGTCCTGCACTGACTCAAACAGGCTGAAGCTCGACAGCTGATCCAGCGAGGGCAGTGAAAAGTCCGGCATTTTGGAGCCATCGGCGACCCAGGCAGCAACTGCGAACCCCACCAGCCAGGCCGCCAGTACCGACGCCACAGCCAGCGCCAGCAGCCAGCGCCAACTGTCCCGGGGGGATAGTTGCAGGGCTGCCTCATCGCCAAAGACTTCATGTGAGGCCTTGACCAGCGTCGACACCTCGACTCGGTTGTCACGCTGCACAAAACTGCCCAGCAAGGCTCGATCGCAGAGTATATTCACTACGCGTGGAATCCCGCCGGAGAGCCGATGCAGCCGCTTGAGCGTAGAGGCTGGAAAAATCGGCCTATCAAGACCCGCAACCGCCAGGCGATGGGCAACGTAGGCTTCCATATCCTTGAGGGACAGAGCGCCCAGATGAAAGCGGGCTGTAATACGCTGCGAAAGCTGGCGCAGTTCGGGCCGGGACAACAGTTCAAGCAACTCTGGCTGGCCCACCAGAACAATCTGCAACAACTTGCACTCATTGGTCTCGAGGTTGGTCAGCAGACGAATCTGCTCCAGTAACGCTATGCCGAGGTTTTGCGCCTCATCAATAATCAGAACGGTACTGCGGCCCTTGGCATGGGTATCAAGCAGGTGCCGGTTGATCAGGTCAATATAGGTTTTGCTGCGAACGTTATCGCCAGGAGGATAGGCAATGCCCAGTTCATCACACAGGGCCGCCAGCAACTCTTCGACACTGGCCTTGGGATTCAAAATCATTGCGACATCGGTGTTAACCGGCATCTGCTCCAGCAGGCGCCGACAGACCGTGGTTTTGCCGGTGCCGACCTCCCCGGTCAGCAGCACAAAGCCGCCATTACTACCAATGCCATACAGCAGGTGCGCAAGCGCTTCCTGATACTGCTCACTGAGAAAAAGATACCGGGGATTTGGCGCTATCGAGAACGGTGACTCATTCAAACCAAAATAGCTGTTGTACATCTGCGCTACCAATCAAAGTCCCTGACATGGGATAACTATAGATGCTACCTGTATCTTTTACCGGGCAGTACGGCGCAATACCGCAACCGCGAAAAAACATGACCTGGCAGCCCACAAAACCCGGTTCCCACTTGAAAGTAAAGCATTTAAAAACCGTAAAGGTTGCATCAATATCCAGTTACCCAAGGGTAGAGCATCCTATACTTGTGTTGCAAAAGCGAAACATCAGTGTGCACAACAGCCACTAAAAATTAACCGGCCCGTGAAAAATTATGACCATGTCGACTGCCCTAGAGGGCCAGGGACGGCAACTAGCATCAAAGGGCACGGTCGCCCGCACAGCGTTATTTCTGGATATTTGCGGCAAAAACCGCCCATCTGAGCTGGATCTTAACCTCAGCGGATGGTCGCTCGATCGCGTGACCAATATCGATAGCGCCCGCGATGCCCTGCGTGAACATGACTACTATGTCGGGCTGGTGAAAATCGACTGGCCCTCCATACAGGACCGGGACGAAATAGAGGATTTTTTCCACCAGGACCAGTTCACCAACTGGATAGCCCTGACAACACCCGAAGTCATGCGTGATCATGCATTTAGACGCATGATGTTTGAAAATTTCTACGATTACTTCACTCTGCCACTGGACCGGAACCAGGGCTATCTGCAAGCCACGCTGGGTCATGCCTATGGCATCAGCCGGTTACGCAAGCTGGAAGACAAGCAGTTGTCTATGCTGGACGAGTTTCACATGGTGGGGGCAAGCCCTGCGATCATGGAGATCTTCAAACAGATTCGCAAGGTCGCCACCGCCGAAGCACCGGTGCTGATCACCGGCGAAAGCG
Organism: Marinobacterium rhizophilum DSM 18822; assembly: GCF_000378045.1. Lineage (GTDB taxonomy): Bacteria > Pseudomonadota > Gammaproteobacteria > Pseudomonadales > Balneatricaceae > Marinobacterium_A > Marinobacterium_A rhizophilum. The sequence continues at coordinate 103,026 of NZ_KB899091.1, forward strand.
GTACCGGCAAGGAGCTCATTGCCCGCGCCATTCACCAGCGCTCCTCATGCCGCAAGGGCCCCTTTGTCGCCGTTAACTGCGGCTCGCTACCCGATACCCTGGTGCACTCGGAACTTTTTGGCTACGAAAAGGGTGCCTTCACCGGTGCCTACAAACGCAAGATTGGCCGCCTGGAAGCGGCCTCTGACGGAACCGTGTTCCTTGATGAAATTGGCGACCTGCCTCTGGACATGCAGGTACACCTGCTGCGCTTTCTGCAGGAGCAGACGCTGGAGCGTCTGGGCAGTAACGACAGCATTCGTGTTAACGCCCGGGTTATTGCCGCTACCAATATCGATCTCGAAGACGCCGTAGCAGCGGGCGACTTCAGGGAGGACCTGTACTACCGTCTCAACGTACTGACGGTGAAAGTCCCTGCACTGCGCGAACGCGATGGCGATATCGAGCTACTGGCACGATTCTTCTTTCAGAAATTTCGTAATGAGCAGGGCTGCCACGTACGCGGCTTCACTCAACAGGCACTCGCCGCCCTGATGGCCTATGAATGGCCCGGTAATGTGCGCGAGCTGATCAACCGTGTGCGCCGCGCCATGGTCATGAGTGACAACCGCCTGATCACACCGGAAGATCTGGGGCTGGATGACACTGTCTGCAGCACTGGCCAGCAAATCACCCTTGAAGATGCGCGCAACCGGGCAGAAAAACAGGCCATTCGGCAGAACCTGGAACTCAGTCACAACAACGTATCCAAAGCCGCCCGCATGCTCGGCGTTTCCCGCGTTACACTTTACCGCCTGATGGAAAAATATCAGATGCGTTAACGTCCGCCCTGCGTCCTCATCTCATTCTGACAATCTGACTATTATCGATACGGCTGACAAATAGTTTGTCAGCCGCAGCGGCACCGAAACTCTGTGGGAGCCCGCTCCGCGGGCGAACAGGGCTTGGGTGGCATCCGATTCGACTGCAGACAGGGTTCCTATAGTCCATATTCGACCGCACCGCCACACTCTCCCCATAGCAAAGCGCAATCTCATTACTACGGAGCATCGTAACGCAATGGATCACAGGGGCTGCAAGTGCCATTAAGTAGCAGGGCGATGCTACTCAAACGAAACAGATATTATTCAATATCGTTTCAAATCCTTTACAAAATACAGAATCACCCTGCACTACGAACAAAATAAGATATCATTATCAACTACTTAAATTTATGGCGCATATATTGCCTCGTATTACTCAGGTCTGGATTTATATTTTAGAATTCTGCCGACATCGCCGTTCGTTATAGTCGTCAGGGAGTTTTTACTGCAGATTTGAATCCAATTTCAGGAAAGCCGGATAGGTTAGTGATGACTTATCCGCAACACAGTTTCCAAATGTGTCAGGTTGCATACAACCTGCCAAAGATGAGCAGTAATATGACCAGCTCCAAGAGCCACTACCATCGCAACCGACTGCTGAGGGATCGGATTCGCAAGGAAGAGGCCAACCTGCCCACTCAATCATCCCGGGCGGAGCGAACAGATCTGGATGAAGACTTCGAGTTGCCCGACTATTTCAGCCCCCTGCCCGATGATGTCCCACCAGAGGATTTAGGCCGCTATCCCAAAGTCGTACTCTGGGATGAGGTTGCCTGAACCACCATTTCTATCCTTGACCACATTACTCTTTCCTAATATCTGTAACATATTCGATACAAATCTCTTTTCAGAGATCCTCCGCCAATTAATACCGCACTCCAGGTGTGACTGTTCCATCAGCTTTACGCATTAAACAACCATAATTTCTACATGTCTCTTTTTAGAAACACTTATGCCAAACACTGCTCGATTTTGTGACATTGACCCATCCGCATATTCCACATCTGTATAAATAACGATCAAACCCGCATGCTATAGTTCTTACCAGACAAAAGGCCACTGATTAGTGCCTTAAAAACCGAATCATATTTGTAACAGTCGCCCGAAGACAAACAGCAATGGCACTAAGCAGGGATGCTAGAAATGTACGGAAATGACACACACGGAAGCCGGCTGCATTGCTCCGTGCGAAAAGATGTATCCGCGGTAATACAGTTCCGCGGCAATAATTTGATACTGAAAAGATCCTCTCCCGACAAAGGCAAAGCCTGAGTAATCAGGTGGCGCAAAGTTACGGGTCCTCTTTCGTACTTTTAGTATGATCCAGGATCGCCGGACCGCCGAAGGAGAGAACCACTTACGGATTGGCCGCTAGAGGATCTTTTGAAACCTTTTTCAGGAGAGCCTTAATGCGCCTTTCTTTGCCTTCGTGCAGCTCATTGCTGGCCGCTATTGGTCTAGCTACATCTCTATCGCTGACCAGCCTGCCAGCACTGTCTGCAGCTCATGAACATGGGCAACAGCCTGCCGCTACAGTCGATGCTGCACAAATGCGTCGGCAGGCGACCGACCATACTCAGGCGCTGATGGCGCTGCAAAAGCAGTGGGTTAACGCAAAAGGCAGCGAGAAATCCAGCCTTCTCGGAAAGCTCATAGCCAAGGCAGAAGAACGTCAGACTTTACTCGTCCAGTTGGCCCAGTCCAATCCGGCGGAAGTGCTACGCGTGGCAATTCCCGAAGACAAGCAACTGGAGATGCCACCGGAAGTCGCCGCACTTTTAGAACAGCATGTGGAGATTTCCGGCGAGTCGGAAGTATTTTATGAGGATTACAGAGACGGGTCCCATAAGCTGCGCCGCTTTGTCAACACCCCGTTCGGCGAGCGTTTCGAACTGAGCACGCCTGTTTCAGCTACAGAAATTCTGAATTCCACATCTGTCAAAGTGGATGGCGTCCTGTTTAGCCAATCAGATACTGACTCCGATGGTATTGTGATTGCCGAGGGGACAGTGGTAATGGCCGAGTGCTGTACCGACGGGAACGGGGGCAGCGAATCTCCCGCTGCTGGTACCTCCACCTTTGGCGAGCAAAAGACACTGGTCATGCTTGTTAACTTCGAGGACAAGATCGAACAACCCCAAACGAAAGATCAGGTCCGAGACGTAATTTTTGGCAACGTTAATGATTTCTATCTCGAGAACTCAGACAACCGCACCTGGCTGGCAGGTGATGTTGCAGGCTGGTATACCATTCCAGTAAGCAGCACTGTTTGCGATCCGGGCGCACTTGCAACTGCCGCTAACCAGGAGGCAACCTTAGCGGGTATTGATCTTTCTGCCTATCAAAGAAAGATGTATGTTTTCCCCGAAAATGCCTGTGGCTGGGGGGGGCTTGCCTCCGTCGGAGGTTACAATACATCGGCATTTTTCAATGGTGGCGTTTCAACCTTCCTTGTGGGGCATGAATTTGGCCATAACTTGGGCCTTAACCATTCCGGTGGCCTTGAGTGTTACGCCGATATAATCGAGGGCACCTGCTACAAATCTGGCTATGGTAATAAGCTGGATATCATGGGTGCGCCCAACGCAGGCCATTTTAATGCCTTCCAGAAGAGCCGACTGGGCTGGATCGACCAGAACCTGATTACCATTACCGAAAGTGGCACCTACAACATCGAGGCCTACTCAGGCAGCACTAGCGGTAATAAAGCGCTAAGGGTGCTGCAGAACACAGACCCCTCGACCGGAGAAAAGGCGTGGTACTATGTTGAATTCCGTCAACCAATTGGCTTTGACAGCTTTATTGCTGATCCGCTGAATGAGCTAGACGAAATAAACATATCGAATGGCGTCTTGATAAATCGCGGGACGTTATCCGATGGCAAAAGCTCTTTATTACTTGATATGACGCCGGGCAGCACGACCGACAATGCGAAAGACTTCAATGATGCTGCGCTTGAGGTCGGCCAGTCTTTTTATGATCAAGCCGCCGGTGTCGAGATCACAACCAACTGGGTCGACAACAACCAGGCAAGCGTTTCGATCAACGTCGATAACAGCACCTGTTCACAGTCCCCGCCGTCATTAAGCCTGTCCCCTCAGACTGGCCAATGGGCAGTCGCCGGCACTACTGTAGAGTACAGTGTCAGCATTTCGAGCACTGACAGCAGTGCATGCTCTCCGGTGACTTTCGACTTCAGCAGCATACCGCCGTCTGGATGGTCGTCAAGCTTTGGCGATCAGTCGGCTACGCTGGCACCTGGCGAAACTCTCAACACCCGCTTGTCGGTAACCTCTCCAGTGACCGCGACCAACGGTTTCTATGAAATTTCGGTCACCGTGGCTGGCGGCAGTACCACTTTGTCCGATCAGGTCACCTATGTGGTGGATAACCCGGCGGAAAGCACCAACCAGGCACCTGAACCCGCGGATGACAATGCCACCACCCCGTATGAAACCCCGGTCACTATAAAGGTGTTGGCCAACGACTTGGACCCGGACGGCGACACGCTGAGTGTGTCTTCGCTCAGCGGTGCCAATGGCGACGCTGTTATCAATGCCGATGGCAGCATCACCTATACTCCGGTCAGTGGCTTCAGCGGTATGGACACCTTCAGCTATACAGTGTCCGATGGTGAAAGCAGTGCCAGCGCTACCGTCACCGTCACCGTCGAAGAGCCGACCATTAACAAGGCGCCCATTGCACAGCCGGACTATGCCAACACGGACAAGAATGCATCTGTAACCATAACGGTCTTGGCCAATGACTCAGACCCGGACGGCGATGAATTGAGAGTTATATCTGTGACTCAAGGCGCCAAAGGCGACGTACAGATTAACGCGAATGGTACCCTGACCTATACGCCTGCCAAAAACTTCAATTCCGAGGATAGCTTCAGCTATATCCTGAGCGACGGTAGCCACACCGCCACCACAACAGTAACGATTGTTCCGAGCGTCAGCAGCGGTACTGGCAAGGGCAACGGCCGTAACAAGTAACCACTTTAGCCAACCATTAAGTCAGGGGCACTACACACTGTGCCCCTGACCTCTTAGTTCATCGCTTTATTGACTTCCTTCTTGAGCATGGCTTCTATCACCCGCCGAAATTCACTATAGGGCTGAGCCCCATAGAGATACTGTTCGACCATCACTCGGTCAGGTTCAGCCTGATTCAACGGACCAATAAAGAAGAATGGTGTTCCCCGGACGCCAGCGGAAACGCCCAAATCGAAATCGGCCTTGATCTGGTAGCCATAATCACCTTGTGTCATGCATGACATAAATTTTGCGCCATCGAGCTCAAGGTCGGCGGCAAAGGCCTCCATATCAGCCATATTTTTCCTGGACGGATTATTGAATAATTTATCATGCATCTGCCAGTAGCGGTTTTGATCGCCGGCACACTGCGCTGCCATGGCCATCCGAACGGCCTGAGGGTGCAGCTTCTGTAGCGGGAACTCCTTTAACACAATTTTAATCTTTCCAGTTTCAACGTAGTCCTTCACTAAGAGCGGAAAGTTCGTAGAAAAATGCCGCCGACAAAAGGGACACTGATAGTCGGTAAACTCGATCAACACGACCGGCGCATCTTCACGACCAAGAAAAGGCGATCCATTGATGGTCATTTGCATTGGCAATGGCGGTTCTTTCGGGGGCGCTTTGGCTGTTGTGCTCTCCTGAGGAGGTTGTTGATGCTGAGGCATCACCTCTAGTAACGCCTTTATTTCCAGTAGCTCCTGCTGCATGCGCTGTTGCCCTTCAGACAAGGCACGCAATTCAGACCGAAATGACTCCGAATCCTCGTCAGCTCCAGCCGGTATTGAAGAGAAAAGAGTCAAAGCGACTAAAACGCAGCGGGCTTTAGATGATAGACCAGACATCGAATTGAAAGAAATGCGATACATTGCCTAACCTCCTTATTTTATCCGCCCACGGTTTACATTACAGACTAGTTCAAGCAGCCAGTCTCAGCCATGGCTATGGTATTCAAGAACAAAAAACGGCGACCCTTTAGGTCGCCGTTTAAACACTGAGATCAATCAAAAATCATGATCCGAATGTGACTCCTAGAATCAAAGCTATGGAGACACGCATGCCGCTGCTTTATTAATGGTATTGCGCACCGTACAGGTTACGACCTCGCCGGACTCCAGAAGCGGGACAACAATACTCGATCCTGAACCCGAGGTTTCGGCCTGGTCATCGCAGGTCCAATAGATATCATCGACACCGCTCACCGTACTCGGAATCACAACGGCGCCCGGAAGCGTTTCCGCACCGTTAGCTATTGTTTCGGCCAACTTGACGGGTCCGAACGTTGTCGTACTCCCCGAGGCAAGTGTCATTACAGTCACTATTGATGTCTGACCATTATGACCCTGAGCTTCTGTTTCATGATCGAAGGAATTGTTATTACCATCATCGATCAACAAGTCATAAGTATCGCTTGCAATACCGCTGTAATCACGGATTTCCTTCACGATCTGAATCGTAGGCCGTCTCACGTTGGTGACAGTACAGCTAGCATCCTCGCCGGTCGAAACAGTAACGTTACCACTGCTATCGCAATCAGCACCGCCTATCGAAACCGTGTAATCACCAAGACTAGTGCCGGTGCCTGCAGTTTCGCCTACGACATAAGTACCAGGCGCAACCTCATCAGGCCCAAACGATCCACCATTCCCTATATTGATAGCGGAAGTAGCTCCTCCATCCAGGGTCAGGTTGAACAAACCGTCATCGCCATCTGCACCATCACAGAAGTTGACCACAACCTTGTCAGCCGACACAGTGCCCAAGGCCTCGTTGACGAAGCGGCAGGTAATATCCTCTCCGGGATCCAAGTCGATTACGAAAAGTCCTGTTTCGCCCTCAACCAGAGCAGCACTGCTCAGATCAGGAACCGTAGATCCATTATCATCGTCTCCGGAGCAGGTCATACTCGTGAGCCGCCAACCGCTTGGCACGGTTTCAGATACGTTGTAGTTACCTTCCTGGATATCGATAAAGGTTTCACTGTCCAGACCACCTACCCCGGCAGCCGTTGTTGTGAGATCGAAATCTCCAGCACTTGGCTCTGTGCCAGCGGCATTCGTACCGTCAGGAATATTGGTATCGATGTCGAAGGTGCCGGTATCACCGATCGTGACCTTCTCAATGGTGATTTTACCGCAGACATTAAACGATGAGGCTACGAAATCCTTCAGCGTGGCTGTAGGCTCGGCAGACGCCCTAGTCTCGGCAATGAATCCGGATATACAGGGATCGTCTCCGGGAAGCAGTTCGGAGACGTTAATCATGCCCTCAAAGAGGCTCCCACTGGGATAGGTGCCCAGGGGACCGTGCTTGGGGTCAAAATCATCCCAGGCAGTAGTCGTATCGACGCCGTTCGATATGGCGCACACGGTATTCGCAGCATTACAGGCGAGCGTCCCCGCTGCACCACCGCTAAACGAACCTTCCTCGAACAGGAGCTGGAGAGGACCGTTACCCCCTCCAGGTGCGGGTACAATCAGACTGTCATCCTGGCCATTGTTGTCGCCTACCCACTCCAGGATGCGCACAGTACCAACGGCTCCCCCTTGTGTGAAGTCCGCAATTACCAGGATATCACCGACAGTGTGATTCCCTATGAAGTCACCGGTTACCGGGTCATAGGCATCTTCGACGGTGAACCAAAATCCCCCGGTTGCCGTGCCTCTGTCGGCGTACCGGTCCAAAAAGAAGCCAATGAGCAAGTCGCCCGTCGGTCCACGATAAGCAGCCGCACCGGCATTCAAGATTTCGTCCTTGTGCGGCGCCGAGTTGCCTGTAGTGTCCCATTCAGAGAGATCCTGAATATCTTTCGATGAGCCTGTGGAGAAATAACTGGTCGTTGGCGAGTCTGGATCCTGCAGCCTGCCCGTCGTTGTGATCAGGTTGGGACCCGGTGTTCCGGGTAAATTACCATTCACAGTTTCACCCGCCAAAGTGTTCCAGTCGTCGTCAGGTTCGGGTGGATCGTCGTCAACGATATCGGCATCCAACTCCAGAAACGGTACAGGAACTGTATCAAAGGCATAGGTCTGAACACCCGGTACAAGCGCCAGAATAAACACCAGCGGCATCGTTAGTGTCAAAAACGACGTCACTCGAAAGAGTAGCGTCTTACATCGAGACGTAAAAAATTTCATTTTCCACCTCCAGAACCACAGCGGTACACCTTGCTGTTAACCGCTTCGGCTTGAAATGGGTTCTCACCGGCTATGTGTAGAACCGATGAAAATTCCTGTGTGGTTAATCTCCTGTCCCTGTATCCGATGATTCCTACAGATCCCCTTACCCTTCAACGTTGCACGTCGTGTATAAACAATACGACCCTTACACCGTCCTGGAGCAGAAACCACCTGCATGGGAACAAGTACATTGCCAACAACTGATACGGCATACTGGCCCCCCTTTAGTTTCGAGCACGACCGAAGCCATGCCTAAACCTATTACTGCTAATGCAAGCAAGGGCCAGGCCATGTTTATAAGCCATTGAAAGTAATAGAAATAATTGAGATCAAGGGCGTGACGAAACATCCAGATCGTAAAGCTGGGCTTACAGAAACACACAGCTTTTATCTAACATGTTGAATTCAAAATAAATTAATAGAAAATACGGATGTCAGCATGATGATACAGGCGCAAACTAGGCATGCATTCGCTGAGTGGCGGCTACAGGATGACGAATAACGTGATCACCCCCGGTGCCTTTCAAGCAGCGGCCTTTGAACTGTCTGGCGATGGCGATCGCACTTTTGCCCTTGAGGTAACCAACCACATTGGATATCGAGTATTTTGGCGGGATGCTGATACACATGTGACTATGGTCCGGCATCAGATGACCTTCCACGATCTTCACACCCTTGCGCTTGGCCCGCTCATGGAAGATTTCCCCCAGGTACCGCCGCAACTTCCCGTAGATCAGCTTGTGTCGTTTCTTCGGGATGAACACCACATGGTACTTACAATCCCAGCGCGCATGCGCCAGACTTTCATAGTCTCGCATAGGGTTACCTTCATCTTTCTTGGTCGAAAAACGAAGGTAGTTTGACCGAAGCCTCGGTCAAACCTATGCGAGTCACCCCGGCATAGCCGGGGGGGTTACCTCGGATTAATTATTCTGTGGAATTCCCCCGAACTTGCAAGCTGATCAGTTATTGCGCTGGCCCCTGTCCATGGGGCGGCTCTGCAATTCCAGGCCACGCAGCTTGTTGCGGTATTCGCGGGTGACCTCCCTCGCATCGGCTGTGTCGGTGACGGCCGTGGGGGTGATCATGACCACCAGCTCGGTGCGCTGGGTGCTCTTGCCGCGGCTGCCAAATGCCCAGCCCAGCATTGGTATATGTCTCAGATAGGGAACACCCTCACCACCGCTGTCGTTGTTTTCCTTGATCAGCCCACCCAGCACCAGGGTTTCACCACTCTGCACCGCGACGCTGGTATCGATTTGGCGTTGGGTAATCGTGGGGGAGTTGATGCCGCCAAAACTGGGGTCCGGGTTAACGTCGTTCACTTCCTGCGTGATATCGAGCACCACCATGCCACCGGCATTGACCCTGGGGGTCACTTTCAGCAGCACGCCGGTGTCACGGTACTGAATAGTACTGGTGACATTGGCTCTAAATTCGCCGTCTGGGTCAACGACGCCGCTGCTGGTGTTCGTAGTCGCGGATGTCTGGATGGGCACCTGGTCGCCCACCTTGATTTCAGCAGTATGGTTATCCAGCACCATCAGCGTGGGAGACGAGATCACCTTGAGACGTGAATCGGTCGCCAGCACATTGAGCAACGCCCGAGTGCTGGAACCGCTGATCACTTCGTAACTGGCCGTGCCGATAACATCAGCTGCCGACGAAATTGGAGTTTGACCCAAGGTACCGATGCCCTTGGTGGCGCTACCCAGGTGGTTCTTGAAGAACCATTGCAGGCCGTAACGCAGCTCGTCTTCAAGCGAGACCTCGACGATGGTGGCCTCCACCAGCACCTGCAGCGGCAGCACATCGAGCTTTTGAATGGCCTTGTACACCTTGTCGTAATCGACGGGCGAAGACATGATCAGCAGTGCATTGTTTTCGGCATCGGCAATAATGCTCACCTCTCCAACTTCAATATTGGCAGGGCTGGCACTGGCTTCGGCCCGGGTAACGGTGTCTTCAGTTTCAGCATCCGCCGTTGCCGTTGTAGCGATGGCCGGCCGGCGCGCCGATTCCGCTTCGCGGGCCTGGCGGTTGCGCCGCTGGCCCTCGAACAGTTGTCCAAGCATCTCGGCCATGTTTTCGGCCCGGCCATTTTGCACGTAATACACGTACATGCCCAATCCCTGGGCGCCTTCACTACGATCCAGCCGGGTGATCCAGGTTTTCGCATCCGACAGATACTTGCGCTGCGCAGTAATCACCAACAGCGCATTCAGCCGTTCGATGGGCATGAAACGCACCATACCCGCCAGTGGGCCATCCGCCGCATCGCCAAAGATGGCGCCGAGCTCATCCACCAGCACATCGGCATCCACCGACTGTAGGCGGAACAACCCGACCGACATACCCTGTAACTGATCGACATCAAAGGTCTTGATCGTGTCTCGCAGACTCACAAGCTCGCCCTGAGTACCCCCCAGCACCAGCAGGTTGCGCCGTTCATCGGCTTCCATCATGCCTTGGCGCGGTTTCAGCGGCTCCAGTATCTTGAGCATTTCCTGGGCGCCGATGTAGCGCAGCGGTACCACCAATATCTGGTAGCCGCGATCCGCGCTCAGGTTGCCCCGCAGGCTCATGGCGCCGCCATTCACGCTGTCGATCGGTACCACTTCATAAAATCCGGAACGATCGATCAGGGCCGCACCATTCACCTGCAGCAGCTTTTCCAGCGTCGGTATCAGCGCATCGCGACTGATCGGACGGCTGGTCTGCATGTTAACGACCCCGCGTACCTGATCATCCAGAATGTAATTTACCTGCAGAATGTCCGCCAGAATGGTCTTCACGACCTCGCTGATTTCAGCACCCTGGAAATTGAATGTAATATCCCCTTCCGCCGGTTCGCCCTTGTCGTCAGCGCTGATATCAAAAAAAACACCATTACCGCCATAGAGTTCTGTGCTTGGTGCCTCCTGACCCGGTACCACGCCAGCCTCGGCGGCAAAGCGCGCCGGTTCCAGCGAACCTCCACGGGCTTTCCGCGCGACCGCACTGGCGCCACTGGGGTCCTCAGGCCGTTGGGAGTCAGCTGTGCGCCAGGGGTTATCCAGCGCATCCGGGTTCTGCATATCCTGTAACGCACAAGCACCCAGCGCCAGGCAACAGCCCAGCAACAGCGCGGTTTTGATGGCATTACTCATTAAGAGTCTCCTTCACGGATTCGGTATCCTGTTCCAGCTGGCGCGAAGCTTCGCGGGTGCGCTCGTCCAACGGTGCGGCGTCGCCATTCTCGCCTTCCGCCGTTTCAGGCACAACCACCGGGGTTGTATCTCTGGGCTCCATCAGTTCCAGCGTGACCTGTTCATCACCGGAGCCCATGACCACCGCTTCGCGATTAATTTCATCCAGCACCCAGCTGGCATCCAGCGGCATACCGGTACTGAGCCTCAGGCGACGCTCACCGTTGCGCTCACTGAACAGTGCCCGCAACTCATCACCCACCAGAACAATACCGGTCAGTTTCCAGGTTTCTCTCAGTTCCTGGGCAGAACCGCCGCTTGGCTCGTCGGCCTGGGGCCGGCGGCTGGAGTGGAACAGCGGCCGCTCCAGCATTTCATCAAACTGGCTGCGTGGCGGAAAAGGCGGCAAACCTGTGGCAGGCATTCCTGCGGCAGGCGCTCCCGTGGCAGGCAATCCCGTGGCATCGGCCGGATCCAAAGGCACGGGTTCTGTCTGCATACTGTCAGGCTCGGTAGAGGGTTCAGGCTGCAACTTGGCGTCAGGCTCCGGTGTGGACTTAATAACACCCCCCTCCTCCATTACCGGCATCGCGGTATCAGTATCCTCCGCAGCCAGCAGAGGCATAGACATCAACAGTAAAAGCAATGACCGGCAAGTCGCGCTGAGGCAGCGCCTTTGTCTCATCATGGTGTTTTTTCCTTGGCGGCGTAGCCGGTCAGGTCAAAGCGAATATCCAGCGCCGGAACAGACCGTGCCTGAACCCGACGGTTGTTCCGCCGAGACACCCTGGTTTGTCGGCGCGGATTGGCCAGCACCGTGACATTTTCGGCGAACAGTGCGGGCTTGCCGGACTCCAGGCTGTAAAACAGGTTGACCAGGTCATCCAGCTCGCCGCGCATATGCACCTGGATGGCGATGGTCTGCAAGGGGCCGCTTTCGTCCGAACTCAGAATCTGGGTACTGATCACCTGCCCTCCACCGCGACCGACCTGGCTGTGCAGATACTGCTGCAATTGTGCCGCCGCCAGCGCGGGCTTGTTTTCTTGCAGGTACAGATCGGTGACCGGCTCCGCAGCCTGCAATTCAGCCAGTCTCGCCTCGTCCGCAGCCAGACCTTCGGCCAGTCGCTGGTAGATTGAAAGCTGATTCTCCAGCGACTCGATGCGTTCACCGTAACTCAGGTAACTGCCCAGCACGGGCCTGATAATCAGGGCGACGAGCAGCAGCACGATCAGCAACAGCCCTACGGCCAGCAGTCGGCTGCGTTGCGGGGTCAGGCGGGTCATGGCGCAGCCTCCGGTACAGACGAATCCGCGGCGCCTGTTTCCAGTCGCGCCTCAATGCTGAATCGTTCACGACGACTGCGTGGATTTATGGTGACCGGCGAAGTGAAATCAACCGACATCAACATCGGCGATGCCTCGAGTATGCCAATCAGTGACGAGGCGCTGCCGGACTCGCCCTGAATTCGCAAGCTTCGGCCATCGAGTTCAAAGCGGTTCAGCCAGGTATTGTCAGGCAACAGCTGTGTCAGCTCGTCGAGCACGAACAGCACGGGTAGCTGTTCGGCCTTGCGCCGTCCGAGATACTGCCTGCCTTCGACCAGCGCCTCGATCTCGGCACGCACCTGCTGTGCACGCTGTGCCTCGGCACGGGGCTGCGCCAGTGCGGCTTCAAGTGCCTCAACCCGCTGGGAGCGCTGATACAGTGGAAAACCGACCAGCATCACCAGCAGCAATATCCCGATAACAAGCCGGTTGCGCACCGAACGCTGCCGTCCCAGATCGCTGCCGCTGCGCAGGTTAAGTGGCAGCAGGTTAAGACTGCGCTGCTCTATCGAGGAACGGGCCTCCACCGGCAACACCACGCCCGGCATAACACCGAAGAGTTGCAACTGTTGCAGCAGAGTATCGAGCCGCTTGCGGGGCATGACATACAGGTCTACCAGAATACGCTGTGTCGCAGGTTCCCGCTTTGCCACGCGGTAGCCAAAATAGACATCGTCGGCCTTAAAGGGCGTATGCCGATCCATCTCGAAACCGAGCACAGACTCAAGCCGGGGTTCGGTCACGGCCGGCAATGCAATACTCTTGTGCAACACGCTACGTGTATCGAGCTGCAGCAGGGTACGGCCGGCCTGAGTGGCCATCTGTTTGAGTTGTTCGATCAGCGCAGGCGGGGGTGCGACCGCCAGCGGCAACCGATAGGCCTCTTCGCTCCCCTCGAGCACCACCAGTTGAGCTTCCTCCAGCTGCTCGATACGCAACTGCAGCGCCTGACCTCTAAGCCGACGCCGCCATTCAGGCGGCAGCAATCCATAAAGCTCACCGCCCCACCACTGCCAGAAGCCCGTCAGCCGCTGTCTAGGCTCATCCAACCAGCGTCGAAGCCTGCTATCCATTGCGTCGATCACCGGAGTCTCCTGTTATGACAAATTCATTTGTTGAGCCTAGTTCATATTCATAAAAGCGGTAGCTCGACCTGCGCCGCGATTCGCCCAGGGACTGGGCTCCCACAACAGCACTTTCCGATTCTCCCTGCCTCCGGTAGGACCCCACTCTGTGGGCGATGATTCGCCCGGGGACCGGGCTCCCACAACAGCGCTTTCCGATTCTACCTTGTCACCGGTGGGAGCCCACTCTGTGGGCAATATGCTTATGGTTGCGATTCGCCCAGGGACTGGGCTCCTACAATTTACAACCCGGTAAAATCAATACTCAAAGCCAAACCGCATCCCAAAAGCTGTATTCCCTTACGGAGCGCACCAATCCGGCGCGCACCGGATTCGCCACCACATATCGTGCCATAGCCGCCAGATCGTCTTCCCAGCGTAGTTGCCGGTCATGAAACCCTCTTTGCCAGACAGGCCTGGTATCATCTTCATGCAATCTGATCCGTCGCGTAGTCAGTACCTTCATCAACCGCACCGTAGCCGACAAATCTGCCTCAGGCTGCAACGCCATCAACCAGTGAAGGTGATCCGGCATCACTACAAAACAGAGCGTTGCAGCCGAGGGCTCAACATCGCGCAGGGCATGTACAACCGCTCGTGCTGATGAAAATTCTGCAAAGATCGAACTGCGCTGCCAGCAAACCGCTGTAATAAGGTAAACCTGTTCTGGAGCCGAATAGCGACCGATTCGCAATCGGTGAGAATGTGCCATGGCAATCCTTGCCTCTGTAACAATCCTTGATTCGCCCAGGGACTGGGCTCCTACAACAGCACTTTCCGATTCTCCCTTGCCTCCGGTAGGACCCCACTTTGTGGGCGATATCCAGATGGTTGCGATTCGCCCAGGGAGCGGGCTCCCACAACAGCGCTTTCCGTTTCTCCCTTTGCCTCCGGTGGGACCCCACTCTGTGGGCGATATCCAGATGGTTGAGATTCGCCCAGAGTCTGGGCTCCCACAACAACAGCACTTTCAGATTCTACCTTGTCACCGGTGGGAGCCCACTCTGTGGGCGATATCCAGATGGTTGCGATTCTCCCGAAGACCGGGCTCCCACAACAGCGCTTTCCGATTCTCCCTTGGCTCCGGTGGGAGCCCACTCTGTGGGCGATATCCAGATGGTTGCGATTCGCCCGGAGACCGGGCTCCCACAACAGCACTTTCCGATTCTCCCTTGTCTCCGGTAGGACCCCACTCTGTGGGCGATAACCAGATGGGTGCGATTCGTCCGGAGACTGGGCTCCCACAACGGCACTTTCCGATTATCCCTTGCCTCCGGTGGGACCCCACTCTGTGGGCGATATCCAGATGATTGCGATTCGCCCAGGGACTGGGCTCCCACAACGGCGCTTTCCGATTCTACCTTGCCTCCGGTGGGAGCTCACTCTGTGGGCGATATCCAGATGGTTACGATTCGTCCGGAGACCGGGCTCCCACAACGGCACTTTCCGATTCGCCCAGGGACTGGGCTCCTACACAATTTACACCTTCCGATGTTCACCCGGAGACTGGGTTTCCACGAAGGGTCAATTCATTCCAGCTTCTCTTTCAAACAATGGCTGCATCTCTGGTTTCAGGTTCGACACGGTAAAGGCGCCACGCTGCGACCGCCCACGACGCTGAATTTGCGCGCTGAATCGTGCCCGCACCACGGGCCCCACTTCAGCTTCCGCCAGCACCGTATAATTAACCCCAGCTCGCCCCTGCGAAACATACTGGGAAGTCGGCACCGGCGCTTCAGGCTGCTCCAGACCATCAAGCTGGTTACGCCGTCGCTGCTCGATATACTGATCCACGGTACCCTCATCTGCACCGGGCAGAGCCAGCAGGGCCAACCTAGGAGCAAACAGGGGATTGATGCTCGGCAGCCCGTTCAGCACGGTGACACTGCTCTTTACCCGCTGGTAGATGTCCGGCGTCATCCCGAGTACCAGCTGCAACTCTTCAACCTCTTCGAAATAGGCATCCTTGGCGCCATCTTCTCGGCCAACGGCCAGATAGTCGTCATCCTCCGCACCGTTGAGCCGGCGAAGATCGTCCTCATCACGCCAGTCCATAACCGCATCAGCCAGCGCATCTGCAGTGGCGCCATCAAGTTCAGCAGCAACAAAAAGCCCGCTCAGCAACTCGACCGGTGCCGCATTCAGGTCAATCTTCCCGCTCTCGTCCTGCAGAGCGACCCGTACCTGAATATCATCCAGCTGCAGCAGTTGAGTGCCTCCATCGGCCAGCCACTGATTCTCCTCCGGCTGTTGCAAATTCCACAGTGCCCACTGCATACCTGCTTCGCTGGCGTACTTGCCCTGTGTCGCCGCCACCAGATTCTGTGCCAATTTGGCATTGCTTCGACTGCCCTGGGACAGGTTGGCGGCCAGCAGGGAAAGCAACACCAGCACCCAGAGCACGGCCACCAGTGCCAGGCCTCGCTGCCGGTGCGATCGATGCATTAACGGACTACGGCGCGTCCACACACCGGCAGACCGACGAGATCGGCACGCTGCGCGCCTCGCCCATCCGACATAAATAACTGGTTTAAAGAAGCGTTTTGCCGGCATAGCGGTAATCCGTTGGTGATACGAGCAGCTCCGGCCAAAAGGCGGTATTGGCCTCCCCTGCCAACCCTTCGCTGTCCTGCGGCAAAGCCTGCATGCGGATCAGGTATGGCAGCACCGATTCATCCACCCACTCGCGCCGCCATTCGGGCTGGTCCGCCTCATCGTAAAACAGGTACTCAAATTCAAGCTCGGCCACGCCCTCCAGTAATACCCGCTCTTCAGGTGGCACAAAGGGGATCTCTTCGTCGTTTACACCCTCGCCGGTCGGCTCGAACGGGGCCAGCCAGTTGATAATCTCCCCGTCGGTATAAGGTCTTGTCGTCATAATCAATTGTTTTTGTTGCGTTTCTGTTTCACTGACACTTAACTGGCACCAGTAGAGTTTGGCCACACCATCGCGTGTCGGCAATGCGGTAACAAATGTCAACTTTCGTTCATCCCCCTGCATTGCCACCGACAGCCGCACGTCAACATCGCGTAGCCGCAACGGCTGCGCCTGCTCCAGCAGTCGGCGCACAAACGTCTGAACCAGGTAGCTTTCATGCACCCGCTCCTGTTGCGCGACGACCCGTTCCCAGGTTCCGGTGGCGATGCGAAAGGCGCCAAACACCAGCATGGCCACCATCCCGGTCAGCAGCAACGCAATCAACAGCTCCACCAGCGTGAAGCCGCGTGAGTCGGATGTCGGTTGCCGGCTCATTGCTCGTTCACCAGTCGCACGGTGGTAAGGGTCAGCTCCTGGTTGCTGTCCCACTCAATGGTCACATCGATCCGGTAAGGCACCAGGAATTCATCGAGACCCTCATCCTGGTCGGGAAAATCAAAGCGGCCGATTTCTGAAACCCAGCGGAAGCGGTCATCAATCCGGCCTTCGTCCCTGCCCGCCCTGATCTCGTTCGGCGCTGTCAGCGCAACCATGCGGGACTCGGCCAGCAACAGTGCCTGCTGGCGCGTCGCGGCACTGTCAGTCGTGCGCATGGTCAGTGAGAAGATATGCAGAACGACGCCCAGCGCCAGCGACAGAATCAGAAAGGCCACCAGCACTTCGAGCAGGGTAAAGCCTTGCTGTCGCCACGCCCTGTTAGTCTTCATTCGCGGGCAGTTCCTCTTCGCGACCATCATCTATCCGTACTCGACCGGTCAACCAGTCCACGTCTATTCCATACTGTCCGCTGCTTCCAGTGAGCCGTACGCTGCCCCCACTGGAACTGCCATCCGGGTAAAAGCGAATGCTGGGGCCGCCGCTTGTGGCGCCATTGATCAGGGGCACAACGACGTCATAGCCCAGCGCCAGACTGCCATTGTCCTTGAGAGTCACATCAATGTCGTCGGGCAAGGCGATGGGATCAACACGATGACTGACGCGCAGGGCATGGTCCTGCGGATCGACACTCAATGAGACCAAGCGGCTTTCGGCCATCGCCTGGGAGCGCAGCTGGCGCAGCAGTGCCGCTGTTTTCTGGGTATAGCTCTTGAGTTCAACGCCCGGTAGCACCGCCGCAAAGCGAGGCACCACCAAGCTCAGCATCAGGGTGGCCAGGACCAGCACCACCAGCAATTCGAGCAATGTAAACCCGCTCTCGCGCTCAGTTGTCACCCGGAAACTCCTGATGCCTTAACAAACAGGCTGTTAAGACCCTAATTCCAGCTATTGACGTCCTGGTTCTCACCGTCGCCGCCGTCTTTGTTGTCAGCGCCCAGGGAATAAAGGTCGAACTCGCCGTGCTGCCCCGGATAGTTGTAGACATAGTCAAAGCCCCAGGGGTCCTTGCGCACCACCTTTTTCTTCAGGTAGGGTCCGTTCCAGTTTGGCGCACTGGAGGGCTTCTCGATCAATGCCTCCAGCCCTTCATTAGTAGTGGGATAGCGACCGACTTCAAGCCGATACAGGTCGAGCGCTGCGCTCAGCTCCTCGATCTGCAGTGCCGCGGTTTTGGTCTTGGACGTGCCAAGATGTTTCAGCACCTGAGGGCCAACGAGGCTCGCCAGCAGGCCCAGGATAACCAGCACAACAAGCAGTTCGAGCAGCGTGAAGCCCCGCTGCCTGTGCTTGCGGTGCCGAATGGGGGAATCTCGATAGGTGGAAAGCATACTCACGGTTAAAATTCCTCACAGGTCATATTGGCAAATCGTTTATCGACATTATCGCCACCAGTATCGACAGAATAATGCCAGCGATCATCAGTCCGAGTCCGACGATCAGTACGGGTTCCAGAATGGTCAGCATCCGTTGCACGGCGTTCGACACTTCGCGATCGTAGACATCGGCCACCTTAAGCAACATGTCATCGAGCTGCCCGGTTTCCTCGCCGACCTGGATCATCTGCAGTGCCAGTGTTGGAAAGACCCCGGTAGCCTGCAGCGGTTCCGCCAACCGCCGCCCTTCTTTCAGGCTCGCCGCCGCGGTATCGGCGCCCTGGGCCATCATCTGGTTGGTGAGGGTATCACGGGCTATCTGCAGTGCGGTCAGCAACGGGACGCCACCACGCACCAGCGTCCCAAGACTGCGGCTGAAACGCGCCGTGTCCAGTCGCTGCATCAGGCTACCCGCCAGCGGCAGGCGCAACAGCCAGGCATCCCGGCGCAAGCGCACGGCCGGGTCCTTTAACCGGTGCCGAAACCAGAGTGCGCCCAAAATCAGCAGCAGTAGCACCCAGGGGCCGAGATCCCGAATGAATTCGGCGATGCCGATAACAATACGGGTCGACAATGGCAGCGCCCGCCCCATATCCTCGAACAGCTGCTGAAACTGCGGTACCACATAAGTCAAAATGATCAGCAGTGACAAGCCTGCAACGGTGAGCAGAATCAACGGATACAACAGAGCCGACAACGTTTTTTCGCGCAACTCGCGGCTACGTTCCATATAGAACGCCAGGTCGGTGAGACCGTCGCCGAGGCTGCCCGACATTTCCGCCGCGTGCACCATGCTGATATAGAAGCGCGAAAAGTCGCCACCCTGCTCCTTTAATACAGCCGACAATGACTGTCCCTTGCGCACCCCTTCCTGAATGCGCCCAAGCAACGACTGGGATTCGCGGTCACCCGCCACGCGGCGCATGATTTCCAGCGCACGATCCAGCGATACCCCTGCGCGCATCAGCGTTGCCAGATCCTGGGTGAATTGCTGTACCTGACGGTGCGACGAGCCGCCGAGAGTCAGTTTCAGCTGCAGCATATTCTGCACACCCGTGGCGCCACCCTCTTCGACCGAAATCGGAATCAGCCCCAACCGCTGCAACTGCTGTACCGCCAGCGACTGATCGCCAGCCTCCAGCGCGCCGCTGCGTTGCTCTCCCTCCGGCGTAACCGCCCGGTACTGGAACTGCGCCATGGATCAGGTCTCCTGGGTGACGCGAATGACTTCTTCAAGGTTGGTGATACCCGCCAGCGCCTTCATGCAGCCATCTTCGTACATGGTACGCATTCCCGCGGCACGGGCTGCCTGATGAATTTGCCCCGAGTCCGCATGCTTCAATGTCAGCCGGCGAATTTCATCGTTCATCTGCAACAGTTCGTGAATAACCACGCGACCATGATAACCCGTACCCTGGCAGTGCTCGCAGCCTCTTGCACGATAAAGCTGTACCGGTTTGCCACCACTCATGCGCTCGAGCCCGAGCTCAGCAACGACTTCGGGCAGCGGCGTGTAAACCTCCTTGCAGTGACTGCAGAGAACCCGCACCAGCCGCTGACCGATCACGGCATTCAGGGTCGAGGTCAGCAGATAGTCTTCGACACCCATTTCAAGCAGGCGAGTGACACTGCTGGCGGCATCATTGGTATGCAGGGTCGACAGCACCAGGTGACCGGTCAGCGCCGACTGAATGCAGATGCGGGCAGTTTCCAGATCACGCATCTCACCCACCATGATGACATCAGGGTCCTGGCGCACGATGGATCTCAGGGCACTGGCGAAGGTCAGACCAATCGACGACTTGGCCTGGATCTGGTTGATTCCCTCAAGCTGATACTCGACCGGATCTTCAACGGTGATCACCTTGCGCTCGGGCGTATTGAGACGGTGCAGGGCCGTATACAGCGTGGTGGTCTTGCCGCTGCCGGTCGGGCCGGTCGCCAGGATCATGCCATTGGGGATTTTGAGTAATTCTTCGAGCACCTGCCGGGTATCCTCGGCGAATCCCAGTTCGACAAAGTTCAGCGAGACACTTTCGCGGTTCAGCAATCGCAATACAACGCTTTCGCCATGCATCGTTGGTACAGTCGAAACACGCACATCAAGATCCTGACCCTGAACACGCAGCTCGATACGGCCATCCTGGGGCAGTCGTCGTTCGGCGATGTTAAGGCGAGCCATGATCTTGATACGGGAGATCACCGCCGGCGACATTTTCACCGGGGGCGCTTCGCCCTCCTTCAGCACGCCATCGATGCGATAGCGCACCTTGAGGCTGTTCTCGAAGGGTTCAATATGAATATCCGACGCCCGGGCTTCCACCGCCCGCTGAATGATCAGGTTAACCAGCCGGATTACAGGCGCACCGCTGGCCATATCCATCAGCAGTTCGACACTTTCCTCACTCTCTTCACCCGGTGCCACGTCCGAGAGGATATCGCCCATCTGGGATTGTCCTTCACCGTACATGCGCTCCAGTGCCGACTCGATTTCAGAGCCCACACCGACAACGGGTCGCACCTCGCAGTCGGCCGCCAGCGCCACGGCTTCTGCGGCAAAGCGATCCTGCGGATTGGCCATCGCCACGATCAGGACGTTATCTTCCCGCCGCAGGGGGACCAGTTGGGAATCCTTTAAAAAGCGATAGGACAAAGCGCTTTCGAGCTCCGGCGTCTCGGGATAATCTGCCGCCACAGCCAGCGGCAGCTGCAACAGCTCCGCCAGACTGGCGGCCATGTTGCGCTCCGATACCAGTCCCAGCTTGACCAGCAACAACGCCAGCGGGGCCTCTTCGACCTGACTGGCGCGCATCCGCTCGACACGCGCCAGATCGGTTTCGGACAGGCGTCCGGCTTCCACCAGCGCGCGCCCCAAAGCCTTGTCATCCAGCGGTGCAACTTCGGCCTGTTCAGCCACTTCCATCGCGCTTGTCCTCCAATTCAGATTCTGTGCCGTTCGCTGCGCTCTCCAGCAACCTTGTGCGCAGCGATCAGGTTCCCCACAAGCAACGGGAGCAAGGCACCCTGCGTACCCTTAGCTTACCGGCAAAACACCGGTACCACGCTAGCTCAACTATAGCTGAAGTTCCTGTTCGCCCAATATGACGGCAATGCTCTAAGCTGAGCCTTGTGTAAAGCGAATGGCCCAGCCCCACCATTTCTTAAAATCGCAGGCGCCGGCCCGATGGTATGAAAACAACAAGCACGGAGAAACAGACGATGCAATCCGCTGGCACTTCACTGGTAATCCTTGCGCTGACATCGCTCATGATAACCGGCTGTCAAACAACTGATATTACAAAGTATCCCAGCGCGCCAGATCAGCCCAAGACCTGGACGGCGCAGGACATACAAAACACGATTGTTGTCACGTCAGTGGATGACGCCGGCCCCGGTACCCTGCGCAATGCCATTGTGCAGGCTAATGCCTCTGCCGGTATGGATAAAATCGTTTTTGAAAGCAGCGAAGGTTTATATCAGCAACCGCAAAGTATCAAGCTTTCGAGCGGCCTTCCGGATATAACCGACTCTCTGGTTATCGATGGCTATATCGATAACATGCTGTGGAAAGCCAGTGGCGTTACGCTGGACGGCCAGGGTCGATACCAGATTATACGGATCGCCAAGGGCGTAAACGCCAAAATCGCCAACCTGACATTTACCGCAGGCCACGCCGAACGCGGCGGTGCCATTGAAAACCTCGGCAACACCGTGCTCTCTGGCGTGCTGCTGACCGACAACAGGGCAACGGAATTTGGCGGCGCAGTCTTTAGTAGCGGCAGCCTGTATCTGATCAACAGTACGGTTCACCACAACCGCGCCGGCCAGGCAGGCGGCGGTCTCTTTCACGAGCGCGGCTATCTTAAGGTCACTCATGCGACCTTTGATGGCAACGAATCACCCAAGGGTGGCGCACTTTACAGCCGTGTCGAAGGCGTGCTGCAGAACAGCATTCTGGCCAACAGTGTCTCTGAACAGGACTGTTTTGCCGAAACCGCATTTGCCAAGGAGAGCACGGCCAATATCATCGAAAGCTCCCACCTGTGTGGCGAGGTGTTTTCAAGCGCCGACCCGGGCCTGGGCAAACTCGGTGGTTACAACGGATCGACCCGCACCATTCCCGTCAGTTCACGCAGTGCCGCCTTCAACTGGGCCGACAATGCGGCATCGGTTGACGAAACCGGCGCGCCCCTGGTGTGGGACCAGCGCGGCAACGGCGACCCTCGCTTTGCGCTCGGAATTGCCGATATCGGCGCCTTCGAAGTGCAGCCCCGCGTTCGATTTGAAGTGGATACGCTCAGCGACGAGGATATCCGCGGCTGCACTTCGGCCAGGGCGGACTGCTCTTTGCGGGGCGCGCTGCAGCTGCTGAACAACAGCGACAGACATCAGCGCCTGGGCTTCGATGCTGAAGTATTCAAAGATGGCGGAGAATTACGGCAGAAAAGTGCGCTACCGGCAATCATTCGCGATTTGACGATCGATGCGAGTGCAGTCGGCGCCGTCGTTCTGGTCGGCAAATCGAAGTTGGAACCCGCAGAAGGCGTAAAGCTGGAACTCATCAATATTAAAAGCCGCTGATCCTGCATTCGGCTCCTGCATTGGGCCGTGCAGCAGGCTCCTACAGCGGGGAAGTCATTTTAGGAGCTCGGTCTGCGGGCGAACCCTTTATCAGGCCACCGACCGACAGCAGCGCCTCACTCAGCAGGCGCGCATCGGCCAACGGAGCGCTTTGCGCCGACACCAGCGGCAAATCCAGCACCCGCACGCCCAGAGCCTGCAACGCGGGGATATCAATGCCACCGTTATAGCGCCCGTTGACGCTATCGATCACCACATAGTTCAGCAGGTGCTCAACCGGCACCGGTGGTTCACAGTCGTCGCCCAGCATCGCCAACAGACGCCGCACGGCATCCGTCAGACTGATACCCCACTGTTCCGGATCGTTGCCCAGACTCGGCACGTACACTTTGGGGGCCGCGCTGGTGGCAATGGCCCGGCCAGCGCCACGGGGTAACAGGTTGGCCAGTACGCTGGTATAAAAGCTGCCCGGCGGAAAGCAGATCAGTTCGGCGGCGGCGATCATGCGTTGACGGGATTCGGGCAACACCGACTGCACCGGCTGCCACTCATCGAGCGAATTGCTCAGACTCAACTGTTCAATCACGGCGCCCCGGCCAGCCAGATCCAGGCTCGTTATCAGGTGTTCGCCGATCACGCGGGAGCCGTCATCCAGCTGCGCCACCAGGTGGTAGTTGTCGTTGGTGACGGTGTGCACTTCGCCCAATACCTGGGCATGGCGGGCAAACTCGGCGATGGCCGCGTCCAGATTCTTGGCATTGCGCAAATAGGTGCCGGCCAGCACAAGGTTACCGATGCTGGCGCCACGCAGGTCAAAGTCGTCCGCCATGGCCTCGCGGCAGGCTTCCAGCTGAATACAGATCAGGTCCCGGGTTTGTGCATCAACCACCGCCGCCAGCGGATGTTCACCGGCGATGATACAGTCCAGTTCCGCCCGCAATTGCGCTGCAGAGGCACCTTTTGACAGCCGGTGTGCGAACAGCTGCACGCCCTCGGGGTGGCCGGTCACCCGCTCATCCGCCAGGGACATCAGCCGGCTGCGCAGATCGCCGATGGCAGGCATCGAAAATGCCTTGCGCAAGATCGCCGAGCTGCCGCCCGAATCATAGGGGGTCACCAGATGAACGGAATTGTGGGTAAAGCGCTTTAGAGCACGGCTGGTACTGTCCAGCGCAGAGCCGCCGGTAAAAAACAGCAGCTGTGGGCCATTGGCGGGATCCCCGGCAAACGCATCGAGGCGTGCGGGATCCGGCGTCCAGGTGGTCATAAGCGGGTCGGTGATAGGATTAACGCGTTTCCCTGAAAGCATTCGCAGCGCTGGCTCATAACGACAAAAACAGCGCCCATTATCCCCCATCCGCCAGGGATACCAAAGCAAAGATCTCATTATACCTTCGCCGTGTAAGGCAGGTACTGCTGCAATTTTGCCCATCGTGCACCACGATTTGGCACGCTGATTGCCTTGCCCTTTGCAGACGCATTGCATCCACAGTGCATGCAACGATACGAGGTCACTATGAGCGAGACGATATTCCCCTGGTTCCAGCCCATTATTGAAGTCGCCAGCGGCAAGATTGCGGGCTTTGAGGCACTGGCCAGGCGCAGAGGCGCATCGGGCGACGTCGAGTCCGCCGCCGACATTTTCCGAAACCCGGCCCGCTCGGCACAGGAACGCCTGGACGTGGACCGCAGTGTGCGCTATCAGGCGCTGCAAAAATTCAGCACGCTGGAAGGAAGCCAGTTTCTGAGTCTGAACCTGTCACCCGAGTGGATCGACAACCTGCAGGGTTCCGATGACCAGCCGACCCTCTCGATGATCGAGGAGCTCGGGCTGGACCCGCGCCGGGTGGTGCTGGAGATCACCGAGCAAAATGGCAGTATCGAACAGATTCAGCGTCAGGCCAGTCGGTACCGTGCAGCGGGCATCGGCATCGCCTACGATGACTTTGGCACCGGATTTCAGCAGCTTGACCGCGTGCTCGCCTTCACGCCTAACCTGATCAAGCTGGACCTGCAGATGTTCCACAATGGTGCATGCAGTGCCCACAAGGATGCAATACTGCAGATGGTTGGCCAGATGGGCACTCAACTGGGCAGCAAGATTGTCTGCGAGGGCGTTGAAACGGCCGACGACTTTTACCTGGCACTGCAGTGCAATGCCAGCTTCGTGCAAGGCTATGCCTTTGCGCCGGCGCAGCCCGAATTTGCCGAGGCAGATTCCACCCGGGCACAGGTGCGCAAGCTGCTGAACAGCCATCTGGACATGACGGTGGAGCATACCGCCCGAGCACAGTGGCAGGAAAAAAGCCTGCACAGCAGCCTGCTGGCACTGCGCGATCTGCTGGTCACAGGCAAGGGTGACGCAGCGCTGCAGAACTATCACCCGAGCCCCGGTATTCAGCGCCTGTATATCTGCAACCGCGAGGGCGATCAGACCTCCCCCAATTATTACTTCCTCGACGGGGCCTGGCAGGCCGACAGCAGCGTGATTGGCAACAACTGGAGCTGGCGACCGTACTTTTACCAGCTGCTCGGGTCCACCGACTACCAGAGCCGTATCCTGCGCTCGTCCCCCTACCTGGACATCGGTACCGGACAGCGCTGTGTGACGCTGAGTCTCGCGCTGGACAACAACCGCGTACTGTTGGTGGACGTCAGCGCACCCAAACAATTTGGCGGCAGCGATGCCTGCCACAGTGAACTGATGCCACGGATGAACGGCGCTGCCTGAGCGTTTAGCTCCCCATAGCAGGGCGCCCGGCGGGAGCCCGCAACTTTAGCTGCGCAGCAGCCAGGCTGAAATGACGTAGGCCAGCAGGTAGAGCAACACATAGAGAACCGGCAGTAGCCAGAGCAGCACGATACGAAATTCAAGCCGCAGGTCCGCCTCACGGATACGCTGCACCAGAGCGCGGGACAGGGACAACGCGAGCACCATCACCGGCACCACGATCAGCCAGAACAGCGGCAGTTCGATTTGCCAGTGCCAGTCCAGCGACAGGCGATCGGCCAGAGACTGCAGCGGTGCCAGCAGCCAGCCGGGCGGGTGCCAGCTTCGAGCCCCGGTCATGCTGCTCACCAGCGGCACACAGAGCAACACGGCCAGCAAGTGCAGCAACCATACGAGCCGGCTTGGGGCCAAGTTTCGCGGGGTACGCTGCACCCCCTCCAGCTGACGCGCCCAGTGACCGTAGTGGTAGTCGTTCAGCTGCTGCACGTATGGCTCCAGCTCGGGACAGGACGCGGTGTTTTCGCGCACGAACAGCAGCGCGTCTTCCGCTGTAGTGAATCGCTTTTTATAGCCCAGCCCAAACCGACGCTGTTGACAGCAAAAGACATCTTTTTGAGCATCGTAACTCACGGGATTGGGTATTTTTTCCGTCACGGGGCTTCTTTCCTCTGTTTTCTCGGCATAGCTTAGCCCCTCACGCCCGGCACAGCGAGAGGCTGTGCTATCGCAATCTGCCAGGCCAAACACTCATCTGCTTGGCAGCGACGCCATGCGTTGCTCTGGTTTGTGCATCCCGGCAGTCGTGCGAAATATCTGACGTTCACAGCGAGGGAGGGGTCATTTTCTGTACGCTTGCCCGTTAAATAGTGCCACTCATCGCCCAAAAGGTTACCGATGGCTCCAGCTGCCAGCAGAAGTGACAGCAACCACATTTTAGAAAATGCGCGGACTCGACTATGCTGCCTGGTGAGGATAGCTGCACACGGACAAGGATATGCCGGCACGAATTACAGTGAAAACCAGAACTGTAGTACCTTTGTTGACTCGCCATACATATCTGCCGATACAACAACGGCTGGGTAACATCGGCGTGTTGCTGTGTACTTTATTGCTCACGTCCGCCACCGTGCAGGCCGCAGCGCCCCACTACGCCACCAGCGAGCTACTCGACCTCAGCCTGGAAGACCTTTCAGACCTGACAATCAGCTCTGTTTCCAAACGGCCGGAAAAACTGTCCAAGGTCGCGGCTTCCGCCTACGTGATAACGTCCGAAGCTATTCGCCGCAGCGGCGCCACCAGTCTGCCCGAAGTCCTGCGCCTGGCGCCCAACCTGCTGGTTGCCCGTGTCGGCAATAATAAGTATGCGATCAGTGCCCGGGGCTTTAACTCCACCACAGCCAACAAATTGCAGGTCCTGATCGATGGCCGAATCGCCTACACACCGCTCTACTCTGGCGTGTTCTGGGATGTGCAGGACGTATTGCTGCAGGATATAGAACGCATCGAAGTTATCAGCGGCCCCGGTGCCACCACTTGGGGCAGCAATGCCGTCAATGGCGTCATTAGTATCATTACCCGGCCAGCGGCGGACACCCAGGGCGGCCTTGTGGTGGCGGGAGTGGGCAATATCGAGCAAGGTGCTGCCCTGCGCTATGGCGGCACCCTGGCCTCCGGCGGGCATTACCGGGTGTATGGCAAAGCCGAAAACGATAACCAGAGCACACGAGAAAGCGGCGGCGGGGCCGATGATGACGCGCAGCGGGGTCAGCTCGGGTTTCGCGCCGACCCTTACGGCGATGGCCACCTCAGTGTCCAGGGCAATGTCTACGAGGGCCGGCAGGAACAGCCTAGCAAGCACGACATTGAAACGCGGGGATTGAATTTTCTGACGCGCTGGCAGCACAACCTGATGGATGGCTCACAAGTACAACTGCAGGCCTATTATGACCGGACCGAGCGCGATCAGCCGGGTGTTTTCAGCGAAACGCTGGATATTCTGGATATTGAGCTGCAGCGCGGCCTTACCCTTGGCACTCACCAGAAAATTGTCTGGGGCGTCGGTCATCGCTCCGCCTGGGATGACGTGAACAACAGTTCGGCGCTGGCCTTTCTACCGGCCGAGAAACATCTCAGTTGGAACCACATATTTTTGCAGGACGAAGTTAGCCTGCAGCCTGACTTGAAACTCACACTCGGCGGCCGGTTAGAGCACAACAGCTACACGGGTCTGGAGTTTATGCCCAATGCTCGGCTGGCCTGGCATGCCACAGATCAGGATCTGCTCTGGATCTCGCTGGCCCACACAGTGCGGACACCATCGCGACTCGATCGCGACTTTTTTGTTCCAGCACCACCCTTGACGCCCCAGCTGGCAGGCGGGCCCGAGTTTGAATCCGAAACGGCGGATACATTCGAAATCGGATATCGCGGACAACGATTCAGTCGGCTGAATTATTCACTCACCGCCTTCTATAGCGACTACGACAAGCTGCGTACGCTCGAACCGACGGGCACCGGCAGCTTCGAGCTCAGCAATGGACTGCAGGCACAGACCTATGGTCTCGAAGCCTGGGGGGACTATCAGGTCAGCGAACGCTGGAGACTGAGCGCAGGTGCCTTGCGATTAAACGAGGACTTTAAACTTAAACCCGGCAGTGCCGACGTTAATGGAGGCAAAGCAGAAGCGCATGACCCATCACATCAGTGGATGCTGCGCTCCCACTTCAACCCGGACAGCGCACACGAGCTCGACCTGACGCTGCGTCATGTTGGCAAGCTGTCATCCACAAATGTACCCGCCTACACGGCCTTGGACATTCGCTATGGCTGGAAGCCCGCAGACAACGTCGAGCTGTCGGTAACGGCCTGGAACCTTCTGGACCCCGCGCATAGCGAATTTGGCTCTGCCAGCAATCGCATCGAAACCGAGCGCAGTGTGTATCTCGAACTGCAACTGAGGTACTGAGGCCAACATGAAACCGCCCGCCACATTGCTCGTCACGCTGCTGTTACTGGGCAGCTGCATGATAACACCGGCAACCGGCCTTGCCCGGGAAGCAGCGAACAGCGCCACGGAAACCCGTATCAAGGCCGCTTTTCTGTTCAAGTTCTGCCATTACGTCACATGGCCCGATAGCGCTTTCCCTGCATCCGACAGCCCCATCAATATCGGGGTTATCGGCTCGGACGACATCGCACGGGAACTGCAGCAGGCAGTCGCCGGGCGCAGCATTCAACAGCGCCCGCTGCACGTGCGCACCTATACAGCGGCAACGCTGCCTGACGATATTCAGTTGCTCTATGTCGGGGCGGCTGCACGGGCCGCCGCGCCACGCTGGCTGGCGAGCCTGCAGGGCAAACCAGTCCTGGTGGTCACCGACAGCCGCAACGGACTGGACAGGGGCAGCAGCATCAACTTCGAGGTGGACGGCGACCGGGTGCGCTTTGATATCTCCCTGTCCGCGGCGCAGGCCCATCAGCTCAAGCTAAGTTCCCAGTTATTGTCGGTAGCGCGCCAGGTACGGGGAACGCCGCCATGAATCAGCGTTTAGGTCTCAAAAGTCCCCCTCCCCAGAATCCTGCAAACGAGGACCAGGCCCCGGCATATAGCACTCTTCTGAAAAGAAAAATTGGCCTGAGCTCGATCCGGTACAAGCTTTCGCTGGGCATCATGCTCACCACCATTACCGCCCTGGTCGTGTCCGGCGTCAGTATCGTTGCCTACGATCTGGGCGATTACCGTGAGCGAACCTATGAAGACTTGCGCACCCAGGCCGACCTGATGGGCCATGCCAGCGCTGCGGCGCTGCAATTCCAGGATCCCGCTGTCGCCGAGCAAACCTTGGCCCTGCTGCGCCTGCGCCCCCAGATCAGGGCCGCGGCAATCTATACTCCCGATGGTAAACAGTTCGCCCGCTACCTGAGCTTGACGACCCCATCCAGCCTTTTAACTCCGCTGCCCGCCGGCAGGGACTCTCAGATAGAAAACGGCATGCTGAGCCTGTCGCAACCCATACGGTTTGAAAATGACCGGCTCGGTACCATACAGCTGGTCGCGGAATATCGTTTTCACGATCGCCTGTTACACGACCTTGGCATTGTCCTTGGCGTGGCGGTGCTCGCTCTGGCTATATCCATGCTCATCTCTGTCTGGATTCAGGCCCGTATTACCCGGCCGATCTTACGGATCACCGAGCTGGCAAATCGCGTGGTTCAGCAACGCGACTACAGTCTGCGTGCCGAGAGCACCACGAACGATGAAATCGGCTATCTGGTAGACGCATTCAACACCATGCTGTCCGAAATCGGTCGCAGAACCGAGGCACTGGAAGTCTCTAACCTGCAACTGGAAACCGAAGTAAAGGAACGCGTGGAAACCGAACGGGCACTGCGTAGCAGTGAGTTACGCCACCGGACGCTGATAACTGAACTGACAACCGTGGTTTGGCAAGCCGATGCCAAGGGTGACTTCATTGCCAACCAGCCGGCCTGGGACGGCTATACAGGCCAGACACCTGAAGAACACATGGGCCGGGGCTGGTTGAATGCGCTGCATGCAGAGGACCGGGCAGAACTGGAACAACTCTGGCAACAGGCATGTGAATATAACAGCCCGCTCTCGAGCGAAATGCGTCTTTGGCATGCAGACAGTCAAGACTACCGCCATATCAGCCTCAAGGCCGTGCCGCTAAAAGGCGTCGATGGATCCACGCTGGAGTGGATTGGCATCGTCGATGACATCCATGAACGGACATTATACAGCGAAGAAATCAGCCGCCTGAACTCCCAGCTCGAACAGCATGTAAAGGAGCGTACCGCCGAACTCGAATCGGTCAACAAGGAGCTCGAGGCCTTCAGTTATTCGGTGTCGCATGACCTGCGCGCACCGTTGCGTTCTATCGATGGATTCAGTCAGGCCCTGCTCGAAGACTACAACGATGCGATGGACGATACCGGACGAGACTACCTGGCCCGCGTGCGTGCCGCTGCGCAACGTATGGGCATACTGATCGACGACCTGTTAAACCTGTCCCGCGTCAGCCGGGCGGAAATCGATCGCCAGCCGCAGGACCTGAGCGCAATGGCCGCAGACATTGTCACCGGGCTGCGCGAAAGTGACCCGCAGCGCAATGTGGATATACAGATTGCCGCAGGGCTCGAAGCCTGCGGTGATGGCCGGCTGATGCACGTCGTTCTGGACAACCTGCTCAACAATGCCTGGAAATACACCGGCAAGACAAGCGGGGCCCGTATCGAATTCGGCATGCGTGACTATAATGGTATATCGAGCTTTTTTATTCAGGATAATGGCGCCGGCTTTGATATGACCTATGCTGCACGTCTGTTCAACGCCTTTCAGCGACTACACGATGTACGGGACTATCCAGGCACAGGGGTGGGGCTGGCAACCGTTCAGCGTATTATCCGGCGTCATGGCGGACAAATTTGGGCAGAGGCGGAGGTCGATAAGGGCGCGACATTTTATTTCACACTGCCCCTGATTGCACAATCGACGGAACGAGGTGCGACATGACCAGCAAACCGATCTTACTGGTGGAAGACAACCCGGATGATGAGGCCCTGGCGTTGAGGGCTTTCAAAAAAAGCGCCATCAGCAATCCCATCGTGGTGACCCGTGACGGCGCCGAAGCACTCGACTACCTTTATGCGCAGGGTCAGTACGCTGATCGCGATACTCGGGAACTGCCTGCCGTCGTGTTGCTTGACCTCAAACTGCCCAAGATTGACGGACTCGAAGTCCTGGGCCGAATTCGTGACAACGCACTTACGAAACACCTTCCAGTCGTCATTCTGACTTCTTCCAAGCAGGAAGAGGACTTGGTAAAAGGCTATAGCCTGGGCGCCAACAGCTATGTGCGAAAACCGGTGGATTTCAATGAATTTGTGCAGGCCGTGGGGCATCTGGGCATGTATTGGCTATTGCTGAATGAGCTGCCGTACTAGAGGCGCCAGCGTTCATGGACACCGTGCAAAACGGAATCGGCTCGTGCCGAGTGCGTATTCTGGGGCATAGGGAAATCCTGTCTGTAACAGTCCCGGGTGACTTGTGCAGATAAATTCAAGGGAGACACGGCAATGGACAAGATCCCATTACAGGTGCTGATTATTGAGGATGATGCCGACGATACCCAGTTGCTTGTGCGTGAGCTGCGCCGTCATGGCTATGAGCCTGGCTACGCCTGCGTCGATAATACGCACGACCTGGAACAAGCACTGCAACAGCCCTGGGATATCGTCTTTTCCGACTATACGATGCCCGCATTCGATGGCCTTTCAGCATTGAAACAGGTACGCAAGCAAAACCCGGACATCCCCTTCATCTTTGTCTCCGGAACCATCGGTGAAGAGCGCGCAGTCGAAGCCGTACGATCCGGTGCACAGGACTACATTATCAAGGGCAATCTAAAGCGGTTGCCGGCGACGATATCCCGTGAATTGAGGGAAACCGTTACACGACGCGAACGACGCATCGCCGAAAGCCGCATCCGCTTCCTGGCGAACTATGACGAACTTACTGCCTTGCCCAATCGGGCCCTGTTTTCCACGCGGCTGGATCAGGCCATCGAGCAGGCGAACCGTTCTGGCTTGATGGTCGGGGTCGTGCACTTCAACCTGGACCGATTCAGAGACATCAACAGCAGTCTCGGGCAGGCGGCGGGTGATCAACTGTTGAAGGAAATCGCCCGACGCCTGAAACGCAACACCGGGCCAGATGATGTGATCGCCCGGTTGTCCAGCGATGAATTTGGCGTGATCCTGCCGAATCTGTTAATGAAAAGCCAGTTACTCGAAAGCATCCGCCATCTGTACAGGAACCTGTCGGATCCGGTGACGATTTCAGGCTATGCATTGCATGTGCGTGCCAGTATCGGTGCCAGCCTGTACCCCTTCGACAGCGACAAGGCGGACGAACTGCAACGCAATGCCACCATGGCCATGCACAAGGCCAAACGGGAAGGTGGTGGCAGCTGCCGCTTCTTCAAGCCCGAAATCCGCGATCAGCTCTATAAGCGGATCAACCTGGAGCGTGATCTGGAGCAAGCCGTGGTGAAACATGATTTCGCGCTCCATTTTCAGCCCCAGATCGAGCTTTCCAGCGGCAATATAGTCGCGTCTGAAGCCTTGTTGCGCTGGTTCCATCCCAGCGGGGAAGCAATTCCCCCCGACCAATTTATTCCACTGGCCGAAGAAACCGGGCTGATACTGCCCATCGGGCAGTGGGTACTGCAAGAAGCTTGCCGGCAGGCCAATCGCTGGAAAAGCGCTGGCGTTTCGCGCCCTCCCAGGATTGCAGTCAATTTCTCGGCGTTCCAGTTCCGGCAACGAAATCTGGTCGACGCGGTCAAGGGCGCCATCAGTGACCATGCTCTGGATCCCCAATTTCTGGAAATCGAAATCACCGAAACGGCCCTGATGCAGGACCCGGAAATGGCACTGCAAATTCTTACAAAGCTGCGCAACCTTGGGGTTTCGATCTCGCTGGACGATTTTGGTACCGGTTACTCCAGCCTGAGCTATCTCAAGCGCTTCCCGGTCAATGTCCTGAAAATTGATAAATCATTTATCAATGATATTCCCCGGGATAGCGAGAACGCCGCAATCACCCGCGCCATCATTGCGATGGCGATGCACCTGCAAATCAAGGTGGTGGCCGAAGGGGTTGAAACCCGGGAGCAAATGGCATTTTTGCGCAATGAAGGCTGTGACCTTGTCCAGGGCTATTATTTCCGGCGGCCAGCGCCTGGCGATGAATTGACTCCGCTGCTGAAGTCCCTTACCCCCTTCGCCGCCAAGCTGGGTTAGTCCGCGCGCGACCATCACGGCGGGGCTGCATCCCGTCCGGTAGTCGCTTGTGAGCATTGGGCCCTACTCGCGATTTACGGGTTGTTTACATGCAGACCTGTCCGGAGTGGCACCCAGGCGGGCGCCTGTCCTACGCCACCGTCAGCACCCGCGGCTCCAGCTGTCCCTGCAGCTCCAGGTGAGCATTCGCGGAGTACGCTGCCCCCTTCCAGCTGACGCGCCCAGTGACCGTAGTGGTAGTCGTTCAGTTGCTGCACGTATGGCTCCAGGGCGGGGCACGAAGCGGTGTTTTCGCGCACGAACAACAGCGCGTCGTCAGCACGGGTAAAGCGCTTTTGATAACGGATGCCGAACCACTTCCGCTCACAGCAAAAGGCATCCCTTTGCGGATCATAGCGGACCGTATTCGCTATTTTCTCGGCCATATACCCTCCTGTTTCACGCAACTTATAACTTTTAGGGAATTGCTGCGTGGTTCTTATTCCCTTTAAACTATAAGTCTTTTCGGCCCGTTATAAGGACTTGCGCCAACATGCCCCATCGTGCCCACCTGTTCACGTTGCGTATCGGTAATGCCCTGCGCGAAAGCTGCCTTGCCGAACCTTACTCCATACAGCGGTTCAGCAAAGACCTGATGGCCGGCGTCACGGTAGGCATTATCGCCATTCCGCTGGCCATGGCGCTGGCAATCGCCAGCGGCGTGCCGCCCCAGTACGGTCTCTATTCGGCCATGATCGCCGGTTTCCTGATCGCGCTGACAGGCGGCTCACGCTACAGCGTTTCGGGGCCAACCGCCGCCTTCGTCGTAATCCTCTACCCGGTCGCCCAGCAATTCGGATTGGGCGGCCTGCTGGTCGCGACCCTTCTTGCCGGACTGATCCTGGTGGCGCTGGCGCTGGCCCGCCTCGGGCGCCTGATCGAGTATATCCCGGAACCGGTAACCCTGGGCTTCACCTCGGGTATCGCCATTGTTATCGCCACGCTCCAAATCCGGGATTTTTTCGGCCTCGCGCTCGACACGCTGCCCGAATCCTGGTTCGGCAAAATCGAAACACTGCTGCTCGCGTTGCCGGCGCTCGATCCCGCCAGCCTTCTGGTCGCCGCCACCACGCTGGGCCTGATGGTCCTCTGGCCAAGGCTGAAAACGCCCATTCCCGGCCACCTGCCAGCCCTGCTGGCCGGTGTTGCCCTCTCGGTGGTGCTCAGCGCGCTGGGCCACGACATCGACACCATCGGTTCGCGTTTCAGCTATCTGTTACCGGACGGGACCGCGGGACAGGGCATTCCCCCGGTTCTGCCATCATTTGAATGGCCCTGGCTGCAGCCGGGCCCCGATGGCACCGTCCTGGAATTATCATTTGAAACACTGCGTGCGCTGCTGCCGGCGGCCTTCACCATCGCCATGCTCGGCGCTATCGAGTCGTTGCTCTGCGCCGTGGTGCTCGATGGCATGACCGGACGGCGCCACAATGCCAATACAGAGTTGCTGGGCCAGGGGCTCGGCAATCTGGTTGCCCCGTTTTTCGGCGGTATCACCGCCACGGCGGCAATCGCCCGTTCCGCAGCCAATTACCGGGCCGGCGCCCAAAGCCCGGTCTCGGCCATGATTCATGCCCTGGTGGTGATGGCGGCTCTTCTGGCGATCGCACCGCTGCTGTCCTATCTGCCGATGGCATCCATGGCCGCGATGCTGCTGATGGTAGCCTGGAACATGAGCGAGGCGCACAAGGTGGTGGCACTGGTACGTCGCGCGCCAACCGGCGACATCCTGGTGCTCGCGGTCTGCCTGTCGCTGACAGTGCTGTTCGATATGGTGATCGCCATCAGCACCGGCATCGTGCTGGCATCGCTGCTGTTTGTACGTGACCTTGCCGCCATGACAAAGGTCAGCGAGATCAGCGGCAATCGCCGGCTGGTGCCCGAACCCCTGCCCAAGAACTGGTCCCTGTACAAAATCAACGGCCCCCTGTTTTTTGCCGCCGCCGACCGGGTCTTTTCCGAACTGGAACTGCTGTGTCGCTATAACCGGGGGGTGCTGCTCTATATGGATGGCGTGCCCATGCTGGATGCCGGCGGACTGGCGGCACTGGAGAAGTTTATCGCCAGCTGCCACTCGAACAACATTGAGCTGCTAATCGCCGACCTGCAGTTCCAGCCACTCAAAGCCCTGGCCCGGGCGGACATTCGGCCCATTGAGGGTCAGCTGAGTTTCAGCCCCACACTGGCCGAGGCGCTGGACATGGTGAGCAACCGGTGACGCTTCCCCCTTTGCGTTGATGGGCGCCTGACCGCCCCATCGACGGCCCACGCAGCCTGTCGGACCTTCAACCCGCCCTACTCCATCATCAGCATGCGCTGTTCAAGCTGGCCCTGCAGCTCCAGGTTAAAGTGCTCGGCCGAGCGCATGTGCTCCAGCATCAGCGCCCTGGCCTTGTTTGCATCGCGCGCGCGAAAGGCCACCAGCAGCTGGCGGTGATACTCCAGGTTGGCACAGGAGAACTCGCGCTGCTCCGGCAGTCGCGCCTTTTTGAAGATCACCAGATCCCGGATCAGGTCATTCAGGAAGCGCCCGATAAAGGCCAGCAGCGGATTGGTGCAGCGCTCGGCCAGCAGCACGTGAAACTCAAGCTCCGCAATGCGCTGCGCGATACGTTCATCAAAGTCCGCGGCCGAATGACTACAGCGTTCAACCAGGGCCTCTAGCCGGCTCAGGTCGTCCTCGCTCAGCAGGGGCGTAACCTGGGCCGCGATTTCAGGCTCCACCAGGGTGCGCAGCGCATAGATATCCGGCCCGCTGGGCTGCTCGAAATGCAGGAAGTTGCGCAGCAGCTGGCTGGTCAGATCATAGGGCACGCAGGACAGCACCGCGCCACCATTGGGCCCGGTACGGATCCTGACCAGGCCCTGCACCTCCAGCGACTTCAGCGCTTCGCGTACCGTACCCTTGGCGCAGTCAAACTGGTCCATGAGTTCGCGCTCGTTCGGTAACCGCTCACCGGGCTGCTTGCCATTGACCACAACCCAGCGCTTGATCGAATCGACGATCTGATCGGCGCGCTTGATACGCCGGCTCGGGGTGAAAGCTGCACTATCGTTGTTCATAACGGCTTCTTTGTTGGCGGTTGTCTATTCTGCCACGGCAGGCCACCCTTGGCATAAAGGTTTAATTAACCTATTTATTGCAATAAATAGACTAATGTTATTTTATGCTATCAAGCGAATACACACTGCCAATTCCGGAGATCGATACCATGGCACAGCACAGCAGCTTCAACTGGCAGGACCCTCTGTTGATCGACCAGCAACTGAGCGAAGAAGAACGCCAGATCCGCGACATGGCCCATGACTACTGCCAGGAGCAGCTGCAGCCGCGGGTGCTACAGGCTTTTCGCCATGAGCGTTTCGAGCGCGAGATCATGCTGGAAATGGGAGCCCTCGGACTCCTCGGCGCCTGCGTCGACCCGCAATACGGCGGCAGCGGCCTGAGCCAGGTGGGTTACGGCCTCATCGCTCGCGAAGTTGAGCGCGTCGACTCGGGCTATCGTTCGGCCATGAGCGTGCAGTCCTCCCTGGTGATGTATCCGATTGAAGC
Organism: Marinobacterium rhizophilum DSM 18822; assembly: GCF_000378045.1. Classification (GTDB taxonomy): domain Bacteria; phylum Pseudomonadota; class Gammaproteobacteria; order Pseudomonadales; family Balneatricaceae; genus Marinobacterium_A; species Marinobacterium_A rhizophilum. The sequence continues at coordinate 140,163 of NZ_KB899091.1, forward strand.
CTATGGCTCCGAGGCGCAAAAGCAGAAGTACCTGCCCAAGCTCGCCAGTGGCGAATGGATCGGCTGCTTCGGCCTGACCGAGCCCAATCATGGCTCAGACCCCGGCTCCATGATTACACGGGCGAAAAAAGTCGAGGGTGGCTATCGCCTCAGCGGTCAGAAGATGTGGATCACCAACAGCCCTATTGCCGACCTCGCCGTGGTCTGGGCCAAATCCGATGCCCACGATGGCAAGATCCGGGGCTTTATCGTTGACCGGGGCACCGACGGCTTCAGCACGCCAAAGATCGAGGGCAAGGTCAGCCTGCGGGCGTCCCTTACCGGCGAAATCGTGCTGGATGATGCCTTCGTGCCGGAAGACAACCTGCTACCCGATGCCAGTGGCTTGAGCGGCCCCTTTGGCTGTCTCAACAAGGCGCGCTACGGGATCGCCTGGGGCGCCATGGGGGCCGCGGAATTCTGCTGGCATGCCGCACGCCAGTACTGCCTGGATCGCATCCAGTTCGGTCGCCCGCTGGCCGCCAACCAGCTGATTCAGCTCAAGCTGGCCAACATGCAGACCGACATCGCCCTCGGTCTGCAGGCGGCACTGCAGGTCGGCCGCCTGCTGGATGCCGGCCAGGGCGCGCCCGAAATGGTGTCGCTGATCAAGCGCAACAACTGTGGCAAGGCGCTGGATATCGCCCGGATATCGCGGGACATGCACGGCGGCAATGGTATCTCCGACGAGTTTGGCGTGATCCGGCATATGGTCAACCTGGAGTCGGTCAACACCTACGAGGGTACCCATGACGTGCATGCGCTGATCCTGGGCCGTGCCCAGACCGGCATCCAGGCGTTCTGTTAAAAAGGAGTCACGCCGATGAGCGCCCAACCGCTAAAAGGTATCCGGATTCTGGACCTCTCCCGTGTGCTGGCCGGTCCCTGGTGCGGCCAGCAGCTGGCGGATCTGGGCGCCGAGGTGATCAAGATAGAGCACCCTTCTCGCGGCGACGACACCCGTGCCTGGGGCCCGCCCTGGCTCGAAGGCAGCGCCGAGTCGGCCTACTACCTCTGCGCCAACCGCGGCAAGAAATCGGTTGCCATCGATATGGCACACCCCAATGGCCAGCAGCTGATCCGGCAGCTGGTACGCGAATGTGATGCGGTGCTGGAAAATTTCAAGGTCGGCGGTCTGAAGAAGTATGGTCTCGATTACGCGAGCCTCAAGCAGGAAAAACCCGACCTGATCTACTGCTCCATCACCGGCTTCGGCCAGGATGGCCCCTACGCCCACCGCGCCGGCTACGACTTCATGATCCAGGGCATGGGCGGCCTGATGAGCCTGACCGGGCGGCCGGATGCCGAACCCGGCGGCGGACCGGTCAAGGTCGGCGTTGCCTTCGCCGATATCTTTACCGGCATGTATGCCGCCAATGCCGTGCTCGCCGCCCTGTTCCAGCGTGAGCGCACAGGCTTGGGCACCCATATCGACCTGGCACTGCTGGATGTGCAGGTTGCGGTGCTGGCCAACCAGTCGATGAACTACCTCTGTGCCGGTCAGATGCCGACACGCCTGGGCAATGCCCACCCCAATATCGTGCCGTACCAGGCGTTCGCGACCAAAGACGGCCACCTGATCCTGGCGGTCGGCAACGACGCCCAGTTCCGGCGCTTCAGCGAGGTGGCCGGCTGCGCGCAGCTCGCCGACGATGCACGCTTTTCCACCAACCAGGCGCGGGTCATACACCGTGCCGAACTGATTCCGCAGCTGCAGGCGATTTTTCCGGGACGCACGACCCACGACTGGCTCGCAGCGCTCGAGGCGGTCGGTGTACCCTGCGGCCCGATCAACAACCTGCAGCAGGTGTTCGACGACCCACAGGTAGAACATCGCGGCCTCAGATTCGACCTGCCCCACGCCACGGCCGGCCAGGTGCCCATGGTTGGCAACCCGATCCGCTTCGACGGCCAACCCCTGAATGCTGCCACGGCCCCACCCACACTGGGACAACAGACCGATCAGGTGCTGCAGCAACAGCTTGGCCTTTCGCCGGCCGAATGCCTTCGCTTGCGTGAGCGAGGCCTGATCGCCTGAGACCGACTCGCCAAGATGATGCCACCGGCTTATGATGGCGTCTCTGTCTGCTGGCACTACCTATTATTCAGGAGAGAAGTCTATGGATCTGAACATTGCGGGTCGTACCGCCATCGTCTGCGCGGCGTCCAAGGGACTGGGCCGGGCCTGCGCCGAGGCCCTGGCCGCCGAGGGCGTAAACCTGGTTATCAATGCCCGCACGGCCGAAGTGCTGGAGCAGACGGCGGTCGACATTCGCAGCCGTTTTGGCGTGCGGGTCACCGCCGTCGCAGGCGACATCACCACCACCGAAGGCCGCGATGCCGTCCTTGCGGCCTGCCCGGCACCCGATATCCTGGTGAATAACGCCGGCGGTCCGCCGCCGGGCGATTTTCGCACCTGGGGTGACGGCGACTGGCACCAGGCGCTGCAGAACAACATGGTGACACCGATTCAGCTGATCAAGGCGGTTATCGATGGCATGATCGAGCGCGGGTTCGGCCGCGTCGTCAATATCACCTCGGCGGCCGTCAAGGCCCCGATTGCGTCTCTGGGGCTGTCCAACGGCGCCCGCACCGGCCTCACCGGCTTTGTCGCCGGTCTATCGCGCCAGGTGGCCGAACACAATGTGACCATCAACAACCTGCTGCCCGGCCCGTTTGAAACGGAACGTCTTAGCGCAAACCTGGCCGGTGCCGCCAAGGCCAGCGGCCAGTCGCTGGAACAGGTCAGCCAGGCCAGGATGCAGGCCAACCCCAGCAAGCGCTTTGGCAGCCCGGAAGAATTCGGCGCCGCCTGTGCCTTTTTGTGCAGCGCACAGGCCAGCTACATCGTGGGCCAGAACCTGCTGCTGGATGGTGGCGCTTTTCCGGGGACGCTCTAAAAACTACCTGCCAGGAATGACAAGGAGGCGCCTCGAGGGGCGCCCCTGATCACCGACAGTACTCAACGCCTCAGATAACCGCGGCACCGAACAGGTGACCATGGCTGAGCAGTAGCGCGCCATAGGCCATCAGGCCGAATACCACCGCCAGAATGTCATACAACAGTTGCGGCTTGCGTACCGGGATCAGTGTCTTGCGCGGTTGGGTCAGCAGCATGTCGAGCAGTGCGTAGATAAGGAAGGGGGCGAATAACAGGGTCGATGCCAGGTCGCCATTAGCCAGCAGGTGTATGCCGGCCCAAAGCGCCACACCGATCAGCATCGGGTGGCGTGCTTTCGCTTTGATAAAGGTTGGAAGGTAGGCTGCGACGACCAGGATCAGTGCCAGGGGCATCAGCGCCATGGCCAGGGGGCGGCCAGCCGCCACCGCCGGCCAGAGGGTTTGGGGCTCGATCTGCTGATACCCCTGCACCATCAGGCTTAAACCGGCCAGCGAGACGAGCGAATAAAGCCCCAGGTAGAACCATCGCCCGAGTACCTCGATCAGCCGCGGCCGAACACCGGGCAGTAGCGGTAACGCATGTACACCGAAAAACAACACCAACCCCAGCACCATTGCGTCCATGAATACTCCTGACCTGACTACGTACGTCTGTCAGTGAGTATAGGTGCTGCTGGCCTGTAGCAAAGTTCTTGCCGGCGATGCCTCAGATGGCCGGATAGGTGGTATAGCCCTCGGCACCCGAGCCATAAAAGGTGCTGCTGTCCGGTGTATTCAAGGGTACCTGCTGGCGCAGGCGCTGCGGCAGGTCCGGGTTGGCGATAAAGGGTACGCCAAAGGCCACCGCATCCACTCGCCCATCCTCGATCCAGGCATTGGCACTCTCGCCGGTAAAACGCTCGTTGGCGATAAAGGCACCACTGAACAGCTGTTTCATCGTCGGTACCAGACTGTCTTCACCCTCGGCTTCCCGGGCACAGATAAAGGCAATATCGCGGGCCGACAGCGCGCTGGCCACGAAACTGAACACAGCCGCAGGATCCGAGTCTCCCATGTCATGGGCATCGCCTCGGGGCGACAGGTGCACGCCCACTTCACCGGGTTTCCAGACGCTCAGCACTGCATCGGTAATTTCCAGCAGCAGGCGTGCCCGGTTTTCAATCGGACCGCCATAGGCATCGGTGCGCTTGTTGCTGCTGTCCTGCAGAAACTGATCGATCAGGTAGCCATTGGCCGCGTGGATTTCAACCCCGTCAAAGCCGGCGGCCCTCGCATTTTCCGCCCCCTGGCGGAAGGCTTCCACGATGGCCGGCATCTCGCTGAGTTCAAGCGCACGCGGCTGCGTGAATGGCCGTTCGGGCCGCACCAAGCTGATATGCCCGGCCGGCGCGATGGCACTGGGCGCCACCGGTAACTCGCCATTGAGGTAAACAGGGTCTGAAATACGCCCGACATGCCACAGTTGCAACACGATCTTGCCACCTTTGGCATGTACCGCATCGGTAATGCGCTGCCAGCCAGCGACCTGTGCCTGATTCCAGATACCCGGCGTATTGGGATAGCCCACGCCCATGGGCGTAACCGAGGTGGCTTCGGTAATAATCAGCCCGGCAGAGGCCCGCTGACTGTAATATTCGCGCATCAGGTCGCTGGGCACTCGGCCTTCATCTGCGCGGCAGCGGGTCAGAGGGGCCATGACAATGCGACTGGACAGTTCAATATCGCCAATTTTTACCGGATCAAATAAGGATGGCATAACAGATCTTCTCCTTGGGCCTGTCGGGCCGGGTTACCCCGGCAACGCGTGACGAAAAGTGGTTCAGCTGGCTTGACGCCAGAGTTCCTGCGACGGGGCTGCACGCTCCTTTTTGCTAACCGGGTAACGGATACGCATGGGGTCGGCACCAATATCACGCAGGGTGTGACGGTCAATGGATATGCTCGCAGCGCAGCCCTGGCGCAGGGTGCGGTACAGTTGCGCAACGCTGGGAATAAGTTTCATGGGCTTTGCCTCCACCACAAATGTTGCCTGGCAACCGGTCTTGTTAATGCATCGGCCTGTCGGCGCTGATGCACAAGCGTGCATGAGCGGGAATGGCCAAAACAAACCGGTCGGTATGTTGAAGTGAATTTAAGCATACCGATTGGTATGTCGTCAATCCCCGATCGTCACAATCTCGCCAGGCCGGCCCGAACAACAGCAAGTCCCCCACCCACTTGATGCCGAACAGCGCGCCTGCAGGGGTTTTCACACCTGAAACAAAAACGGCCCCGCCCCGTGAAGGGAAGGACCGTGACGTGTTGCAGGACAATCCGCTGTGTGAAGCGGTTAACCGATCAGTTGCGCTTGATGTACTGATCCATGTTCTCAGGCGTTACCAGTTCAAACACAACCCAGACCTTCTTTTCGACCGGCTCGCCGTTGATCAGCTTGAGGACAGCTTCAACAGCACCGCGCCCTGGGCGGCGGCATTCTGAATCACGGTGACATCCAGATCATCAGCCTGCATGGCCGCCAGCGCATCAGCTGGTGGCATCGATACCCGCAAGGATTACGCTGTCCAAGCTGCGTCCTGAAGCGCATTTAATTCATCATGTAGCCCAGATAAACGCATTTCGCCACCGCACCAATAAAGCGGTATTCCTTTGTTATTCTTAGAGTAATTTACGCGCTGAATACCGCTAGATGATATTAAAAAATCAGGGTACAACAAAAAAACTCATGAATTAATCACATAAGTTCACACGCGAACGGACTGACGGCAAGATGTCGAAAAACGAGTTAAAACAAGCGTTTAAATGAAGTTCCAGACTACAGCCATCAATTAAAGATGATTTTTATTGAACCTTTCTGAACTTCTTGAACCGCCTCCAGCCATCTGCGGAATGGGCCCAATATTTTGTAACTATACTTGCCTCACGGGTTCCACGAACCAAGATCACGGAGGCAAGGAGGCACGGATGCATCTCGTTATTCAGCACTTATCCCCTATTCAATCCGGCTACCAGTACGCTGGCCTTTCGCCAGCCAGGGCTTCCCCGGCCTCCGCTTGCACACTCATTATCGCTCGTCGCCGTACGACTCCCGCATGCTGCGTCACCCGTAACAACACGGAGCTTTTGACATGAAGTCGATCAAACTACCCCTCCTGACAGGGGCGCTTGCACTACTGCTAGCGGCCTGTTCAACCCAGCAAAATCTCTGTGGCGAAGGCGCCGGCAACGTGCAGGACGAAGCACTCTGTGTCGGTCGCACAGCCGATTCACTCCAGGGCTCCGCTGAAGACTATTTCGCCGACATGGATTACGGCATCAGCAAGGATCCGGTGGAAGTCGCCCGCAGGCTTGCCCCCTATGTCCCCGGCATTACGCCCCAAGAGGCTCAACAGGCTATCGTACGCGGGCGCAATAACTGGGTGGTCTGGACCGCCGGCAACGACGCGCTCTGGGACGAGATATCCCGTATCAGCGTAGGTAATCTGGATTTCCTCAAAACCGTGTCCAACCACCCCAGTCTCAAGTTCAGCCGCGACAACCGCTGGAAGTACCTGGGCGTCGTGAACGAACCCTGCTATATCAAGGGTGACCAGCCACGCCAGGATCGCTACGGTCTCTGGCTCGATCGGCGCGATCCATCCTGCGGCCCCGACCCGTTCGAGAATGAGGAGAAATACCCTGGCGTCGAAATCGGCGCCCGTGGTGTCAATATCCCGGTCGGTTCCTACTACGGCTACGGCACCGGCATTGTCGGCCTGCGCCTGTTCCCCAACCCGGACTTCGACGAGGAGGCCGAAAAAAACTGGGACCCGGAGCGCTACTACAATGACCGCAGCTACTATGCCAACAAGGATCTGGTAAAACCGTATCGCGTCGGCATGTCCTGCGGCTTCTGCCATGTTGGGCCGAACCCCTCGAACCCGCCGGCAGACCCGGAACACCCCAAATGGGAAAATCTCAACTCCAACCCCGGTGCACAGTACTTCTGGGTTGATCGCATCTTCATGTGGGACGCCGATCCCAGCAGTTTTGCCTATCAGCTGTTCCACACATCACGCCCGGGTGCTCTGGATACCTCGCTTATATCTTCGGATTACATCAACAATCCTCGCACCATGAACGCCATTTACAATCTGGGAGCGCGCATGGACGTCGCCAGCCGCTACGGCCATGAGCAACTTGCCGGTGGCGGCCTTAACAACCGGCAGTTCAACGATCTGGAGCAGGTACCGCCGACCAGCCCGCTACAGCAGTTTTACCAGGCGCCGGATCAGGTACTGACACCCCGGGTGCTCAAGGACGGAGCCGACTCTGTCGGCGCGCTGGGCGCACTGAACCGGGTCTACATCAATATCGGCCTGTTCAGCGAGGAGTGGCTGCAACACTTCCGCGCCCTGCTCGGCGGCAAGAAAATCACTCCGTTCGAGATCGAGGTGGCGCGCAAGAACTCCAGCTACTGGAATGCGAACGAAGCACAAACGCCGGATGTGGCGCTGTTCTTCCTCGCCTCGGCCCGGCCCGACTACCTCGCCAATGCCCCCGGCGGTGAAAACTATCTGAGCAAGGACGCCAACGAGCTGGAGCGGGGCAAGACCGTATTCGCCGACACCTGCGCGCGCTGCCATTCCAGCAAACTACCGGAGAAAACCGCCGAGTTCTTCCCCGACAAAGGCTGCGTCAGCGGCGACTACCTGCAATGCTGGAGCCGCTACTGGACCTGGACCCAGAGCATGGAGTTCAAGTCGATGATGCGCCCGATCGTGCAGTCCGACGACTTCCTGGACAACAATTTCCTGTCCAGTGAAATGCGCGTGCCCGTCACGCAGCTGGAAACCAACGCCTGCAGCCCGCTGGCCACCAACGGCCTGGGGGGCAACATCTGGGACAACTTCACCTCCGAGTCCTACAAGGGCCTGCCCGCCGTTGGCACACTGCAGGTGCAGCATCCCTATAGCGGTGAAGTGCGCGACTATGTCATGCCTGACGGTGGCCGTGGCTACACCCGCCCCGCGTCCCTGGTCAGCGCCTGGTCCAGTGCGCCCTTCCTGCTCAACAACAGCCTTGGGGAGTTCAAATGGTCCGGCTCGATTGAGGACCGCATGGCCTCCTTTGACGACGCCATCGAGAAGCTGCTGTGGCCGGAGAAACGCGAGGGCGATTTCAGTGTCGTCACCCGCTCCGGCAAAACGCACCCGGGTCTGATCGACAAGACCCCCGCCGCCAGCTATCTGCGGGTGGATAGCGGCTACCTGCCTGACTTCCTGCAGACGCTGCAAGGCCCCCTGAGCCGCTGGCTACCCTGGCTGTTTGGCGAAGATGGCGTCGAAATCGGGCCCATTCCGGCCGGTACGCCGATCAACCTGCTGTCCAATATCGATATGGAGGAGCGCGCCAAGGTCGTCAAGATTCTGCTCAAGGCCAAGAGGGATCTTAAGGCACTGCCGGAAAATGCCACCGACGAGGACGCTCGCCGCGTCTTTGCCAACCTGGTCGACCCGCTGCTGGACGTCAGCAAGTGCCCGGATTACGTCGTCAACAAGGGCCACTACTTCGGCACGGATTATCTGACCGATGAAGAAGGCCTCAACGACAGCGACAAACAGGCGCTCATCGCCTTTTTGAAAACCTTCTGACCACAAAGAGGTGAATCATGAGCACCGACTATGAATTTATTGTCGTGGGATCCGGTGCCGGCGGCGGCACCGTTGCCGCCCGACTGGCTGAAAATGGCTGCAAGGTGCTGGTCATCGAAGCCGGGGGAGACCCCCGCAACCTGCAAGGCGGCGATGCCCTGACAGACGACAACCGCCTGCCGGACGACTACGATGTGCCGGTATTTCATGCCATATCAAGCGAAAACCGCGCCATGAAGTGGGACTACTTTGTGCGTCACTATGGCGACGACGCACGCCAGAAAAAAGACCCGAAATACACGGCCAGCTATGAGGGAGAGGACGTCGATGGCGTGCTGTACCCCCGGGCCGGCTGCCTGGGAGGCTGCACCGCCCACAATGCCATGATTACGGTCTGCCCCCACAACGATGACTGGGAACATATCGGCCGGTTGACCGGCGACGACTCCTGGAATGCCGTCAATATGCGCGGCTACTTCCAGAAGCTGGAAAACTGTCACCACCGCCCCGATCATCGCCTCTTCAGCCGCCTGTCCAACCCCAGCAAACATGGCTGGAAAGGCTGGTTGCACACTGAGAAAGCCATCCCCAAGAGCGCCCTGGGTGACGGCGACCTGGTCAAAACGCTGGTCAGTTCGGTGGAAAGCGCCTTTTCCAACCTGGCCGAACCCTTCCAGCGGGGCGAGTGGCTGCGCCAGGGGGCGGGCGACCCGAACGACTGGCGCCTGGTTAAGGACAATGCCACCGGACTGCGTTACCCGCCACTCGCAACCAAGAACCACCAGCGCATGGGCGCACGCGAACGCCTGCTGGATGTACAGAAAGAACACCCCGACAACCTGCATATCGAGCTGGATGCGCTCGTGACCCGCATTCTTTTCAATGACAGCAACCATGCCATTGGCGTCGAGTATCTCAAGGGCGCGCGTCTCTATCGGGCCCACTGCCAACCCCACGGCGAAACGAGTGAAACACGCCAGGCGCTGGCCACGAGGGAGGTCATCCTTGCCGGTGGTGCCTTCAATACCCCCCAGATGCTGATGCTGTCCGGTATAGGTCCGCGGCAGGAACTGGAAAAGCACGGCATAGAGGTTCGCCTCGACCTGCCGGGCGTTGGCCAGAACCTGCAGGACCGTTACGAGGTGGGTGTTGTCAATCGCATGAACTTCGATAACTGGGAAGTGCTGGAAGGTGCCAAATATGCCAAGGGTGATCCGCAGTACAAGGAATGGGAGGAAAAGCGTTCGGGCGTCTATACCACCAACGGCGCGGTGTTGGCGGTGATCAAGCGCTCCATGCAGCAACGCCCCCTGCCAGACCTGTTCTGTTTCGCCCTGCTCGGTCTGTTCAAAGGCTATTTCCCCAGCTACTCGAAACTGCTGGCCGAACACCTGAACTACATGACCTGGGCCATTCTCAAGGCCCATACCAACAATACCGCGGGCACTGTAACGCTGCGCTCCAGGGACCCAAGGGACAAGCCCCATATCAATTTTCGCTACTTCGAAGAAGGCAACGACGAAAGCGGTGAAGATCTCGAATCCGTGGTGGAAGGGGTCAAGTTCATTCGCACCCTGACCCAGCCGCTGAAGGACAAGGGCCTGATTGCCGAGGAGGAACTGCCCGGCGACAGCGTCCAGACCGATGAGGAACTGCGGGAGTTCATCCGCAATCAGGCCTGGGGACACCACGCGTCCTGTACCTGCCCCATTGGCGCCGATGACGACCCCATGGCAGTACTGGACAGCCATTTCCGGGTGCGCGGTACCACCGGATTGCGGGTGGTCGATGCATCCATTTTCCCCCGCATACCCGGCTTCTTTATCGTCACGGCGATCTACACGGCGGCCGAGAAAGCCGCCGATGTGATCCTTAACGATTAAGCCCTGGACAGACTTTCAACGCAGTATTTGCCACGCAGGACGCATTCAGATGGGACTGTTCAAACGATTACTGGAAAAGCTGGGCTTCAGTGAGCCCGCCTCGCTGAGTGCCGACGAAGTCATGGCAGAGGAGCGAAAGCTGATTGAGGAAAACCTGGCCCTTCACTTCGATACGCAATACCGCGATTATCTTGACACCGATTACCGCGACTTCGTCGACAACCAGTACCGGGAGTATGTGCGCGAGCACTATACCTTCGTAAAGCCGGAAGACTATCCCCACAAGGAGCGTCCCTGGTACGGGCTGGCGCTATCAGGCGGCGGCATTCGCTCCGCCTCCTTTGCCATCGGAGTGATTCAGGCGCTGCGCAATCGTTACCTGTTCGAGGGCAAGCCATCGCTGTTCGACAAGCTGGCTTATTTATCCACCGTATCCGGTGGTGGCTATACCGGTGCGGCCCTGAGCTGGTATCAAAAGGTATTCAAGATTTTTCCCTTTGGCGAAATCGACAGCTATGCCGGCAGCAAATACAGTACCGCGCCCGGCAACAGAATTCTCAGTTACATTCGCCAACACGGCAATTACCTGACTCCCGCCCAACTGGGCGTCGCCTCCCTGGCGGGCTCGGTACTGCTGAGTGTCATTCACTCGGTGGTGGCCTACACCCTGCTGATCAGCCTGGCGATGTTTTCGCTGTCGCTGCTGATCACGACCGGAATACTGGACCCACTGTTGAACCTGAGCGCGATCAACACCGCCAGTTTTGAGCAGTTGCTGCAACGCATCCCCACGACTGTCGCAGGGCTGCAGCAGGAGCAGATTCTGGCCAAGCCCCACAGGATTGAATTTACGGTCTTTTTCCTCAATGCCGCCGGTGCCATGGCCACTATCTTTTTTGTCACGGCTTTTGCCTATGCACTGAGCACTGTGTTTCAGACAGTATTCGCACGCGCCTACTGCTACCGAGTGAAGATTCAGCGCACCCTGGGCCTACTGTTACAGGGCATTGCGGTTACGCTGTTTTTTGCCGCCGTGCCACTGGCTGCGCTGCTCATCTTCGGCGTCAGCCTGGACGTCACCGACAAGGGGCTCTACAGCTCGATGATTTCCGGTCTGGTCGGTATTCTGCTGTCTATTCGCCAGTTCCGCATGACGACCGAGTCAGGTAACGAAAAAAGCGCCACCCAGGGCGTGCTCACGCGCCTGCTGACCATAATCAGTACCCTGCTGTTTATCTTCTTTATCTTTCTGGTGGCCTATATCCTGGCGGAAGTCGTGCACCAGCACCTGCGGGACGATACCAGTTACCTTTGGCCGGTGCTGTACATTCTTGCCGCCATCAGCATACCGTTTTTTGTCAATATCAATCAGGTGTCACCCCACAAGATGTACCGCGACCGCCTGATGGAAACCTTCCTCAAGGCGCCGGAAGTGGACCCAACCGCCCCGCTGTGCCAACGGGGCGCCGAGGCCAACACCACCACCCTGAGCGACATCGCAGCCTCGCCCAACTGGTCGCCCTATCACCTGATCAACTGCAACATCATCCTTAATAATGCTGTTACACCCCGGTACCGTGGACGACTCGGCGACAGCTTTCTGTTGTCGTCGCTGTATTGCGGCAGCGATGCCACGCGGTACACAACCGCCGAGCACTTCGCCAAGGGCGGCATGACCCTGGCGACCGCCATGTCCATTTCAGGCGCTGCCGAAAACCCGCATTCCGGTGTTTCGGGCACCGGCAGCAGCACCAATCCGTTCATGTCTTTCATTCTGACCTTTCTGGGTCTGCGTCTGGGCTACTGGGCCTACAACCCATCCACGCCCTTGCACGCCCTGCAGCGATACATGCGACCCAACTACATGCTGCCGGGCCTGCGCAGCCTGCTTAATTTTGGCCATGCCGAAGACAGCATACTGGTTGAGCTTTCCGACGGCGGGCATTTTGACAATACCGGTCTGTATGAGCTGGTACGTCGGCGCACGCCGGTTATCATACTGTCAGACGCCGGCGCCGACCCCGACGCCACCTTTGACGACTTTGGCAATGCCATCGAGCGCATTCGGGTCGATTTCGGTATTTCGATTCGCTTTAACGACCCCGACTTTGACCTGTCAGGGGTACTGCCCGGCAGCAGCGCGGCCAACAGCAACGACAACGGCCAGCTGTACGACGAAAAATACCAGCTGTCGGAGCGCGGCTTTGCCATTGGTGACATCGTCTATCCTGACGCCGGTACCGAAAAAGCCTTTGTCGGCCGCTTTGTCTTTATCAAGGCCAGCCTGACCCGCGACCTTCCGGGCGATCTGTATGCCTACAAACTGGCCAATCCGAGCTATCCGAACCAGCCGACGGTCGACCAGTTCTTTGATGAACGCCAGTTCGAGGCCTATAGAGAACTCGGTTACCAGCTGACGCGCCAGATGATCAGCAACAACAAGGCCATGAAACTGTTGCCTTGAGGTGTTCTTCGACGACCGCCAGTTCGAACACCAACGCCGGGAACTCGGTTACCCGCTGACGCGCCAGATGATCGGCAACAACAAGGCCATGAAACTGCTGCCTTGAGGTGTTCTTCGACGACCGCCAGTTCGAACACCAACGCCGGGAACTCGGTTACCCGCTGACGCGTCAGATGATCGGCAACAACAAGGCCATGAAACTGCTGCCCTGAACCTGCACAGGCGTAAATGAAAATAGCCCTCCTGCATCGAAGTGCAGAAGGGCTAGCAGCCTGTCGGACTTACCACTGATCTACTGCGGAAAAGCCGATCTTGGTCATTTTTCGTACTCCTTATTGTTAAATAGAACCACTATTTGCCTCAAAAGAGTTCAAAAACTAACTCAAGTCGGTCTTTCCCTCGCTACGACCGGCCAAGCCCGACAGACTGCTCGAGAAAAGCGTGGCATCTAGGCATTATCAGGCAGCGGCAACCGTCTCACTTTCACCGATGGGTTCACGTATCAGATAGTCAAAGGCCCCCAGGGCTGTAGTGGCTCCACTGCCCATGGAGATAACGATCTGCTTGAAGGGCACCGTCGTCACATCACCGGCGGCAAACACGCCACGCAGCGAGGTTTCGCCACGGCTACCGATCTCGATCCCGCCCTGCGGACTCAACGCTATATCGCCCTGCAGCCATTCGGTGTTGGGCACCAGTCCAATCTGCACAAAGATTCCGGCAAGCGCCAGATCCTGGCTTTCACCACTGTCGCGCTCGGTGTATCGCAACCCGGTAACCCGCTGGCCATCGCCAAGCACCTCGGTCGTCTGGGCCTGGGTAATGATACGGATATTACCCATGGAACGCGCCTTGCGCTGCAGCACTTCATCGGCCCGCAACTCTGCGCCAAATTCCAGTACCGTGACATGAGTCACGATGCCTGCAAGATCGATAGCCGCCTCGATGCCTGAATTGCCGCCACCGACCACCGCAACGGACTTACTCTCGAACCGGGCATGGCTCTAAATCAATTAACATTAACCTAATAATAGGTATTAACTATAAAAAAGACCATTGCTCAGACACCGCACTGACACGCAGGCTGGTGTGGCGTTCACGGTGAGCTATCGCCGCATCAAGCAAGATCCAATGTGCTGCATCGCTTAGCTGGGCAGCCATCCTTGATACAGGTCAAATGCAGTGCCGGGTCATTGCTTTAAAATGCCCGTTTCACGATTGATTTGGACGACCATCAGGCCATGCAGAATGAAATCGCCTGGGATAACGAACTGATTCGGCGTTACGACCAGCCTGGGCCGCGTTATACCTCTTACCCCACCGCAGTGCAGTTCTCTGAAAATTTCGGAGCACAGGACTACAGCCGCGAAGCGCTGAACAGCAACGCCACCGGCAAACCGCTGTCGCTGTACTTCCATATCCCTTTCTGCGCCAGCCTCTGCTACTACTGCGGCTGCAACAAGATCATCACCGGGGATCGCGCCAGGGCACAGCCCTATCTCGACACGCTGCACAAGGAGATCAGGCTGCAGGCTGAGCTGTTCGATACCGATCAGCGCATCGTGGAACAACTCCACTGGGGCGGCGGTACGCCGACCTTTATCAGCCCACAGCATATGCATGAACTGATGGACGCAACAGGTCGCCACTTCAAACTGCTGGATGACGACAGCGGCGACTACTCCATCGAGATCGATCCGCGGGAAGCCGATGACAAGACGCTGGAAACGCTGCGCGCAATCGGCTTCAACCGCATAAGCCTGGGTGTGCAGGATTTCAATCCCGCAGTACAGCAGGCGGTCAACCGTATACAGTCACCGCAGCTTACCGGCGACGTGCTTTCCAAGGTGCGCGAACTGGGTTTCCGCTCCACCAATATCGACCTGATATACGGCCTGCCGCTACAAACGGTGGATACATTTGCACAAACGCTCGAGCAGGTCATAGCGATGAACCCTGATCGACTGTCCGTATTCAATTACGCACACCTGCCCGAGCGGCTTAAATCCCAGCGCCTCATTCACAGCAAGGACCTTCCCTCCCCGGCCGAGAAGTTAAAACTGCTGGAGATCACTATCGCGTACCTGATCGGCGCCGGTTACGTCTACATTGGCATGGATCATTTCGCCAAGCCCGACGATGCGCTGGCGCAGGCACAAAAGGCAGGCCTCATGCACCGCAACTTTCAGGGCTACACGACCCACGCAGAGTGTGACCTGGTGGCCATGGGCGTTTCTTCCATCAGCCAGGTGGGCGACACCTACTGCCAGAATGCGTATAAGATTAACGACTATCAGAATGCCATCGAGGGCGGCGCACTCGCGACCATTAAGGGGCTACGGCTTAACAGGGATGACCTGATCCGCCGTGCCGCCATCAACCAGCTGATCTGCCACTTTCAGCTGGATGGCGACACTTTTGGCGCGCAGCAGGGCATCGACTTTGCCCAATATTTTGCCCGCGAACTGGCGCTGCTGCAGCAACACCAGCGTGATGGCCTGGTGGAAATCGATCACAACCGACTGCGCATCACATCGCGCGGAAGACTGCTGGTGCGCAGCATCTGCATGGTTTTTGATCGCTACCTCAACCAGGATGCGCTCGAACAGCGTTACTCTCGCGTGATCTGATCTGAGCGGAGGATGGCTCTTGGCCATTGCACGCTCCTAAGTACGTTCACTCGAGTCTGCGCGAGCACCTGTTTCAGGGGGGGCGTGCTGACAGCAGTCCGGGATACTTGCGCAATGCTGCCCGCAGCTGATGATAGGTCAACCCCAGGTCCTGTGCTGCGCGGCGCTGGTTAAACTGCGCCGCCGCCAGCGCATCACGAATCAAAGATTGCTCAAACTCGGCGACCTTGGCCCGCAGGCCAACAGGCTTGTCGTCAGGGTCCGTCGTTTGCGACGGCTCCCCGACACTTGCTGCAGCAGCGACGTCCTCAGCTGGCCGCGGGCGGTGCCAGGGCGTGGAGAAGGGGTCCAGTACAATATGGCCAACGGGCTGCGCCGGGTCGCCATTGCGGTAAATACTGCGCTCGACCACATTTTTCAGCTCGCGCACGTTGCCCGGCCAGTCGTACTGCAGCAATTGCGCCAGCGCATCGGCATCAAAGCCCGCAAACCATTCGTAACCGAGTTCCCGGCACATGCGCTGTGCAAAATGCTCGGCCAGCTCGACGATATCATCGCGTCGAAAGCGCAATGGCGGCACATTGACCACATCAAAGGCCAGGCGGTCGAGCAAATCGGCACGAAAGCGTCCATCGTTCACCGCCCGGGGCAAATCCTCATTGGTGGCCGCCACCACCCGCACGTCGGTTTGCAGCGTTTTGCTGCCCCCCAGGCGTTCAAAGCGGCCATATTCAATAATGCGCAGCAGTTTTTCCTGTACCCGCACCGAGGCGGTCGACAACTCGTCAAGAAACAGAGTGCCGCCTTCCGCACGCTCAAACAGCCCTGCACGGGCACGGATGGCCCCGGTAAAGGCTCCTGCTTCGTGGCCAAAAAGCTCAGACTCCAACAGCGACTCGCTCATGGCGCCACAGTTAACCTGCAGATAGGGCTGTTGCCAGCGCGTCGACAAGTAGTGCAGACGCTCGGCAATCAGCTCCTTGCCGGTACCCCGCTCACCGATGACCAGTATCGGCCGGTTCAGCGGCGCAAGGCGGGATACCTGGCTAAGCACCTGGTGAAAGCCCTCGGAACTGCCGACCAATGCCGGCCTTTGATCAGCCATATACACCAACTAATTAACTATTTAGCTAAAATTTAGCTTATTTGACTAAAAAATAAAGTCACTTTTTGGCTGCATGAGTGATCATGTCACACTAAATATCTTTAGTTTCAGTCAGATAGCATGACCTGGCACGGGTATCGCTTTGACTAGATGGAGACCAACACTACAGGAGCAACGCATCATGGGCATCTTTTCACGCTTTGGTGACATCATTAACGCCAACATCACCGCCCTGCTCGACCGCGCCGAAGATCCGGCCAAAATGATCCGCATGATGATTCAGGAAATGGAAGACACCCTGGTGGAAGTACGCACAACCTCTGCTCGGGTCATCGCCGATCGCAAGTCGCTGCAGCGGCGCCTGGAACGCCTGGCCGACGAAGCCGCCGAGTGGGAACGCAAGGCACGCCTGGCAATTAACAAGGGGCGGGAAGACTTGGCCCGGGCAGCACTGGGCGAACAGCAGGCGGTCGAAGACGCGCTCAAACAAGCCCAACAGGAGCTTGCCGCCATCGAAGAACAGCTGACGGTATTGCACGAGGAAATTGGCCAGCTGCAGCAAAAGCTGGACGATGCCAAGGCCAAGCAAAAATCGCTGCAGGTGCGCGAGCAAACCAGCCGCTCACGCATGGATATCCGCCGCGCCGGCAACCGCGACAAACTGGAAGAAGCCTTTCGCAAGTTTGAGACATATGAGCGGCGCATGGACACCATGGAAGCCGAGCTTGAATCACAGGACCTGGGTCGCAATCCAAGCCTCAACGAACAGTTCGAGGACATGGAACGCAGTGATCAGGTCGAGGATGCACTGGCCGCACTGAAAGCACGCATGAAAGCAGCCCAGAGGAGCCAGGATTAATGTCTACCATGATGTTCTTCTTCGTGCCGACGGTGATTTTTCTCACCGTCGTGGCTCCCATGTGGCTGTTGCTGCACTACTGGACCCGCGCGCGCTTCAACAAGGGCATGTCCGGCGATGAGCGCCAGCAACTGGAAGAAACGCTGGCCCTGGCTGAACGCCTGGAGCAGCGCGTCCAGACGCTTGAAACCATCCTCGACAATGAACACGCGGGCTGGCGCACCAGCCGGGACGACGAAAGGCCGCGGCCGCATTAATTCGCCGCAACACACGCAAAATGACGGGGCGCTCAGACCAGACGCCCAGAAAAAGGAGCTCAGCATGAACCCGGCCAACAAACGCAATGGCTATAACCGCAACCTCTACCGCAGTGCCGAAAATGGCTGGCTCGCGGGAGTCTGTGCCGGCCTTGCCGAAAGCTACGGCCAGCCGGTCTGGCTGGCGCGCATTATCTTCCTGACGCTTTTCCTGTTCAGCGGCAGCCTTGCCGTGCTGCTTTACCTGGCCGGCATTTTCCTGCTCGACCGACGCCAGGGCCCCGTGGTGCGCGAAACCGCCCGTAAACCCAGCTTCGACTATGGCACACCGATCAGCACCCGCCTGCGCCAGCTGAATGAACGCATGCAGGCAGTGGATCGCCGCCTGCAGTCGATGGAGCGCTATGTCACCTCAAGCCGATACCGCTTCAACAAGGAATTCAAAGACCTGTGAAGCGCCTTGAACTGTATCTTCTCAAACGGGACCGGGACGCGCGCTGAGCACTGATTAATCCAGCTTCCCCACCACGCGATAAATCAGTGCTGCAAGATCGCCGATAACGGGAGCGGGCTGCTGGCGCAGTGCCGGCTGCAGCACACCTTCGCGACAAAGCGCGCGCAAAACAAAGCGCTGCTGCGCATCCAGCACCACGGCCTGTGCATTCAGTACCCGCTCACACCAGTGCTCAAAGCGCTCCTCGAAGGCCGCAAATAACGCCAGCGAGTCCGGCTCCATTTTGTGCCGTTCCCCAAGCATGATGCGATAAATGGCCAGCATTTGTGGCGGCCCGGTCAGCTCGGCAAAGGCGCGGGGAATCAACTCAAACCACTGCGTCGCGGCGATATCGAGTGCAGCCCGCTGTACCTCGGAGGCTTCGATCGCCTGCTCCAGCATGGCTTGCCACAGCGCCTGCTTGCTGGGGAAATGACTGTAGACCGTCGGCTTTGACACCCCGGCACTCTGTACCACCAGATCAATCGTCGTGCCCTGGTAGCCCCGCTCGCTGAACAGGCGCTGCGCCGTATCCAGGATCAGCTGCTTTTTGGAAGGTCGCCCCCGCGCCATAAACACATCCTTGAATTTTTGTTGACTGAGGAAAATTTTACTATTATTTTAACTAAACGGTATAGTTAATAAATTAAGGTGCGTCATGCAAAGTGACAACGGTTTCTTCGGCCGCTTCGGTGGCAGCTACATTCCCGAAATACTTCACGCCAGCCAGCGGGCGCTGCTCGAGGCCTGGCACGAAGCATCCGCCGACGCCGAGTTTATGGCCGAGGTGGACCGGGAACTGCAGCAGTACTCCGGCCGCCCGACACCGCTGACCCCCTGCCCCAACCTCACCCGCCTGCTGGGCGGCGCCCAGGTTTATCTCAAGCGCGAGGACCTGAACCACAGCGGTGCTCACAAGATGAACAACGTGATTGGCCAGGGACTGCTGGTCAAGCGCATGGGCAAAAAGCGCATCATTGCCGAAACCGGCGCCGGCCAGCACGGCGTGGCCTCGGCATTGATTGCCGCCCGCCTGGGGCTGGAATGCACCATTTACATGGGCGCCAAGGACATCGAGCGCCAGTATCCCAACGTGTTCTGGATGAAACAGCTCGGCGCGACCGTGGTGCCGGTTACCAGCGGCGGGCAGACACTGCGCGATGCGCTGGACGAAGCCCTGCGCGACTGGTCCGCCGATCCCGCCGGCAGCCATTATCTGATTGGCACGGCCTGTGGCTGCGCCCCCTATCCCGAGATGGTCGCCGAGTTTCAGTCGGTCATTGGCCGCGAAGTACGCGCCCAGAGCCTGCAGCAGTTCGGCGCCCTGCCTGATCGTATCTACGCCTGTGTTGGCGGCGGCAGCAATGCTGCGGGCATCATGCTGCCCTTTATCGACGACGCCTCGGTCGAACTGGTAGGCGTTGAAGCCGGCGGGCGCGGCCCCGCACCAGGCGATCATTCCATTCGGCTGTCCGACAATCTCGGCAGCCCGGGCATCGCCCAGGGGTTTTCGACCATGTTCCTGCAGGATGACCAGGGCCAGCTGATGGATACACACTCCATTGCCGCTGGGCTCGACTACGTTGGCGTGTCGCCGATTCTGGCCCACCTGGGCGAAACGGGCCGGATACGCATGACAGCGGCAAACGATGATGAGGTCATGCAGGCGTTCCAGACCCTGCTGCGTGCCGAGGGCATTATTCCGGCGCTTGAATCCGCCCATGCCGTGGCAGGCGCCCTGCGGGAAATCCCGACGTTGTCGCCGGACAAGAAGGTCGTAATCAATATTTCCGGGCGCGGTGACAAGGACATTTTCAATGTTGCCAGCGCAGTGCAAGACGCCGAATTCGGACCCTTTTTGCAGCGCTACCTGGCGCGGGAGTTACAGGCATGAGCAGCCTTCAGACGTTTATCCATCAGCAGCGCAGGGACAAGTCCATCCTGCTGATGACCCATGTGGTCTACGGCTACCCGAGTATCGATGAGAGCCTTGCGCTGATGCGTGACCTGCTCAGCGACGGCGTCGAGTTACTGGAAGTCCAGTTTCCGTTCACGGACCCCTCCGCCGACGGGCCCTCGATCCTGCATGCCTGCCACCAGGCGCTACAACAGCGCCCGACCCTGGCGCGCTGCCTGGAGGATATTGCGCAGCTGGCCCGTGACTTCCCTGCCAGCCGCATTCTGTTGATGAGCTATCTCAATCCGCTGTATCGCTATGGACTGGATCGCCTGCCCCACGCCGCATCAAAGGCAGGCATTGCGGGCTTTATCGTCCCGGACCTGCCGCTGGAGCTGGCGGATGACTTTCGACACAGCTGCCGTGAAGCGCAGATCGAGCCGATCTGGATGCTGACACCGGAAACCCCACCCGCCCGAATGCAGCAGATCTGCGCCGCCGCCAGCGGCATGCTCTACTGCGTGAGTCGGCGCGGCGTGACCGGTGGCAACAGCACCGACGACATCCATGCAGGTACGGGCATCGACAGCACGAACCATGACGGCAGTCGGCAGGCGCTAGCGCTTGAAGACTACCTGGCCACAATCCGCGTCGAAACAGCGCTGCCTTTAGCCGTCGGCTTTGGCATCAGAACCGCCCCACAGGTGCAGGCCTTGCACGGCCAGGCCGATATCGCCGTGATCGGCTCGGGCCTGCTGGATGCCTTTAACCTGGGTGGGCGTAACGCCGCACTGGAACTGGTGCGTTCATTACGCAGCTGAGCGATGGCCTGGCAGGCTCAGGTCAATGAGATTGGTGCGCTGCGAAGACCCACAGCGGCGAGCAGTCGATCAGCTAAAGCTCGATCGCGCATACCCGGTCGCGACCGGTATCTTTTGCTCGATACAGCTGCTGATCGGCGGCCTCCAGTAGCATCTCTGCAGACGTGCTGGCGTGTGGTACCAGCGTAACCAGACCAACGCTAATGGAAACAAAGGGGCCGACCTGGGAGTCCGCATGCTCTATTTCCAGTGCCTTGACTTGCTCGCGCATGCTCGCGCCACGGTTAGCTGCGCCCTTGGCGTCCGTGTTTGGCAAAATGCAGGCGAACTCCTCGCCCCCGTAACGGGCGACCAGGTCGTCGGGACGACGCAGTGCCAGCTTCAGTGTTTTAGCCACCGCAACCAGGCAGCTGTCGCCCGCCTGGTGACCATAGCGGTCGTTGAACTGCTTGAAGCAGTCCAGATCAAGCAACACTAACGACAGTGGCGCACCATCGCGCAGGCAGCGGCGCCAACTGTTCGTCAGTGCGTTATCGAAATTGCGCCGGTTGGCAACGGCGGTGAGGCCGTCGATCATTGCCATCGACCGTAGCAGGTCGTTCTGCAACTTCAACGCCAGATGCGTACGTACACGCGCCAGCACAGTGACCGGGTTCACCGGCTTGCTGATAAAGTCCACTGCACCGATTTCAAAGCCCAGCGCCTCCTCGCTATCTTCTGCCTGCGAGGTCACGAAAATGACCGGAATGTCCTTTGTGTCCGGATCGGCCTTGAGCTGCCGGCACACTTCATGGCCGCTGATATCCGGCATGACCACGTCGAGAAGGACAATATCGGGGCGCTGACTGCGACAAACAGCGATCGCCTGTTCGCCGTTCGTGGCCATCAACACCTCGAATTTACCGCGAAAAACGCCATGCAGAACGCGGATATTGACCGGCTGATCATCCACAATCAAGATGCGCAGCGGGCCAACCAGGTGCGGAAAGGCGCTCAGCAGTTGGTCTAGATTCATGCACTCTCCAGTAATTCGCGAACAATCCTGCTCGCCTCAGCAAAATTCAGATTCTGAACCTCGGTAGCCAGCATTTGCAGTTGCTGCGCACAGTCCTCTGCAGCGCCATCAGGCAGGCTTTCGACCACCTCGAGCGCTTCCAGGTTGCCGCTTTCCAGTAACGCCAACAAGGCTGCGAAGCGATCGCGTTGTACAGAGGGCATCTTTGCAGGCGCCGCCTCGAGTACAGGCTCCTGTGCCACCTCCTGTGCCACCACAGCGGCCAGCAATGCGGTTCTGCTGTCGTCCAGCAGCGTCTTCAGCTCTGCCACGGCCGTTGCATCAAGCCGGCGCAGCGCCTGATCCGCTTCCGGCCCCTTGAGAGACGCCTCGAGCTCTCCCATGCGGGATGCAAAAGCCGATGCGCCCAGGGTACCGGCCACCCCCTTAAAAGTGTGCAACAGCCGCGCCACAGATGCAGTATTCCGATCCCGCAGATGACCTTCCAGCTCTGCAAAAAGTTCCTTTGCGTTAGCCTCAAAACTTAGCAGCATGCTACGCAGCAGGCCGACATCACCACCGAAGCGACTCAAAACGGCCTCTGGGCTTTCAACCCGTCCGCCCGGGCGGGCGGGCACCACTTCAGCCCGGTCACCTGTGGCATCCCCGTCACTGCCGGCTCGCTTGCTGTGCGACAGCAGCAACGCCACGAGATTATCAATATCCAGCGGTTTGCCAACATGGTCATTCATGCCCGCCGCAAGGCACGCGGCCTTGTCCGCCTGGGTAACATTAGCCGTCATCGCAAGGATTGGCAGGTCCCGGCATCGCTCATCCGCGCGAATGCGCCGCGTTGCTTCCAGGCCGTCAATATCAGGCATCTGCATGTCCATCAGCACAACATCGAACGCGGCCGGCGCCTCGAGCACCTTCTCAACGCCTTCCAGGCCGCCCTCGGCAAGCGTAACGGTGGCACCTTCTATGCTCAGCAACTGGGCTGCCACCTGCCGGTTGATGGCATTGTCCTCCACCACCAGCAGACACATGCCCTGCAGCCGGGTTTGTCGCTGCCGTCTTGGCGCCTGGCGGCGGGGTCGTGCCGGGCTGCCTGTACGCACCCGTTGAACAGCAGCGGCCAGCTGCTGTGCCGTGATGGGCTTGGTCAAAAAGTCGACGAAGGGCGCATCTGTCTGCTGCTGTGCTTGTGCCAGCTGTTCGCGGCCATAGCCTGTAATCATGATGATAGAGGGCGAATGTGCGCGCCCAAGCCCACGAATACGACGGGCGGCTTCCAGACCGTCGATGCCCGGCATCGCCCAGTCCATCAGCACCAGAGCGTAGTCGGCCCGCTCAATGTGCGCCACCGCATCCTCGCCGCTGCTGACACAAACCGCCTGCCAGCCGAGCGCCGTGACGGTACGACTGAGTATCTCGCTCGACACGGGGTTATCATCCGCGATGAGTATTCTGAACGGCTCGGCCTCGCGGGCAGGCTCAACCTGGCGCGGCGATCCCGCATCGATTCCCAGGCGGATCTCAAACGAGAAGCAACTACCGACACCAGGTTCGCTGCGCACACACAGATCCCCTCCCATCATTCCAACCAGACGCTTGCTGATGACAAGTCCAAGCCCCGTACCCCCGAAACGCCGGGCCGTGGAGGCTTCCGCCTGGCTGAAACCATCAAAGATGTGCCCAAGATGATCTGCCGCAATGCCAATGCCGGTATCGGTGATAGCGACGCACAAACGCACGCCGGTTTCGTTCCGGTCCAGCTCACTGATGCGCACCACAACTTCGCCTTTTTCGGTAAACTTGATCGCATTGCCCGCCAGGTTGATAAACACCTGCAGCAGACGCAGGCGATCACCAATCAAGTGTTCAGGCAGAGACGGGGCGAGATCAAACATCAGCTCCACCGGCTTGGCACCGAGATTATCCGAGAGTACGACTGCCAGCTCCTGCATCATTCCTTCCAGCTCGAATGAGTGTGGTTCCAGGTGCAGCTTGCCAACCTCGATCTTGGAGTAGTCGAGAATGTCATTCAGCAGTCCCAGCAGAGAACGGGCGGCCACATCCGCCTTGCTGATATAGTCAAACTGACGTTCGTTCAGGTCGGTATGTTGCACCAGCTGCAGCATCCCTAGCACCGCGTTCATCGGCGTACGAATTTCATGACTCATATTGGCGAGAAAGGTCGACTTGGCGGCATTGGCCTGGTCGGCCTGTTGCTTGGCCTGGCGCAAACGGGCTTCAAGCTCCCGCTGCACCGTAATGTCCAGATTGATACCCGTGACCCGTTCGGGCTGCCCCAGGTCATCATATTCCACCTGTGCGCCCGCCTGGATATACCGTATCCGGCCATCAGGCAACAGTATGCGGAAAATAGGGGCATAAGGACTGCCGCCATTCACGGCTGCAGCCAGGCAGGCAGCCGTCGCCTCGACGTCGTCTGGATGTACGCGGGAATACCAGTGCTTGTAGCAAAGCCCATTACCCTGCAACGAGCGCGGCTGCTCATACAGCTCGAACATCTTGTCGTTCCAGTCCAGCCCATCATCCGCGAGCGTCCAGGTCCAGATTCCCAGCTGGGCAACATCCGCCGCCATCAGCAGCTGATCGCGGGCTGTCGTCAGGGCGATATTGTGCTTGCGCTGCGCGGTGATATCGTTGGCAATGGCGAGATAGCCGCTCAGCTGCCCTGCGTCGTCACGCATCGCCGTCATCACAAGCATGACCGGCACCAGCGCGCCATCCCTGCGCACGAAGCTCCACTCCCGTGCTTCGGCGCCCTCCTGCTCAGGCTTGAGCGTGAAAATATCGAAGCCTTCCACCGGCCGGCCCAGCTCCCGCGCCAGATCCGCGCCGCGCGACTCCACTTCTTCAGGCTGATGAAAGCGCAACGAGGTGCAATGGCCGATGACCTCGTCGGCCCGGTAGCCGAGCATCCGCTCTGCTCCGGTATTAAACAGGCGAATCAGGCCATCTTCGTCCGTTGCGATGATCGCCACCTCGGATGCGGCATCCAGAACATTGCCGAACAGTGTATTCAGCTGGGCAAGTTCAGAGGTACGCAGCATCACCTGAGCTTCGAGATTACTGTTCAGCTCAAGAATCCGCGCCTCGGCCTCCTTCTGGCTCGAGATGTCACGCACAGTCTCCGACGCACCCACGACCCGTGCGGCACTATCACAAATGGGCGAGACGGTAAGCGATACATTTATCTGGCTTCCATCGTAACGCCGGCGAACAGTTTCAAAATGTGGAATGTGCTCGCCCCGGCCTACGCGCTCCAGCATATCGGCCTCCTCACCTTGCCGTCGTCCGGGCAGGACCAGCTCCATCAGTGTCCGCCCGATGGCGGCGCTGGCTGAATAACCAAAAATATCTTCAGCGCCACGGTTCCAACTCGTCACGACACCGTCAAGCGTCTTGCCAATAATGCCGTTGGCGGAACTTTCGACGATGGCCGCCAGCCTCGCCTGCTCGGCGAGTACCTGGCGACGACTCTGGCGACTGGCACTGACGGAACCCACCAGCGAAGCCCCCAGCAGGCTGATCAGCCCTCCCAGCAGAAACAGCTGCAACGGCGGCACGTGCGGCTGGCGCGCGACGAACAGCGGGGAGACGCTGAAACGAGACTCCCAGCGCCGGCCATAAACCTCATGGTAAGTGGTAAAGGTATGCAGCCTGGGAGCGTTATCGCCCCCCTGCGTAGTGAAGAACGTTTCTTCCTCACCGGGAACGGTGACGTCACGCAGCTCGAGGTGCACGGCTTTCGAATCCAGACCCAAATCGGTCAGTACCTCTTCCATCAGCAGGGGCGCATAGCTCCAGCCAAAAGCATTTTTTTCGCGCCCGGCTATGGTCATCGGCGTGGGACCATCCCGGTAAATTGGCATCAGTATCAAGACCGATTGCAGCGGCTTACCGGTTGCCTGTACCAGCGTGATCGGTCCGGTCAGTTGAACCCGGCCCGTGCGTATGGCGGCCAAAGCCGCGTCCCGCCGGTTTTTCTCGGAGCCAATATCCAGGCCGACGGCCTGGATATTGCGCCTGACCGGCTCAATATACTGAATAACATAACGCTCCTCGTTGTGAGGATTCAGCTGGGAGATGTGGAAATCCGGCCAGCCATCGGCCCGTGCCCATTGCAAAAATGAGGCTTCGCTGGCAGGTGCCACCCTGCGGATGAAACCAAACCCGCGCGCGCCGGGAAACTCCCGCGCGAAATCACGTGTCAGGCTGTAGCGATGAAACAGCTCGCGACTGATCCCATGCTCGCCTGCCGTCAGGACGGCACCCCGCGCGCCACGTAACCCGTACTGGTAAAGCTTGATACGGGAGAGCACCGCACGACTGGCCTGCTCGGCCCCATCCTGCACGGCCTGGCCTATCCGCCGAGTGTTACTCTGATCAAGCTGCCATGTTGCCAGTGCGGTTATTGCCAAGCCCAGCAGGAGTGTCAGGTGCGACCATCTACCTTTCAAAGCCGAGTTGAGGTATAGCTGCATTCACCGATTCCTTTCGAAACAGATGCCACAAGATGGGTAGCCGGTGAGCACGATCGAACACTGCGGCCCAGCCAGGGTGGCACCCCGCTACTTTAAGGCATAAGCGAACATAGCAACAGGGCTGCACCAACGGGAACGAAGATGAGAATGCAAGCGTTGTCCTGCGCCATGTACCGACACTGCTTTATAACGTAAAGCCAGGCAGGGTGGTAAATGATTCAGCCACGGAAACCTGCAAAATTAATCCAGCTTTATTTTCATTTTTCATTTGCAGTTCAGTTAACGCGCATAAGGTTGATTCCAGGGTTAACACCCGGATCGCGTAAAAACACTTAAACGCGCCTGTTATTAAGTGCACCCCGGTGCTTTAAAAGGCGTTAATTGAGAATGCTCCTTAAATACCGGCGGCATCAGGATACTGATAGCGCAAACGTATTTGGGCATTCAGACACGATTATAAACACAAGGATATTTACCATGAATAAGCCCTCGACTGCCGCAGCGCTGGCGTTTGCATTAGGTACATCGCTGGCACTCGCCACCGCATCGGCCCAGGCCGGCGAGATGAAAGACACGATGAAAGACGCCAAGGATATGGAGAGCATGGAAAAATGCTTCGGTGTTGCGCTAAAAGGTAAAAATGATTGCAAGGCCGGGGCGGGCACCTCCTGTGCGGGTACCTCCAAGATCGATTACCAGGGTAATGCCTGGTCCCTGGTTCCGGAAGGCACCTGCGCCGAAACTGCCTCGCCGACATCGCCAACCGGCTTTGGCCAGCTCGAAGCATTCGAAGAAATATCATCCTGAGGCAATGTCCAGGAGCGCCCCCGATGAAGACTTCTATCACCTCCGAGTCCTTGTCCTGCGGCGCTCCCGCCCAGGCAGCCCAGGCAGCCCTTGCCGAACTGCCGGTTCGCGCCGGCGCCAGCCTCAAACCCGACCATTTTCAATACATTCTGAATCATCTGCCCGATATCGGCTTTTTTGAGATTCATGCCGAAAACTACCTGGTCGACGGCGGTCCTTTTCACCATTATCTGACACGCATCCGTGAACGGTATGCCTTGTCCATTCATGGCGTCGGACTCTCGATTGGTGGTGAAAGCCCACTGGATCTGCAGCACCTCGATCGCCTCGCTGATTTAATCGACCGCTACGCACCGGCTGTTTTTTCCGAACACCTCGCCTGGTCCGGTCATGCGGGTTTCTTTCTCAACGATCTATTGCCGCTGCCCTATCACCGCGCAACGCTGCAACGGGTCTGCGATCATGTCGATCAGGTCCAGAACCGGCTGAAACGACGCCTGTTGCTGGAAAATCCGGCGACCTATGTGGAGTTCTCCAGCTCCAATATCACTGAAACTGACTTTATCATCGAGATACTGCAACGCACCGGTTGCGGCCTGTTGCTGGACATCAACAATGTGTACGTTTCCTCGACCAACCACATCCGCGATCCGCGCGCCTACATCGACGCCCTGCCACCGGGCACCGTCGGCCAGATCCATCTGGCCGGCTTCAGCCAGGAGCAGGACGGTGCCGGCGCACCACTGCTGATCGACAGTCACGACGCCCCGGTGGCCGCTGCCGTCTGGGACCTTTATGACTATGCCCTGTGCCGGTTTGGCCCGGTACCGACGCTGATTGAGCGCGATGGCAATATTCCGCCTTTTGAAGTGCTACAGGCCGAAGTCCGCCTGGCCGACGAACGGCTTAACAGCGACGCGTTGCGAGGGCGACGGTCATGAGCGAGCAGGACGATTTTGTTACTGCGCTGCTCGATCCCGAAGCCCCACTGCCGCGGGATCTCGCCACCTGGAATGGCTCGGATCCTGCGACACGTTTTGCCGTCTACCGCAACAACGTGACCGTATCGCTGATCGATGCGCTGGCGGATACCTATCCCGTGACCCAGACGCTTGTTGGCGAGCGATTCTTCCGCGCCATGGCGCGTCTTTTCGTCCAGAAAACGCTGCCGCAATCCCCCGTAATGAGCCGTTACGGCGCTGCTTTTCCCGCCTTTATCGCGGACTTTGAACCCGCAGGTTCAGTACCCTACCTGGCGGATATGGCCCGTCTCGAGCAGCTGCGCACGCAGGCCTGTCACTGTGCGGATGCCGCCCCGCTGAGCACTGCACGCCTGACCCAGCTGCTGAGCGATACCCAGACACTGCCACAACAGCGTGTTGCCCTGCATCCATCTGCGCAGCTGATTCGCTCCGACTACGCCGTAGTGTCGCTCTGGGCTGCGCACCAGGATCTCGCCGAGCTGCACAGGGTGAATCCCTGCACGCCGGAACAGGCACTGATCGTGCGGCCCGGCCTCGACGTCGAGGTCATTCCTATTGACCCGGCCATGTATCGCTTTCTCGAGCAACTGCTCGGCGCCGCCTCCCTGGGCAGGGCGCTGGAAGATACCTGCCTCACCCATCCCGACTTCGATCTTGTCGCCGCCCTCGGCCTGTTGATACAGCGGGGCCTGATCGTCGACCTGCCATTGGAGACCACAACATGAGCACACCACAACCCCCGGCGTCGTCCAGCGCGGCCGCCTCGTCCCTCGTCAGGGGAATATCAAGAACGACGGCACTGTTTGGCCTGATTCCCGCATCACTGATCGCCTTGATCGGCCGCTTTTCCATCGCCGCGGTATTCTGGAAGTCCGGGCAGACCAAGGTCGAAGGGCTGGCAATCGACCTGATCAGTGGCGAGTTTCAGCTCGGCATGCCCCACCTTTCAAACTCTGCCCTGTTCCTGTTCCGCGAAGAATACCGCCTGCCGCTGATTGCGCCGGAACTGGCCGCACCGCTGGCCGCCACCGCGGAGCATCTCTTTCCAATCCTGCTGCTGCTGGGCCTGGCGACCCGCTTCTCCGCGCTGGCGCTGCTGATCATGACCCTGACGATTCAGCTCTTTGTCTATCCCGATGCCTATCCGACCCATGGTGTCTGGGCAACCGTGCTGCTGTTGCTGATGGCAAAAGGTCCCGGAAAGCTGTCGCTGGACCACTGGCTGGCGCGCCGACTGCGCTGACTAGCGATGGGAAGCCTCACCCCCGACATTCTGCGGGGCAGCAGCACCCAGTGCCGATATGCTTTCAGTTCAGTTGCGCCAGCAGATCCAGGGCAGCTTGCAGGTCACTGTCACTCCCCTCGCCATAGGATTCGCAAAGCCGGGCCAGCGCAGCACGCGCTTCCTGCGTCCGGCCCTGTTGCAACCAGAGCCGGCTACGGCTCAGCGCTGCGCGCAGCTCCAGTGAAATCGCACCCTGGCGGTGCGCAGCCTCGACGGCCCGTTCAAAACAGGCCTGTGCAACGAGCGCATCATCAGCATCGACAGCCGTCGTACCCGATCGCATCAGCATGAGTTCCCCCTCCAGCCGCTGCAGCTCACACTGGTATGCCCTCTCGCCGGTTGCCGCCAGAGAGTCCCTCGCCTGTGCCAGCACCTCAAGCGCCTTGTCTGTACGACCTGCTGCGGCCTGTGCCTCGGCCAGCAGCGCCAGGAAATGGGTGCACCAGAGCTCAGCCCCCGTCGCCCAAAACCCCGCCAGCCCCTGTTGCAGGCGAATCACACCCTCGTCGACGTTCCCCTGCAGCGACAGACCCGCACCCAGCAGTACCTGGGCCCAGCTGCCCCAGAACGGATAGCCATACTCGTCTGCCAGCGCTACCGCCGCACCGGCACGCTCGCACGCCTTGGCAGCGTTGCGCTGCTGGACATCAACTTCGGCGCAGAGCACCAACGCATAGGTCAGTACATAGGGAATGTTCAGCTGCTGCGCCAGCCCCAGCGCCTCCTCTGCACGCTCTCGCGCCTGCTCCGGCTCTCCCTGCAGGGACAATACCCAGCCCAGGTACCCAAGCGCGAAAACACCGGGGTCCAGACCGTAGCGGAACAGGTGGGCCTGGTGTTCCCGGCGGTGATAACCAGCCACCACCTGTTCAAAATGCTTGCGCGCCGCGCGCAGGTCGCCCTGGTTGAAACAGCTCGATCCCATCGCCCGATGAGCCTCCATCAGCAACGCCGGATCCTCCGCCCGTTGCGCCAGCGACAGCAGGCATTCGGCATAATCCCGGCCGCTGCGCATTTGTCCGCGGACATGGTGGTAATTACGCAATCCCAGCAGCACCGGAAACAGCTGCTGCTCGGTACCGGCCCCGCGCTTGAGTTCCAGTGCCAGACTGTAGGTCTCTCCAACTGCCGGCGCCGCATAGCCCTGCACCGCGATCAGCGCAGGCCCCAGATCGAGCCGTATGCCGAATTCCAGACGGTCGCGATCGCTGCTGTCCGGCAGGCTCTGCAGCAGCTTCAGCGCAAAGTTGAAATGCTGGATCGCTTCCGGTACCGATGCTTGGCGCATAGCCTGCTGTCCGGCACGGTGCAGGTACTCGACAGCCTTGTCGATGTTGCCGCTGCGGCTGTAATGGTGGGCCAACTCCTTGCAGTGCTCCTCGAGATGCCCTTCGAACAGGGATTCAATGGCCCGGCCAATCTGCCCGTGCAGGGCACCCCGCTGTTCCCGCAGCAACGAGTTGTAGGCGACCTCCTGGGTCAACGCATGCTTGAAGATATACTCCACTTCAGGAAAGGCCGGCTGCTCATACAGAAATTCACCGGCTTGCAAACGCACGAGCCCCCGTCGCAGTTCATTTTCGGGCAAAGCCACCACCTGGCGAACCAGGCTCCACGGAAACTCCTTGCCGATCACCGCGAGCGTCTGCAGCAGAGACTTGTCCGCCGCGCCCAGCCGGTCCATGCGGGCACAGAGCACACCCTGTACCGTGGTCGGTATATGCAGGGAGCCCAACTCCCGTTCCAGACGGTAATGCCCCACCCTGCCGCCAAGCACGCCTTGTTCAGCCAGGGTCTGCACAATCTCCTCGATAAAAAACGGATTGCCCTGGGCCTGCGCCCAAATACGCGGTTTGAGAGGCGCCAGGGAAGCATCCCTGCCCAGCAGGGTTTCAAGCAGCGCCTCGGCCTCGGGCTGTGCCAGCGGCTGCAGATGCACCAGGCTAAAGTCGTCACGCCTGTCCCAGTGATGGCGATACTCCGGCCGGTAGTTCAGCAACAACAGAATGGCGGCGCCATCGAGACCTTCGATGAGGTAATTGAGAAACCCCTCGGTTTCGCTATCGAGCCACTGCAGATCCTCAAAGATCAGTACCAGCGGTTGGTTCAGGCTTTCGCGCACAAGCCACCTTCGAATCGCCTCCCGCGTCCGCTGGCGCCTGAGCTGGGCATCCATCTGCGCCAGCGCCGAGTCCGCCTCAGCCATGCCGAGCAGATAGCAGAGGTAGGGCAGACTGTCCTGCAGTGCTGCATCCAGCGTCCCCAGCCGATCACTCAGCTTGCGCCGCCGCTGGGCTTCGTCGTCCTGCGGGCTGATCTGCAGATACTGTTTCAACAGCTCTATCAGCGGCATGTAGGCAAAGGCCTTGCCATGGGACACCGAGAAGGTTTCGAGCAACCGGCAACACGTCTGCACCCGCTGCTTGAACTCCAGAAACAGCCGCGACTTGCCGACCCCGGGTTCACCCATCACGCCGACGACCTGACCATGGCCGTCTTGCACTCGCCGTAACGCACGCTCGAGCGCGGCCAGTTCCTCCTGGCGACCGACAAAGCATGCCAGCCCGCGTCGCGCCGCAACCTGCAACCGCGTTCGCAAAGGGCCATTGCCCAGCACTTCGTAGGCGTTCACGGGTGCGCTCAGGCCCTTGACCGCCGTCGCCCCCAGTTCTCGGAACTCGAAATAGCCCTGTACCAGCCGATAGGTCGCCTCGCTGACGACAATACTGCCGGGCGCGGCAATCGTTTCCATCCGCGAGGCGAGATGAATCGACGGGCCGACCGGATCGTAGTCGACATGCAGATCCTCGGTCCGCACGGCGCGTACGACGACCTCACCGGTGTTGACCCCCACGCGAATCTGCAGCCCGATACCCTGCTCGCGACGCACTCCGTCGGCATAGCGGCGCATGGCCTGCTGCATGCGCAGGGCGGCGTAGAGCGCCCGCTGCGGGTGGTCTTCATGACCGATGGGCGCCCCGAACAGCGCCAGAATGCCGTCCCCCAGGGATTTCGCGACATAGCCTTCATAGTGGTGTACCGCTTCCATCATCAGCGCAAGCACCGGGTCGATCAGGCGGCGGGCATCTTCCGGATCAAGCTCGGCCACCAGCGCGGTTGAACCGGCCATGTCGGCAAAGAGTGCAGTGACAATTTTGCGTTCACCCGCAGCCACCACGCGGGGCAGCAGCCGTGCCTGCTCGGCAAGAATGCGTTCGGCCAGGTGTGCCGGGGTGTACTGAATGGGGGTGTCGAGTGGACCGGTTTCTTTTTCGGGCACGGCTTCGAGCCGCGTACCGCAGCTGTCGCAAAAGCGCGCCCCCGGTCGCAAGGTGTGCTTGCAGCTGGGGCAGGTTGTGACCAACACCGCAGAGCACTGCTCACAGTGTTCTGCGTTGGCCTGATTGTCGAACCCGCAATGCTCGCAGCGCATGATATTTCTCTGGCACCCTTACCGAAATACGAATGCCACGGTTAAACGCGATCGTGGGAAGCTGTACTGGCCGCGCCAGACAATTCACCGGCCGCCGCATACACAGCCTCTGAACAATAACAAGCATAGCGCAGCCTTGGGTTCAGCCACCGGACGTGCCCGATCGCATTCATCGCCTGAGTATCATTGAATTCAGCCTTCAAGCAACAACCCGGGCAGGCGACTCAGCGCCTCGACCCGGCGCGTATCCCAGGGATGCGCAAAGCTGATCCGCAGGCAGTTGCGAAACTGCCCCGACACCGAAAACAGCGGCCCCGGCGTGATCACCACGCCCTGCTCAAGCGCCAGCGGGTAGGCGCGGAGAGTATCGACGGACTCCGCCAGCTCGAGCCATACCGACAGCCCTCCCTGCGCAGTGCTGACCCGGACTTCACCGGGCCAGGTACGCAGTGATGCGAGCAGCCAGTCCCGTCGCGTACGCAATTCGTTACGCTGACGGCGCAGGTGCGCCGCATAGCTGCCGTCACGCATGAACTCGGCCACGCCCTGCTGCAACCAGTTTTCCAGTTACCGATAGCGATACTCCGCCTGGGTCACCCTGCCCTCCTTTACCATGCCCGTACTGGACGGACCCGGCCAGGGAAGCCACGTAAATCTGTACCTATTTAATTTAATTTTTTTATACCTGATCCTATTCAATATACAAGGGTAATCTGCAGCCAATTCGAACTGCGGAACCCCTGCCATGGACCAGATCCCCGTTATACAAGACTACACACCGCCCCTGGCCCGGGACGGCAAGTTTCATGTGCGCCTCACCGAAGGGCGCTTCCAAAACTGGCGCCGACTGAGCAGCTGGCCGATGATCGCGCTCTTTTTCGGCCTCGTCTGGGTACAGTTCGACGGCCAGCCCTGGTTGCTGTTCTCGTTCGAGCATCACCGGATCAACCTGTTTGGCAGTGCACTGTCCTGGCATGACCTGCCGTTGCTGGCCGGTCTGATGATTGCCGGCGCCAGTCTGCTGTTCTTTCTCGCCGTCGCCTGGGGGCGCGTCTGGTGCGGCTTTGCCTGTCCGCAAAGTATCTGGACCTGGCTTTTTATCCGCATTGAACAGTTCACTGAAGGGCGGGCCAACGTGCGCGCCCGCCAGGAGGGCCAGTCCCTGCGAGCCACGCGCCTGCTGCGCCGCATTGCCAAACACGCGCTGTGGATCCTGCTCGCAAGCGCCACGGCGCTCACCTTCACAGGCTATTTCGTGCCGATCCGTGAAATACTGGCCGACGCCATACAGCTGGAAATGTCACCGGCGCTGTGGGGCTGGCTGCTGATCATGGCCGCATTGACGTATGCCAATGCGGGTCTGGTACGCGAGAAGATCTGCCTGCACGCCTGCCCTTATTCCCGCTTTCAGGGCGTGATGTTCGACCGCGACACCCGCACCGTCAGCTATGATGCGAGCCGCGGCGAACCACGTGCACAGCGGCGCAATGCCGGGGCCGACAGTGGAGACTGCGTGGATTGCGGCCTCTGCGTCCAGGTGTGCCCGACCGGCATCGATATCCGCGACGGTCTGCAGGCCGCCTGCATTGACTGTGCCGCCTGTATCGATGCCTGTGACGACGTGATGGACAGGCTCAAGCGTCCTAAAGGACTGATCCGTTTCGCCTCCCAAGCCCAGCTCGCGGGTCAGCGCTCGCGCCTGCTGCGCCCCCTGCTGGCGGGCTACGGTACGGTGCTGCTAGTCGCCATCGGTGCCGTCGCCTGGGGCTTTAGCGACACCACGGCCTTGCTGGTCGAAATCCGCCGTGACCGCGGCACCCTGTTCACACAGCTGAATGAGCATACCGTCTGTAACAGCTACCGCATCAAGGTGGAAAGCTTTGCGAAGGATCAGTCACTGATCGCGTTGTCGGTACACGGACCCGGCGACTTCACCCTGTTCGGCCCTGCCACCATTGACCTTGCCGAAAGCAATTCGACCTGGTTGCCGTACCGGGTCTGCGGCCGCGATATAGAACCGTCACGCACGCAGCTGCAGTTCAGCTTTGAGGGCCAGGGTGCCGGTGCCAGCGAGCAAACGACCTTTCTCACTCGAGCACGTTAGCGGCTGCCGGCAACCGCGCGGCAGCCAACCTGAGCGTTCAGCCCGGGTAATCCCGTTTGTGCTGGCCGGTATAAAGCTGGCGCGGACGGCCAATGCGGTTGGGGCTGCTGTGAAACTCGCTCCAGTGGGAGATCCAGCCAATCGTGCGTGCCAGGGCAAAGATGACGGTGAACATGCTGGTCGGAATGCCGATCGCTTTCATGATGATGCCGGAATAGAAATCGACATTGGGATACAGCTTGCGCTTGACGAAGTAGTCGTCCTCAAGTGCAACCTGCTCCAGTCGAGTCGCAATTTTCAGCAACGGATCGTTTTCGATACCCAGCTCCGTCAGCACCTGGTCGCAACTGGCCTTGAGCACTTTGGCACGGGGATCGAAGTTATGATAAACGCGGTGGCCGAACCCCATCAGGCGGAACGAATCGTCCGGGTCCTTGGCACGTTTGATGAACTCGGGAATGCGGGACTCGTCACCGATCTCCTGCAGCATGGCCAGCACGGCTTCATTGGCACCACCATGGGCAGGGCCCCAGAGCGCGGCGATACCCGATGCGATGCAGGCGAAAGGATTGGCGCCGGAGGAACCCGCCAGGCGCACGGTGGAGGTCGAGGCATTCTGTTCGTGGTCCGCATGCAGCAGGAAGATCAGGTCCATGGCCTTGGCGAGCACAGGATTAGCCTGGTATTCCTCGCAGGGTGTACCGAACATCATGCGCAGAAAGTTTTCGGCATAGCCGAGATCGTTGCGCGGATACATGAATGGCTGACCGATCGAGTACTTGTAACACATCGCCGCCAGGGTCGGCATCTTGGCAATCAGCCGAAAAGCACAGACCTCTCGGTGATAAGGATCGTTTATGTCGAGCGAATCGTGGTAGAAGGCCGACAGTGCGCCGACGCAGGCCACCATGATCGCCATCGGGTGGGCATCACGCCGGAACCCCCGGAAAAAATAGCTGATCTGCTCGTGCACCATGGTGTGGTGCATGACAATGTCGACAAACTGCGCTTTCTCTTCAGCTGTCGGCAATTCGCCGTTAAGCAGCAAATAGCAAACCTCGAGGTAATCGGACTTCTCGGCCAGCTGCTCGATCGGGTAGCCCCTGTGGAGCAGTATGCCCTTGTCACCATCGATATAGGTGATACTGGACTCACAGGCCGCGGTGGCAACAAAGCCGGGATCGTAGGTAAACAGGCCCTTTGCGCTCAGAGGGCGAACATCGACAACATCGGGGCCTTCTGTGCCGGAATAGACCGGTAACTCGATCGGGTCATCAATACCATCGACCATCAGCCGTGCTTTCTTGTCAGCCATGGGAGTCTCCTGAACCTTGTCAAATTGCAAAGAATGTCATCAATTTAAATTTTAGTCTGGAATCGGCTCGCGTCCGGGAAGATTGTCAGGTCGAGCTCCTGCATTGTGCGCGAGCCTGTCAGTGATTAACAGCAACCATAGTTCAAGGGGTTCAAGTGCGGATACACCGCCGGTGTCCTTCGCCATGGTGGTTGGGCATAATTGTCTATGCCGCTACGGCATTCCTGCGCACGGCAGCAAAGACTGCCAGAGCCCTTGGGTTCCAAAAGTCACATCTGCGATACTGCCATTCTTAAAGTAAAAGCGATGCCCACGGCAAGGAATCCTCTGCATGAGAAAAAAACTGTTAGTACTCGGCTTTTCTGTCCTGATGGCAGGTTGTGACAGCAATGAAGTGGGGGATGTGTCACTGGGCCTGCTGACCACCAAGGACATTAAACTCAACGTGCTGACTGATCCGCTGATACCGGGCGTGACCTGCCATGTGGCAAGCATCGAGGCCAATCTGGATTTTGCCGACCCGAGTGACTCGTCGATTTCCTGCCGGCAAACTGGCGAAATCACCCCGGCCATGATCGCCGCCATCGACAAGTCCCCCGACGGTGACATCGTGTTCAAAAAATCGAAGAGTATCTTCTTCAAGTCCATGAAGATTCGTCGTATCTTTGATGCCGACTCCCAAACCCTGATGTACCTGTCCTACTCCACCAAGGAGACATCCGGCAGCTTCAAGCACAGCTTGTCGACGGTGCCGCTTTGGGGCACCCAGGCGTATCAGCAACCGGTTACGGCGCAAAAATAGCCAGGTTTTAACCCTCGCCTGACGCATTGCGTCGCCGTCAAAAAAGCCGGCCGGGTATCGGGATACCGGGCCGGCCTTTTTAGCTGCGGCTTGCTCAGGGCAGATCGAACAGCAGCGCTTCCACCGGTGCCTCGCCCGCCAGCAAGTCCAGTTCACGCAGGTTTTCGATACTGGCACCATCGCCAGGGCCTAACGGCGTCTTGCCGAGCGTCAGCGCTCCCTTGACCAGGTGAATATACTGACGTCGCCCCGGCTTCGATGCGTACGTCAGGTGCTGTTGTGGGTCCAGCAGCACCTGATACAACTTCGCATTCTGGCGCAGCTGCAAACTGCCCGCCTCGCCATTCGGGCTGATCACCAGGGTCAGGCCATTGCGCCGACCAAAATTCTTCTGCTGGTAACCCGGCTTGCCGCCCAGCTGATCGGGCTCGATCCAGATCTGCAGAAAACGCAGCCCGTTGGACTCAGAAGCATTGTACTCGCTGTGCCGAATCCCGCTGCCCGCCGACATCAGCTGGAACTCACCGGCGGGTAGCTGCTGTACATTGCCCTCGCTGTCCTTGTGGGCAATCACGCCCTCGAGCACATAGCTGATGATCTCCATATCCCTGTGGCCGTGGGTACCAAAGCCCTCACCGGGCATGACCTGGTCCTCGTTGATGACCAGCAGGGCCGAAAAGCCCATGTGCGCCGGATCGTAATAGTCGGCAAACGAGAAGCTGTGACGGCTATCGAGCCAGCCGTGGTTTCCACGTCCGCGGGCATCGCTTGAACGTACTGTAATCATACCGCTCTCCCCTATGCTCAGATTGACGGGCAAGTTATTCAGAATCGGCGGGCCAGGACGGCATCCAGCCTCAGGCGACCTGCCCCAGACAACGCCAGCGATACGGCGCCTGCCAGCAGCGCCAGGCGGGACCTGTGCGTTCCAGGATTAATCAGGGTGTTTTGCAGGCGCATGTCGATCTCCTCAGGCTCCTTTTGTACCGGGATGTATAGCATCGCCCCCGGTTGATGGAACCACTATAGAAAACCGACGCGACGGAAAAAAACGAAACCTTTTGCAGCTATTGTTCAGCCAGACTGAACGAATAAGGCAGATGGAGTCGGTCATGGAGTGTGCGGTTCTAATTTCCGCTGCAGGTGGTATTCTTCGGAAGCTTCACTACTTTCATGCTTAAAACAGGATGTAACTCATGGCCACCATTACTCTGCAAGGCAATCCGGTTGAAACCTGCGGCGACCTGCCGGCCGTAGGCAGCCAGGCGCCGGACTTTACCCTGGTAAAAACGGACCTCAGCGAAGCCTCCCTCAGCGATTATCGTGGTAGCAAACTGATTCTCAACATCTTCCCCTCGGTGGATACTCCGACCTGCGCCACGTCCGTGCGCACCTTTAACAAGCGTGCAGCAGATAGCGGCGTCAATGTACTGTGCGTATCCGCTGACCTGCCCTTCGCCGCAGCCCGCTTCTGTGGCGCTGAAGGCATCGACAAGGTTGCCGCCGCATCGACCTTTCGCTCCGACTTTGGCCAGGCCTATGGCCAGACGATCACCACCGGACCGCTGACCGGCATTCTGGCCCGCGCCGTTGTCGTGATCGATGAAAACGGCAAAGTCCTGCACACCGAACAGGTGGCAGAAATCGCCGATGAACCCAACTATGATGCAGCGCTGAACGCGCTCTGATAGAGCTCAACATCCGGGCGGCCGATCTGATCGATGCCGCCCGCGATCGCAAAACAGGCCCAGGCCGAAAGCCCGTTCCCCGTTGAAGCGATTAGCGCCCTCGCCGTTTTAACAAGCGGTTAGGACTGGCGATCTAGCAGCCTGCAGGGCTTAGCCGATCGTGGCGAGGGAAAGACCGATTTGCGGCAGTTTTTGAGCTCTTTTGAGGCGATAATTCGGCAGGATTGCCGATTTACACAGCGATAGCTACCCACAGGGCAAGCTACAGGGATGTAGCTTGTGAATAGTGATTCTATTTAACAAAAAAGAGTACATAAAATGACCAAGCTCGGCTTTTCCGCAGTAGATCAGTGTTAAGTCCGACAGGCTGCTATACCCGCACCAATCCTTCCTGCGCGCTGCTGGCCACCAGCACTCCGTCCCGACTGTAGAAGCTGCCACGGCCGAAAGTCCGGCTATGGCCCGCCCGCGGGCTCTCCATCTGGTAGTAAATCCACTCATCCACCCTGAACCGGGTGTGGAACCAGAGCGCATGATCCAGGCTCGCCAGCTGAATGTTCGGCGTGAGCATGTTCACGCCGTGCGGATGCAGGCCCGTCGTAATCAGCCCGCGATCGGAAATATAGGCCAGCAGAGTACGGTGAACCGCCGGGTCGTCCGTCAGGCGCCCTGGATACCGGAACCAGTAACCGTGAACCGGCTCTGCAACGCCGGGATTAAAAGGATCGGCCCCATCGACCACACGTATATCGATGGCCGCCAGCGGAAGCTCAAAAGGCTGACGGGGGTCACCGGTCAGCTCTGCAAGCTGGCGAATCCGCTCGACATTGCTTTGCAGGGATTCCGGCAGGGGTACGTCCGCGGGCATGTCCGCCTGATGCTCCAGCCCCTCTTCGACCCGCTGAAAGGAGACCGCGCAGCTGAAAATCGCCTTGCCGTCCTGTTTGGCCACCACTCGACGGGTCGTGAAGCTGCCGCCGTCACGAATCGGATCGACATCGTAGATTATCGGCAGCGCTTCGTTTCCCGGTCGCAGGAAGTAAGCGTGCAGCGAATGGGCGTGACGCTCGTTTTCCACCGTCCGCTCGGCCGCGTTCAGAGCCTGGGCCAGAACCTGGCCACCGAAGATCTTCGGCAGCGGCAACGGCAGTGACGCGCCGCGAAACAGGTACCGGTCCAGTTGCTCGACCTGCAGGCTACCCAGCAACGCATCGATATCGAACATCCATCTTCCTCTCTCAAATTCCAGGGCGGCGGGGCATATTGCCAGCAGGAAAAAAGGCGCCCTCGGCTTGAAGCCGCGCACCTTTTACCATCGCCTGACGATTAACCGATTATCCCCGAGCGGCCCGGGCAACGGCAACACCAATAGAACCGAGAGAACCGAGACTGCAGTATTCAGCCACGCCGCACCCGCCGAGCGACAAAGTGAGAGATCGACGGCGCTTGGTCGCCTAGCTGAAAGGCTTGCTTGCGCTCCCAGAGCGCCTGGTCATGAGCCGTAACCCGCTCATGCTGGCGCATGTGCTCGACCCAGGAGCCGTCAACGAAGTATTCGACGAAACGCCCCGGCTGGGCTACATCCTGAAACAGCTCCCAGGACAAGGCGCCGTTGCGCAGGCGCGCGCCGCGGCTCTCCTGCATCAGCGCCATGAACTCCTCTGCCCTGGCCGGATCGATTCGAAACTCGACCTGCACCATCACCGGCTCCCGGTGGGGTTCGACCTGCACCGACAATTGCGGCATTTTCCAGAAGGGCGACGGCGTCAGGTCGCGCCGGACGGCGGCTTCCAGCGGTATTCGCCGGACCAGCAGCAACGCGAGCACCGCCGACAGTGCCGCCACGATCAGGCTGGTGCGGATATCGGTGAGGCTCGCCACCTGCCCCCAGAGCGCCGCCCCGATCGCGCTGCCGCCCATCATCGCCATCTGGTACATCGACATGCCCCGCGCCCGTATCCAGTCCGGCAATGACAGCTGCACGCTGACGCTGAAGGAATTGGCGGTCGCCAGCCAGGTCAGGCCGGACAGCAACAACGCCGGCAGCGCCAGCCAAAGATTCGGCGCCAGGGCGAGCCACAGGGTCGCTACCGCGTTCAGCAGGATACCGTACTGCGCCACCTGGTCGCGGCCAAGAAACTGCCGGACTCGCGGCAGCAGCATCGCCGACAGGATGGCGCCGCCGCCCATCGTTGCCAGCAGCAGCGTGAAGGTGCTGGCATTACCGCCCGGCAGTTGCTTGGCCACCAGAGGCAACAGCGCCACGGCGGCGATTGAAAACAGGAAAAAGGAAACGGCCCGCAACAGCAGTCCCCGGAACTCCGGCGACTGCCGGAAATACTGAAAGCCGACGCGCATGGCGCCGAAGAAGCGCTCGGCTGGCAATGTGCTGACCTTGCTCTCGTGCTTCCAGCGTATCAGTGCCAGCGCCACCAGCATTGACAGCAGGGCATTGAGCAGAAACACATAGGCACTGCCGCCCCAGCCGATAATCACGCCGGCAATCATGGGCCCGACAATCCTGGCGCCATTCATCGCCACGCCGTTGAGCGCCAGTGCCTTGCCGAGTTCCGCGCGCGGCACCAGCTCCGGCACCAGGGCCGAGAACACAGGCCAGCGCATGGCCAGGCCAATGCCGTTGGCAAACGTCAGTAGGAGCAGCAGCGTGGGCGTGAGGCCGCCCGCGAGGGCCACCAGACACAACACCGCGCCCACCATGGCAACCCAGACCTGGGTGGCAATGAAATAGCGCCGCCGGTCAAGGATGTCTGCCAATGCCCCACTGGGCGCCCCCAGCAAAAACACCGGCAGCGTCGCGGCCGCCTGCACCAGCGCCACCATCAGCGGCTTGTCGCTGAGCGAGAGCATCAGCCAGGATGCGGCGACATCGTTCATCCACATGCACAGATTGGCCGTTAACCAGGCAAACCACAGCATGCGAAAGACGCCATGGCGCAAGGGCGACCAGGCTGAGCCCGGCGCGCCCGGCGTCGGCATGGAGGATGTTGCGGGAATTTTGGCGGGCACAGCAGCTCCTTCCTGGCAGCAGATTCTTGATTGGCGTCCAGCACACCGACATCAGTTTAAAGTAGGGGCGACCAGACGTTAGCGCGTGTCCGCCTGCGAACTCTGAGCCACCTCCACCACCAGGCGCCGTATCCATTCATGGGCGCTGTTGTGCTGCAGCAGCGGGCTCCAGGCCATCTTCAGTTCAAACATCGGGATATCGAAGGGCGGCGCGCACATGATCAGACGCGGATCCCTGCGCTGGGCCTCAGCGGCACGGGCCGGAATGGTGACCACCAGGTTTTTCTGCTGCGCCATATGTACCGCCGACTGGTAATGCCGTGTAAAGACCGAGATGTGCCGCTGATGCCCGATGCGCTTGAGGGCTTCATCCACCCAGCCCAGGCGCTTGACGTCCTGCGGCGTAATACCAAGGCTGGCACCCATGCCGGTCTTGCTGACCCAGACATGACTGGCCTCCAGGTAGGTTTGCAGGCTGAAATTATCTGCGATCGGATTATCTGCGCTGAACAGGCAGGAAAAACTGTCCCGCCACAGGGTTACCTGATGGAAGGCCTGGGGCATGCTGTCGAAGCGGTTGATCACCAGGTCCACATGACCCTGCTCCACATCCAGAAAGCTCATGTCACTGGGAGTCAGGATATCCAGCACCACACCGGGCGCTTCATCTCTAAGACGTTCGAGCAATAGAGGTATCAGGGTCGATTCGCCATAATCACTCGTCATGATGCGAAACACCCGGTCACTGCTGCCGGCATCGAACTTCACACTGGGTTCGACCGCCAGCTCAATGGTGGCCAGCGCCTGACGTATCATGGGCTGCAGCATCAGTGCGCGCTCCGTGGGCAGCATGCCTTCACTGGTGCGTACCAGCAGTGGATCACTGAAGGTATCGCGCAGGCGCCGCAGGCCATTGCTCATCGCCGGCTGTGTGATACCCAGCAGGCTGGCGGCGCGGGTGACGTTGCGCTCACGCAGTAAAACGTCAAAGTAAACCAGTAGATTAAGGTCGAGCCGTTCCAGATGCATTGCAATTTAACCTGCGCAAAGTCAGTAACTATGGGTGTTTCGGGCAAACATTCACTCAGTGAATGTTACAAATAGAACCCATTTATTTCAATTATAAAATCAATCAGCATAGTATGGATTTCGTAAGCCAACTCATACAGCCTCGCAACCGGCTGTCAGTACTCCGAGGGATGAAAAATGTCTGACTACAACAACGACATCGACGCAATCGCCAGCCTCCGCGCCGCTCAGGGCAACACCTGGAATGCCATCAACCCTGAATACGCTGCACGCATGAAAGCGCAGAACCGCTTCAAAACCGGTCTGGACATCGCCAAGTACACGGCGGCCATCATGCGCCAGGACATGGCTGAATACGATGCCGACAGCTCTGCCTACACGCAGTCCCTGGGTTGCTGGCATGGATTTATCGGTCAGCAGAAAATGATCGCCATCAAGAAACACCACGGCAGCACCAGCAAGCGCTACCTCTACCTGTCTGGCTGGATGGTTGCCGCCCTGCGCTCCGAGTTCGGACCGCTGCCCGATCAGTCCATGCATGAAAAGACCTCTGTCGCCGCCCTGATCGAAGAACTCTACACCTTCCTGCGCCAGGCCGACTCCCGCGAACTGGACTTGCTGTTCACTGATCTGGATGCCGCCCGCGCCGCCGGCGACAAGGCGCTGGAAGCCGAAGTACAGGCCAAGATCGACAACCACGAAACCCACATCGTGCCGATCATTGCCGACATCGACGCCGGTTTCGGTAACCCGGAAGCCACCTACCTGCTGGCCA
This sequence comes from Marinobacterium rhizophilum DSM 18822, assembly GCF_000378045.1. Classification (GTDB taxonomy): domain Bacteria; phylum Pseudomonadota; class Gammaproteobacteria; order Pseudomonadales; family Balneatricaceae; genus Marinobacterium_A; species Marinobacterium_A rhizophilum. Next base: position 183,898 of record NZ_KB899091.1, read on the forward strand.
AGAAAATGATCGAAGCGGGTGCCTGCTGCATCCAGCTGGAAAACCAGGTCTCCGACGAGAAGCAGTGCGGTCACCAGGATGGCAAGGTTACCGTGCCCCACGCCGACTTCCTGGCCAAGATCAATGCCGTTCGTTACGCCTTCCTTGAACTGGGTATCGACGACGGTGTCATTGTCGCCCGTACCGACTCCCTGGGCGCCGGCCTGACCAAGCAGATCGCCGTTACCAACGAGCCGGGTGACCTGGGCGACCAGTACAACGCTTTCCTGGATTGCGAAGAAGTCTCTACTGCCGACCTGAAAAACGGCGACCTGGTACTGAACCGCGAAGGCAAGCTGCTGCGTCCCAAGCGTCTGCCGAGCAACCTGTTCCAGTTCAAGAAAGGCTCCGGCGAAGACCGCTGCGTACTGGACTGCATCACTTCCCTGCAGAACGGCGCCGACCTGCTGTGGATCGAAACCGAGAAGCCCCACGTAGGCCAGATCGCCTCCATGGTTAACCGCATCCGTGAAGTCGTGCCCAATGCCAAGCTGGTGTACAACAACAGCCCGTCCTTCAACTGGACTCTGAACTTCCGCCAGCAGGTATTCGATGCCATGGTTGAAGCCGGCCAGGACGTTAGCGCCTACGACCGCGCCAACCTGATGAGCGTTGAATACGACGAAACCGAACTGGCTCAGGTTGCCGACGAGAAGATCCGTACCTTCCAGCGCGATGCCGCGGCTGAAGCCGGCATCTTCCACCACCTGATCACGCTGCCGACCTACCACACCGCCGCGCTGTCTACTGACAACCTGGCCAAAGGCTACTTCGGTGCCGAAGGCATGCTGGCTTACGTCAAGGGTGTACAGCGTCAGGAACTTCGCCAGGGCATCGCCTGCGTCAAGCACCAGAACATGGCCGGTTCCGATATCGGTGACAACCACAAGGAATACTTCGCCGGTGAAGCCGCGCTGAAAGCCGGTGGTAAAGACAACACCATGAACCAGTTCGGCTGAGTTCAGCCAAGCGACAAGTTTCATCCGCACTTTTAAAGTGCACATGACCCTGGGGGCGAACGCAAGTTCGCCCCCTTTTTTATGCGTCGCCGCAAACGCTGAGCGCAGCTATTCAGAGTTCCGTTGCGCAGATGGCAAAAACCGCATGAAGCACTGGCGAAAAAGCGCGATTCACCGAACTGCCTTGCCACCCTCAAAATTTTCATCTTCGAATGTTGATTCGATGTGTAAACTTTAAATTACAAAAATCAGTACCGGTTTTACCGTATTATCTATTTCTTCCGCTTTTGGCTCCAAGGAGTAAACCGCCGTGAACAAGTTTGGAATGTCCTACCTGGCCGGCGTGGCTATGGCTTTGTACAGTTTGTCTAACGTCGCCGCGGCAGCCCCTGCCAGTTCGTCCCCCGATGTAGCACAAAGGGTCTTTATCCAATACAACCCGCAACGTGGTGCCGCCGTTGAGCAGGCGATCAAACACAGCCAGGGCGTGATTCACTACCGCTTCGACAACCTGAACACCTATGCGGCCACCCTGCCCGCCAAAGCGGTCGAAGCATTGAAGAAAAGGGCTGACGTGGTACTTGTCGAAGAGGATCCCAAACGTTATCCAATGGCCCAGACAACGCCTTATGGCATCGACATGGTGCAGGCCACTGATATCTGGGATGCCAATAGCGACGGCCTTACTGATGCCGGAACGGTCACCGGCGCCGGAGTTCAAGTCTGCGTCATCGATTCCGGAATAGAGGCAGACCATGACGACTTGGCCGATACAGCAATTTACGGTGACACAATAAGCGACACCAGCAACGTTTGCGGCCATGGCACCCATGTTGCGGGCACCATCGCCGCGGCTGGCAATACATTGGGCGTGGTGGGCGTCAGCCCCGGCGTTTCACTGTATTCGGTCCAGGTTTTCAGCGGCAGTGACTGCGCCTGGACCTATAGCTCCGCTCTGATCAATGCAGCCCAGCGCTGTGCTGCCGAAGGCTCGGATATTATCAGCATGAGCCTGGGCGGTACCTTCAAGAGCCGCACCGAGGAACAGGCGTTCCAGGGCTTGTATGACAACGACAACGTCCTTTCGGTGGCAGCGGCCGGCAATGATGGCAACACGCGCAAAAGCTATCCAGCATCCTATGCCTCGGTAATCTCGGTAGCGGCCATTGACGCCGACAGGAATGTCGCCAGCTTCTCGCAGCAAAACGATCAAGTTGAACTGGCCGCGCCCGGCGTCGCGGTCAAATCGACGGTTCCCACCGGCACCGGCACCGTCGAAACTCTGGAGGTTAATGGTACCGGCTACAAAGCCCTCGCGATGGAGGGATCGCCGTATGCAACCGCCACAGGTGCGCTGGTTGACTGCGGGATTGGGGAAAACAGCTGCACCGACGCTTCAGGCAAGGTTTGTTTGATTCAGCGCGGTAATATTACCTTCGCCGACAAGGTGCTTGCGTGCCAGGCAGGTGGCGGCGTGGCGGCGGTGATTTACAACAATGAGCCGGGGCTGCTATCAGGAACGCTCGGCGGCATAGACACATCCATTCCGTCGCTGGGTATTTCCCAAGCCGATGGCCAGACACTGCTGGGCAGCTCCGCGACTGCCAGCGTTACCGTCGGCAAAGGTGATTACGCCTCCTGGGACGGAACGTCCATGGCCACACCGCATGTCGCAGGGGTCGCCGCTCTGCTTATGAGTGCCTACCCCAACGCAACTAATGCCGATATCCGCGCCGCCATGCAAGTCACGGCTTTTGACCTCGGTCCTGCGGGCAAGGACAGCGCCACCGGTTATGGCCTGGTACAGGCCAATGACGCAATGAGCGCTCTGGGTGGGGTTCCCTCCTCCGTGAACGAATCACCGGTCGCCGCATTCTCGATCAGCTGCACCGGGCTAAGCTGCTCCTTTACCAATTCCAGCAGTGATTTCGAAGACGACAACAATGGCATTGCCCTGAGCTATGAATGGGATTTCGGTGACGGCTCCGTACCCGTTAGCCAAGTTTCTCCTAGCCATGACTATGGTTGCAGCCAAGCGTATACGGTGATGCTGACGGCGACAGACAGCGACGGCGCTAGCGACTTGGCCTCTGAAGTAGTGACACCCGTTGGTACGGCCTGCGAAATCGATTCAACAGCACCAACCATTACGAATGTAGAGTCACAAAGCCTCAAGGGTAACAAGTTCGAAATTACCTGGACCACCAACGAGCCTGCCAACAGCGTGGTAGTCATAGAGGGATTCGCACCCTTTACCGACAATGCTCTGGTGACCAGTCACAGCATGTCCTTCAATGGCAGTCGGGGCGCGACCTATACATTCCATGTTGAATCGACGGATGCCGCCGGCAACAAAACTGTGGACGATGTAACATACCAACACCAGAATTAGCCCTGCACCGTAAAATCCCGCCTGCCAAGTAGGCAAACCCGCCGTCTGCAGTCCCGCCAGGGGCTTCGGGCGGCGGATCACCCACAACCCCATTCGCGCCTTTCACTGAACCTCCCCCTGAGCTACCAACACCACTGCTCTTTTTTGGGTCATCGCGCTTTGGGTGGGAGAAAGCGCCTTTCGTAGGATGGGTGGCGCCGCAATAGCACCGCGCTATCGTTACGCGACGGATTTGCTGCGGCGTAACCCATCAACGATACCGGCTCGCGCAGTGCTGAACTGACACCCCAGATGGGTTACACGGCGCACTGGCTGCGCAAGCACGGAAATCCAGTACCCAGGCGCCGTTTCACCCATATATGGGTCCTGGAGGCTGCAATTCGGGTTGCTGGCTGGCACCTCGGGAAAGAGAGCGGCTTATTCCCGGTAAAACGCGAAGAACCTCTTTTTTCATCACTACGCTCCTTCAGCAGACGCGGCGTAACCCATTGCGCAGGCGGCATACGGATAGTTTTTTGCGCTGCATCAATCGGCCATACGGCTGGATGTTCTATGCTGGGACAGTACTCATCTTTATGGTCAGCACAGCATGGCCCTTACGGCAGACGCAACGGATACTCGCAACGCCATCGGCTCCATCACCGAAGTCCACGGCCCGGTGGTGGTTATCCGCTGTACCAAACTGCCGCCGCTCCGGCAGGCGCTTTGCGCGTATTTCGATCATGAAACCTGCATGTTCGAAGTCCACCAGCACCTCGATCAACGCCATATCCGCGCCATTACCCTGCACCGCACCAGCGGGCTGCATCGTGGCATGACCGTCTACGATACCGGCGCGCCGCTGCATGTGCCGGTCACATCCCAGTGTCTTGGCCGACTGCTGAATATTTTCGGCGAGCCGCTGGATGGCAAAGCCCCGTTATCCCCCGACACCTATCGCAACATTCATGGTACGCCGGTCGCCCTGTGGGATGCCGTCGGCACCGGCGCCATCCTGGAAACGGGCATCAAGGTCATCGATCTGCTCTGCCCCTTTATTCGGGGTGGCAAGACCGGCCTGTTTGGCGGAGCCGGCGTCGGCAAAACGGTGCTGGTGATGGAGTTCATGCAGGCTGTTGCTGCACTGCACCAGGGCGTATCCGTGTTTGCCGGGGTCGGCGAGCGCATCCGCGAGGCCCATGAGCTCTGGCACGAAATCAGCGAAGCCGGCGTTCTGCCACAGACGCTGATGATGTTCGGGCAAATGGACGAGTCGCCGGGCGTGCGTTTTCGTATCGGCCTTTCAGCGCTCACCTACGCTGAATACCTGCGCGACAGCCTGCACAAGGAGGTGCTGTTCGTGATGGACAATATCTTCCGTTTCGTTCAGGCGGGCAGCGAGATTTCCAGCCTGCTCGGGCGCATGCCGGCAACCGTCGGCTATCAGCCGACCCTGATAACCGAAGTCGCCGAACTGCAGGATCGTATTCTGTCTACCCGGGATGGCGCCATCACCTCGGTTCAGGCCGTCTACGTGCCGGCCGACGATATGACAGACCCCGCGGTCGGGGCGATTCTCAGCCACCTGGACTCATCCGTAGTGCTGTCACGCGCCCAGGCCGGCAAGGGTATCTATCCTGCGGTCGAGCCGCTGCAGTCCGGCAGCCGGCTGATGGACCGCCACACCCTGGGGGATCGCCACTACGCGATCGCGCAGGCCGTGCGGGAACACCTGGCGCGCTACCACGAGCTGGAGGATGTCATCGCGATGCTAGGGGTCGAAGAACTGTCGCAGCAGGACCAGCAGATCGTGATGCGGGCACGCAAACTGCAACGCTACCTGACCCAGCCTTTCCGGGTCACGGCATCCCACACCGGCATAGCCGGCGTTTCGGTTCCGCTAACAACCACCCTGACGGACTGCGAGGCTTTTCTGCGCGGCGACTATGACGAGATTCCGGAGGAGCACTGCTACATGCGCGGCAGCATGCAGGGGGTGAAAACATGAGGAGCTTTTCACTGCAGCTGTTTTCGACCACCGAGCAAACGCAGATCGACGGCGTTACGTCGTTTGTCGGTGAAGATGCCTCCGGCAGTTTTGGCCTGCTGGCCGGCCGCGCGCGCCTTATGACCTCGCTCATATTCGGCCTGGCGCGCTTTCGCTGCGCCGATACAGACTGGCAGTACCTGGCCCTGCCCGGCGCCCTGCTCTATTTCGTCGACAACCGGTTACAGATCTGCACCCGGCGCTACCTGCTGGACAGCGACTACGAACGTATCTGCGCCGTGCTGCAGCAGCAGTTGCTGGCGGAGGAGCAGAATGTGCTGTCGATAAAAACCAGCCTGCGCCGAATGGAGGATGAAATGCTGCGCCGCCTGTCCGACCTGGCCCATGACCGGGTCGTTCAGATGCCTGGAGGGCGCTGATGGACAAGGATCGCAACAGGCGTCTGGAACAGCAACTCAAGCGTCAGGCCAGGCGCATGAAACAGGCAGAGCGTGACCGTTCAACCCTGCTGGCGCAAACCGTCTATATCGGCACCCTGGGCCTGGTCTTTGTACTGCCGGTGGTGGGTGGCGCCTACCTGGGGCACTGGCTGGACAACCTTGTCGAAGGCTACTCGATGCGCTGGACGCTGAGCCTGATTTTTGTCGGGGTCTGCGTCGGTGCCGTTAACGTCTACCTGCTGATAAGGGAGTGATGCATGGCCGATTCAGAGATGTTCGCCACCGTGCTGTTTCGGCTCGGCCCGCTCGAAATCACCGGCACGGTTGTCACCACCTGGGGCATCATTGTCCTGCTGGGACTGTCGGCGCGGCTACTGTCGCGCCGCCTGCAGCTGCAGCCTGGCCCCGTGCAACTGCTGGCCGAAGGCATCGTCACGACCATCGAGGATGCGATCCGTACCGTGGCCCCGGACCATGTCCGGCTGTTGATGCCGTTCATCGCCAGCCTGTGGATTTTTCTCGTCGTCGCCAACCTGGCCGGCCTGATACCGGGCCTCCACTCGCCGACACGCGACCTGTCGGCAACCGCGGCACTGGCCATCCTGGTGTTTCTGTCGGTACACCTGTTCGGAATCCGCAGCCAGGGGCTGAAAAACTACCTGCGCCACTACCTGACGCCAAGCCCGATCCTGCTACCGTTTCACATTATCAGCGAGATCACCCGCACCATTGCGCTGGCGGTGCGCCTGTTCGGCAACATTATGAGCCTGGAAACCGCTGCCCTGCTGATTCTGCTGGTCGCGGGCTTTCTCGCCCCGATCCCGATATTGATGTTGCATATTATCGAAGCGCTGGTACAGGCCTATATTTTCGGCATGCTGGCACTGATCTATGTCGCCGGCGGCCTTCAGTCCCAGCAACTTAGGCAACAGTCCAAAGGAGAGAGCTCATGACTGCGATGACCTGGATTACCCTGGCCTCGACCGTCGCCGCCGTGTTCGGCATCGCCATCGGCGTGCTGCTGCCGGCCCTGGCCATGGGGCGCGCCATCAGCAGTGCGCTGGATGCCCTGGCCCGCCAGCCAGAGGCGGAGAAGTCGATCATGCGCACGCTGTTCATTGGTCTGGCAATGATCGAGTCCCTGGCGATCTATGTCCTGGTCATCGTGCTGATCGTACTGTTCCGCAACCCGTTGCTGGAATACCTGCTGCCGGCGTCATCCTGAACGCGATTATTGATCCGGAGGTATCGGCATGGAATTAAGCGGGTCAACTTTCCTGCTGGAAATGATCAACTTCCTCGTATTGATCTGGCTTTTGCAGCGGTTTTTCTACAAGCCGCTGCAGGCTGTCATCGCCCGCCGTCGTGCCGGTATCGAGCAGCAACTCGCTGACGCCCAGACGATGAAACAGCAGGCACAGCAACTGCAGAGCCAGTACGAAAACCGGCTCAACCACTGGGAGCAGGAACGCCAGCAGGCCCGTGAAACCCTGCAACAGGAGCTCAACCGCGAACGGGCGCGGCAGGAAGCGGTACTGCAGGTATCGCTGGACCAGGCGCGGGAAAAGGCCCGGGTCAGCCTGCAGCGCCGCGAGCAGGCACTGCTGCTGCAACTTGAACAGCAGGCCCTGCGCCAGGCCAGCCGTTTTGCCACCCGCGTACTGGAGCACAGTGCAGGCCCGGAGCTGGAAAGTCGCTTGCTGGCGCTGCTGCTCGAATCCCTGCCCCAGCTTGCGTCCGAGCAACGCCAGGCACTGCGTGAACAGGAAGCCGAGCACCCTGAGCCGGTTGAGATTCGCAGCGCCTTCGCGCTGGAATCCAGCGCACGCGAGCAACTGCAGCAGAGCCTGCAGCAATTGCTGGATCGCACCATAGAATGTCATTTCATCGAGGACCCTGCCCTGCTGGCCGGCTTGCGAATATCAATCGGCCCCTGGCTACTGCGGGCCAGTCTTCAGGACGAGTTGCAGAGTTTTGCCGATGTTGCGCTGGCAACGAACAATAGCGTGGGCCCCTGTCATGGACCCGACTCACAAACTCAGGCAGCGGCCGATGAATAAGCCCAGCAAGGCGCCGGAGAGGCCTGATGGACCGCTGGCCCGCCAGGCACGCTGGCTGGAGCAGTACCGTTTCGGGGTAAAAATCACCGAACAGGGCCATGTGGTCTCGGTCGGGGACGGCATTGCCTGGGTTACCGGACTGCCGACGGCAGCCATCGATGATGTACTGCTGTTTGCCGATGGCAGCCACGGGCTGGTGTTCGACCTCAACGAGGAGCTGATTGGCGCAATTCTGCTGCAAATCACCGACAGGCTCACGGCCGGAACCGTGGTGCAGCTGAGTCCCACCCCGCTCAGCATTCCGGTTGGCGACGCGTTGCTCGGGCGGGTCATCGATCCGCTGGGTAATCCGCTCGATGGACAGCGCCTCCCCGACAGCAGCCGTTGGCAGCGACTGGAAACCCGCTCCCCCGCCATTATTGAACGCGATTTTGTGCAACAGCCGCTCTACACCGGCATAAAGGTCATCGACACCCTGATTCCGATCGGGCGCGGCCAGCGCCAGCTGCTGATCGGCGACGAAGGACTGGGACGCAGCGCGCTGGCACTGGACACCGTCATTAACCAGCGCGGGCAGCAGATCAATTGTGTGTATGTACTGATCGGCCAGAAGCGCACGACCATCGTCGATACCATCGCGCTGCTGCGCGATGCCGGCGCCATGGACTACACCACGGTGGTGGTGGCCGAGGCCAGCGCATTGCCCGGGCTACAGCACCTGGCTCCCTTCGCAGGCTGCGCCATTGCCGAGTGCTGGATGCGTACCGGCCATCATACTCTGGTGGTGTATGACGACCTCTCGACACATGCCAAGACATACCGCGAACTCTCGTTGCTGCTGCGCCGCCCACCGGGCCGTGAAGCCTATCCCGGCGACATTTTTTCCGTGCACGCGCGCCTGCTTGAACGGGCGACCTGCCTCGAGGCGAGCCTGGGCGGTGGCAGCATGACAGCGCTGCCGATTGTCGAAACCCGCCTGGGCGAGATCGCCGCCTATATCCCCACCAACCTGATCTCCATCACCGACGGTCAGATCTACCTCGACGCCGAACTGTTCAGTGGCGGATTCCGGCCGGCGATCGATATCGGCAAATCGGTTTCCCGTATCGGCGGCCGAGCCCAGCATGCGTGCATCAAGCAGGAAGCCGGGCGCATGAAGCTGGATTATCTGCAGTTTCTGGAACTCGAGTTGTTTACCCGTTTCGGCGCCCGGCTTGAAGCAGCGATGGAGCGTAGCATTCGCCGTGGAAGGGTACTGCGCGAAATTCTCAAGCAGGAGCGCCTGTCACCGGTGCCGATCGAATTTCAGCTCGGCTGGATGATCGCCTTCAATAACGGACTGCTCGACGCACTGGAACTGACCGAAGTCGCCTCCACCCTGCAGCAGCTGGAGCAACAGTGCCTACAATCAGGCCTTACGCTGGATGACGACCGTGAGCAATGGTCCAGTGCACTGCTCGGCTGGCTCAAACCGCCACAGGACGAGCACGGATGAGCCGTCAACAGCTTGAGCGGCATCTGCGCAAGCTGCGCGAAGCCCGCGAAATCATGGATGCAATGAAATCGCTGGCCTTCATGGAAACCCGCCGGCTGACTGCGCGTCTTGACGTCCAGCAGGCCATGATGCACAGCCTCGATACGGCGGTCGCGGACTTCCTGAGCTTCTATCCACAGTACCGGACAACCACCGTACCGGGCCGGCAGATCCACCTCCTGCTGGGCTCCGAACGCGGCTTTTGCGGCAACTTTAACGAACGGCTGTTGCAGGCGCTGGAACCCGCCTCAACCGAAAAGGCCGACTTGATTGCCTGCGGCCACAAACTCTACAGCAGGCTCGGCGATGACCCGCGTCTTTACACCGCTATCGACGGTGCCTCGGTGCTCGACGAGGTCGGCGAGACCCTGAACCGGCTGACCGAAACCCTGACAACGCTGCAACAGCAGGGCATCGGGCTGAACCTGGCTGTGCTCTACCATGATGCCGACAGCCAGGACGTCAGGACCCGGCAGCTGCTGCCACCCTTTGCCTCGGTGCCCATTGAGAATGCCCGCTACCCATCTGCGCCGGACCTGAACCTGCCGCCGACTCCCTTTTTTGCAGAACTGGTCGATCACTACCTGTTTGCCGCCCTGCATGACATCGCCTACAGCTCACTGCTGGCGGAGAACCGGCAGCGCATGCAACATCTGGACGGCGCCGTGCGCTACCTCGACGAGCGCCTGGAAGACCTCGCCCGCAAGGGGCGTGAAATCCGCCAGGAAGAGATTACCGAGGAAATCGAAGTCATCCTGCTCAATGCAGAGGCCTGGCCTGCAACACCGAAGCGCTCGTAGTGTACTGTTGCTCTCTTGGTGGTGTTTTACCCGTCCAAGGTGTGAGACTGAGTCATAGTGGGGCTATGGCGACAACGCACAACACACAACACACAACACACAACACACAACGCAGGATGGCGGAAAAGGGCCGTCTTAAGCTTCATATAGGCTGCAACGTTACTCTGGCCCTGAACCGCCTGCACTAACCCGCCAGCAGTTCATCCAGACTGATGTTCTGAACGTCCAGGTATTTTGCCAGGACACCGACGATCAGTTCGTGATCATCCCGCGACGGTAAACCCGATACCGTGATAACCGCAACGACACCGGCGCCCTGCACCCGTACCGGAAAGCTGCCGCCATGGGCCGCGTAATCCAGCGGGTCGAGTCCCATGCCGGGCTCAACGCTCTGGCCCTTGGCCGCCAGCCGCTCACCGTACAACAGCGACGAGCACTGCATGCGCAACGCAATGTTTCCCTTGCGACGGGCCCATTCGTCGTTGTCGGGAGCAGACCCCGGCAGGGCCGAAAAATACAGCCGGCGGTTGGGCGTTCGAATGTCCACCACCACCGGCGCCTTGTGCTCCGCCGCCCTTTCCCGTAGCGCGTTACCCAGCTTGAAGGCGGTATCTTCATCGAAGCCGCCGAATACCAGCGCCTGTTCCTGCAGTTCAAGTGCGTGGGTCAGATCAGTCACGTTCACTCCTTGTTCTTACCGGTTCGCATGACACTTCTGTGCCTGCTCTTTGCGGACACAGAAGTGTAAGCCTAATGCCCCCGGCACACAAAAACGCCGACAACCCGGCCCTGGGGCCCAACTGTCGACGTTTGGTTTCTTGCTTTGGCTTGTCGCTGCCCTTGAGCCCTGAACCCTGAACCCTGAACCCTGAGCATTCTATCCACAATCGCGGGCCCGCGTGCGCCCTCAGGACACGAACTCGGCCATCTTGCTGCAGCTCACCATGCCGGTGAACTCCCCGTCCTCGTTGGTGACGCCAATGGGCTGATTCTCCTTTTGTATCAACAGCCGTGGCAGCAGAGCTTCGAGTTCCGCACTGTCGGGCACGCAGTTCACATTGCGCACATAAGCCGCGATATTGCCGGCACCCTCGTTCAGGGCCCGCTCGGCATCCTGCAGGGTTAGAATGCCCTTCAGGCTTTTGCCATCCAGCACGCAGGCATAGTCGGCATGCCGCTCCCGAATCGTGTCCAGCGCCTGCTGCGCCGTGGTGCGCCCGGTCAGGGTCAGCTGGACTTTGCTCACCACATGAGCCGCCGTCAATACCTTGGTCCGATTGACGTCGTGCACAAAGGCTTCGACGTAGTCATCCGCCGGATGCAGCAGTATGTCCTCGGGATTGCCCACCTGGATCAGCTTGCCGTCACGCAGAATGGCAATCTTGTCCCCCAGGCGCAGCGCTTCATCCAGGTCGTGCGTAATAAAGATAATGGTTTTGTGCAGCTTGTGCTGCAGGCTGATCAACTGATCCTGCATCTCGCGACGGATCAACGGGTCCAGCGCCGAAAAGGCCTCGTCCATCAGCAATATTTCGGCATCGGTACAGAGTGCTCGGGCCAGGCCCACACGCTGCTGCTGTCCGCCAGACAGCTGCGACGGATACTGATCCTCATACCCCGACAGCCCGACCGCATCGAGCCAGTGCAGTGCTTTTTCCCGCACTTTGTCCTTGCCCAGTCCCTGGATGCTCAGGCCATAGCCAACATTCTCCAGCACGCTGCAATGCGGCAGCAGGCCGAAGCGCTGAAACACCATGGACATCTTGTGACGCCGGAACTCCTGCAACTCCTTCGCCGACAGCGTCATCACATCCACGCCTTCGACAAAGATATGTCCCTGCGTGGGATCAATCAGGCGATTGAAATGCCGTATCAGGGTCGATTTGCCGGACCCCGACAGCCCCATGACGACAAAAATTTCCCCCTTGCCAATCTCCAGGTTGATGTTCTGTAGCCCCAACGTATGGCCGGTGGCAGCGAGGATGTCGTCCTTGCTCTGGCCGGCTTCCACCAGCGGAATAACCGATTCCGGGTTGCTGCCAAACACCTTGTACAGGTTCTCAATTCTTACCAGTGGCTCAGCCATGATCCGAGCCCTCCATGTGCTTCTGCGTGCGCTTGGCATAGGCCTGGGAAACACGGTCAAAAATGATGGCCAGGGCTACGATGGCCAGGCCGTTAAACAGGCCCAGGGTAAAGTACTGGTTGGTAATGGACTTGAGTACCGGCTGGCCAAGCCCCTTGACGCCAATCATCGAGGCGATCACTACCATGGCCAGGGACATCATAATGGTCTGGTTGATACCGGCCATGATGGTCGGCATGGCCAGCGGCAACTGCACCCCCAGCAGGCGTTGCGTGGGGCTGGCGCCATAGGAGGTCGCCGCCTCCAGTACCTCGCGATCCACCAGCCGAATGCCGAGGTTCGTGAGCCGAATAACCGGCGGAATGGCATAAATCACCACGGCAATCACGCCCGGAATACGCCCTATACCCAGCAGCATCACCACTGGTATCAGGTACACAAAGGCCGGCATGGTCTGCATGATATCCAGTATTGGCGTCACCCCGGACTGCACCCGGTCGGAGCGCGCCATCATGATGCCCACCGGTATCCCCAGCGCAATCGACAGCAGCGTACAGACGGTAATGATGCTCAGGGTACGCATGGTGTCTTCCCACATGCCGAAATAGCCGATCAGCAGAAACGACACCACAACACCCAGGGAAAGCTTCCAGGAACGGGATGCAAAATAGGCCAGCGCGGTAATCGCAATGATAACCAGCGGCCAGGGGGTGTTGAGCAGCAGTTTTTCAAACCAGATTAGAAATGAGAGCAGCGGATCAAAGATGGATTCAATGCTGTCGCCGTACTCGCGGGAAAAATCGCGGTAGGTTGCGTCGAGCGACTTGCGAATACCCAACAGGCCCTCGCGGCTCATTTCAGGAAATTCGGTTAGCCAAGAGTCACCAGCCATAAGGGGTATCCTGTTTTGATAATCAGGCACAACCGCAGGTGTAGCCTCCATGCACCCGCGGTCTCAACGGGCGGCTACATATTGCCGAGCGCTTCCTTGACCCGCGCGGCCACCTCGGGTGACAGCCAGGCGGTCCAGGTACTTTCGTTTTCGCTCAGGAAATGTTCCATGGCGATCTCGCCATCAGCCTGGTTATCTTCCATCCAGGCCAACAGCTTGTTCAGTTCGCTGTTGGTAAAGGCCCGGGTGGCGAGGTACTCAAACTCTTTCGGATGACGGGTGGCGAAGTCCGAGGTGGTATAGCTGTATACCGGCGATTCGGGCCACATGGTCACATGGGGCTCCAGGCAGTCTTCCTTGGTAATACAGGCCAGAAAGTGTTCCTTGTCGACGCCGGAACCAAAATCAACCTTCACCATATCGTACTTGCCCAGAATGGCCGTCGGCGCCCAGTAGTAACCGAACCAGGGTTCCTCGCGCTCATAGGCCCGGGCAATGGAGCCATCGAGCCCCGCCGCCGAACCCGGGTCAATCAGATCGAAACCCGCCTCCTCCAGCTTCAACGCCCGGTAAAGGTTGTTGACCACCAGCTGGCAGCCCCACCCAGCCGGGCAACCGATCACTGCCGAACGGTCGGGGTCTTCGGGGTGGGTAAACAGTTTTGCGTGGGCCTTCACACCCTCGATCGTGGCCAGGCTCGGATCCTTGTCAACCATGTACTGGGGTACCCAGAGCGCTTCTTCGCCACCATCGGACAGTACCTTGCCGGCCACCTGCAGCTGATTGTCGGCCACGGCCTTGTCCAGCGCAGCCTGAAAGGAGTTGGTCCAGAGCTCGGGGGCGATGTCCGGTTCTTTCTTTTCCATCATGGAGGTTGTGGTGGGCATGGTGTCGCCGGGGACCAGCTCCGCGGCGCAGCCGAATCCATGTTCAAGTATGAAGCGGTCGATATTAGCAATCAGCGTTGCCGAGCTCCAGTTCATGTCTGCAATCGTGACCCTGCCGCACTCTTCGGCGGCAGAGCCGGTGGATGCAGCGAGCATAAGCGCGACTGCTGCGAGAGACTTTTTCATGGCGGACTCCTGTTTATTGAGCTCGTTGACATAGAGGTTCACTGTCTTTTTTTCATATAAGCATAGTAACTGTGCTGCAGCTGATGATGATTACCGCTTCTGGCATGTGACCTGGCGGCGAATAAGCCGTCTGCCAGGAACGAATACCTCAGCGAGCGGGTGACATAAGGTGCACTCACTGTTATCAAGTCACCCCTATGGGCGGCTGTCATCAGCGCATATCCGACCTTTCACCCGGTACGGCTCTGGAACGATCGCTAGACGACCAGTCTAATACAAAGTGAGGCATTCACCCGGAACCACTTAATCAGCCAGATTAAAGCAGTACGCGAAACAGGACCCTGCCATGACTGACCCAAACGCTGTCCGCCAGAAAATTCTGGATGCCGCCAGACCTATCATCCTGCGAAAGGGCTTCACGGCCGCAGGCCTGAGTGAAATCCTGCGTTGCGCGGCGATACCCAAGGGTTCCTTTTACCACTACTTCAAATCCAAGGAGCTGTTTGGCGAAGCCATGCTGGAGGTCTATTTCAGCGACTATGAGCAACGGCTCGATACCCTGCTGAACGACGGCGACAAACCTGCCGCCCAGCGACTGATGCGCTACTGGTCGCTATGGATGGAAACGCAGCTGGCCGAAGACCCGGTGGGAAAATGCCTAGTCGTCAAGCTCAGCGGCGAAGTGTCTGACCTGTCCGAAGCCATGCGCAGCGCGTTACACAAGGGCACCCGTCGTACGATCGAACGCCTGTCTCAATGCATCGAACAAGGACGCATTGACGGTTCAATCAGCAGCCACGTTTCATCCACGCTTTTAGCCGAATCCCTCTATCAGATGTGGCTTGGCGCGACGCTGCTGACCAAGGTGCGGCGGGATGACAGCGCCCTTAAAACGGCCATGGCCTCAACCCTCTCAGCCCTGGGGATGACCGACGCCAATTTGTGAAGCCGCTCTTTTCGGCATGTTGAATATACCTTGATCTAGCGCCTCCACGGGCCTGCTGCTGAACACCGCAACCTGCGGGGCCGGTAGGCGGCCAGATTACGAACTACACTGTCACCGAGCTGCCCCATAGCGCACGGCCTTGGCGACGGCGCAAATTTCACCCGGGCGAACCAGAGGCTGCAGGACGGTCGTACCGGTTTCGACGCCTGCTGCAGGGGCAGAATTTTGACAAGCTTAAGGTGCAGGTCTGATCCGCCCGCGCCACACGCGTTAGCGAAGGAACCCAGGAAAATATGAACATACTGATGGTATTGACGTCCCACGACCGCCTGGGCGACACCGGCGAGAAAACTGGCTTCTGGCTCGAAGAGTTCGCCGCGCCCTTTTACACCCTTAAAGACGCCGGGGCGACCCTGACCCTGGCCTCCCCCGCCGGAGGACAGCCACCGCTGGATCCCAAGAGCGATGCACCGGAATCTCAGACCGACGCCACCCGCCGATTTCAGCACGATGCCGGCGCACAGGCGCAACTGGCCACCACCATACCCCTGCATGCCATCAAACCTGACGACTTCGACGCCGTGTTTTATCCCGGCGGCCATGGCCCACTGTGGGACCTGGCCGAAGATGCGGATTCCATCAAGCTGATCGAAACCCTTTACCGCGCCGGCAAGCCTGTTGCCGCCGTGTGCCATGCCCCCGGTGTATTACGGCACACCAGGGGGCCAGAGGGCTCGCCACTGGTGTCAGGCAAGAAAGTCACCGGATTCAGTAACAGTGAGGAAGCCGCTGTGGGGCTCACCAAGGTAGTGCCGTTTCTGGTGCAAGACATGCTGACTGAAAACGGCGGGCTCTACGGTAAAGCCGACGACTGGCATGCCCATGTGGAAACCGACGGCAACCTGATCACGGGACAAAATCCGGCATCGTCAGAAGCCACCGCCGAGGCCCTGCTGAACGCGCTCGGGAAATAACCACCCGGCCAGTGCTTGGCAGATCCTCTCTGCCAAACGAAAAAAGGCCCCGGGGTTGCCTTTATGCAAGGGCTCCCGGGGCCTTTCTATTATCCAGAGACTTGCAGCGCGTGCCTTCACAGCACCGCGCTGACAGCTCCCTCCTCTGGTGCTATTTGATGAACAGCATCTCGGAGTACTTCGGCAGCGGCCAAACAGTGTTCGCAACCGTCATCTCGAGCGCATCGGCATGGCTGCGGACCAGGTCCATCAGCGGACGGATCTCGTAGGCGCAGAACTGCATATGGGCTTCTGTCGATGCGAAGTCATGCTTCTCCACGGCGTTACCGAGCGTTGCCACAACCTTCATCATGGCATCGGCCTCGGCTGCGACTTTTTTCGCAATCCCTGTGTCGAGCTCAATGCCCATGGCCGCGGCACCGGAGATCGAGGTGCCCAGTTCCGCCAGGTAAGTCATCGCCGCCGGGTAGATCGACGTGGTGGCCATTTCGATCACCAGTTTGGCTTCCAGCTCGATCGAGAGGATGTACTGCTCGGAATACACCTCGTATCGACTCTGCAGTTCGACAGGCGTCAACACACCGGTGTTTTTAAACAGATCCTTGACGGAATCCTCCATGAGCGCGGGCAGTGCTTCTGCCGTGGTCGGAATGTTCTTCAGGCCACGTTCTTCAACTGCCATTTTGTGCCATTCAGCCGAATAGCCGTCGCCACCGAACACAACATTGCCATGCTTATCCATCAGCTCCTTCAGCACTGCGATAACGCCAGTCGTCTGATCCAGACCTGAATCAAATGCAGCTTCCAGTTTGCCGGCAATCCAGTTCAGCGAGTCGGCCAGCATGGTGTTCATCGCGACCAGCGGCCCGGAGACCGACTGGGAAGAACCCACGGCGCGGAATTCGAAGCGGTTGCCGGTAAAGGCAAAGGGAGACGTACGGTTACGGTCGCCCGGATCACGGGTAAAGGTCAGGATTTCCGACAGACCCAGGTCCATCAGACCGCCGCTTTCGGTCGGGTTCAGGTTGCCCTGCTGAATATCCTTGAAAACCTTCTCCAGCTGGTCACCCAGATACACTGACAAAATGGCGGGGGGAGCTTCATTGGCACCCAGACGATGGTCGTTTGCGGCCGATGCGATGACGGCACGCAACAGGGGGCCGTAAAGATGAACGCCACGAATGACTGCGCCACAGAACAGCAGGAAGTTCAGGTTCTCCTCCGGCGTATGGCCGGGATCGAGCAGGTTGCCCTGGGTCGCATTACCGACAGACCAGTTAACGTGCTTGCCCGAGCCATTGACGCCGGCAAAGGGCTTTTCATGCAGCAAGGCATGCAAGCCATGTTTTTTGGCGGTGTTTTTCAGCACGGTCATCAGCAGTTGCTGATGGTCAGCGGCGATATTGGCGGATTCGAAATAGGGTGCGATCTCGAACTGGCCCGGCGCAACTTCGTTGTGATGGGTCTTGGCAGGAATGCCCAGCTTGTACAACCGGTCTTCGAAGTCCTGCATGAACACCTGCACGCGCTCCGGTATGGCACCAAAGTAGTGATCATCAAACTGCTGGCCCTTGGCCGGCGGCGCACCGAACAATGTCCGGCCGGCGAGCAGCACGTCTGGACGGCTCGTCGCAAAGCGCTCGTCGATCAGGAAGTACTCCTGCTCCGCACCACAACTGGAATTCAGCGTTGCAATGTCGGTTTCACCCATGAGCGACAGCACTTTATGCGCCGCTTTGTTCATCGCGGCATTGGAGCGCATCAACGGGATTTTCTTGTCCAGCGCCTCGCCCGTCCAGGACATGAACACGCTGGGAATCATCAGGGTCGGGCCGTTAGCCGTATACATGATGTAGCAGGGGCTGGTCGGATCCCAGGCGGTATAACCACGGGCAGCATTGGTCATGCGCAAGCTGCCGTTGGGGAAAGATGAACCGTCTGGCTCACCCTTGATCAACAGGCTGCCGGTAAATTCGGTAATGGCATGGCCGTCGGAATTGGTCACGATAAAGCCATCGTGTTTTTCCGCGGTCGCGTTAGTCATCGGATAGAAGATATGCGAGAAGAATTTTGCACCTTTGCTCAGGGCCCAGTCCTTCATCGCGGCAGCAACAACATCTGCGGTTGCAGGATCCAGAGGCGCACCGGTCTGCACTGTCTTTTTCATCGCCTTGAAGGCGTTTTTGGACAGTGTCTGTTCCATTTTGGCGAGGTTAAAGACATCGCTGGCCCAGATTTTACTAAGAGGGTCCGGCATTTCCACAGTCACGTCTTTGCCGCTTGTGATTGCGTTGATTGCCGATAATCTGGATGCATTTCCGCTCATGTTATTTCCTGTAATGTAATTAAACATCGTGTATTTGGACGCGCGGCATTCGCGCATGACCGGCTCGATGGCCCGGGGGATGCGTGTCTCTATAGCACCCGCCCTGGTTTCCACCGCAGCGGTGAGCGTGCAGCGACCCTTTGCGATGGCGATATCAAAGCAAAATTCGATCCATATTTATCAAATACCGGAAAAATAAATTTAAGTTTTTGATATATATAGTAATCTATAAGATGCTCAGCAGGCAGCGCGGTTTGAACAAACAAAAACGCACCAAAAATGAGCAACAAATATAAACCCGAACACAAAAGCGCCCCATAATATTGCACAAAGGCCCTGAGCCTTGAG
Source organism: Marinobacterium rhizophilum DSM 18822 (assembly GCF_000378045.1). Classification (GTDB taxonomy): domain Bacteria; phylum Pseudomonadota; class Gammaproteobacteria; order Pseudomonadales; family Balneatricaceae; genus Marinobacterium_A; species Marinobacterium_A rhizophilum. Next base: position 202,754 of record NZ_KB899091.1, read on the forward strand.
TATGATCCGCTCAAATCTGCCTGAGAACGCGCTATCCAGTTCGTTTACTGAGGATTTCATGCGGCCCTTGGCGCTGATTCCAGGCGTGCTCATCACACAAGAGGCTACAGATATTGCACCAAAATAGTGCGTTTCATGATTTAAGCGGAGTTGTGAATGAAATTTGGATTGCAGTTCAGCCAACTATCGACGTGACTGGTATTGAGTTAAAAATGACGACTTATGGAAGTGCGTGGAGAAGGTACAGGGCAAGATGATAGCAGGATCGGCAGCCCCCACATTACAGTCCCGCAGTGCAGCCCCCTGTTCAACTCCGTTTGATTTGCTGGCATCCAGCCGAGTAACCGGTTGCTGAGGCTCACTCCCCCACGAAGCCACGCGCTAGGATTTTACCAACACCACCGCGTTGAGGTGAGTTTCAGCAGACAGTGAATTTGTAACAAGACAACCCGCCTCGGCTTTCTCAAGTATGCGCTGCGCGCGTTCCTCGCTGGTGTCCTGGGGCACTCCAAGCGTGGCATTAACCCTGAACTGGGTGAATTTCGTTTTGCCTTCACTACGCTCGAGTGTGCCCTCGACCTCGCAGGTCAGCGACACCCAGGACAGCTTTGATGCTCTTGCCACGGCCCGAAAAGTGAGAATAAAACAATCTGCGACGGCGGCGACCAACAGTGTTTCCGGCGACCAGCGGTCACCCGGCCCACCGAACTCCAGTGGCGGCGCAGACGGCAGTATCTGCAGCTTGTCCGCCGAGAGGGATACGTCTCCATCGGGAGCGGCACTTGCCGCAACCTGGTAGTGATGAGGAAGGTCTTGCATTGCGCGTCTCCAGTAACCGGAAAGGTGTAGGTAGCCTGTTGGACTCGATGATCTGTAAAACCCAAGCGCCACGCATCTTTATGCATTGCACGAGTATGCTGCGATTGCTGTGCACCTGGCAGGCTGTTGAAAAACAGCCTGCCAGGTTCAAACTGGCTCAAGTCTAGCCAATTCTCCCGCATTTGATGCTATTGGCCGAATTGCGGGCCGTGCGATACGGGTTACCGGCGGCATCTTCCAGCGCCTGGGGCGTGCAACCGTCCCCGGGTAAAGGCCGGGAAGGCGCCGCCCAGTTCGCCGGCGGTAACGGGGTACCTAGCGCTTTGTTAACCGGCGCGAACGTATTGTCACGAACGGTGGATCTATGAAAGCGCAGAACGAAATTTATTGTAATCAAATATCAAGTTTCTTCCTTGATATAAGGCATGAGGAAACTCATGAAGTCCGACTTTCCAAGTGGAGCACCCAGTTTGCGAAGAATCACATACGCAGTCGTGGTGTGAAAATATAGATTAGGCATCAGGTAGTCATTCACGTACTGACGAGCAGGGAGTTCGCAGTACCTGCCAGGACCAAGACCCACTCGCTTAATTTCATCGAGTTTGCTGTCATCGGCAGTAATACCCGCCACAAGGTCCTTTGTACTAGCAATATGGGAGCGTGCCATCTCCAATGAATCAACCTCTACACCGAGATTATCGATAGGCTCGCCTGCGCACCATTGAGAGAATCCCCTTGGTTGATTGCATGCAAATGCGATTTGGGCAGCGAATGGAAGCATGTCAGGTGCAAGCCTCTCTTGAAAAATTGCATTCATATCCCCAAAATGCTTTTCACCTACCAACAGGATATGATCCAGCGTATCCAGCCTTGTATTGAATATGCGCTTGATCTCACAGATTTCTTTATTTTTCATGACAAGTTCTCTTTCTGGAATATTTAGAACAAATGAAGAATAGCGAGTTGACAAAAATGAGCGTACCCAGATAAAATCTCCTTTCAGCTAATAGTAAACCAATTGACACCACTGCTTTATGCATCAATCAATCGAACTAATATCGGCTCCGTCCTTTTTGAATAATTTAAATAAAAGTAAACAATTAAAATAAACCATAACCATAAGTTGTTATTTATTTCCTGAAAATACTTTTCAGCAAAGGAAAGTAAAGCATATAAAAAGCCAGAACACCAATGACAATACTGATATGTATTTCAGCAACACACGGCAGGTACTTATACTTCCGCCCATAAAAAAGACGCTAACCGCTGCACTCTTCGATCGAAAAGTGCGATTCCCAACGAAAGCCCACTCCACCCTGAAAAAAACAGATTAAGCTAAGGAACCTGTGATTAAGTCAGCGATTCCTGTCTGATGCTCCGTTTTTGCCTGAAATAACCTTCAGGATGGCATATCTGCCCGCCTTAACTTCACTGAGTTTGTACCACTGCTGCATACAGTGAATACGGAGCATGGAGGACACGGGTAAGGACGACGACCATTGCCAGCCTTCGGGTAGTGAGCCTCGATGACGGATTCAAGACATGACCACGGGATCAGCGCGTCCATTCGGCCCAGGAATTTTTAACTGTTCCGTAACGCCATAGTTGACATGCCGTTCAGCTAAGTTTTCCAATGCAGGGACTAGTGCATTGAGCTATTTGAGCTTGCCCACTGCAACATCAAGCATCTGCATTAGCTTTTTTCCTTGATTGTCCATATCCCCTTTAAAGAGTGACTTGAGTGAGGGATCAGCTTCAAACAGGTTTGCATAAAAAAGCTTGCGGCTTCAGGCGCAATACTGTGAACGACTTTCCATGTTGGCTGAACATCGTCCACAACCTGCTCTTCCATGATATATATCCTTCATGTGTATAGATCAACTTTGAAATGAGCGTCCTCTATAAAAGTAGAATCACGCCTGAAACAAAAAAATCATAGGCAAACTCGACGCTTTTCCACAGCAAATATTTTTAGCCTTAATCAATTGCGGGGAATGGCGCCGGATCAGTAAATACCCAGTCCCGATCCTTTACCGGCGTATGACATGCAGTACAGACTTCGGGTCCATTATTGAACGGCTCCTGCTTGTCACCAACCCAGCGTGCCCATCCCCAACCGTAGGTACTTGTGTATTTTTCCGAGTCTTTAAACATGAATTCGACGTGAACCAACTGTTCAGGTGAGATTGCAGCCTTCCAGTTTTCCAACTGTTTCTCTTTCCACACCACCTTTCCCAATATAGCGCCATCAGGCCAAGGATTTGTTTGCCCTGAACGCGCCGCTTTTACGGCAATAGCGTTGCCCAGAATCATGCGAAGCGTGTTGTTGTCGGTTCGATGTGAAACTGAAATAGAGGCCCAGTCCTGCCACCCTGATGGATAACTTATACCATGAGAGGGCCCTGGTAGTTTTTCAGATGCGTTGGAAATAAGCACTGTGCTAACGAGAAACAATGCCACTAATATTGTATTTAGTTTCATGCTTTTTCCTCCAGCGATCTGATAGAAGCTCACATTTGTATCCTGGCCTCCAAGGTCTTTTCCCCCCAGGGCTGTGATCTCAGAATGCATTCTGTTCAAACTAGGCGCAAAGCCACGTAGCGTCAACCACTCAGTACGCTGGCCAGATCCGGCGTTAACAAACAAAGGCAATAGCCGCGCCTTATATACCTAACAAACTGTTTCTATGGGATTTTTTACACCAGTACAGAAAAAGTGAAAAAGGGGCCGACGCTCACCGCGACGGCCCCACTTTGTACCTGCAACTCGATCCTGCCGATAAACCTTACCGGCGTTTGGCCTCGAACGCCTGCGCCAGCTGCCAGGTGGCGGCAATGTTGCGGGCCGTGCGGTACAGGTTATCGGCGGCATCTTCCAGCGCCTGGGGCAGTGACACCACGCCGGGGACAATGCTGAACAGCGCGTCGATGCCATGGGCATGCACCAGATCGGAGTCCTCGGAAACGGAACCGGCCAGGGCGATCACCGGCACGCCCGCTTTCTGCGCTCGCTTGCTGACGCCCACCGGGGTCTTGCCGCGTACCGTCTGGCTGTCGATACGCCCTTCCCCGGTGATCACCAGGTCAGTACCTTCCAGATGGCGATCGATCTCCACCGCGTCCAGCACAATATCGATACCGCTTTTCAGCCGCGCCTGGGTAAAGGCCAGAAAGGCGCCGCCCAGCCCGCCGGCGGCGCCGGCACCCGGCGTGGCGTCTATATCCTTGCCATGGCAGGCCAGAACCACCTCGGCAAAACGCCCAAGGCACGCATCCAGCTGTTTGACCATCTGCGGATCGGCACCCTTTTGCGGGCCGAATATTGCCGAGGCGCCATATTCGCCGGTCAGCGGATTATCCACATCGCAGGCGATCTCGAACTGCGCTTCGCTCAGGCGCGGGTCCATCGCGCTGGCATCGATGCTGTGCAGCGTTTCCAGCGCCCCGCCGCCAGCGCCGATCTCGTTTGCCTGGGCATCCAGCAGACGCACGCCCAGGGCCTGCAGCATGCCGGCGCCGGCATCATTGGTGGCACTACCGCCAAGGCCGACGATAATATGGCGCGCACCGGCATCCAGTGCTTTCAGAATCAGCTCGCCGGTACCCCGTGTCGTGGCGAGCCAGGGATTGCGCTGCGCCGTGGGCACCAGATCCAGCCCGGAGGCCGCCGCCGATTCGATCACCGCCGTCTTGCCATCGCCCAGGGTTCCCCAGCAGGCATTGACGGACTCGCCCATGGGTCCGGTAACGTCGGCACGGAACAGCTTGCCGCCCGTGGCGGCCACCAGCGCCTGGGTCGTGCCCTCACCGCCATCGGCCACCGGCAGCAGGACCAGCTCGGCATCGGCAAAAACGCTCTTAAAGCCACGGCCAATGGCCTGGGCCACACCTTCGGCGGACAGGCTTTCCTTGAATGAGTCAGGTGCGATCAGAATCTTCATGTTCGGCGTTCCATTGGTCGGTGTTGTATCTGTCGGGATTGAAACCATAGTGGCATAGCAACGAGCAATCGCGCCTTGGCTAGCGCTACAAATTATACCGGGGCCCGGGCTACGTTTTTGTACATTTGCACAACTACCGCATGAATCAGCGTGCCGCCCCCGCCTTTGAACGGCCTGCCTGTGTCAGGCTGTAAAGTCTCAGAGTGACGAAAAGCTGTAACAGCTGATCCACCGAACCCAGATCCAGCTTCAGCGCAGCGCCGATCTTGTCGAGCCGGTAACGCAGGGTATTACGGTGGATATGCAGCCGTGCCGAGGTGCGCGCCAGGTCCATGTTTTCGGCCAGGTAGGTTTCCAGCGTTTTCTGCAGCGTGCCGTTCTTGTCCTGCGCCAGAAAGGAATCATACTCCTGCAGCAGGTGCTGGCCGGCCCAGCCCTGGGCAGCGTCGAACAGCAGCAGATCCAGTGCGAACCCGGTGGCAAAGCTCAGGCTGCCGGGCGGCACCTGAGTGCGCGTTACGTCCAGCGTCTTGAGCGCAGTGCGATAAGACCGGGCCAGGCCATCAGCGCCTGCAAAGTAGTCACCGACACAGGCACGGTATTGCACCGTCCCGTGCTGCTGCAACGGCCTGAAGCGAACATCCAGCTGGCGCCGCAGCAGCGCTGAGTCCCAGCGCTGATTGGATGCTGACCCGGTCGTGGCATCCGCGCCGCCGAGGACGACGGGCACCAGCATCACGATCTGCCGTGCCGTGGTAATGGCCAGCAGGGTGTCGGCACTGGCGGCCGCCGGCTGCTGCAGTTGCTGCTGCAGTTGCTGCAAGTGCGCCAGTGGCAGATCAGCGCCGCCGCTCGCCTGCACAAGCTCCAGCACCACCACAACCCGTGGCAGGCTCATATCCAGCTGCAGGCGCGCGAGGCGCTCATCAAACAGCGAGTCGGATGGGCCGCCCTCGATCAGGCGCAGCAGCACGCTCTCGCGCTGGCGGCTGTCCCACTGCACCTCGGCCGTGAGGGCCGCCTGTTCCACAATCAGCTCGGCGGTCATTACCACGAGGTCCGCATAGCGGCGTACCTCTTCCGGCTCGCCGGTAATGCCGACCACGCCGATGATGTCACCGCTGCTTCGAATCGGCAGATTGACGCCGCCGCGCACACCACTGAGCCGCCCTTCCTGGTCGCGGGCGATATCCACCTCACTTTGGCTGCTGAGCACATGCAGGGCGCCTTCGTGCAGCTTATCGATACGCTGTGGGTCGCCGGAGCCGATGATCACACCGCGGTGATCCATCACATTGACGTTCACGCCGGTAATTTTCATCGCCCGATCGACGATTTTCTGTGCCATCTGTTGGTCTATAAACACCTGTGCTCTCCGCTGCATCCCGACCAGGGTCCTGGCTGCGACTGCAATACTCACTTCGTCATCATGACTGTTCACTTGCACAAAAAACAAGGCGGGCCGGTAACTTTTTTCTGTCGTATGAACGAAGCCCTGTCACACAACTGTGGCGATAATGGCTGCAGTCGAATCCCACAGCGCAGGTGCTCTAATGCGAAGAACCAAAATCGTTGCAACCCTAGGCCCATCCAGCGAAACCCCGGAACAGATCGCCCGCCTGGTAAAGGCGGGTGTCGATGTGGTGCGGCTCAACTTTTCCCACGGCAGCCCCGACGAGCATCAGCTGCGCGCCGACCGGGTGCGTGAAGCCGCCCGCGCCCAGGGACGCCATGTGGCCATTCTGGGTGACCTGCAGGGCCCCAAGATTCGCATCTCCCGCTTTGCCATCGGTCCCGTCACGCTCGCTACAGGCGACAATTTTATTCTTGATGCAGGCCTGGCCAAAGACGCCGGCAACCGGGAACGGGTGGGGATCGACTACAAGGAACTGGTGGATGACTGCAGTGCCGGCGATATTCTGCTGCTGGACGACGGCCGCCTGGTACTGGAAGTCATTGGAGTGCAGGGACGCGAGATCCATACCCGGGTCCAGATCGGCGGAACGCTGTCCAACAACAAGGGAATCAACCGCCAGGGCGGCGGGCTCTCTGCCGACGCCCTGACCGACAAGGACAAGGCCGATATAGTGTCGGCGGCCAAGATCGGCGTGGATTACCTGGCCGTTTCCTTTCCCCGCAGCGGCGACGATATTCGCTATGCCCGTGAACTGCTTGCAGCCACCGGCAGCCAGGCCGGCATCATCGCCAAGATCGAACGGGCCGAGGCCGTCAGCAGCCTCGAGGTGCTCAAGGGCATTATCGCTGCGTCCAACGGCGTTATGGTGGCGCGCGGCGACCTGGGCGTGGAAATCGGTGATGCCGAACTGATTGGCGTACAAAAACAGATCATTGCGCATGCGCGCAGGGGCAACAAGATCGTCATCACCGCCACCCAGATGATGGAATCCATGATCAGCAGCCCGATGCCGACCCGCGCCGAAGTCTCGGACGTGGCCAACGCGGTGTTTGATGGCACCGATGCGGTGATGCTGTCGGCCGAAACCGCCGCCGGCGAATACCCGGTGGAAACGGTCGAAGCCATGGTAAGGGTGATTAACGGTGCCGAAAAGCACCCGAGCATGCACAGCTCAAAGCACCGCATCAACGAGGAGTTCACCAATATTGACGAAACCATCGCCCTGTCCGCGATGTACGCCGCCAATCACCTGGTCGGGGTCAAGGCGCTGATCTGCCTGACCGCCACCGGCGCCACCCCCCTGCTGATGTCCCGCATGAGCTCGTCGCTGCCCATCTTCGCACTGGCACCGAGCGGCGATACGCTGCGCCGCGTGGCCCTGTACCGCGGCGTGAATCCGCTGGCCTTTGATGTATCGGAGTTATCCAACGACCAGATCAATCAGCAGGCGGTGGATTCACTCAAGGAACTGAACGTGGTCGCCGACGGTGACCTGGTGCTGATCACCAAGGGCGATTACATGAACGTGCACGGCGGCACCAACACGCTGAAAGTGGTCAAGGTCGGTCAGCCGATTCGCTGACACCACGGCCACCGCGGGCAACCGCCTGCCGATGAAAACCTCCGTCCCGGCCCGCAATGGCGCCGGGGCAGGATACCTGCTCAAGCTCGCACTGTAGCGCCTGAACAATTTGCTGAGCGAAAACCGCCGCTAAAAGCTCGCGGGTCTAAACGGATTCAACATTGCAGCGCGTCTATTTGCTGACCAGCTGATCCAGCTCGAAGTTGACGCTGCACTTGAGCCCGGCCGGCAGCAGGTAGTCCGGGTTGTCCAGCTGCAGGCGCACGCCGAAGGTACTGCTGGCGGCATCCAGTACACGGTCGACAATCTCGATCCGGGCCCGGTGACTGCTGTTAAGCGGGTTGGCCAGCGTCACCTGGGCGGTGGCGCCGGTCTTGATCTTGCCCAGATACTCGGCCGGCACCACGACCTCGACATACAGCGGATCCAGCTGGACCACCTGCAGGATCGGCTCCTCCCCCACATACTCGCCGGGGTCCAGGAAGGTATCCACCACCACGCCGGTAAACGGACTGCGGATGGTTTTCTGCGCCAGCATCGCCTCGGTCTGCCCCATCTCGTAGCCGTACAGGCGGTTGGTAATGACGATTTCGTCCTTTTCCTGCTCGGAGATCAGATTCTGCTCATAGAGCTCGGTATTGCGCGTGATGGTTCGCTTGCCGTATTCGGTCTGGGCGCGGTTGAGCTTGAGCGTGGCCTCTTCCACATCGGCGCGCAGCCTGAACAGCACCTGGCCCTTTTTCACCAGATCGCCACGTTCTACCTTCACCGTATCCAGCACGCCCACCACGGGGCTGGCGATGCGGGCATCGACGCTGGGGGTCAGCAGGCAGTCGGTGGCCAGGCTCTGCTCGTCGGCCGCCTGTTGCTGCGGGGCGTCCAGCGGGGCCGAGAGCAGCCGTTCGACGTCGTCCAGGTTTGCGGCCAGGGTATTGCCGGCCAGGGCCAGCAGAGCAATAGATACAAGGGTCTTGGTCATCAATCGGTGGATCCCGAGAAAGCGAGCAGCTCATTGAGCTTAAGATCATACTCAAGGGTTACCTGGCGGGCCAGGTAGTTTTGCCGCTCGGTAAATTGCTGTTCCGTGCGCAACGCATTCAATGCCATGCGCTGGCCCGCGGCTGACTCCAGACCCAGAGACCGGGCGGTTGTCAGCAAACTTTTGGCTTTAAGGGTTCTGACGGGCTGGTTCTCCAGCGTCAGTATCATTTCAAAACTGCCGGGATCCCCCAGCCGACCGCAGCGTCCGGCCAGCTGCCGGTCGACCCGGGCGGATTCGTAATGCTCGGTCAGAATCACATGCAGCCCGCCGGCCTGTTCTACCGCCGGGGCAAGCTTGATGTCGGTTCCGCGCCCCGCCATGTGAGTGGCTACCGTCACCCGGCCGGGTTCGGCGGCCTGCGCCACTACCTGGGCCTCATCCTTGTCCTGCTTGGCACTGAGTACCCGATGCGCAATCGCGGCCTGCTGCAAATACTCACTGGCACGTTCGGAACTGGCTACGGAGTCGGTTCCAATCAGTACCGAGCGCCCCTCGCGGATCAGTATCTGGCAACGCTCGATCACCGCCTGCCAGCGCTGCTGATCGGTGCTGAACACCCGCGCCGGGAGCGTTTCACGCCGGGACAGCTTGTGCGTAGGCACCGGCGATACCGCCAGTCCATACACATTCCACAGTTCGCTGCGCACTTCCCAGGCCGTTCCGGTCATGCCGCTCAGGTGCAGGTAGCGGCGAAAGAAGTTCTGGTAACTGATTCTCGCCAGGGTGACCCGCTGGCGGGTCAGTTCGCAGGATTCCTTGAGCTCCACCATCTGATGCAGTCCGCGCTCCCAGGAGCGCCCCTCCATCACCCGGCCGCTGAGGGGGTCAACCAGCTCTATCTTGCCTTCGCGCACCAGGTAGTCTTCATCCGCCGTGTAGATAAAGCGCGCCAGCAATGCCTTGTGAACGATCTCTTCCCGTCGAATAGAGCCCCGGTACAGCGGCCCGAGTCCTTTACTCAGCCGGCGCAGGGTTTCGCAGCCCTGCTCGGTCAGGTCGATCTGCCGACGCTCCCGGTCCAGCTCGAAATCGGAACCTTCGCACAGCTCAAACGAGAGCGCATAGCCGGTCTCGATAAACTGCTGTTCCTCTTCATTGCCCTGCGTGCCGGATATGATCAGTGGTGTTCTGGACTCATCGATCAACACGCTGTCGACCTCGTCCACCAGGGCAAAATGCAGTCCGCGCAACTGCAGCTGCCTTTCCAGCCGGGTGCTTTTCAGCGATTCCACCTGCAACCGCAACGGATGGGTCTGGGGCATTTTCATGCGATCACGCAGATAATCGAACACCAGTTCCTTGCCGGTCACATAAACGATGTCACAGCCATAGGCCTGACGTCGCTGTGCCGGGCTCCGCTCGTGCGTGATAAGACCAAGAGTCAGGCCAAAGCGCTGATACAAAGGCTGCATTGCCATGGCATCGCGTTCGGTGAGGTAATCGTTCACGGTGATCACATGCACCGGCAAGCCGGACAGCGCAGCCGTGATGACCGGCAGTACCGCCGTCAGCGTCTTTCCTTCGCCGGTTTTCATCTCGGCGACCCGTCCCTGCAGCAGAATCCAGCCGCCAATGAGCTGACTGTCAAAGTGCTTCATCCCCAGTATGCGCCCCGACAGCTCGCGAATAATGGCGAACAGCTCTGCCACCGGCTCATCCATGAAGCCCTGCTGGCGCAAGCCTTCGCCGAGCAGCCGGGCCTGGATAATCAACGCCTCGTCGTCTGCCGACTCAAGCGACGGCGCAAAGCCGGCTACCCGGCGGACAAATCGCTTCTGACGCAGTTTGAGACGCCAGGCCCTGTGCTCATAGAAGCCGCACAGCCGGTAGAACAGTCGATCGAGCCACCCCCGCTGCACGCTTTTGCGCTCGGGACGGTGCCGATAATCTGCCGGAGGATGGCTGCGGATTGTACTCACTCAGAACTCCAGTTTTCGCAGCAGCACTCGGCGCGCGTTGCGATACAGGCGATAACCCACCGGCTCCGGGGTATGCTGAAACCGCACATAGACCCGCTCGCCTATTTTCTGGATCGGCAGATCGTTCACCGCCAGATCAAACAGAAATACGGTTTCAAATGCCTCGGGCTGATCCTGGTTACCGGGGTCAAGCGCAAACTGTCCACCGCCGGACACTGACAGTGCCGGACTTGGCAGGATTTTCTGCGCACTGGGCACCTCATCCACCAGATGTGCGGGAATTTCCCTGTCCACACGCTCGGCCAGGCGAACCGTGACCGCCTGCATGTCGTTGCGTATGGCCTCCACGTCATCCTGCCCCACCGCAACCCGTATGCTGTAAGTCCCCGGTTGCAGCATATACCCCAGCAGCGTACCCCTTGGCATCAGCCGCCCCAGCGGATCGACCGGCAGCGCCAACTGAAACATACCCGACTCGCCACTCAATACGGTCAGACCCTTGCGTTCATCAACATAACGGGCCAGCTGCGCCCTGGCCTGAGCGATTTCCTCCAGCATGATCGCCGCCTCATTGCGCCGCTCGTCGGCAATGGCGGTACTGTACAGCACCATCAGCTCTTTCAGACGCCCCGCTGACTTTTGGGTATCGGACTCCAGCTGCTGATTTTCACTGACAAAGAGTACTTCCCCGCTCTCGACACTCTGGCCGGAGGTCACATTGATCTGTTGCAGGAAACCGGTGCTGCCTGTCTGTACCCGGGCCTCTTCCGGCGCCCAGAAAACCCCGTGGACAACGGTCATTTTGGGTACCGGCACGACAAACAGCAGCATAACTACCAGCGTGGCAAGGCCGGCGGTCACAGCAAGAATCCGGCCTCTCTTGTTCAATACACTTCTATCCATAGTCAGATACTTGATCATGCCCACAATCGGTTTGCCGAACATATTGTAAAGCGACAGTATCGCCAGCAATATGCCGATAAAAAACAGCTCACTGGCGACAAACAGCACGATCGTCAGCGTGATGAATACCCGGTATACAAAGCTGCACAGCGCATAACAAAACAGCCACCAGGCTTCCTTGCGGCTGTACGCCGGCGAGGTTTCGTCCGCCAGCCCCAGCAGATAACGTTTGCACAGGTACGTCACCTGGCGCGTGCTGCGGGCCCCCAGGTTGGGAATCTCCAGAAAGTCGCCCAGCACATAGTAGGCATCGAAGCGCAGCAGCGGGTTGCCGTTGAACAACACCGTGGATACCCCGGCGATCAGCAGGGTGTTGAACGCCAGGCTGCGCACCACACCGGGTTCTGCATTCACCCAGACCCACATGGCCAGAGCCGCGATCGAGGCCTCCACCAGAATGCCCGCCGCCGCCACCAGCATGCGATGATGCTTGCTGCGAAACGACGCCGATGCCGAGGCGTCGACATAGGGGATGGGCATGAAAATGAGGAACATGATACCCATCTCATGCACCTCGCCACCCCAGCGCTTAACCGCATAGGCATGCCCGAACTCGTGCACCAGCTTGACCACCGGGTAAGCCAGCCAGATCAGCACCAGGTTCTCGGCGGCCAGCACCCGGTCCGCCAGGTTCTCGGTCAGCTCGGGCCAGTGGTAGGCCGCCTGGCTCAGGGCCCAGCCAATGCAGAAAAGCCACAACAGCCCGGTAAGAGGATTGAACAGCCAGCGGCTCAGGCCGGCCGTGCGGTTCAGAAACGGCTCGGGGTCCAGCAGCGGTATTTTCACCGCCAAGGGCGACTTGAAAATCGCCAGCAGGCGGTTCTGCTTGTCCTTGCGCCGGCGTTCGCTCAATTCGCCAATGTCGGGGATCACATCCGACTGGATCACATCGACCCGGTACAGCTGGGACAGCAGCCGGATGACCTCATCCTGCGATGGCATGTCATCCCCCAGCTGCTCGCCGGCACGGTGCCAGAGATCATCAAGGGTGCGCCGGCCATCCATCAGCCCGATCAGGCAATAGGCCTCGGGGGTAAAACGGTGGTAACGGCCGGTGGCATCGTCCTGTACCACGTACCAGACATCACCGCGGTAGACATGCCGGTTGATCTCCACGTGCGAACGCAACCGGGGTTTCAGGTCCGCCACCCGGTGCCAGGACGCGCTGAAAAGTGACTCTGCCACTTAGGGCCACCACGCCCAGAGCTTAAGCCGTATCCACTGCTGCAGCGGGTACGTCCAGATCCAGATGAGTTTGTGCTCGCTGACCTCGATCTTGCCAACGCCTTCCATGCCCGGTCGCAGCTCCGGTGCCGGCTCACTCAGCTCAGCCTCCACCCGGAAAAAATTGCCGCCATCGCGCGACTCGGTGACCGGCGTGACCTGTGTCACCCTAAAGTCAAAGGTGTGTTCCGGCAGGGAATTGAGCACCAGACGCCCAGCCTGCAATTCGGTGATGTCGGCCATGCGGTGTTCATCCACCCAGAGAATCACCCGGTAGCTGTCCAGCGGCGCGACCTCGAACAGCAGTTCGCCCTGCTCTACCGCACTGCCAAGCCGCTGACTCAAGTCACCGCTGACCACAAAACCGTCGAACGGCGCGCGCAGCCGGGTGCGCGACAGCTTGCTGACAACCAGTTCGAGCTCGGCCCGGTTCTGCTCCAGCTGCGCCTGAACCACCTTGGCTTCGGAGCGGTCCCGATTGGCAACCGCTTCCTCGTACTGGCGCTGGAGCTTGGCCTGCTCACTCAGGTGGCCGAGCTTTTCGAGCGTCAGGTCGCGGTCGTCCAGCCGGCTCATTTCCTGGCCGGCGACAACCCGCTCACCGGCCTTCACATCGGCGGATTCCAGATAGCCCTCAAAGGGCGCCACGATGGCACGGCGTACCGAGCCTTCGAGCACACTGTCGGCGGCCACCCGATAGGAGCCGGTGGCGACACTGAAAAACGCCACGACCGCCGCCAGCACGATCAGGCTGAGCTTGCGCCCCAGATAGCCTTTGCCAATCAGCCGCTTCACTTGCGTGCCGCACGCGGACCCCAGGTGCTGATACCAGGTCTTGTCCTGGCTGTGCTTGTTCTTCAGCGCCTCGCCGGATAGCGCCACTATGCTGCGGATCCGGTCCACTTCGTCCGGGACGAAGGGCCGGTCGGCGGCGCGTTCCAGCGTCACCGCCCCGAAATAGTCCTCGCCTGAATGCAGCGGCACCGTGAGCAGCCGCGCATTACCGTAAGACAGGGAAAACTGCATGTGCTCGCGCTCAACCAGCAGGGTGCTGTCATCGTCACTGCCTGGGTAGTTGATCACGCCACGCTGCAGAACAGCTTCATCCATCACACCGCTCAGGCGGCGAATCAGGTTCATCTTTTTGCCAAACTGGGCGCTATGTGACAGGGCCGTTATCTGTATCTGAGCCCCTTTACTGAGGCCGAAACTGACCCGGTCACAGCCGTAGGCCGTGGCCAGTTCATTCACGAACGTCATGGCGGCACTGTGGAAACCCGACTCCGCCAGTACGGCGCCCAGCAGGTCGACTGCACCGGACAGGCGCTCGAACTGCAGGTTTTTCTCCTGGCCGCGGTGCCGGCGCAGCAGCAGCTCGATCCAGGCGCTGCCCCACTGTACCTGTTCCATGATTTCCGGCAGCACGAGGTTCGGAACGCGCAGCGAAAGCGCCACCACACCGGCCAGCTCGTCATCGACCCGAATCGGGAAGGCAACGCCGTAGCCACCGCCCGCCAGGGAATGCACCAGGCCGGTGGCCTCATCGATACCCTCTTCGATGAGCGCGGTGAACTCCGCATCCGGCTGCGACTTTTCGGGCCAGATTGCCGTGGGCTGAAAACCGGCCTCGCCGCTGTCCAGTACCAGTGCCGCCATGGTCACACTGCCGATGCGGGTACACAGCAGCGCCAGCCAGTGCTGGCAATACTCTTCATAGCTCGCGGCCGCACTGAATTGAACCCAGGCCTGGCGCAATCCATCATGGGCAGTTTCAGATTCTATTTGCATTGAATGTTTGATTTAGCCAAAAGCAGACAGGACTTCATCAGCCATACCCGAATGAGGCCGGGCATGGCTGAACGTATTAAGGCAGGGTATCAGTGGCTGGGCTGAGGATCTTCGGCCGGCGCCGTCGCCGCCGGCGTCGCAGCACTTTCACCAATCTCGCCAAAACGGGCTTCATACTGCGCCAGCACGTTGTTCAGCAGCGTCGCCATGCGCTTGGCCGCAAACGGATTGAGGATGATGCGATCGGACAGCTCGATTGACAGTTCTTTCTGCTGTGCATTCCATGCCTGGTTAAGGCCGAACAGCAGCGTAATTTCTTCACGGGTGCTGGAAACATTGCACACGTTGGCATACGTGCTCTTCATGCGAGAGTCATCCCACTTGATAGTAGGCACTTCAACTTTCTGCTTGGGCTTATCCATTGTTATTCCTTTCCTTAATTTAATCAGTGTGTACGGATATTCCTGGCCGCCTGTTCCCAGTCAGTACTGGCAACCGTCTTAACATCATCGTTGCCCACAAAGCACTGCTTTGCTTCATCCCAGTGCATGACATGACGCTGTTTGTGACGCAAAGAATCAAAACTGCGCTGAGCGAGTTTCACAGTACCAGATCGCTCACCGGTTGCCAGCTTCCAGCCGGCCAAACCGGCAATGGTTGCCGCCGCCAAAGCCGAATCAGCGTTCGATTCGTCGCCAGCGCCCAGTTCAGCGACGCTCTGGTGTTCATCCGCCTGCGCCAGCACGGTATCATCGGACTCGGTTGCCTGCAGGGTTGCAGCACCAGCCGAGGCATGCACCTGGGCCGCTGCAATCCCGGCGTCGCTCTCAGTCGGGAGTTCCGGCCCCTGCTGAACAGCCGATTGATGCCCCTGGCTTCTATTCAGTGCCTCTTCTGCCTGGCCGTGATTCAGCGCGGCCGATGATGGCAGCTCATCCGGCAGGTTCAGCTCAGAGAGCAGATAGGCGGCCTTGTCTGCCCGGGCTTCATCGGCATCCTGTGCCTCGGCATCCTTTACCTTGACACTGCGTTTGGAGGCCGGCTGCGCTGCACTGTCGGCCGCGGGCTGGTCATCGCTGACAAAGGAGTCCAAAGACGCATTAAATCCATGCAGCAGGCCCGACCCTGGCACTTCACGCACCCCGGCGGCCAGGGTTTCATCCATCAGCGATGCACCACGACCGCCGGTCGTATGCGCATAGCCCAGTACATGGCCTATTTCATGACTCAGTACCGTCAGCAGATCCATGTGGGCGAACGCATCCGTCTGGGCCCAGGCCTGCAAGCTTCCGTCCGCCATGGCCCGGAATTCCTCATCGGCGCCGGCGGTGGGGTCGACAAACCAGCCCCAGCCTGCGGCATTGCTATCGAGGTAGATGGTGGTGCCTTCCACCTGTGCAAGCACGGCACCGTCCAGGCTGACAACCTCGACCTGGAGTGCATCCAGCAGCTCAAGGCTGTCCGACCCGATCAGACCGGACAGGGCCCAGCGGTGTTTCGCCTCGGCAAAAATCTGCTCGGCAGCCTCGCGGGTAACGGCGGCCTGGTCGTTTGTATCCGCCGTAACCGGGGCTGCCTTGCTGGCCTCAAGATTGCTGGTCGCATTCGAGCCATTGGTTTTCACCTTATCGCCCGACGTTTTATCTTTAACACCGGACTGCGGATCGGCCGGGCCGCCCGTCTGATCGCCCCAGTCCGCATCTTTCTGGGTCACGAGCCCCAGCTCGCCATCCGGTTCGCCGTTGCGTGCGGGGTCACTATTGGTGTCCGCGGCACGCGTCGGATCGGCGCCGTCACTGGCGGAAAGGGCATACAGGAACTCCGGTAGCGAGGGCTGCAACTGGCGGCTGACCGTGCCCAGACCAAAGGGATTGAAAGGCACCAGGTAGGTATTGAACTCACCGCTCCAGTCGATCAGGCGATCGGCCTCGGCATTACCGATCATGATGTCGCGCCCCGCCCCACCGAAGGCCAGATCGGCATAGTCGGCATCCGGTGTGTTATTGAGCCCGCCATTGGTACTGAGATCGTCATCAACGTTCAGCAGGTCATCGCCGTAGCCGCCGTACAGGTTGTCATTCCCGCTGCCGCCGACCAGCCAGTCATTGCCAAGGTCGCCGAAAATCACATCATCGCCATCCGCCTCACTCGCATCGAAGTTGAGGAAGAACTCCTTGCCGCTACCGTCCTTGGACAGGGCGCCTGCGTCGGTCAGCAGTATCTTGCGCAGCGGATCGTTCTCATCGTAGAGCGCAAACTCGCCGGCCGGACGGCTGGCATCGTAACGAAGGGAAGAGACATCGTAGGGGTTGTAGTGCAGCACATTGCCGGGGTTAAACGGACGATCAAAATCGATGCGCACCACGCCACCATCCGGATTGCCATCAGCATTCGAAGTCTGGCCATAAGCTTCCCCTGCCATCGCCTCGGCGCCGGAAATGGCATCATCACCGGCACCGCCGTGCAATGCATCATTGCCCAGCCCGCCAAAGATGATGTCATCGGCATACTGCGCGGCAAACAGCGGATCCTGCACCTGGCTCGGATCCACATTGAACGGCGTCAGGTTCACCGACTTCTTCAACCTGTCGGTAACATTGATGGTGGCCGTCTGGGAGTCGCCCGAGGTGGCGATGTCCTGCTGCCTGACCGCCGTGGTCAGCCCGTAGAGCGTCTCGGTAAACCCGTTGCGCGAGCTGTAGATGCGGCCATCATCGCCCAGCACGCCGTCATCGCCGGTGCCGCCGGAAATCCAGTCATTACCCCAGCCGCCGATAATGTCATCGTCCTGGCCATCGCCGAACAGCACATCGTTGCCGGTCATGCCATAGACAAAGTCATCACCCGACTCGCCGTGGATCTCGTCACCGGCGCCATGATCACCCGTCAGTGCGGCAGGAACATAGTCAGGACCGCCCGGCGTGTAATCCAGCAGCTGCGCGGCGCGCACTACTATTTTGTTCAGCGTACCGCTGCCGGCATTGTAATTGTCGTAGTTGAAGTTCAGGTACTGGCCAGCATTGGGCGCGCCATTGGTACCGACGATGCGGTAGATATTGCCGTTATCACCCAGGATCATGTCGGCATCGCGCGCATGGCCACTGTCACCGGTATCGCCTGCATCATTGCGACCAATATCGGTGCCGGCACCGCCGAAGATCAGGTCGGCGCCGTCGGCACGCTGCACTTCAAGATCAAGACCGAACAGGCTGGAGTTGCCGCCGATGATGTCATCCTGGCCCAGGTTGCCGAAGATCACGTCGTCTTCGCCGCCACCCTCGATATAGTCGTCGCCATCAGTACTCGCTTCAGAAGAAGCAACCACAACCAGGTCTTCTGCCGGATTACGGCTGGCACTGACTACTTCCGTGCCATCAATCGAACCGTCGCCCTGGATCGTGTCGTTACCGCGCTGACCGAAGATCGTGTCGTTACCGGCACCCCCTGCGATGTAGTCATTACCGAACAGGTCATCCAGGCCGTCGCCAACAGTGATGCTCCAGTTGCTCCAGGCAGGACTGTCCGCCTCAGGACCGCTGAATTGCGTTGAACCGACCTGCACCTCAGCATCATCACTATTGGCATCTTCGCTGTACAAGACCTCGCCTGTGAGTGCGCGGAACCGGGGGCTGCTGCTCTCACCGCCCGTGCGGCTCGTAAGCTCCGCCTGGTCGCCAAAAATCAGGTCGCGGCCGCTGTTGCCGTCGATGCTATCGTTGCCCACGCCACCGAGAAGGATATCGTCACCTTCGTTGCCCCGCATGATGTCGTTGCCGCCATCAGCGTTGGACGCATCCGTGCTGCTGATGGACGCCACCCGGAAATCGTATTTGCCGTTGTCGCCGATGCCGATATCGTTACCCGTGCCCAGCGTCAGGGTGTCCGCACCCTGGCCACCGAACACAATGTCGTTGCCGCCCTGCGTGCTGATATCGTCATTGCCGCCAAAGGCCGCGTCCGTGCTCACCATGCTGTCGATAACGCCGGCGCTCCACAGAATCTCGCCGTTATCACCGAGGATAAAGTCGGTGCTGTTGCCGGTGTCGATGTCATCACCACCGACGCCGCCGATCACCACGTTGATATCAGTGCTGCTGGCGCCGCCCAGGGTCAGGGTATCGCCATCTCCTGCGGTACTGGTGCTCTTCGCCGTCTGCAGGATGTTGCTGGCATCGAAGTCGAACTCGCCTTCATCGCCGATCACGTAGCGAGTGCCGGCGCTCAGCAAGGGCGTGGTGACCGTATCGGCACCGATGCCGGCGATGACGACCTTGTCACCCGCGCCCAGGGTAATGGTGTCGTTGCCGCCACCGGTCTGGGTCAGGTCGCTTTGCATGTTGCTGAGTTGCTCGGCGCCGACCGCGCCGGTGAAGGTCATGCTGCCGTTGTCGCCCAGCACCTGGTCGGTACTGGTGGCCGTATTGACGGTGATAATGTCACCGTCGCTGCCGCCGATGATCTGGTTCGATGCCCCCAACAGGGTGATGGTGTCAACCCCGCCATGGGCATCAGACGTGCTTTGCATGCTGCGCAGCGCGCCGGCCTGAGTCGCGTCGTAGTCGATAGACCCGTTGTCACCGATCACGCGATGAGTTCCGTCACCCGCATCCAGGGTATCGTTGCCAACACCGGCAATCACGGTCTTGGCGCCATCGCCCAGGTCGATATCGTCATTGCCGCCAAAGGCTTCGTCAGTGCTCGCCATGCTGTCGATAACGCCGGCGCTCCACAGAATCTCGCCGTTGTCACCGAGGATAAAGTCGGTGCCATTGCCGGTGTCGATATCATCACCGCCGCTGCCGCCGATGACCGTGTTATTGGTGCCGCTCAGAATTATATGGTCGGTGTCACCTTCGAATGCGAAACGACTGGAGGCGGCCAGAGTCATGCCCGCCAGGTAGGTAATCAGCGCATGGTCACCCACGACCAGACTGTTGCCATCGTCATCGGTAATGGTATCCACACCAGCACCCCCCATCAGGGTGTCATTGCCGCTGCCGCCGGTCAGGGTATCGCCGTTTCCTGAGCTGGCGCCGGTCAGGGTCGACAGCAGTGCGCTGATGGTTCCATCGCGCAAATACTGATACTGGTATTCCTTGCCATACACATCCTTGGCATCGACGGTCGCGTAATCCACCGTGACCGACCCCATACCCGCTACCTGCAGGGTAATGCTGCCCAGATCCCCCAGGACCAGGTCATTGCCTGCGTCACCGCTGATGGTATCCGCGCCCAAACCACCCAGTATCAGGTCGTTACCCTCGTTACCCGACAGGGTATCGTCATGCCCGGATCCGAAGATGACATCATCACCCTCGTTGCCTTCGATGGTGACCTGAAAGCCGGCCTTGGAGGCATCGATAACATCATCGCCCAGCTCACCCTTGATGGTCAGGGTGGTGCTGATATCGGCACGGCTGGTCGTACTGGTGACGGTGATATCGTCATCGCCTTCACCGCCGCGCACCAGGGTCGCGGCCTCGGCAATCACACCATCAACATGGATATCATCGCCATCCTTGCCCGCCTGCAGGAAGACGCCCTGCCCGTAGGCACCACGGTAATGGATACTGCCAGCAGCAATCCCTGTGACCGAGGTATAACCGCTACGCTCGCTGTTGGTCATGATGATGCTGTCGGCCGTGGCATCATTGATATCGTTGATGTACAGCCTGTTGCTGCCGGTGCCGGCATCTATTATGAGGTGCGAGACAATCCCTTCGGTGGTGTCGTTTTCATCCGATACCGTGATCTCGTCATCGCCTGCACCGGTGTTGACGAAGACTTCTGCGCTGGCCTGACCCAGGGTATCCAGTACCTGCACATCATCGGCACCGTCGCCCAAATTCAGGGTCAGGCGCTCGACATCGTCGTAACCCACATGTATCAAGACACCGTCGCCAGTCATGCCAGCCACCGACGTCACGGCGGTGTAATCGCGCTGCTGGGTCTGGAAGATAACCGAGCTGCTGGTACTGGTGCGGCTGCCATCGCTGCTCTGGCTGACAAACCCGGTCAGGTTAAGTGGGTCCTGCTCGGCATTCTCGTCAATAATGCGGTAAGTGTCGTTGAAACTGATGATTTCGGAGATCAGGCTGCTGTCATCGGCAAAGCCCTCGATATCCTGCTCTGGCCCGCGTGCCTTGATAATTTCAACGGCCAGGCCACTGATTTCCTTCAATACCAGGTACTGGGCGTTGAGTGCTGCCTTCTGCGCCTCGTAAGTGCTGCCAAGCTCCGCGATCAGGGCTTCAAAGCTCTGCTCCTGGTCACTGTACGCCTCACGTAGCGCCAGCAGCGCGCCTGTCTGGCTCTCGCTGCCATCATAGTAGGCCTCGGCCAGCGCCACCTGGGCCTCAAGGTTCTCAACCAGGGCCTTCTGCTGTACATAGCGGTAATCAACGGTGTAATCCAGATGCACCGTGCGGGTGAACCACCAGTAGTTGAGGTCGAAGGTGTACTGCTCAGAGAGGCTCTTCTCAAGGCTGGTGAACTGGGTACGGGCGGTCTCCAGCGCCGCGACCAGCAGCTGATACTGCTGATCATTCAGCGCCGCCAGGGTCACGACATCATTGGCATCGCGCGTCAGCGATGCAGCCATGGCCTCGTAGCGCGCCTCGGACTGCAGATAGGCAATGTACTGCGGATTGTTGGCCACAAACTGCTGTACCGCCGCCTGGTTCGCCAGGTAGTCGGTACGGAAAGTCTCGAAATCAAAGCCCGACTCCAGCGCATCGACAAAGGCGCTAAAGCGCTCGGCGGCACGATCCAGAATCTTTATTTCGCGCAGTACATCGGTCACGCCATCGGGCAGGTCCACCATGTCCGGCTGGGCGGCACTGTAGATCAGGAAGCTGTCGATCAGCTCAGAGGCCGTAGCGTAGGCCTGGCGCGCCTGGGTATAGTTGGCGCTCTTGAACAGGGTTTCGAAATCATCGTAACCCGCTGCCGCTGCGGCCGCATTCAGGATGGCGGCGAAGTCGGCGCCATCAAGATCGGTGTGCAACTGGTTGATGCCGGCCAGAACGTCGATCAGGCCATTGCTGGTATTGGCCGCCAGGGCGTTGTAGACCGGCGCCAGTACCATCTGTTCGTCGGCGGCAAAGCCGTTGTCGTCTTCATAAGGATTGAACTCTTCCAGCAGCGTATCGAGATCGGCACTGATGCTGGCCAGTGTCGTCCGGCTGTAGTCATCGCTGGACAGCGCCGTGCTGACCTGGGCGATCAGGGCATCGAGCTTGTCATCATAGATATCGGCGAAGCTGTTACTACGCGCCAGATCGAGCTGCTGCAATTGCGCAATCACGCTGACGCTCTGCTTGGCCAGTACCGAAGCCGACAGATCCAGGTTGACCGCATCCACCGAGGCGATCAGCTCGTCGTACAGCGTCTTGCCGCCGGCCAGCGGGTCGTAAATGTTGAAGCCGCGGATATCCGTATTGTTCTGGTAGTCACTGTAGAAACCGTTCAGGTCACTGTTGGTGATGTAAACACCGTTGTAGCTGCGCGCCTTCAGCAGCTCTGCGTAGATGTCCTGGCTGCCGAGATAATCATTCACCAGGGTATCGTACAGCTGGGCCAGGGCACGGACGTTATTGTCGTTGGCCTGGTGCACACTGGTGGACACAAGTTCCAGCTTGAAGGTCACATCCAGCCAGCCATCATCCTCGGTGGCGGTGAAGACGGTCTGGCGATTCTGATTCAGGGCACCGTTGATCAGGTCGTAGATATCACTCTGGCCATCGGCATTTTCCAGCAACTGCTGCAGGGCGCTGCGGTTGCCGCTGGCATCCAGAGTGATGTTTTGGGCGTTGCCATCGTCGTCCTCGATGCTGACCTTGCTGCCAAAGTTGCGCAGCCAGTCTTCGGCGGTGTTAAAGCCGCTTTGCAGGCCCATGACTGACGAATAGGCCTGGATATCGTCGAAGGTGATGCCGAGAATTTCGTAGGAATAGGTGACGCTGAACTGAGCCTTGAGTCCGAGTGCCGACATCCGATCGAGCAACGCATCGTCGATAGCGTTCGATTCGTAGTAGCGCGCACGGGTATAGAGCTTGACCTGGTTCTCCAGCAGTTGCTGGTCGTTCAGGCGCAGCGTATCGGCGGCATCCTCCACCGAGGTTTCCAGTTCATCCTTGCTCTTGTTCAGAACGTCCAGCAGCTGGGCCAGGGTCTCTTCGGACATTTCGTCCAGGGCCGTGTCAATATCCCCTTCGCTAACCGCAAAGGCATCATTGGCATAGGCTTCAGACGCCGTCTTGAGCTCTGCTTCCAGCAGCGCATTTTCGGCATCGGTAATGCCTTGCAGGCTGATGGCGCTGGTGATGCGGCTCAGCTGTTCAAAACCGGTGCTGTGCTCCAGCAGGTTCTTATCGACGGTCACGTCGGCATCGCTGCTGTCATCGGCCCGATCGACTTCAATGGTATCGGTACCGGCATCACCAAACAGATAGAGCGATTCACCGATCTGATCCAGAGTACCGTTCTTGCCAACGGTAATTTCATCGTCGCCGTCATTGCCGTGCACCGTGGTGACCGCCACGGTCTGCTCGACGAAAATACGGTCGGTATGGATACCGCCCTGCACCTGCAGCCGGCCGGTAAACAGGCTGTTGTCGATATGCAGCTCAGACCCTTCCTCGCCGCCGGTTGTATCGGTCAGGTTGAGGGTGACCTCGTCCATGCCGGTAAAGTGCAGCGCCGTGTCGGCATCCACACCGTGCAGGATATCCATGGCGTCAGTACGAATGCTTTCGATACTGCTGATAGCGCCGGCAGCAAACTGCACCCGCAGCGGTGCGGTGGTTTTCAGCGTCAGGGCCGTCAGGTCCTGGTAGACGATGCGCGTTCCCTCCAGGTCATAGACCACGGTTTCCTTGTGCTGCGCCTCAAAGGCCACCGCGACACCGTCCTTGGTGATGCCATTGAGCTGGTACAGGGTTTCACCCACGCGGGTCGGGTCCGGGTGCGCGACGATGGTGGTGTCCAGTACCAGGCCGAAGTCGGCGGCAAACTGCTCCAGCTGGGTACGGGCATAACTGATGCTGCCATCGGCGTTGAGGGTGTTCTGAATGTTGAAATAGCTCAGGCCACCCGGAATCAGCAGTTCACTCTGGCTGCCCGAGGCGATGTTGTTCAGCAGCCCGGTATCGTAGTAGCGGTCCTGGAAACGGATGTAATCCCCCGCCGCACTGGCCAGCAGATCCTGCGCAATGGCACCGGTAGTGGCATCGCCAAGCACAGTGTCGACGAAATCGGTGTCCGTGCTGGCCAGCGTGAACGCGCTGTAGTCGAACACCACTTCCTTGCGCTCCAGCTCGGTATTGGCGAAGCGGATACGGTTGTTACCGCCCTGGTTGTTGACCACCACCCGGTCGTTAACGCCTTCGCCGCCGTCGATCAGCACCGGCGACAAAAAGGCATCGATGTCGGTGGACTCAGGCAGGGTGACCTGCAGGGTTACCGCCGGGTTCTCAACCTGGAAGCCGACGATGCGGCCGGTTTCATCGATCTGGTAGAACGGCATGCCGCTGACGGTATCAACGGACAGGAAGTTACCCAGCGCGTCCTGCTCCACCTCGTAGCCCTCCACCGCGGCATAGAACTGGTCGCGGTTTTTCGGATAACTGAGGTTGATGATCTGTTCCGGGCCACCAATCTGTACCAGGTCGCTGCCGGACCCGGTCTTGATCACCATGTCGCCGATCAGGCCCATGTCCACGCCGTACAGGTAGACGGTATCGTCACCGCCGCCGGTCAGCAGCTGCAGCCGTTCGATATTCAGCAGTTTCTGCAGTTTGACGCCGGCACCGTAAATGCGCTGTACGTTCTCGCCGGTCACCGGATCCTGCTCGACGAAGACATAGAAGGTATCGCTGAGCACCGTGCCGACCAGGGCGACACTGTCAAAACCCGCCCCGCCGTTAATGG
The DNA here is from genome assembly GCF_000378045.1 of Marinobacterium rhizophilum DSM 18822. GTDB lineage: Bacteria > Pseudomonadota > Gammaproteobacteria > Pseudomonadales > Balneatricaceae > Marinobacterium_A > Marinobacterium_A rhizophilum. The sequence goes on from NZ_KB899091.1 coordinate 227,378, forward strand.
AGATGTTGGCGTTTTCGACATAGACCAGGGTATCGACATCCACTTCGCGCGTGTCCGCCGCCGGGTCCTGGGATACACCGCTGATCGAGGATACGCCGGAATCCAGGTCCAGCAGCTCGCCGTCGTCGTCCAGCGTTAGCAGGGCCTTGATAAAGAAGGTGTCGTCACCGTTGTCGCCAAAGAGGCCGATATCGGCAACGTTGTGGTTCACCTCGAAGTAATCGTCATCTTCGCCGCCGAAGAAGTTGGAGTCATTGACGTTGGCGCCATCGGTGATCTCCAGCACGATGGTGACTTCCTGCCCTTCCACCAGCACGGTGTCGGTTTTCAGCACCGAGCCGATGTAGAACTGGTCGTCACCGGCATCGCCGTAGACATCGATCTGGGATTCGGTGCTGTCGGAAATGAACTTGTCGTCATCAGCGCCGCCGTACACCGTCACCTGTTCAACCGAGTGGTAGTTGACCACCTGATAGTCGGCGCCTTCGGACAACCTGGCCTCGCGCACATTCATCAGCGCGTCTTCGTCGTCCAGGTCCACCTTGGAAAAGTTGTCGCTGGCATCAAAATGGGCGATCACCAGGCCATCGCCGTAGTCGCCGTAGGCACTCCAGCGGTCATCGGTGAAGCGCTTGTCGACATCCTCGTCACGCTTGTAGACGGTATCCAGCTGAATGGTGTCCTGGCCGGCGCTGCCCCGGTAGATCAGCGAATCCATACCGGACGTGCCACCGGAATCGGCGATATCGAGAAACTGGCGCCCGCTGGCCAGCTGGGCCAGCTCCAGCGTGTAACTGTCGCCGCCCTTGCCGCCATCCAGCAGGCCGCCACCGGACCAGCTGGTCAGCTCGAAGTGGTTGGCGCTGTCGAAACCGCTGAGTTCGGCATTTTCAAACAGGTTCGTGAAGGTTTCGGTCTCGTTGCCAAACTGCCCCGAGAGACGCGGCGTATCGGAGTCATCAATCACCAGCCGGGTATCGCTGAGAATGAAGTCGGCATCGCGGCTTTCCACCAGCACGTCGACATCACCGTCGATATTGGCATCGGAGTCACTGTCGATCTGCTCGTAGAACCGGTCGATACCCGCGCCGCCGGTCAGGCGGTCGGAGCCCGAGCCGCCGATGATGACATCGGAAACACTGGCCAGGTTCGTGCCGATGATGCGGTCATCGTCGGCGCCGCCATCGATGACGATCTGGGACACCAGCGCCTGGGTCACACCCAGCGCATCGACGGTGTCGTTACCGCCCAGCGTATTCAGGCGGGTATCGTCGTTGAGCTCGAGATCGTAGACATCGACAATGACATGACTGGTGGGGTTGCCGGCGATATCCGTGCCGCCGTCGAGGTGTTCGTAGCGCATGGCGCTCTGGGCGCTGCCATCGACGCCAACGGACTCCACCGTGCTGACCAGGTAGTCATCGGCGCCGCCGGTGCCCTCTACCCGGACGCTGTCGATGGCGTTGTCGTCCGCGATCTGCAGTATCTTGAAGTCCAGCGTCTGGGCGGTATCCACCAGGTCGCCGTCGCTGTTGCGCTCCTTGACGAAACGGCTTTCCACCGCCAGCGAACGCTGGGTGCCGGTGCTGAGCTTGACGCTGGCCACGCTGGTCGTCACCAGGCTGCCGATCAGGATATCGTCGGCGCCCATGCCGGTATCCATGCTGAGGATCTCAATGCCGCTGCCGCTGAGCGTTATCGCCGCTGCGCCGCCATGCTGCCAGCTGATATGGGCATCGCCGCTGCTGGCCGAGACCGCCACCGTATCCGATGCGCCATCGTCGACGATGTAATTGCTGGTATCGGCCTTATAGAACTCTTCAGGGTTGACGTTATAGCCGACCATGAAGATTTCGTCACTGCCCTCACCGCCGTCAAAATTGTCGGCGCCATCGCCGATTTCCCAGCTCAGCGTATCGTCGCCGCTGCCGCCAAGCACGATGTCGGCCCCGGCACCGGCAATGATCTGGTCGGCATCGGCGCCGGCATCAATGGTATCGATGCCGGCGCCGCTGTTGATAACATCGTCACCCGAACCTGCCAGAATGCGGTCGTTGCCAGCGCCGGTGAGTATCTGGTCGCTGCCGGCACCGGCATCGATATAGTTGGCAAATCCATTGGCCAGGCCGCTGGTGCCAAGCGCGGTCCCCGTGGCCCAGATGAAGTCGTCACCCGTACCGCTGCCGTCCTCGTTGTCGCCAAAGATCACATCGGCGCCATCCATGGCATTGATATTGTCGTTGTCGTCACCGCCGACGATCAGGTCAGCCATGGCTGTACCGATCAGCGTATCGTTGCCCGCCTCGCCATAAATTCTGCGGCTCTTGTCACTGTTGCTGCTGCCGGTGAGGGTGATCAGGTCGTCGCCACCGCCACCATGAATCAGCAGATCCGCATTAATCAATGTATCGATTTCGTATATGTCGTTGTTATCCGTACCAGCCGCATACACGGAGGTGACCAGGCTGGGATCAAACACCTGGGTATGGCCGTTACCGGTGACGATAATGCGGGATACCTTGTTGTCGATGCCATCACTTGGAGTGACATCGATATCATCCAGGTAGACCGTATAGTCCTCAGCCAATGCCGGGTTCCTGCTGCCGTTGGCATCCCGGTAGGCCAGGGTGAGCACACCGTTCTCCAGCGTGGCAACCGTGGGGTCCGGCAGGTCCGGACAGATCCACTCGAAGCGTGCCAGGGTCACTTCGACAAAGCGCTTGCTGGCTTCGAACAGCGTGATCTTGGAGCCAAACACCTTGACCCCCACCCACAGGTAGCCTTCAAGGAAGGCCTTGATTGTGCCTTCCATGTCGAACAGGCACAGCGGGTTCTCCTGCAGGATGCTGGAGACTTCCTCGAAGCGGATCTTGCCATCGTAAACGGCCTCGATACCGGTATTGCCGCCGGTACCGAAATTGGGCAGATCGTGCAGGTTCAGGCCAATCTCGGCTTCAACCCCGCCCAGCACACCGGCTTCCACCAGCCCGCCGATCCCCAACGCGGCGCCGGCCGCGAAGGTGACCTTGAGCGTCACCTCGGCGACATCATCACCCTCGACCAGCTGGCCGGTTTCGGTCACGGACCAGTCGGCGATAAAGAAACCGTCGAAGATATCGCCCAGGTGGCTGACTGAGGCGGCAAAGTCATAGTCGCTGGCTTCAAAGGCATTGAACCAGCTGCGAATACCGGTGGTATCGAAGCCGAAGTAGAAATCGCTGTAGGCCTGCAGCTCGCCCTTGATGACCGCATTGAGGCCGGTAAAGATCGGGAACGACTGCTCGTACAGAACCGAGAAGTCGATGTCCGGCGTGTCGTAGATGAAAAGATCGACGTCCTTGCCCAGCAACAGTCCGACCGCCGTCATGGGGTCGTACAGTATCGGGAACATGATGGAGCCAGGGCTTGTGCCCAGGTTCGCCACCAGGTTTTTCTGGTTGGTCGATGCATTGGGGTCGTTGGCCACGGTATCGGTGGCGGATTGTCCCCCGGACTGATTCAGATCGGAGTTGGATATTGCGGTGCTGTCCGAGGTCACCAGGCTTGCGCCCAGCGCGAAGGTGCCGAAGTTGACCTCAATGGAGCCACCGTCGCGCGCCGCATCGGCCGCCAGCGTGATGAAGTCCGACACTTCCAGCAGCGCCGTCACGGTGGTGCGCAGTAGATCGCCGGTACCCGACGCCCTGGTATTCATCGCCAGCACGGCGATATCCAGCAGGTTGATCTTGTCGACGCCCAGGTCGATGTCGGTGGTCAGGATATCGATCACCCGACGCAATTCGGAATCCTGGCCCAGGAACGGATCCAGCTCCAGTGCGATAGGGCCGATAAAGCCACTGAACAGATCACCCACATCCAGCGTCACGTCTTCCAGCACCACTTCCGGCGGAGCCAGGAAGTCGGCGCTGAAGCTGCTGCCACTTTCCCAGGTGATATCCGCCAGCTGCTGATCGTAGTGCACCGTGGTGAAGGCATTGGGCAGTGCGATATCGGCGCCAAAATCCATTTCCAGGGTGGCGAAGAGATCGACATTGGCCTCGGCAGAGATCTGCGCTGCCATGGTCAGCGCCTCGCCGAAGCGCCAGCGGTCCGCCGTGGCCCTGAGGTCCATGGCGATCTTGCCGCGCAGGCCGCTGTTGCCGTCGTCATCGTCGACTTCACTCAGGCGCATCTGCAGGAAGCCCAGGGTCCCCAGCAGGCTGGCGCCATCACTGAGGGAGGCATCCAGCGTCAGGCCCAGCTCTTCGCCGGCCTCGGTCACACCCGCGGTATCGAGGAAGAAACCGCTGCTGTCCAGGCCAAAGCCAAGCCCGAAAAAGTAATCCAGGCTCACTTCGATTGTATCGGTGGGGCCCGTTTTCAGGCCCAGGCCCGGCGCTGACAGGTCGAAGTTGATTGGCACCGTAAGGAAACGCTTGATGATCGCGCCCGTGTCCGGGTCCGTCCTCTCGACATAGTCCGCCAGGCCCTCGAATACGCTGCCAGCCAGCAGCACATTGAAGGTCAGCTCGCCTTCGGCTGTGAGCACCAGACCGATGTCGTCGGCCGTTTCGACATCACCGTAGATCAGGTTGCCCAGCTCGTTGTAGAGAGGCTCACCGTTGCCGTCGGTTAGAGCCACCTGCAGATAGTCGCCCAGCGCATTGAACAGTGCATCGCGGATCAGGCTGATGACATCATCGCCATTGGCGGCGGCATCCATCAGCTCCTTGCCCAAACCGTCGACGTAGTCTCCGCTGGATTTGTCGCCCAGCAAACTGTCGCGCAACTGGTCCACAAAGGCACCGGACTGATCCAGCACATCGCCGATCAGCGGCAGGCCAAGACGGCCGAGTTCGCCGGCCATGACGTTCTTGATACCTGCAAACATGCCCTCCAGACCGGCCAAAATGGTGGCCGGATCATTCAGGAAGGCGATCAGGCTGAAGCCTGCAAAGTTCGGCGCGATGACCTCAGGCGTCGACAGGCCGGACAGGTCGAAATCAAAGCCGGCATGCAGCACATTGTCGGCATAGCCGTCGCCGTTGAGATCGAGCTCGGAGCCGCCCATCGGCAGGCTGCCGGTACCCAGGTACATGGGCAGGTCCAGGCTGGCTTCACCGCCGGCCTCGAAGCTGAGGTCGCCGGCATTGAAGCTGCTGAGCTGGTAGCGGCCATTAGCCACCTGGGGCAGGGAAATGGCGGCCACGGCCTCGATAATGGCGCTGCCGTTTTCGATCCAGAAACCGATGGCCGGCAGGCTGTCGCTGATGCTCAGGGACGCTTCGACATCAATGTCGTCGGCACCTGCCCGCACTGCAAGCGACACCTGGGTATCGTCGCCGATAAAGGCATAGTCCTGGATATTCAGGCTGCCGGGCCCGCCGTTGCCGATAACCGCCTGGGCGTAGTCCTTGGCGGCAAAGTCCAGACCCAGTGAAATATCCAGATCCGCATCCACCAGCAGGGTGCCATCCGCCGCCATGGTGATGCCCAGTGCCGCCGGGTCAAAGCCATCCGGCAGGTTCAGGAAATTCGCCAGGTCAGCCAGGTCGAAATCAAAACCCAGCTCCAGATCCGGCAGGCCCAGGGCCGCGAACAGGTCACCCAGGTTCAGGTCGAAGTCGAAGTCGATGCCCAGGTCAAAACCGTCGTAGCTGAAGTCAAAGCTCGGCAGCGACCAGTCCGGCCAGAGGTCCGGCAGCAGGTCGGAGAGCCGTGCATTGAGCCAGTCTTCCAGCCCCTGCAGACCGAGAGAAACATCGAAGAACTCCAGCGATGGCACCAGGCCAGAGAGGAAGTCCTGCAGCCCCAGATCAAACCCGGGAATGTTCCCGAAAATATCATCCAGCGACAGGTTCAGCCCCGGAATATTAAGGCTGAAGTCGAAGTTGTCCACCAGATAGTTGAGGCCGCCGCGCATCATATCGAACAGCTGATCCAGGCTGATCGAGCCCAGATCGAACAGTTCGGAAAGATCCGGCAGGCTCCAGTCCAGGTTGCTGAACAGCGATGTCAGCTCGGCCAGACTGGGGAATTCCCCCAGGGCCGGCGTGGTTAGGCTGATGGTAGGCAAGTCCGGAACATCCAGCCCCAGCCCCGCGACATCCACCACCACCGGCAATTCGGCGGTGATGCCCAAATCCTTGCCGGCCTGCAGACTGAACAGGCTGTCGAAGCTGTTGTTGGTGACGGTGTCCAGCAGAATCTGTTCGCCAAGATCCCCTTCTGCGCCCACCGTGAGGTCGATATTCAGCGCCAGCAGTCCCTTGGCATCATCAACGCCGGGGCCGCCGATGGAGGCCGCAATCACGCCGAAATCGAGCCCGGCGTAGATCTGATCGTCAAACAGCGAGACCGCGAAGTTCAACCCCGGGTTCGACACATGGAAGCCAAGGTCGGCAGCAGGGTCCGCAGGATCTGCGGGCAATACCCCAAAGGCATAATTGAAGGTCAGGGTGGTGGTGACATTGGGGCTCAGATCGACACTGAGCCCCGGGATCAGGCTCAGGCTATCGCCCAGATTCAGATCCAGCGGCTGGGTACGGGTGAACAGCTCAAGACTGCTGCCAAACTCCAGCAGGCGGGTATTTTCGGTGATGCTGAACAAGGCGCCATCGGCATCGGTCAGGGCCAGCAACGCATCGGTGTTTGAATCCGTTTTATCCGCCGCATCCGGCTCCGTGGTGCTGCCCCAGAACAGGGTTTTGAGCGCATCGATCTGCGCCTGTATCCGCAGCGCCAGCTGATCGGCAATATTGACCGCCACGCCGCTGTCATCCACCAGCAGGCCGGACAGGTTCTCGCCCACCAGCGGCAGCTGCAGATCCAGCAGGCTGCTGAACTCGGAATATCCACTGGAAAGCCCCGTGGCAACCGCCTTGAGCGCCTCCAGACCGCGGATCATCTCGTCCTGCACGGCGACCGTCAGGGTGACGTTGGCCTGCTCAAGCGTATCGGTCTCTTTGACGCCGGCGAAATTTTCAACATTGAGATCAGCCGTCAGGGTACTGACGCCATCGGTGACGGTCACGTTACGCGTCAGCGCCGTGGCCAGGTCAACCTCTGTACCATCGCCACGGCCGTTGTTGAACGTCAGCGCTTCGCTCACGCCGGAGAAATCGAGTACGTCTGTACCTTCCACGAGATTCTCGACGATGCTGTCGAGCCCCCAGTCGGAATCAAAGGCATAGGTATCATCGCCCTCTCCGCCTTCGAGGCTGTCGTCGCCCGCACCGCCATTGAGGATGTTGGCGCCGGCATCGCCGATCAGGGTGTCGTTGCCTGCACCGCCGGTGAGGTTTTCGATGGCACCCAGCACCGCCACGGTCATCACCGTATTGGCGGCATCGGTATGGGTGACGATGTTGTTGCCCAGGTCCATGACCAGATCGAAGTCGGACTGGTCGAAGTTGACGAAACTGATGGTGTCGTTGCCATCGCCGCCCTGGATATCGTGGTTGCGCGCCGCCGTGCCATCCAGTTCGCCCCAGATGCCGACATAGAAATTGTTGTCCTCGGCATCCCCGATGAGCTGATCGGCACCACCGCTGAAGGAGCCGAAAATGTGCTGGAAATCACTGATACCGGCCAGGCCCGTGGCGGTACCGGCCGCCAGATCCACCGTCACCGACGACTTGTAGCCGCCGCTGATATCGCTGCCGCTGAAGTAATCCAGGGTATTGCTGCCCTCGCCCGCTTCCAGGCTGACGGTGGAGTCCACCCCATCCTTGATGATGACGGTATCGTCACCGCTGCCGGTCTTGAGGGTCCAGGTATCGGTGCCGCTGCCGGCCTGATCGATATTGATCCGGTTGCTGAGCAGCGAATTCAGCGCCACCTTGACCGCCACATCGGTACCGCTGGTGGCATCGGTGAAGGTGATTTGCAGGTCCTTGCTGATGTCGGACAGGTCCAGCGTATTGGCGCCGTCGCTGTCGCTGATGGTATCGGTCTGGGTGGGTGTCAGGCTCAGGTCCAGCGAGGCCCACTTGGCTTCGACGCCGTAGGTATCGTCACCGCCCTCGCCCTGCAGACTGTCGCTGCCCTTGCCACCGATCAGCATGTCGTTCTGGGCGCCACCTTTGAGGGTATCGTCGCCGGCACCGCCTTCCAGTACGTTGACCTCGGCATCGCCGGTCAGCTCATCGCCAAAGGCACTGCCGACCAGGTCATTGATATTGCTCAGGGTCCCCGTGATCAGCGCGGTATCCTGGGTGGCATCCAGCGGATCGACCGTCGCCCTGGCGGTACCTGCTGCCAGATCGACCTTCACGCCATAACTGCTGCCGCCATCATAGTCGGAGAAGTCCAGCGTCGCGGTACCTGCGCCGGAGAAGCCCGTGAGGCTGCCACCGAGCACCGCCGCGCCTTCAAAGCGGTACTGGTTATCGCCCAGGCCGCCGATCAGGTTTTCAACCCCGCGGGCCGTGACGGTGTAGACCTTGCCGCCAACGGCGGTAGTTACGGTAACCACCGTAACGCCGTTGTCATCGCTGATCACGAACTGCAGATCGCTGGTCAGGGCGGAAAAATCCAGGGTACCGTCGCTAGATGCCGTGTCATCCAGCAGGATATTGGTACTGCGACCATGACCCCAGTCATCGTTGAACAGGTAGGTGTTGCTGCCGCTGCCACCGAGCAGGCTTTCGATTTCGGGCAGGCTGCTGGCGGCCACGGCCAGGGTGTTGGCCGTGGCGCTGTCGTCGGTCACGTTAAGTGAGCCATCGCTATTAAACGTAAGGGTCAAATCGGCGCTGACCGCCGCTATCGCATCGATCTGCGGCAGTGTCCCCGTGGCCGCCTGCAGATCCATACCGGCAAAGCTGATGGTATCGCTGCCACCATTGGCCAGCTCGGTCACGGCCGTGTCCTGACCCCAGCTGCCGCTGAACAGGTAAGTATCGTCGCCCGTGCCACCGTCAAAACTGTCATTGCCGCCGCCGCCCACCAGGGTGTCGTCACCCTGGTCCCCGGCCAGCACATCGCTACCGGCGCCGCCGAAAAGCACATCGTCGCCGCGATCACCGGACAAACTCTGGCCGCTGTCGGCCGCCGTCAGCAGATCCTGCTTTGCACTGCCGACAACCTCATCAATGTTGCTGAGCGTACCGCCCACGCCCGGCACCGGGGTGGCGCCGCTGGACAGGTCAACCACCATGGTCAGGCCGAACTGGCTGTAATCCAGAATGCCGGTACCGCTGCCACCGTCCAGGTTGCCGCTGATGGAGCCGCCCTCGGCGAAGCGGAAGGTGTTGCTACCCTGACCGCCGATCAGGTTATCGACATTGCTCAGCGTGACGCGATGGCCGCCGCTGCGGCTGTCCGTATCGGACACCAGTACGGTGCCATTGGCCTTGATGGTGAAGAAAAGATCTGTGGTGACTGCACTGAAATCGACCGACACCGAGGCACCGGCTGTCGCCTCGATAAACAGCTTGTTCGCCCAGGCATTCTTGAAATTGAAGGTATTGGTGCCACTGCCGGCAATGATGCGCTCAATATACTTGGCGCCGCTGAGGGTACTGCCACCGGCTGCCGCGGTAAGCCCGGTGACGGCCAGGTCGTTGACGGTAAAGGTCAGCGCCGCTGCCACGCCGCTGAAGTCCAGCGTATCGTTGCCCCCGGCACTGAGCTCAGTGACCGTGGTGCCAGTCCAGTTGGCGGCGTCACTGAACTCATAAAGATCATCACCGGTGCCACCGATGAGCGTATCGCCACCCGCGCTCGCCACCAGGGTGTCATTGCCCGCGCCGCCTTCCAGCGTGTCGGTATCTGCGCCACCGTCCAGATGGTCGTCGCCGGCATCGCCTTTGAGGGCATCGGCGCCACCGGCGCCCTGCAGCGTATCGTCACCCTTGCCGCCGGACAGGTCATCCGCCGCCGTATGGCCCTTGAGGAGGTCGTCGGAATTGCCGCCAATCACCTTCTGGATGTTCAGCACCTTGCCCACGGCAAAGCCGTCGATGGCCGTGGCCCGCGCACTGTCGGCGGCGGTGCCGACACTGAAATCGACCGCCACGGAGCCGGTATAGCTCTTGTCGAAGATCAGCCCTGCATCAGGGTCGGTATACCTGAGGGTGTTGGTGCCGGCGCCGCCATCGAGATAGCCATTCAGCACGGCACCTTTTTGCACGATAAAGGTATCGTTGCCTGTGCCGCCCTTGATGTTCTCAACCTGGGTGGCGGTGATCTTGTTGGCCGTACCGCCACTGGAATAGGTCACCACAACCACATTGTCTTTCTTGATGGTGAAGGTCAGATCCACTGTCAGCGCGGACAGGTCGAGGGTATCGGTGCCCTCGTTTTTCAGTTCTTTGACCGTGACAACACCAAAGCTGTTGGTCGTGAATACATAGGCATCATTGCCTTTGAGGCCAGCGATGGTTCCGGTCGGATTGGTCAGGGTATCGTTAGTGTCGGTGGGAGTGGTCGCCAGCACACCCAGCATCGCGGCACTGCTGAGACTTTGGGCTTCAACCTGCCCGACGGTCCGCTCCAGGTCCCAGTCCGCACCCGGCAGGTTGCCGGTGTCGTCGGTTGACGCCGCCACATCCGCACCGGTCAGGCTGGCCAGCGTTTCGACAAACTCAAGCCCCAGCTCACCCTCGGCCACATCGCAGCCGTACAGCAGAATGTCACCATCCTCGGATAGCGCACTGCCCCAGCGCTTGAGCTGCTGCTGACTGTTTTTCAGCTGCTGCGTACTCAGCTTGCTACTGCCCAGGAACAGGGCACCGGCAGAGCCATGGCTGAGCAGGTGAATGGCGGCGACATTTTCGAAATAATCGAGCAGGCTGCTGATCTGTTCAACGCCATCACGTTCGGCGTCCAGCACAAAGACCTTGATGTCACGATCGGCGTTGACCAGCAACTGCTGCGACAGGGTGGCCCCAACCAGGGCGTCCGCCATATCCGCTGTCGCCGGTTCGGCCGTGGCATCCGCAACGACAGCTCCGAAGAGGTCCAGCGGACGGGCCTGCAGGGTTTCAAGCGTGGAGGCCAGCTCTGCCTCCGGTGTATTGAACAGCTCGTTGATGACCGATTCCAGCTGGGGGACGCTGGCATCGAGAATCACCACCTGGGAGGCCATCATGCGCTCAACCAGGTAAAGCTCATCAGGCGTCAGCGAGGGGCCCGGTTCTGCCTGCACCTCGTCGGCGGGCACCTCTTCGACGGAAACAACGTCCTCGGGCGCCGTCTCGGCGATCTCGCCATCTGCCGCTGCTTGCGGCGTCGCCGAAAAGCTGTCCGCCAGCCGCGTCAGGCTGGCATCAACGGCAATGGTTTCGGGCTCGAACTCGCTGCTGTCAAAACCTGCCAGCTGCAGCTCGGACTCGATTACCGAGCTGTCGGTGACCGTATCCGGCTGTTGCAGATCCGTGGCGGAAATGCCCAGGTCCGCCGACAGAAGCACTCTGTTTTCCAGCGCCTCAAACTGCAGGTTCTGTTTTTTCTTGCCGGCCTTTCGTGCCTTTTTGCCCTGGTAAAAAATCTTGTTCATAGCAACGCCCCCGCGTTATTCATCCTTGCTATGTCTTTACCGAAACTGCGGGCAAAAACACCGAGTAAGTTCAGCTTTGCAGCCAGTCGTTGACCAGATTAAGGTCATCCTGTGTCAGTACACCCACCAGCGCCTTGAGGCGCAGGCTGTTGAGCAGGTAATCATATTTTGCCCGGGCCAGGTCGCGCTTGGCCGAGTAAAGGTCGCGCTCGGCATCCAGTACGCTGATGGCCGTTTCCAGGCGGGATTTGTAGGCGGCACGGCGCAGGTCCAGCGTGGCCTGTTGCGCGGCCACCGCCTTGTTCAGCGCCTGGGTGCGCTTCACCGCGTTCATGACACCCCAGTAGGCATCGCGGGACTGGCGGCGCGACTCGCGCAGCAGCCGTGTCAGCTCCTGTTCGGAACTCTGGTAACGCGCCTGCGCCTCGCGCGTCTTGGAACTGACGGCACCACCGGCATAGAGCGGCACGCTCAGGCGCAGCATCAGTTCCTCGGTTTCGACTTCGCTGCCGCCGCCAAAGAGCGTGCCCCCGGTATCGCGGTTGTTCTTGCGCAGCACCGCATCCAGGGTCGGGTAGTGACCGGCGTTCTGGCGGGAAATTTCGGTACGGGACACATTCACCACGTGACGTTGCACCACCAGGGCCGGATTGTTGCGCATGGCGGCCTCGATCCAGTACTGGTCGTCAGCCGGCTGCGGCGACTGCAGATCGATATCGTCCTGCAAGGTGGCAAGGGCCTGTGGATCACGGCCGGCCATTTCATACAACGCCTCGTAGGCATCGCGCAGCGCCACTTCGGCCACGGCATAGTCGGCATCCACCGACGCCATGCGGGCTTCGGCATCGTAGCGATCCACCGCGCGTCCGATCGACGCCAGTTCACGGCCGCGGGCCAGCTCCAGCTGCTTTGCAACGGCGTTGCGTTCGGCATCGAGGAAGCGAAGTTCATCGGCGGCGGACAAGGCGCCCAGGTAGGCTTCAGATACCCGCAGAATCAGGTCCTGCTCGGCCTGAATCAGTTCGGCATCGGCTTGCAGCAACTCTTCCTTGGCCTGACCGATACGTTTGTAGTTGGCCCAGCGGAAAATCGGCTGCGTTACGCTGAGGGTCCATGTATGGGTAGGAAAGGACGCGCCGCCCTGCGCGAAGGCCGCATTGTCGCTGCTCAGCACATCCTGGGAGGTATCGATGTAATCGTAATCGAGCGTGACCACGGGTCTGTACCCCGCCCAGGCCTGGGGAAGCACTTCGGCGCCGGCGGCATGATCATAGGTGGCGCTGCCCAGGCGCGGATCGGATTCCAGCGCCGACCGGTAAAGATCCAGCAGGTCTTCGGCCTGAACCGGGGATGCCACAACGCTCAACCACAGGGCGCCGATACTCAAGCACCCTCGGACCCACTGGTTGAGTGGCTTTATTTTTCTTTTATCGGAAGTATTCACGGGCCGTTATCCTGTTAATCCCTTGCACGGATTCAGCCTGAATACCGACAGCCTCTGTCCAATCCACCACAAAAGCGTGTCTGTCGCGCCATGGCACGACAGACGGTCGCTTAAATCGATCGGGAATAGAGGTCTGCACAACATTCCTTATCCGCAGCCCCACAGGGACTTGAATCTTTAAACAGGACAACAGCTGATCAAACACCCTGTTCTAATGCTCGGCACAGCGATGAAATAAACTGCACTCCGGCAATCGTTTCAGCGCCCTGAATTCAAACAACAAAGTACACCCGGTTCGGAAAGCCAGGAAACACCGACCGAACTAACGCCGGGGTTAACCTTGGCTGAACGGTTCTCTACCAAGGGCTCTAACCCTATATTTCTACCGCCCGGGAAGCAACGTTTTTTCACCGTTTCCAGTCACAAAAATGCCATAAGCAACGAAGGTTAGTTATTGAATTTTTTCAAGAAAAGTAACGAACATTAAGGCTGATAGCGTCTTACAGAGTCCGAACTCCTGCGCTAGATATTGATATATAAGGATTAATCCTTCACGACAATAAAACAGGCATCTAATATGCCATATTAATTTCAAACCGATACCACAAATCCGGTATTTCAGCGCCGTACCGGCAACGGAATACGCCTATCAAAAAAGCAGAGGCTGGTAAACAAATGTGCCGAAGAGGGGAAATAATGCTGTGCAAAGATCAGGTGCCGCAGCGAGATTGCTGACCGGCAATCTCGCTGCGGTATGGGGTGCTGAATTAACAGGTGGTGAAATCCGCCGGCAGAAGCTCCGGCGGGATATTTGGTAGCACACCGGTCGCAGGAAGCGACGTATGGACAGCGTTCCGACGGACGTCGCGCCGAAATTGGTGGACGCCGGATAAGGCCCGCCATGCACCATGGTGTCGGACACCTCCACCCCGGTGGGAAAGCCGTTGGCCAGCACCCGGCCAGCCTTGCGCTCAAGAATCGGCAGCAGGGCCTGCGCCTGTGCCGTATCGGCGCTGTCCAGCTGCAGCGTACAGGTTAGCAACCGGCCTCGATATGGCGTGCAAACAGGCGCAGCTGCCGGTACTGAGCGCCCTCTGCGGCGAAGACCTGAATTGGTGGTTCGGCGACGAACTCGAGGCGCAACTACGCGGCACGGCCCCTCCGATGGATATACCGAAAGACAAGCCGAAACGGCCACCATGCCGAAACCCTGAGCGCACGGCGGAAGCTCCTGGGAAGCACGCCCAAAACCGAACAACATCACCCGATATCCCGGATATTGATTCGCGTACAACCGCTTGGCTTGTAATGTACCGCGCGGGGCTGCAAACGAAGGAACTCCTTCAGTTTAATGCCCAACAGCTCACAAGCTGATCAAATATCAAACGCCTTTCAATGCTTCGACACGATAACTGAAACACTGTTTATAGGTGTCACCAGGCATCAGCAGAGTCGACGGAAAGGCCGGTTGATTCGGTGTGTCCGGAAAATGCTGGGGTTCCAGACAAAAGCCGGCGAAAGGGCCATAGTCTTTACCACCACGACCAGCCAGACTCTGCAGATATTGGCCCGTATAGAACTGCATACCCGGCTGCGTCGAAACCAACTGTAGCTGCAACCCCGTCGCCTCACAGAAAGCACTCGCCATTCTCAGATTTTCCGCGGAATTGTGACACTTGAAGACATAGCAGTGGTCGATTCCGCCGCGCAGTGCAAGGAGTGGATCAGAGGGTGCCAGCGCCTCCTCAAGGGATCTTGCCCGGCTGAAGTCCAGGGCTGTGTCATTGATCGGCACAATCGAGCCGGTTGGAATGCCAGAACGGTCTATCTCAACAACCTGGTTACTGGGAATTAAGAAGCGGTGGTCTTTGATGCTGTTGTCATCGCGGCCTGACAGATTGAAATAGAGATGACTGGTAATATTGACATGGGTGGCGCGATCAGAGGTGGCTAGCACTGTGAACGTCAGGCGGTTATCATTGTCCAGGCGTAGTGTCACACCGCAATCCAGCGTGCCTGGATAATGCTCATCGCCGTCCGCCGAGAGCAATCGTGCGGTTAGCGTAGCCCCCTCCTTATCGCTGTATATCCTTTCAATAGCCCAGATGCATTTATCAAAACCGCCTGGACCACCATGCAGATGGTGTTGGTCTTCATTCTTGGCCAGATTGAAGTCTTCATCCAATACCGGTAGCCGGGCATGGGCGATACGGTTGGCATAGCGTCCGATTGTGGCATTAACAAAAGCCGTCTGGTGCCTGAGAGTGGCAAAGTTCGGGAAGCCCAGTACCACGTTCACGGAGTTGCCTTCGCAATCCGGAACGATAAAATCGGTAAGGGTAAGGCCATAATTCAGCACACCGACGCGGACGCCGCGGTCATTGCTCAGCCAGTACTGCTGAATATCCCCCAATTGCGCATCACGGGCGTATAGTTGTCTTTCTATTATCATTATCGGGCTCTATAAGATCAGCATTGAGAATGAAACCAGGCATCAAACCGGCTAGTTATTAACCTGGTTGGCAAATAGGTTGCCCTACCTATTTTCCAGTTATATACAGGAAGTTCGGTATGCCGCGAACGCATGGATGCGTACGCGCGGTCACCCCAAATTTTTCACCCTAAACTAATGGGCGCAAGTGCGCATACATGCTGGATTCTCTTGGGTGAATAGATGGGGTCCGCATTGGCCTGCGGCCAATGATGAAACATCCCCGTTTCATGTATTAACCCGTCGGGTTAATAACTACAACAGAACTCTGTACTCTGCTTGTCCTTGTACGTTGGTATCTATGGCAAAGGTTTGACCTGCAGTAGGCAGCTGCTTCAAACGCTCCCCTGACAACCCCTCGGTGGCCGAGGTTGCATAAAGTCTGTCGAGTTTGATACCACCGAAGGCAGGACAGGAGATCTGCTCTGCCGGAAACGTAATGGCCGAGACAAAGGAGCCATCAGCATCGTAACAGGCGATACGTGAGGCGCCCCATTGGGCATTCCAAAGCCGTCCAACACTGTCCACGACAGCCCCGTCCGGATTTAACCCCTTCTTGCGGCAATCGAGAAAGACTTCCAGCTCTCCCGCTGGCCACCCGTTCCTGGATTCAAGCGTCTGGCGCCAGATGATCCGCCGTGCCGTATCGGCAAAATAACCGTAACGTCGATCTGGCGAGAAACAGATTGCATTGGAAATGGTAATAGGTGCAAAAAGCCGGCGCAACTCGCCCCGGTAGTAACGGTAGATGGCGCCTGCGTCGGGTTCCGCATTCCTGCCCATGGTGCCGATCCAGAAACCGCCCCAAGGGTCGGCGCGGCCATCATTCGAGCGGGTCACGGGATTGTCAGCTTCGAGCTTGCATACAGGCTGACGGTTTCCGCTCTGCAGATCGAATTGGAACAGGCCGGTTTCGCCGGCAATCAGCAGGCTATCGCCGTCGACCCAGCCCGCAGCCGAGACGTATTCATCGAAAGACCACTCTTGCTCTTCCCCGCTTTTGGGCCTGGTCAGCAACGTCTTGCCGATAATGTCGAACCAGAACAGCTGCTGCCGCTCAGGATGCCACAAGGGTCCCTCACCAAGAAGGCAGGACCTGTTATCAACTATGGTAACCGCCATTCTCAATCTACTCCTAAGACCAACAAAGAAAATAACACTTGAGCCTGCAGTCAAATAAATTCAATAAGTTCATCCTTGGAGGGCGATTTTAAATACTTAAGAGAACAATCCATATATACTGCAAAAATCTTTAACAAACATGTCATTAGATACTAAAACATTCACGATGCTTTCGTTTTCACTGATAACATTTTCAGATAAATAAAAAATAAAATAAAACATTAAAATATTCAACCGTAACAGCCATGTATAGGTAAAAACTTTCTATGGTCGTAAACGGTCATACGGCATTACTAACACACTTCAACCATGAAGAATATAGAAACCTAAAAATAGAACTCCAAAGTTATAACTATTAAAGTCAATCATACCAGTAATAAAAATAGCCTTTAAGCCAAAGAAAAAGATTAAATACAACTGGCTAACCATTATTTTTAGAGTTCACATTTCTATTCGCCAAACAACCAAGATACCTGAATATCACTACTCTGATTAATGGTAGCCCGTTTAAGGTACTACCCTGTCGGCCAGGTCTGAAACCCGGCCAACAGGGTATTCCTCATCACGCGGCTGTATTACTCAGTACAATTACGTTCCAAGACCCGGGCTTGAAGCGCGCTTTGACAAAAGCGCCGTCAATCGTTATTGCAGCATTTGTTTCCGGCCACACCTCATGAGGCGACGACTGCGTATTTATCGCCTTCATATCAGTGTGGTGAAGCTCGGTCGCCTCTACCAATCGTAACTCCTCGCCCAAGCCCCGTAGCTCAACGGTGATTTCCTGGGTCTCGCTGAGGTGCCGGTTAAGCGCGAAGACGGCTGTCTGCCCGCTCTCGTCATCGTGCACAACGGTTGCACAAAGATACTTAACCTCTGGAAATGTCTCCGCCTGGTAACTCGGCGACTCGATAAGGCTGCGCAAGACACGCCCCTTCGCGTATTTTGCGGCTTGTGCAAATGGAAAAAAGATCGTCTGCCGCCACGCCGCGCCGCCGGGCTCTGTCATGATTGGCCCGATGACATTAGCCAGTTGGGCGAGGCAAGCGGTTTTTACGCGATCGGCATTGTTCATCATAGTAATCAGCGCACCGCCAACGAGCAACGCATCCTCATGATTGTAAACCTCTTCGAGCAATCGCGGCGCCTGCGGCCAACCCGGCTGGCGAAGATGCTCTGGCGTCCGTGCCTTGTACCAGACATTCCACTCGTCAAAGGACAACATAATACGCTTCGACGAGTGCCGCCGTGCAGCCACACTGTCGGCCACCGCGACGATTTCCTTGATGAAAAGATCGGTCTGCTCGATGTTGGCGAGATACTCTGCGGTCGACTCATGCGGGTTTTCGAAATAGTGGTGCAGTGAAATGAAGTCGACCTCATCGAAACAGTGCTCAAGCACTCGGTCTTCCCAGGCACCGTATGTAGGCATGTCATGTTTCGATGATCCGCATGCCGCAAGCTGTATGCTCGGATCGACCATGCGCATTAGCTTGGCAGTTTCCTTGGCGATACGCCCATATTCGTCAGCAGTTTTCTGGCAAATCTGCCAGGGGCCATCCATCTCATTGCCCAGACACCAGAACTTGATGCCGTGAGGCTCTTCAACGCCATGCTGGCGTCGCAACTCCGATAGCTCAGTACCACCCGGATGGTTACAATATTCGAGAAAATGCCGTGCTTCGTCGGGACCACGGGTACCGAGGTTAACAGCAAACATAGGCTCGACATCGAGATCACGGCACCACTGCATAAACTCGTTAGTGCCAAACTGATTAGTCTCAGTCGAATACCATGCTAGGTCCAAGCGGACTGGCCGCTTTTCCTTCGGCCCCACACCATCTTCCCAATTATAGCCCGACAAAAAATTACCACCCGGATAGCGGATGACCGTTGCACCAAGCTCTCGGGTGAGAGTCATCACGTCACCACGAAAGCCATTTTCATCCGCTGTGGGGTGACCGGGCTCGTAGATACCGGTGTAAACACAGCGGCCCATGTGCTCGACGAAGGTACCAAAAATTCGCCGATCCAACTGTGCTATAGAGAAGTCACCGTCGATGACCAGTCGTGTCGAAAACATGTCTTCACTCCTTTCTGAGAGAACAACCGCAGCCGGCATCTAGCCGGATGCAAGTTAAGGGAACCGAATACGCCGCTACAATGGGAGTTATGCGCCCAGTGCTAATCACTTGGAGATCAATCTGTTGACTCGTTTCTCGATCGACTGCTTCACGTCATCTGCCGGCTTGTCACTGAGCATCATGTTCGAGATTTCTTCGCCAATGATCGTCTCTACTGCGCGCTGACGCGCTACATTGCTCGGCATTGTTCTGCCGGTGCTGGAGATTTCGAGGATATTGGTACGGAATGGCAACGAGTGGAACTCCTCGCTGTCGATGATACTTTTACTCACAGGGAGGTGGCCGGTACGCGACCACTCGTAGTTGTGATCCCATAGGAACTTCAAGAACGCCAGCGCCCCGGCGCGCTCCTTCTCATTCTTGGCTCCACCTTTGAGCATGACCCAGCTGTGGCCATCCGCGAATACCGCCTTCTGATCATACAGGGTCGCGAACGGGACCACGGTATATCCATCTTCGAGTGGCGAGCCAGCCTTTTGTGAGGCGGCCACAAAATTATCGATAACCCAAGTTCCATTGACATTGATGCCTACATCACCATTCAGATAGGCCTGCTGAGCGCCGCTGTAGTCCAGCCCCTGCTTTATATGGCCTTCGTTCCAGAGCTGTTTCATCAAATTGAGCGCGATGTCGGCTTCCTTGCCTTGCATGTCGATACGATGACCATTATCCCTGAACAGTTCTCCCCCCTGCTGATTGACCAGCGTAAGAAAAGTACGTGTCGGCGCAACGCTTTCGCCAGCAGTAATCCATCCGAAGTACGGTTTACCAGTAGCGTCCTTGAACTGGCGAGCTTGAATTAAGAGCTCATCAGGATTTTTTGGTAACACCGGGGAACCATCGGCTTGGGTTAAACCGGCCTGTTCGAACAAGTTCAGATTAAAGTGCCACAGCCAGGCCCAGGTATCGAATGGCATCGCATAGGTCGTGCCATCGATTATCGTGCCACGGGCGGCCTGTTCAGTGAAATTTGCGGTGTCGATGCCAACCTGCTCGAAGCCCTCATCGAGAGGTTCAACTAATTTGCGCGCAACAAAGTCGCCGAGTACCGACTCGTGCATTACTGCAATGGTCGGTACGTCTCTGGCCGCCAGCCGAGCGGTAAGCTGATCGTAGTAGGTAGCCCATTCAGCGACCTGTGGTTTAACGACGACTCCAAGTTCGTTCGTCGTATTAAACTTGTTGACAAGCGCAGTGATTATTCCACATTCGCCACGCGCCTTGGTTACGTCAGCCACACTTCCATAATCAGCCTCACAGGAGCCGAAAAAACGCGAAAGCGTAACCTCGGTCTCCTGTTGAGCTGCAACCGGTTGGGTGAGGGCGGCGGCCAACGCGACGCCGACAATACTCTTGATAAGGGATTTTTTCGTCATGACACTCTCCTTATAGTTATAGTCATATTTTTTCTTTTTCATTTCGATTTCCCCTGGATGAAAACCGCGCCGGATGCGACGCAGAACTGGATTAAGCGCATCACCAATACATCGCAGTGAGCCCGTGGTGGTCTCCTCAACGTACGGTTTTACCCGACACAGCTGCAACAATGTATTTCTGAAAGAACAGATAGACGATGAACACTGGTAAGCTTGCGAACACCGCCTGTGCCATCAGAAAACCCAGGCCCTCAGACTGCGCGAAGTTGGTCTGAGTGGACGCAAGCCCCAAGGTCAGCGTGTACATTTCTGGGTTAGATGCCGAAACCAGCGGCCACAGGTAATCGTTCCAAGCATTCAGAAACGTAAATATGCCTAGTGTCGCCTGCGCCGGGATCGACAGGGGCAGGATCACTCGGAAGAAGATCTTCAACCGTGACGCATTATCGAGCATCGCAGCTTCCTCGATATCCTTCGGAATCGCCTTGAAGTACTGCGTCATCAGGAATACACCGAATGGCAAAGCCAGCCGAGGCAGCACCAACGCCGAGTAGGTGTTGTGCATTTGCAGATCGGCGAACATAGCATGCAACGGCACGATGATCGCCTGTTCAGGCACCGCCAGCCCGGCCAGCACGATAAAGAACAGTACGTTCTTGCCCCTGAATTCGGTACGTGCGAAGCCATACCCAGCAAGCGAGGCGAGCAGGAGCGTTGCCAAGGTTTGGGTGCAGGCTACGATCAGGCTGTTTATGGTCCAGCCGAAAACCTGTGAAGTGCCAAGAATATTGAGGTAATTCTTGAGGGTGAACGGTGGCGAGAGCATGACGTCTGTCCGCTGCGCCAGAAATTCGTCAGGCTTGAATGAAAGAGCAAATACCCAGACGAGTGGCGCAATCCAGGCGATTGCCAACGCAATCACGGCTGCAAGGATCAAGCGGTCGCCAAATTTGTTTCCAACCTTTAAATGCATGATTGTACTCCTGGATTTAGTAGGCTTGCTTGCGACTCGACAGCCACACCTGAAATGCCATCGCGACCAGCATCATTGCGAACAATACCTGCGACGCCGCAGCTGCGTAGCCCAGCTCCCAGTTCCTGAAACCTGCCTCGTAGATAAATTGCACGATGGGTCTCGAACTGTTATTCGGGCCACCTTGAGTCATTAACTGAGCTTGACCAAACAGCTGGAACTGCAGAATGACCTCGATGATTGCCACTAGTGCGACTGTGCGACGAATCGACGGCAGCGTGATTGACCACAACGTGCGCCAGCGACTGGCGTTATCTAGGGCCGCAGCCTCGTAGATCTCGCGTGGAATCTGCTGTAGTGCAGCGAGGAACAGCATCATCGGTAAGCCGATGATCCACCACACCGTAACCACGGCGATAGTCGGCAACGCCCAGGTCTCGGAGGTCAGCAGCGACAACGAGGGAAGTCCCACTGACTCGGTTATGTTGGCGAGCATCCCATGGTGCGGCATCAATACCAATTTCCACACCAGGGTTACGATAGTCACCGATAATACCGATGAGCCGAAGAAGATTGCCCGCAACGTTGCGCCAGTGCGTCCGGGCCTATTCAGCGCGAGTGCCAGCGCAAGGCCCAAGGCGATGAATACCGGAGTCGAAATCAAGACGAAGTAGAACGTATTGAGTACTGCGCCAATAAAAATCTCGTCGCTGAACAGCTCGACATAGTTATCAAGTCCGACGAAATCCGCCGAGTTAGACAACATGTCCACTTCCAGCAGACTGATCCAGATGCCTTTGAACAGAGGTATGACAAGCATCAACAGGTACACGACCAGGAATGGCAAGATAAACAACGCATTGCCCCAACGCTGGCCGGCTCGAGCGCCCCGCTTACGGGCCTGGATACGGTCAGCCGAGGCCTCCACCTTCATCGCAACGGTCATGCTACACTCCTGGCTTGGGCGTGATAGGCAATACCGCTCTGGTCAAACAGATGTACGGCCGAATGGTCAAGCCGCACGCCGACCAGGTCACCGACAGAAATCGTGCTGTCGGCCCCAGCCTGCACTATGACCAGTTCGCCATTGCGCAACGCGATGTGCGCGAACGTCTGGTCGCCCAGCCGCTCTACTACTTCTGCGTTGCCAACTAGCACATCTGACTCCTCCGCAGCACCTATACTCAAGGCTTCGGGCCTCACACCGAGTGTAAGTTTCGACTGCGTTGGCAGACCCGCTGCCGGTACGCTCGTTTGGACAGTCGTACCATCTGGCAGGCGTACGGCCACAAAGCCGTTCGGCGCCTCAATCCGATCGACGTCAAGGAAGTTCATCGCCGGCGAGCCGATGAATCCTGCAACGAACCGTGTCGCAGGTCGGTGGTAGATTTCCATTGGTCGGCCGAGCTGCTCAATTCGTCCTGCATTCATAACGACGATCCTCGTCGCCAGAGTCATCGCCTCGACCTGATCATGGGTCACAAAAATCATCGTCGTCTTCAAGCGCTGGTGCAGGCGCGCCAGCTCGATCCGCGTGCGCCCACGCAAAGCCGCATCCAGATTCGAGAGCGGTTCGTCGAATAAAAATGCGAGTGGTTCCTTGACTACTGCCCTGCCGATTGCTACGCGCTGGCGCTGTCCCCCCGACATCTCTACTGGCTTGCGTTCGAGCAGCGGGACCAGTTCGAGCATGCGGGCAGCTTCCTGCACGCGGCGGTCGATCTCATCACGCGGCACACCAACGTTACGCAAACCAAATGCCATGTTGTCATACACGGTCATGTGCGGATAAAGCGCGTAATGCTGAAAAACCATCGCGATATCTCGTGCGCCGGGAGCGAGATGTGTTACATCACGCCCAGCGACGTGAATTTCACCCGCTGACACCTCCTCAAGACCGGCAATCATCCGCATTAAAGTGGATTTTCCACACCCAGATGGACCGAGAAATACGAGAAATTCGCCCGGGTTAATCTGAAGCTCGAAATTATTAATAACGTCGACAGACCCGTAACGCTTGTCAATACCCCTGAGGTTGATACCTGTCATTTTTATCTCCATTAATTCTATTTATTACTTGGATTGACGTGAGAGCGAATTTATAAAATATTTGTATTCCTGATCGTCAATTTCTCTAAATTTTAATGAGAAAGTTTTGATTCTCTTATTAATGATCCGCCCCTCGTGAGGTTATAAGCCTTCGAGTAGCACGATCCGGCAAATGTAGAACGGCGACGATGCGCTACAATAGTTCAGAAAAGTCGACTTAAGGCCCGACGTATTTGATAAATTCGGAACTCACTTATGTCCCTGCACTATCCTGAAAAAGCCCCTACGATTAGCTTGACGTCAGATCAGGTTTAGCTAAGCATTCTCAATGCTCTCAGGTAACTACTCGCCCAGCGACCGGTGCAGAATGCAACCTGATCCAGCCCTCGACCGTCACCGGAAAAGGCCAAAGCCCAGAACCCTCGATACCCGGCCATTGGCCGGGACCCAGTTCATCTTCGACATCCGCTCAAGCACAAACCTGAAGGTCGGCTGGCAACAGATCCGCTGGGATATTCTGGTAGCACACCGGGCGCAGGAAGCGACGGATCGACATCGTGCCCACGGAGGTGGCTCCAAAATTGGTGGACGCCGGATAAGGCCCGCCATGCACCATGGTGTCGGACACCTCCACCCCGGTGGGAAAGCCGTTGGCCAGCACCCGGCCAGCCTTGCGCTCTAGAATCGGCAGAAGCGCGCGTGCCTGGGCATTGTCGGCGGCATCCAGCTGCAGCGTACAGGTCAGCTGCCCCTGCAGCGCGCGGGCGATGGCCAGCATTTCGTCAAAGTCCGATACCCTCACCACCAGCCCCAGGGGTCCAAAGACCTCCTCACCGAGCGCCTCGTTGGCAAGCCAGGTCTTGCCGGTGGTTTCGAACAGGTAGGGCGTGGCTTCACGCAGGTCGCAACTGGTCGTGAGAACGTCCCGTACGCCATCGGACTGCTGCAACCGGCAAGCACCCGTGCGATAGGCATCAGCGATGCCATCGGTCAGCATGGTCTGGGCACCGACCGCTGCCAGCGCCTCGGTTGCGGCCGCGACAAACGCATCCGCCTCGGGCCCGTCAAAGACAATCGCCAGACCCGGGTTGGTACAGAACTGCCCGGCCCCCATCGTCAGCGCGCCCACCCAGCCGGCGGCCAGGGTCGCACCGCGTGCCGTCACGGCATGGGGCAGCAGGAACATCGGGTTCACCGAGCCGAGCTCGCCGAAGAACGGAATAGGCTCGGGGCGCTGCGCACAGAGATCAAACAGCGCACGACCACCGCCTAGACTGCCGGTAAAGCCCACCGCCTTGATCAGCGGGTGCTGCACCAGTGCCTGACCCACTTCCCGGGTGCCGCCCTGGATCAGCGAAAAGACGCCCTTGTGCACACCACAGGCCTCAACGGCCGCGGCAATGGCCTGGGCCACCAGTTCGCTGGTACCCGGATGCCCGCCGTGGCCCTTGACCACCACCGGGCACCCCGCCGCCAGCGCCGCCGCCGTATCGCCGCCGGCCACCGAAAAGGCCAGCGGGAAGTTGGAGGCGCCAAACACGGCAACAGGACCAATGGGGCGCTGCATCAGGTGAAGATCGGGCCGCGGCAGCGGTGCGCGCTCCGGCAGCGCCGCATCGTGCTTGCGATCCAGATAATCGCCGGCCTCGATATGGCGTGCAAACAGCCGCAGCTGACCCACGGTACGACCGCGCTCACCAATCAGGCGCGCCTCGGGCAGGCCGGTTTCCTGGCTGCCGATTTCGGTAATGGCATCGCCGCGGGCATCGATTTCATCGGCGATGCGATCAAGCAGGGCCGCTCGTTCTGCCCGCGTGGAGTAGCCGTATGCCTCAAAGGCCGCCTCTGCCGCCCGGGCCGCTTCATCGACCAGGGTGGGCGTGCCAACGGAAAATTCTCGCGCAGGACCCGACGCGGGTGCCGACATGAAGGTGGTGTCCCCGGACACCCAGGTGCCTGCCAGGTAGTGCTTGCCTGTTAACGTCATCAGATTCTCAACTCTCGATTTGCAATCGCCCGACGCCGGGCACGGATATGTGCCCGGCGTCGGACCCCTGGCCTGGATTCGGCCGTCAGTGGCTGTCCTTGGGTACCGCGGCCCCGCGGCAACCGCGCAGGAAGTCAAAATCCGCGCCGGTATCGGCGCCCTGTACGTGGTCGTGGAACAGCTTGATATAGCCGCTTTGCGGCGCTGCCTCGGGTATCGACCAGTCGGCCAGCCGGGCTGCCAGCTCGTCGTCGCTGATGTCCAGGTGCAGGCGACGGTTTTCGACGTCAAGCTCGATCATGTCGCCATCGCGTACCACCGCCAGCGGTCCGCCCATCGCCGCTTCAGGCGAAGTATGCAGCACCACGGTGCCATAGGCCGTACCGGACATGCGGGCATCGGAAATGCGCACCATGTCCTTGATGCCCTTGCGCAGCACCTTGGGCGGCAGGCCCATGTTGCCGACCTCCGCCATGCCGGGATACCCCCTGGGGCCGCAATACTTGAGCACCATGACGCAGTTTTCGTCGATATCCAGGTTCTCGTCGTTGATGCGCGCCTTGTAGTCTTCAATGCCTTCAAACACCACGGCCCGGCCGCGATGCTGCAGCAGATGGGGTGTCGAGGCCGAAGGTTTCAGTACCGCCCCCTTGGGTGCCAAGTTGCCGCGCAGCACCGCGATGCCGCCCTTGGCCGTCAGCGCCCTGTCCACCGGCCGGATGACATCCTCGTTCCAGTTGCGCACATCCTTGACTTCATCCCAGATCGGCTGACCGGATACGCTGATGGCATCCTTGTGCAGCTTGCCGCCCTCGCCCAGCATGCGCATGACCACCGGCAGACCGCCGGCATAGAAGAACTCTTCCATCAGGTACTTGCCGGAGGGCATCAGGTTAACGATGGTGGCAATGTCCTGCCCCAGCGCATCCCAGTCATCCAGCGTTAGATCAACGCCCACACGGCCGGCAATGGCCAGCAGGTGAATCACGGCATTGGTGGAACCGCCGATGGCACCGTTCACGCGAATGGCATTCTCGAACGCCTGGCGGGTCAGGATGTCGGACGGTTTGAGGTCGTCCTTCACCATCTGCACGATGCGCCGCCCGGTGAGGTGCGCCATCACGCGGCGCCGGCTGTCGACGGCGGGGATGGCGGCGTTGCCCGACAGCGCCATGCCCAGCGCCTCGGCCATGCTCGCCATGGTGCTGGCGGTCCCCATGGTGTTGCAGGACCCCGACGAACGGGACATGGCCTGCTCGGCTTCGAGAAAATCGTCGCGGCTCATGGTGCCGGCCTTGATCTCTTCCGACATCTGCCACAGGGCGGTGCCGGAGCCGACGCGCTCACCTCGGAACCAGCCGTTGAGCATGGGCCCGCCGGACACCACGATCGAGGGGATATCCACACTGCTTGCGCCCATCAACAGCGCCGGCGTGGTCTTGTCGCAGCCGGCCAGCAGTACCACTCCGTCCAGCGGATTGGCGCGCAGCGCTTCCTCCACATCCATGGCCGCCAGGTTGCGGTACATCATGGCGGTGGGACGCAGCGAGCTTTCACCGGCCGAGAACACCGGAAACTCCAGCGGCAGACCGCCCGCTTCATAGATGCCATGCGCCACACGCTCCGCCAGGTCGCGCAAATGCGCATTACAGGGCGTCAGCTGGGACCAGGTGTTGCAGATACCGATGACCGGACGGCCATCAAACAGGTCCGCCGGCAGGCCCTGGTTTTTCATCCAGCTGCGATGATAGATATGATCGCGCGACGTACCGCCAAACCATTCGGTGGAGCGCAGTTTGCGCGGCCATTTTGCGGGCTTGAATTCGCTCATACCCAGCCTCCGTCAACAATGAAATTCTGTGCCGAGCACATGGCAGCAGCATCGGATGCCAGAAACAGCGCCATGTCGGCTATGTCCTGCGGCATCACGGAGCCGGCCATGCACTGGCTGCGTTTGATCAGATCCCTGGCGCTCTCGTCGACCCACAGCTGCAGCTGCTTTTCAGTCATCACCCAGCCGGGCACCAGGGTATTCACACGGATGTTGTCGACGCCCAGTTCCCGGGCCAGGCCCCGCGTCATGCCATGCACCGCCGCCTTGCTGGCGGCATAGACCGGATAGCCCGCGGTGGCCATCATCCAGCCCACGGAACCGAAATTGATGATGGAGCCGCCACCTGCCTTGCGCATCATCGGCGCCACCGCCTGGGCGGCAAACATCGCGTGTTTGAGATTCACCGAAACCAGGGCATCAAACTGCTCAAACCCCAGGGAATCCAGCGAGTGGCGCACATCATTGGCCGCATTGTTGGCCAGCACCGTAATGGGGCCATACTGCTCCGCCACCTGCTGAATCACCTGCTGATACGCCTTGGTATCGGTGATATCGCACCGTTTGAACAGCACCTCATGACCCTCGGCCTGCAGCTGGCGTTGCAGCGCCTGACCGGGCGCATCGGCCAGATCCACGAACGCGGTGCGCGCGCCCTGGCGGGCAAACGCCTCCACCACCGCCTGGCCGATCCCTGTGGCACCGCCGGAAATCAACACCGTGCGTCCTTCAAGATCCGGGTAGATAGCCTTGGGGCCAAGCTGGCCGCGACCCGAGGCGCTATTCAGCTCAGTCATATCATCCGTACCTCGACATCCTGGGGCTCATCCAGCTGCAGCGGATTGCGCAGTGTCAGGCCAAAATCCGGCGCCTCGATTTCGAACCGGTCGCCCGGCTCAGTCACAATGGCATCGGCCACCGACAGGGTCGCGGTGCCGAACATGTGCACATGCAGGTCGCCGGGCTGGCGAAAGAGCCCGTACTTGAAGTGGTGATATTCCAGGTTGGCAATCGTGTGGGACATGTTGTCCTCGCCCGACAGGAAAGGCTTTTCCCACAGCACGGTGCCATCACGCACAATGCGCGAGGTACCCTGAATGTCCCGTGGCAAATCCCCGATCAACAGCTCGGGACCGAAAGAAGCCGGGCGCAGCTTGGAATGGGCCAGGAACAGATAGTTAAGCCGCTCGGTGACGTGATCGGAAAACTCGTTGGCCAGCGCAAAACCGATGCGATGCGCCGCGCCGTTCGGCCCGATGACATAGACACCGGCGATCTCGGGCTCTTCGCCACCATCCAGCGCAAAGGAAGGTGACAACAGCGCATCGCCCGGCGCCACGGCGACATTACCGGTCCCCTTGTAGAACCACTCGGGCTGCACGCCCGTCTCGCCGGGGGCGGGCTTGCCGCCCTCAATCCCCATGCGGAACATCTTCATCGAATCGCTCATGCCCTCGCCCGAGGCATGCATGGCATCACGGGTTGAGGCCGAACCCAGATGGGTCAGGCCCGTCCCGGTGAGAAACATGTGCGCAGGGTCCGGATGACGTACCGGGCAATCGAGCCTGCCCTGCTCTGCCAGTGCCAGCAGGTCAACCTGCTCGCCCAAACCGTGCTGCCCGATAATGGCTTCCAGCGTGGTGCCGGCGGCGATGGCCTCCATGGCCAGTGCATAGGTGCTGCTGGCTTCCCTGACCAGGCGCGCGTCGTCGCCCTGGCGGCAGATCACACCGCCGCCTTTTAACTGAGAAAGATGCATTGGTGAACTCCTTAGCGAGACTTGTTCTTGTTGTAGACATCGAAAATAACGGCCGCCAGCAGCACCAGACCCTTGATCACCTGCTGCCAATCAATGCCGATACCCAGAATCGACATGCCGTTGTTCATGACGCCCATAATGAAGGCTCCGACCACTGCGCCGATAATCTTGCCGACACCGCCGGACATCGAGGCACCACCGATAAAGACAGCGGCGATCACATCCAGCTCGAACGCGACCCCGCCCTTGGGCGTTGCGGTATTCAGCCGAGCGGCAAAGATCAGCCCGGCCAGGGCGGCGAGCATGCCCATGTTGGCAAAGGTCAGGAAGGTCAGGCGTTCGGTGTTGATGCCCGACAGCTTGGCTGCCTTTTCATTCCCGCCCAGCGCATAAATGCGCCGACCAATGGTCGTGCTGTTGGTCAGGAAGGTGTAGGCTGAGATGAGTACCGCCATGGTGATCAGCACGTTCGGCAGGCCGCGGTAGGTGGCCAGCAGATAGGAGATAAAGATGATGGCGGCCGCGACCAGCGCATTTTTGGCCACAAAGAAGCTGAAAGGCTCGTCTTCAATGCCGAATTTCATCGCCCGGGAGCGTGAGCGCGCCGCCAGCATCACGATTGCAGTGGCCGCAATCACCCCCAGCAAAATGGCGGTGACGTTAGGTTTGCCGCCACCGAACAGGTCGGGCACGAAACCGGTGCTCAGCAGCTGGAAGTTCTTCGGGAAAGGCCCCACCGACTGCCCTTCCAGCAGCGCCAGCGTCAGACCACGAAACACCAGCATGCCGGCCAGGGTCACGATAAAGGACGGAATTTTCCAGTAGGCGATCCAGTAGCCCTGGGCCGCCCCGATCAGAAAGCCGACCGCCAGGCAGATTGGTACCACCAGTATCGGCGGCATGTTCCATTCCACCATCATCACCGCTGCCAGGGCACCGATAAAGCCCACCACCGAGCCCACGGACAGGTCTATATGACCGGCCACAATGACCAGCAGCATGCCGATGGCCATGATAATGATGTAGCTGTTCTGCAAGAACAGGTTGGTCAGGTTGACCGGGCGCATCAGGGTGCCGTCGGTCAGAAACTCGAACAGCACCATGATCACCACCAGCGCCAGCAACATGCCGTAGTCGCGCAGATGGTTCGCCAGATAGGCACCAACGGAAAGTTTTGCCTGGGGCTCCGGGCCCGTCTCGCTCAGGGGTTTAGCTTGTTCCATTATTATTCTCCGCTTACGCCGTCACGATCATGGACATGATTTTTTCCTGGCTGGCCTCTGCCGCCGCCAGTTCACCCAGGAAAGCGCCTTCGTTCATGACATAGATACGATCACAAATACCCAGCAACTCTGGCATCTCGGACGAGATCACGATCACGCCTTTACCCTCATCAGCCAGCTGATTGATAATGCTGTAGATTTCGAATTTCGCGCCGACATCGATACCCCGGGTCGGCTCATCCAGAATCAGTACATCGGGCTGAGTGAACAGCCATTTGCTCAGTACCACTTTCTGCTGATTACCGCCGGACAGGTTCATGACCTTCTGAAACACGCTGGGCGTGCGGATGTTCAGGGCCTTGCGATAATCCTCTGCGATGCGCCGCTCCTGCGTATCGTCGATGACACCGCGCGTCGAGACCCCTTCGAGGTTTGCCAGCGTGGTGTTGCGCAGAATGGTTTCGTCCAGCACGAGCCCGAGTTCCTTGCGATCTTCGGTGACATAGGCCAGGCCATTGGCTACCGCCTTGCTGACCGTGGATACATCCACCGCCTCGCCCTTGAGTCGTACCGTGCCGCTGATATTCTGGCCGTAGCTCTTGCCAAACAGGCTCATGGCAAACTCGGTGCGCCCGGACCCCATCAGCCCCGCAATGCCCACCACTTCGCCGGCCGCTACCTTCAGGTTGATATCGCGAATCACCTGACGCTCGGCCGATTCGGGATGCCAGACATTCCAGTCCGATACTTCGAGCAGGTTAGCGCCGATGTTGGGCGTACGGTGCGGATAACGATGCTCCATATCCCGCCCGACCATGCCGCGAATAATGCGGTCTTCACTGATTTCTTCGTTGTGACAATCCAGCGTGGCCACCGCCATGCCATCGCGAATCACCGTGATGGTATCGGCCACCCGGCTGATCTCGTTCAGCTTGTGGGAGATCAGAATCGACGAGATGCCCTGCGCCTTGAACTCCAGCAGCAGATCCAGCAGCTTCTGGCTGTCGTTTTCCTGCAGCGCCGCCGTGGGCTCGTCCAGAATCAGCAGTTTTACTTTTTTGGACAGGGCCTTGGCGATCTCCACCAGCTGCTGCTTGCCCACGCCGAGCTTGCCAATATGGGTGGACGACGACTCCGTCAGGCCGACCTTGCGCAACAGCGCTTCGGTGGTTGAATACACCTGGGGCCAGTCGATAATGCCCCGGGCGGCAATTTCGTTGCCCAGAAAAATGTTTTCGGCAATCGAGAGCTGCGGCACCAGCGCCAGTTCCTGGTGAATAATGATGATGCCTTCATCTTCACTGTCGGCAATGCCGCCGAACGCGACTGTCTTGCCTTCGTAGACGATATCGCCGTCATAACTGCCGTGGGGATAAACGCCGCTGAGGACCTTCATCAGGGTGGACTTGCCCGCGCCGTTTTCGCCGCACAGCGCATGGATTTCACCACGCTGCACCTTGATACTGACGTCGCTCAGCGCCTTTACGCCCGGGAAAGTCTTGGTGATGCCGCGCATCTCCAGAATAATGTCTTGCATAGGAATAGCCCGATCCTGCTGGCTCGCCGGCGTATCCGGCGAGCCTGGTTGCGTATAGCGGGTTACTTGATCTGATCCATGCTGTAGTAGCCGCTGCCGATCAGGACTTCTTCCCAGTTGGACGCATCTACCGGAACAGGCTCCAGCAGATAGGAGGGCACGACTTTAACGCCGTTATCATAGGTGGTGGTGTCATTGATTTCAGGATCGGTGCCAGACAGCACGGCCTGGACCATGCCCACGGTGACGCGGGCCAGCTCACGGGTATCCTTGAAAATGGTGGAGTACTGCTCACCGGCCAGGATGGATTTTACGGACTGCACTTCGGCATCCTGTCCCGACACCACGGGCATCGGCATATCGGCGGAGCCATAACCCACACCCTTGAGCGACGACAGTATGCCGATGGACAGGCCATCGTAGGGCGACAACACGCCATCCACTTTCTTGTCGGTGTAGTGCGCCGACATCAGGTTATCCATGCGCGCCTGGGCAACAGCCCCGTCCCAGCGCAGCGTGCCGACGGTATCCATGCCCATCTGGCCGGACACAATCACGATCTCGCCCGAGTCGATTAGCGGCTGCAGCACCGACATGGCACCGTTGTAGAAGAAGTAGGCATTGTTGTCATCCGGCGAGCCGCCAAAGAGCTCAACGTTGTAGGGGCCAGCGCCACGCTTTTTCATGCCCTCGACCAGGGTAGATGCCTGCTGCACACCGACCTTGAAGTTGTCGAAGGTCGCGTAGTAATCCACATATTCGCTTTCGCGAATCAGGCGATCATAGGAAATGACCTTGATATCGGAGGCATGGGCATTTTCCAGCGCATTCGACAACGTGGTTCCGTCGATGGCTGCAATCACCAGCACATCGACCCCTTTCACGATCATGTTCTCGATCTGGGCCAGCTGGTTGGGAATATCATCTTCGGCATACTGCAAATCGGCCTTGAAGCCTGCGGCTTCGAGCTGGCTGATCATGGAGTCGCCATCGGAGATCCATCGTGCCGAGGATTTGGTGGGCATGGAAATACCGACATAACCCTCTGCTGCGAGTGCGGCGCCGGACAGCATGGCGGTACCGATTGCGATGGTGGCCATGAGTTTCTTGAACTGTTTCATTAGCTTCTCCAGTGTTGCGCCCACCGCCGAACCTTAATCAGAACTGCCGGGCACACATTATTTTTATCGTTGAGCCAATCTAGCCCCCTCAAGATAGTGCGCCAAAGGCATACCAATCAAATTCATTCTGTGTATAAATACATACCAACATCGGTATGAGGAACGTTTTATGGAGCTCGGACGTGCCAAAAACCTCAAGATCAACCAGTTGCGCCTGATCTGTGCCATCGCCGAACATGGCCAGATTCGACTGGCGGCCGATGAACTGGCCATCACCCAGCCGGCAGCATCGCGCCTGCTGGCCGACATGGAACAGCAACTGGACGCTCGGCTGTTCGAACGTCATCCCAAGGGGATGGTGCCGACACTGATCGGCCGCGCGCTGGCACAGCGGGCACACAACCTGCTGGTGGAGCTGCGGGATCTGTCCAGGGACCTGGATGAACTGAAAAGCGGCGAAGGAGGTATCGCGACCGTGGGCGCCGTGACGGGTGCCGCCGTAGGATTTGTGATTCCAGCCATCAACCAGCTCAAGGCCACGTCGCCCAGGGCTGACATCCATGTCAACGTGGAGGCCAGCGAGGTACTGGTGCGGGACCTTGTCTCCGGCAAGAACGACTTCGTACTGGCCCGACTGCCACAAGGCTTTGACGCCAGTGAATTCGAGCTGACGCCGGCACGCACCGAAACGGTGAAGCTGCTGGTACGGGATGATCACCCGCTGGCGCGGGCCAACGAAGTCTCAATTGGCGATCTGACGCACTATGAATGGGTCATGCAAACCCACCGCGCACCGATTCGCGAGGCGGTGGACTCAGCCTTTCTGGAGGCCCGAACGCAGCCGCCCACCAACATTATCAACACCACCTCCCTGCTGGCCATGATTGCCGCGCTGGTGTCGACCTCCGCCATTGCACCGCTGGCCAGTGAAGTCTCGGAGCTGCTGACCGGCAACCGCGTCGGCGCCAAACTCAGCGTACTGCCGGTCAAGAGGCCCATTGTGCTGACGCCCTATTACCTGATGCTGGTGAAAGGCCGCCAGCTCTCCCCCATCGCCAACCGCCTGCGCGCCCTGGTCAACGCCGAGCTGAACCGGGGAAACCGGCGCTGACAAGACTGACGGACCGGCCCGTTGCCCGAACCCTCCCCCCCTGCTCCGGCAATATCGCTACATCTATCCGACTCATCCTGAATCAAAAACGCGGCCCCTGAATTCAGGGGCCGCGTTTTTTTTGAAGAACACTGCTGGAATTGGTTAGCTCTGTCAGCCCTGCTGGCGCAGCTTGCGACCGTGAAAGACATAACCGATCAGGTTCATCAATACCTGGGCGGCCAGGATGCTGGTGCTGCCGCTGTGATCGTAGTCCGGCGCCACTTCGCAGAGGTCGATTCCAACCACATCGCCACTGAAAGCCACGCCCTGCAGAACCTCCATCACCTCGTAGTAGTTGAAGCCGCCATGGCTTGGCGTACCGGTACCCGGTGCGATCGATGGGTCGAAACCGTCGATATCGATGGTGATGTAGTAATTGACCCCTTTGGGAATCAGATCCAGCACACCCTGGGTGCCCAGCCGGCGCACGTCGCGCACCGACAGAATGGTTGAGCCCGCGGCTTCCGCGTCCTTGTGATCGGTACGGTTGGACGACGACACATTGCGGATGCCCAGTTGTGTCATGCCGGTAACGAAGGCCTGCTCGGAAGCGCGACGGATCGGATTGCCGTGACCGAAGCGTACGCCGTGACGCTCGTCGACGAAGTCAAGGTGGGCATCGATCTGAATAATATGGATCGGACCGCGCCCTTCGAAGGCCCGAATACAGGGCGCATTGACCGAATGATCCCCCCCCACCACGACGGGCAGCGCACCGGACTCAAGAATCTTGCGCACACCATATTCAATGTTGGCGTGGCTCTTCTCGGTGTTGGTATGCACCATGTCGGCATCACCGATATCAACGATATTAACGCCTTCCAGATAGAGGGTGTCCTCCTCGTAGGAATAGGCGCCGCCATGACCGAACGAAAACAGCGTGGAGGCTTCGCGAATGGCGCGGGGCCCCATGCGAGCACCCGAACGCCACTGGGTACCGCAGTCAAAGGGCGCGCCCATAAAGGCCACGTCGGCCTTGATGTTGTCCCAGTCCTCGCAGGTACGGTTCTTGCCGAAGGTGCAGAATCCGACAAATGGCAGGTTCAGGCGACCCGTTTCGTAGGCATTGTCACTCATAGTTGATGACCCCTGTGTGCGGTCGGTCAACGACCGGCATTTATTGTTGATGAGGAGCCCTGACACCGGATCGTTTGGGGCCGGGCTGCGTGTGACAGGGGCAGTATTGCAAAAGGAATTTCATCAAAAAATATAAATTACAGAATGTTTACATCATGATTTTTGATGCAAAAATGCCAGTGCGCTCAGGCTCAAACCGCATTGGCGTTGGGAAAAACCTACTTCTGCGCCAAGGCGCCCAGCGCGGCTTCAATGTCCTTGACGAAAACCTGGACGATATTCTGCGGGGCTGGCGAAGCCCGCACCGCCAGACTGAACTCCGACTCCCACGACAGATTCAGGTGATCCAAGGCGCGCATTTCGCCGCTTTCGACCCACTGGTGCGCATAATGTGTCGGCAGGAAACCGAGAAAACTGCCGCTTGTAATCAGTATCGCCTGGGCTTCCATATTTGAGACGAAGGCGACGTTACGGCTCTTTTTGATGTGCTGCAGATCGGCATGTTGCAGATAGGTTCGGGACGAGATCGGAAACTGCCGGATCGTTTCGACGCTGATCTCCTGAGCGGGCCGCTCAAACAGCGGATGCCGGCGGCCACAATAGAAACCGTGATGCTCGCTGCAGAGGTGACGATAGGTCATGGCACTGCTGCGGTTCTGGAACAGGCCGATCGCAAGATGAATGTTGCCGGTGAGAAGCTCGCGCTCGAGATCTTCCGGCGCCAGCACCAGCAGCTTGATCGAGACATCATTGCTACGGCTGTAGAAACGGTGGATCGCATCAGCTACCGGCAGATCGCGGTTGGTAATGACATTGTCGACCAGCCCGACACGCAGGGTACCGGTCAGCGTATTGCGCAGCTCGCCAAGGTCTGCTTCGAAATCCGAGATGGAGTTCAGCATCTCCCGGCACTTGCGGTACACGACCTCTCCCTTTTCCGTCAGGCTGAAACCGCTGCGACCGCGATGACAGAGCTGGAAACCCAGGCGGATTTCGAAATCGCGGATATGGGTACTGATGGCCGGCTGACTCATGCCCAGTGCGGATTGTGCACCGACGAAGCCGCCGTACTCCACCACCATACAGAAGGTCTGCATATGCTTCATCGAATAGGCTGACATAACGGAGATCCCAAGCTTGGCCACTGCAAAAGCAGGCGTTGTTACATAATATTACTTAATATAAACATATTAAAATTTATATTTTTAGATGAATAGGCATTTGCAATACTGACCCCGTTACGAACCGAACCTATATAAATCCAAAAAAAACGACGGGGGTATTCACCATGCGAACGCTGAAGACACTGCTCAAAGGTGCCATGCTGTCGGCATCCATCGCCCTGGCATCAACGCAGGTGCTGGCCGAAGAGTGGAAATTTGCGATAGAAGAGATCCCGGGCTCGATCATGGACAGCTACGCCCAGGAGTTCAAAAAACGTATCGAAGCCAAGACCCACGGTGATGTCAGCATCCGCATCTACCCGTTGGGCACCCTGGGCACGCCCACCGAGCTGGTCGAACAGGTCGCCGATGGCGTAGTCCAGTTCGCCAATGTCTCGGTCGGCAACCTGGGTACCATCGTGCCCGAGTCCCAGCTTTTTCTGCTGACCTACACCCTGCCCTCCGACTCGTCCGCCATTTCGAATCTGCTGGGCTCAAGCAAAGTAATCTACGACGACCTGAGTCAGGACTTCGAGCACAAGGGGTTGCAACTCCACACCCTGTATTCCGAAGGACCGCAGGTCTGGACCACCAACCGCGAAATTCACAACCCGGCCGATTTCGACAATTTCAAGATGCGGGTCATGGTCTCGCCGATTCTGCTCAAGGCCTATGAGGATCTGGGGGCCAGTCCGACACCGCTGCCCTTCGGCGAGGTCTATGGCGCCCTGCAGCTCAAGCAGGTGGACGGCCAGATCAATCCCGTTTCGGCCATTGAGGAGATGAAGTTCTACGAAGTCACTGACTAC
The DNA here is from genome assembly GCF_000378045.1 of Marinobacterium rhizophilum DSM 18822. Lineage (GTDB taxonomy): Bacteria > Pseudomonadota > Gammaproteobacteria > Pseudomonadales > Balneatricaceae > Marinobacterium_A > Marinobacterium_A rhizophilum. The sequence goes on from NZ_KB899091.1 coordinate 264,116, forward strand.
ATGATCTGGGCCGGTGAACAGGAGCTGGTCACCTCGGTGATGTCCGGCACCGACTGGTACGAAACCCTTTCGACGGAGCGCCAGCAATTGATCCGCGAGACCACTGCAGAACTGCAGGACTATATCCGGGGTATCGTCGAGCAGTTCAATGAAACAAAGCTCGAGCAGATCAAGACGGCCCGCCCCGACATCAAGATGATCCGTCTGAATGAAGAGGAACGCGCGGCTTTCCGCGAGCGCAGTCAGGCCACCCATTCGGCCTACATCGAGATCGCCGGCGACCGCGGACAGTCGCTGCTCGACGCCCTGCTGGCTGAGGTCGAAACACTTCAATAAGCGCCCGACCAGGACCTCCCGAGGACGCCGCCATCCAATGATGGTGGCGCCAACTGAACGTCCCTCTAATGCATCAGGTGATTCTGAACCGGCTTCTTCCGACGAGGGTGTCGCTGTAACTTTGGCCCATCCCGAGCAGAGTTATGCATCAGAATTCCTGGCTTAAGAGGCGCCGCACCACTGCGTCTGGAGACGTCACCCATGAGCCAACGAGACATGATCTCCCATCAGGCGATTACCCAACCCAAGGGGAAAATGATGCATCCCTGGCGCTCAATAGCCCGCCACATCTTTACCCTGCTTGACGAGATCCTTGGCAAGGCCGAAATGCTGGTACTGGGCTGGGGCATTATCATCATGGCGCTGAATACCATCGCCAACGTGTTCGGGCGATATCTTTTTTCGCAGAGCATCTATTTCACCGAGGAGCTCAACGAATTCCTGATCGTCATCATCACGTTCATGGGATTGGGCTATGCAACCCGCAAGGGTCGCCATATCCGCATGTCGGCGCTGTATGACGTGCTGCCGATCCGCGCCAGGAAACTGCTGATGATCGTCATCGCCGCCGTGACAGCCGTGGCCATGTTCGTGCTGGCCTGGTACGCCTTTGAGTACGTGGCCAAGATCGCCCGCCGCGGCCGCGTCACGCCGGCGCTGCAGTTTCCGCTCTACCTGACATATGTCTGGGTAGTGATCGGCTTCCTGCTAACCGGCATCCAGTACCTGCTGACGGTGTTCAAAAACCTCGACCTGACCGACCCGGAAGTCTATGTCTCATTCACGACCGTCGATGCATACGAAGACCCGGAGATCGCCGAAGTGATGCACCTCTACAACCAGGACCACCCCGCCGTCGATGACGACGGTGAACGGCCATCCGATAACTGCCGATAATAAGAGGAGTGCCCGCCATGTCCCTGGTAATGCTCGGCATCATGATTGTTCTGCTGCTCGCCGGCTTTCCGATGATGATGCCCCTGCTGGCCGCCGCGATGCTGGCCTTTGTTCTCTATCTCCCGGACCTGAGCCTGCAACAAGTGGTCCAGCAGATGATTGGTGGCGTCAAACCCGCCGCCCTGATTGCCGTCCCGATGTTTATCCTTGCCGCCGATATCATCACTCGCGGCCATTCGGCCGACCGACTGGTCGATGTGGTGATGCGCTTCATGGGCCATATCCGTGGTGGCCTTGCAGTATCGGTCACCGTCGCCTGTGCCCTGTTCGGCGCGGTCTGCGGTTCAACGCAGGCCACCGTGGTCGCTGTCGGGGGAGCCATGCGCCCGCGTATGCTTAAGGCCGGCTACAACGATGGATTTTCGATCGGTCTGATCATCAATGCGGCTGACCTGGCCTACCTGATCCCGCCCTCGATCGGCATGATCATCTACGGGGTGATTTCCGGCACGTCCATATCGGAACTGTTCATCGCCGGCCTCGGACCCGGACTGCTGATAATCGTGCTGTTCTCGATCTACTGCATCTGGTACGCCAAACGGCACAATATTCCGGTCGAGCCGAAAGCCAGCTGGGGCGAACGCCTGGCCTCTATTCGCCGGGCCATCTGGCCCATGGGCTTCCCGGCCATCGTTGTCGGCGGCATCTATGGCGGTATCTTCAGCCCGACCGAAGCCGCGGCCATCTGTGTGCTCTATGCGCTGGTTCTGGAAGTCATCGTGTTCCGCTCGATAAAGCCGCGCGATATCTTCGAGATCGCCCTGTCGACCGGCGCCGTGACGTCGGTGGTTTTTATCCTGATCGCAGCCGGTGCTGCCTTCTCCTGGGTGCTGTCCTACGCCCAGATCCCGCAACAGCTCATCGCCTCGATCGGGCTGGAAGGCGCCAGCCCGGTCATGACGCTGGTGGCGATCAACATCGCCTTCTTTATCGGCTGCATGTTTGTCGACTCGATTGTCGTCATCCTGATTCTGGTGCCGATCTTTGCACCACTGATCAAGACTGCAGGGCTCGATCCGGTACTGGTTGGCGTACTGATCACATTGCAGGTCGCCATCGGCGCGGCGACACCTCCCTTTGGCTGCAACATCTTCACGGCCGTCGCGGTATTCCGCCGCCCGTTCATTGACGTAATCCGCGGCGTGCCACCCTTTCTCGTGATCCTGCTCTTTGCCACCGTATTGCTGGTAACTTTCCCGCAGATCTCGCTCTTCCTGCGGGACATCGCGTTCCGCTGAGGCGGGAGCATCCTGTTCGGGGCCTTCGGGCCCCTGGTTGATTCAGTCTCCACGATAGGCGCAGGATCCAGCCTGCACAGCGCTGCACTCCAGGGTGCGCCTTCAGGGTTTCGAAGAACATAAAAAGGGACGCATAACGCAAAAACCCGCAAACGGTCTGGCCGTTTGCGGGTTGGCTGGAATCAACTGATGTCAGCTGAAAAGGAAAAGCTCAGGAATCACTTGATGACGCCGGGCGCGACGCTTAACGGCGGACGAACCGGCGCCTCAGGGCAGACACGCCGTCGGCCTGATCATTCAGGCTGGCGCCACCCGCGCCACGCAACCGTTCAGCACCACTCGCCCCCGATCGGCTAAACGTTGCGCGGGAGCGTCTGACCCGCTCGCTGATTAAAGCCCCGCCAATGGCCGCCCTGCGAGCCTGGCTTCACGTTCAATAGAGGCCGTTTTACCCGCCTGGATATCCCTTGATAGCCACTACCGTCTGCAAGCTGTGCGGGACCTCAGTCCGCCACCGTTCCACTTTGATGCGCCAGTTGCGCGAGTTCGCGCAACGCCACCGAAAAGACCGCGCTTTCCTGCTGCCCGACCGCCCTAAGGTCCGCCAGCATCTGCTGCCAGCGCTCTAGCGCCGCGGCGTGCCGCGAGAGCCAGCGTTCGATCGGCGTACCGCAAGCGTCCGGGGTCTGCTCCAGGCGCAGGACGCTCAGGGCCAGTGCCTGCTGCTGTGCGTCCAGGTCATCGCGATAGCCATCGCGCGCCAGCGCCTGCCAGTGACTGTCGGCCATCAGCGCCTTCACCTGCTGGTCGAACCAGTGCAGATCCAGCCGCTCGCCCAGGCCATAGTAGACGTCGGCGGCCTGTTCGACCGGCATGCCGGACCTTTCAGCCACTTCGATGATCGCGAGCGCCGGATACAGACAGTCGGCACCGGCAACGATCTTGGCGAGCGCCTCCGGCACCCCTTTCTCCATCAGGCCGGCATGGCGCAGCGTCCAGGACTCCAGCCGGTCGCCACTGAGGCGCTGGTCGAGGCCCTGGCTGAGCGCCGCCACGCCGTCACGGAAGCGTGCCTGGGTCTTCGCGGCGTTGCGCAGCATGTCGGGCTGACGCAGGAACCAGCGGCAGGCCCGGCGCGCCAGTCGGATCAGATCGGCCATCATGTCAAGCTGTACCGATGCCGGCACCTGGTTGTCAAGGGCCTCGATCTGCTGCCAAAGGTCGGGGAGCGCGAAGAGATCGCGGGCGATGACGTAGGCAATGACGATCTCGGCGAGGTCGATGCCGGTCGATTGCTGCAGCCGATGCGCGAAGGTTGACCCCATGGTATTGACCAGATCGTTGGCGAGCTGGGTGGCGACAATTTCCCGTCGCAGCCGGTGCCGGTACAGCGGTTCGCGGAACTCTGCGACCATCCGCTGCGGGAAGGCGCTTTCCAGCGCCTGCATCAGGCAGTCATCGTCCATGAATCGCGGGGCCTTGATCAGCGCCTCCTTGAGCTGCGCCCGGGCATAGGCAAGCAGCACGGACAGCTCGGGCCTGGTAAGGCTCAGTCCCCGGGTCCTGCGCTCCTCCAGGGCAGTGTCATCCGGCAGCCCCTCGAGCCCCCGGTCGAGCCGCCCGCCGGCCTCCAGCTGATGGATCAGGCGCAGATACTCGTCAGGCGCCCGCTGCGCCTGGCGCTCGGCCAGGCTTAGCGCCTGCACCTGGCGATAGTTGTTGCGCAACACCAGGGTCGCGACGTCATCGGTCATCTCCTGCAGCAGACGGTTGCGCTGTTTCATCGTCATGTCGCCGCCGGCCACCAGCTCGTTGAGCAGGATCTTGATATTGACCTCGTGGTCCGAGCAGTCGACGCCGCCCGCATTGTCGATGAAATCGGTGTTGCAGGCACCGCCGCGGCCGCCGAACTCGACCCGTGCCAGCTGGGTGAAACCGAGGTTGCCACCCTCGCCCAGCACGCGGCAGCGCAGTTGCCGGGCGTCGATGCGCAGGCCGTCGTTGGCCTTGTCGCCAACGTCAGTCTGGCTTTCATGGCTGGCCTTGACGTAGGTGCCGATGCCGCCGTTCCAGATCAGATCGACCGGCGCGCGCAGCAGCGCGCTGATCAGCTCGGCCGGCGACAAGCGCGCCTCGGCGATATCGAAGCGCTCGCGCATCTGTGGCGATATCGCAACCCACTTGGCACTGCGGGAGAAGATGCCGCCACCGGCCGAGATCAGGCTGCTGTCGTAGTCGGCCCAGGACGAACGCGGCAACCCGAACAGGCGCTCCCGTTCGGCGAAGCCCGTCGCCGCATCGGGGTCGGGATCGATGAAGATATGCTGATGGTTGAAGGCCGCCACCAGCTGGATATGTCGTGACAGCAGCATGCCGTTGCCGAACACGTCCCCCGCCATGTCGCCGATGCCGATCACGGTAAAGGCCTGGCTCTGGACATCCAGCTCCCGTTCGCGGAAGTGGCGTTTGACCGACTCCCAGCCGCCCCGCGCCGTGATGCCCATTTTCTTGTGGTCGTAGCCCTGGCTGCCACCCGAAGCAAAGGCATCACCCAGCCAGAAGCCGTAATCCGATGCCAGGTCGTTGGCGATATCGGAGAAGGTCGCGGTGCCCTTGTCGGCCGCCACCACCAGATAGGGATCGTCGCCGTCGTGCCGCACAACATCGACCGGCGGCACCAGCTCGCCGCCGACAAGATTGTCCGTCAGATCCAGCAGGCCGCTGATAAAAGTCCGGTAGCAGGCGATGCCCTCGGCCAGCACCTCGTCGCGCCCACCGCCCGCCGGCAGTTGCCTGGCCACGAAGCCACCCTTGGCGCCGACCGGCACGATCACCGCATTCTTGACCTGCTGCGCCTTCACCAGGCCGAGGATTTCGGTGCGGTAGTCCTCCAGCCGGTCGGACCAGCGCAGGCCGCCCCGAGCCACCTTGCCAGCGCGCAGGTGAACGCCTTCGACGCGCGGCGAATAGACGAAGATCTCGTACATCGGCCGCGGCGGCGGTACGTCGGGAATCGCCCGCGGATCGAACTTGAACGAAAAGTAGCCTTTGGGCTGGCCGTCGCTGCCGCTCTGGAAATAGTTGGTCCGCAGCGTCGCCTGGATAAGCACCAGGTAGCGGCGCAGGATCTTGTCGTCATCCAGGCTCTCGACCCGGTCCAGCGCATCGAGGACACTCTGCTCGAGCCGCCCGGCCAGCGTCCTGGCCTTGGCGCTGGCCTGGCGCACCGGTTCCAGCCGGGCGCGGAACAGTGCCACCAGCTGGCGGGCGATATGTGGGTGTCGGCCCAGCGCCTCGGCCATGTAGGTTTGGCTGAAACCGAAGCCCAGCTGTTTGGCGTAGCGCGCGAAGGCGCGCAGCAGTGCCACCTCGCGCCAGGGCAGCCCCGCCGCCAGCACGAGCCGGTTGAAGGGGTCGTTTTCCGCCTCGCCGTTCCACAGTCGCAGGAAGGTCTCCTGCACGAGGGGCTTGATCGCCTCGAGCTCCACCGGCCCGGCCGTCGCGGGGGTCAGCGTGAAGTCATGCAGCCACAGGCTGCGGCCATCGCGCGCCCGCACCGGATAGGGATGTTCCCCCAGCACCCGGAACCCCAGCTGCTCGAGGATGGGCAACGCATCGGACAGTACCAGCGGCTCGCCGGCCCGGTAGAGCTTGCAGCGCAGCAGATCGGATTGCGGCTCCAGCGCACGGTAAAAGCTCATGGCCAGCGGCCGGGCCGCCGTCAGGCCGTCGAGGTGCTGGATATCGATGACGGCGCTGCGCGGCGAGAAATGCTCGCGGTAGGCCGATGGGAACGCCTGGCCGAACAGCTGATTCTGGCGATTGCCGGTTTCTTCGCCGCTGGCTTCCAGCAGTTCCCGCCGCAGCTCATCGTTCCAGGCCCGCGAGACGTCGACGACGCGCCCCTCGAGCGCCGCGCCATCAAAGGCCACCGCGGTCTGCGGATCCACGCGGACAACAAAATGCACCCGGGCCAGTGTCGATTCACTGAGGCGGGTGCGAAACTCGGTTTCCTGCGCCTGCAACTGCTCGGTCAGCACATCCTGCACCTGCTGGCGCAGCGCGCTGCTGAACTGCTCCCGCGGCACATAGTAGAGACAGGAATAGAAGCGGCTGCACGCCTCCCGGCGCACCAGCAGCCGCACCTTGTGCCGTTCTTGCAGATCAAACACGCCCATGGCGATGCGGTACAGCTCCTCCGGGGACGCCAGGAACAGCTCCTCACGCGGCAGGTCCTCCAGCACGTCCAGCAGCGCCTTGCGGCTGTGGCCCGCGTGGATAAAGCCCGCCCGTTCGATCACCGCCTCGATCTTGCGGCGCACGACCGGGATCTGCAGCGGTGACTGCCGATAGACCGACGAGGTGTAAAGGCCGATGAAACGGCACTCGCCGACCGGTTCGCCATGCTCGTCCAGGTGCCGCACCCGGACCACGTCCAGGTAGGCGGGTCTGTGCACCCGCGAACGCCGGCCGGCCCTGGCGAAATCGAGCGGTGCATTGCCCGGCGCGGCTTTCAGCTCCCCGGTCAGGGTTTCGCCACGGCACCGTTTGGCGATCCCGAGTGACGGCCCGGCGGGCGACTGTACCGCGTTGGCGCCGTCTGCGAGATCGAACTCCTCGACGCCGAGGAAAATGAAGCGGTCATCGAGCAGCCAGTCGAGGAAGGCCCGGGACTCATCGATCTCCCCTTCGGCCGGAGGCTGCGGCAACCGGTCCAGCAATTGCGCCGCACGGGCCTGCATCGCCGGAAAATCGGCCACGGCGATCCGCACATCGGCGAGCACGTCGAGTATCCCCTGCTGAATCGTTTTCATGACCTCGGGATCGGATTGCCGGTCGATCTCGAGGTGAATCAGCGACTCGAGCCGCCCCCCCGCGTCGCACTCGCCCGCCGGCTGCAAGACCTCCAGCCGGCCGTCGTTGCGAGCCACCCGCAGTACCGTATTGCAGATGCCATGTATGACCAGCTCGCGCCGGTTCAGCTCCATGCGTACCGAGTCCACCAGAAACGGCGTGTCGCCCTGCAGGATCTCGATCACGGTATGCTGGCTCTGCCAGCCGTGCTGTTCGTAGTCGGGATTGAACACCCGCACTTTCGGCGCCGTGGCATCATACTGCTGCAGGAACTGCCAGGCGGACAGGGTGACGCCGTGCAGATCCTCCGGCGGGGCCTGCATCAGTTCATTGACTGGTACGACCTGGTAGTACTGGCGGGCGAATTCGCTGATCGCAGTCACCTCCTGCATGGGAAAGCGTGCCTCCAGGCACTCGGTAAGACGGGTCAGGAGTTGTTCTTTATTATTGAGAAGACCGGAGTCGGGCATATAACACCTGCGTGAAGCTCGGTAAAGGTTGGCAATGGATCGCCGCGCCTGCGCATCCCTGCACCCGCGGCATGACCGCCATGGATGGCGGGAAACCTGACTTTGCAGGAGCACAAAGTCAGTGACCGCCATGGATGGCGGAAATCCTGTAAACGCAGCAGCGATTTACAGGAACTGTTCGTCCTGAACATAAAAAGCCGCCGGCGACGCGCGACGGGCATGCAGCCAGCCGCGCGTCGCCCTTGGCTTGGGGTGCTCGGATCAGTTGGAGCTGACAGCGCCTGCGGCAGCGCCCTGCGGAACCTGCTCGAGGTCTTCCGGCTCGATCTCCCAGGCAGCAGCATCGATGTTCAGGTCGCTAAACTTGGCGGCGTCGAAGATCGGCTGCTCAATACCGGCGCTGATCTGGTCATCGAAATCACGCATGATGCGCAGGCCCGGCTTGATCAGCATGATCAGGGCGATCAGGTTGGCCACCGCCAGCAGACCCATGGTCACATCGGCGAAGGCAAACACCGTGCCCAGGTCCGTGGTGGCGCCCCAGCACACCAGGCCAATGATGGCGACCCGAAAGCCATTGAACAGGTTCTGGTTGTCGTCGGTGAAGTAGTTGATGCTGTTTTCACCCAGGTAGTAGTTGTACAGAATGGTGCTGAAACCAAACAGCAGCAGCGCAACGCTGACGAAGCTGCGGCCCCATTCACCGACGTGCTCGGCCAGGGAAGCCTGCGTCAGCGCCACACCACCGATGTCGCTCATACTGGCCGGGTCATAGACGCCGCTGAGCAGGATGATGAAGGCCGTGGCCGAACAGATGATCAGGGTATCGATAAACACCGAGAACGACTGCACGATGCCCTGGTTGGCCGGGTGCGGCACATAGGCCACCGCCGCCACGTTAGGAGCACTGCCCAGGCCCGCTTCGTTGGAGAAAAGGCCGCGTTTGAGACCCATCATGATGGCGGCACCGATGCCGCCGCCGATAGCCGGCTCAAGGCCAAAGGCGCTCTTGACGATCAGCATGAAGACATCGGGAATGCGCTCCAGGTTCATGCCCAGCACCACCAGCGCAGTGAGGATATAGCCGCCGGCCATGACCGGTACCAGCACCTCGGACACCTTGGCGATACGCTTGACGCCGCCGAAGATGATCAGGCCGACGATCATCGCCAGACCAATACCGGAATAGAACACCGGCACACCAAAGGCATCCTCAAAGGAGGTGGCCACGGCGTAGGACTGCAGGGCGGTAAAGCCGAAACCGAAGGTCAGCAGCAGCAGCACGGAGTACAGACCGGCCAGCCATTTCCAGTTGCTGCCCAGACCGCGGGCGATGTAGTAGGCCGGTCCGCCACGGTAGGAGCCGTCCGGTTCCGCCTGCTTGTAGGCCTGCGCCAGGGTGCACTCGAGGTAGCTGGTGGCCATGCCCATCAGGCCGACCATCCACATCCAGAAGATGGCACCCGGTCCACCGAGGGTGATCGCAACGGCGACGCCGGCGATATTACCGCCACCGACACGGCCGGCGACCGACAGCAGCAGCGCCTGAAACGAACTCAGGTGACCGTGCTTGTCGCGCTGAAACGCCTGGCTGGCGCTGAGGATCCGGAACATGCGGCCGAAGTAGCGAAACTGTACGAAGCGTGATGCGACGGTAAAGCCAATGCCGACGGCGATCAGCAATGCGATCAGTACCTTGCCCCAGAGAATGTCATTGAGAAAATCCAGCATCAAAAAAGCCCCGTTGTTTTATTATTGAGAGAAGTGCAGGCCCGCTTACACCGCAGGGCTACACGCAAAGCGCTTGAAGGTGCGCGAAGGCTCCACGGCCGTAACACGGACGCCAAGACTCTGCCCGTTCCCCGACACATCGGAAAACGCCAGGCCCGGCACACTGCTGGACAGGCCACATGGAAACCACCCCCGCTGCGTGACGGCATCCCGCGTCTCTTCGAGCGCGGCTGTGCAGATCACCGCTACCGAATTCAGTACCGACGCCAGGGCAGGGAATATCGCTCAGATATTCCCTGCCCTGGCGTTCTGGCGTCGAGCGCTGCTGAGTGCCACAGGCGGGTAGCCGTCCAATTGAATAGAGCAAGCAGTGTGCCAGCCTCACGGACACCGACTAACTCTTTGTTTTTAAATAACTAAAGAACGAACGAGGAGATCGAGTTTAATATCGAAGGGGTATAACCAAATACACCGGAATTTCACAAAAAAACAATAAGCACTTACTAATCAAAGTGTTATGTGAATTCTTTCGAGGTTATAGGAAATGCGCAGGTTATAGGGGTTCAGTCGCCAGTTGACAGCTTCTTCAGGCGCTTGCTCAATGCCGGCTGCGAGACACCCAGCAGCCGCGATGCGATGGACTGATTGCCCTCGGCACGGCGCATCGCCTCCTCCACCAGCAGGTCGGCCACGTCGTGCAGCGCCGGCAACGGCTCGTCGGCGACGAAAACAGACTGTCCTTGCACCGGCTCATGACTCAGGCCCGTTTGATTCTGATCAATGGCGCGCTTGAACACCTCCATCGACAGCATCCGCGAGCGGTGCACGCTCATGGCGTCGAACACCATCGCGCGCAGCTCGCGCACATTGCCCGGAAAGGCGAAATTGGCAAGCAGCACGGGCAGCTCCCGCGGTATCGTCGGCTTGTGCTTGCCCAGTTCGGCCGCGGCCTCGGCCAGGAAATGATCCAGTAACAGCACTATGTCGCCCCTGCGCTGACGCAACGGCGGTATATGCACCTGGTGGGTTCGCAGCCGGTAGTAAAGATCCTTGCGGAACTCCCCAGCCGCCTGCTTCTGCGCCAGATCCTGATGGGTTGCGACCAGGATGCGGGCACGCATCCGCTTGGGACGGTCGCTGCCCAGCGGATAGTATTCGCCTTCCTGCAACAGCCGCAGCAGTTTCACCTGGGACGCCGGACTCAGATCACCGATCTCGTCGAGGAACAGCGTCCCTTCGGCCGCCTGTTCGATCATGCCTGCACGCGCGCAATCCGCCCCGGTGAAGGCACCGCGTTGATGACCGAACAGGGTATCGGCAAAGACGTTATCGTCCAGCCCCGCCACGTTGACGCAGACCAGTGGCCCCTTGCGCCCGCTCAAGTGATGGGCTGCTCGGGCAATCAGTTCCTTGCCCACGCCGCTTTCACCGCTGATCAGGATCGGCTGCCGGCTCACAGAGACCGACTCCAGGTACTTGAACGCCGAACGCATGCCCTTGTCCCCGGTCACGATCGACGCAAAGGCTTCCGGCTGTTCCAGCCTGTCACACAGCACGCGCCGGCGCAGCGCCTGGTTTTCATGCCGCAGTTCCTGCAGCTCAATGGCGCGCCGAATGCCGTCGATCAGCCGGTCCTGTTCATCGGTCTTGACGAAATAGTCAAAAGCCCCGAGCTTGATGCAGTTGACGGCGGTTTCCACCTGGTTCAAACCGCTGATGACGATGACACCGACCTCCGGGTGCTCTTCCACGATCTGGCTGAGCAGCGCCTCCCCGGACAGGTGCGGCATGGTCAGGTCGAGCGTGACCAGGCCGATATTCTCCTGGGCCAGTACCGCCATCACGTCCCGGCTGTCCTCGCAGCGGTGCACATGGGTGATACCACAGGAACGCTCCAGCGTGAGGCTCAGGCTGTGCAGAAAAATCGGTTCGTCATCGACCAGCAACAGGCCGAAAGAGGGATAGAGGGTTGTGGTCATCAGGAGCTACTTCCAAGCATCTTTTACGGGCGGTAACGGCAGGCGGCGAAATTCAGCCTGCAGCCGGCCGATCCGATAATACGGTATCGGACCCACTCGCGGCCAATGCCGGCAGCGAGAGCGTGACGCAGGTCCCCTGCCCCGGGCTGGAATCGAACGTCAGGGTGCCGCCATGCTCATGCACGATGCCCGCGGAAACGGACAGCCCCAGTCCGGTGCCGCCGCTTTCGCGCCGGGTGGTGAAGAAGGGATCGGTGAGCCGGGACTTCGAGGCCGGATCGATCCCCCGGCCCTGGTCTCGAACCTCCAGTATCACGCGGTTGGCGGCCGGGGCCTGATAGGTGCGCAGGAAGATCCCCTGCCCGGGGCCGTCCAGCGCCTGGCAGGCGTTGAGGATCAGGTTGATCACCACCTGCTCGATGCGCTGGCTGTTGCCCCTGACCGCAGGCAGGGCAGGCGCGAACTCCGTCTCGAACCGGTCGGTGGCGCTATGGATCGACTTGTCGACCAGGCGGACCGCCTTGGTCACGACCTCGTTAAGATCCAGCGACTCGTTCAGCTCGGCATCGCCCTGGCGGGCGAAATCCTTGAGGTCGCCGACGATGCGCCGAATGCGCTGGGCCCCTTCATGCATGCCGTCGAGTATCAGCGGGATCTCGTCCCGCATCCGCGAATACGCCAGCCCGCCGTACTCGAAATCGCCGTGCGCCTGGTAATGCGCCTCCAGGATCTCGCGCGAGTCCCGACAGGCATCATGCACGATCGGCAGGTTGAACAGCAGGAAGCTGCAGGGATTGTTGATCTCATGGGCCACGCCGGACACCAAAATGCCCAGCGAGGTCATCTTGTCGGCCTGGATCAGCTGCAGCTGTTGCTGGCGCAGCTCGTCGGTCCGGCTGGCGACTTCCCGCTTGAGCATGCGATTCCAGACCACGATGCCCCCGAGAATCAGCAGCAGGACGGCCGACGCTGCGGCCCCGACCAGGCCGATTTTTTTCCAGGGAATGCTGCTGGTCTCTTCCAGCGGCCCCAGCCATTTGTCGTAGATGGCCTGATGGCGGCCGGTGTTCTTGAGAATCGCCAACCCCTCGCTGAACTTGGCGAGCAGGTCCGAATTGCCCTTTTTTACCGCATAGCCGTAACGCAGCGAAAACGGATTGGCCACCGGCACAATATTGCTCAGCCCCAGTTGCTGGCTCAGATAGAGCGCCGGCAGGTTCGCCACCAGTGCATAGTCGTGCTTGCCCGACGCCAGCAGGCGCAGCGCATCGGCATGGGTATCAGTGGTGACAAAGTGCGCACCGACCTGATGGGCCAGCAGGTACTCGTGCATGATGTCTTTGTTCTGGACGATCACCTCCCTGCCACGCAGCCCGTCAACACCCACCACCGGATCACCGCGGCGGGCGAATATCGACTGGTGCACGATGGCGTGGGGTGGCGAGAAATCAAAGACTTGTGTCCGTTCCTGCGAATAGGACATACCCTGCAGGATATCGATCTGGCCGTCCTCCAGGCCTTGTCGCATATCGGCCCACTCGCCCAGCACGATATTCACCTCGAGCCCCATCACCTCGGCGATGGCACGGGTCAGCTCCACGTTGTACCCGGCCGGCTGGCCGTCCTGGTCGAGAAACTCGTACGGGGGATGGTAATGGTCGCCGCCGACGATAATAGGCGCCCGGGTACTGGCGCCTTCAACCGCACGCGACTGGGCCCAGCCGGGGCTGGCGATCACCACAAGGCAGACAACCGCCACCACATTGAATAGCCGTGCCCAAAAAGGAGCCGGGCTAGCGGAATACTGCATGGAATACTGTGCCTTTGTCAGGATGGAAACGGATCAGCACCGAGCCCGGCACCGCCACCGGTTCAGCGAACCTGCCTATCCTACTATCACGAACGACAAAGGACACGCGGGACCGTGACAGCATCGTCTTTCAACCCTGCTGTCAGCGGAGTCCCGCCGCCCGGTCAGGCGGCCAGCCAGCCTTCAATCGCGCCACGCAAGGGGATGGATCCGCTATGTACCAGCTTTTCATCTGCCACAACCGCAGGTGTGCTCATGACGCCATATTGCATGATCACCATGGGGTCGGTTTCCTTGATAACACGCACCTCGACCCCCATGTCCGCGGCGACCTTTTCGATGAAGGAGGCCGTCTTTTGACATTTGCTGCAGCCCGAACCCAGTACCTTGAACGTTTTCATCGTTGTACGCCTGTCGTCAGAGAATAAACGGGGCCAGCAGGTTGAAGGTCCAGCCCACCAGCGTGAAAGCGGCCAGCAGCAGCGCAAAAAGCACCGCCAGCAGACGCCACTGCATGACCTGCTTGAGCAGTATGAATTCCGGAAAGCTGGCTGCGACTGTACTCATGCAGAATGCCAGTGTGGTTCCGATCGGCAAACCTTTCGTGATCAGGCTCTCCATGACCGGTATCACGCCGGTGGCGTTGGAATACAGGGGAATGCCAAGCACCACTGCCGCCGGTACGGACCACCACTGCCCTTGCCCCAGGTGCTGCTCAAACCAGCCTTCGGGCACAAAGCCGTGCAGTGCCGCCCCCAGACCCACACCGATGATGACCCATTTCCATACTCGAGTGAAAATATCGCGCAGTTCACCCAGTGCAAATTGATGACGCTCGAACAGCGTGAGGCGAAGCGGCTCAGCCGTGACTCCCGCCTGGTCCGCTCGTAGATAGGCTTTCGCCGCAAAGGGCTGCAGCAGCCGCTCAGCCCGGATCAGATCGAGCACCGCGCCGCCCAGAATGCCAACGGCCATGCCCACGATGATATACAGCAGCGTAAATTTCCATCCCAGCAAGGTGCCCAGCAGCACAACCGCCACCTCATTGATCAGCGGCGATGTGAGCAAAAACGACATGGTGATGCCAATGGGTATTCCCGCCGACGTGAAGCCCAGAAACAGCGGGATACTGGAGCAGGAACAAAAGGGTGTGACGGCGCCTGAAAATGACCCCAGCAGATAACCCGCCCCACGATTGCGTCCACCCAGCCACTGCCGTATCTGCTCTACCCTGAGTGAGGCACGAACCAGCGCAATGAGATAGATCATCAACAGCAACAGCGCAAAGATCTTGGTGGTATCTTCAATAAAGAAATGCAGTGCATCCGCGATTTTTAACGACGGATCCAACCCGGCCAGGTTGTACACCAGTACATCGGCCAGGTAGGTAAAAATCTCCAGCATGATCGCTCCGTTAAGTGCTTGTGACCCTGTAATATTCCGGTCCCGGCCAGTCTGAGCCGCAAACCGTCCCGCTTCCTTGATCCAGATCAGTCCTGAGACTTTCGACTCGCGCGCACCGTTGTCAAACCGCGTGCAACTCGATACATTCAACTATACTAAATTAGAAATATTATATGTAAATAAAAACCAATGTGAGTTCGCTATGAACAGTACACGCAGCGCAGGAAACCCGGCCACGCCAAGCCGCCCTGATCCGTCTCGCATTGGCCAGCATATCGAACCGGCCGCGCAGCTTCTGCGCGCACTGGCCAACCCACACCGATTGATGATTCTGTGCCTGCTCAGCGAAGGCGAGCTGTCGGTCAGCGAACTCAATGCCCGCGTGCAACTGAGTCAGTCGGCGCTGTCGCAGCATCTGTCAGTGCTGCGTCGCGATGGCCTGGTGGAAACCCGGCGCGAAAGCCAGAGTATCCATTACCGTATCGCCAACGGGCTGGCACTGAAGATTATTGAACTGCTGCACGAACAGTACTGTTAAGCAGCCTCACATGCAGGAGAGACACCATGACTTCATCCACCAACATCGACGTCCTGATTTTCCGCCTGGCAGGCAGCTTTATCCTGCTCTCGTTGCTGCTTTCGCAGCTACACTCGGTTTACTGGCTCTGGGTCACCGCCTTTGTCGGCGCCAACATGCTGCAGGCCTCATTCACGGGTTTCTGCCCGCTGGCACGGGCACTGGCATGGCTCGGCTTCAGCGCGGGACCCGCGTTCAAGAGCCACTGAGCCTGACAGCCGGTCGGACCTGATACGGATTTGCGGCACAAAGGCCCGCCAGGCTGGTGTGACCGGAGGACATTCATGCATCGTTTGAAACGGATTATCGGATGGGTGCTGGCCGCGACGGCCGTGCTGGCCTCGGCTGCAGACGACCCGGCACCCGGCGCACCCCAGCTTGCGACCATGACCGCACAGTTGCAGACCATCGATCGGGAAACCCTGCTCGATGGCAGCCTGGAAGCCGTCAACCGCTCCACCGTGGCCGCCGAAACCAATGCGCGAGTCGTCGAACTGCCCTTTGATGTGAACGACTACGTGCAGAAGGGCGACGTCATCGTCCGCTTTCGTGACACCGAACAGCAGGAGCAGGTACGCAGCGCCGAGGCAAACCTGCACGAAGCCCAGGCCCGCCTCAACGAGGCCCGCCAGGATTACGAGCGGATCAGCGACATCTATGCCCGCAAACTGATTGCCAAAGCGCAGATGGACAGCGCCACCGCCGCCTATGCCTCAGCAAAGGCCCGGGTAAACGCGGCCCAGGCGGTACTCAACCAGGCCAAAGAGCGCCTGGAGCACATGGTTGTGCGCGCGCCCTACAGCGGCATCGTCGAAGAGCGGCATATCCAGCTCGGTGAAATGGCCACGCTTGGCACGCCGCTGATGACCGGGTTGTCGCTGGAGCACCTGCGGGCGCTGGTCGATGTGCCACAGAGCCTGATCGGCCCGCTGCGCGAACATCGCCAGGCCCGCGTTATCCTGCCCGGTGGCGGACAGCTGGTGGCGAGCGAAGTCCGCATTCCCCCGGCCGCGGATCCGAAGACCCACAGTTTCCAGGTCAAGGTGACCCTACCGGAAGGCGACCACGGCCTGTTCCCCGGCACCCTGGTGAAGGTGGCCTTCAAGCGCGGCAGCGAACAGGCACTGCTGCTGCCGCCCAGCGCGGTGGTACAGCGCAGTGAAGTCACCGCTGCCTATGTGGTGCACCCTGACAACCGTATCGAGTTTCGCCAGCTGCGCATCGGCACCGCCCGCGCCGATGGCCAGCTTGCGGTGCTGGCCGGGCTCGTGGCCGGCGAGCGCGTGGCGCTGGAACCCATAGCCGCGGGCATCGCACTGAAACAGCAGTCAGCCCTCAATACCGCGGTAACCCCATGAGCGAGCCGAGACGACTGGGAATATCCGGCGCCGTTGCCCGGCGTTTTCTGACCACCGAAATAACGCCGCTGCTGGCGCTGGTCGGTCTGCTGCTGGGCCTGTTCGCCGTGCTGGTCACGCCGCGCGAGGAAGAACCGCAGATCGACGTTACCTTTGCCAATGTCTTCATTGCCTTTCCCGGTGCCTCCGCCAAGGAGGTGGAACAGCTGGTGAGCACGCCGGCCGAGCAGATCCTGTCGGAACTGGCCGGTGTCGATCACATCTATTCGGCCTCGCAGCCCGGCATGGCGGTACTGACGGTACAGTTCGAGGTCGGCGAAAAACGCAGCGATACCATCCTGCGCCTTTACAACGCCTTCTATTCCAACAGCGACTGGCTGCCGCCCAACAGCGGTATCGGCCAGCCACTGATCAAGCCCAAGGGCATCGACGATGTGCCGATCGTCGCCGGTACCCTGTGGAGCGAAGACCCGGCCATCGGCGCCTATGAACTGTCCCGCATTGCCCACGCCATCGAGGCGGAACTGCAGCGCGTGCCCGGCACCCGCGACATCGACACCATCGGCAGCCCCGACCGCGTGGTGCACGTGCTGCTGGATCCGCAGCGCCTGGCCGGACACGGCATTGATATCGACAACCTGCGCCACGCCCTGCTGGCGGCCAACACCTCCAGCGATGCCGGACGCGCCGTGGCGGACAACCGTGAAATCCAGATCCAGGCCGGTACCTTTCTGATCAATGCGCAAGAGGTGGCAGACCTGGTCGTCGGCCTGAACCAGGGCGCGCCGGTGTTTCTGCGCGATGTCGCCGACATTCGCTATGGGGCCGATACGCCGGCGCGCTACGTGCAGTTCGGCACCGGTCCTGCCGCCAGCAACAAGGGCCTGGCGGCCATGGCACGCCAGCCGGCGGTGACCATCGCCGTGGCCAAGAAGCCCGGCGAGAATGCGGTCGAGGTGGCCGACAAGCTGATCGCTCGCTTCGCGCAGCTGCGCGGCACCTTCCTGCCCGACGGGGTACAGGCCACAATAACGCGCAATTACGGCGCAACCGCCAACGACAAGGCCCAGACCCTGATCAAGAAGCTGGCATTCGCCACCGCCTCGGTCGTGCTACTGGTGCTGCTTACCCTGGGCCGGCGCGAGGCGCTGGTGGTCGGTGCGGCCGTCATCGTCACGCTGGCGATCACGCTGTTCGCCTCCTGGGCCTGGGGGTTCACCCTGAACCGGGTCTCGCTGTTCGCACTGATTTTTTCCATCGGCATACTGGTGGACGATGCCATCGTGGTGGTCGAGAACATCCACCGCCACATGCACCTCGGTGGCAAGAGCCTGACCGAGGCAATCCCCGGTGCCGTCGACGAGGTCGGCGGCCCGACCATTCTTGCCACCTTCACGGTGATTGCGGCGCTGCTGCCGATGGCCTTCGTATCGGGCCTGATGGGCCCCTACATGGCGCCGATTCCCATCAACGCCAGCATGGGCATGCTGATTTCGCTGGTGGTGGCCTTTGTCTTCACGCCCTGGCTGTACCGGCGGGTGTTTCTGAAGGCCCCCCCCGCCCATGAGCACCCTGAACCCCAACAGCCCCGCAGCAAACTGCAGGTGCTGTTCGCGCACCTGATGCAGCCGTTCCTGCGGGCAAGGCGCGGCCGCGCCGCGCGGGTACTGCTGCTGCTGGCGCTGCTGCTGCTGATCGCGGGCTCCTTCGGCATGGCGGGCATGCAGTGGGTGGTCATGAAAATGCTGCCGTTCGACAACAAGTCGGAGTTTCAGGTGCTGGTTGAAATGCCCGAGGGCACGCCACTGGAAGACACCAACCGGGTGCTCAATGCCCTGGCGGACCGCATAAGTACCGTCCCCGAAGTCACCGACTACCAGACCTACGCCGGCACCGCCTCGCCGATCAATTTCAACGGTCTGGTGCGCCAGTATTACCTGCGCAGCGCGCCTTATCAGGGTGATATTCAGGTCAACCTGGTCGACAAGCATCTGCGCCAGCGCCAGAGTCACGACATCGCCCGCGCCCTGCGCGCCCCGTTGCAGGACATCGGCCGCGCGCTGGGCGCCAACGTCAAGATCGTGGAAGTGCCGCCGGGGCCGCCGGTGCTGGCGCCGCTGGTGGCCGAGATCTACGGGCTGGACTACGGTGGCCAGATCGAGGCCGCGCGGGCCGTGCGCCAGCTCATGGAAGCGACCCCCGATATTGTCGATGTCGACGACTTCATCGAGGCGCCACAGCGCAAACTCATTGTCGCCGTCGACCGGCAGCGCGCCTCGCACCTGGGGGTCAGCCAGCGTAGCGTGGTGAATGCGCTCAGTGCCGCCCTGCACGGTGAAGATGCCTCCTACGTGCACAGTGAAAACAGCAAATACCCCATACCGATACGGCTGGAATTCAGCGAGGGCAACAAGGCCGACATCGATGCGCTGGGCGCACTGCGGGTGCGCAGCGCCACCGGCGCCCTGGTGCCCGTTGGCGAAGTCACCGACTTTCGCTGGAGCAACCGCGACCAGACGCTCTATCATAAGGATCTGCTGCCGGTGATGTTTGTCACCGGCGACATGGCCGGGCCGCTGGACAGCCCGCTCTATGGCATGGCCGAGGTAGCGTCACAACTGGCCGAAAAACCAATCCTGGGCGCACCGCTGCAGCAGTTTTTCACCGGGCAGCCCGACAACCCCTATGCCTGGAGCCTGAAATGGGACGGCGAATGGCAGATCACCTTTGAGACCTTCCGCGACATGGGCCTGGCCTACTCGGTGGGGCTGATCCTGATCTACCTGCTGGTGGTGGCCCAGTTCCGCTCCTACAGCCTGCCGCTGATCATCATGGCGCCAATCCCGCTGACGCTGATCGGCATCCTGCCCGGCCACGCGCTGCTGGACAAGCAGTTCACCGCCACCTCCATGATCGGCATGATCGCCCTGGCCGGCATTATCGTGCGCAACTCCATCCTGCTGGTGGACTTTATCCAGCAGCAGCTGCGCGACGGCAAGCCGCTGGAGCAGGCAGTGGTGGATGCCACCCTCATACGCGCGCGCCCCATTATACTGACCGCGGTAGCCGCCATGCTGGGCGCTTTCTTCATCCTGGATGACCCGATTTTCAACGGACTGTCTGTCTCACTGATATTCGGCATTCTTGTCTCGACACTGCTGACACTGCTGGTGATCCCGGTCGTGTACTACGCCTACCACTACAAGGCGGTGAAATGACAATACGACAACATACACCGACCTAAACTGCCCGCGGTGGCCGCCATGCCGGTGCCGGTGCCGGTGCCAGTCAGGGCTTCATCCTCGATGACCCGATTTTCAGCGGACTGTCGGTCTCACTGATATTCGGTATTCTGGTCTCGACACTGCTGACGCTGCTGGTGATCCCGGTGGTGTACTACGCCTACCACTACAAGGCGGTGAAATGACAATACGACAATATGCACCGACCTTAAACTGACCGCGGTGGCCGCCATGCCGGTGCCGGTGCCAGTCAGGGCTTCATCCTCGATGACACGATATTCAGCGGACTGTCGGTCTCACTGATATTCGGTATTCTGGTCTCGACACTGCTGACGCTGCTGGTGATCCCGGTGGTGTACTACGCCTACCACTACAAGGCGGTGAAATGACAATACGACAATATGCACCGACCTTAAACTGACCGCGGTGGCCGCCATGCCGGTGCCGGTGCCAGTCAGGGCTTCATCCTCGATGACCCGATATTCAGCGGACTGTCGGTCTCACTGATATTCGGTACTCTGGTCTCGACACTGCTGACGCTGCTGGTGATCCCGGTCGTGTACTACGCCTACCACTACAAGGCGGTGAAATGACAATACGACAACATGCAGCGACCTAAACTGCCCGCGGTGGCCGCCATGCCGGTGCCGGTGCCGGTCAGGGCTTCATCCTCGATGACCCGATATTCAGCGGACTGTCGGTCTCACTGATATTCGGTATTCTGGTCTCGACACTGCTGACCCTGCTGGTGATCCCGGTGGTGTAGTACGCCTACCACTACAAGGCGGATGCCAAAGGCGGCTGAAGAAAATACCCGGGGCCCGCCGCCTTGTTAGTGCATCCAGCCACTCAACACCATGCTGCTGCCCGTGCCCAGCAGGACCACCTGCACGATCCGTTGAAAAGCCGCCACCGACAGTCGCTCACGGCCAAAGCGGCCCAGCCAGAGCCCGATCAGCGCCGGCAACACGCAACTGAAGGAGATCATCAGATCGTCCGATGACATCAGGCCATGAGACCCCAGCGCCGAACCAATGATCAAGCTGCCCGACAGGAACATCAGGCTGATCGCAAACACGAATTCCCCCTTCTCGAGCTCCATCGCCAACAGGGCCTGCACGGCTGGAAAGCCGAAAAAGGACGTCATTCCACCCAGCACACCGCTGATCAGCCCGCTCGCACCCAGAAACGCGGGCTGCCAGCGCGGGCTGACTTGCCTGGGTCGCAGCAGCTGCGACAGTACCGTTACCAGTATCATCATGCCGACCAGCATCGACAGCACTTGTGAGCTGAAGTAGGCCAGCAGCTGGACCGACACCAGCATCGACAGCAACATGGCGCCGAACAGTGGCCAGAGTCTGCGGATGACATGCAGATGTCGACGCCCCAGCAGTACCTGAACCACATTGGTTGCCACTATGGCCCCCATGGACCAGCCCATTGCAGTGGTCACCGGCACAGCGGTCAGCAAAGTCGCCACGGGAATTGCGATCAGCGGCATGCCGAAACCGCAGAGTCCCTTGACGAAACCGGCGGCAACAAAGGTAAACGCCAGCAGCATCACCAGCTGCAGCGAAAAGGTGTGCGCAATATCACTCATGCAGCGAACCGGTATAGGGCATTGGAAAGGCTTTTGCGGCATTCTACTCGATAGAACGCTCCGGCAGGTGTACAGGATATCGCTAAACGTGACAGCTGCCTGCACGACAGAAGGACAACCGCTTGGAATCAGGATTCGACCGGCCGGTAACGGCCAGCCTCGATAACCCGCGCTACTACCTGCAGAATTTTCGCAGCGTCGTGCAATGGGTAACCACACACCATGCCGACCTGTTGACACCCGGGGAAGCCGCCCGGCTGCAGCAATTCGACGCGCTGCCCGACGCGTCCCAGGCACTGCTGGTGCGAATGGTCATGCGCAAGGGGGATCAGTTTCGCACATCCAAACTGGCCTATGCGGAGATCGGCCAGGCCGCAGTGGCACTGCAACCGCTGATCAGCCAGGGGTGGGTCGACCCTCAGCCTGCACTGTCGCTGGAGCAGCTGTTTGCCTTGCTGACCCGGGCTGAGCTGACACGAGCGCTGCGCATTCCGCTGGCACAGGCCGGCCTTAAACCCAGCGCCACCAAGCAGGCCATGCTGGCAGCGCTGGCGGATACATCGCCGGCCCCTGCTGCGCTAAAGCTCTGGTGCCCGGAGATCGCGGATACGGTTGTCGCGCTGCTCTGCGGCCCCTTGTTTGAGCGCCTGCGGCTGATGTTTTTCGGCAACCTGCGCCAGGACTGGTCCGAGTTCGTGCTGGCTGAGCTCGGGCGACAGCGCTATGAAAACGTGCCCTTCTCGCCGCAGTCACGTGCCTTTCACCAACGCAGTGAAGTGGACAGTTATTTGCACCTGCAGGCATGCCGCGACCGGCTGGATGCCGGTGAGGCCCCGGATAATATCTGGCCCGAAGTCCCCCGCGAGCAGGCGCCTAACCCCTGGCTGGAATCGCGCCGCGCACGCCTGCTGTTCACCCTTGGGCGCATGGCAGAGCGCGCCGGTGATGCAGCGCTGGCATGCCAAGCCTACAGCCTCAGCGCCCATCGCGAGGCCCGGCTGCGGCGCCTGCGACTGGAAGAGCGCCACGGCGAGGCGGAACAGGTCTTTTGCCAGGTCAGTAACGCCCTGGCAGCCCCCGTCGATGCGGCCGAACAGCAGGGCCTGGTGCGGATTCGCCAGCGCCTGGCAAGGCGCCTTGGCAAGGCGATTGCACGCGTACCCCGGCCACCCGCGATCCCCGACATCCAGCTGGTGCTGCCCATGCCTGCGCAGGGCTCGGTGGAAATGGCGGTCGTGGCCCACCTGTCGAAGCCCGATGCCCCTGTGTGCTATGTCGAGAATACGCTGCTGAACGGGCTCTTTGCCCTGCTGTGCTGGCCCGCGCTCTATGCCCCGCTGCCCGGCGCCTTTTTCCACCCGTTTCATGCGGCACCCGCGGACCTTGATCGGGACGATTTCGTCTCCCGGCGCCAGACCCTGTTCGACAACTGCCTGGCGGATCTGGATACGGGGGACTATCGAACACGCATGTTCGACACCTGGGAACAGAAACAGGGGGTCGCCTGCCCTTTTATTCACTGGCCGACACTGACCCGCGAACTGCTGGGCCTGGCTCTGGACTGCATCCCGCCGCAAGACCTGCAGGCCTGCTTTTCAAGGCTGCTGGCAGGTCTGCGGGCACATCGCTCCGGCTTGCCCGACCTGATCCAGTTCTGGCCGGCATCCGGTGCTTACCGTCTTATCGAGGTAAAAGGCCCGGGCGATCGCCTGCAGGATCACCAGCGCCGCTGGCTTGAATTCTGTCTATCCAGCGGGATTGATGTGGCGCTGTGCCACGTTCGTTGGGAGAGCGCCGCTGGCAACAGCGAATGTGAAACCTGAGGGCCGCAGCCTGCACCAATGCAGCTACAGCAGCCCCTCACTGCCGACATTAAGCCCGTACATGCGCCCGCTCGCACAGTGTATTCAGGGCCGTCACCCAATCCGGATGGTCATTCAGGCAGGGCACCAGCACCAGCTCCTCGCCACCGGCTTCGCGGAACAGCTCGGCACCGCGATCGCCGATCTCCTCCAGCGTTTCAATACAGTCGGCGACAAAGGCCGGGCACATGACCAGCACCTTCTTCACACCCTGGGCCGCCAGGGCTTCGAGGCGCTGTTCGGTGTAGGGCTCGATCCATTTGGCCCGCCCCAGGCGTGACTGAAACGACACCGACCACTTGTCGGAAGGCAGGCCCAGTTGTGTGGCGAACGCGTCGGCACTGTGCATGCACTGGGCGCGATAACAGTGTTCAAGCACTTCAGCCGGCGCCGTGGCGCAGCAGTTGGCGCTGCCACAGCAATGGCTGCCGGTCA
Organism: Marinobacterium rhizophilum DSM 18822; assembly: GCF_000378045.1. GTDB lineage: Bacteria > Pseudomonadota > Gammaproteobacteria > Pseudomonadales > Balneatricaceae > Marinobacterium_A > Marinobacterium_A rhizophilum. Next base: position 287,969 of record NZ_KB899091.1, read on the forward strand.
CATCCAGCTTGCGCAGATGGCGCTCCGGCAAGCCGTGAAAGCTCAGCAGCAAATGGTCAAAGTCCTGCGCCAGGTGGGGCTTCGCGCTCGCCACCAGCGCATCCAGGTACTCCGGCTGATCATAAAAAGGCTCCAGTATCGACAGTTGCACGGCCAGTTTGCGCTCGCGCAATACCCGCCGGGCTTCTTCAACCACGGTGGTCACGGTGCTGTCGGCAAACTGCGGATACAGCGGCGCCAGGGTCACCTTTTTGATCCCCTGCCCGGCCAGTTTCAGCAACTGTGTTTCAATCGATGGCTCTCCATAACGCATGGCCAGCTCCACCGGGCCATGCAGCCAGGCCTCGCCCATGGCCTTCTGCAGGCGCTGACTCAGCACCACAAGCGGCGAACCCTCGTCCCACCAGATGGAGGCATAGGCGTGGGCGGACTGCTCCGGACGCTTGATCAGAATCAGCGATACCAGCAAGCGGCGCACCGGCCAGGGGAGATCGATCACGTACGGGTCCATCAGGAACTGGTTCAGGTAGCGCCGTACATCCGCCACCTCAGTCGAGGCCGGCGAGCCCAGGTTCACCAGCAATAACGCCTGATCCTTCATGTCACATCCTGTTCCAATGCCAAGCCGGACAAAAGCCGCTTGCCACGCTGATTGAAATGACCCCGGAGCACCAAATGCGCCGATTCGATCCACAAAATTCCGCCAGTATACCCACAGAGCGCCGCGACCTGAATGCATCGCGCACGACCATCGGCAAGCACTGGCTCAGCTGAGCATACGAATTCAGGCCCAAAACAGACCAAATCCGTGTTTTGCTCGTATGCACAGCATCGAACCCAATCAGCAAACCCGTTCAAGGAAGCACACATGAGTTTATCTGTTGCCATTATCGGTGCCGGCATGGCGGGGCTGTCGGCTGCCAGAGCCCTGCATGGCGCCGGACACCGCATTCACCTGTTCGACAAGAGTCGCGGCAGCGGCGGGCGCCTGTCGAGCCGGCGCAGCGAGGTGGGCTCGCTTGACCTGGGCGCACAGTATTTTACGGCCCGGGACCCGGACTTTCTGCACCAGGTTCTGTGCTGGCAGGCCAGTGGCTGGGTCGAGGCCTGGTCACCGTCGCTCTATCGCTACAGCGACGGGCAGCTGAAGGCATCCCCCCGACGCGCAGACCCGCTGGGTCGGCACGCCACGCATGAGCGCCCTGACTCGCGCCCTGCTGGGGCAATTGTCGATCAATATCTCATGCCGAATCACACAAGTGCAGCGCCGCCGGCAGCAGTGGCTGCTGCACGACCAGAACGGCAATGAGCACGGTCCGTTCAGCCATCTGGTGCTGGCCATTCCCGCGCCCCAGGCCACTGCACTGCTGAACACGGCAGCGGAGCTGGCAGCCATGACGGGCAGCGTTGACATGCAACCCAGCTGGGCGGTGGCGCTGGCCTTTGAACAGCCCTTGCAAACGTCCGTGGAAGCCTGCTTCGTCGAGGACAATGCATTGGCCTGGGTGGCACGTGACAGCAGCAAACCCGGCCGCGACGGCCAGCACGACAACTGGATTCTGCACGCCAGCGATGCCTGGAGTGCACAGAACCTGGAGCTGCCCGCAGCGGCTGTTGTTGAACGGCTCAAAAACGCGCTTTCCGGCATCCTTGGCTGTGCCCTGCCAGAACCCGCACTTGCACAGGCCCACCGCTGGCTCTATGCCCGTCCTTCCCGAGCACAGCCCTGGGGGGCACTCGCCGATGCCACAGAGGGCCTGCACCTGTGTGGTGACTGGTGCCTTTCGGGGCGCGTAGAAGATGCCTGGCACAGCGGCCAGCTGGCCGCACAACAACTGCTTGACCAGGCCGCACTGAACGCAGGCCGCACTGAACGCAGCCCGATTACCCATGGAGGCAAGTCTTGAACCGCATCAATCCACAGAAGCTGCAGCTGTCAAAATGGACAGCAACGCAGCCCTGTAACCGGGAAAAGCACTTTCTGGTTACAGAGCTGTATCGCGATGACGAAGGCCAGGTACTGGAAATCGAGCTGCAGGCGGTGCTGACCGGGCGCAATCAGCGCCTGCCCTGGCAGGTACTCAAGGATGACAGTACCTGGCGCCAGGGCTGGAAATAGCGGTGCAAGCTGAGGCGGCTTTTCCGCGAGTGCAGTGGCAGGTCCGAATGGCTGCTAAGCCTCGCCGAGCACAAAGCCGCGAACCGCCTGGTAAAACCTCGTCGGCTCCTCGACATGGGCAAAGTGACCGGCGAGCTCAAAAATATCCAGCTGCGCCCCGGGCACCCGCCTGGCGATATCCTCCGACATGTCCGCCGGTGTCAGCACATCGTGCCGGCCCGCAAGCACCAGCGTCGGAACTCGAAGCAAGGCCAGGTCGGGCCTCAGATCCATGGTGGAGGCTTCGCGCCCCATAAAGGTCAGCAGCGGAGCTATATGGATGGGCAAGCGGGCACAACGCTGCAAATACCGCTCGGCCTTGCGATCCAGGGCACGGAAATATAATTTCACCACGCGCGACCACAGGCGGGTCGCCTCTTCATCCGTATTGCACCGGCCAGCCCACCAGTCCTGCAGTGCCACCATGGAATCGGCGAACCAGGGCTGGCGCTGGTGAGCAGCCAGGGCCGCAAGCATGGCGTGCGGGTCGGACAGGCGGCCGCCGAAGCAGGCGGTGGTGCTGTACAGAACAAGTTTTGACAGGCCATCAGGATATCGGCTGGCATAGTGCTGGGCCACCATGCCACCGTGCGACCAGCCCATGATAATGGGACTTTCCAGTCCCAGGTGTCGGCGCAGCGCATCCAGATCGGCGGCATAATCGGCCAGCGCGTAAGCCCCGTTCGTCGGGGCATTCGACAGGCCCGAGCCCCGCGGGTGCAGCGCGATAACAGTCGCGAACGCATCAATCCCGGCAAAATCATCCCACGAGCGCGCATCCCAGCCCGGCCCGCCTGAATGGGCGATCAGCGCGGGCCCGCGCCCACGTACGCTGTAGTGAATACGAATACCATTCAGAATCGCATCATAATCGCCGGGGCTGAGCTGGGGCATGGCTGATCTCCTTGTCCTGACCGGTTCCGTAACCCGATGTTTGCATCAAGTGTAGGCCCCTTTAAAAGACAGCCGATGGAGAGCACGGCTGGCAGGACGGCAAAGAATGCGCAATAGGCCCCTGTCACGGCGCTCTAAACGAAGAAAGGCCTGTACGCCGGGGTAATAGCGTCACAGGCCTGAAACCGAAATACTCGAAGGTCGAGCGGTTACAGCACGGCGATAGTGTAATTCAGGATCAGACGGTTTTCGTCCGAGTTGTAGGTTTCACTCGAGTGCACATGGGCATTGCGCCAGCGCAGCGACAGACCTTCAATGCTCTGGAAGCTGTATTTAAGCTCGACGTTACGTTCCCATTCCTGCCCTTCGCTTGAACCGCCGGTATCAATGTTGTCACCACGGGTGTAACGGGTCATGAGCGCCAAGCCGGGAACGGCCTTGAAGTCATAATCTACGCGTGCCTGCCAGGAGTTCTCTTCAGCGCGGTCAAAATCCAGCCGCTGTACCGAGTTCCAGGTATTCAGGCTGTTGTCATCGTGATTAAAACCATCCCAGGACTCTTCATACGCGTCGCCATTCACGGTCTGGTAAGACAGTGTCAGCTTGGCGTTATCGATCTTGAGCTGGGCGGCAATGTTGGTCAGATCACTTTCGTAATCCGCACCGACAGTATCCAGGGCGCCAGCGCCATCGGCTTCACCGTGATAGTGGTGCAGGTCCAGCAGAAGCGCCATGTCGTTGGCCAGTTTCACCGGATAGCTGGCATTGACGTAAGTCTGGCGCAGCACGTTGTCAGCCTCGCCGTGGGCCAGCTGAACACCCAGACCGTTGGCAAAACGGTAGCCGCCACCGATGACCGCCACTTCATAGTCGTTACCCGTGTTATCGGTGTAGGACTTGAAATCGTCTTCAGTTTTGGAGGTTCCCTTGTCCGACCAGATGCCGTACAGATCGACGCCATTGAAATTGCCGAAGGCCATTACAGCCTGGGTGGCGCTCGGTGTGGCGCGGGAATCGGAGTCATTAAACAGCGGCGTACCCAGCACCATGCGGCCGGCCCTGAGCTCCGCATTCTGGCCCAGTTTCAGCTTGACCAGCGCCTGGCCGAACTTGGTGTAACTGCCCTGGGAGCCGTCGTCCTCACTCTGCAGTAGACCCGTACCACCTTTACCCTTGTCGCCAAACAGCTTGCCGACGGTAAACAGCGAGGCATCGAAGCCGATCAGGTTATTGACATAGCCTGACTGGTAATCCAGACGCAGCGCCTGGGACAGGGCTTCGGAATCGGCATTGGCGGAATCCTTGTCGCGATTGAAGTAGAAGGTGCGGAAACTCGCCGTCAGGCTGTCGTCGTTCAGCAGGCCGGAACCGGCGGCATTGGCATGCAGGCTCAGGGAGGTAGCCGCCAGTACGGCTGCGGTGACCAGGGTACGTTGGAATTGCATTAAGGTGTGACTCCTTGCCAAGGGTAAATCCAGATTCAATCTGCGCAACACAATATACGTACCGGTTGGTTTAGTCCAGTATCGAGCAGGCTTTATCGACCTGAACCGTTAATTTCGTAGCCCTTCACATGACAGTTAAAGCACTTGTGTCGCCTGCGGCTGGCGACCTAAACCGACCACAAATCGGGCATAACGCAGAAACCGAAAACGCCGGTAAAGGTCGTCAATCCCCGCTGTAGCTTTGCATCCAGGAGGCGCGCGGCAACATCAACACCGCCTGGCGCTGATCGACACAGCGTTGCGCCCGCCAAGCATGGAAGCCAGACCGAGTGATTGACGCTTGCTGGCTTTGCTCCTACCTTGAAAGCAGCCTTAGAGACTCAGGCGTTTCCCGCTCTTGGCGTGTTTCGGTTATGTGTTGATCCGACCCGCGATTAACCTTGATGTTGTGGCGCTCGCCATGGCCTGCGGCCAATGAATCAGTAATCCTGCTGTATTCGGGGTTACGAACCCGTTCATCGACGACGCTTGAGGTCACCCGATGCTGACAACGTTCCCACCCCGGCTTGATGGGAAATTCTATCTGACCGAGGGCGGTACCGAGACGGAGATCCTCTACAAATGGGGTTTCGAGCTACCCGAGTTTGCGATGTTCCCGTTACTCGATAACCCCGAGGCCGATGCAGTCATCCGCAACATGTACCGGCGCTACTTCGACGTAGCCCAAGCTCATGATACCGGGCTAGTGATCATCGGCCACGATTATCGGGCAAGCCCGGACTGGGGGGCTAAGCTCGGGTACTCGCCCGAACAGCTCGCCCAAATGCAACACCGTGTGATCCGTTTTCTGGCCGACATGCGGGCGGAGTACGAAGGCAGAGTGACGGATGTCTACATCGCCGGCTGCATCGGCCCCCGGGGGGACGCGTATGGTAGTGGGGGCGCGATCACCGCTACGCAGGCCGAGGAATATCACTCGGTGCAAATGTCCACGCTGAAAGAAACCGAAGCCGACATGGCGATCGCCCTGACATTCAACAATGTCCCCGAAGCCGTGGGGGTCATACGCGCGGCCGAAGCCCTTGGCATGCCGCTCGGGGTTAGCCTGACCCTTACGACCGAGGGACGACTTCGGTCTGGTCCGTCACTTCGCGAGGCCGTTGAAGCCATCGACGAGAAGACCGGCGGGGCAGCGGCCTGGTTCGGCACAAACTGTGCCCACCCTCTTGAGTTCACCCCAGCCCTCGCCGACGTGGGCCCCTGGCTTGAGCGACTGCGCTATGTTCGCCCCAACGCGGTGAGAATGGAGCAGATTGCGCTGTGCAAGCTGGGGCACCTTGAGGATGGTGATCCGCTCGAACTGGGCCGGCAGATGGGTGAGGTCGCACGCAGGCATCCGCAGATGGATATTCTGGGTGGCTGCTGCGGTACCGATGAGCGACACCTTGGCGAGATCGCAAAGAATATCAATTCGATGCTTGGCGCTGTTGCCTCGGGCCGATAATACAGCGCTTGTACGGCAAAAAAGCGCCAGAAAAACGGCTCAAGTACACGCTGGGCGAACCCTGGCTTTCTATGATTAAAAAAACTGCAAACAAGAGGGCAAGCGCGATGAATTTGGCAAATATAGTGCAGCAAGGCTGGGAGGCCGTTGGCGCAGGAAATTTCGATGCCGTGGTCGCTGACTACGTAGAAGGCATGACGTTCATCATGCCAGGGCAGACTGACGTTCTGCAGGGGCGCCAGGCGTTCCGTTCCGCGCTGGATAATCTTGGAAAGATCCTTCCTCCAGGCTTCGAGATCACGGGATTACGCCAGCTTGAAGGCGAAAATGAAGTGGTTTCCATTGTTGAGTGGAAATCCGCGAAGGTTGCGGGCTCCCAGCTATCAGTCCTGTTCAAGTTCAAAGATGGAAAAATCTACGAGGAGCGGTGGTTCATCGACACAGAGCAATGGAAAAGCGCATTCTGACTGAAAAACCGGGCGGATTAATACATGCAGCAGCGATGCTCAATCATGGGGCCTTCCTTTGAAAAAAGATGGCTCAATGCGAACCCCGCCTGTTCCCCTTCGAAGAATCCAGCACCTTCGCGCACCTGCGCCCACGCTTCTGGGCTAAAGAGCATGTAGGGTGACGGACAAATACGCAGGTCCACACTGGAGCCCTGTGCAAACAGCGCTCCCCTCTGCGTCAGCCCCCCTTCCAATCGCATCAATCCGGACGACCAGCTACGCTTTAATTTCCAGCCAACCGGATACACATGTCACCGGGCGTGCAACGAACAACCGGCAGGGAGGCGTTCAGCCATGCGAACTCACGCACAGCCACCGAAAGGATCCAGGCAGGCTCCCGCGATCAAGCCTGCGCTCCCTCAGCGCCAGCACCTCCGCCACCACCACCAGGTGAACGAAATCCTGCACGCCAGCAGCACAGCCGGGCGCGCAGCATCACCGCGATCAAGGAAGGACCCGCCATTCCAGCCCGACGCAAGTACGCAAGTGCCCCGCGCCTCGCAGGATGGCGGCATGGATGTGGGTGGCATGATCACCCATTCGCAAGCGACCTGTAAAAGTCCACAGCGTGGCGGTGTATTACACCGCCACGCGACCGGCACCGGGCCCCTGATCGCACCGGACATTGTGCACGAAGTGCTGCGCGGTCAGGGTCTGCCGATACCGGCCGATGTGCGCCAGGACATGGAGGCACGCCTGGGGCACGACTTTGCCGATGTACGCATCCACACCGGCGAGCGCGCAGAAGCGTCCGCGGATGCGGTTTCGGCGGATGCCTACACGGTGGGCCGACAGATCGTCTTTGCACAGGGCCGCTTCAATCCGGCGTCGCAGCAGGGCCGGCAGCTGATCGCACACGAACTGAGCCACGCGGCGACACATTCACCAGGAATGCCGACACCCTCCGGCGAGCTGCGGGTCAGCACACCAAGCGAGGCTGCCGAGCAGCACGCAACCCGGGTTTCGCAGGGGGTGCTCGGTCCCTCCCCTACCCAGTCCCCAGCCAGACCCCCCGCAGCACCCGGCGCTCTCTTTCGCCAGGTAGCAGCCCTCGTCGGCCTGACCGGGGTTTCTATCAATCATACCCGGGTGACGGTACCGCCGGCTGCCGGGCTGGCATTTACAGCCAGCAAGAGACCCGCAAACGCCTCGGGTGTGACACTCGCCATTGTCGGCGATAACGCGACCATCGCGGCTGGCACCACAGTCGACAGCGCCACCGGCGTGATTACCGTCTCGGCCTCTCAAACCGGTGGCAGCGCCCACATAGAGGCCAGCCAGAATGCCACAGGGCCCGACGGGACCACGCTGACCAGCACCACGCCGGCAACGGCGCCGTTTAATTTCAATGCGATTCCGTCCGGTATTAGCAGTACAAGCGTATCCCCCGGAGGCACCTCCGGGTTCTATGGCGGCGACTTCACGCACACCTTCACCTCGCCAGCCGGTGGGCAGGGCGCGCTGGAGCGCTCCCATGTCAACGAACAGTTCGCCGCCGCACGCGGCACAAGGCTTAATCTTTCCGGCACGCTCACGACTATCCGGATCAGGGTCAACAACCCGAACTCGGCCACCGCCGGCTGGGACCTGGACGCTTCGGGGACGATGGTCGCACCGGATCACGTCACCTGGTCCGATTCCGTCAGTGCACGTCCGTTTGTCACCAATGCATCAAACCCATCCCCCAGTGATACGCTGCCCCAGGAACTGACGGCGACCCAGGATTTCCGCAACCTCAGCTTCCCGGCCCTTACCTACGGTGCAGCCGCAGTCGCCTCCACAACACACCGGCGCGCCATCGAAGAGCGCAGCAATCGGCTCAAGGCCGTCACCAGTGCCAATGCCAGCGGTATCAACCAGGAAGTCGTCGAGGACTACGCGGGGCCCACCATCTTTCGCCGCTGTACCGCCACACCGGCGGCAATACGCATGTCGTTGCCCACGCCGCCTGGCGGTTCGCCCCCCACCGTGGACACCACCACGATCACTGTCGATACCGAGGGACAACCGGCAACACCCACATTCAGTATCCGTTCGCCGGACCTCGGTTGCACGATAACGCCCGGCGGCGTTCTCACGCCTGGCACGACGGCGGGAACCGTCACGGTGCGCGCGGGCGACGCGGCCAATTTCGACGAGACCGACGTAGTCATAAACCCAAGGCCCGCAACCTTTACCCGGCTGACCAGCGCGAGCTCGGCGGCCGATATTATTTGGGATCACAGCCTGGCTGAGCGGGGCATAGACGCCGCGGCACTGGGCCGGTTAAACCCCGAAATCCAGTTCGGCGGCGCAGTTCCCGCCGGCACGGTTATCTGGTTTCGTGCCCGTGAAGTGGCCGCCGCCGCGACAGGCTTTGAGGAAATCGCCGAACGCCACTTCGGCAATCGCCTGGCCTGGCCAACCCTGTGGAGCTTTAATCCGGATATTCGCGACCCCGCATCGATCGAACCGGCAACGCGGATACATTTGCAGTCTGAGGCGGATCGAACCCAGTTCGGCGAGGTGCCCTTAAATCAAAGTTAACCCTACGGACTCAACATCGTTCAGGACAGGAGGGAACGTGCCATGGCTGACTTCGCGCTCAAGGCGCTGGAATTTGGGGTGCTTGGTCTGTGCGCCATTACCCTGCTGCTGGTGTATGGCGTTTTGCAGGCTGAGCAGAAGCGTGAAGGAACTCCGCGCCAGGGGATCCTGCAGGCTTCGTACGTTTTTATGGCGTTCTCGCTGGTGCTTGCCGTACTCAATGGCTATGTCCAGCTGCGCGGACAAGAAGTCCCGCCGAACGCGGCACAGAATGTTGCCGCACTCGAAGCCAGGCTTCGCGCCAGTGAAGACAAGCTGTTGCAGATTCGCAGCGCCGCGGCGCCCATACTGAATGCCCGCGGCAACATCTTGCAGGGGCTGCCGCCGGGTCCTGCAAGAGACACCCTGTTAACGCTCGTAGACTCGCTGCGCGAAACACTGCAGTAGTCTCCTGCTCCCAATTCTCGGTATAGCGGGTTCATGCAGCGCCCGGCCGCTGCTCGTCATTACCAAGGCCCTGCCATCAGAGCCCTGGCCATACCTCAGCCATTCAGCAGTGCCAGCGCCTCGGCATGGAGCTTCGCATTGGCCGCGGCGACGATCAACCCTCCCCGAGTGGCCGGCTCGCCGTTGCGGTCGGTCACCACACCGCCGGCGGCTTCGATCAGCGGAATCAGCGGAATGATGTCATAGGGTTGCAGACCCCCTTCAATAACCAGATCGATCTGTCCCTGGGCCAGCAGGCAGTACGAGTAGCAGTCGCCGCCAAAACGGTGCAGCCGGCTCGCCTGGGCAACGCGGTAGAAGCCGGCAAGATCCGCCTCGGTCTCAAAGTGCTTGGGATGGGTGCAGTAAAGAATGGCATCGCCGAGCGTCGCATTCTGGCGCGAACGCAGTACCGTCTGTTGCCCCCGGTGGTACAGAAAGGCGCCGGCCGGCCCAGCTATAAAGGTTTCACCGATATAGGGCTGGTGCATCAGACCACCGACACAGCGCTCGCCGTCCATCAGTCCGAGCAGCGTTCCCCAGGCAGGCACGCCACTGATAAAGGCGCGGGTGCCGTCGATCGGATCAATAATCCAGGCGATGTCGTTACTTCCCCTGGAAGTACCCTCTTCTTCCCCGATGATGCTGTCTTGAGGATAAGCGGCACCGAGTTTTTGCCGTATCTCGGCTTCCACCTCGCGGTCGGCAATCGTCACCGGATCAAACTGCTCACCGGCCAGCTTGTTCTCCACATCCAGCGGCTGGCGGAAATAGCGCAGCGCAATCTTGCCAGCATCCTCTGCCACGTCACGGGCAAACCCGAGGCGCTTCTCAATCTCCTGTTGCGACAACATCTCTCTGTCCCTCCTGCGTTCTCAGGTTCCGGCCGCTATCTGTGCCGGTCGGTCAAGTTTAATCAGGTGCCTGCGCCACCAGGCCGCCCGGCCTGCAGCCAAAGCCGCGGCCCCGATTATACGTTTACAGGCCTCGGCTTGCCGGCTTTTCATGGTCGTCGCAGGCAAACTGCGATCTTCTCGCGGTGAGCGTTCCCGGAAATCTGCTCTATTCTTTCTTAACCCACCGAGCAGTCAAGTGTATCAAATGGATGTTCTACACTCGGTGGCCCTGCCTTTGGCACCTGTTCCGCTTGAAGCTCACTGAAGTGCTCAATGCGCCGTCTTTGGTGAAATATCCGCAGAGGAGTACGCAATGAAAGCAATCAAATATACGCTCATCGCGGCGGCAATCGCCGCGAGTCATACGGGGTGGGCCGCCGTACCGATCGACACTACGGCCCTGCGTGATGCCGTTACCGTAGGCGGCATCCAGGCCCATCTACAGGCCTTGCAGGATATCGCCGACGCCAATGGCGAAACGCGCGCGGCATCGACCACGGGCTATGAAGACTCGGTTCATTACGTCGTTGCCATGCTGGAAAGCGCCGGCTACGACGTAGTAATACAGCCCTTTGATTTTCCATACTTTATGGAGATTTCACCGGCGCAACTGGAGTAGATAGTGCCTGATCCCAGGACTTACCCCTACGCCGCCGCCGATGGATTTTACACCATGTCGTATTCAGGCAGCGGCGTCGTTGCGGAGTCGGTCCAGAGCGTCGATTTGATGCTGCCCCCGGGCGACGCGGCCAACAGCTCCACCAGCGGTTGTGAGGCGGCGGATTTCGCCGGTTTCACACCCGGTAACATCGCCCTTATCCAGCGCGGCAGCTGTACCTTTCTGCTCAAGGCACAGAATGCAGAGGCCGCCGGCGCCTCCGGCGTCGTGATTTTTAACGAAGGCCAGCCAGGGCGCACCGACGCCATCCTGGGTACCCTGTCGGAGCCGTCGGTCAGTATTCCGGGTCGGCGCCGCTTTCGCCGTGGGTGACGATCTTGCAGTCGGTGGCGCGCAAGCGAGGCTGGTCGTCGACGCGATATCGGAAGTGCGCACCACTGAAAATGTTATCGCACAAACCCAGGGCGGGCGGAGCGATCGTGTGGTACTCGTCGGCGCCCACCTGGATTCGGTTTCCGAAGGCCCCGGCATTCAGGATAATGGCAGCGGTTCGGCGGGCATTCTTGAGATCGCCCTGAAAATGGCCGCGCTCGGCACAGAGCCGCGCAACAAGGTGCGTTTCGCCTGGTGGGGCGCTGAAGAGGCCGGACTGCTGGGTTCCCAGTATTACGTTGACCAACTGACACCGCGCGAGATCAAGAACATTGCGCTGAACCTCAACTTCGACATGATTGGTTCGCCCAATTTCGTGCGCTTCGTCTACGATGGCGATGGCGACGCCACTGGAACGGCGGGCCCGAATGGTTCCGGCAATATCGAGCAGGTCTTCCTGGACTACTTCACCGGGCAGGATCTTGCCAGTGACCCCACCGCATTTGATGGTCGCTCGGACTATGGCCCCTTCATTGGCGTGGGCATACCGGCCGGCGGACTTTTCACCGGCGCAGAGGACATAAAAACTGCAGAAGAAGCTGCCATTTATGGCGAGACAGCCGGTGTGGCATACGATCCCTGCTACCACCTGGCGTGTGACACAGTGGACAATTTCAGCTTCGAAGCACTGGACCAGATGTCCGATGCCGCGGCCCACGCAATCCTGACGTTCGCGATGACCACCTCATCGGTCAATGGCACCGACAAGGGCTCCGACAAAGCCATGAAGTCGGCCGAGACACTGGAATATCAGGGTAACAAACTGCGTCGCTAACGCTTAAAGCAGCACCTGATAAGCAAGACTAAAAAAACCGGGAGGGCTTGGCCTCCCGGTTTTCTGCGCATCCCGCCTATCCCCGCCGCCACCGACCAATCGCTCAATCGATCAGCTTCAACCCCGAGGGCAGTTTTTCACCAAAAATGAGCTGGGTTTCGGCTTCGTTCAGCTCGCGGGCTTCGGACACCAGTTCAATCCAGAGCGCGGGCGCCTTGGCCTCCTGCAGTTTCGTGATGACCCGGGTCCGCTCATCCGGCTCCAGGTCACGACTGCGATCGCCACTCATGCGCGCCAGCATCACGGCGGCGAACGCGATCTGCTGATTTTTCTTCCAGTCCTCTTTCAGCAACCGCTGCAGCCAGGTTGTCGCCACCTCCGGCGGCACCACGTTGTGGGCGCTGCGATGAAACAGCACCCGCGCACCGATGCGCCCAACGGCCCACCAGCTGGTCAGGGGTTCACTCTTCTTCTCGAGCCGCTTCAGCAGCCAGTTGCCGACCTGAATCTTGGTGTCTACCGGCAAGCGCTCCAGCCCCGCCACGAGCTGCACCATGTCGTCATAGGCCCGGGTCTGCAGCTCGGCCAGCAGCTTGCGATTGCGCAGCACGGCCGGGTCCAGGTAGCGGGCCATATCGTCGAACAGCTGCTGTTGCTGCTGTTCATTCAGGCCACCGGCGGCGCGGCGCCAAAATACCCACCAGTTGCTCCAGGCCGGGTTGCCCTTGTCAAACTGCAGCCCCTGGCTGTACAGCTGCCACACCTGCTGTATGCGCCAGTCATCCAGCGGATAGCCGAATCCCGGCCGCAGGCCATAACCGGCCAGGTTGAACCAGACCCGCTCGTGGGCCTCGGACCGACGGCGCTTTTGCTGGCCTTCGAGTACGGCATCAAACACCGCACGCAGCAACGGCGTACTCCAGCTGTCGCGCTTGCCGAGCAGCTTGTCCAGATCGTTGCGCAGCGTTTTTACCGCCTTGGGATCGAACTGCTTGTTGCTCTGCCCGAACACGCCATCTATCAGCCCGTGGGCCTCATCAAAGGTTTTGGGCAACTGGGCTGTAACGACGTTGCCCTGGCGCTGGCGCGCAAGGTCGCGCCGAATCTGAAACTCGACATTCCAGCGCTGCGAGCTGTCGGCAAGGCTGACGCACTCGATCTTCAGCGTGCCGACCTCGGTCAGGCGTGTCACAAGCTCGACCTCGACTTCGTCACTCTCGCCCTGGCCGTCGTCCTGTTCCAGCGCCGCCACCAGGGGCGGCAGGTCGACGAAGGTATCGCCCTCCAGGCGGTAAAGTTCACCCGCCTGTACGGGAGTATCCGCACTGGACGACACCAGGTGAAAGCGCACCGGCTGGCCGAGTCGCAGCGCAAAGCGACGCTCGCCCAGAACAATCTGCTGCCCCTCTTCGGCGCCCCTGGGCAGCAGACAAACCCCCTGGCGGGGCTCGTCATCGCCATTTTGGGCCTCGTCCAGGCGCAGAAAATAACTCCGCGCCGAGCCGCCGCCGATTTTCAGCTGTGCACCGCGCCTTGCCAGACCATAGGCCACGGCACCGCACGCCACCGCCAGATCCGGCTGCGTGTTTTCGAGCTGCTGTACCGCTTCGCCACGCCACAGGTTCAGCGTTTCGAGCAGACGCGCACTGATGGCGCTGCTGTTAAACACGCCGCCATTGAACAGCACCGCATCGGGTATCGCGGGTGTCTCTGGATCGCTCAACCCCAGCGCATCGCGGCAGGCCGACCCGTGGCGGGCGAGGAACTCGGCTATATGCTTGCTGATGGCGGCATCCGCCGCGTAGGGCAGGCCAAATTCCACCATGGCATTACGCCGCTGCAGTGGCCGGTCGCTGAAAGGTGCTTTGGGAAAGAAACCATCCAGCGCAATGGCACGCACTTCGTCGCGGCTCAGTTCGCAGCTTTTGGCGCCGCCGATCAGGGATGCGCCCGCTCCGAGCACCGTCACGGCGGCACTGTCCGGCGCGTTTTCGCTCAGCAGGCGTTCCTTGGCCTTGCGGGTTTGCTGAATCAGCTGCGACAGGCTGGCTGCCCGCAGCTTCTTGCCGCCGCGGGTAATGCGCGTTTCTGCGGTATGGGCCAGCGCCAGGTCGACGTTGTCGCCGCCGAGCATGAGATGATCCCCCACCCCGACCCGGTTCAGCGTAAGCGCGCCCTTCTCGATGGCCACTCGAATCAGGCTTAAATCGGTGGTGCCGCCGCCAACGTCACACACCAGCAGCAGCCGCACATTGTGCAGCAGGGCCACCGCCTGTTGCTGGTTCTGGGCGTGCCAGTCGTAGCAGGCCGCCTGGGGCTCCTCCACCAGCAGCACGTCGGGCAGGCCCGCCATGCTGGCCGCCTCCACCGTCAGTGCTCGCGCGCCTTCATCAAAGGATGCCGGCACCGTGATGATGACTTCCTGATGCTCCAGCAGATCAGCGGGGTGCTCGTGGTTCCAGGCCAGGCGTACATGGCTCAGGTAACTGGCACTGGCCAGCACGGGCGAGACCTTGGCCACACCCTCGGCCGCGGCCCAGGGCAGAATCGCCGCACTCTGATCCACCTGGGGGTGAGACAACCAGCTCTTGGCACTGCTGACCAGCCGCCCTTCCACCCTGGAACCCAGTTCCCGCGCCCACTCACCCACGACCACCTGACTCAACTCGCCAGGCAGTTCGGGTCTTGGCCAGGGCAGCAGCATGTCTTCCGCCACCAGCTCGCCTTCAGTGGGGTGGTAGCGGAAGGACGGTAACAGCGGCTTTTTCGCCACTTCACCCGGAGCCACCAGCTGCTCAATTTCGAAAATAGCCGGGCGTATAGCCGCCGCGCCCTGGCTGATATCCGCAAAGGCCACCGCCGTATGCGTGGTGCCCAGGTCAATGCCAACAATAAAGCGGGGAGACTGCATCGGTGTTATTGCCCTTCCCGTACGTCCAGTTCGACCTGCCAGCGCTGGCCGCCTTCAAGCGCAATGGCTTCGAGGCGCAGAGTGCCGACCTCGGTCACGCGGGACGCGAGCCGAACCGCGATCACATCGCCTGGGGTACGCCCTTCCACCGGCAGCACCGCCTGCACCTCCGGCAGTTCTTCCAGCTCCTGCGGCTCCCAGTAATCCAGCAGCACGCCGGCCTCGTCGTCGCGTCTTATAGTGGAGCCGAAGAAGCGAAAACGCACCGGCGCCCCGACCACCAGGCCAAACTCCATCCCCGGCACCTCGACCTCCGATCCCTCTTCCATGCCAAAGGGCGCAACACACAGTGCTTCCAGCGGCGGCTCCATGCCGGGAATGGCCGGCATTGAGCTCTCGATACCCACGTAGTAAGCACTGGCGATACCGCCACGAATGCGCACACCCTGGCCGCGACGCACCGAGCCGTAATAGGCCGAGCCGCGGGCCACGGCCAGATCCAGGTCCAGCCCCGGCAACAGGGTCGCTTCGGGGCTACCTGCATCACGCAGCCAGCCGTTGATGATGCTCATCATGCGATCGGCCAGCAGCGGCGCCTTGAACACCCCGCCATTGAACAGAACGCGGGTGGGCCGTATAAAGGCCTCGCCGTCGTCGTTGGTCGTGTCGGTATCAAACAGTTCGCTGGCCGCCGCGTGCTGACGACTCAGGAAAGCGGCCAGATGCCGCGATATACCGGCGTCCTGCGCGTAGGGCAGGCCCATGCGGGCCAGTGCGCTGCGGGTTTGCTGTGCCGGGTGCTCGCTGATGGACACCTGCGGAAAGAAGCCATCCACCAGGGTCTGCTGCACTTCCTCGCGGGTCAGTTCAGTGCGCAGCGTGCCGCCGAGCAGCTTGGAGCCGCGACTCGGCACCGTAATCGGCACCGCAGCCAGCTCGGAATCGGCCAGTAGCGCTTCCTTGGCATCGCGGCAGCCATGGGTGATGCCCTGAATCTGCCAGGGCTGTAGCTGGGTGCCTTGCTGTGCCAGCTTCGCCTTGAGGCGATAGGCCAGCGCCAGGTCCATATTGTCGCCGCCGAGCAGAATATGATCGCCCACCGCGACACGGTTCAACAGCAGGTTGCCGTCGTCTTCCGTCACCGCGACCAGCGAAAAGTCGGAGGTCCCCCCCCCGATATCCACCACCAGGATGATGTCGCCCACCCCAACCTGGTCACGCCAGGCGCCATTGCTGGCTTCAATCCAGCTGTACACGGCCGCCTGGGGCTCTTCAAGCAGTGTCAGGTGGCGAAAGCCCGCCTTGCCGGCGGCCTGGGCGGTGAGCTCCCGCGCGGCGGGGTCAAAGGATGCCGGCACCGTGAGGGTGACATCCTGCTCGCTCAGCGGCGTTTCGGGATGCCAGTAGTCCCAGGCTTCGCGCAGGTGATCGAGATACAGGCCGGTGGCATCCAGTGGTGATACGCGCGGTACCTCCTCCGGGCTGTTAAGGGGCAAAAAGGCAGAATGACGGTCTACATCGCCGTGGCACAGCCAGCTCTTGGCGCTGGACACCAGCCGGATCGGGGTTTTGCCACCCAGGTCCCGCGCCAGCGTGCCGACAATCACCGGCGCCTGCGACCAGGGCAGCGCCAGATCGTCCACTGAAATCTCCGATTCATGCGCCTGGTACAGGAAAGACGGCAGCTGCCATTTTTCATCGATGGTGCCGGGGGCCAGCAGCTGCGGGATCGGCATCACCTCCAGCCGGGGGCCATCATCTGGCTGCGCATCTTCGTCCTGCAGATCGACAAAGGACAGCACGCAATGGGTGGTGCCAAGGTCGATGCCCACGGCATAGCGGCTGGCGCTGCCGGCCGCGTCCTGCTGCTCGACGCTCAGGTCGTCTGTGCCTGGGTTTTCAGTATTCATAGCTCCACCTCCGCCGGGGCAATGATGCGCGTATCGTGACCTGCCGCAAGCTTGGGCAGTTTGACCTCGGTCACCTTCCAGCCACGGTGCACCAGGGTACCGGTAAAGGGCGCCTTGCCCACGACATTGCCGGTCAGGCGTACTTCATGGGCGTTAAAGCCTTCGGCCAGGGTGATGCGGCTTTCCTCGTCTTCGCTGCGCACGGGCTCCAGCGTAAAGTAGCTGTTCAGCGCCTTCTGACTGCCCTCATGCACCACGCGGGCGGCGGCGCCGATATCGGCATCGGAGAAGCTGCCAAGGTCTTCGCGCACGAAATCGACAAAGCGGGCTTCCTGCTGCAGCAGCGACAACAGCTGCAGCGCGGTATCCGGGGTAATCTCTTTGAGCTGAACCGCCGCCTGGGCAGCCGGTTTGCTCGCAGCCGTACTTTCTGGCTTGGGCGTGCTTTCGACTTTCGGCTTCGCGGTGGGAGCGGGCGCCGCTGCCGGCTGCGCTTTGGTATCCGTGTTGGCGGCACTGTTGCCCTTGACCAGCCACAAAATCAGTAACACAACCGCCAGCAGGGCCAGACCGAGATGCCCCGCATCCAGGGTCGTCGGCATCATTGTCAGATTAAAAGTCATTCCAAGCTCCTGTAAATATTCAAATCCCGGGCATCGCAGGGCGCACATTGTACCCAAACAGACTCCGCGCGTTGAGGTTTGATTATCAAACACCGAACCCGCACACATTATGACGGCCGCAATCAGCGCCGATGAACAGCACCGTACCGAACGCAGTAATTGTTGCACTGCAACATAAAAGCAGCAAGACGCAGGCCATCAAGCCCTGGTAAAAGATGAAAAAAACCGCAAACCAGTGCCCGACAGCGCCGACGACGTTCCGCGACCGGCATACAAAACCGTATCATTCAGCTTGCGATGCACCTGATTGGTTCGCGCGGCCCGCGGCCGGGCGCCGCCTTTGCACAATCGGCCGTCAGGACGGCTACGCCATTGGCTTCTTGGCGTTGACACAGGATAATGGCGTCCTGAATCCGTACCCTTGATGTTGCCCCTAATGCGCCTGGATAAATTTGTTTGCTAAAGTACCGAGCTCAGCCGAAACGAAGCCACCCGCGCCATCGCTCAGGGCGATGTGAGCGTTAATGGCGCCGTTGTTATCGATGCCGCCACCCAGGTGCATGAAAACAACGAGATATGCCTCAACGGCCAAAGGCTGACAGCGCGAAGCTTTCGTTACATCGTGATGCACAAACCCGCTGCGACCATCTGCTCGAACGTAGACGAAATTTATCCCTCCATTTTCAACCACATAGACGTCAAAAACCGTTCAGAGCTGCACATCGCAGGCCGCCTGGATGCGGACACAACAGGGCTGGTACTGGTCACCGATGACGGGCGCTGGTCGTTCGAGATCATTCGGCCGGACAAGGCCTGCAAGAAAGTGTACCGCGTCGGTTTGACCTACCCTGTTGCGGACGACGTTGCTGTTAAGTTTGAGCATGGCATTCAACTGCAGGGCGAACAGAAATTGACCTTGCCCGCCCAACTGGAGGTTATTGCGCCCAAAGAGGCACGCTTAACGATCACCGAGGGGCGGTATCACCAGGTTAAGCGCATGTTTGCGGCGGTAGGTAATCGCGTTGTCTCGCTGCATCGCGAAAAAGTCGGCCCCATTTCCCTGGATGTCGAAGTCGGGCAATGGCGCTACCTGAGTGCGGATGAAGTGCAGTCGTTCTGCGCGTAAATATGAACCTGGTGAGCGAATACATCGTCAGCCGGGGTGGCACCAGGAAGCCACAGAAACACGGTCTCATGTCCTTCCCCCACTGCTCTACACCTGCCTACTTTACCCCTGCTCGCTTTACCCCTGCGATAAGTCACTCCTGATGTCCCGTCCCTTGTCGGCATTCGCCATGCGGCGCAACCGGCACCCGCGCTGCCGGGCCAGACTGTTCCGCCAGGCGGTCCACTTGGCAAGAAACCTTTCTACTTTGGGACGCGGCTAACTATCGTGTTGCTATCACCTACCGGCTTATACGGTACGCTGGCCATCGGATCTGTTCATGCGTGTCGGCCTGGGTATGAGGGTTGTGGAAAGTTCCCGCTCCTGCAGCCCCTTGTCTGCCCCCAACCCCTTCTCCCTCAATGCAGCCTGCGTGCCTTGAGTACTCAGTCATCTGAGTCAGGTTGAAACAAAGCCGCATCGACGCCGATCAATGCTTGAATGTACTGTTTACTCCACCGCTTCGATGCCTTGCATTTCCTCGCCCAGCTCCAGATGCGCCTTTTCCACCAGCTCGACCGGCAGCTCCTTTTGCACCGACACGCCCAGGTCCTTGAACTCGGACGCCTGCTTGATCAGGTTGCCCTTGCCGCTGTACAGCTGGCCAAAGGCCTTGTCGTAGCTCTGGCGCGCCCGGTCGAGCTGGTTGCCCACTCCCTGCATGCTGGTGAGAAAGCCATTGAGCTTGCTGTAAAACTTCTCGGCCCGGCTGGCCAGCTCCGCCGTGTGCTTGTTCTGGTCTTCAAAGCGCCACAGCTGGCGTACGATATTCAGGCTGGTAAGTAACGTTGTCGGTGTGGCCACCAGCACATTGCGCTCGATGGCGCGCTGGAACAGGGTATCGTCATACTTCAGCGCCTCGACATAGGCCGACTCGATCGGGATGAACATGACCACCACTTCCGGCGAATTCAGGCCCGGCAGCTTGAAATAGTCACGCTCGGCCAGCTCATTGATGCGATCACTCACGGCGCGGGCATGCTCGGCAATGGCGTGCTCGCGCACGGCATCGTTGTCGGCATTCACATACTCGGTGTAGGCCACCAGGGAGGTCTTGGCGTCGATAATCAGGTGCTTGTGCTGGGGCAGGTAGACGATGGCATCGGGTCGTTGCCGGCCGTCTTCGGTGTTGAAGCTGACTTCACGACGGTAGTCGATGCCCAGGCGCAGGCCGGAATTATCCAGCACGTTTTCAAGCATCAGCTCGCCCCAGTTGCCCTGCACTTTCTTCTGCCCGCGCAACGCCGTGGTCAGTTTGTCGGCCTGATCGGTAATTTCCCGGTTGAGCTTTTGCATGTTCTGCAGCTCGGTGCGCAGCTGGATTCGCTGCTCGGCATCCCTGGCGTGGATGTCCTCCACCTTGGCCTTGAAGCCCTTCATTTCGGTATGGATGGGGTTCAGCAGATTGCTGATGCTTTCGTGGTTCAGCTCCTTGAAGGCCTTGCCCTTGCGCTCCAGGATCTCGCTGGCCAGATGCTCGAACTCTTTCTTCAGGGATTCCCGGCTGTCCTGCAGCAACTTGAGCTGCTCGGCAAAGTGTTGCTGCTTTTCATCCAGCGAGGTCCTGAGTTCGCTGTGCTGATTCGACAGCGCAGCGTACCTGACCTCAAGCGCCTTGAGCTCGGCCTTGGCGCTTTCCCAGTACTGCTGGTAGCTGGCCAGAGACTTCTGCGCTTCCTGCGCCTGAATCTCGGCACCTTTGCAGGCCTCGCGGGCCAGATGCTCCGACTGGCGCAGACTGCGGATTTCACCCTGTTGTTCGCTCAGGCTGCGCTCCTGGCGTTCGAGCTGCCCCAGCGCATGGTCCCGCTCCGCCTGCAGCCGCACACCCGCCATGTCCAGAGCGGCCTTGTCACGGGTCAGCGCTGCCAGCGTCGCCTGCTGCTCGACCTGCGATTCCTGCATTCGGGCAAGCTCGGCGCGGGTCACCTCCAGATCGGTATGCAACTGCTGGTTTTCCCGCTGCGCCCGCCAGTGGGCAAGGGCCCAGGCCGTAACAAATGCCAGGATGGGTAAGGCAATCAGCATCGCCGTGGTTTCCATGAAGTAACTCCTGCTTCCGAATGCAAGCGACTGAAAAGATGCGGTTCACCCAGGTGCAAATGCGTGCCTGAGCCGGCCAGCGCAGTAAAGCTTTCACCGGCCACTGAACCTTGGCATAGAATAGTACCTGCCTCGACACCAAAGACCAGTGCTGCCGGTATTCGGCGGACACTTTTATCGGCCAGCCGTTACAGGGACCCCTGCATGAACACTCCGGGATATGGATATCTGCTGCAGCGGCAAAAGGGTTTGCTGAGTATCGCCTTGCTGGCGGTGTTTTCCGGCAACCTGGGCCAAAGCTTTTTTATCGGCCTGTTTCAGGCACCGCTGGCACAGCAGCTGGGCCTGAGCGCCGGCGAGTTTGGCAGTGCCTATGCGGCGGTCACCCTCTGTGCCGGTTTTCTGGTGCTCCAGGTTGGGCCGAGCCTCGACTGGATATCCCCCCGGCGCTATGCGCTGCTGGTGCTGAGCGGCATGACCGGCGGCATCCTGCTGCTCACCCTGTCCCCCTGGTTTCTGCCGGCGCTGCTGGGCCTGGGCCTGGTGCGCCTGTGTGGCCAGGGCTTGTTCACCCACCTGGGCAACACCCTGGCCGGGCGCGAATTCACCATCGCACGCGGGCGGGCACTTGGGCTGGTGAGCCTCGGCGTTCCGCTCGGCGAGATGCTGCTGCCGCCACTGGTGGCGCTGGTCCTGCTGGTGCTCGGCTGGCAGGCACTGTGGTGGAGCTTTATCGGCGCACTGCTTCTGGCCTGGCTGGCGATGCTCACGCTGCTGCCCTGGCCCAGCGCTCCGGCGGCCAGGCCCGATCGCAACCAGCCCCGCACCGGGCCAAGGCCGCTGCGCGAAGCGCGCTTCTGGCGCCTGCTGCCACTGCTGATGACACTGCCCATTACCATGACCGGCATCTTTATCTACCAGGCGCAGATGACCGCAGACTTCGGCGCTTCACTCACTACCTATGCCCTGGCACTCACGGCCATGGGCGCGGCACGGCTGCCGGGCGCCCTGCTGGCCGGGCGCTGGGTAGACCTGGTAGGTCCCAACCGGCTGGCACGGCTGTTCATCCTGCCCTTTGCGCTGGCGCTGCTGGCGGCTCTGCTACTGGGCGGCGACATCGGTATCTGGGTGCTGCTGATCGGCGGCGGCCTGACAATGGGCATGCAGGAGCCGGTGGTGAACAGCCTGCTGGTGCGCCTCTGGGGCGGTGAAAACCTGGGCAGGGTGCGCTCCACCCTAAGCGCCTGCATGGTGTTCGCCACCGGCATAGCACCGGCACTGCTGGGTTTCCTGATCGACTGGGATATCAGCTTTCAGCACATTCTTGCCGGCGCTCTGGCGGGCCTCATCCTGGCCTGGCTATTATCCCTGAAAACTCTGGCGGAGCCTGCAGCAGGCTAGAAACGCTTTAGCAGGTTGTTGAAAAGCGTTAGCGAGGCAGCGAGCGCAAGGCAAAAATCGGCGAAATGAGGGAGTTTATGGCCTATAAATGACCGATTTGAGCCGATTTTTAACGCCGCGATAGCAACGCAAGTAGTTTTTCAACAGCCTGTTAGATCCCCTGTCACCGAGGTAATGCCTGTTGTCCCAATTCAGGCTCTACCCCTGTAGAATCCACCCTCCTCCACTGAGCATCCGGGCGCCGCCATTCCAGTCATGAATATTGAGACACTGCTCGAACAGCCCGCCCCCGATGCGGCACCGCGGTCACAGCTGCAGCAACGCTTTGACCGGCTGCGCAAGAACCTGGCCCGCGAAGAGAAAAAGCGCGAAAAGCTGGTCCGCGAGCTGGATGAACTCGGCCATATCTACACCAAACAGGTGCTTCCGCGGCTGAAGAACAACCACCGAATGCTGAAAACCCTGCTGCTGCGCCTGATCGATTTTTCAACACGCATGAACCTGCGACAGTGGCACCGCGAAACACTGGAAGCCTGGCTGTACGAACTGCTGGAACAGGTGGCCCTGTACGACCGAAAGGACGCCGCCGCCATCGCCCAGCAGTACATGAACACCCAACTGGAGACCTTTGGCACCTCGAGCCATATTCCGCAACCACACGACGTTGATACAGCTGCTCACGACGCTCAAGATGCCGGGGCAGACAGCAGCACCGCTGGCAACACAGCCTCTGACGATGCACCATTTGGGGCACAGGAAAATAAGGAAAAAGCACAGGACAACACCCGGTCAACCGAAGGCCAGGCAGCGCAGCCCGCTGCGTTGCCGGACGACAAGTGGCTCAAGCAACTGTTCAGGCGTGCCGCCCAGGCGCTGCATCCGGACAGGGAACAGGACCCGGCGCAGCAGGCCCACAAGGAAGCCCTAATGACCGAGCTGCTGCAGGCGCGGGATAACAACGACATGATGACCGTGCTGACGCTGTACCAGCAGCACGTGGCCACTGACGCGTTGCAGATCCCGGAGTCCGCCTTCGAGGGGTTGTGCGCGTCCGTCCAGGCGCAGATCCAGCGTGTACAGCACGAGAAGCAGGATTACATCCAGTCAGATCCACAGCGCGCCTTCGTGCACTATCACCTCTATGCCGACAGCCGACGCAAACAGGTGCAAAACCTCGACCAACTGCTGGACCGCATCCGCCTGATGCGCCTGCAGATCCCCGGTGTGCTCGACGAGCTGCGTACCCTGAAGGATCTAAAGCGCGAACTGCAATACCGTCAGCAGGATCGGTACTAGGATTTGGCGCGACGATGACCGGCATTTAAAGACACTGATCATCTGCTACACATGGATTACCGACGCAGCGCCGCGCCCAGCAGACTGAAATAGCGGCCAAAAGCGGCATTGATCCGCTCGCGCTGCTCGCCCAGCGGATAGAGACCGCGCCTGGCTTCGGCCGAGGCGCGGGTACCTTTCACCAGAAAGTTGTTGCTGATGCCGGCATCCTGCACAAAGGCTTCAAAGGCCCGGGCGCAGAGTTCCTCCGGCTGGCTGTAGTACAGCGTGCCCAGTGCCCGGTCTTCCTGCGCCGACACTCGGAACAGTTCGCTCGGCCCCTCCCCCGACTCGTCCAGCAGGATGCAGCGAAAGCATTCCGACAGACGATCGTTGAGCGGATGGGGCACCGGGGTCGCGTCACTGAGCCAGGCCTTGGAGGCAAACATGCTCGCCGGCACATCGCTGAAAACCTTGTCGCCCAGGTAATGATCCAGGGCATGGAACCACTCGTGCGCAATGCTGCCGGGGCCTGCGTTTTTCGCCAGAGCAAAACAGCGCTGCGACGGATCATAGTGGGCCGATACACCGGGGCGCCCGCCAATACCGTATTGCAGCGACAGCGAGCCGCGCAGCGAAATCAGGCTCTCGGGCCCCTGCAAAATGCTCATCAGGTCGCACAATGCATCGTAAAACAGCCCCGCCGCCCGCGCCTGCTCGTCCCGCGTCACCCAGCGTCCGATCTGGATCGAGCGAAAGTCGAACTGGCGCCGAATATGCACGAAGCTCAGCGGCTCGTCGGTGCGGTGGTCCGGTCCGCGACGGTAGAACTGGCGGGGTTTAGCCGGTGGTTTCATGTATTGTCCAACGTCCACTCAATGCTCATGGGGGCGCTGCCTTCGTGACGACCATCGTTCACGGTACCGTAAAATTGAAAAGGCGCCGCCTTCTTGTCGGGAATTCAGATAATAAGTGCGACACTCATGGTTGAACGGCGAGAGGTAGTCAACTGCTTACAGCTATACGCTTCAGCTCGCCAAAGTAGATGCAGTATCACCATGAGCTATCAGCCGTTGAACGAGGGAAAACGATACCAGATATCAGCTCTGCGTGCGCTGGGATGTTCGCCAGCAGCGATCGCCACCGCAGTAGATGATCATCGCCCCACCGCCTGGCGGGAACTCAAACGGACCAGGTATCCCGGGGCTTACACGCCCGAGTGCGCTCACGCCAAAGCGATGGCACGCCGAGTCAGTGCATACAAGCACCGGATGCCGGAGCAGACCATACAATACGTAGAGCTGGCGCTGCTCTGCAGTGGAGCCCAGAACAGATCAGCGGTATCGGAAAACGCCTCGTTATGCCCGTGAGCCACGGGTGAATCTATCGTTATGTAAAAACCGACAAGGCGCGTGGTGGCAAGCTCTACACGGCGCTGCGCCAGGGACATAAGCGGTATTACCGAGGTAGGAACAGCAAACGCTCGGCGATCCCGGAGCCGCGTTCAATCGGCGAGCGACCGGCCATTGTGGACACCCGGGAGCGTTTCGGTGACTGGGAAGTCGGCACGGCATTGGGCAAGCACGGCGCCGGGGCCCTGGCGACACTGGCTGAGCGTAAGAGCCGCATGTAATTCGTGCGCAAGGGCGGCCAAGCGGGCCACGGATGTGTGCGATGCGATCATCGACATACTCAAGCCCTACGCAGTGCATGTGCATACGATCACGGCAGACAATGCCTCTGAGTTCGTCGAAGACCAGAAGATTGCTAAGGCACTGAAAGCAGACGTCTGCTTTGCCCACCCGTACTCCTCATGGGAGCGTAGGTTGAATGAAAATTCAAACGGTTTGCTGCGTCAGTACATCCCAAAAGGTGCAGATCTACGAACGATCACTGACGAGTGATGTGAGGCAGGTGCAGAAACGATTAAACCTGAGGCCTCGAAAATGCCTTGGATTCAGGCAGCCTGAGGTGGTGTTCCAGGAATGCCTTCGAGCTGCATAGGCGGGTGTCGCACTTCAGAGTTGAATTCGCGACGCTTAGCAAGCTCAAACCCCTAATATTATTGACCTGGCGTGCATCTGGGTTCATCCTGAATCCAGATGCACGTCGCTGTTGCTAGGCGCATGGACAGTCAATTTTCGTGTAGCCTGGACTGCGTAAGAAAGCGCCTTAAGTGTGTGGAGGGGGCCATAAACCCTATAACCAGGCTGACAGTATATTTTCCAGTCGAGTTAACAGTAGTCTCAACAGACCGGGCTGAAATCATGAATTGTCAGTTATCAAACAACGACGCAATCTCGACCATTCCGATTATGAAGCGATTTCCTCATGACCAGAGAAGAACTTATTCGAGTCCTCGACTTTATCGATACAACTAGGAAACTGGGAGATAAGGAAGTTCCACTCACAATAGTCGACCCCAGATGGAACCTTATTTCCTTCGCCTTGAGACGACACTACGAAGGAAAATTGATCACCAATACCTCACTCGCCTTGACAGCCGAAGTGCCCTACGGTACGGCACTTCGCAGAATCAATGAATTACTTGAAGAAGGCCTGTTGTTAAAACGTGCACGATCAAGAACGGGGAAATCCTACTCGCTTCACCCGACCTCGAAACTGATAGAAATATTCGAAAAGTTTGCCTTTCAGCTTAAATCGCATATTGGCAACACCTTTGGTTTTTCTAACGACGGAAACGCCGCTGGAGACTTTTATTTCGGCGGTTCCTATATGACCCCGAGTATTCTACCATTCCCGAGTGTTATGGAAGAAGGCATAGGATACGACCGGGTACTTAGAATTCTGAGCCCATCGGACCCTACATTTAAATCACTGGCCGATTTTTCCGGAAACCTCAATGAATTTTGTGGCGGAAAGCTAGAAATTATTAACCTATCCATCGATGAGCTTCACGATGAAATTATTCTAAACTCTCAACGTACCGATTCAAGTTACGACATCATCGCCATAGATATTCCCTGGCTGGGCGAATTCGCCGAACTTGGCATGGTACTGCCGTTAAGCGAAATGATTGCTGAAGAGCAATATCGTTATTCCGACTTCCACAGCACCGCCTGGAAGGGCTCAGGTTACAACGGTGAACACTACGCTTTGCCCATTCAACCTACGGCAGAATTACTGTTCTATCGCACCGACCTGTTTGATAAAGCCGGCCTCAGCCCCCCCAAATGTACTGAGGACGTCCTGACTGCCGTTAAAAAGCTGCACCGTTTCGAGCCAGAATTGAGCGGCATAGTGATGAACTATGGGGCGGGAACGCCGGTAGGACATACGTTCATCCAAACGATGGCCGATTTTGGATTACCGATCATACAGCTGCCCAGGCTCGGCAAGGATTTCGATGTCAGCAACCTGAAGAACGAGAATTACCGCCCCCAGATAGATAGCGAAGCAGGCTACCGGAGCGCCGAGTTTCTCATACAGTTGCTTGAATATGCCCATCCTGAAAGCCTTGACTGCAACTGGGACCGGCGAATCAAACTATTCTCGGAAGGCAAAGCCGCCATCACCTACGGTTGGTCAATCCGAGGGGGGATGTTCGAGTTTGATGAAGCCAGCCCAGCCCACGGCAAAGTCGGCTATATACCCCACCCTCCTGGCCCGGGCGCCCCTACAGTTTCGCCCATTGGCGGTTTTTCGCTGGCCATTCCCGCGAACCAGACGGCCGATCGCATTAGCAAAGCGTGGAAGATGATGAAGTATCTTACCAGTCCTGAGCTGATGAAGTGGTATGCACAGAGCGGTAGCCTTTCTAGCCCACGTTTTTCAACCAGTGCCGACCCCGAGGTCCGGGCGCTAAGCAGAATCATCGTACAACTCGATGACATGGAAAAGAAAGGACAGCTCCAACTATGGCCCCGGCCGCCCATTCCCGAGTTCAACGATATCGTTCATATAGTTGGCGAAGAAATACACCCCATGCTGAAGGGCGAAGTTAGTATCGACAGGGCACTGAAAAATGCTCAGAAACGTGTCGACAGCTTGATGAGAAGCCATGGCCATTATTAAGCAGCTTGCGAATAACGCCCAGACAACGGTGGTTCGGTGGCCCGCTCCCGAACTCAACAGTATCGTCTAG
Source organism: Marinobacterium rhizophilum DSM 18822 (assembly GCF_000378045.1). GTDB lineage: Bacteria > Pseudomonadota > Gammaproteobacteria > Pseudomonadales > Balneatricaceae > Marinobacterium_A > Marinobacterium_A rhizophilum. Next base: position 315,646 of record NZ_KB899091.1, read on the forward strand.
TGTACTGGTGCATTCTTGGTGGTGTTTTAGAACGCACTCATTTTTCGCCAGCCAAGGCGTGAGGCGGAGTCATAATGGGGCCATGTCGACCACGAACAACGCAGGATGGCGGATAAAGAGGCCATTATAAGCTTCATATAGCATGCAACATTACGCTAGCGAAAAGTTCATGCCATGCTGAGATAGGAGCTTACTTTCGGTCAAGCCCTGCGGTGACTGCAAAGGCGCATAGATTAACTCATGAAAGAAAGGGGCATTAAGGAATACCCCCTCTGAGACTTGCTATTAACCTGGCTGACAAACAGGTTTCCCTATCAATTTGTCAGCCACGCCACCGGCTCTTTAACCCCAAAGAGTGGGTGCAAGTGCGTGAACATGCTGACTTTTTTGGCGTTCGCGTTGGCCTGCGGCCAATAATGAAGCATCTCTGCTTCATGTATTAATCCGCCGGAGTAATACTCTGGCAGAATTACAATCCCTCTACTTTTTCCCAGCCACCGCTAGACGCCGACCGGTGTATGGCGTCCACGGTGCACTGCACCCGGTAGCCCTCACGAAAATCGGTAAAGTTCTTGTTACCGTCGAGCAGCATATCGATCAGCTGCGCAACTTCGATTACCTTAAGGTCATTGAAGCCCAGGTGATGTCCCGGAGCGGGACAGAAATTACCGTACGGAAAATGGTCAGGACCGGCTTCGATTTTCTTGAAGCCATCGAAGCCAGGCGATTTACCCGCTTCCCAGATATGCAGTTCGTTCATCCGCTCCTGTGAAAATGCCACCGCACCCTTGGTACCGCTGATCTCGAACGAAAGATCCATGGTGCGCCCGGTAGCCATCCAGTTGGCTTCAAGGCTGCCAATGACGCCGGAGGAGAACT
>NZ_KB899092.1:0-128975 GCF_000378045.1 Marinobacterium rhizophilum DSM 18822
AATCGCCAAGCACGAAGGAAAGCTGGCCAAACTCAAAAAAATGCTGAAAAAAGCCAAGTAACACGGCATGGCTGTTAGAAAAAAGGCGAAGGGCTCAAACCCCTTCGCCTTTTTTAGTGGTTCGGTTTTATTAACCCGACGGGTTAATACATGAAGCAGGGATGCTTCATCATTGGCCGCAGGCCAATGCGAACGCCGCGGAAACCAGCATGTCCGCGCACCTGCGCCCGTTTCCGTGGCGTGATGTGCAAATAGGTAGGGAACCTATTTGCACATCAGGTTAATAACAGGATTGACGATCAAGGTGTGAGCCCGGGAACCTGCGAATGTAGCGGTTCAATGATTTCGGACACCGATTTAGCTGGTACATTCACCACCGCAGATGCGGTGTTTTTTTGCAGTCTTGACTATCCTTGTTGGCGGTTGTCGGCGCCATTGAGGCCCGGCTGCGAGCAGGAAACGGTCAGGAGGCTAAGATGACACATCCGGAATCTGATTATGACTGGCTTGAAGACAAACTCGGCATTACCTTCGGCGTCGGCCTCGATTGGGAGGCGCAGTACCAGTGCTTCTCGCTCTACACCAAGGCGGGTGGCCAGGAGGAACAAAAGGCAGAGGAACCCGGGCACGGCAGTAGCGACACTATGGCGATTGCGGTTCGGGCGTTGCTGCACTGAAATTGGGTTTGCCTGACCAGCAAGAGGGTAGGAGTTCCTCGCCACGGTTCGATACTGCAGAACCGTGGCAAGACCTTGCGGGTATTTCAGGGGTTTGGATGCCAGCCGGCGTCGGCCCAAAGTTCACCGCTGATGGCGGAGTTGGAAACCATGAAGCAGATGGCGTCGGCGATTTCGGCAGGGCGGATCAGGCGGCCCAGCTGAGTATCCGGCAGTACGTGTTTTTCGATGTACTCTTCCCCGAGGGCTCGCACCATCGGCGTATCCGTGAAGCCGGGATGGATGACCCCGCAGCGCACGCCGTAGAAGATCGCTTCCTTCATCAGGGTGGCGGCGGCGCCTTCGAGCCCGGCCTTGGTCGCAGCGTAGGAAATCTGTCCCTTGTTGCCCTGGGACGAGACTGAACCGATAAAGATGATCGCGCCCTGCACGCCCTCATCAGCCTTCCATTTTGACAAGCCTTCGGCGAAGCGTACCTCGGCGATACGGGCCACCATTTCCAGTGCCCAGTAGACCGGCGCAATCAGGTTGACGTCGATGACCAGCTGAAATTTTTCCTGTTCGTAGATGCGGGCCTTGCCGGTATCCTTGTCCAGACGCACGGCCAGAGAGTCGCGGGTGATGCCCGCGGCGGGAATACAGATGCTGATGATGCCGAACTTTGCCTGGGCATCGTCGAATACCTTGGCACGGAAGACGGCGTCGGTCACATCGCCCTGGTAGGGGAAGGCGACCTCGCGACCAACCTCGGTGTTCACCTGCTCGGCATTGACCTGGACCTGTGGCGTCAGATCGACCATCAACACCGCCTTGATGCCCCGGTTGGCGAGCTCTATTGCAACTGCGTTACCGATGCCGCTTCCGGCTCCGGTGATGATGGCGACTTTATTTTTGATTTCCACGCTGATGCCTCCATTGAACGGATTGTTAAGCATTCTTGAGCTTAGTCGGAAGTTTGTGCATCGCAATAAATACGCGTAAATAGTCCGCAGAGGTGACGCGCGTCCGCGGGCACTCCATCCTTGCAATTGGCAGGTAACCCTTTAAAACATATAGGGTGACTCGTGCTCTACAACCGGTTCGCGAGGGGACATGGGTGGAGTCACACAAGACGTCGAGGCAGCCAGGAATGTGGGGCGCCGCGGGCAACCGTCAGTAACAGGGAGATGGCATGAAACATGTTGAGAAGCATAAGACTCACCGTACGGGTTGGCTGCGGGCGGCCGTACTGGGCGCTAATGACGGTATTGTATCCACCGCAAGTCTTATCCTTGGTGTAGCGGCGGCGGGGGCTGGATCGCACAGCATACTGGTCGCGGGCGTTGCCGGCCTTGTTGCGGGAGCGATGTCGATGGCGGCCGGCGAGTATGTCTCGGTCAGTTCGCAGGCCGATACCGAGCAGGCCGACCTCGCCAGGGAGAAAAAAGAACTTGCGGCGGCGCCCGAGCATGAACATGCAGAGCTGACGGCGATTTACGTAAAGCGGGGGCTCGACCCGGCGCTAGCCTTTGATGTGGCGACCCAGCTGATGCAGCATGATGCGCTGGGCGCTCATGCGCGTGACGAGCTGGGAATCTCCAGTACGCTCGCGGCACGGCCTGTTCAGGCGGCACTGGCATCCGCTGTTGCGTTTGCCGCCGGTGCGGCGCTGCCGCTGCTGGTTGTTATTCTGCTTCCGGCCAGCACGCTTTTGTGGTTTGTCTCAGGCGGCTCGATGGTGTTTCTGGCGCTGCTGGGGTACCTGTCGGCGCGCTCGGGAGGTGCACCTGTATTCCCGGCTATCATGCGCGTTACCTTTTGGGGCGCACTGGCAATGGCATTAACCGCCGGTGCGGGGGCTCTGCTCGGTGTGGCTGTCTAAGGAGCCTAAGTGTGGGTCCCAGCAGGCCTGTCGGGATTTATTCATATTACCCCCGTCAGTTTCATGTTTTTCACCGCGCACTTAACGCATCACCTCGAGTCCCTGTGCGGTGCAGAGTGGGTAGCGGCTGGCGGCCACCGACGTCAGGCCACCCGAAAGCTGAATCAATCCGCCGGGGTGTTATCCTGATGGATAATCAGCTTTTCCGGCTGAGGTGCTAACTGCAGAGGAGGGGGCGTGAGATATTTTGCGTATGGTTCAAACATGTCGCTTTCCCGGCTAAGAGAAAGAGTACCCAGTGCCAGGCGCCTGGGCTGCTATTGGTTGAAAGGGCATCAGTTACGCTTTCACAAGCTAAGCAAAGACGGATCTGGAAAGTGTGATGCCTATTTCACCGGCAGCGAGGATGACTTTGTTATGGGTGCGCTGTTTGATATCGATCCTGGCGAGAAGAGAGTGCTGGATATTGCCGAAGGGCTCGGTTTTGGATATTCCGAAAAGTTGGTCCTGCTGCAGAGTCATGAAGAGCACGAAATCGAAGCGTTCACGTACTGCGCACTGATAATTGATGGGTCGCTCAAACCGTACTCCTGGTACCTGAACCACGTGCTGGTTGGCGCCAGTGAGTCTGAACTGCCAGATGACTATATTGCAATAATCGATGCTGTGGAGAGTGTTCAGGATGTTGATTACATCAGGCATGCGAGAGAAATTGGAATACATCGTTAGCGGCCGTTGATGTTTACGGTCCCATAGATTCCCCGGGCACTCCGATATTATTAGCCCGGCTGACAAATACATCGTCAGCCGGAGCAGTGCCGGAAGTCTGTAGTAGCCAGGTCTCTTTTAAAAAAGATGGCCGATTGCGAACCCGGGAAGTCAGATAATAAGTGCCACACTCAGGGTTGAGCTGCGAACAGCTTGATCCAGATCAACCCTCGCTCGGCTGGCGCCTCCGTTCCCGGCTATAACCCTTCAAGTCATCTAAAGTTAATGTAAATATGGAGTTGTGCGGGTCGCCGGATTTTGGCGAAACTGACATAAACCGGGGGGTGCCGGATGGCCAACGAACTGATTTTAATGCTGCACCCCAGCTTTGGCGTTCTGGCGATCCTTGCTGCGCTCTGGGTGTTTGTCGAAACGCTGCATATCGATCGACTGAATGCTGGGCGGGTTCGTGTTGCCAGTCTGGGCTGCGCGGTGCTGATGTGGCTCAGTTATCTGGTTGGCGGCTACTGGTACGTGCTGTTTTACGGCGCCGACAAGGCGCTCATCAACAGCGGACCCTGGCCGTTTGCACATAGCTTCTTCATGGAAACAAAAGAGCATGTGTTTTTTGCCTTGTTGCTGATGGCTTCTTATCTTCCGGTCGCGGCGTTCAGTCTGTCCGCCAATCGGGCAGCGCGCGCGGTTGTCCTGTCGGTTGCCGGGTTGATCGTGTTGCTCGGGCTGGCCATGGAAGGTGCGGGGGCCTTTGTCAGCATGGGCGCCAAGGTTGCCTTGCTTGGCAAGGCCGCAGCGGGAATGTAACGATGAAAGAAATCAGATTGGGCAAGTACACCGTCTCTTTCGGTCTGGCACTGGCTGTGACCAGTCTGCTGAGTGCACTGCTGGTCGTTGCAAAGGAAAGCAACGAAGCAACGGTGCTGGCCTGGATGAAAGCAGCCACGGGCCATCACTGGGTCACGCACGGTGTTATTGATGTGGTGTTGTTTCTGGTGCTCGGGTTTGTCTTTGCCCAGGCGGGATGGGGGGCCAGGATGGGTGGCACTGCACTGGCCACAAGCATCGGTATCAGTGTCCTGCTCAGTAGTCTCATCATCGCCGGATTTTTTATCTATTAACCGGGTGGACAAATAGGTTCCCTACCTAGGAGGCTGTCCGAGCACACGCAACCTACTGCGAACCATCTGAGTTTGGCTGTTTTTTTGTGCTGTTTATTACTCGTCGCAGGCTCCTCGGTCTGCGACCCCGCTAAAGCGGTTCTTTCCACTTCGTTCCAAGTGTTAAATAGAACCACTATTCGCCTTAAAACACCGCAAAAACCAACTCAAATCAGCCGACTCTCGCTACGGCCAGCATTCTCGGACAGCCTCCTAGTTGTCCGTCACCCCACAGCCCTTTAACTCAAGAGAGTGGGCGCGAGTGCGTGGACATGCTGGTGTCTGAGGCGTTTGCATTGCCCTGCGGGCAATGATGAAGTATCCCTGCTTCATGTATTAACCTGCCGGGTTAATAGCCTGTTTGCGGCTTTGGTTAATGGGAGGCGTCACATTCGGGCCTATAGTGTTGATAGGCCGATACAGTGCATGGAGCACGAGAGCAAAATATGACTGCTGACACGAATAGATCACCTGCCGAACCCTCCGTCGAATCGCTGGGCGGTTCAGGCCTTTCGAGCCTTCTTCGGCGCCTGCTGCTGGCGACCCGTCCGATGTTTCTCACAGCCTCGATACTGCCGGTGCTGGTGGGCACAAGCTGGGGCTACCGGGTGGGCGGCACGCTGGACTGGACCGCACTGGCGCTGGCGCTGGCTGCCATCGTGCTGATCCATGCGGCGGCCAATGTGCTGAATGACGTTTTCGATGACCTGGGCGGTACGGACAGGCATAACGACGAACGCATATTTCCGTTCACCGGAGGCTCCCGGTTTATCCAGAATGGCGTGATGAGCGTTCGGCAGATGGCGCTCTGGGGCGCTTTTCTATTGATACTGGGTATCGTGTTCGGTCTGGGGCTGGTGGTTCACAGTGGAATGCTGGTGCTGCTGTTCGGAGTGGCAGGAGTTGCGCTGGGTCTGCTGTATTCAATTCCGCCGATGCAGCTCAATGCCCGCGGGCTCGGTGAGTTGGCCGTTGGCGCGGGCTTTGGAATTTTGCCGGTGACGGGTGCCGCATGGCTGCAGAGCGGCATTTCCGTCGTGGGGGCGCTGGTGCTGTCTCTGCCCATTGCCTGCTGGATCATGGCCATTCTGCTGATGAATGAGGTTCCGGACCTGAAGGCCGATCAGGCGGCAGGAAAACACACGCTGGTGGTGCGCCTGGGCCTGAACCGAACCCGCTGGCTGTATTTGCTGCTCCAGGTACTGGCATTGGCGATTCTCGCGGTGGCCGTATCACTGGGCATGTTGCAGAGCGCGACGTGGTTGATTCCCGGGATATTCCTGCTGTTGGCGGCCATCGTTGCTGCCTTTGGCGTCGGGGCTGTGACGGCACGGCTCAAGCGCAGTATCCAGTTGACACTGATGATCCATATGCTGGGCGGACTCTGGCTGATTGCCTGGATACTGCTGTGAGTCGCCATGACCTGATTAACCGTGAACGCCATCACAGGGTCAGGCGCTCGATTTTTTCTGGTCGTCACCCCACATGCTCTTTAACCCAAAAGAGTGGGCGCAAGTGCGCGAACGTGCCGGGTTCTTCAAAGGGGAAGCGCTGGGGTGCGCACTGGGCCATCTTTTTCAAAGTAAGGCCCAGTGATGAAGCACCCCCTTGTCCCATGTATGAACGCACCGGGTTCATAACAGTAAATCCATCAGCACCAATAATGCTGAGGTTGCCTGTGATTCGCGCGCCGTTTCCTGCCGTTTATTCTTAAAACTAAAAGTCTTATAGCCAAACATTTGTTTGAGAACTGGCCGAGGCCGGTAAAGCGGCCTAAGTTTTGTCTGTACTTCATGCATTGGCTTCTCGCCTCAGCGCGAACGCCTCGCTGCCAGTGATCTGTACTGAGCATAAATGGCACCGCTGCGGCAGCGCCGACAGGAGTTGAACCCTAAAGGGAGTTTGACATGAATTTTCAAAGCACGGGCCGCCCGTTAAGCGAGAGCGGCATGGAAGAAGTCTGCGATACCCTGGGTGTTGCTGCTGCCCAGGTCTGGGCGGTGCTCAGCGTTGAAACCCGGGGATTCGGTTTTCTGGAGAATCGTAAACCGCGTATCCTGTTTGAGCGTCATATATTCCACCGCCTGACGGATGGCGCCTATGATCAGGTGAATAGCAATATCAGCAACTCCAAGCCGGGTGCTTATGTCGGCGGTCCTGCCGAATACGACAGACTGGAAGCGGCCCTGTCACTTGATCGGGAGGCGGCGCTAAAAAGTGCCTCCTGGGGTATTGGCCAGGTGATGGGTTTTAATTACGCAGTGGCAGGTTACCCCAATATCGATGCAATGATCGATGGCATGTTGGCAGACGAAAACACCCAGATGCTGGCCATGGCCAATTTTATAAAGGGCAACGATCTGGCCGCCGCGATGCAAAGCCGAAACTGGGAGGCCTTTGCCCGTGGCTACAACGGTCCTGCTTTCCGTAAAAATGATTACGATACGCGGCTCGCTGCCGCCCATGCCCGTTTCAAGGTAGCACTGCCGAATCTCGGGCTGCGTACCGCCCAGGCGGCACTGCTGTTTTTGGGGTTTGATCCGGGCCCTGTCGATGGTGTGCGCGGGCGCAGAACGCGCTCGGGGCTCATTCAGTTTCAGGAGAACGCCGGCCTTGCCCAAAGTGGAGAGCTGGATCAGGATACCGAATCCGCGCTGCTGCAAGCAGCGTTTCCCAGTTGACGAGGACGGCGTGACCACTGTCGTCAGTCTGGCGGTTGGCATCGCTGCCCAAGTATCCAGTGGATGCCAAAAGCTGCTGGCAAGCAACCTGCAGATAAGGCACTATCTCGGCCTGTATTTACCACTGTGACGGTCGATACGCCGAATTTAATTTTTCAAGGTCTTTATCTGTGGCAGTAAAACCAACGATCTATAAAGCACGGATTTCGCTGTCCGATTTGAACCGTGATTATTATGACACCCTGAACCTCACCATCGCACAGCATCCGTCCGAGACACTCGAACGGATGATGGTGCGCGTGCTGGCGTATTGTTTAAATGCCCGCGAATACCTGGCCTTTACCAAGGGCCTGAGCGCGGTGGAAGAACCCGATATCTGGGCCCGTACCCTGGATGACCAGATTGCGCTCTGGATCGATGTGGGCGAGCCTGCGCTGGAGCGTGTCAAAAAGGCCACGCACCAGGCGCGGGAAGTACGGGTCTACAGCTTCAATTCCAAGTCGGATGTCTGGTGGGAACAGGGCAAAAGCAAATTCAAGGGACTGAAGGCATCCGTGTATCGTTTTGAATGGCCGGAAATCGAGGCGCTGGCCGCGCTGGTGGAGCGCACCATGGATCTGTCCGTGACCCTTACCGGGGATTCTGCCTATATCGCGGCGGCCGGTGGCGAATGCGAAGTTTCCTGGACGGTGCTGCAGCAGGTCTGATAGGCCCCAGGTAGCACCGCCGGGCGTGCTTTTCAACCGGTGGACACACAGAGGCAGGGTGTCTGTGTGTCCACCCTGTTACCCGGTTATCTGGAAGGCCGAATGATGCAGCTTTCCTGCATCGGCTAATCCCGAATCAACAAGAGAGCTTAGCTTTCCTCCTCGGCTTCGCGCAGTCGCTCCTGGCGGGCCATTTCCTCGGCAAATACCGACTTGATCTCATCCAGTACCGCGTCGACATCGGCGCTATCGGTGCTTTCGGCAAACTCCCCGGTCAGCTCGATGTCTTCGTGCAGCTTGCCATCTTCATACAGGGCCCAGATTTCCTTGGCATAGCGGCTGCCCAGCAGTTCAGGTGCGAACTGGCCATAGTAGAGGGTCATGTTGTTGACATCCCGCGCCAGCATGGACTGGGCGTGATTGTTGGCTGCTGCATCCACGGCCTGGGGCAGGTCGATAATGACCGGACCGTATTCATCCACTAGTACGTTGAATTCCGACAGGTCGCCGTGCACCACGCCGGCGCACAGCATGCGCATCACGTAATGCATCAGCAGGGTATGATCCTCCAGCGCCTGCTCAGCGGACATGGACACGTCGCTCAGGCGCGGTGCGACATCGCCGGCTTCATCGGTGATCAGTTCCATCAGCAGGACGCCGTCCATGCAGCCATAGGGCTGCGGTACGCGCACGCCGGCCGCTGCCAGACGGTATAGCGCGTCGACCTCGGCGTTTTGCCAGGTTTCTTCCTGTTGCTTGCGGCCGAATTTGGACCCCTTTTCCATGGCCCGGGCGCGGCGACTGTTTTTGACCTTGCGGCCTTCCTGGTAGTTGACCGCCTGCTTGAAGCTGCGCTTGCTGGCTTCCTTGTAGACCTTGGCACAGCGAATCTCGGTGCCGCAGCGCACCACAAAGACATCGGCTTCCTTGCCACTCATGAGTCGGCTGAGTACTTCGTCGACAAGGCCGTCTTCAACCAGGGGGAGTATGCGTTTTGGAGTTTTCATGGGGCTCTGTTACCTGAACCGGTGGCCGGCTGGAACAGCGCTGGTAGAACAGGCAGGTGTGCAGTGGTGGAACAGCGGCATCCAGAGGACTCCTTGACAGGCTGGGGCCAAACTCCGGGACGACCCCGGAGCAGGGAGTCTGAGTTTAGCATTGCTGTGCCGCATGCTTCGACCGCCGGGCGCTGAAACCGGCGGTTTTTTCGGAATTTAATGCCATTTGGCCGTTGCGTGTTAGCTCGACGCTGGCACAGCACCAAACATGAACGCCGATTGCAGGCTGCCCATGACCTTGTCTTCAAACACCTTGAGGCCCGGGTCCGCACCGCCGGCGCCCGCGACGACATGCAGTGGCAGCAGGTGTTCTTCGACCGGATGGGAGGCCCGCCCGCCGGGTGCACGGTCCCAGTGGGCCAGGCGCTTTTCACGCTCGTCCTGTGGCAGAGCCACGGTCTCGGCGAGCCAGCCGTCAAAGAGGACGGAGTCAGGATCGGGCTGGCTGCCGCCCTGGCGCAGGCGCTGCATGTTATGAAAACTCATGCCGCTGCCAACGATCAGCACATCTTCATCGCGCAACGGCGCCAGCGCCTTGCCCAGCGCCAGGTGTTCTGCCGGGTCGAGGCCTGCACGCAGCGACAGCTGAACCACTGGAATATCAGCCTCGGGGACGGCGAGTTTGAGCGGAATGAATACGCCGTGGTCGAGTCCGCGCTTGTGGTCCTGTACGCAAGGTATGCCGGCGGCGCCGAGAAGGTCCTGGATGCGGTTCGCCAGCTGCGGATTACCGGGCGCCGGCCACTCGAGCTGATAGGTGTGAGCGGGGAACCCGTAGTAGTCGTACAGCAGGCCAGGTGCTGCCTGGGCATTGACGCTGAACTCTGGCGTTTCCCAGTGCGCGGAGATCACCAGCAGAGCCCGCGGACGGCGACCGACCTGGTGAATCAGATTGCGCAGCCAGCTTTCCATGTGATCCCAGGTGCCGGCCGGCGGCCAGTCCATGAAAAAGCAGGGGCCGGCCCCGTGGGGAAGGTACACACTGGGCAAACGCTGATGACTCATGGGATGTCCTCTGAAACAGGAGATTGAACTAAATGCATACCGGGCGACGGACGCCTGGCATTATTAATCCGGAGGATTAATAGGCGAAACAGTGATGTTTCACCATTGGCCGCAGGCCAATGCGAACGCCACAGAAACCAGCATGTCCACGCACCTGCGCCCGTTTTTCTGGCGTGATGTACAAATAGGTAGGGAACCTATTTGTACGCCAAGTTAATAAGAAAAAGACCGTTTATCCGTGTATTTAAACGGTCTTCGCAGGGCCGCAGGCTATCAGAAACGCAGCCCCAGGCGGCTATCCAGCGAGAAGCGTTCGCCGCCGCGCAGGAAAACAGCGATGGCAACCAGGCCCCACATCAGTGGATATTCCACCCCGCCGTTGGTCCAGAAAAAGCCGTTGCCGGTGTGCACTGTGAGCGCAACGCCCATCAGGATGGCGATGCCCAGCGCCGCCGGGCGGGTCAGCAGGCCCAGCACCAGTGCCAGACCCCCGAAGAACTCGACCAGGCCGGCCAGCAGGGCGAACAGGTAACCGGGTTCCATTCCCAGGCTCGTGGCGAAGAACTGGCCGGTGGCATCCAGGCCGTAACCGCCAAACCAGCCGAACAGTTTCTGCGCACCGTGAGGCATCAGCAACAGGCCGGCGGTGATGCGTATTAAAGGATAGCCCAGCGGTGACAGGCGATCGAACAGGGAAGGGGCAGTCTCGGTGGTCGTGTAGCTGGTCATGGCGGGTCTCCGGTGCGTGCAAGAAGGGTGTTGTCGGTACGTTGAAAAGAAAGACCATGGTATGTTGGTTTCTAAAATTAAAATAGAATGCAAAATTGGAACTTATGGTTTCCAATATGGAAACCTAAACGGCGCAGTCAGTAACCACAAAGCGATTCGATCCGCAGAGGGCGCGAAGCATGACATCACATATCGGCAGTGGGTCTTTCAGTTTTGGCGGCATGCTCGGCGGGTCGCTGGAAGATATAAAGGCATTCTGCGCAGTGATTGAGTTTGGCTCGGTTTCGCGCGCCGCGACGGAAATGGGTGAAACCAAGGGCAGTATCAGCCGGCGAGTATCACGGCTTGAGTCGAGACTCGGTACAGCCCTGTTAGCGCGCACACCCAGGGCGGTGAGCGCAACGGAGGAAGGGAGTGCCTTTTATGCGAAGGCGCGGGATGCACTTTCATTGCTCGCCGATGCCACCCAGGGCGCCCGCCAGTCGCGTACCGTGCCCCACGGTAACCTGCGGGTTACCGCGCCGATGGATATCGGTCTCGATGTGCTGCCCCCTCTGCTGGTGCGGTTTCGGGCGCTGCATCCCCAGATTACAGTAGAACTGCTGCTGACTGACGCCGCGCTGGATCTGGCGGCCAATCGGGTTGACCTGGCGCTGCGGGCGACGTCGGGCAACCTGCCGGATATGGGATACCGGGCATCGGCGCTGGTGGACTTTCGCATGCGGCTCTATGGCGCACCGGCTTACCTGGCTGCGCGGGGTACGCTCGAAAGCCCACAGGATCTGGAGACCCAGGACCTGGTAACCTCCCGGGAACTGGTCGGTGCTGCCAGCCTGTCGCTGTTTAACGAGAAGGGCCGCAAGGTCGAGGTGACAGCACGACCTGTGGCCCGTACCACGGACTACGCCAGCGTACACCGGATTGTTCAGGCGGGCGGCGGAATTGGCATACTGCCGGACCTTATCGCCGGGGCGAGCCTCGCGGCCGGCCTCATTGAACCGGTGCTGGCGCAGTGGCACCTGGGGGGCGGCAAGCTGTATGCCATCAGCCTCAGTGGTGATCAGGCGCCGGCACGGGTCAGTGTGTTTCGTGATTTTATTCGCGCCGAGCTCAATAATGCCGGTTCCGCAGTCACTGCTGATCACTGACACGGCGCCCTGAGAGCCGGTCCGTCCATGGCGGTTTTGCTCGTTCACGGCGGCACATTCGGCAGGGCTTGAGCTGCGGCTTTCATGCGCAGGTAGCGTTCCGCCGTGCCGGGGTGGCTCAGTCCGCGCGTGTGACGAATGGATGCCGGGAAGTCGGTTCCCAGGCGACGCCAGAATTCCACGCCCGGCGCGAGCGCATAGCCTGCCCGGTGCAGCAGCACCAGTGCCTGCAGATCGGCTTCCAGCTCCCAGCGCAGCGCCCGGTGGTGCACGCCAAGGGTGGCGCCGATGCCAGGGCTCGGATACCCCTGGGTCAGGGCCAGCAGATCGAGCAGTGCGCCGAGCAGCAGATTTTGCAGCTGCTTGTCGATATGCTGCAGGCCGTTATGGGCCAGCTCGTGGGCGATAACGAGTGCCAGCTCATTATCCTCCTGGGCATAGGCGAGCATGGCCTGGGTCACTCGAACCTGCTGACCATCGGCGTAGGCGTTGATGACGCTGCTGCGGCTGAGGCGAATGGGCCAGTCACACAGCGTATCAGGCCACAGCTTGACGACTATAAACGCATCGCCGCGCGCAAGCTCCAGGTTCAGTGGCCCTGATACCGCGTGCAACGTTTCATCGACAGTATCCATATCCTCAATGCTGCGACCCTGCAGGCGCAGCAGGCGGTCACCTGCCCGCAGTCCGGCACGGGCTGCCGGGCTGCCGGGAACAGGTGTGCGTAGCATCGGTTGTCGATCCAGCGTGTAGAGCGTTCGGGCGGCGTCGCGGCGCGACGGCGCATAGCTGGCAATGCTGTGCAGGCGCAGCCCGTAATCACTGCGCTGTTGTACCGGGCACAGGTCACGGGCAGCGGCGATAAGCAGCGGTCGTGCCACGCGGGCCAGACGGTACTCGCGCGCGTGCTGGCGAACCAGGGCTTCGCTACGCTGGTGTTCCGTTTCGGTCGTGATCGCATCCGCCGTGGGTGGGTCGGGCAGGGGGAGGGTGCTGGCGCAGGCGCTCAGCAACAGTGCAGATACCAGTGCAGGTACAGTACGGGACGCTGAGCATGAAATGCGCATCAGTCACCGGCAGGGGGCAGGTTGACGTTGCCATTTTCTGCTGTGACCCTTGAGGCTGGAGGTCTGCGTCGTGGGCCTGCAGTGTCGCGTTCTGTCCATGTGCTGATCACCTTTTGAGCGGCCATGTTGACGTGCTTGCGCCGCCTTGACAGGACCAAAGGCGCCGAGCGTGGGGTGAAGTCAGTGTAGCAGCCAAAAAGCGGCGCAAAAGGTGCTTGAATCGGGATGTTTAGGTCCCGGCCTCACTTGATCCGCAGGCGGCATTCGTCCATGCTGCACGGCATTCGCCGATGCACCGGCGAGCCCATTTTTAAAGGCAGGGCCGAACCATGACGTACAAACTGACAGAGCAGCAGCGGATCAAGGTTACCGCCCGCGACGCGCAGGAACGATTTGACCACTTTCTGCAAAAAGTGGCGGACTGGGAAGAAATTTGGAGCCTGAGTGACGCCGAAGGCTGCGTCATGCTGACCACCGAGGATGGTGAAGGCTGTCTGCCGGTATGGCCGCATCCGGACTACGCGCTGGACTGGGCCACCGAAGGCTGGGAGGGCTGCGAGGCGCTGAAAATCGATCTGCAGGCGTGGTTTGACCGCTGGTCCAGCGGCCTGGATGAAGACGGCATTCTGGTGGCGGTGTTCCCGCGTCTGGATGAAGAAGGTGTACTGTTGTCGGCCGGCGAACTGACCGAGTCGATCGAAACGCTGTTGGGAGCTGGTGGTGACTGAGCACAACTCTGACGCTCACTCCGGTTCAAGCGCGGACACGACTGCGCATCCGTTTGAAACCCTGACGCCTGAATTCATCATGGATGCGGTGGAGGCGCTGGGGTATCTGTGCGATGGCGTCATCTTTGCGCTGAACAGCTATGAAAACCGTGTTTATCAGGTCGGCGTTGAAGATCAGGCACCGTTGATTGCCAAGTTTTACCGGCCGGCCCGCTGGAGCGAAGCCCAGATACTGGAAGAACATGCCCTGTGTTACGAAATGGAGGAGCATGAACTGCCGGTGGTAGCGCCCTGGCGTGATGCCGATGGACGTAGCCTGTTCGAGCGCGAAGGGTTCTTCTTTGCGCTCTATCCACGCCGCGGCGGTCGGGCACCGGAGTTTGACAACCTGGACAACCTGCTCATCCTGGGGCGTTTTCTGGGGCGCATGCACGCCATCGGGGCGAAGAAGCCGTTTTTGCACCGTCCGGTACTCAACAGCCAGACGTACGGCCATGACAGCGTGGCGTTACTGCACGAGGACTTTATTCCGCGGGATCTGCGCCTGGCGTACGAGACCCTGAGCCGTGATGTGCTCAAACTGGTGGATGAAGCCATGGCAGAGCCCACAACACTGATTCGAGTGCATGGTGATTGTCACGCCGGCAACGTGCTGTGGCGCGACAACACGCCAAACTTTGTCGATTTCGACGATGCTCGAATGGCGCCAGCGGTGCAGGATATCTGGATGTTGCTGTCGGGTGATCGCAACAGCCAGCAGCGTCAGCTGTGCGAGGTGGTGGACGGTTATAACGAGTTTTACGACTTTCATCCACGCGAGCTGCGCCAGATTGAAGCACTGCGAACCCTTCGCATCATGCACTATTCGGCCTGGCTGGCACGGCGCTGGAATGATCCTGCATTTCCTCGGGCGTTTCCCTGGTTTAACACCGAGCGTTACTGGAGCGAGCACATCCTCGAGTTGCGTGAGCAGTTTGCCGCCTTGCAGGAACCTCCCCTGCGGCTGCTATAGTGATCGGCGTGTGCCGAACCTACGGTAGCGTGACAAATATTGGCAAAGGTAAAGGATGCAGGCATGACACCATTGCATGGACCTGATGGTTTGATTTACGCATTTTTGATGGACCGAAAGGGCGGTGCCCGCGCGCTGGGCTGGGATGAGGTCGGCCAGTGGGATGCCTCGCAGGGTCTGCTTTGGCTGCATCTTGACTATTCCCATGAAGCCACACGTGGCTGGCTTTCGGATGGCAGTGGATTGCCGCCGCTGGCCGTGGAGTCGCTGCTGATGGAAGACACGCGACCCCGTGCCGCCCCGTTGGGCGCAGGTCTCCTATTGGCGCTACGCGGGGTGAATCTGAACCCTGAAGCCGACCCCGAGGACATGGTGTCGATCCGGCTTTATGTCACCGCCGATCTGATCGTCAGTACGCGCAAACGCAGACTGTTATCGGTGTCAGACATGGTCGCCGAGATGTACAGCGGCATCGGCCCTGTCGACAGTGGTGATTTCCTGGTGAGTCTGGCCGACAGGCTGGTCACGCGGATGAGCGATACGGTGGACGAGTTTGAAGACCGCGTCGCAGATCTTGAAGAGCAGGTCTTGTACAGTGGTAACGGTGAATTGCGCCAGCCGTTGGCCCAGTTGCGGCGCCAGACCATTGGTCTGCGCCGCTACCTGGCACCACAGCGCGAGGCGCTGGCACGGGTGGTCAACGAGCCGCTGGGCTGGATGAGTGACCATGCACGCATGCGCATGCGTGAGGTGTCCGACCGCCTGGTACGCCATATAGAAGACCTGGATGCAGTGCGCGAGCGCGCGGCCGTCACGCAGGAAGAGCTCATGAGTCGCTTGTCGGATCAGCTCAACAGCCGGCTCTATGTACTGTCGCTGGTGGCGGCCATTTTCCTGCCCCTGGGCTTTTTGACCGGGCTGCTGGGAATCAATGTAGGTGGAGTGCCGGGGGCTGAAAACCCCTCGGCCTTTATGGAGTTTTCGCTCTTTTTGGTCGTGCTGGTCGCGGTACAGATATGGATCTTCCGCCGCAAGCGCTGGCTCTGACGGCGATTTATGACAGAGAGTAACGCCATGTTGGAAATGATTGGTTGGCGCGAGTGGATGTCGCTGCCGGAACTGGGTATCGAGCACATCAAGGCCAAGGTCGATACCGGCGCCCGTACTTCCTGCTTGCATGCGTTCAAGCTGGAGCACTTTCACGAGCGCGGAGCGCTCTGGGTGGCTGCCGATGTTCACCCTGTACAGAATAACCAGGAGCAGGTGCTGCATTTTGTTGCGCCGGTGCTGGATGAACGATCGGTCACCGATTCGGGTGGCCATCGTGAAAAGCGTGTCGTCATTCAGACGCTCGCCCGCCTGGGCGAGCATGAATGGCCTATCGAGATGACGCTGACCAATCGCGACAGCATGAAATTTCGCATGCTGCTCGGGCGCACCGCCATGCTCAACCGTTTTGCCGTCGATCCGGCGGCCTCATTTTTGTTAGGAGCTAAGCCATGAAGCTGGCGATTCTTTCCCGCAATGCGCAGCTGTACTCCACCCGTCGCATGGTGGAAGCTGCCAAGGCGCGCGGTCATGACGTACAGGTCGTCGATGTCCTCAAGTGCTACATGAACATCAACATGCAGCACCCTGAAATTCATGTAAAAGGCGAGGTGCTGTCTGATTTCGATGCGGTGATTCCGCGTATTGGGGCATCGGTCACCTTCTACGGCACGGCGGTACTGCGTCAATTTGAAATGATGGGCACTTATCCGCTGAACGAGTCGGTGGCCATTTCCCGCTCCCGCGACAAGCTGCGCTCCATGCAGCTGCTGTCGCGCAAGGGCATCGGTCTGCCGATCACCGGTTTTGCCAACAAGCCCGCCGATATCCCCGATCTGGTGGAAATGGTGGGCGGCGCGCCGCTGGTGATCAAGTTGCTCGAAGGCACCCAGGGCATCGGCGTGGTACTGGCTGAAACCCGTCAGGCAGCCGAGAGCGTGCTTGAAGCCTTCATGGGACTCAAGGCCTCCGTCATGGTGCAGGAGTACATCAAGGAAGCCGGCGGTGCGGATATCCGTTGCTTCGTCATCGGTGACAAGGTGATTGCTGCGATGAAACGCCAGGCCAAGGCCGGTGAATTCCGCTCCAACCTGCACCGTGGTGGTGCGGCCAGCCTGGTGCGCCTGACGCCTGAAGAGCGCAGCACTGCCGTGCGCGCGGCGCGTACCATGGGCCTTAACGTGGCAGGTGTAGATATACTGCGCTCCAACCACGGCCCGCTGGTGATGGAAGTCAACTCGTCACCGGGTCTGGAAGGTATCGAAACGGCCACCGGGCTGGATGTTGCCGACCGGATCATCCAGTTCATCGAAAAGAACCACAGTAGCCTCAAGACCCGCACCCGCGGCAAGGGCTGATCTGACTTGACCCCGAAAGGGTGATTTAGCGTCTTGGCTCACTTCAAAGCCCCGGTTTACCTTTCACGGTGACCGGGGCTTTTTGTCAGGGGCAGGGCGGAAGATGCTGAGTGCGCGGATGTGCCATGCGGCTCTGTACCCTGAAGCCGCCCTCAGGCACCCCGCCGGCTCAGGGCCAGGGTGCTTTTCAGGCGAGAGCGGCCAAAGGCGGCGATGGCCAGAAACTCGTTCACTTCCACCGGTACGTCTATGTAGTCCGTTTCGCTTTGCCATTCGTCACGATCATGATCCGGGTCAGTGAGATAGACAAAGCGCTGGTCAGCGGCGGTAATAATGACCCAGTGGGGGGCCTTGTTGCGGTTCAGGCGCCAGGTGCTGATCAGGCTGATCAGGACATCACCGTTTTGAATATGCTCCTGCAGCTGCGCCGGCGTCATCTCCTGGTTACGTCGGCGCCATAACCGGTACCGACAACCACCGTGCGTTCTTGGAATTTTCTATGTTACCGTTGCTGCTGGTCGCGCTGCAGTTATGGATATTCCGCCGTAAGTGATGGCTTTAATTGGATTTTTCTAACTTTATCGACGTAGGAACGGAAACTAGCGATGCTGGAAGCCATAGGGTGGCGCGAGTGGATGTCGTTACCGGAACTGGGGATAAACCGGATCAAGGCCAAGGTCGATACGGGGGCCCGTACTTCCTGCCTGCATGCCTTTCGGGTAGAGCCCTTCCGTGACAAGGGCGCGCTCTGGGTCGCGGCCGACATGCATCCGATACAGGGCGACCAGGAGACGGTGCTGAGCTTCGTGGCACCGGTACTGGACGAGCGCCTGGTGTCGGACTCCGGTGGTCATCGGGAACAGCGTTTTGTGATCGACACGCTGGCGCGAATGGGTGAGCACGAATGGCGCATCGAGATGACGCTGACCAACCGCGACAGCATGAAATTTCGCATGCTGCTGGGACGCACCGCGATGCACGGTCGCTTTACCGTCGATCCGGCCGCCTCGTTCCTTCAAGGAGAATAATAATGAGACTGGCAATACTGTCACGAAATTCCAAACTCTATTCGACGCGCCGGCTGGTCGAGGCCGCTCAGGAGCGGGGGCACGAGGTCAAGGTGGTCGACGTGCTCAGCTGCTATATGAACATCAATATGCAGCAGCCGGAAATCCACGTGAAGGGGGACGTGCTGCAGGGGTTCGACGCCGTCATACCGCGCATCGGCGCCTCGGTGACCTTTTACGGCACCGCGGTGCTGCGCCAGTTTGAAATGATGGGCACCTATCCGCTGAACGAGTCGGTGGCCATCTCCCGTTCGCGGGACAAGCTGCGCTCCATGCAGCTGCTGTCGCGCAAGGGCATTGGCCTGCCGATAACCGGGTTTGCCAACAAGCCGGCCGATATTCCCGACTTGGTGGACATGGTCGGCGGTGCCCCGCTGGTCATCAAGCTGCTGGAAGGCACCCAAGGTATTGGCGTGGTGCTGGCCGAAACCCGCCAGGCGGCCGAAAGCGTACTGGAGGCCTTCATGGGCTTGAAGGCGTCGGTCATGGTGCAGGAATACATCAAGGAAGCTGGCGGGGCAGACATCCGCTGCTTCGTGATCGGCGACAAGGTCATTGCGGCCATGAAGCGCCAGGCCAAACCCGGCGAGTTCCGCTCCAACCTGCACCGCGGCGGCACCGCCACCCTGGTGCGCCTGACGCCGGAAGAGCGCAGCACCGCGGTGCGGGCCGCCCGTACCATGGGCCTGAACGTGGCCGGTGTCGACATCCTGCGTTCGAGTCATGGCCCGGTGGTGATGGAGGTTAACTCCTCGCCCGGCCTCGCGGGCATCGAAGCCGCGACCGGTCTCGACGTCGCCGGCCGCATCATCGAGTTCATCGAGAAGACCTCCGCCATCCACAAGACCCGCACCCGCGGCAAGGGCTGATCACCGATCATTCGGGCGAGGAAGGACAGGGGCGGCAAGGTTGTGCGCCCCTGTCCCGGCTGGCATCTTGCGCCGCGATGACGTGCTCGGCCAACAGCCGAAACGGCATTATTGAGATGGGAATGCCGTGCGACGCCGTCACCTGAATATCCACCCTGCCTGTCTTTCCCTCAGCCGCACTGGTTCTGTCGCCCAAAAGTGTGGGTGCGTGGACCATCCCTTGCGTGTATGGCCCCCGTCAGACTGGCAGTCCCAGTGCGAGCTCAGGGGCTGCGCCGGCTCAGTGCCACGGTGCTCTTGAGGCGCGAACGGCCAAAGGCGGCCATGGCCAGGAATTCGTTCACCTCCACCGGCACGTCGATGTAGTCGGTCTGGCTTTGCCATTCGTCGCGATCGTGATCCGGATCGGTCAGGTAGACAAAGCGCTTATCCGCGGCGGTAATAATGACCCAGTGGGGCGCCTTGTTGCGGTTCAGGCGCCAGGTGCTGATCAGGCTGATCAGGACATCACCGTTTTGAATATGCTCCTGCAGCTGGGCCAGGGTCATTTCGCGCTCACGGATGTCGACGCCGGTTTCCAGCAGTTGCTCGGTAAAGTCTTCGTGGGCCAGGGTGATGACCTGCTTTTTTTCAGGATTGCGAACACTGTCGATAAAGGGCACCTGAGTGCTGTTGCAGTACAGACGCACAGCGAAGCCGCGGCGCCATGCACTGAGCGCCAGCCCCTGGGGAGAGCAGCCGCCATGCCCTGCGGTCATGAAGATGGTGGTGGATTCGCGCCAGATCTGCAGCTCTTCGCGTCGGGTCATGCGGTATTCGGGTACCAGGGCATGCATGCCCATCATCAGGCTGGCCGGGCCACAGGTAAAGGGTGTGGTCTGTTCATAGAAGGCGGTGCGGGTCTTGCTGCCAGCCAGTGCCTGGCGGCGGATGGGCTTCTCCATCTTCAGTGCGCTGGCGCCGTCTTCGTAATAGTTCTCGATCGTGCCGATGGGACGGTAGCCGCTCTGTTCATAGAGCGCGATGGCACTGCGGTTGCCCACGTTGACTTCCAGGCGCATGAAAACGCAGAGCTGCTCCCGAGCGCTTGTCTCGGCATCCAGCAGCAACTGGCGAGCAATGCCGCGTCCGCGCATCTGCGGCAGTACGGCCAGCGAGTAGAGGCGGGCCAGGTGGGTGCCCTTGCGGTACAGCACCAGGGTGTAGCCGGCAATTTCCTCGTCACTGAAGGCCAGCAGCAGGCTCGCATGACCGTGTTTGATCAGGCGCTGAAAGCTGCGCCGTGACAGCTGATCACTGCTGAAACACTGCTGTTCGATATCGAGCAGGGTATCTATGTCGGCGCGGGTGGCCGGGCGGGTGCTCAGGGTTTTCAAGCTTGTTTGTCCAAAGAAACCGTTGGAAAAAGAGCAGGCTCGGGACGGCAGGAAATTACCGGCAAGTAAGCCATGCTGCATGAACGTAGCACCATTGGCCCTGGCCAATGCGATCGCTTTCAAAGCCCGGTAAAGTGACTAAATACCACCCGGCTTTCAAGGATCAAAATCAAACGGGCAGGGATGCCTGCGTGGTTGTCAGGCCAATAATATCACTGCAATCCGGCCCCGGTATGCGGGCTGAATTAAATTTATTCGAGGGCCTGCCAAGGTCTTGTATCGGCAGGCGCCGGGCGCGCATAATCGCGAAAATTCACCCCTGCTGGAATAGCCAAAACGATGTCTTCTTCTTTTTACGTTGTGGTCGATGACCTGGCTGACTGGGCGCCCTATTACCCCAGTAAAGACGTCATTTCCTTTGATCAGTATCTGGCCCTGGCGGACAACACCAAGCGCTCCGGCCGCGTGCGCATCATCAACTGCTGTCGCAACAGCCGGGCGCTGGGCCGGGGCTATTATTGCTCGCTGCTGGCCGAGGCGCGGGATCATCACGTGATTCCGTCGGTGCGGGTGATCAATGATCTGCGCCGCAAGTCGCTCTATACCCTGCAACTGGATGGGTTGGGCAGTACCCTGGACAGTCTGGCCGGTCGTATTTCGGGGGATCAGTCCAGGATCGAGCTGCGCATTTTCTTCGGTGAAGTGCTGATGAGCGAGCTGTCGCCTATCGCAAAGCAGCTGTTTGAGCGCTTTGCGTGCCCGGTGCTGGAGGTGCGTCTGAAGCGGGGCAAGGTATGGCAGGTGGATAGCATTCGTCAGCTGTCGCTACGCGATATCAAGCTTGAGAGCGAGCAGGAGCTGTTTGCGGCGGCGCTGGAGCGGTTCAGCAACCGCATGTGGCGCAAGCCCCGTGCCCGCACGCGTTACCGCTTTGATCTGGCCATGCTGGTGGACCCGGATGAGGCACTGCCTCCAAGCGACAAGGATGCCATCAAGCAGTTCATCGACAGTGGGCGTCAGCTGGGCATCAATGTGGAGCTGATCGGCAAGCGCGATCTGATGCGCCTGCCGGAATACGATGGCCTGTTTATTCGTGAAACCACGGCCATCGACCATCACACCTACCGCTTTGCCAAAAAGGCCGAGGCGGAGGGGCTGGTGGTGCTGGATGATCCGACCTCGATTCTGCGCTGTACCAACAAGGTGTACCTGGCTGAACTGCTGCGCATCAACAAGATCGCCACACCCGCGACCCGCATAGTCAGCAACACCGATAAGGCCGCGCTGGATGAGATGATCCAGGCGCTGGGTTTCCCCATTGTGCTGAAGATCCCCGATGGCGCCTTTTCCCGCGGTATGATCAAGGCGCATAACCGTCAGGAGCTGCTTGCCGGTTTGAAGGAATTGCTGCATAGCTCGTCCCTGGTGCTGGCGCAGGAGTTTCTGTACACAGATTACGACTGGCGTATAGGTGTGTTGAACAACAAGCCGTTGTTTGCGTGCCGATACTACATGGTCAAGGATCACTGGCAGATCTACCGGCATGGCAGTAGCGGTGATGTGGATTCCGGTGGCTTCGATACGCTGCCCACCTACGAAGTACCGCCCGCCGTACTGGAAGCGGCGCTTAAGGCGACTCGCCTGATCGGTGATGGTCTCTATGGCGTGGACCTGAAACAGAGTGGCGACCGGGTGGTGGTGATTGAGGTGAACGACAACCCGAGTATCGATGAGGGGGTGGAAGACCGTTTTCTTGGCGTGGCGCTCTATCACGAAATCATGGCCGAATTTCTGCGCCGCATGGAGTTGAATCGCCGTTAGTCTGGGCCAGGTTATGACCCGCGGGTGCTGTATCGCTGCCAGGCAGGCAAAGGGGCGGTGCCCGTTTTTAGGGTGCAAGGGTGTCGCGGCGCTCGAAAAAAAGGCACAAAAAAACCGGCGCCTGACAAAAGGTACGCCGGTTTTTTAGTTGTCAGAACGTCTTAGATGACGCTGACGTTCTCAGCCTGAGGACCTTTCTGGCCCTGAGTCACGTCGAACTGTACTTTCTGGCCTTCAGCCAGGGTACGGAAGCCGTCGCCAGTGATAGCGCGGAAGTGAACGAATACGTCCGGACCGTTATCCTGAGCAATGAAACCGTAACCTTTTTCTTCGTTGAACCACTTAACAGTGCCAGTAGTAGACATTGTTGAACTCCATAAGGATTTTGTTTTACGTAAAGCCCGGCAGTATCGTAAACGACAGCCACCAAGGCGGGTCTAGCTGAGAAATGCAGGAATTCCGTTATGAAGATCAGAACCATACTAACTACTAAGAGGAGCATCGTGCGTTGTCATCAAACTGGAGCTGTATTTCAAGCTTGTTAGGAGGATAGCGAATTCTAGGGGGAAGTCAACTCCAAATGACGGACACGTATGGATATTTTCAGGTGCTGTAAAGTTGGCTGGGCTTTGGTTCTTGTTGCGGTGCAATGCAGGCGGGAATTACCATGCTCACGGCTTCTGGTCGCGGCCAGCCTGGATTGTATTGTGCCCGGCACAGGGGCAGAACGGTGTGGTACAGGTGTGCTGCAAGGCTGCGTCTCGAGCTGTGCGCAGACCCGCTGGCCGGTCACTCGACCCTTCCATGGCAGGGCGGGTGAATGCAGCAGGATCTATCTCCCAGGGGGTGTTGTCGTGGTACGGTCATTGCAGCAGAATATCGTGCCACATCTGTGGCGGGAACGTTGCCTCTTGGGCTTCATTGGGCGTTTCCGATAACCGGTGGCCCAGTCTGTACCCCGGCACCGTCAGCACGTGCATGTGTTTTTAGGGGTGACGACAAGGAAACAGGGGGCGCCTGCTTGCCCGCCAGATTAATAATACGGCAGGACGACACTTGCCGCTTGAGAGCAAATCTATGTATACACACCCCTTGCGTGACCAGATTATTGGCGAAGTGCATGCTCGGCCGTTTCAACAGATCAGCGCGCCTCTGGCGTTGCTTCAGATTGCCATTTTGCATGATGACCAGGCTCAGGATGCGATAGAGCGCAGGGTACGGGAGCTCGCGGTTAAGCAAGGTTTTGAGCTGGACGCGGCGGGTTGTGGCTTCTTTTTCACCCGTCAGGGTGAGCGCGCTCTGCGATACGAGCCGCACAGCGAATTTTACAGCCTCACATTTTACCGGTTTGGCGACACCGTTGTCCCTGAAATACCTTCTGGCTGGAACGAGCAGTTACCGGGCGCTTTCCTGTGCGGCGTTGAGGTGCTGTTTCGAAGTGAAGCGCCTGATTTCGACGGCTGGGCGGAAGAGCACTTCAACCCGGATCGGCCGGGTGCCTCCCAGATCAACGGGTCCGATGTAATGGGGCACGCGGCGGCGCTGCGTACCGATTTTCGTGCCCGCAGTGACAGCGGCTTCAACCGCGTATTGGTGCAGGATCAGGGCGGTATGACGCTGTTCCAGGCCGGCCGGCTGTTGCAGCGTATCTGCGAGATCGAAACCTATCGTCACATGGCGCTGCTGGCGCTCCCGCTGGCGCTGGAAACCATGCCCATGGTGTCACAGCTGGATCAGCAGCTGGCCGGCGTGGTGGAGCGTATTGCCGAGCCCGACAGCGATGCTGCGTTGCTGTTGCAGGAACTGATGGCGCTGGCGGCCCAGGTTGAGGATCTGTCGGCCCATACCGCGAATCGCTTTTCGGCCACCGAGGCGTATTTTGCCCTGGTGGACCGGCGCATAGCCGAGCTGCGCGAGTCGCGTATCGAAGGCCTGCAGACGGTTGAGCAGTTCATGGAGCGGCGGCTGGATCCGGCCCACCGTACCTGTCGCTCGACCGGTGAGCGTATCGAGCGGCTGTCGCAACGTATCGGCCGGTCGACCGACCTGATCCGCTCCCAGGTCGACCTGTCGATAGAGAACCAGAGCCGCGATCTGCTGCGCGGTATCAATCACCGTGCCCGCAGTCAGCTGCGTCTGCAGGCCAAGCTTGAAAGCTTCACGGTGATCGTGGTGACCTACTACGCCTTCGACCTGATCGACCGCTCGCTGCGCAACGTAGTGGTGGATGAATCGCTTGAAACCCGTGCCAGCTTCATCCTCAGTGCCTCGGTGCCGATCATCGCACTGGTGCTGTTCTGGTATGTTCGGCGGCTGCTTAAGGCGTATGACAAGGACGAGGAATGACGTTCAGCGGGGGTATCCTGTTACCGCTCGCCAGGTTCATCAGCGTACAGGCTCAGCGACTGCAGCGTGGCCTTGAACGCCTCGGCCGCCGGCGGAATCCAGCGGTCCTTGCGTTGAATCAGGGCTATTTGCCGCGTGATGCGCGGTTCCAGCAGGGGCCGTACGCTCAGCTCCGTCTCGTCCAGTGAGCCGACGCCCAGCGAGGGCAGCACGGCTATGCCCAGGCCCGCCTGGGTGAGGGCAATGGCGGAGGACATATAACTGACTTCAAATGCCACCTGCAGATTCCAGGTGGCAAGGATGGCGTTCTTGTCCATCAGGTGGCGCACACTGGTTCCGGTTCGCATGGCAATCAGTGATTCAGCGCCCAGTGCCTTCCATGTAACAGCCGAATTCTGTGCCAGGGGATGCGCTGCCGGCAGTACCGCCACCAGCGCATCCTGGGCCAGCAGCGTCGTGGAGTAACCCGCGGCGAGTTCGGGCGTCAATACGGTGATGCCAAGGTCGGCATCCGATGCCTCGACAGCCGCGATGATGCCATCGGCCGGACAGTCGATAATCTGTATGTCGATGGCGGGGTATTGCCGGCAGAAGCTCGCGAGTGCGGCGGGCACGAGCGACGTTGCAATGGATGGCAGCACCGCCAGTTTGACGCTGCCCTGTTCCAGGTCGGTGATGGAGCGAATGTCGGCAAGGGTGCGTTCCATGTCCCGGACCATGCGCCGCGCATCGGGCAGCAGGTAGCGGCCGGCGACGGTCAGATTGACGGACCGGGTGGTGCGGTCAAACAGTTTGACGTTCAGCGCGGTTTCCAGATCACGAATAATGACGCTCAGCGTGGGCTGGGTTATGTGCAGGCGCTCGGCGGCGCGCGTGAAGTTTTGTTCCGCCGCGACCGTCAAAAATGCGCGCAGGTGGCGTATGTCTACATTCATAGAAAATCTCTATTTATACATACAAATAATTCGTTTAAACAATATAACAGGGAGTGATTCAATCGCGGTATCCAATCAAACCGGGAACAGATAATGACAACGCGTCTGATGGTCGGTGGCGGTGCAGGGTTTGCAGGTGATCGTGTTGATGCTGCACTCGCGGTCGCTCAGGATCTCGCGACCCATACGGGTCCCCGCTACCTTGTTTTTGAAACCCTGGCCGAGCGCACGCTGGCACTGAGCCAGGACCCGATTGCACGGGGCGAACGCGAACAGATGATGCTGCGCCGACTGCGCGTTGTGCTCCCGGTCTGCCTTGAGGCGGGCATTCCGCTGATCGGAAATTTCGGTTCCTGGAATCCAGAGCAAACGGCTGAAAAAATTGTCAGCCTGTGCGCAGAGCTGGGATGCCGGATTCCCCGGGTTGCCATTGTGACCGGCGACGACCTGCTCGAGCACTGTTCGGTCGAGCAAATTCTCGGTCTCGATCTGGATGCCCAGCCCGAAACCGATGAACAGCTGACATCGGCCAACGTCTATCTGGGCGCCTTTCCGATTGCTCAGGCGCTGGATCAGGGCGCTGATCTGGTCATCACCGGTCGGGTTGCCGATCCTGCGCTGGTGCTCGGGCCCATGATCAGCACCTTTGGCCTGGCCGAGACGGACTGGGACGCGCTGGCATGCGGCACCCTGGCGGGACACCTGATTGAGTGCGGCGCGCAGATTTGCGGTGGCTACTTTGCCGACCCGGGTTTCAAGGATGTGCCGGATCTGGCGTCGGTTGGTTTCCCGATCGTGGAAATATCCGACACCTTTGACTGCCTGATCCGCAAGGCCGCCGGCACCGGTGGCTGCGTCACTGAACGCACGGTGATTGAACAGCTGTTGTATGAAATTCACGATCCGGCGGCCTACCTGACCCCCGACGTGGTGCTGGATATCAGTGGCGTCAGCGTCACGGAGCTGGGGGCTGACCGGGTGCGGGTCAGCCATGCCCGCGGCAAGCCCCGGCCTGACCGGCTCAAGGCGACGCTGTGCTTCAATGCCGGCTGGATAGGTGAAGCCGAGATTTCCTATGCCGGGCCCAACGCCATCAGCCGTGCGCGACTGGCGATAGACATCATTCGTGCCCGGGCGGCCAGGCTGGATGCCGGTTTGCCGTTGCGGTGTGACCTTGTGGGTGTGGTCAGCGCCTTTGGCTGCAAGGCAGGCCTGTCGGATTCAATTACTCAATTGCAGACGTCGCTTGGTGCGCTGCCAGGCTGGCCCGAGGATGTGCGTGTGCGGGTTGCGACCCTGGCACCCCAGCGTGAGCGGGTGGCTGAATTGCTGGCCGAGGTAGAGGCGCTGTACACCACAGGGCCCGCCGGCGGAGGCGGTGTGCGCACCAGTATCCATCGGCGCATCACCACGGCCGCGGCGGCTGTACCGCGTGATCTCGTTTCCACCGCGCTGGTTTTTTCCAAGCCGTTAGAGGGAGACCGCGATGTCCGTATCTCTGGTTGAAGTACCGCTGCATCAGGTTGCGCACGCCCGTGCCGGTGACAAGGGCAACCGCCTGAACATATCGCTGGTCGCCTACAACCCGGAACTCTGGCCCTGGCTGATGGAGCAGGTAACCGAGGCCGTCGTGCTGGCCGGATTTGCCGGTCGCAGTCCCAGTGGGGTAAAGCGCTATGTGCTGCCCCAGCTCAGGGCCATGAATTTCGTCATCGATGATGTGCTGGAAGGCGGTGTCAACCGCTCGCTGGCGCTGGATCGTCATGGCAAGACACTGTCGTATCTGTTGCTGTCGCTGACCGTACGGGTACCCGCACAGTTGCTGACGCGTTAATCCAAACCGAAAATCCGCGGGCATTGAGTGATCAATGCCGACGGCGGGTTCCATACTGCAATAAAAATAAGGCTAACAGACATGTTCAAGAAACTGCTCGCTGTCACCGCTACAGTCACGGCACTGTCCAGTACCGTTGCGCTTGGTGAAACGGATCTGCTGATCGGTACGACATCGGCCTCCTCCAGTCACTACGGGTACTTTGTCGCGGTATCAAAGCTCATTAACAGTGCCGTGCCGGACGTCAAGAGTTCGGTCGCCGAAACTGGCGCCACCCTGGATAACCTGCGCCGCTTGAGTCGCAATCAGGTGGATATCGGCCTGATCACGACCAATACCCTGTATGAGGCCTATAACGGGGTCGACAGCTTCGAGGGGAAGGCTGTGCCGTCGAAATTGCTGTGGATTTATTCGCTGGCACCACAGAATGTGGCCGTGCGTGCCGACGCCGACGTGACCCGTCTGTCACAGCTGGCGGGCATGGCTTTCAATCCGGGCATTCGGGGTTCCTCGACCGAAGCCACCAGTGAGCGGGTGCTGCAGCTGCTGGATATCAGTCCGGACTACGTTCGCGGCTCCACCAGCGACGTCGTGAATGCGATCAAGGACAATCGGGTGGTGGGCTACGTCAAGTCAGGCGCCGGGTTCAAGCTCGATGCCTCTACGCGTGATATCGCCGCCCAGACACCGCTGCACATTCTGGGATTAGCGCCCGAGCAGATTGCAAAGGTGGAAACGGCCTTGCCTCAGCTGTCGATATTCAATGTGCCGGCTATCGACGAAATGCAGGTTCCGGCCTACAGCACCTGGGGCTTTGCGGTGGGTGCTTCGGCCAGCGAAAAACTGGACGACGAGGTGGCCTACGCGATCATCAGGGCCGTGATGGAGGATGATTCGCAGCAGGTCGCGGCCATGGCCAGCCTCAAGGGCCTGAACCTGGCTGAGATGACCCTGGCTTACGCCACATCGCCGCTGCATCCTGCCACCGTGCGCTATCTGCAGGAAAAGGGTTACGAAGTACCGGCGCGCCTGATCCAATAAGCTAATTGCTGGATACCGACACGATGATACCTTTTGATCACATTCGTGAGCGACTGGGACAGCTGATCGCCTTTGCGCTGGTGTGCTTTGTGCTCTTCACCTCGGCGTTTGGCGAACTGACCAGTCTGATACAGCGCCCGGTCTTTCTGTTGCTGGTCATTTTGCTGGGCACGCTGCACTTCCCGCTGTGGCGCAAAAGCCGCCTGCGGCCGCTGGGCCGGCTGATCGATCTGGCCATGGCGGCTATGGCGCTGGTCGCCTGCGGCTACATCATTGCCAAGTCGGATGACATCATGACCGGGCTGCCGATGGCGCAAACGCTTGATCTGGTGCTGTGCTGGGGGCTGGTGGTGCTGCTGCTGGAACTTGCGCGCCGTACTGTGGGCTGGATATTCCCGCTGATGGTCGTCCTGATGCTGGCCTATACGCTGCTGGGGGCTGATTTGCCTGAACCCCTGCGCCATCGCGGATTTGATATCTACTTCGTGACCGAAACGCTGTTTCTCGGTGACCTGGGGTTATGGGGCATGTTGCTGGGGGTAGCGGCGACGGTGATTGCCGCCTTTACGGTCTTCGGCAGTCTGCTGCTGCAGTCGGGTGGGGGGCAGGCGTTGCTGAACCTGTCTCTGCGTGTGGGTGGTCGCTCCAGGGGTGGTGCGGCCAAGATTGCGACCATCGCCTCAGGGCTGTTTGGCATGGTGTCTGGCAGCTCCGTGGCCAATGTGGCGACCACCGGCAATTTCACCATCCCGATGATGCGCAGGCTCGGCTACCCGCCTGCGCTGGCGGGCGGTGTCGAGGCGGTGGCGTCAACCGGAAGTCAGCTGGCGCCGCCCATCATGGGCGCGGCTGCCTTTATCATGGCGGAGCTGATCGACAAGCCGTATACGGAAATTGCCCTGGGGGCCGTGCTGCCGGCATTGCTGTTCTATGGGGCGATCTTTCTGACCATTCATTTTCTGGCCATTCGACTGCGGCTGGATCCGGTTCCCGAAAGCGAGCTGCCGAGCTGGCGTCAGGCGCTGAATCCGACCTATCTGCTGCCGGTCGTGGCGGCCTTTGCCGGGCTGCTGTTCGGCATTGTCAGCGGCAACAGCATCCAGACCACCGCGTTCTATGCGATTTGCGGTGTGGTCATCGGCTTTGTCGGTGTCCGTTTGCCCATCGGTTCCAGGGCGAAGCCCGAGACCGAATCCGTTGCGGTGATACTGGCCGCCATTGCAACCGATGTTGCCAAGGGACTGGTGGTGGTCGGTGTCCTGCTGGCCTGTGCCCAGATCCTGGTGGCCATGATCAACCTGACGGGTGTCGGTGTGGCCATGGCTTCGGGCATCCTGGCGCTGGCGGGTGACAGTGCCCTGAGTGTGGCGATCATCGTGGCGCTGGTTTGCATGATCATGGGCATGGGTGTGCCGACAACGGCGGCCTATGTGCTGGTGGCCTCGGTCATGGCGCCGGCGCTGACGAACATGGGGTTCGAGCCCTATGCGGCCCACATGTTTGTGTTTTTCTACGCGACCTTGTCCGTCATTACGCCGCCGGTCTGTATAGCAGTCTTTGTGGCGGCCGGTATTGCCGGTGAGCGCTGGATCAGGGTCGCCCGGTGGGCGCTGACGTTGTCGGCCGTTACCTACCTCATACCCTTTCTGTTTCTGTTTTCCCCGGGGTATCTGGGACAGGGCGGGGCCATGGCAATCATCAATGCGGTGATCTTTGGAGGCGTGATCTGCGTTGCCGTCAGCGTGCTGCTCAGTGGGCTGGTGGCGCGTAATGTGCCGGCGCTGCTGACCTGGTTGGTTGTTGCGGTATGTGCAGCCTGGCCATCGCTCTATGTTCAGGCCGGTGCCCTGGCGCTGCTGGGACCCGCCGTCTGGCTGCTGCGTCGGCACCTGCGCGTGCAGGACCTGCCTGTCGCGGCGCAGCCCAGTCGCGTGCTGTAGGCGCTGATCAGGTGACTGAGCCGGCCGGCCTGAGCGCCGGCCTGTTGCGCAAAAGCGCCTTTGCCAAAAAGCCCGCCAGTTTCCTGGCGGGCTTTTTGACATCGTTGATGTGAACATCTGCTGATTCGAATATCTGCCGAATCCTGGCCTCAGGCCAAGTCCGCCGGCTTAGTCGACGAGCAGTGCCTTGGCATGGAAGCGCAGATGGTCTTCGATAAAGCTCGAAATAAAGAAGTAGCTGTGGTCAAAGTCCGGCTGCATGCGCAGCTGCAGCGGGTGTCCGGCTGCTTCGCAGGCGGCCTGCAGGGTTTCGGGCTTGAGCTGCACGGCCATAAAGTCGTCCGCCTCGCCCTGATCCACCAGCAGTGGCAGGCGTTCTGTCAGCTCGCTGCGAATCAGCTCGCAGGCATCGTACTGTGCCCAGGTGCTGCGGTCCTCACCCAGGTAGCCGCTGAAGGCTTTCTCGCCCCAGGGGCACTGGCTGGGGTTGCTGATGGGCGCGAAGGCCGACACAGACGCATAGCGGCCCGGGTTTTTCAGCGCGCTGATGAGGGCGCCATGGCCACCCATGGAGTGGCCGCTGATGCTGCGCCTGTCGCTCACCGGAAAGCTGGCTTCAATCAGTGCCGGCAGTTCGATATTGACGTAGTCGTACATGCGATAGTGGCTGCTCCAGGGCGCCTGGGTGGCATTGACGTAAAAGCCTGCGCCGCTGCCAAAATCATAGCTGTCGTGCTCGCCCGGCATATCAAAGCCGCGCGGGCTGGTGTCGGGGCAGACAAGTACCAGGCCGAGCTCCGAGGCCACGCGCAGGGCGCCCGCCTTCTGAGTGAAGTTTTCATCTGTGCAGGTCAGGCCCGAGAGCCAGTAAAGGCTGTGGCAGGGGGCACTGAGGGTCTGTTCAGGCAGGTAGATGGCAAAAATCATGTCGCAATCAAGGCTGCTGGAGCGGTGGCGATAGCGCTCGAGCCAACCATTGAAGGCGCGGTTACGGGAAATACGTTCCAGGCTCATGGTGATGTATCCGGGTAGGGTGATAGAAAAAACCGCACATCGCTTCTGTAGCGCGCAGATAACACAAAGGGCCATCAGGCCCTTTGTGTGTACTTGCGATGTTCAGGCGGGATCAGAACAGCACAACAGAGCGGATGCTTTTGCCTTCGTGCATCAGGTCAAATGCCTTGTTGATGTCTTCCAGGCCCATGGTATGGGTTACGAAGTCATCCAGAATAATCTCGCCGTTCATGTACTGATCGACATAGCCAGGCAGCTGGCTGCGGCCCTTGACGCCACCAAAGGCGGTACCGCGCCATACGCGACCGGTGACCAGCTGGAACGGTCGAGTGCAGATTTCCTGGCCGGCGCCGGCAACACCGACGATAACCGACTCACCCCAGCCCTTGTGGCAGCATTCCAGTGCCGCGCGCATCAGGTTGACGTTGCCGATGCACTCAAAGGAGTAGTCGACCCCGCCGTCGGTCAGATCGACGATAACGTCCTGGATCGGCGCATCGAATTTCTTCGGGTTGATGAAGTCGGTGGCACCCAGAAGGCGGGCCATCTCGAACTTGTCTTCGTTGATATCGATGGCAATGATGCGTCCGGCCTTGGCCATGACAGCACCTTGAATGGCGCTCAGGCCAATGCCGCCGAGGCCAAAGATCGCAACGGTGGAGCCCGGTTCAACCTTGGCGGTGTTGAGAACCGCGCCGATACCGGTGGTCACGCCGCATCCGAGCAGACACACTTTATCCAGCGGTGCCGCCTTGTTGATCTTGGCCAGGGCAATTTCCGGTACCACGGTATATTCCGAGAAAGTGGACGTACCCATGTAGTGGAAGATTGGCTTGCCGTTGAGCGAGAAGCGGCTGGTGCCGTCCGGCATCAGGCCCTTGCCCTGAGTGGCGCGAATCGCCTGACACAGGTTGGTCTTGCCGGATTTGCAGAACTTGCACTGTCCGCACTCGGGAGTGTAGAGCGGAATTACGTGATCGCCGGGCTTGAGCGTGGTTACGCCAGGGCCGATTTCTTCGACCACGGCACCACCTTCGTGCCCAAGAATGGACGGGAAGATGCCTTCGGGGTCGTCACCGGACAGGGTGAAAGCATCCGTGTGGCATACGCCGGTGGCAACCATGCGTAACAGGACTTCACCCTGTTTCGGGCCAGCGACATCGACTTCTTCGATTTGGAGAGGCTTACCAGCCCCCCAGGCAACCGCTGCGCGGGACTTCATAGGAGTATCCTTGATGTTTGATTAAAGAATATGGCGTTCTGTACCTTAGCCCGGACAAGCGCGTTTGTCTGGGTGTTGTTCACCCTGGTGGCGGGTGATGCCGGGTGAGCCCTGGGCGGCGGTGACAGTAATACGAAGCCGCCAGTTTATCGAGTGGCACGGACAAGGTTAAGTGTTCTGGCTGCACAACATTGTTGCCCAACTGCAATAATGCGATTTTGGCTGGCCCGCAATCGGGCTGCGCCAGGCTTCACGCCCGCAGCGTCAGTGGGCGTGCGCGAGCGAGGAAGCTGAGAATGTCGCGCCGGCTGATCACGCCATTGAGCTGGTTATGACGATTGATCACGGGCAGGGCATTAAGATCCCGCTCCAGCATCAGTAATGCGACCTGGCGAATATTTTCGTTCTCGCTGACCGCGATAACCGGTTGCTGCATGAGTGTGCTGATCGGGCCGCCGCTGACAAAGCTGATCTTGCCATCGCGAATCATCAGGCACTTGAGTACTTCGGTGCGGGTCAGCATGCCTACCAGCTGCGCCGGCGGGTCTATGACCACAAGCTGCGCGATATCGTGCTGTTGCATGAGGTGCCAGGCATCACCCAGATTTTGCAAGGTGGTAATGGTGATGGGCGGGTATGACATCAGGCTGGCGACAGTGCCTGTTGTCTGGTCGTCTGATTGCGGCCGTGACGGTTCGCTCAAGGCCGGGTCACGGTAAAGCCGTGTAGGGTCGAGCCGAGCGGCGCCACGCGACTTCTGCGCGGGCGACCGGGGTCTTGCTATGGTACGGGGCTGGCCCAGGTAAATTCTGAGCTGGTCCGATGTCCCTTCGAATACAGGCCCCGCCGAAGAGAAAAGTTTAAACAAGCTCAAGCTCCAGGCGACGTTGCCTGCCTGGCAACCTGTGATTGCTTTAAGATTAGACCAAGTTGCAGGCGCCTTGTAGCACGATACCCAGGTCAGTAATGGTGCACAAACGTGTTCGTCGCGGCGATGAATGGCTACACTGCGGCATGGGTGTAATGCAGGCTCAACCCAGAGCCGATCTCGGTTCCACTATCAGGAGTATTCAGATGATACAGACAGGTGACAGGATTCCGGCCGTTAACATAACCGTGCTGACGGCTGAGGGGCAGGAAACCCTGCCGGCGAGCGAGCTGTTTGCCGCAAAGAAGGTTGTGCTGTTTGCATTGCCAGGGGCTTTTACGCCCACCTGCTCAAATACCCATTTGCCGGGCTACGTGGTCAAGGCGGATGACTTCTTTGCCAAGGGCGTTGATATGATCGCCTGCCTGTCCGTCAACGATGCTTTTGTCATGCGTGCCTGGGGCGAAAGTCAGAATGCCGAGGCCATTACGATGCTGGCCGACGGCGGTGGTGCCCTGACGCAAGCGCTGGGGCTGGGCGTCGATACGGGGGACTTTGGCGGCATGCGCTCGCGTCGTTATGCCATGCTTATCGAGGACGGTGTAGTCACTGCCCTCAACGTCGAAGAGCCGAAAAAATTCGAAGTCAGCGACGCCGATACGATGCTGGCGCTGCTGTAAGACCCAGGGGGAAGCGCGCTACTGCGGTGGGATTTGATGCAGGTCAATTCCCGCTGTATCGGCCGGGTTGCATCGCTATCGGGCCATGGGAAATTTGAGCTGCGTCAATATTCGCACCGGCAGATGCGGATAATCTCTGTTGTAACTGCAATGCAATACAGAGGTGACGCAAATGTTCGGTCTGGATGTCTACAGCTTAGAAGTGTTACTGCCAAGTGTTGTTGGAGTACTGGCGATCGCATCGGTCATGACGTGGGGGTGTGTACGGGTCTGTCATCTGGTGAAGCAGGATCCGCACCGTTAATCGGGTGTTGCCTGTTCACCGGGTCAGCCTCTCAGGCCTTCAGTACCCACTGAAAATCCCAACATAAACCGCGCAACGCAGCTTGCGCGGTTTATTTGTTTTGGCCTTTGCTAGCGGGTCATGCGCTGCTGCGTACGCGCGTACTCTTTAATGCGCGTTGGGCCCCATCCATCTAAATTAAAACGTAAATTAAAATTAAAAATTTTTATTCGCCGGGGGCGTTCGTCCCGAATAGTAACGCCTATACTTTTATCAGGTTCAGCTGTATAGCTGCTGTTACGCTTTAGCGGTTTGGGCCAGAGGCTTTGGCCTTGTCGCCACCGGAGTGTGGGCTGAAATATGAACACTTTATCTGGGCAAAGGTTAATGGAAGACCTTGGATTGCCCTATTTCAGGACGATCTCGACATTTGGTGCGCTAAGCGACACCACTGTTGTGCACCTGATCAGGTGCGGTGAAGTACAGGCACTGGAGCCCGGCGAAATACTGTTCGAGGCGGGTGATCCGTCCGAAGGGTTCTATATCATTCTCAAAGGCCAGCTGGCCTTCCATAAATACCACCAAGGCCATTACGGCTTTATCCGCAACTACCATTTTGGCGAGAACATCGGCTTCGTCGGCATGATCGCGCTACATCGGCGTATCGGGCGCGCGCGTGCGGTGGGCGAGGTGATCGTGGTGAAAATTTCCACTCGACTGTTCAATGATCTGTATGAAACCAATACGCAGGAATTTGCCCTGCTGCTGATGAACCTGTCGAGGGATATGGCCCGAGGCATTCGCGCCGTGGACAACCTGCTTGTGGAGCAGCATTACTCGGCGATGAATGCACAGGGCCGTAAAGCGGTCGCTGCCGATGTTGACGAGGTGGACCTCGAAACGGCAGATGTCGCGACAGCGGATACGGGTAGGGCGGCAAAGGTGCGATACCTGGCCGGGCTACGCTAGCAGCCTAACCCGGCCAGACTCCTAGCAGACTGTTGAAAAACTACCTGCGTTGCTATTGCGGCGTTAAAAATCGGATCAAATCGGTCTTTCCCTCGCTACGACCGGCTAAGCCCGACAGGCAGCTAGGTAGCCTAAACTAACCCGGACAGCCTCCTAGGCGCTTACCACATCAGATCGTCCGGTATCTGGTAGTCGGCATAGGGGTCGTCTTCATCGGGCTTGGCTTCGGGCTTGATGCGAATCACGCGATCGGGTGCCTTTTCTTCGACCCGGGCGGCGATATCATCGGGCATAAGTCCATAGCCTGGCTCCAGTACAACGATGGCGAGCTGGCCACGGCTGAGCTGGTTGTGCAGCGAGCGATCCAGGTGCAGCGTTTTAATGACACGGTTATGTACAAAGTTGTAGGGCATGCTGCCCTCTTTGGGCGGCGCGCTGGTGTGTTGCTGGATCAGTTGCAGGGCTTCGGCCAGGCCGGCCTTGCGGGCTTTATCTTCCTCGCGCTGCTGATTTAGCGCGCGGTCCCGCTCCTGCTTTTCCTGACGCTGGCGTTCAATATCCGACTGGACATTGGTGTCCGGATCCTCTGCCTTGATGCCGGACTTGCGCAGCTTGGTCTGCTTGCGCTTGGTGTCTTTGGCCTTTTTTGCCTGCCCCTTGTTCGCCAGGCCCATGTTCAGGAGTTGATCCTGCAGTGTGCGCGCCATCTTCGTAACTACCCGTGACTGAAAAACAGCCGCACTATAGCATAATCACCCTCCTGATTAGGAGCCGCAGAGCAGTGTCGGTTACCGGGGGCTGGTGTACTATGTCGGCTGCTTGCGCCGGGGGCATCGATGTCCGCCCCGAGGACAAGAACTCATCGAGCACAGTGCTGGAGTCTGTTGCGTGTCTGACCTTATCGAACTGTTTCCTGCCATCCTGGCGCTTACTCTGTTATCGGTCTCGCCGGGGCTGGATACTCTGCTCACGGTGCGCAATTCAGCCCGCGGCGGCGTGGCCGCGGGTGTGGTGACCAGCTTTGGCATCTGTAGCGGGCTATTTGTCCATGCGGTGTTGTCCGCACTGGGCATATCGGTGTTGTTGATGCAGTCGGCGGTGCTGTTCGGTGCGCTCAAATTTGCCGGCGCCGGCTACCTGGTCTGGCTGGGCTGGGGCAGTCTTCGCCAGGCGCTGCGCGGCCGTGCGCAACAGGCCTCGGCTGATGCGGTGCAGGCGGTGGCGAAACGGCAGGTTTCCTATGCGCGCTGTGCGCGTGAGGGCTTGCTGTCCAACGTGCTTAATCCCAAAACCATCATTTTTTACATGGCGTTTTTGCCGCAGTTTATTGACCCCGCAGGCGCTGTTCTGGCTCAGGCACTGCTGCTGGCTACGCTGCATTTTGTGATTGCCATGAGCTGGCAGTCATTGCTGGCCGTGTTGACCTGCCGGGTACAGGGCTGGGTCCGAATGCCGGCGCTGCGGGTACTCTGTCATGGGGTTACCGGTCTGGTGATGGTGGTGCTGGGGGTGCGCCTGGCGCTGGCAAAACTCTGAACAGGCTGTTGCGTACCGGGCGGCGGCAATCGAGAAATTGATCACTGAGGTGAAGGATGCGAATAGCGGTATTTTGCGGATCGGCGGATGGCCGTCCCGGCAGTCGATACAAGGAGGCGGCTTTTGAGCTGGGCCAGGTTCTGGCGGGTCGAGGCGTTGACGTCGTATACGGCGGTGCCCGGGTTGGACTTATGGGGGCGGTGGCCAGTGGTGCCCTGAGCGTCGGCGGCAAGGTGATTGGCGTG
Organism: Marinobacterium rhizophilum DSM 18822; assembly: GCF_000378045.1. Taxonomy (GTDB): domain Bacteria; phylum Pseudomonadota; class Gammaproteobacteria; order Pseudomonadales; family Balneatricaceae; genus Marinobacterium_A; species Marinobacterium_A rhizophilum. Next base: position 37,008 of record NZ_KB899092.1, read on the forward strand.
CTGCCCAAGGGGCTGGCGGAGCGTGAGCTGGCGCATCCTGAGCTTACCGAGCTGCGGCTGGTGGAGACCATGCATCAGCGCAAGGCGCTGATGTCGGATCTTGCCGATGCGTTTATTGCGCTGCCAGGCGGCGTGGGGACCTTTGAGGAAATTTTTGAAATCTGGTGCTGGGCCCAGCTGGGCATTCACCACAAGCCGTTTGGCCTGCTGAGCATCGACGGTTACTACGACAAGCTGGTGGAGTTTATTCGCCAAAGCAGCGATCAGGGCTTTGTACGCCCAGAGTATGTAGACATGCTGCTGGTCGAAAGCGAGGCCGGCCCCTTGCTCAGTGCTTTTGATTCGTACCGTCCGCCTGCGGACAAGTGGGGCTGACAGGCATCCGCGCCGCCGCGGCTGCCTGTCGAGTCAGAGGTATGCAGATAAGGCGCGCCAAGTGAGCAGCGCAAGCATCTCGCGACGGGTTGCCCTGGAGCCTGGGGGGCTATCGCTACTATGGAGGCGCAGCGTGCTTACTGGCGCACGCCCTCGATATTGAAGTCCATATAGATGGTTTCGGCCATGGGACCCAGGTTGTAGTCGATGCCGAATTCCTTCAGCTTAAGTTCGGCGGTGCCCTCAAAGCCGGCCCGATAGCCGCCCCAGGGGTCATCGCCTTCACCCACGCGGGTCACATCGATGGTTACCGGCTTGGTGACTCCGTGCAGGCTCAGGTCGCCCTTGAGTACGCCGCTGCCGTCACCATTGGTTTTGTAGGATGTGCTGACGAAGGTGATTTCAGGGTAGGTGGATACGTCCAGAAATTCTGAACTGCGCAGGTGCTTGTCGCGTTCAGCCTGGTTGGTGTTGACGCTGGCGGCATCGATGGTGATGGTGACGCTGGAACTGTTAGGATCTGCGGCATCGTAATTAAAGCTGCCACTGAATTTTTCCAGCCGCCCGGTGACCCAGCTGAAGCCCAGGTGATTGACCCGGAACAGGATGGACGCGTGGGCGCCCTCTGTGTCGATTACATATTCGGCGGCATACACTGGGCTTGCGGCCAGCAGTGCGCCCAGTGCCAGGCTTTTGATCAGGTGCGTGTTCATGGCGTCTCCCGTTTGATACCAAGAATGCGAGTCAGGGTTGAATCTTTGTCAATGAAATGATGTTTCAGCGCTGCCAGTGCATGGAGGCAGGACAGTGCGATCAATGCAGTGGAACTCCAGTAGTGCAGCATGCCCGCCCGGTCGGCCTGGTGATGCATTTCGATGGGCAACGCCGGCACCGAGAACCAGTTGAACACGGCTACAGCGTGACCATCGGCGCTAGACATGACGTATCCCGAGAGCAGTGCGGTCAGCATCAGCAGATAGAGCAGGGCATGGGCGGTTTTGGTCAGCAGGCGGGTGGCGTGGCCGTGGCCAGGCAGGGCGCGGGGGGCTCGATCCACGCAACGGCAAAGCAGGCGCAGGCCCAGCGCGAACAGCATGATCATGCCCAGGCTGCGGTGCCAGTGGGGCAGCGTTTTGTAATTGGGGTCGTAGTAACTCATGTCGATTATATAGAGGCCGAGGAAGTACAGCCCGAACACCGCGACAGCCATGAGCCAGTGCAGGCTTATGATCGGCCAGCCATAACAGTCGTCATCGTTTTTGAGTTTCAACTTTACCGCCATGGTGTACCTTTGCTGTTCCTGAGCCGAAGACCTGTTGGGGGCCTGTTGCAATCGGTTGGTTAGTCCATTGCGTACAGTATAGGTTCCGCAGCCAGGTACGCCCGGCTGGGCGGTGAGCGGCATCAGACACCGCTTCGATATTTGTTCACATCAACATAAGGATGCTTTACCCCATGACATGGATGAGCTGGTTGTCACTCTGTGCGATCTGCGTGGCGGGCGCTGTCTCGCCTGGTCCGAGCCTTGCCGTTGTGCTGCAGCATACCCTGGGCGGCGGGTGTCGGCATGGCATGCTGACCGGCGTTTTTCACGCGCTCGGTGTGGCGCTTTGGGCGCTGGTGACGGTGGCAGGACTGTCGGTGCTGATTCTGGGGTCCGAGGGGCTGTACCGCCTGGTGACGCTGGCCGGTGCCGCCTACCTTGCCTGGCTGGGCGTGAAGGCACTGCGAAGTTCGGGCACCGGGGCACTGCGGGCCCAGGCGAGTGTGCCCGCCAGTGCGCTGCAGGCCAGCCGTGATGGCTTCATGATTTCGCTGCTCAACCCGAAGCTTGCGGTGTTCTTTCTGGCGCTCTTTTCCCAGTTTGTAACCCCCGGCATGTCGCTGGCGGGTCAGGCGCTGATGATCGCGACGGCCGGGGTGATCGACGGACTCTGGTATTGCCTGGTCGCGCTGTTCCTGTCCCGCACCAGGGTGCTGGCCTGGCTAGCCAGGCGCGCCCGCATTATCGATCGCGCCACCGGCGTGATCCTGTTATTGGTTGCCCTGCGCGTGGTGCAACTGCAGGCTTAGCGCAGGGATTTTTTCTTTTGCAATCAAACCTTTTGCATTCTTCTTCGAGGTTGGTATACTGCGCCCCTGTCTCGTTCGAGGCTGGTCAGACGACCATGTTATGGTAGCTCTGCCGGTCCTCCCGCAACGATAAACCGTGAATCTGGTCAGGCCCGGAAGGGAGCAGCCACAGCGGTCGACTCGTGTGCCGGGATGTGGCTGGTGGAGCTGCCCCCAGATTTTCATAACTCCCTGTTTTGCCTAGAGTTATCGGTTGTTACGCCCTGTTTTGCATGCCAGTGCGACACACAGGTGCGACACATGGCCAGACCTTCCGCGTATATTGAGTCCTCTCGGCACTCTATTTTCTACTTTTGTATCCGAATACCTAAGCCTCTGCGTTCATCTTTTCCGAGACCGGATATCCGTCGTTCGCTTGAGACCAAGTGCAGGCGTGAAGCAGTCATCCGCCGCGCCTCGATGCTGGAGCAGGTGCAGTCGTTGTTCTCGTCTGTTGAGGAAGGGCGTAAAGCAGACCTATCTAGACTCTCCTAGAGGCGACCTGAAAGCCTTTCTAAGCTCCGCTCTGAGCCATGTAGCGCTCGGCATAGATCAGACGCTAAAAGCCACTGAGAGGACTTCTCCAAGGCTGTCTGCTGTGCTTGACGAGTACCTGAAGGTCCAGCGTATGGAAGGCGTCAGCGAGAAGGCAATAGGAGACAAACAGTCCGTCGTAGAGTTGCTGATACGGATCGTCGGAGACCTCCCCATCCATAGCTACCAGCGCGAGCAGGCTCAAGCATTCAAGCAGACCGCCCTTAAACTACCTACGCGAGTGAATTAGAAGGATAAGGTTCTGCTGGAGAAGGCTATAGCCGAAGCCACCACGACCATCAGTCCGACGACCTTCAACAACTACGTCAAGTACCTGACAGCTATGTTCACGTATGCCGTGCGGGAGGAGTACTGCGAGAAGAACTGATCTACGCTGAACAGTATCGGACGTTAGAAGAAGCGAAATCAACGATATTCGAATACATCGAAGTGTTTTATAACCGCATACATAGACACTCGGCTTTGGGGTATATCAGTCCGGCGGGGTATGAGCGCAAATGCGCATAGCCCAGTGTCTAATTTTTGTGGGTAGGGCACACCAAATACCCTAGCCATGAACTCAGCAACTCAACCTGAAGTTCTCTCGTGGCATAAAATGTTGTTACTGAAAAACGACACCAAGAATTTTAGGACTAATTCCTAGTGCAACGTGTCGACACAAACGCGAATAAGACGCATGAGCTTAATGCTCTGTATTGGTGCATGACACTCCCTATGTCGCGCTGTTGCTCGTAGCACTTGGGCTGCCGCGAACGTATTGGAGCTTAATGGGCGGGGTGTGACGAAGAATTTTTGGTTAGCCATCTTTCGTATTTTTCAGGTTCGTCGTATTTGATAAGTCACCAGTTATCTAGCTGGATGATGCATCGACGCACTTAAATTAGAGAGTTTTAATGTTGAGGTATGGCTCAATAACTTCCTGATATATCGGCGATATCTTTTACAGTATTTCGTTTATTGCCGATTAAAACGAATGCTTGAAAACAAGGTTAACGTGCACACGAAAAACGAAGTTGGACGATAACATCGTGTTTGTCGTTCAACAAACCGATTGGTTTAGGAAAAAACCCTTGGGATATCCGTCGCATATTGGCTACGCTTTCGATCAGCGTGTTTGAAAGGGCACGATCAGATAGCAGTCGATCACGCAAAGCCACGGGATCCTGTAAGGACTCGCCGGGCTACCAGGCACATGACTCACAGTGGACGGATATCGCTGTTGGACGTCATAACCTTGGTTGGTTGTAGACCCACCACCGCATATTCCTCCCTGTTGAAGTCGTGATGACATCGTACGACGTGTCATAGGTGCTTCATTACTGCGAAGCGTGAAGCAAACAGGCATCTGGGTTTCCTCCAGTGGGGTACGTCGTAACGCAGGCGAATGGACCCAGCATTGGGGAATCCATCCATGCTACACGAGTGCGGAGCGAGCTGCCCCCTGGTTTAGTTTCATCCGCTAGGATGGCCCGAAGAAAACAAGGGCAACAAGGACAGAGAGGACAGTGACGTGCCGGACTTAACGGACCTCGAACTCTGCATCGAGCTGATCCACTCCGCTGAGACTCCAGAAGAGGCCTTCAGTTACTTCTGCCAGATCGTTGAGGCCAGCGGTTATGACCGGGTGGTGTACAGCCTACTTACCGATCACCCTTCACTCGGACTACCGAAATTGCACGGACTTGCTTCCAGCTATCCAGAAGACTGGATGAAGCACTACAACGAGCACGAATACCTCAAGATCGATCCGGTAGTGCAGGAAGTGCTGAAGATCGGGCGGCCATGCTTTTGGAATGATGTGATCACCAATACTGACCTCTCCGAAGATGCCAACCGCCTCTTGCACGAAGGGGCTGACGCTGGTCTCCAGTCCGGCATCTCTTTTCCGATGGTCGGACTGGCGGGGGAGGTGGCTGGTTTCGCAATTGCTCGCTCAGATCCGGCCCCTACGAAAAATGACTACGACCTCATGGCCCGACTCTACCTGTTGGGCACCTTCTTTCACGAAACGTACCGGAACATGTATCGGCAGCAAAAGCGCGGGGAGATACCCCAGCTGACTGAGCGCGAACACGATGTCTTGCTCTGGGCTGCCGAAGGCAAAACGGACCAGGAGATCGCCATCATCCTCGGCATCACCTTTCACACCGTCCGCTTTCATTGGCGGCAAATATTCCGAAAGCTCGATGTGAAGGGGAGGAGCTATGCGATCACGAAATCCATCAGGTTGGGGCTGGTCACGCCGGAGATCGTGCGGGCGCCCTACCAACATTGGTAGGTTCGGTAATGAGAAGCAGTATCTATCATTTTATTAGAAGGAAATCGTTTTTTTAATAATGGTTTTACTAACGCGTTGTTAATGCCATGGTTGGATTTTGTGTGTTCGCTTAGGTGGGGAATTAAACTTAAACTTTGACACGACTAACTCAGATTATTACGGGGGGTTAACGCGATGAATAAAAATGTTTCGATAGGACTGTCGGTACTTATTTTAATAATTCTCTATGCACCGGTCGCGTCATCTAATGAACCTTATCTCGTAAGTGATATTAATCCAGGTGGTGGCGGAAGCAGTCCAATGGACACAGTTAGTATGGGAGGATTCGTTTACTTTTCTGCTAATGATTTTGGTGATTTTGGTCGTGAGTTGTGGAAAAGTGATGGTACCAATGAAGGGACTGTTTCGGTCAAGGATATCTTTCCCGGCAGTAGTAGCAACCCAGACTCTCTAACTCCTATAGGAAATAAGTTGTTTTTTGTTGCACGTGATGAAACTAGTAATGAAGAATTATGGATAAGTGACGGAACCGAATCTGGAACCTTTATGGTTAAAGATATCAATCCTTTTGGAAGCAGCAATATAGAGTATCTTACCGACGTAAATGGAACTTTATTTTTCGCGGCTGACGATGGTGTTCACGGGAAGGAGCTGTGGAAAAGTGATGGTACTGAGGCTGGCACTATAATGGTAAGTGATATTAACACTGAGTTTTTTGATGCAGGCAGTTTCCCGGAAGAGCTAACCAATGTTAATGGAGTTTTGTTTTTCAGCGCAGCTAATAATGATGCCGTAGGCACTGAGCTATGGAAAAGTGATGGCACTGATGCGGGGACTGTATTGGTTAAGGATTTGAATACTTCTTATCAACATAGTGGAGACCCTCATTCACTCATATCTGCAAATGGGCTACTGTATTTTTAATACTGCGGTTGGTTTTTGGGTCAGTGATGGTACAGAAGCTGGGACGGTGTTAGTTCCAGTTCCATTTGAGTTTTTTTACACTTCGGCAAGCAGATACTATATGGATGGATACATTTATTGTAGTTGTGGACCGACCTCATTTGATGCTGAGTTATGGAAGTTAAACACTAACACATTCGAGTGGGTCCTAGTTAAAGACATTTTTTCAGGTGAGTGGGGGGGGAGTAATCCATCAACATTTAAGTCAGATAATGGAATATTGTATTTTGTTGCTAGAACCGCTTCTTCTGGTTATGAGCCTTGGCGTAGCGACGGTACTGAAGCGGGAACCTATCAATTAAAAGATGTACGTGAGGGAGTCGAAAGTTCCACTGAGGGCTTGGTATTTAAAAGCCATATTATAAACGGAAATCTATACTTTGCTGCTAACGATGGCATAAATGGAAAAGAGTTGTGGGTGAGTGATGGGTCGCCGGAAGGTACTTTAATGGTGTCAGATATTTGGCCTGGTGAGAACAGTTCGGACCCTGATTTTTTTGCCAGTGTAAGCGAAACCCTATTTTTTAAAGCCTATGAAGTTAATAACGGGATTGAGTTATGGGCGTTGAACACAGGTAGTGTTGATTCGGATGGGGACGGCATTAATGATAGTACAGACAATTGTCCGGCTGTACCCAACCCGGTGCAGGTAGACAGCGATGGTGATGGGCTGGGAGATGCTTGCGACCCCTTCCCCAACGACCCGGACAATGATGCCGATGGCGATGGATTCGGTGCCGACGTCGATAACTGTCCGGCGGTGGCCAACCCCAGCCAGACCGATGCTGACGCTGACGGCCTCGGCGATGCCTGTGACGCTTACCCCAACGACCCGGACGATGATGCCGATGGCGATGGATTCGGTGCGGACGTCGACAACTGTCCGGCGGTGGCCAACCCCGGCCAGGAAGATGCCGACGGAGACGGTATCGGCGATGCCTGCGATGGCCTGATCGATTCGGATGGCGACGGGATCGAAGATGGGCTAGACAACTGCCCGCTTGATCCTAATCCTGGCCAATTAGACTCTGATGGAGACGGTATCGGCGACCAGTGCGATGTAAATGGCAACACCGATGTGGATGGCGACGGCGTTTCTGACCGAAAGGATAACTGTCCGATTGTCGCTAACCCGAGCCAGGCCGACGCAGATGGCGACGGCGTCGGCGACGCTTGCGATGCTACACCAGATGAATCCGATACCGACAGAGATGGTGAGTCAGACACGACAGATAACTGCCCGGCAACTCCGAACCCTGATCAGTCTGATACAGATGGCAACGGTGTGGGTGACGCCTGTGAAAAACTCACGGGTAAAGGCGACATGGATGGCGATGGTGTTGTTGACAACAAAGACAACTGTCCATTCATTCCTAACGCCAGTCAAAGCGATTTGAACGGCGACGGTGTAGGCGATGCCTGCGATGTTCCGCCACCGTCAGTCAGCGATGCGGACGGCGATGGATTCGTTGATTCCGCAGATAACTGTCCCCTAGTTGCAAATGATCCTCAGACCGATACCGATGGCGACGGTATGGGCGATGCCTGCGACGATGACATCGATGACGATGGCCTGCCCAATCACCGTGATGATTGCCCAGCTCTAGGGGACCTTGGAAACGGCATTGATCGCAAAGGCTGCCCAATCATTTAAGGCTACGTTGCCCCGGGGACCACTGGCCCCGGGGCCCAATGCTCTGCCAACGACAACCGAGGCGGATGCCCCAAGCAACGGACGCTGAAAACGGAGGAGCCCACCATGCGGTACCCATTGACCTTTTCAGCCGGGATACGATCCCTTCGAATAGAATGGATCCGCAGAGCCAGTAAGTCTGGTGCGTTGGTGCTGGCCACCGCCCTCATGGTTTCTCTCTTCCCGCCAAAGACCCAAGCCGAAAGTTGGAATGACATGTTTAAAGGCATGGCCCGAGACATGATCGAGGAGGGCACGCGGGCTATCCGGGAAAGCAACGACCGTTCCGACCGAAACAATCGACAACAACAACCGTACGAGCAGCAACCCCATCAGCCCTACCAGCAACCCCAACAGCAGTACCAATACCAGCAACCCGCTCAGCAGCCTGTACAACGCTCAAGCCAGTATTCCAGAGCCCAGATCCAAGACATCCAAACCCGTCTCCAAATGCTGGGCTACAACCCCGGCCCGGCCGATGGCCTGTTTGGCGACAAGACGGCCAAGGCGATTGCGCAGTTTGAGATTGACCAGGGGTTGCCGGTGACGGGAAAGCCAGGTCGGACGCTGATAATCGCACTTCACAGCGCCGTAGCACAGTCGAACCGGAGCTATCAGGCAGGTGCCGGGGCTCGGGCGGGACAGTCGATTGGGCAATCAGCGTCGAGTCGATCGGAGCTTTCTCCTTCAGTGCCTGATATGTCGAAGGATCCAACGGTACAGGCGATGACGCGCTGCATGAACGCCTACACCCAGTGTCGTAGGCAGTCACTTGCTTCTCCACAAGTGTGTGCGCAGCAATATAGAGTCTGTTTAGTCGGCGAACCCACTGAATATCGTCCGGTGAAGCCGAGAAAAGAGAGTGCTGTCGCCCACCAGAAGCTCACTCCATCGAAGCCAGAGTCGGTTCACCAAAAGGCCCACAAGCTGCCAGATCCTGACCCTATAGAGGAAGTCAAAGCGACAGCGATTGCTGCCGCACAGACCCTAAACGCAGCGCAAGATAAAGACGTTTCGGTGGGTAAACAGGCAGAGGTCCCTCAAATCGATCAGCGAGAGCTTCAATTAAAAACTTCGACGACCCGAAGGACACTTATAACCACCAGTCCTACTGAGTTCTTCTGGACAAGTATGGGTAACGAGCTGAATCAGGCCGCGACTACCTTGCATCAAGTTAACGAACGAAACAAAGCACTGCGTCGGCATGCCCGCAAGCTACACAAGGCGTTAGAGGTCTGCTGTTCCTGCTCCTACAGGAATGAAATACTCGATGAATTCATCAAATGGCAGGCGGAAGCCCTCTGGAGCACCCAGGTAACCCAAAATGCGATGGGGACATTGCAGGGAAATGTTGATTTTGGGCACCTGATCCCGTCACGGGAGCAGGACAGGGAAAGGCTAATTGCAATGGCTCCACCACCCTGCGAGCCTCCTACTGATATCCCTGAACCCTCGGTAGAGGCTAACGACAGAGGTATCTCAGTCAATCGTAAAGTAGATTGGGGGCTGGTACCGGACAACTTCCGGCTACCAACACCGCCCAAGAAGCAGACACGTGGTGATCTGCTGTATACAGCACATGTACAGATACCCGGGCGTCTGAGGACAACTGCGATTGATTATTACAACCGACATAGGCTCCCTGGCTATGATGACCTGACACGAATAGAAGAGGACATCTATGAAAAAGATGTGGCCCCGTTCAGGGATGATCCTGTGCTTCACTGTTACTACGTGAGCCCTGACTTCCAGGGGTCTAAGGTCATTCGGTACTGGTATCGGAAACGACCGGATGAGTTCGATGCTAATTATCTGAGATCGCGCCTGAGAAACCACCCGATACTCCATATCAGGGCGCCAAATGACAAGTGTCCACAGGACATCGATACGGCGATGGCGATGCAGTTTTAGGTGTTGGCGTATGGGTAACGGGATAGCGACTGCTTCTTTACGAAGTTCAAGCCCGCATTTCCCGCTAAAATGCGCTGAGCCTTACTTTTCCCGACCAGCCTCCATTCAGGGCATGCCTCATAATTCGGGGATGCTGCCCGACGGTACAAGACCGCCGTCGGGCGTTGCGGTTACCAGCCCATCATGCCTTGCCGGCCGAACTCGTGCAGCTTGTCTTTCTGTTCCGGCGTCAGCAGCTCTTCAATCTGGCTCTGCGTCTCTATCCAGTCCTTGGTCATTTGCTGGCTCAGATCGAATACACGCTGCTGCTGCTCACCGATTGCCTCGGCATCGCGCTTTTCGGCGAAGAAGAGCTGACGTAGCTTGGCGGACTCTTCATGCATCTTGCCCATGAGGTCCCAACGTTTCTTCTGTAACTCCTGATGGATCTGAGAAACCTTTTGCTGCTGATCGTCATTCAGCTCGAGCATCTGGAACATGCCGCCATAACCGTGCATCGGTGCGCAGCCGCCCATCATGCCCGGCCCCATCATCGAGCCATATCCCATGCCGTATCCCATGCCATGGCCCTGTGCCGCCCAGTCGGGATGATCTTTTCCGCCTGTACCCATCATGGAACCGGACATCATGCCGGAGCCGTGCGCAAATACCGTGGATGCGTTACCAAGAAGACCTAGCGTCAGTGCCAACGCAAGCCCTGCGTGCTTCGCCCGTGGTGCTTTCATCGCTCAAACCTCTGCTGTTTCGAATTCATGAAGGCGCGTACTGCGCCAATGCGCTCTTTCATACCCATGCTAGTCCGGAATTGGATTCAGGTTCTGATACAGATCAACGAAAGGGACGAGCGTGCGCTCACATTGAACTGGCAGCCTCTGTGGGGGCATTTTCCTGGATAAGCGGCAGCACTGCTTCGGGAACGGGTCGTGAAAGAATGCGGAATGCCTTCACTGAAAAGGCTAACGGCGGGCCGCACGATTAACAGGTAGACGTTGCTTCAGTTGCCGCGCCGGTTTAGGCGATGTCTTACTCTTTTTCGTGCTGCAGGCCGGGTTTCCAGCGCAGGCCCATGAGCGCAATGACGCAGAAGGCCGCCCCTGTATAGAAGGTGGCTGATGCGCCGAGGCGGTCCCACAATAATCCGGCAATGACGCTGGCCAGCAGCATGGCAAGGCCGCAAACAAGGTTGAAGAAGCCAAACGCGGTGCCGCGCAGGTCGGCGGGTGCGGTTTTCGCCACCATTGTCGCCAGCAGCCCCTGGGTAATGCCCATATGCAGGCCCCAGAGTGAAACGCCCGCCAGTATTACAGACCAGTGTGCCTCGATGGCCAGGACCAGGTCGGCAGCGATCAGTACCAGTAAGCCGAAGGTGAGTAGTTTATGGTGGCTCATGCGGTCCGAAAGCTGGCCAAAGGGGTATGCCGAAAGAGAATAGATCAGGCTCATCAGGACCATGACCAGCGGCACCAGGGCGACGGGGATGCCGCCCTGCAGTGCCCGCAATACCAGAAAGGCCTCACTGAAGCGCGCGAGTGTAAACACGGCACCCACCATCACCACCCACCAGTACGGCATGCCGAGGCGACGAAGGTTGTCGCGACGGATCGGGTTGGTGCGCGGTACGCCCTGGGGCGGGGCGGGCTCGTGCAGGCCGAAGATCAGCAGGCCGACGGCCGCCAGGGCTGGAATCGTGGCAACCCAGAATACGGCCCGAAAGTCATTGGCCCACAAGAGCATCAGCCCCACCGCGAGTAGCGGGCCGAGAAATGCGCCGACGGTATCGAGTGACTGGCGCAGGCCGAATGCAGCCCCACGCAGGTGCGAGGGTGTGATATCTGCGACAAGCGCATCGCGTGGTGCGCCACGAATGCCTTTTCCGACCCGATCCAGTACTCGGGCCGACAACAGGAAGCCGATCGTTGGTGCGATGGCAAACAGGGGTTTTGCTATGGCGGCCAGGCCGTAGCCGAGTACAGCGAGCCCTTTGCGCTTGCCCAGATAGTCACTGATTGATCCGGAAAATACCTTGACGATCAGCGCCGTGGACTCCGCCAGTCCTTCAATGAAGCCTACGGCTAACGCGCTGGCACCCAGTGTAGTGACCATGAACATCGGCAACAGACTGTGGATCATCTCGGAGGACATGTCCATCAGCATGCTGACAAAGCCCAGTATCCATATTCCGGTCGGAATTTTCCTCAGCGCGGCGCCCGCGGTATCGGTTTTCATGCGTCCTGTGCCGTTTGCCTTGATCGATTCGCAGTTTTTCAACTGTTCTTTAAAGCACTAGCAGACGCACCCGGGATGGTGCAACCGGGTTGTGATTGATTTCCGGTCGGCTCCGGCAGCAGGGCGCTGCGTGCGGTGCGCTGGCCGATAGCGCCAATCTGCGCCAGACTTTGCGCAATCGGTGCCGGCATCGGCGGCGCAGACTGGGAAGCGTGGAGTGTCAAAAACGCAGCGGCGAATGAACGAAGGAACATGCCATGGACGCAGAGTTAGCAGATTCGGCGGTGACGCTGAGCGCGGAGTACATTGCGGGGCTGTCAGTGCTGGCCACGGTGGGGCTGGTGGTGATGTGGGGGCTGTTTTGGCGCGCAGTGGCCCATTCCAAGGAAAATATCATGGATATACTGCGCAGCCCGTCATTTTTCAAAACTGTTACGGTGATGGGCGTGATTGCGGCCACGGTGGTGCTGAGTCTGGCCGGGCGGCTTGAAGGCAATATTACCGGCGCAATTCTCAGCGGTATCGCGGGCTATGTGCTGGGGCAGCTGTCGAGCAAGAGCGACGCGGACAGGTAGCAGCCTGTCGGACTTACCACTGATCTACTCGGCTCGGGCATCCTGCTTCGCCCTACCTCCTGCATCCATGCAGTCGTGCGGGAAAGCCGCTTCTCTTATGCAAAGAGGGGTCATTTTATGTACTCTTTTTTACTCGTCGCAGGCTCCTCGGCCTGCGGCCCCGCTAAAGCGGTTCTTTCCACTTCGTTCCAAGTGTTAAATAGAACCACTATTCGCCTCAAAAGAGCTCAAAAACTGCCGCAAATCGGTCTTTCCCTCGCTACGATCGGCCAACTCCGACAGGCTGCTAGGTTTGTGATTCCGGGCCGGCACTTCGATGCAGCCTTTCCTGATACGGATATTACGCTGTGACTGCCCGGGCCAAGCGCTGCCGGCCCGGGCGCTGTGCCAGTTTATTCCACCAGGGTATCTTTGCGGTAGCGGAACGGGTGTGCCGGGTAGGTACCCATGATGCGCACGTCCTTGGCGAAGAAATCCAGTTCCTGCAATGCGTACTGCATGGAGCGCTGATCCGGGTGACCTTCGACATCCAGGTGGAAGCTGGTGGCCTGCATCGTATCTGAGGCCATGTAGCTTTCCAGCTTGATGGCGTTGACGCCGTTGGTGGCAAATCCGCCCAGTGCCTTGTACAGCGCGGCCGGCATGTTGCGCACGGCAAACATGATGGAGGTCATGAAGGTGACCGCCGGATCGAACGCCGGCATCTGGCTGGTCTTGGATAAAATCAGGAAGCGCGTGGTGTTGCCGGTTTTGTCCTGGAAGTTGTCCCGCAGGATATCCAGGCCGTAGAGCTCGGCGGCCAGGCTTGATGCGATGGCGGCCTGATGCTTTTTGGGTGCGGCTGCAAGTTCCGCGGCGGCACCTGCCGTGTCCAGGCTGGCGATGGGTTCAATTCCCAGAGACTTGAGGTGGGTATCGCACTGGGCCAGCGCCTGGGGGTGGGACGCAGCTTCGGTGATGTCTTCGATGCGGCTGCCCGGAATGCCAAGCAGGCAGTGATTCACCGGCTCAAAGTGTTCGCCGATAATATGCAGCTCGGTTTTGGGCATCAGGCGGTAGATTTCCTCCACCCGGCCCGCGGTGGAGTTCTCCAGCGGAATCATGGCAAGGTCGGCTTCCTCGCGTTCCACCATAAACATGGCGTCGGCAAAGGTCTCGCAGGCAAAGGCGTCCATTTCCGGATGAACACGGACGCAGGACAGGTGCGAATAGGCACCTTTGTAACCCTGGAATGCGATGATCTTGTTGCTCACGATAACCGACCTTGAAAATCAGATTGCTGTAATGGGGCGGCCATTATTGCATAGCCGCGCAGGGCTGGAAAAATATTATGATCCGGATGCCCTGATGCAATCAGGAATCGGTACTGGTGGGCGTTTCAATCCGGCGGGCCGTCCAGTAGTGGCGCTTCCAGTAGGGGTTGCGCATATCGGAGATGATCACGCCCTGGCTGGTGGAGGCATGCAGGAAACGGCCATTTTCAATATAGATACCGGCGTGCCGGCCAAAGGTGCCGGTCTTGAAAAACACCAAATCACCCGCGCGCAGTTGCTTGGCGGTGATGGTATCGCCCACGGCGAGCAGACCTTCGGTGGTGCGTGGCAGCTCCTGGTTAAAGTACGTGCGAAAGCCATGCTGAATTAGTGCGGAGCAGTCGATGCCATTACGGCCGGTGCCCCCATAGAGGTAAGGTGTGCCACGCCACTCGCGGTGCAGCTCGTACAGCCGACTGACGATGTTCTGTGCCGGTGACGGCGTTTCGGCTGGCACGACTACATCGGCGGGGGGGAGCGTAACGACGGGCCCGGAGCAGCCGTGCAGCAGTGCCAGGCAAAGGCCGGCGAGCAGCACCAGAGCACCACGGGTCGCGCGGCAGTGGCGGCGCTGATAGCGACCGGCATCGGGCCTTGCATGGGGTGTTGGATTGAGCGCGGTGCTGCTGGATGTAGTTGTCATGGCCGCGTTCGGCGCTCCCTGCGAAAGTGTCCTAGCTTATTATCGTGCGGCGGTTAGAGTTAGCTTAGCCCAAACGATCAACGGACGGAGTAAAAGCTGTGGGGCTTTTCAACAGCCTTTTAATCCATCCGATTGTTGGTTAAAGCTCGAGTTGAGCCTAAATCAGCTGCGGGCCTTGTGGCTGTCACGACCGCTGTTTGAGCGGGTGCTGCTCTGCCCGTTGTCACGCGTGTTACGGCGCGCGTCGCTTGTGCGGCTGCGTGGCTTGCTGGCCGCCGGGCTGCCCGCGCTGTTTCCTGACGTGTTGCCTGCGCTGCGGGGTTTGGCCGTGCTGCTGCGCTGCTCGCCGGCGGCGTCGGGCTGGCGTGGTGTGGCCGGGCGCGGGCCCTTGCTTTTCTTGTGTGACTTGCCGGTCTTCAGCTCGGTCTTTTTCTTCGCCTTGGACTTGGCCTTGCTTTTTTTGGCTTGCTTGTCGGCCCGGGGTTCAGGCTTGGTGGGTTCCAGGCCCGCTATCTTGCGGCGTTTGAGCGGCTGTTGCAGGTAGCGCTCGATGCGCCCGACTCTTGGCCAGTCCAGCGAATCGACGATAGACAGCGCGATACCCTGCGAGCCGTCACGCCCGGCACGTCCGGCGCGGTGAATATAGGAATCGGCCTTGAGCGGCAGGTTCAGGTTGATGACATGGGTGATGTTCGCCAGATCGAGGCCGCGGGAGGCAACATCGGTGGCCACCAGTACCTTAAGCCGGCCACGGCGAAGTTGCTTCATGTGCAGGGTGCGTTCGCCCTGGTCCATTTCGCCGTGCAGGCCGTCACACATGATGCCCATGGCGCGCACGATCGAAACCCATTGTTCAACCTGCTTGCGCGTGTTGACGAATACCATTGCCTGATCGATGGTTTCGTCGCTGATCAGTGCCTTGAACAGCGCCAGCTTGTGTTCGTCGTTATCGGCCCGCAGGATGGCATGCTCGATATTGCCGGCGACGGAGCGCGCGTTGCTGACAGCAACCTGGCTGGCTTCGGGCTTGAGCAGTTTGCCGGCCAGCAGCTGGATGGCGGCGGATTCCAGCGTGGCGGAGAACATCAGCGTCTGGTGATCGACCGGCACCAGGCTGGCGACTTCGTTTAGCGGCTCCTGAAAGCCCAGGTCCAGCATGCGGTCGGCTTCGTCGATGACCAGCAGGTTGACGTCGCTGAGATCGACCCAGCCCTTTTCGTCCAACTCAAGCAGGCGGCCCGGCGTGGCGATCAGCAGGTCCATGCCGGCTTCCAGAATCTGTTTCTGGTTGCCATAGGGCACGCCGCCGACGATCAGGGCGCAGTCCATGGACAGCTCGGCGGCAAAGGATTCCACCACCCGCAGAATCTGGCTGGCCAGCTCCCGGGTGGGGCTCAGAATCAGCACGCGCGGTGACAGGCCTGTGCGCGGTGGCTGATCCAGCAAGTGCTGCAGCGCAGGCAACAGGAAGGCGAGCGTTTTGCCACTGCCGGTGGGCGCGGTGGCAAGGATGTCCTGGCCATCGAGGGTCAGCGGAATGGATTGCTGCTGGATCGGTGTCGGGCTTGAAAAGCCGGACTCGATCAGGTGCTGTTGCAGTTCGAGATCTAAATCGAGGTCGAGAAAGGACATCGTTCGTGGGTTCGCCAGCTAAACTGTTTTGAATGGCTGCATAGAATACAGCAAAAGCGCCATCACAGGCGTGCATTAATTTCGCAGTCTTGGATAGGTTTGCGCACAGGGCAGGCCGGTTTGGCGCCGACTGCCAGGTAGCCGGCAGCCCGCAGTGAGTCATGCAGGGCGTGAAATCAGGCAAGTCAGTGCCACAGGCGCGTTGCGACTTGTTCATAGAGGCCCCAGCCCCTATCATGCGCAGCCTAAAACATTCAGCAGTGAAAGCGAGTAAAGTACATTGTCAAGGCCGCAGTTTTCCCCCGGTCAGCGCTGGATCAGCAACACCGAATCGGAGCTTGGGCTCGGTGTTGTTGTCGAGCAGGCGGGGCGTAGCGTCACCCTCAATTTCCCGGCAGTCGAAGAGCAGCGCACCTACGCGGTGACGAATGCACCGCTCAGCCGTGTCGAATACCCGGTGGGCGACAAGGTTCGCAGCACCTCCGGCATTGAGCTGCAGATCACCGAACGACAGGAGCTGAATGGCTGTCTTTTTTACCACGGTATTGATCAGCACGGTGAAAGCCTGACGCTGGCAGAGCTTGAACTCGACAGCCGCGTGCGTTTCAGCAAGCCGCAGGACCGTCTGTTTGCCGGTCAGGTCGACAAGAACAGTGCCTACCTGCTGCGTGTCGAAACCCAGGAACACCTGCACCGCCATCGGCAGTCCGAGGCCTATGGCTTGCTCGGCGGCCGGGTCCAGCTGCTGCCGCACCAGTACTTTATCGCCAGTCAGGTGGCGCGTCGTCCGGTGCAGCGCGTTTTGCTGGCGGATGAAGTGGGGCTTGGCAAGACTGTTGAAGCGGGCCTGATCATGCATCAGCTGCTGTGCAGCGGTCGCGCTCAGCGTGTGCTGGTGGTGGTGCCCGACAGCCTGGTGCACCAGTGGCTGGTGGAAATGCTGCGCCGCTTCAATCTGCGTTTCAGCATTCTGGATCCGTTGCGCTGCGTGGCGCTGGAAGCCGCTGGCGAGGGCAATCCGTTTGAGAGTGCCCAGCTGGTGCTTTGCAGCCTGTCATTCCTGACCGGTGATGACGATCGCCATCGTGCGGCGCTGGAAGCGGACTGGGACCTGCTGGTGGTCGATGAAGCCCACCACCTGGGCTGGAGCGAAGAAGCCGCCAGTCACAGCTATAACGCCATCGAATCCCTGGCCAAGAGCATTCCGGGCCTGCTGTTGCTCACCGCCACGCCTGAGCAGCTGGGTCAGGATGGCCACTTCGCGCGCCTGCGTCTGCTGGATCCCGACCGCTACCACGATCTGCAGGCCTTCCGCGATGAAGAATCCGAATACCGCACCATCAGTAACCTGGTTCAGCGTCTCCAGGCCGAAGACGTGCGCGAGCAGCTGCGCGATGCACCGGAACTGATAGAATCGCTGGAACATTACCTGGGTGAAGCTGCACTGGAACCGCTGCGTGCGGAACTGGCCGACGGTGATATCGAGCACCTGGTGGCCGATGCCGTTGCCAGCCTGCTGGATCGCCATGGTACCGGCCGGGTGCTGTTCCGCAACACCCGCGACGGTGTGCAGGGGTTCCCCAAGCGCGAACTGTACCGCTATCCGCTGCCGCAGCCCGAAGCCTATGCCGACGTGCTGGTGGATACCAATCTTGATGCCGTGCTGCATCCCGAAGCGGGCTTTGATGAAGACTGGCTCGACTGGGATCCTCGGGTCGAGTGGCTGTCCGACTGGCTGCGTGAGCACCGTGACGACAAGACCCTGGTGATCTGCGCGCGCAAGAACACCGCCCGGGCGCTGGAAAAACAGCTGCGCCTGTTCGAGGGTGTCAAGGCGGCGGTGTTCCACGAGGGCATGAGTCTGCTGGAGCGTGATCGCGCGGCGGCCTATTTTGCCGATGAAGACGACAGCGCCCAAGTGCTGATCTGCTCGGAAATCGGCAGTGAAGGGCGTAACTTCCAGTTTGCTCACCACCTGGTGCTGTTTGATCTGCCGCTCAATCCTGACCTGCTCGAGCAGCGTATTGGCCGTCTGGACCGCATTGGCCAGCGCCATGACGTACAGATTCACGTGCCTTATTTCGAACAGAGTCCGCAGGCGGTACTGCTGAACTGGTTTGACCTGGGCATCAATGCCTTCAAGCGCTGCAACCCGGCAGGGCAGGCCCTGTTCCAGCAGTTCGCGCCGGCACTGCGTGAGTTGCTGCTGTGCTATGACGAAGCCGAGCTAGAACAGTTGCTGGACGATACCCGTCACCGTGCCGACGAACTGCTGGAGCAGTTGCAGGCCGGGCGCGATCGTCTGCTGGAGCTGAATTCCTGCCAGCCTGAGCCCGCCGCACAGATTATCGAACAGGTGGCCGAGGCATCGCGCTCACTGGAGCTGGCCGGTTACATGGAGCGGGTCTTCGATCTCTTCGGTGTTGAACAGCAGACCCATGGTCCCGATAGTCTGGTGCTGCATCCGGGTAACCACATGCCGGTATCGAGCTTGCCGGGCCTGCCGGAGGACGGTATTACCGCGACCTTCCAGCGCGCGCTGGCGTTGTCCCGTGAGGACATGCAGTTCCTGACCTGGGAGCATCCGCTGGTAAGCGGTGCGATGGAGCTGATCAGCGATGGCGAATTCGGCAATACTGCCCTGTGCAGCCTCAAGCTGCCGCCGTTGCCGCCGGGTACCCTGTTGCTCGAGGCCTTCTTCAACCTCCGCTGCACGGCACCGCGCGCGTTGCAGATGCAGCGCTATCTGGGGCAGCACTCGGTGCGTCTGGTGCTCGACAACAACGGCAACGACCTCAGCGGCATCATTACGCACAGCCACCTTAACAAACTGGCCTCACGTGTTGGGCGACGCACCGCTCAGTCGCTGGTGGGTCATGCCAGGCCGCAGATCGCCGAGATGGTGGAGAAGGCTGAAAAACTGGCCGCCGTCCAGGACAACCCGGTACGCGAACAGGCCCGGGCCCGGGCCGAAGCGGTGTTGGGGGGCGAAATTACCCGCATGCGGGCACTGGCTCAGGTCAATCCCAATATCCGTGCTGAAGAAATCGAGCTGCTGGAGCAGCAGCTGGGGCAGGTTCAGGCTCAGATTGACCTGGTGCAGCTTGAGCTCGATGCGCTGCGTATCGCGGTGGTTGAATGATCGCGCAGCACCCATGCACCTCTCCTGGGCCGGCACTGTTGCCGGCTCTTACCCCTGATTGGAGTTAAACTTTGCTATTCACCGATCTGCCCCTGGATAAACGCCTGCTCAAGCTGCTTGAGCAGCTGAACTTCAGTCAGGCGACTGAAATTCAGCAACAGGCGATTCCGTTTGCGCTTCACGATCGTGACCTGATTGCGTCCTCCAAGACGGGGTCCGGCAAGACGCTGGCCTACCTGGTGCCCGCCCTGCAGCGGGTCACCAAGCGCAAATCACTGACTAAACGCGACCCGCGCGTACTGATTCTGGTGCCCACGCGCGAACTTGCCGGGCAGGTGTATGGCCAGCTGCGTGCCTTGCTGGCCGGCAGCAATCTGAAGGGGGTGCTCATTCAGGGTGGCGAGAACTTTAACGACCAGGAAAAGATGCTGCGCCGGGACCCCGACTTTGTCGTTGCAACGCCGGGGCGTTTGGCGAATCACCTGGACGCCCGCACCCTGGTGCTGGCCGGGCTTGAAATGCTGGTGCTGGATGAAGCCGACCGCATGCTGGATCTGGGTTTTGCCGATCAGTTGCGCCAGATCAATGCCGCCGCCAATCATCGCCTGCGCCAGACGCTGTTGTTTTCCGCCACGCTGGATCATGCCGAGGTTGAGGCCCTGGCCAGTGACCTGCTGAAGAACCCCAAGCGTATCGCCATTGATGCCGTGACCCGGCCCCATGAAGATATCCGCCAGCGCTTTTTCCTGTGTGATCATCTGGATCACAAGCAGGCACTGCTGACCCACCTGCTCAAGCATGAAAAGTTTCAGCAGGTGATTATTTTCACCGCCACGCGCGGCGATACAGAAAGACTGGCGCAGTGGCTTGGCGAACAAGGCCTTAAAACTGCGGCGCTCAGCGGCGAGCTGGCCCAGGGCGAGCGCAATCGCATCATGGACGCTTTCAGTCGAGGGCAGCAGCAGGTGCTGGTAACGACCGATCTGGCGTCCCGCGGGCTCGATCTGCTTAACGTGTCCCTGGTCATCAACTTCGACTTGCCCCGCCATAGCGAGGAGTATGTGCACCGGATCGGTCGCACAGGCCGTGCCGGCGCCAAGGGGGATGCCGTTTCCCTGGTGGGTCCCAAGGACTGGGACAGCCTGACGCGCATTCGCCGAATGCTGCAGCAGGATATCGAGTTTTCCGAGATCGCTGGCCTAGTCGGCAAGTTCAAGGGGCTGGTGCCAGCGCCGGTCAAACCGCCCAAGGTACCGGTGCAGGCCGCCGCCGCGCCTATGGGGCGCAAGGCGCGCAACAAGCGCAAGGAGGCGCCACAGCGGCCAAGACCGGGACGCGCCAAGAGCAAGGTGGTGTCGGACGATGGTTTCGCCCCCATGCTGCGCAGTAAAAAGCCGGCTGTGCCCGATACAGACGACGAATAATCAATTACATTCTCGCGCCTTTGCAAACACCGCCGCCGGGGCTTGCCCGCTGGAGGTGTTTGCACGATACTGGCGCGCTTTGAAAACTGGTGGGAGTGACTCGATGGAGATCACCAAAGATTGTGTGGTGCAGTTCCATTACAACCTGCGCGATGCCGATGGCAGCGAGCTGGAAAACAGCCGCAAGGGCGATCCGATGGCATACCTGCATGGGCATCAGAACATGATGGCCGGTCTGGAAAAGGCCATGGAAGGGCACAGCGCCGGTGACGTATTCAGTGTGACCCTGGCGCCGGAAGACGCCTACGGCTCGCGCAAGGACGACGCCGAGCAGCGTATTCCGGTTAAGCACCTGCAGGGTTCGAAAAAATGGCGTCCGGGCATGGTTGCTTCCGTGCAGACCGATCAGGGTGTGCGTCAGGTGCAGATTCTGAAGGTCGGGAAATTCATGGTCACCGTGGATACCAACCATCCGCTGGCGGGCAAGACCCTCACCTTTGATGTTGAAGTGACCGACGTACGTGCGGCCAGTGCCGAAGAGATTTCCCACGGCCACGCCCATGGCGTGGGCGGTCATCACCATTAAGCGGATTTTCTGATCCAAAGGTTGTCAGCGGCGCCCTGATCGGCCAAGCTGACCGACCTCACAACCGCAACAGAACGAGTGGAGAGAACATGGCAACTGCAAGTGCACGTCACATCCTGGTTAAAAGCGAAGCCAAATGTCTGGAACTGAAGGCCAGCATTGAAGCCGGTGCCGATTTCGCCCAGGCGGCACGCGAATTCTCTGAATGCCCCTCCGGCGCCCGTGGTGGCGATCTTGGCAACTTTGGCCGCGGCCAGATGGTGCCTGAGTTCGACCAGGTCGTATTCAGCGCGCCGCTGAACCAGGTTCAGGGACCGGTCAAGACTCAGTTTGGTTACCACCTGCTGGAAGTCACCGCTCGCAAAGACTAAAGGTCTAGACAGCCTGTCGGGCTTGGCCGGTCGTAGCGAGGGAAAGGCCGATTTGAGTTAGTTTTTGCACTCTTTTGAGGCAAATAGTGGTTCTATTTAACGAAAAATAGAGCAAAAAGTGACCAAGGTCGGCTTTTCCGCAGTAGATCAGTGTTAAGTCCGACAGGTTGTTAGGCGATGCGCAAAAGACGGCAGCCTGTGGGCTGCCGTCTTGCGTTCAGTTGGACGATGGCGTGGCCTGGCTGGCGTCTATGGCGGTGTCGCCGCAATAGTCTTTTTCCCCGATCGCCGAGGTGAACCAGAGGTAGTCCGCGACCTGGTTCGATACCAGCTCGTCGCCGCCGACCACTTCACCGTCATCGCCCACGGGTGCCAGTAGAATCACGCTAATATCGTCCCGCTCCAGATGGCGGGGTACGCCCAGATCCTTGCGCACATGATATCCTCCGGCGACCAGCACTGCCGTCTTGTTTGTGGCATGCTGATCGAGCTGCGCGGCCATGCGCGCGTCCCGGGCCAGCTGGATCTCGACCATGGACTCGAGCCGCTTGGCCGGCACCGGCTCGCAGTGCTGCGCGCTGATCTCGTTGGCAATGTGCTCGCGAACGGTTGTCGCCACGCCGCTGCGGGTTTTTTGTTCCCGCTCCGGCAGTGCGTCGGTTTGCCCCTGGTAAATTGCCTTTATCTGCGCCTGGTTCAGGTTGCCGCCGACCAGGTGGCCACCCAGTTGCAACACGTTTCGGTACAGGCGGCCATAGGTAGCCCAGTCCCAGCCCGGCGTGACCGGCTCCAGTGCCGCTTTAAGTTCGCCCTTTGACGTGCTGATGCCCAGTTCGTCCAGCGCAAGATCCGATTCCAGCATCTCGAACACCACGCGGGTGCCGGGCGTGACCAGTTCTTCGAGCAGCAGTGTCTCGACAGCGTGATGCTCGGGGTTGTCGTGCTGTTCGCCGATCAGAATCACTTTCTTGCGCGCGAGTTTGAGATAGAGATCGTCGGGGGACAGCGTTTGCATGCTGCTCAGATCGAGTATTTCGCCGGGGTGGCGCCGGGGCTCGGCAGTATCGGTCGTTTGCGACAGCGCAGTGCCGGTCAAGCCGAGGTAAAGGCACAGCGTGGCGGCGAGGGCTGTTCGGGTTACTGGCATCGTTCGGGCTCCTGTTGTGTAACGCCGGCGTTGGGCGCCATGATGAAATGACATCGGCCACAGCGCAATGACAACACCATAAACAATTCTGGCTGATTGCCACCTTAATTTTCGTGGTACCCGTACAGGGTCTTTCGTCTGGCTCTGTCTTTCGCATCCCTGCGGCTTTTTGTCGAGGGTCCGGGTTGCACCGAGGCTGCCGAAAACGGCATTATGTGGTGTATCACCATCAGCGCAGGATCGCAGCATGAGCAAGTCAATCAAGGTGGTCGTTACCCGTAAAAAGGATCACGAGGCGCCAGATCCGGCGCGCCAGCAACGTATCGATGAGGCCATCGGCTTTGTTCGCGGCCTGCGCAAGAAAGGCGACAATCTCAAGGTTATGTGCGACAAGCTTAACGAGCACGGCCACCTCTGTCCCGACGGCTCCGCCTGGACCTACGATAGCCTCAATGAATTCATTCACCAGCATCAGCTGTAAGTCGCTACCCCTTGGCGACACAAGTTCAGTAGAATAATCGGCTTTAGGGCCGGCGCAGTGCCGCAGCAGAAGGACCAGGTGCATGAATCAACTCAGCTTCCAGCTAAAGGGAAGTGTTGTAACCGCGATCGTACTCGAACTGTACCGCTATTCCCGCGCCCAATTCGGCGAAGATCTTGGCGCCAAGGTGCGCCAGGCGCCGATGTTTTTTCATCAGACGCCGGTGGTCATCAGTCTTGAAAAGCTTGAGTCCGATGCGCTACCCATCGATTTTGTCGAGTTGATCAGCCTGTGCCGTGAATTCGGTTTGCGCCCGATGGCGTTCAAGGGCGCGCCGCCTGAACTCGGTGATGCCCTTGAGGCGACCGGGCTGGTGCTGATTCCCGCAGGGCAGGCCGGGCGGGCCGCCATGCCTGAGCCACCCGCGGCTCCGGTTGCTGCAGCGTCGGAGCCCGAAGTCGTGGTGCGCACGGTGGTGGAGGAAAAACTGGTCCACCGCCCCAGCAAGATCATTACCCGTCCTATCCGTTCTGGCCAGCAGGTGTATGCCGAGGGCTGCGACCTGATCGTGATGGCGCCGGTAAGCGAAGGCGCGGAGATTCTGGCTGACGGCCATATTCATGTTTACGGTGCCTTGCGGGGCCGGGCGCTGGCGGGCGTGCGCGGGGATGTTCAGGCACGCATCTTCTGTCAGAGCCTGGAAGCTGAGCTGGTTTCTGTGGCCGGTAATTTTAAATTGAGCGACAGTCTGCAGGAGCTCGCCTGGAAAGCGCCGGCCCAGGTGTACCTGCAAGACGACACGTTGCATGTGGCTGCGCTTTGATGAATACTCGCGAACCGGGTGTAGCAGGCAGAATTGAGGAGAGGGTGTTGGCTAAAATTATCGTGGTGACCTCCGGCAAGGGAGGTGTAGGTAAAACGACCAGTAGCGCTGCTATCGGCACAGGGCTGGCGTTGCGGGGCTTTAAAACCGCCATTATCGATTTTGATGTTGGCCTGCGTAACCTCGATCTGATCATGGGCTGTGAGCGGCGCGTGGTGTACGACTTTGTCAATGTCCTCAACAAGGAAGCAACCCTGAATCAGG
The DNA here is from genome assembly GCF_000378045.1 of Marinobacterium rhizophilum DSM 18822. Lineage (GTDB taxonomy): Bacteria > Pseudomonadota > Gammaproteobacteria > Pseudomonadales > Balneatricaceae > Marinobacterium_A > Marinobacterium_A rhizophilum. The sequence goes on from NZ_KB899092.1 coordinate 61,522, forward strand.
CGCTGATCAAGGACAAGCGCACGCCGAATCTGTTCATACTGCCGGCCTCCCAGACCCGCGACAAGGATGCCCTGACGCAGGAAGGCGTACAGGCTGTGCTGAATGAGCTGTCCCGCGATTTCGATTACATCGTCTGCGATTCCCCGGCCGGCATCGAAAAAGGCGCGCAGATGGCGCTTTATTACGCCGACATCGCGGTGGTGGTAACCAACCCAGAGGTCTCGTCGGTACGTGATTCCGACCGCATTCTGGGTATTCTGCAGAGCAAGACGCGTCGTGTGGAGGCCGGTGAAGATCCGGTGGAAGAGCATCTGCTGCTGACCCGTTACAGCCCGGCCCGTGTACAGGCCGGCGAGATGCTCAGTGTGCAGGATGTGGAGGACATTCTGGCGATTCCGCTGATCGGGGTCATTCCTGAATCCGAAGCCGTCCTCAAGGCGTCCAACCAGGGTATGCCGGTTATTCTTGATCAGGAAACCGAGGCCGGCCAGGCCTACAGCGATGCCGTGGCGCGCCTGCTGGGCGATCAAGTTGAGCATCGCTTTCTGGAAGTACAGAAAAAGGGCTTTTTCAAGCGCCTGCTGGGAGGTAAGTAGTGAGCATTTTCGATTACTTTCGCAGCAAAACAAAGAACGCGTCTGCGTCAGTTGCCAAGGAGCGGCTGCAAATCATCGTCGCTCACGAACGCGGGCAGCGTCAGCAGCCGGATTACCTGCCGCAGATGCAACAGGAAATCCTTGATGTAATCCGCAAGTACGTAGCGATCGACCAGGAAAGTGTCAACATTCAGCTGGAAAACAACGATCACTGCTCGGTGCTCGAGCTGAACGTGACCCTGCCGGACCGATAAGTTTGTGCCAGTACGCCGGTGGTTTGAGATCCCGTCCTGGGGCTCAGGCCACCGCCAGCGTTCCCCCGCAAGCCGTCGCAGATGCAGTGGTGGCCTGATAACCACAGGCCTCCGGTGTCCCTTTTTCTGCAGGCCTTTCCCGTACGGTTAGGACATTGTCTTTGCTCTGAACGGTCGTTCAGACCGATGGTTTTTCACCTTTCACCTTTCACCTTTCAGCAGTGCGCGCACCCGGTCTACTGTTCGGTTGGGGAACTGGCGGTAATCGGGGTAGGGCGTGAGCAAAATGTTATCTCGTACCCATACCCGCCCTTCGGTATCCAGTGGCATGAAATTGGCGGTATCCAGTCCCAGGCGCTGCCAGCTGGCCTTGCCGGCGATCAGGTGCCAGCGGGCGTCGAGTAGCAGGCTGTCGGCGAAACAGATCACCTCGTCCTCGTGCAGTACTGCTTGATCCCGGTAATCCTGCCAGCGCATGCTGGCTGGACTGCACAGTTTGGCCAGTATGCTGAAAATCTTGCGCCAGTGATTGCCGTTGTGACGGATCAGCGCCGGTACATCGGGCGCCTGTGGGCAAACATCGGCCTGCGGCCAGAGAGGGCGGTTGGGCAGGTACAGTGCGACGCGGGCGTCAGGAGCGCCTAGCAGCGCACAGTCCTGTGTCATGGTGGTTGATGGTGTCATTTGCGCCGCTTTACTCCCGCGCCGGGGGGCGCAGTCAGTGGATTGTCGGGCCAGTGGTGTTTGGGGTAACGGCCTTTCATGTCCTTTTGCACCTCGCGATAACTGTTGCTCCAGAAACTCGCCAGATCCTGGGTCACCTGCAGTGGACGCTGAGCCGGTGACAGCAGGTGCAGCTTGAGGGCAAGCGTGCCGATGCGGGGCGTTTGCGAGCAGCCGAACAGTTCCTGCAGTTTGACGGCAAGTACCGGCGGGTCCTGTTCGTAGTCGATGCGTGCGCGATGGCCGGAGGGGAGCTGATACTGTTCCGGCGCCAGTTCATTAAGCTGCTGGGGCAGGGGCCAGGGCAGCAGGCTGTGCAGGATGGCGCTCAGGTCCAGTGCGGCAAAATGATTGATGTGACTGACCCTGTCGAGCCAGGGCAGCAGCCAGGTCTCCAGGGTATCCAGCAGGGCAGTATCCGACAGGTCGGGCCACTCGGTCTCAGTACTGCTACCCATTTTCTGCAGCAGGTCCTGGTGGCGTACAAAGGCTACCCGGGTACGCCAGCGCTGCAGGTTCTGGGTCCAGGGCAGCAACCCCAAGCCGCGTTTTCGGACCAGGGCGCAAAGCGCATGGGCACGGGCCTGTGGCTCAATGCTGTGCAGAGATTCACGACTTAGAATCAGGCTGCCGACCCTGCGCTGGCGTTCGGCGATCAGGCGGTTTTCGCTGTCCTGCCACTGCACGTGTTCGCGGGTTTGTACCAGTGGAGCCAGAACGTCGTCAAACAGCGCAGGATCCAGAGCGGTGGCCAACTGGATTCTGTCCACGGCGTCCCCGCTGCGTCCGCTCAGCTGCGCCGTTGCCAGCCAGGGCGCATTGCGCAGTGGGTCTTCGGGGTTGATCCGTGCCGAACGGCCATTGCTGAGCTTGTAGTCCAGCCCCTGGGACTGGCGCCGCGCAGCAATGCGGTCGGGGTAGGCGCAGGCAATCAGCACGGCCTGGGCAGTATCGCCTGCAAGTGCCGACGAACTCTGTACGGGGACGGCGAGCGAGCGGCACAGGGTGCGGAACTGATCAACCTGCTGGCGCAGACGCTGCCACTGGCCTCGTTCGTGGGCTTGCAAGCGGATATCACCGCGCAACCAGGCCAGGCGCAGGCTGATGTCGGCCTGGGAGCGTCCCAGTGGATCGCGATCCGACAGCAGGGCGGCAAGCTCGCAGGCCGCCTCCAGCAGGTCGAGACGACAGCCTTCGAGCAGCATATGCGCCAGGCGCGGATGGGCAGGCAGTTGCGCCATTCGCTCGCCGTGGGGCGTGAGCCTCCAGCCTGCGTGATCTTGCCGCGCCGCGCCAAGGCGTTGCAGCAGTTCCAGTGCCTGCTGGTAGGGGCCGGCAGCAGGGGCATCGAGCCAGGCCAGCTCGTTTGGGTCGGTGATGCCCCATTGCAGCAGCTGCAGGGCCAGTGGTGCCAGGTCCGCCTGGCGTATTTCCGGTTCACTGTGGGGGCTGAGTGCCTGTTGCTGGCTTTCGGACCAGAGGCGATAGCACAGGCCCGCCTCGGTGCGGCCGGCGCGGCCGGTGCGCTGCACACTGGAGGCGCGTGAAAGGCGGCGGGTTTGCAGGCGTGACATGCCGGTGCCTGCATCGAAGATGGCCTGACGACTCAGGCCGCTGTCGATGACCACCCGTACACCTTCAATGGTCAGGCTGGTTTCGGCGATGGCGGTTGCGAGTACCACCTTGCGCTGGCCGGGGCCCGCGGGTGCGATGGCGCTGCGCTGGGCGTCCAGACTCAGGTCTCCGTAGAGCGGGCTGAGGATGACATCATTGGCCACATTGTTCAGGCTTTGCAGCTGCTCGCGCAGCAGGCGGTGGGTTTCGCGTATCTCCCGCTGCCCGGGCAGAAACACCAGCACACTGCCACGTTCTTCATTCAGCGCCTGCATGACGGTCGTGGCAACACGCGCCTCGATACGTTCCCCCGGCTGGGCGCTGGCGCCGTAGCGAATATCGACCGGCCAGCTGCGACCTTCACTGCGAATCAGTGGCGCATTGTCCAGCAGGCGAGCGCTGGCGTCGCCATTGAGCGTGGCGGACATCAGCAGAATGCGCAGCGGGTTGTCCTCGCGCAGCAGTGCGCGTCCCTGCAGTGTGAGGGCGAGGCCGAGGTCCGCATCCAGGCTGCGTTCATGGAACTCATCGAAAATCACCAGGCCGACACCCTCAAGTGAGGGATCGGACTGCAGCATGCGGGTCAGGATGCCTTCGGTGACCACTTCGATGCGGGTTTGGGGGCCAACGCGAGTATCAAACCGAATGCGATACCCCAGGGTCTGCCCAACTTTTTCGCCCAGTGTCTGGGCCATACGCTCGGCGGCGGCCCTGGCCGCCAGGCGTCGGGGTTCCAGCATGAGAATTTTCTGGCCCGCAAGCCAGGGCGCGTCCAGCAGCGCCAGGGGTACCCGCGTGGTCTTGCCGGCACCGGGCGGAGCTTCCAGTACGGCTTCGGTGCGTTGGGTCAAGGCCTGCTGCAGTGCAGGCAGGATCTGGTCAATCGGCAATGATGTCATGGTATGAAGCAAGCCAGGTACTGCATCTTGGCCTCAGCTGTTTTCGGGCTGGAGACGGCTGATGCGTGCAGTGATAAACAGGGTCAGCAATATGGCGGCGCAAAAAGCATAGAGGCCGTAATGAATCTGTACCTGGGCGATGGCGCCGAGTTTCACCGTGACGACCAGAACCGCGACCACGAAGACATCGAGCATCGACCAGCGCCCATAGTCATGCATCAGTTTCAGGTATCGGGGCAGGCGACTGTCATGGTGTATCGCAGCCCCGGTGAGACGCAGCAGCACCAGGAGCTTGAGTATGGGCAGCAGAATGCTGAAGCCGCTAATCAGCAGGAACAGCAGGTACTGACCCTGCAGCAGCAGTTGCCAGGTACCGGAAAGGACCGAAAAGTTGCTTTGGATAAACAGAAATTGCTCGATGGTCAGCATTGGGGCACAGAGCCCCACAAGCAGCAAAACAGCGGTAAGGCCCAGTAGCAGCCGTAGGTGCCAGGCCCTGCGTGGGGTGAGAGCGGGGCGGGTTGATGTCGACATTGGCGCGTTGATTCTTCCTGTCGAAGTTTGAGTCTTGGCATGATACCGGACAGGCCTTTAGCTGTCCTGTCATTGCCAGTGTGATTGATAAGCGTATTAGCTGGGACTGGGTGGCGGATATGTGTTGTCGGATTTGGCGGCCAGCGGGGTCTGAGTGAGCGTTGTTAATAGGCGTGAATATAGGCTAGGCTGCGCTGGTGTTATCTGGCACACTGGGGATCTTGCCTGTAATTCAATGCATTTTTTTATGATTTTGAGCGATCTTAGACAGCGTTTAAAACGCCCGCTGGCAGTCTTGCTGGTCTCCATGCCAGTGATATTGCTGCTTGGCGCCGACGCCGGCTGGGCCGCTGAGAAGGATTCCTCCGCGTCCTCGACTGAAATTGTAGCCAAGAGTACTGCCAAAACCCGTCCCCTGGCACTCGACAGGATGCAGGGCGCCGGCGTCGCCAGTTCGAAAGTCCGGCTCAAAGTTACCGCGACCGCCTACAATTCGCTGCCGGATCAAACCCAGGGCAATGCCAACATTGGTGCCTGGGGGCACCGGCTGAAACCCGGTATCAAGGCTATTGCCGTATCCCGTGATTTGCTTGGGATGGGGCTCGAGCCGGGCACCGAAGTTGAAATTGAAGGCCTGCCTGGGCGCTACCGGGTGCTGGATAAAATGCACAGCCGTTGGGCCCGAAAAATCGATATCTACATGGGTGTCGACCATGATGCCGCACTGGCCTGGGGTAAAAGACCCGTGGTCATTCGCTGGGAAAACCAGGATTCCTGATCGCGCCCGTGCCATTGGTGTACAGCGTACGTTTTCGCAAAGAAAACCCATTCTTTGACAATCTTTTTCCCATTTTTTTGCCTAGAGTGTAGAACATCTGATTTCCATCAGCTGGGCTGGGGATGCACGCGCCACGCGTTCTGGGCACCCCGGTCGATTTCGGCACTGTCTGAGCAAAAAAGGGGCTAAAGGATTCGATGTCCGAACAACGAAGTGATAACAAGACACGATTGCTGACACAACTGGGCGAACTGTTCGAAAGCAGGCTCGCATCTGACGCAGCGGCTCAGGTCGGCGCTTTCACTGCCGCCTACTATCGGGTTTCACCTTACGATGAACTGGCCGAGCGACGGCTGGAAAACCTCTATGGCGCAACCCTGTCCTGTTTTCAGTTTCTGCAGGAAAGCGAAGCGCATGAGCCACGGCTGCGGGTGTTCAACCCGGACCTCGAACAGCACGGCTGGCACTGTAATCACACCGTTATTCAAATCCTGCACCCCAACATGCCGTTCCTGGTGGATTCGCTTCGCATGGAGTTGAATCGCCGTGAGATGGCTATTCATGTCGTACACAGCGCAGTACTGAATCTTTCCCGCGACGCTGAGGGACACGTGACCGGACTGGTGGACGCCGGCGCCGATGGCGCCTTGCGTGAAGCGCTGATCTACCTGGAAGTTGATCGCCACAGTGCGGCCGATGAGCTTAAAACACTGCGCGCTCAGCTGAGCGAGGTGCTGGGCGAAGTAAGGGCGTCGGTGGGTGATTTCCCGGCCATGCGCGCCCGCCTTGAGAATCTGCGTGATGAATTGAACACGCGTGAAACGGGCGCCTCCCGCGAAAGCTTGAGCGAAGCCGCAGCATTCTGCGACTGGATGCTCAGTGATCGCTTTACGTTCCTTGGCTACGATGAATTGGCGTTTAGCGGCGAGGGCGATAACTTCAGCGTGACGAGGGTTGCCGGCAGTGAACTGGGTACGCTGAAGCTGCACGTGCAGAACGGTCGCCGTCGCACGGGCGACGATCTGCGTGCGGAGGAGCGGGACTTCATGCTCTGCGCCGATCCGCTGATGTTCGCCAAGGATGCGGTGCGCGCCCGGGTACACCGTCCGGCACATCAGGATATGGTGGTGATCAAGCGCTACGACGCCAAGGGCAAGGTGTGCGGCGAACACCGTTTTTACGGTCTCTGGACCTCGCCGGTGTATGTTGAGCCACCCTTGCGGGTGCCTGTATTGCGCAGGCGTACTGAAAAGACGCTGGCGAGGGCCGGGTTTGATCCCCAGGGCCACAGTGGCAAGTCGCTGGTGCAGATCATTGCCGAACTGCCGCGGGATGAACTTTTCCTGGCCAATGATGAAGAATTGTTCGACATGGCCATGGGCATTTTCACACTGCAGGAGCGCCGCAAGGTCAAGCTGCTGATTCGCCGCGACAGCTGCTCCAAGTTTGTCAGCTGCCTGTACTTTGTGCCGCGTGATCTTTACACCACGGCGCTGCGCCAGCAGGTGCAGCAGCACCTGAGTGAACACTTCAATGCCACTGACTGCGAGTTCACCACCCGTTTCAGTGAATCGCTGCTGGCGCGGGTGTATCTGGTGCTGAAGGTGAATCCCGCCGTCCCGCTGGAGTTCAACGCCCAGGCCATCGAAGCGGAGGTGATCGAGATCTCCAAGGCGTGGAGCGAAGACCTGCACGCCGCGCTGGTCGAGAGTGCCGGTGAAGAGCGGGGCAACCATCTGGCCAATCATTATCGCCATGCCTTTCCGTCGGCCTACCGGGAAGATTTCAGCCCAAGCAGTGCGGTCTATGACATACAGCGCATCGAGCAGCTGGGCGAGAACCTGACCATCAACCTGAGCTTTTACCGGGTACTGGAGCAGAGTCGCGAAGTGTTGCGATTCAAGCTGTTCCACCCTCAGCAGCCGTTGATCCTGTCCGACGTCATCCCGGTGCTTGAGAAGCTCGGCATGCGGGTGGTGGGCGAGCATCCGTACAAGGTTAAACGCCGCGATGGCGCCCGCTTCTGGATTCATGACTTCACCCTGCGCTACGACAGTTCGGAGCCGGTGGAGCTGGAAGATGTGAAGCAGAACTTTCAGGATGCCTTTTCCACCGTCTGGGCGGGGCGGGCCGAGAACGACGAGTTCAACCGTCTGGTCATCGGCGCCAATCTTTCCTGGCGTGATGTCGCCATGCTGCGGGCCTATGCCCGATACAACCAGCAGATCCGTTTTGGTTTCAGTCAGCCCTACATTGCCGAGGCGCTGGGGCGTCATCTCTACCTGACCCGTCTGCTGGTCGCGCTGTTCAAGGCGCGCTTTGAGCCGGGTCGCCAGAGCAGCAGCAAGGTGCAGGCGCTGACAGAGCGTATTGCGGCCAGCATTATCGAGGGCCTCGACAAGGTCGACAATCTCAACGACGACAAGATACTGCGGCGCTTTCTGGAGCTGATTCAGGCCACCCTGCGCACCAACTACTACCAGCCTGACGAACAGGGCGAGTTGAAAGACTACTTCGCCTTCAAGCTCAATCCCCACGGCATTGCAGATATTCCGCTGCCCAGGCCCATGTTCGAGGTCTTTGTCTATTCGGCCCGGGTCGAAGGTGTGCATCTGCGCGGCGGCAAGGTCGCCCGTGGTGGTTTGCGCTGGTCGGACCGGCGCGAGGATTACCGTACCGAGGTGCTGGGGCTCGTCAAGGCGCAGCAGGTTAAAAACGCCGTCATCGTGCCGGTCGGGGCCAAGGGTGGCTTTGTGCCCAAGATGCTGCCGGTGAATGGCAGTCGCGACGAGATCCATGCCGAGGGTATCGCCTGTTACCAGATATTTATTCGTGCCCTGCTGGATATCACCGATAACCTGGTGGGGGCTGATCTGGTCCCGCCCAAGGGGCTGGTGCGTCACGACGAGGATGATCCCTATCTGGTCGTGGCGGCTGACAAGGGCACCGCGACTTTCTCCGATATTGCCAACGAAATCGCCGAAGAATACGGTTTCTGGCTCGGAGACGCTTTTGCGTCCGGCGGCAGCCAGGGCTACGACCACAAGAAGATGGGCATCACGGCGCGCGGCGCCTGGGAGTCGGTGAAGCTGCATTTCCGCGAACTGGGGCTCGACACCCAGACCCAGGAGTTTACGGTGGTGGCCATCGGGGACATGGCGGGGGACGTGTTTGGTAATGGTATGCTGATGTCACGCCATATTCGCCTGGTCGCGGCATTTAACCATCAGCATATCTTTATCGACCCGCAGCCTGACCCTGCCAGCAGCTATGCCGAGCGCGAGCGTCTCTTCGCGATGCCCCGCTCGAGCTGGGATGACTATGATCGCAGCCTGATTTCCGCCGGTGGCGGCATCTTCCTGCGCAGTGCCAAGTGGATCGACATCAGCCCTGAAATGAAGCAGCGCTTTGGCATCACGGCGGATCGCCTGGCGCCTAACGACCTGCTGTCGACATTGCTGCGCGCCCAGGTAGATCTGATCTGGAACGGGGGGATCGGTACTTACGTCAAGGCGAGCCACGAGAGTCATGCCGATGTGGGCGACAAGGCCAACGATGCATTGCGTATCGATGGCAAGCAATTGCGCTGCCGGGTGCTGGGGGAAGGCGGCAACCTCGGCTTCACGCAGCAGGGGCGTATCGAATACTGCCTGCATGGTGGCGCGTCCAACACCGACTTTATTGACAACGCCGGCGGCGTCGACTGCTCCGACCATGAAGTCAACATCAAGATCCTGCTGAACGAAGTGGTGGCCAACGGCGATATGACCGTCAAGCAGCGCAATGCCATGCTGCGCGAGATGACCGACGAGATAGCTCGCCTGGTACTGAAAAACAACTACAGTCAGGCGCTGGCCATCAGTATGGCCAAAGCGCATTCGTGCCATTCGATGGACGACTATATCCGCCTCATCCACCGGCTTGAATCGTCGGGCCGGCTGGTGCGGTCGCTGGAATTCATTCCATCCGACGAGGTGCTGCAGGAGCGCAAGGCGCAGAAGCTGGGCCTCACCCGGCCGGAGCTGTCGGTACTTATTTCCTACACCAAGGCTGAGCTGAAAGAGAAGCTGACCGGTTCATGGATTACCGAGGATGCGTTTTTGTCCAAGGCCATAGTCACAGCGTTCCCGCAACAGCTGGTCGAACGTTTCCCCGAACAGGTGCAAAACCATCGCCTGCGCTCGGAGATCATAGCGACCCAGATTGCCAATTCGCTGGTGAACCACATGGGCATCACCTTCATGCAGCACCTGCAGCAGGCCAGTGGTCGCGACCAGGCGGCCATTGCGGCTGCGTATGTGATAGCGCGCGAGCTGTACGACATCGAACCGCTGTGGCACGAAATCGAAGCCCTGGACAACCAGGTGCCGGCGCAGTTGCAGCAGGAAATGATGCTGGATCTTATGCGCCTGGTGCGCCGGGCCAGTTACTGGTTCCTGCTCAAGCAGCGCGGCAGCCTGGAAGTGGCGGCCACGGTTGAGCGATACCAGCCGGGTATTCGCGAGCTTAGCCCGACGATTGCGCAGCGCCTGCAGGGCGAACCCTTGCAGCACTGGCAGCAGCGCAGCAGCAGTCTGGTGGATGCCGGTGTACCTGACAGCCTGGCAGCGATGGTGGCCTCGGCTGACAGCCTCTATGCACTGCTTGGCGTGATAGAGGCGGCGATGCAGACCGGCCAGTCGCTGGAGCGTGTTGCGGCGGTTTACTTCGATCTGGCGCAGCGGCTTGAGCTGCACTGGTTCGACCAGCAGGTACGCGCCATCGAGGTTGGCAATCATTGGCAGTCCATGGCCCGTGACGGCTTGCGCGAGGATCTCAACATCCAGATGCGGCTACTGACGATCAACGTGCTGGAAGAGGGCGCTGATAACGCCGATACCACGGCGTTGGTAGACAGCTGGCTGGAGCGCCAGGCGCCGTTGCTGGGCCGTTGGCAGCAGATGCTCACTGAGCTGCGCGCCAGCAGTGGTCACGACAGCGCCATCTTTACGGTGGCCATGCGCGAACTGTTCGACCTGGCCCAGGCCGGCGGCTGATAGAGCGTCAAACCGGCAGGTATTCTGCCTGCCGGTTTCCTTCCCCGTTTCCTGTCATTTCCCTGTAGCCGTCTTGCTGCCATTTAATATGCCTCCATGCATCGACCTCGGCCTGGACCCTGTGCACAATAGAGCCCTTTAAAGACTGCTCCGGATTTGCTGTGCCCCTGATCAAATCTTACCTGCTGCGCCCCCTGCTCAAGGCGATACTCTGGCTTGTCGCCGGCTGGATTGGCTTTAGTGTCTTGCTTGTGTTGCTGCTCAAAGTGGTGAACCCCCCGGTATGGTCATGGCTGATCCAGCGCGAGATCTTTCCGCCGGCGGGTTATCCGGATGAGTATGCGCATCAGTGGGTGGCGACGGATCGAATTGCGCCAGCCATGCGGCTGTCGGTGATTGCCGCGGAAGACCAGCGTTTTGCCGAGCACAGTGGCTTTGATTTCAAAGCCATCAAGCGGGCACTGGATCACAACCTGGATGGCGGTAATGTGCGCGGTGCAAGTACCCTGACCCAGCAGACCGCGAAGAATCTGTTTCTGTGGTCGGGGCGCAGCTGGGTACGCAAGGGTCTGGAGGCCTGGTTTGCACTGCTGCTCGAACTACTCTGGGACAAGAGTCGCATTCTTGAAGTGTATCTGAATATCGTCGAGTTTGGCCCCGGCATCTATGGTGTCGAGGCGGCCGGGCGCTACTATTTCGGTACACCGGCGAAATCCTTGTCGAACCTGCAGGCCGCGCGCCTGGCGGCGGTTCTGCCCAACCCGTACCGCTACCGTGCGCAGCCGCCGAGTCCTTACGTACAGCGTCGCAGTCAGTGGATTTTGCGACAAATGCGCCAGCTCGGCACAGTCACGCTTCAGGCGGTCGATGGCTAAACCGGTGCCCGGCTTTGGCAATACGGATTCCCTTTGCGGGTAGCATAGGCGGCCGGCCGTAGCAGGCGCATTACCCCTCAGAGGAGGCCGGCACCTGTTGGCAGGTGACCGGGTGTGTGGTTGTCTGTTTGACCGCAAGGTTAATAAAAACGCCCTGATCAGGACTATCAATGCGAATACTTCACAGCTCGGACTGGCATCTTGGGCAGCATTTCATGGGTAAAAGCCGCGAGACCGAGCACCGTGCCTTTCTGGCCTGGCTCATCGAGCAGGTACAGGCGCATCAGGTGGATGCGCTGATTGTCGCTGGCGATCTTTTTGATACCGGTACTCCACCGAGCTATGCCCGCAGGCTCTACAACCAGTTCATTGCAGACTTGCGCCTTACCGGGTGTCAGCTGGTGATACTGGGTGGCAACCATGATTCGGTATCGACCCTGCACGAGTCCCGCGAACTGCTTGCCTGCCTGGGCACACGGGTGATTGGGGGCGTCACGACCGACCCCAGAGACCAGGTTATCGTGCTGCAGCAGCGCGACGGTACGCCCGGTGCGGTGCTCTGTGCCATTCCCTACCTGCGCCCACGTGACCTGATCGAGAGTCATGCCGGCGAAAGTACGCTGCAAAAGCGCCAGGCGCTGAGCGAGGCCATTGGTCATCATTATACCGTTATCTATGATATGGCCCGCCAGGTCCGGGATGATCTGCAAAGCGCTCAGCAGGCAAGCGGCGCGGTACTCGGGGCGGATTCTGCGGCCTCTGTCCCGTTGCCAATTATCGCCACGGGGCATTTGACCTGTGTCGGTGGTCAATTGTCCGAGTCTGTGCGCGAACTTTATATCGGTACCCTGGAAGCCTATCCGGCGGGTGCCTTTCCACCGGCGGACTATATCGCACTGGGGCACTTGCATCGCGCCCAGGCCGTGGGCGGAGAGTCCCATATCCGTTACAGCGGCTCACCCATCGCACTGAGTTTTGACGAGAGCAGGGGTAGCAAGCAGGTACTGCTGGTGGATTTCGCTGCCGGCAAGCTTGACGAAATCACGCCGCTGGCGGTGCCGGTGTGGCAGCCCATGCACAGTCTGAGTGGCAACCTGACAGAGCTGGAAGCCCAGCTGCAGGCCCATTTCGGTGATGGTGGCGATGAGGCTGCGGCCGGACCGCTCACCTGGCTCGAAATTGAAGTGCGTGGGGATGATTACCTCAGTGACCTGCAGCCACGGGTACAGCAGCTGGTGGAGGGGATGCCTGTCGAGGTGCTGCGTATTCGGCGTCAGCGCAGTGCCAGCAATATCGCGCTTGAGCGCGATAGCCGTGAAACCCTGCAGGAGTTATCCGTGCACGACGTATTTGAACGTCGCCTGGCGCTGGAAGAAAACATGGATGAGATCACACGGGAGCGCCTCGTCGGCGCCTTTGATTCACTGCTGCAACAGATACAGGACGGGGATCAGAACACATGCGAATCCTGAGCCTGCGGTTAAAAAATATCAACTCGCTCAAGGGCGAGTGGAAACTGGACTTCCGCGCCCCGGAATTCAGGGATAACGGCCTCTTTGCCATTACCGGTCCCACGGGTGCGGGCAAGACGACGCTGCTTGATGCCATTTGTCTGGCGCTTTATCACGCCACGCCACGCCTCAGTGTATCCGCGGGCAGTAACGAGCTGATGACCCGTCATACTGCTGACTGTCTGGCCGAGGTGGAATTCGAGGTACGGGGCGAAGAGTACCGCGCCTTCTGGTCGCAGCGCCGCGCTCGCAATCAGCCAGAGGGTAAGCTGCAGGCCCCACAGGTTGAGCTGGCCCGGGGAGATGGCCAGCTGCTCAGTACCCGCATCGGTGAAAAGCTGACGCTGGTGAGCGAACTGACCGGGCTTGATTTCGCACGCTTCACCAAGTCGATGATGCTGGCCCAGGGTGGCTTTGCGGCCTTTCTGAATGCCAGTCCCAACGAGCGCGCCGAGCTGCTGGAAGAGCTCACCGGCACCGAGATCTACGGCGAGATATCGCGTCTTGCCTTTGAGCGCAAGCGAAACGAAGAAGAAGCCCTGCGCGTATTGGCGGCCCGTGCCGGTGCGGTTGAACTGCTGGATGTATCAAGCCTGGCTGCGCTCGAGGCCGAACAGGCAGAACTCGCGGTGCAGCATGCAAAGCTGCAGGCAGAGGATGCCCGGCTGCAACAGGAGATTCAGGGGCTTGAGGCCCTGAGTGAGGCGCGGACGGCGCAGCAGCAGGCCCAGAGTGAACAGATGCGGGTGCAGCAGCGGTTTGAGAGTGAAGCTGCCCAGCTGGCAAAACTTGATGCGTGCCTGCCGGCGCTGGATATGCGCCCATTGCACCAGCAGTGGCAGTCGGACCTGACACAGGCAAATGCACTTGCAAAGGCCCGTGCACGGGATGCGTCATTGCTCAGTGAGGCGCAGCAGCAGCTTGGCGCGCAACAGGTACGGGAACAGCAGGAACAGCAGCATCTTGACGCCGCCAGGCGCAGCCGCGAGACAACTGAAACCCGCCTGCTGGAGGAAGTCATGCCGCTGGACAACCGCCAGGCACAGCTGGCCGAGCGTCAGCGCGAACTTGCGCAAACGCTGGCGGAACAGGCGCGGGGGCTTGCGGAACGGACTACAGAGCGCGATTGGCTCGCGACCCAGTTGCAGCAGGCAACGACACAGCGCAACCAGGCGCAGGATTATCTGCAGCAACACCAGAGTGCGGCCCGTTTGGGCGATCAGTTGCCATTGTGGCAGGACCGATTCGCTCAACGGGAACGCCTGTTGCTGCAACTGGACGAGATGCAGCGGCGCCAGCAGGATCTGTCGCTGCGCCAGGCTACCCTGGCGCAGGAAGTGCCCGCGTTGCAGGCCGGGCAGGCCGAGAGCCAAAAACGGCAGCAACAGCTTCAAGCACAAGCTCGAGAAACTCAGTCGCAACGGGATGCGCTGCTGCAATCCCGTACAGTGGCGCAGCTTGAACAGGCCCTCAAAACCGTTCAGGGCGCTGTGCGCACGCTGGACCGGCTCGAGGGCCTGGGGCAGCGCTGGCGGACCCTTGAAGCCGCCGTCAGGCAGCGTAGCGGGCAGATTGAGCAATGTGGCGCGGACCTGGTCGCGCAACAGGCGTTGCTCAGCGCCGCACGCCAGCAATACAGTGACTGCAAGCAGCACCGCGATGATCTGGAACGGTTACTGGCACAGGAGCAGCGCATCAGCGACCTGACGCAATACCGTGACCAGTTACAGCCGGACGAGGCTTGCCCGCTGTGTGGCTCGCACCAGCATCCCTATGTGACTGACTATCGGCAGCCGGACCTGTCCGAGACGCGCCAGCGCTACGATGCCAAAAAGCAGCAGCTCGAACGGTTGCAGCAGGAGGGGCAGAAGGTCGCCGCGGCGGCGGCGACACTACAGGCCCGGCTCGATCAGTTACAGGAGCAAAATGCCCAGGACAGGGCGGAGCAGGTGCGCTTGCAGGACGAGGCCCTGCCGCTACTCGAGGCCCTGCCAGATGAGGCAGGCAAAGCCTTGCAACTGACGGATGAGGCAGGTTGCGCCCGCTATACACAGCAATATGGGCAACAGCTGGCGGCACATGAGGCACTGAGCCTGCAGTTGCGCGAGCTGGATCAGGTGACGCAACAACTGCGCGAGGATGCGACGCAGCTTGACAGCCTGCTGGCCCGTCAGGCCCATGGGCTCGAGTTGCAGGCGCGGGAAATTCAGGTGCTGGCTCAGCAGCAGGCGCAGTGTGAAGACGAAATCCGGGCGCAGCAGGCAGCGCTGAGCGTGCTTGAGGCGTCTTTGCAGCAAGCACTGCAGGAGGTGCTGGGCGAGACGCGATTGCCGCAGGCTGATGCGCAGGAGCGCTGGCTGGCGGACACGTCAAAGGCGTGGGCTGACTATCAGCGGATGCAGGCACGTCATGACGAAGATGTGCGCAACTGCGAACACATTGGCGCGAAGCTCGACGTGCTGGGGCGCGAGTTGACACTGCTGCAACAGCAGCAGGCGGTGAACGTTGAGCAGCAGCGCGTCTGGGGCCTGCAGAGCGAGGAACTCGCCCGCGAGCGTGCCGGCCTGTTTGCAGGCCGGACGGTCGCGCAGATTCGCGCACAGGCGCAGCAGGTACTGCAACAGGCTGAAAGCCGCTGGCAGCAGGCCGCGGCACAGCTGGCGACAGTACAAAAATCGGTTGACGCACTGCGAGGCAGTCTCGACACCCTGGTGGTGCGTCAGGCAGAGATAGAGCAGCAGCTCGGGCGCTCAGCGCCGGCCTGGCAGCAGGCACTTGCAGCCAGTCCCTTTACCGATGAGGACGGTTACCGTGCGGCGCTGCTCGAACCGGAGTTGCGCCGCGAGTTGCAGGCGCTGCGTCAGACACTGGATGCGGAGCTGGCGCGGGCCCAGACCCTGGTGCAGCAAGCGCGTGCGCGAAAGATCGATCTCGAACAGCAGCCGTTTGCTACGCTGGAGCCCGAGGCGGTGCGTGCTGCCCGGGCAGCGGTTACCGAGCAGCTGCAGGCTATCGGGCAGCGCCGCGGTGCGCTGATGCAACAGCTTGAGCAGGATGCGCGTCTGCGTCAGGCACAGCAGGCACTCCTGCAGATGATCGAGACGCAGCAGGCGAACTCCGATACATGGACGCAGCTCTCAAGCCTGATTGGCTCCCAGAAGGGTGATCGCTTTCGCCGTTTTGCCCAGGGACTGACGCTGGATCACCTGATCCACCTGGCCAACCGTCAGCTGGAGCGCCTCGATGGTCGCTACCGGCTGCAGCGCAAGCACGGTGATGAGCTTGAACTGGAGGTTATCGACAGCTGGCAGGCCGATGCCCTGCGCGATACACGCACGCTGTCAGGAGGGGAAAGTTTTCTGGTCAGCCTGGCGCTGGCGCTCGCCCTGTCGGATCTGGTCAGTCACCGGACGAGTATCGATTCGCTGTTTCTGGACGAGGGCTTCGGCACGCTGGATGCGGACACGCTGGATACCGCGCTGGACGCGCTGGACAGCCTGAATGCCAGCGGCAAGATGATTGGTGTGATTTCCCATGTGGAGGCGCTCAAGGAGCGCATACCGGTGCAGGTGCGAGTGCGAAAGGGCAATGGTCTGGGATGCAGCCGGCTGGATGCGCGCTTTGCATATGAGCCTGCGCCTGTATAACGGCGGAGCCTCAGTCGGGCGCCCGACCCGGCGGCCATAAGGGTGTGTTCCGGCCTGCAGGATATAGAGGCCTGGGGGCGCTCATTGTTGCAGCTCCTCTTTGAGCAGCGGTAAATTGCTGCGTACCCAGCTTCGTCTGATGGGGCCCCAGTCCTTGACCCTGTAGAGACCGCAGTTATTGCGCTCGCCGTCGCTCTGCTCAAAGATACAGCTTATGCCGATATCTTCGAGGTCCTTGAGGCTGTCCTGCAGGGTGCGTCTTGGCATGCCGGTCTTTTCCTGCAGGGTGCGCAGGTTGTGCCGGCCATTATCTATCAGCCAGGCCAGATAGATTTTGCGAAAGAAGGCGCGCTGAGATCTGCGGGTCATGTGCCGGTTCCTCTCGTACGTAACTCCAATCAGCCTAGTCCAACGGGCGCAGTCTGACCATTTTCAGACGCGGCAAGGCTTGCAGCCTGATGCGTGGCACATTAACCGCGGTGTTGAATAGTACTCGCACCCGGGGGGGCTTTACGGTAAGCTGCGCCGCTTAGCTGTATCCTGGGCCGGTGCCGTATGTACAACACGTCAGGGCCTGCCGACCGATTCCACATTACGGACATTCATGACTGCTTTTTCCTCTCTCGGACTTTCCGACGCACTGCTGCGTGCCGTGCAAGAGCAGGGGTACGAAACCCCATCCCCAATTCAAGCCCAGGCGATTCCGGTCGTACTGGAAGGCCGTGACCTGCTGGCAGCGGCCCAGACCGGCACCGGTAAAACGGCCGGTTTTACCCTGCCCATGCTGCATCTGCTCTCGGAGCACCGTCCACCGGACGGTCACCTGCTGCGTGCACTGGTACTGACCCCCACACGTGAACTCGCCGCCCAGGTCGGTGAGAGTGTCAGCACTTACGGCCGTCATCTGCCGTTGCGCTCGGCCATCGTGTTTGGCGGTGTCAGCATTAACCCGCAAAAAGACCTGCTGCGCCGCGGCGTCGATATCCTGGTGGCGACACCGGGTCGTCTGCTTGACCTGCACGGTCAGGGTTGCGTGGATCTGTCACACATCCAGATGCTGGTGCTGGACGAAGCTGACCGCATGCTGGACATGGGCTTTATTCATGACATCAAGCGGATTCTGAAGTTGCTGCCCAAGAAGCGTCAGAACCTGATGTTCTCGGCCACCTTCTCGCCGGAAATTCGCCGCCTGACCGGCGATATCCTGCATAACCCCACCAGCATCGAAGTGTCGCGCAACGTAACGGCGCACAAGATCGAGCAGCGTTTTCATGCGGTGGAAAAAACCGAAAAAGCGACCGTGCTGGCACACATGATCCTGGCCGGCAACTGGTCGCAGGTGCTGGTGTTCTCGCGCACCAAGCACGGTGCCAACCGCCTGAGCCAGCAGCTCGAACGCAACGGTATCTCTGCGTCGGCCATTCACGGCAACAAGAGCCAGAATGCCCGTACTCGCGCACTGTCCGATTTCAAGGGCGGCCATGTGCGGGTGCTGGTGGCAACCGATATTGCGGCCCGTGGCCTGGATATCGACCATCTGCCCCATGTAGTGAACTACGAACTGCCCAATGTCCCGGCGGATTATGTGCACCGGATTGGTCGTACCGGCCGCGCTGGCGCCAGTGGCGAAGCGGTGTCCCTGATCAGCCGTGATGAAGACAAGGAATTCCGTGCGATCGAGCGCCTGTTGCGACAGAAGTTTGATGTGCAACCCGCCCCTGTGGTGGATCTGGATATGTTGCAGGCCAGTGCCGCCACCTATGTACCGAGCGAACAGCCGGCTGCGGCGCCAAGGCCCGCCAAAAGCGGCGCGGGTCAGCGTCGTGGCGGCCAGGGTCGCTCAAAAAGCGCTAGTTCCGAGCAGCCGCGTCGGGCGAGCGGCAACGAGGCACCGGCTAACAAGCCGCGTCGGCGTCGCCCGCGTCGTGCCACGCCTGCTGTACGCTAAATAGCGACAGCGCTTTGCGGGCGCTTTGGTGCCACCCCACTGCCGGCCCGTCATTATCTTGCATAGAACAAGATGATGGCGGGCCGGCAGTGCCGTTTCTGGCACGCAATCCAAGCTGCTTCTCTGAATAGGCCCTCAGGGCTTTGCCAGGCGCTGGCCCGATACTGCCGGGTGGTAGATCGGCTGCACGGTATTGCCTGCGGGATCAAGGCAGTAAAAGCTGCGTACGCCAGGGTCATTACTGTGGTCGTGGGGACGACTCAGAATTTCGACGCCCTGTTCAGCCAGATAGGCGGCCCAGGCATCCACGTCGGCGGGTTCATCGCAGATAAATCCAAAATGATCCAGTCGTTGGGGGCCGCTCGCGCGGTCCTCTGCCTTGGCGCGACTCAGGGACAGGTTGTCGTTGCCCAGGGTGAGGTACACCAGGTTGCGGTGCGGGCGGTGCAGCACCTGCATGCCCAGCAGATCGACGTAAAATCGTTCCACTGCTTCCAGGTTGAGTACCGTAAAGGCGATATGGCGCATGCCGTTCAGGGCATTGGGGCGGGTGCTCATGCAGTGTCTCCGGTGCTGTCAAAACGAGCGCCAAGGCTTGTCTTGACCTATATTTGTATTTAAAGTCACGATTAATTGTATACATAAAGTAATTAATATTGATCGCATTTACAATCGGAGCTGCCCATGTACTGCATTTTTCTCAGCATAGACCTCAAACCCGGTGCCAAAGACCGCTACCTGGCGCTCATTGCTGCCAATGCCCAGGCGTCGGTTGCCCAGGAGCCAGGCTGCCATACCTTTGATGTGCTGCTTGATCTCGAGCACGCCGATCGGGTCTATCTGTATGAGGTGTACGAGAGCCCGCAAGCACTGCAGGCACACAAGGAAAGCCCGCATTACCTGCGTGATCGCGAACAGATCAATGCACTGATCGAGCGCCAGCAGGTCGTGCGGGCCGATGTGGCCGGGCTCTTTCCGCCCCGGGGGTAGGAGGTCGTCCGCGCATACTCACCTTGCTGCGAACCTTCTGAGCCTGGCGGTTTTTTGTGCAGCTTCGCAAGCTGTATTCTGACGTACAGTAAGAATGGTTTTTTCATCGCAGTGAATGCCAGGGGCGAAAGCGACGGCTGCCACGCCGCTGTTGTAATATGCAGTGGTAGCAATCATTCGACGATGTTGGACCAGGCGTATCTATGAAAAGCACCGAATATTCAGCGTGGAACCCCGGTCTTGGATCAGATATTCCTGTCGAATATCGGTGCCTTGAAACTATCCATCGGCCGGAAAATGTCTTCACCCGCCTTGCTGATGTGGAAGAAATCGCCCGGCAGGTCGGGCTCGCACAGGAAGAGCTGGTCGCATTCAGGCCGGAACGCCTGGCGCTGCATGAACTGCTGGTTAGAGTTACCGCTGATATCGTGGCGTTAGAAGGGGAGGACGAGTTCGGTCTTGGCGTGCACTTTCGTGAGATTGCCAAGCATTTGCTCAGTGATTATATCGATCCGAATCTGGACTCTATTACACAGGCGTATGTCGAATTGCGCCAGCAAGTTGAGACCCGGGTACGGCAGGAGCTGACAAGCTCATTAATGGCCCCTGTTCAGACGACGCAGGCAAAAAGACGCTTTTCTATTCTACAGTTAATTCGCAAGCCCAAACCCAAACCCGCTTCCCTGTTTCAGGAATCCATTCAGGAAAAACAGTATCGCGTCATTGCCGGATTCAAAGAGAAAGGGCTTGTTGAGCAAGCTCCCGTTGCCAAGGCAGTCTACAGAGGTCTGTATCGCGTACTTGGCTCCATCGCCAGCTCGAGCGGCCTTGTCGGATCCGATATCGATTATCTTTCAGGGCTGGTCACTAACCATGTGTGCAACAGCTATGGAAGCCAGGTCATTGGTCACCATATTGCGCCGCTGGTACATGAAGTGATCCAGCAGATCGGGTTGACGCCAACCGTCTCGGCAGAAAAACCGGTACTGATTAGCTTGAAGGGGGCATCCGCTGCGGGCAAAAGCTCCCTGCGGCCCATGCTCAAAAAGGTTATGGGCGAATACGGCATTCAATCGGACGGTTATGGAACGATCAGTCCTGATATCTGGCGGCGCCTTCTGCTGGATTATGATGCTCTGGGGGATGCGTACAAGTATGCCGGACGGTTGACCAGCAAGGAGGTGGCGATTATCGATCGGAAACTGGATTACTATATTCGCGACAAGGCCAAACGAGATAAGTCGATTCCTCATCTGCTGGTTGACCGCTTTCGTTTCGACAGTTTTTCAACCGAAAGCATATCGCGAATCCTGCATAGTACCTATGCCCGGTATGTCGATACGATGCACATGTATTTTGTGATCACGCCGCCGGAAGAAACGGTGCAACGGGGCTGGGAAAGAGGGTTAAAAGTCGGTCGTTACAAAGCCGTGGAAGACTTTCTCGGCCACAGTGTTGAAACCTATGTCGGTATTCCGAAACTGTTCTTTAAATGGCTGGCGTGCCGCAAACCGATTTACAAATACGAATTCCTGGATAACAGTGTGCCCAAGGGAACGTATCCGAAGACCATTGCCTTTGGTGATCAGCAAGAGATGGTCATTCTCAACCCGCTGGCGTTTATCGCTATCGAGCGTTATCAAAAAATCAATATAAAAGCCAAATCACCCGAAGAGGTGTATCCGGACAGTGCCGCATTTTCCGTCAAGAACAACATGGGATTTCTAATGAAATGCCTTGGCGGAATACCCATGATCCACTTTCTGGACGAGGCAACGAATGAACCTTACCTCAGGGTGAGCTCAGGCGTGTTTGAAGTGGTCAGTCCTCGAATAATGGCAGCAAAGCTGTCAGACCCCCAGATGCGCGAAATAATTCAGTTAATGGCGCCGGCCGTTATTGAGAACCTGGAAATTGAGGTCTTTGATGCCGGGCCGCTCCGGGCAGAAAACAACACCTGATTCCAGCCGCCGAGCGCGCCGACAGCGCGCCGTTGCCAGTCGGCCAGCCTTGCCTGGCGCGCGTCAGGACTCACCGGGCAGCAGCGGGGCAAAGCTGGGTACAAATATCTGTTCGACTGGCGGGTGCAGGTGCGTGCGCTCCGGATAGCTGGCGCGAAGGCGTTCGTATTGATCCTGGGCACGCTGGTGCCATTCGTCGTAGGGCACCCCCTCGATGCGGTAATCCTCCACGCGGAAGCGACCATCGACGATCACGGTTTTAAAATCGCGGCCGCAGCCGTTCATGATCATGGTCTGGATGGGATCCACGCGCTGGCCAAGATGAAAGCCCGACAGGTCGAACACCGTGATATCGGCCTTGGCGCCAGCGGCCAGGCGACCGAGGTCGTCGCGCCCGAGTGCGCGGGCGCCATCCAGGGTGGCGGCGTTATAGAAGTCGGCGGCACTCGCTGCGAGGGCATCATCCTCCATAACCCGGTTGAGCATCACGCCGGCGTGCATGTTGCGAATCAGGTCTGCCGGGAAGGTGTCAGTGCCAAGGCCAATGTTGATGCCCCTGGCCCGCAATCGGCTGAAACTGTTCAGTGCCTTGCCACTGCGCCCGAATACGATGGGGCAGTGCACCAGGGTGCTACCGGAATCGCGCAGGCTGTCCAGTTCCCGTTCAATATTTTCGGGCCGGGCCTGGACGCCGCCCAGAAAGAGGCCGTGGGGCAGCAGGGTACGTGGGCCCAGAAAGCCGATATCCTGCAGCAGCCTCAGGGATGAGGTGCCAAAGCGCTGTTGCATCGTTTCCACTTCCAGCTGCGACTGGCAGCAGTGCAGCCGTATCGGGCACTGCAACAGGTTACTCGCGGCAATGCTGCGTTCCAGCAGTTCCTGTGTACAGCCCTCAATGCGGTCAGGGGCCAGCATGGCGCGCACTAGGCCGCCGTGACTGTTTTCGTAGGTTTGGGCAAAGCGAATGGCATCGTCGAGTCCCCGCAAGCCGCGGGCCTCGTCCCAGTGCATGTCGAAACGCCCATCAGGCCGTATCATCGAGAGCCCGGTGCGATAGGCCGGCCCCAGATAGACCCGCAAGCCCATTTCGGCGGCGATGTCAGCGGCGCGGGCAAACTCGTCGTAGGTTTCAGCCCATTCGCGGTACAGCAGGGAGGTGATGGGCAATGCCGTGGTGATGCCGTTATGCAGCAGCTGGGCATAGGCGTAGCGCTTCATGAAGTCTTCGTCGTTGCGGTCGTAGACCTCCCGAGATCCCCGTTCGACGTAACTGCTGGCCCAGACGCGGCCGCAGCGCCAGGCGGGACCGTTGTCAAACGCCAATACCGTGGAATCCAGGTCCGCCAATGCATCAAGATCGATAAAGCCCGGCCCGACGATGGCGTTGCCGGCATCGATCTCCCGGTCGACCGGACCGCTGTAGCCATAGCCACAGAAGATGATGCGGTCATCCTGATAGACCACTTCGCCATTTTCGAGCAGGCGGTGGCCGGTACCATCAAAGCCGATGACATAGCGGCCGGTAATGCGGGTGCAGCTCATGCCAGTTCTCCTCAATCAGACCAGACATTCGCCATTGCGGGCGACAATGCGTCCGGCCTTGCAGACCAGGCTGCGCGGCGGGCGGCTGACGATGGCGTGGGTGGGGGTTTCTGCGTCCACCAGGACGAAGTCGGCACTGCAGCCGGGCTCAAGACCGTAGTCGGTCACGCCTATGGTCCTGGCGCCGCCATAGCTGCAGATATCCAGAATCATTTCCAGTTCGTCGTCGTGGCGAAAGTTGCTGCGAAAGCCCATCAGCATGGCGCGTTCCAGCATGTCGGCATTGCCGTAAGGGCCCCAGGCATCACGGATGCCGTCCGAACCTGCGCAGATTTTGACACCGGCCTCGTACAGCCGCTTGATAGGGGGGAAAGCGATATGCCCGGGACCATGGGTCATGATGGTGATATCCAGCGCCTGAAACTGCGTGATCAGCTCGCCCAGCTGGGCTTCAGGGATCATTCCGAGGCAAAAGGCGTGGCTGATGGTCACCTTGCCGTGCATGCCCAGTGCCCGGGTGCGCTCCAGAATAAGCTCGATGGATGTTGCGCCCAGCTGGTCGGCTTCGTGCAGGTGAATGTCGATACCCACGCCCTTGCGATCGGCAATGTCAAAAATGCAATCCAGATGGCCGGCAGGGTCTCGGTCGATGGCGCCGGGGTCGATGCCGCCGACAAGATCGGCGCCGGAATCGATTGCGGCTTCCAGCAGCTCCCTGGTGCCGGGGCGGATCATCAGGCCGCTCTGGGGAAAGGCAACCAGTTGCAGCGTCATGCTGTCGCGGAAGGTTTCCTTGCTGGCCAGTACCGCTTCGATGCTGGACAGACCGATGTCGGTGTCCACATCCACATGGGTGCGTATATGGGTGGTACCCATGCGAATGGCCTGGCGGATCTGGTTGGCGGACTGCACCTCGGCGGACAGGTTCAGCTCGCGGCGCAGGCGGCGTTCGTTCTCGATCTTGTCGATGATGCGCGGGCCCGCCTGGTGGCGTTGCCAGCGCTGGCCCCAGAACGTTTTGTCGATATGGGTGTGGGCGTCGACCAAGCCAGGCAGCAACAACTGCCCGGCGCCTTCGATGGTGTCTGCTTCTTGCGCTTCGAGATCTGTGCCCAGGGCGGCTATCTGGCCGTCGCGTATCAGCAGGTCGGTGGCATTCCTGCCCAGCGGGCGTACATTTCGAATCAGCAGGCTGTTGTTATGCATTGTTTTATAAGCTCCTATCTCGAAAAAAGGCGAACAGCATCCCTGCGCGGCTCATTGCGGCAGCACGGGGTTGGGCAGGTCAGGTGGTCACGGGCGGCGTAGCCGCACGTGCGGATCAGGCAAATACTTTCTTTAGATCGACCTGCTGTTCCTGTGGCGGGTCCAGGTCGAGCTGATTTTGGAGTTCAGTCAGATGAGCGTCCATGATCTCAACGGCCTGTTCGATGCGGTGTGCGGCGATGGCGTCGATCAGATCGTGGTGTTCGCAACAGGCGCGATCGCCCGCGCTGCGGCCATTGGCTGAGTGCGAGCGCTGATAAAGCGCAACGATAAGTGACGCGCGGGAAATGATTTCGTGCAAAAACTGATACAGCACAGGACGCTTGGCCAAGGCGCCAATCAGGAGGTGGAACTCCCCCGATAGCCGGATGCGCAGGCTGTTGTCGCCGTCGCTGTGGGCCTGGTGTTCTCGCTCAACGTGTTTTTCGAGGATCTGGCGGTCCATTGGGCTGCACTTTTGCGCCAGCTCGCGCACCATTTCGAGTTCCACCAGGCGACGGGTCTTGAAGACTTCCTGCGCTTCTTCACGGCCAGGTTTGGCGACAAAGGCGCCGCTGTTGGGAATCAGCGTGACCAGGTGGTGATGGGCCAGTTGCTGCAGCAGCTTGCGGACATTGCCCCGGCTGAGGTCAAAGGATTCGCACAGGTCATCCTCCTTGAGCCGTGTTCCCGGCAGCAACCTGTGCGAAACGATAGCCCCCCAGACACGCTGGTAGGCGGCATCAAGCTGACTGTTTACAGACGTCTTGGCAGTGCCCATGGCAAGTACTCGCTTTGTATCTGCATCTATTGGTAAGGCGCAGCGGATGAGTGCTGTGTGGTCCCCGCAAGTCCATCTAAACGGGAGCGCGGGGACATTCAGAAGCTAGGCTAGCGTTCTTGTGATAACGATGCAACCTGTAATTGTTAACGATAATGCCGGTTCGGCACGCATCCTGCCGTGCCTGCCGTCAAATCAGCGTAAGTGAAATAAAATCGGGCCTTATGGCCGCGGGCGCTGGTGTCTTTAAGTGGCTGAAGTACTATAAAAAATGCCAAATAGTTGCCGTTATGGTCAGGTTTGGAGGGATTTTTTGCTTGACACCCGTCGCAGGCTGATATCTATTGAATGCAAGATTGTTAACGATTTATAAATTATCGTTAACCTGTCGGGGTCGAATCTGGCGCAGTAATACAGGTGTCAGTTTCGGCAGAACATAGATGGCAAGAGCAGCGATAACGAGAGAATAATAATGCGAAAAAAACTGCTTAGTGTAGCAATGACCCTGACTCTGGGACTTGGCGCGGCGATGCCCTCGCTGGCCAATACCCTGCGCATCTCGGAAGCTTCCGATATTGCTTCGCTGGATCCCTATTCGGTGACCGAGAGCAATACTCTGGGTTTTCTGCATCATATTTACGAGCCCCTGGTGCGCTACAACGCCGAGCTTAAGCTTGAGCCTGCGCTGGCGACCCGTTGGGAGGTCGTCGAGCCTAATGTCTGGCGATTCGAGCTGCGTGAGGGTGTCACCTTCCATAATGGCAATACACTCAACGCCGATGACGTAGTGGCCTCGATCAAGCGGGCCATTGATCCCAACGCGCCGATTCGCATCAATGTGCCGACAGTGGTGGATGCCCGCAAGGTGGGCGAGATGAGCGTCGATATCGTGCTGAGTACGGCGGATCCGCTGCTGCTGAACTACCTCACCAATGTGTATATCTTCGACAAGGAGTGGATGACCGAGAACAATGCTCTCCAGGCGATTGACCTGCGCAAGGGCGAAGAGAACTATGCCACCACCCATGCTAACGGTACGGGCCCCTTCAAGCTGGAAAGCCGTCAGCCCGATGCCAAAACCGTGCTGGAGGTCAATCCGCAGTGGTGGGACAAGGTGCAACATAACCTGACCCGCATCGAGTTCACCCCCATCTCGTCTGATGCTACCCGTGTGGCGGCCCTGCTGTCGGGCGAGATCGATCTGATGTACCCGGCGCCGCTGCAGGACATCAAGCGTATTGACTCCACCGCGGGTGTCCAGGTACTGCAGGCACCGTCGCTGCGCACCATCATGTTCGGCATGAATCAGCGCGACGAACAGCTGCACGATTCCGATATCAAGGGCAAGAATCCGCTCAAGGACGCGCGGGTGCGCAAGGCCTTGTACCAGGCCATTAATATGGAACTGATCCAGAAAAAGGTGATGCGCGGCAATTCCCGCAATTCCGCCCTGGTGGTGGCGCCGGAAGTGCCGGGCTACGAAGCGGCGCTCAACGAGCGCTTTCCGTTTGACGCCGCCGCGGCAAAGGCGTTGCTGGCCGAGGCAGGCTATCCCGATGGT
Organism: Marinobacterium rhizophilum DSM 18822; assembly: GCF_000378045.1. GTDB lineage: Bacteria > Pseudomonadota > Gammaproteobacteria > Pseudomonadales > Balneatricaceae > Marinobacterium_A > Marinobacterium_A rhizophilum. The sequence goes on from NZ_KB899092.1 coordinate 88,017, forward strand.
TTTCGGGTGGGGCTGGACTGCACCAACGATCGCTACGTGAATGACGAGGAAATCTGCCAGGCGGTCGTCTCCATGTGGGCCAGGGTCGGCATAAAGGCCAATCTGACGGCCCAGAGCAAGGGTAATCACTTCCAGAAAATGCTCAGTGGCGGATCGGATATCTACATGTTCGGCTGGGCGACCCTGCCCATGCTCGATACGTTCAGCGCACTGACGGGCTTTCTGGCAACGCCGGCCGAGAAACTGGGCACCTGGAATCCGGGTGGCTATTCCAATGCGCGCATAGATGAGCTCATCGGCCAGATTTCCAGCGAACTGGACGAGCCCAAGCGCCGCGCAATGCTGGCGGAAACGCTAAAAATTGCCCGCGATGAGGTCGCACTGATTCCGCTGCACCAGCAACCGTTGTCCTGGGGTATCCGTGAGGGCATCACGTTACCGCAGACGCCGGACGACAAGCCACGCCTGTGGTACGCGAAGGTTAACTGACAGGTGCGGCCGGCCGTTGGGGCCGGCCGCCTGGTAATCCTTAACCGTTATCCGCAGGAGTCATTCCCATGCTTAGTTTTCTAATTCGTCGGCTGGGGCAATCGATGCTGGTGATGCTGGCCGTGGCGTTGCTGGCGTTCAGCATGTTCCGCTTCGTCGGTGATCCGGTCACCAACATGCTGTCCCAGGATGCGTCAGTCGAGGAGCGCGAACAGTTGCGCGACAGTCTCGGTCTGAGCGAACCGCTCTACGTGCAGTTTTCCACCTTTGTCGTGCAGGCCGCCCAGGGCGATTTCGGCATATCGTATCGTAACCAGCGTCCGGTGTCGGAACTGATCGCCGAGCGCATGCCGGCCACGCTGGAACTGGTTGCGGTAGCCTTTATCATCTCGCTGCTGGTCGGGGTCCCCATGGGGGTCTATTCGGCCCTCAAATCCCACAGCTGGCTGAGTCATGTGTTTCAGACGCTGTCCCTGGTCGGCATATCCCTGCCGACCTTTGTCACCGGTATTCTGCTGATCCTGACCTTTTCCGTCACCCTTAACTGGTTGCCATCCTTTGGCCGTGGCGAGGTGGTGAATATTGGCTGGTGGAGTACTGGCCTGCTGACCGCCAGCGGCCTCAAGTCGCTGATCTTGCCGGGTATCATGCTGGGTCTGTTCCAGGTGACCCTGATCATGCGCCTGGTACGTGCCGAGATGATGGAGGTGCTGCGCACCGACTATATCCGTTTTGCACGGGCGCGGGGTCTGAGCAATCGTGCCGTTAACTTTGGTCATGCGCTGAAAAATACCCTGATGCCGGTGATCACCATTATCGGCCTGCAGCTGGGCGCCATGATTGCGTTCGCCATCATCACTGAAACCGTGTTCCAGTGGCCCGGAATGGGCTTCCTGTTTATTCAGGCGGTGAGTTTCGTCGATATCCCGGTGATGTCGGCTTACCTGCTGCTGGTGTCGCTGATCTTCGTGGTGATCAACATCATCGTCGACATGCTGTACTTCCTGCTGGATCCGCGCCTGTGCGCCGATCGTGGCACAGCTAATTCGCACTAGGACGGGCTTGAGCATGACGGGTATCCATAGCTTTGTTTCACCGTGGGGAGAGCAAATACCATGCAACGCTTAATGACGATGCGGGATGACTGGCACCGCTTTCTGGACAGTGACCTTTTCTACAGTTTCAAGGGCTCGCGGATTACCGTGGTGGCCGCACTGGTGACGGTGCTGATGATTCTGGCGGCGCTGTTCGCGCCCTGGATCGCGCCTCATAACCCCTTTGATGTCGCCACGCTCGATCTGATGGACAGCGAGCTGCCGCCCATGTGGCTGGAGGGTGGCGACGCGCGCTTCCTGCTGGGCACCGACAGCCAGGGCCGCGATGTCTTGTCGTCCATGCTGTACGGTCTGCGGGTCTCTCTGGTGGTGGGTTTTGCCGGTGTCTTCGTGGCCATGATTATTGGCGTGAGCCTTGGCCTTTTAAGCGGCTTTCTCGGTGGTGTGGTGGATACCTTCATCATGCGGGTGGCCGACATGATTCTGAGCTTTCCGGCCATTTTGGTGGCGCTGCTTATCAACGGTGTGGCGCTGAGTTTTCTGCCCCAGGAAGTGATGCACGATTCCGCCATCTATGTGCTGGTACTGGCCATTGCCATGACCAGTTGGGTGCAGTATGCCCGCACGGTAAGGGGCTCCACCATGGTGGAAAAGTCCAAGGAGTATGTTCAGGCCGCCAAGGTAATCGGGCTGCATCCGCTGCTGATCATGATCCGCCATGTCCTGCCGAATGTGCTCGGGCCTGTGCTCGTGATCGCCACCATCAACCTGGGTCTGGCGATCCTGACCGAGGCGATGCTGTCGTTCCTGGGTGTGGGCATGCCGCCGACCGAACCGTCACTGGGGACCCTGATTCGAATCGGCAACGAGTTTTTGTTTTCCGGGATCTGGTGGGTGGTGATCTTTCCGTCGCTGACGCTGGCGCTGCTGGTGCTGGCCGTCAATCTGCTGGGTGACTGGCTGCGCGATGCGCTGAACCCAAAACTGCGCTGAGAGGACCTAAGCATGAATAACAACAAGACAGACGGTGGAACAGACAGCGGCGCCCTGCTCGATGTTAAAGACCTGCGTATCGAGTTTCCGACTCGTCGCGGCATCCTGACGGCCATTGACGGTGTTTCTCTGCGGCTGAATTCCGGCGAAATTCTTGGGGTAGTGGGGGAGTCGGGTGCTGGCAAGTCTCTTACCGGAACAGCGATTACGGGGCTGCTGGAACGTCCCGGGCGCATCGCCGGCGGTGAGATTCACTTTAACGGCCAGCGTATTGACAACCTGCCGGCCGAGGCCATGCGCAAGCTGAGGGGCAAACAGATCGGATCCATCTTTCAGGACCCGCTGACCAGTCTTAATCCGCTGTACAGCGTGGGCCGTCAGCTGATTGAGACCATTCGCACCCACACTGATCTTACGCCGCGCCAGGCGCGGGCGCGGGCGATAGAGATGCTGACCCAGGTCGGCATACCGGCGCCCGAGCAGCGTATCGACCAGTATCCGCATCAGTTCTCCGGTGGCATGCGCCAGCGGGTGGTGATTGCGCTGGCGCTCTGTGTCAATCCAAAGCTGGTGATAGCCGATGAGCCGACCACGGCGCTGGATGTCTCGGTGCAGGCCCAGATTATTGAGCTACTTAAACAACTGTGTCGTGAGCACGGCTCGGCGGTCATGCTGGTGACCCATGACATGGGGGTCATCGCTGAAACCTGCGATCGGGTGGCGGTGATGTACGCCGGTCGCCTGGTGGAAGTTGGCCCGGTGCAGGAAGTGGTCAAGCAAGCCCGCCATCCCTATACCCGTGGCTTGATGGGCTCCATTCCCAAGCTCGGCGATGAGGTGGAGCATTTGGTGCAGATTGATGGCGCCATGCCGCGCCTGAGCCATATTCCCAAAGGCTGTGCCTTTAATCCGCGCTGCCCCTATGCCACAGCGCGCTGCCGGGAGGAAAAGCCTGAGTTCGCCCAGGCCGGTCAGGGCGAGGTGGCCTGCTGGCTGTGGGACGGAGTGAATCCTGCCACCGATCCAGACACCCTGTTTGCCGAGGTCAGCCAGGCTCAGCGCGCCAAAAAACAGATGAATGCAGTCAGGCCGGCGCCAAAAACGTCCGTGCAGAACTGCGGGCAGGAGGTGTGATGATGAACGCGATTGTAGCTCAAGACTCCATGGTCGCAGGGGCCGAAGAAACCGCAGCACCAATCCTGCGGGTACGTGGCCTTAAGCGTCACTTCGATGTATCGCCACCCTGGCTTAACCGGGTGCTGGAACGCAGGCCGCGCCAGTTCCTGCGGGCAGTGGATGGTATCGACTTTGAAATTCGCAAGGGCGAAACGTTCGGTCTGGTGGGCGAGTCCGGTTGTGGAAAATCGACGGCGGCGCGCCTGGCGGTGGGTCTCTATGCGCCCAGTAGCGGCAGTATCGAATTCGAGGGGGTGGATATCGGGCCCCTTAGCCGCAAACAGATGGCGCCGCTGCGCAGTCGCATGCAGATGATCTTCCAGGACCCGTATGCCAGCTTCAATCCGCGCTGGCGGGTAAGCAAGATTATCGCTGAGCCCATCCGCGTGTTCGGGCTTCTGAAAACCGCGGCAGAGGTCGATGCCCGGGTGGCCGAACTGCTCACCCAGGTGGGCCTGATGCCCGCGGATGGTGACAAGTATCCCCACGAATTCAGTGGCGGCCAGCGCCAGCGCATCTCCATTGCCCGGGCGCTGGCCAGCAATCCTGACTTTATCGTCTGCGATGAGCCGACCTCGGCGCTGGATGTGTCAGTACAGGCGCAGATTCTCAACCTGATGCGGGACCTGCAGCGCCAGTACCGTCTGACATTTCTGTTTATCAGCCATGATCTGGCGGTGGTGTTTCATATCTCCGATCGCGTCGGGGTCATGTACCTGGGGGCCATGGTGGAGCAGGCACCTGCGGCCGAGTTGCTGCGTAATCCGCGCCATCCCTATACGCGGATGCTGCTGGATGCGATTCCGGATCTCGATATGAGCGGTCGGGCCCGCACGCCGGTCAGTGGCGAGGTGCCAAGCCCCATTTCACCGCCCAGCGGCTGCACCTTCCATCCGCGCTGCCCTCATGCCAATGCACGCTGTTCCGTCCAACGCCCCGCCACCATCGTCACCGATGGTGGCGGGCAGGTGGCCTGCCACGCCGTGGAAGAGGGGCGTATCTAAAGGTTGCTGTAACGTTTTTCAAAAGGTTGTGCCTTCGGTGTCTCATTGGCCCGCCGGTCACTTCGAACGGGCGGGACCTTTATTGGCCCGTATTAATCACATCGAGTACATGAGGGCTGCCTCGACAGGGCGCCCGTCATGTTGAGCGAGCGGGCCTGTTCCCGCCTGGAGACCCATGATGGAATTTGATTTCACCCGCCTGAGCAAACAGGAAAAATACAAGCTGTTGGTGAGCTTTGTGGTGCCGCGTCCAATCGCGCTGGTGACCAGCCGCTGCCCTGATGGCATTAACAATGCTGCGCCCATCAGCTTTTTCAATGTGTTCAGCGACGAGCCGCCACTACTGATTCTCGGCATTCAGCACAAACCCGACGGGACGCCCAAGGATACGACGCGCAACATCCGCGCCACCGGGGAGTTTGTCGTCAACATGGTGGACGAGGGTATCGCGCGTCAGATGATTGTCTCGTCGATTGACTTCCCGCCTGAGGTGGACGAAATGGACGCCTCGGATCTGACCTGTGCCGATAGCAGCCAGGTAATACCGGGGCGCATTCTGGAGGCACCGGTGGCATTTGAATGCCGTCTGGAGCGCAGTGTGGAGTACCCCAACCGTTCCATCATCTTTGGGGAGGTGGTGAACATGCACGTGCAGGACCAGTATATTGATGCCGAATGTCTGCGTGTGCGCTCGCCTGCCTACTGCCCGATTTCGCGCATGCACGCCGATACCTATACCTCGACGCAAGACCAGTTCCAGTTGCCCAGGGTCAGTTACGAGGAGTGGCTGTCCAGCCGCGAGCTCAAGCTTGATCATGTCTGACACGCCTGGTCCGGCTTTATGAAAAAGGTAAGGCAGCACTGGACGGGCGGGATCGCGCTGGGGGCTGCCGTAACCTGGCCATGCGTGCTACATTCAAATCATGTCCGTATCCCGATCTGCCATTGATACCAAACCGTACGCCCGGGCAGGGCAGGCGGATCGCACCAAAATTCTGCTGAGGTGCCTGCACCTGGCCGTCGGCTTGCTGGGCCTGTTGGCATTTCTGGCGGCGGGACTCTATCTGTATCTCGAACTGCCCGATCGTACCCAGACCGTTCAGGTTCACAACATCATGAACCGCGCCAACCATATCTATCTATTGTGCGCAGTACTGCTCAATGTGCAGCTGGGGTGTTACCTCAGTGTGCTGAACTTGCGCTTCGCACGGGGCCTGCAATGGCTGGGATCGATACTGTTGATGATCGCTCCCGTGCTGTTGCTGCTGGCGATCTTTGACGAGCCCGTCTCGGCCGGCCCTGAGCTGCCCTATGCGTTACCGGCGGTTGCGGCCCTTTTTGCCGGTGTGGTCCTGCATGCCGCCGCACGCGTGCTGGCACGGCGCCAGAGTCGCTGAAGCGGCATGAACTACCTGGCCCACTTCCACCTTGCCGCCTGTGCGGGCAGTTCGCTGACCGGTAATTATCTCGGCGATACGGTCAAGGGGTCTGCCCTGGAAGCCTGGCCTGCGGTGATAGAGGAGGGCATCCGCCTGCACCGCAGTATCGATGCCTTTACCGACCACCACCCCGATGTCGTGCGCACTCTCGCCCTTTTTGAGCCGCCACGGCGTCGTTTCGCCGGTATTATTCTGGATATGGCGTTCGACCATTTCCTGGCCCTGCACTGGTCATCTTTTCACCGTACCCCCCTGACACAATTTAGCCGTACCGTTTACGCAGAGTTGGCGCAGAATGCGCCCCTGATGCCCAGCGTTGCACGTCTGCGTTTCGAGCGTATGCGCGACCATGACTGGTTGCTGAACTATCAGCGTATCGAGGTGATTGATCGGGCGCTGGATGCCATCGCCGGCCGCCTGAGCCGGCGTACCGCGCTTTTTGGCGCGGTAGAGGACATTGAACGCCACTATGGCGCACTGGAAGCGTCGTTTCTGTGTTTTTATCCGCAACTGCTGCACTGGGTGCAGCAGCGCGATGCCGGGCAGGACCGCCGAGGGCTGAGCCCCGGCGGTTAGTGGTTCAATGCGGGCCTCAGGCCTGGCGCAGGGCCACAGTGATTGCCTGCAGGCGGGGGAAACCTGCAACGATGGCAATCAGGGCCGCCAGTCCCAGCAGCCAGCAGTAATAGATGCTGCCAATGAGTTCCAGTGGCGACAGCGCGGCAATGGAGCCAGCCAGCAGCACCTGGGCACCATAGGGCAGCATGCCCTGTATCACACAGGAGAATATGTCCATCAGGCTGGCGCTGCGCCTGGGATCCACGTCGTGGCGCAGGGCAATGTCCCGCGCCAGCGAACCGCTCAGAATGATGGCCACGGTGTTGTTGGCGGTACAGAGGTTGGCCAGCACGACGCTGGCGGCAATGCTGATTTCGCCGCTGCGGCGCTTGCTGCCCCGGGCCAGGCGATCGATCATGCGGGCCAGAAACTCCAGGCCGCCCTGATGTTTCATCAGCGCACCGAGGCCGCCGATCAGTAGCGACAGAATCAGGATTTCCTGCATGCTGGTGTAGCCGGCGTAGATATCCGCCGAGAGGCTCGCCAGGCTGTAGTCGGCAACCTGCAGCAGGCCCACCAGGCCTGCCAGCACAATGCCGCTAAACAGCACCAGCATCACGTTCAGTCCCGAAATGGCCAGTACCAGCACCGCAACGTAGGGCAGTACCTTGATCAGGTCGTAGTCCCCGGGTGCAACGATGCTGCCGCCGCTGCTTTGCAGGTACAGTACCACCAGGGTCAGGAGTGCTGCCGGAACGGCAATCATGAAGTTGACCCGAAACTTGTCGCGCATCTCGCAGCCTTGGGAACGGGTGGCCGCGATGGTGGTGTCAGAAATGATCGACAGGTTGTCGCCGAACATGGCACCGCCAATCACAGTGCCGACCGTCAGCGTCAGGGGCAGATCGGTTGCCTCGGACAGGCCAACGGCCACCGGCGCAATGGCGGCGATGGTGCCCATGGAGGTGCCCATGGAGGTGGCGACAAAGGCGGTAATCACAAAGAGGCCTGGCAGTACCAGTGACTCGGGCACCACGCTGAGACCGAAGTTCACGGTGGCGTCAACGCCGCCCACGGCCTTTGCGACACTGGCAAAGGCGCCGGCCAGCAGGTAGATGATGCACATGGTAATGATGGTGTTGTCGCCCACACCCTTGATAAACGTCTCAATGCGGCTGTTGAGCGCGCCGCGTTCAAGTAGCAGCGCCAGTACAATGGCGGGCAGAATCGCCACCGGTGCGGAGATCTGATAAAAGGCGAAGTCCGTGTCCTGGGCCTGGTAGTACAGGCCGCTGCCGATAAACAGCGCCAGGAACAGCAGCAGGGGTAGCAGGGCGATCGCTCTGGGTTGCATCGCAGTCTCCAAGAGTATGGCCGCCTTGTAGGCGACGGAAAAAACAGGGCGTTGGGTAATTCGCCGTTGTGGTCAGGGTTCGCTGCAGTGTGGCTGCGGTGATGATTCTGACGGCTAGCGCGGCATTATACGGATTGCGAACGCCGTGACTAAAGACTGTTTCCGTATGGCTATATTCTATTAAATTATTAATAATTGTTTTTATATAACCACAGCTGTATTCGTAACGCTGGCACCGGGCGTCACTTACGGCTAAAGTACCTGTTTATTTATACAGCTATCGATTGCATGATACTTTATATCGCAGAAAAACCGAGCCTCGGCCGGGCTATCGCCGATGTCCTGCCGCGGCCACACCAAAAAGGCGATGGCTTCATTCGGGCTGGCAACGGCGATACGGTGAGCTGGTGCATCGGTCATCTGCTGGAGCAGGCCGAGCCCGACGCTTACGACCCGGCCTTCAAGCAATGGCGTCTGGAGCATTTGCCGATTGTGCCGCAGCAATGGCAGCTGACGCCCAAGCCCAAGACGCGCAAGCAGCTAACGGTGTTGCGCAAGCTTGTGAAGGAGGCGGATCAGCTGGTGCATGCCGGTGATCCGGATCGCGAAGGCCAGCTGCTGGTCGATGAAGTGATTGAGTATCTGGGGGTCAAGGATGCCAAGCGCGCGGCGGTGCAGCGTTGCCTGATCAGCGATCTGAATCCGGATGCCGTGCGACGTGCGCTGCAACGTTTGCGTCCAAACCCCGAGTTTGTCCCGTTGTCGATCTCTGCGCTGGCCCGTTCGCGTGCCGACTGGCTGTACGGGCTCAACCTCACGCGTGCCTATACCATCCAGGGGCGCAAGGTGGGCTACGACGGTGTGCTCTCCGTCGGGCGGGTCCAAACGCCATTGCTGGGGCTGGTGGTACGCCGGGATCAGGCCATTGCCGCCTTTGTACCCAAACCATTCTACGAGGTACTGGCGCATTTACTGACGGATGCGCAGCAGGCCTTTCATGCCAAGTGGCAACCCAGCGATGCCTGTGCACCCTACCAGGATGAAGAGGGGCGGGTGCTGTCCAAACCCCTGGCCGAAAACGTGGTACGACGCATTTCGGGACAACCCGGTACGGTACTCGAGGTCGAGAAGAAACGTCGCCGTCAGGCTGCACCGCTGCCCTATAGCCTGTCGAGCCTGCAGATCGATGCGGCCAAGCGCTTTGGGCTCAGCGCCAAGGAAACCCTGGATCTTTGTCAGAGTCTGTACGAGAAGCACAAGCTGATCACCTATCCCCGTTCCGACAGTCGCCATCTACCGCTGGAGCATCTGGCCCGCGCACCACAGGTGCTGGGTGCCATCGGCCACAATTGCGAGGCGCTGAAAGACGCACTGGCCGCAACGGACAGCCGCAGAAAAAGTCAGGCCTGGAACGACAAGAAGGTGGACGCGCACCATGCCATCATTCCCACCGAGAAAAAGCAGGGCAGCAGTGCTCTGCAGGCACGGGAGCGGCAGCTGTACGAACTGATTGCACGCCAGTATGTGGGGCAGTTTCTGCCAGATTTCGAATACTTTGAAACCCGGGTCGAAATCGACATTGCCGGCGGGCGCTTTCGGACCCAGGCGCGGGAAGTGATCGTGCCTGGCTGGAAACCGTTTTTTCAGCGCCAGGAGCGTGCGGACGATGATGCGGCACAGTTGCTGCCCCCGCTCAGCGTAGGTCAGGTGCTGCAGTGCGAACGCGGTGAACTGGTGGAGAAAATGACCCAGCCGCCAAAACACTTCACCGATGCGACGCTGCTGGCAGCCATGACCGGCATTGCCCGCTTTGTAGAAGATCGATCCATCCGCCAGATATTGAAGGATACCGATGGATTGGGAACCGAGGCGACCCGTGCCGGCATCATCGAATTACTGTTCCGGCGTGGTTTTCTGGAGCGCCGCGGCAAGTCGATTCATGCCACGCCCGCCGGATGCGGCCTGATCGACAGCCTGCCACGGCAAACCACGCTGCCGGACATGACGGCCCAGTGGGAGGCACGACTTGAGGCGATCTGCCAGCGCGAGGGAAGCTATGCCCAGTTTATGGAGGCGCTGCTGACTGCGCTGGGCGAGCTGGTTCAGACCGCCAGCAATACCTTGCCCCAGGGGTTGCAGGGTGTTCGAAGCAGCACGCCGGGACGGAGCAAGCGGCGCACCGCTGCAACGGGCCGAAAGGCCAAAGCCAGGCCGGGCGACGCATCATCTGCAGCACCTGCCCGCAAGACGCCAGCACGGCGCCGCGCAAGGCCAAAATCCACCACCTGAACGGGTTAAACAGTCCTCGACGGGCTGTCTTGCCGCACGGGCGGGGTGTACCCTGTGCTGCCGCGCAGCGGCTCCACGCCAAGGCCTTCAATTCCGGGTTTTATCAATCTGAGAGAATGACCACATGGATCTGGTTTTGTCACCGGGACTGCTGGCGGCACTGTTTGGTGTTGCGCTGCTGGCGGGGTTTATCGATACCATCGCCGGTGGAGGCGGCCTGCTGACACTGCCGGCGCTGTTACTCGCCCAGGTGCCGCCGGTGTCGGCGTTGGCGACCAACAAGCTGCAAAGCTCTTTCGGCAGTTTAACCGCTGCACTGACGATGCTACGCCGGGGAATCGTCAAGGTGGATGATATTCGCGGTCTCGTATTCTCAAGCCTGGTCGGGTCTGTGTTTGGGACGGTGCTCGTGCAGTTTGTGGACCCGGGCATTCTGGTACTGTTGATTCCGCTCATTCTGGTGCTGATCGCGCTGTATTTTACACTGGTGCCGACGGCGGGCCTTGAAGAAACCACAGCCCGCATGAGTCGGCGCAAATACTGCTTTACCCTGGCGCCGTTGATCGGGTTTTACGACGGCTTCCTGGGGCCGGGCACAGGATCCTTTTTCGCTTTCAGCAAAATCTGGTTCAGGGGGCGTAATCTGCTGGGTGCCACCGGGGCGGCCAAGGTCATGAATTGCGCCAGCAATATTGCTTCACTGGTGGTTTTTGTGGCGGGTGGAAAGGTGATCTGGAGTCTGGGTGCGGCCATGATAGGCGGGCAGATTCTGGGCGCACTGATTGGCAGTCACACCATGATTCGCCACGGCAGTCGGATCATTCGTCCGTTGGTGGTGGGCATGTGCCTGTTAATGGCGGCGAGTTATCTGTGGAAAAATCTTGTGTAAGGCGCGGATGAGGAGAAGCCGTGCGGACTAGGTTGCCCTTCAGGGCAAAGGACGTTGCGTTTGTTTGAATGGCTGACGCACAGGGCGTTATGAAGCGGTGTGATTACAACAGGGATGCTTGAAAAGCGGCGGCACCGGGGCAATTCTCAGGAATGGAATTTGCCCCGGCGACGGCTATGGGCGCGCAAAATTAGTGCCCGAAAAGTGAATTTTGATTGACGGTACGGCTGAACCCGACACGGGAAAAAACTGTACGCAATGCGGCCATGAAACGTGCCTTCTGCAGCCTGCGTTTTTCGGCCTTTTCAGCAGCAGCTTCTTCGCGGGCAATACGGAAAATGTACTCGATTTCAGTTTCGCGACGGCTGTTCGGGTTGCTGACGGGCGAGTTCATGTGCCAGTTGTAGTAAGTGAAATCGTTGTGCATGTTGATGTTCTCCAAGTTAAGGTTTGCGCTGTTTAAGGGAGTTTCCCTGTCAGACTGTTAGCGCTATCTGACTGGGTGTAGATTACTGTTTTTACGCATGTGCAACAAATGATCCTTTTTTTGTCAAATGATGAGATATAGTCATCTATTGTTTTTGTAAGTCGGCCGAGTAGTCATTCTCTTTTCTCGTTTTAGTGAAAAACTTATTAAATAACAGTTACTTAAGATTTATTAAGTATCTTTGTTAAGAAAATAAGACGATTGAGAAATATGACTGGCGAACAATTTTCATTGATAAAAGTCCGCTAGGCAGTTCGCCGAGGGTACGCAGTCGTGCTGAAGAGGCGAGAAGAAAGCGCAGACTGTTGCGGCTCATAATGCACCCGTTAGTGACAACAGCGCCGAGGCCGGTTATCGGACCTGACCTCGACGTTGTGGTGTTGATACTCCCGCTGCGGTTAACCCGACAGGAGCTAGGATGCCAGCTCCTGCCACAATTTTTCATCATTCTGGTACTCAGCGGCCATTCGATTGACGCCAATGTCTCGCAGAGTATGGTGATCTAGCTGTTGCAGTCTTGGGTGATCGGCAGGCGTCTTGCGTTGCTGCAGTTCTCCCATTTTCCGGATCAGCTGCTTGATAATGCTCATCTGTTGTTCCTCCAGCGCTGGGGCGTAATACAGGGTCCGGGGCTAATCCTTGCCCTTGCAATGCCGGGCGAAGTGTCGAGTCGTTGAGCGATACTGAGAATCATCACTCGTCTTAAGGCAGTTCATCCATTCGCTCAAGGCGACGGACCCGGTGGCACCTTGTCTGGCCCGTGCCTAGGCCGCCTGCTGGACGCTGTCAAAGGCGGCCAGAATGGGTTTCAGGGCCTGTTGGATTCTGTTCAGCTGGCTGTCGCAGGTTAGCTCTGCAAGTACCCTGGAAAAGCGGGGATGCTGCACACCCGAAACGATAAATTGCCACCGGTAGGCTTTTTGCAGGGTTGCCCGAATGCACGCCTGTTCGGTGGCGCTGCAGGTTTGAGCGGTATTGCGGCAGAAATAGTCGGCATCGCTGTCGGCCTGGGCACAGACAATATTGTCGACAGCGGCCACCAGGTCGATCAGGTCATCGACGGCCTGGTCCCGCTCTGCTTCACAAAGCCGTGCGTCTTCGCGTCGCCATTCGATCTCATCCATGATCGCGTGCTGTGATTCCTCTCGCCAGTGGTATAGGAATACGTCCTTGAAAAGTGGCGACATCTGCATGTCCGGTGCGATGCTTTGTTTGTAATGCAGCTGGGTGAACAACTCGATATGGCAGGTCAATGCCAGTACAGCCCAGGTTGATTTGCTGAGTACCGCCTCTGCAACCGCGTTGGGTTCGGGTGCGAAGCAGTAGCCCGCAGGCAGTGCAGCGGCGGCCATCTGCTCAATGCGGCGGAAGAGTTCCTGGTGCTTGAGTTCTTCGTCGCTAAAGCGAACCAGGCCTTCGAGGGCAACCTGGTCATTCAGCAGGTAGTCGTGGCTCAGTTCGATGACCTTGGCGCAGATGAAGCGCTCGACCAGACCGAACACGTTGGCGTAGGTGCGTCCCTGGATCTGACTTAACAGCCGTTTATCGTCATCAGTCAGAAAGTCCAGATCCTGTATGCAGGAGAGGCCATCAGGCAGAAATTTGCGGTCGGCATCGAGCACGCGGCCCCGGATCAGATCCTGCTCGATCTCCCAGCGCATGCGTTTCGAAGCATCAATGCAGCGGGCATACTGTTCGGTACGGGTGTTCATGTTAGCGGTCCTCGTCTTGTTGTTTTACTGACGGTATCCAGACTAACGGGCGGAGGTATTCAGACGATGTCTGTAGTGTTTATCTTTGTAACTGTTTTGTAGTGGCGGGGATGGAAGTGTTTCTGGTGGATCAGGGCGCTAAAAGCTCGCTCAGGGTCTGGCGCAGGCGGTCTGTGTCGACCGGCTTGCGAAAGAACGCGTGTATGCCGGCCTGGCGCAGGGCTGCATCATCGGTATCTTTGGCGAATCCACTATAGAGAATCATTGGCAGATCGGGCCGCAGGGCCCGTATTTCACGGGCCAGGTCGATACCCGTCATGTCCGGCATGGTCTGGTCTGTAATGACTATATCGAACTCTTCGGCACGGCTGTTCATCAGCGTCAGCGCGTCCGGACCGCTATAGCAGATACTGACCTGCAGACCCCAGGTGCTGAGCAGGTCTGCCATGAATTCGGCCACCGTGGCTTCGTCATCCACCAGCAGCACATGCCCGCGCATTTTGGTTTTCTGTTGCGCTTTTTCGACATTGGCAGTGTCATCCGGCAGGCGGTACTGGCAGGGCGGCAGCAGAATATGGAAATTTGCGCCTGCCTGGGGGGCTGTATTGACCAGTATGTGGCCGTGATGCTCGTGCACAATGCCATGTATCATGGCCAATCCCATGCCACTTCCCTGGCCTGCAGTCTTGGTTGAATAAAAGGGCTCAAAAATGCGCTCCAGGGTTTGGGCATCCATTCCGGAGCCCGTATCGGCGACCTGCAGCTCAATATAGTCACCCGCCAGCGTGGCATGGCAGGAAGCGCAGATCTGATCCTGAACCTGCAGGCTGCCCAGTGATACATGGATTTCGCCGCAGCCGTTAAGGGCATCACGGGCGTTGATACACAGGTTCATCAGGATTTGTTCGATCTGCATCGGGTCCGCGAGTACGGCAGGCAGGCGCGCGCCCAGCTGTTCGGTGAGCTGAATGCCTGGCGGCAGAATGGCGTCCATCATGCGCAGGCCGTCATAAACCGGGTCGGACAGCTGGATTGGGCGTCGTTGTCCCTGCTGTCCTCGGCTGAAGGTGAGCAATTGCTGAATCTGGTGACTTGCCCGCTGATTGGCCGCATGGATTCGATCCAGGTAGCGGAGCATGACGGGATCCTTGTAACCCGCGGCCTGTTCCTGGGCGAGTACGATATAGCCCATCACGGTGGTGAGAATGTTATTGAAATCATGGGCGATTCCGCCGGTGAGTTGGCCGATGGCCTGCATCTTTTGCGCCTGGCGTAACTGCGACTGCAGTCGTTTTTCCGTTGCAACGGCCTGTACGCGGTCCCGAATATCACGCAGGTAACCGATAAAAATCGTTTCGTCGCCTTCGTCACGGGCGACCTCTATGGTGAGTTCGACAGGGATTTCCTCGCCGTTGGCGGCAAGTGCGGGTACCTCCACCCGGCGTCCGAGATAGTCGCCTTTCCCGCAGGAAAGAAAGCGGGCCAAACCGGCTTTGTGTCCGTCCCGAAAGCGTGCTGGGATCAGCATATCAGCCAGGGGCTTGCCAATCACCGCGCTCTTCCTATAGCCAAAACAGGCCTCTGCGGAAGGGTTTAGATCGATAATGTTACCGTTGCTGTCCATGCTGATGATCGAGTCGAGCGCGGCTTCGAATATGGTTCGATAACGAATTTCAGACCGCTTGTGCGCGCTGGTGTACTGCTGGCGTTCCAGTTCCAGTGCCGCGCGAGTGGAGAAAATACGCAACACCGGCTGAATCATATCCTCGTCCTGCAGTGGCCTGTCATTCATGACGGCCATTAGCCCGAGGGTGTTGCCCTGTGAATCGAACAGGGGAATGGCGGCATAGCTTTCGATGCCAAGTTCGACCAGGTGGGGGTCGGGAAAAAGTTGGCGCATGTTGCGGGGGAAGTAGCGATATTGCAGGCCGATGACTTGTTCGCAGGGGGTACCGACCAGGTCATACTCATAGCTGTCGACGAACCGGCCAAGGCTGTATGCAGCGATGACCTGGACACGACGGGTATCGCCAGGCAGCAAGGTGCCGATGAGGGCATGCTGCACACCGAGTGCGAGCGTCATGCGTCGCACCAGTTGCTTGAAGATATCGCCGCCTGCCTGGCAGGTGACGGCTTCGGCCGCCTGAAACAAAGCCTCGCGCAGGCGCTGTTCTTCAATGGAGTGTTTCATGACGGCATCCGCATTCGGCGTTTCCATAGGCTGCAGTGTATCAGCCGGTCGGCGGAGAGATGGCGTTATGAGACCGATTGCAACAATTGATACAAGATAGAAACAAAGGCTTTATTCAGTGGTGGGTATGAACATGTAGCCGCTGCCGCGCACGGTACGAATGCAGCGGGGGCGTTCCGGGTCGGATTCTATCTTGCGCCGTAACCGGGCTATGCGAATGTCGATGCTGCGATCGTTCGGATCCCAGTCGCGATTCTGGGTGAGATTGAGAATCTGGTCTCGGCTCAGAACGCGATTGGGCCGGTCGATCAGAATCTGGAGCAGTTCGAACTCCATCTGTGTCAGTGCCAGTTCCTCATCACCCGGCCCGAACAACTGCTGTGACAACAGGTCCAGCGTACAGCGGCCCACCCGGACCCTCTGTGACGGCTCGGCGCCGGTATTCGGGGTCGTGACTGGAAGTTTCTCATAGCGGCGCGCCACGCTTCGAACCCGGGCCAGTAATTCGCGCGGATCAAAAGGTTTGGCTAGGTAGTCGTCGGCACCGATTTCAAGGCCGACGATACGGTCCACGGCTTCGCCGGCGGCTGAAATGATGATGATGCCGATATCCAGGTGTTCGCGAATGTAACGGGCCAGCGAAAGCCCGTCTTCTCCCGGCATGCTGATATCGAGCAGGACTACCGAGGGCTTCTGTTGCGCCAGCAATGTGCGAGCAGCGGCCGCATTCTCGGCCTCAAGTATTCCGTACCCCTGCAGCTTGAGGTAATCGCTGATCATTTCGCGAATCGCGGCATCATCGTCGATCACTAGTACCGAGTGTTCGCTCTCTGTGATCATGTAAAGCTCCCCAGAGATGCTTGCGACGCCTTTACTCGGGTAGGCGATGTAACCGGGCGGTGACTTCCTTGCTGATCTTTCCATCCAGTATTCGTGTGTAGGCCAGATCCATATCGCCATCGTCGCGCAGTGTGCGGTCGTAGGTTTGCATGTCGTAAGAGCCCTCATTGGTAATCATCAAGGCATATACAGTGAGTGTCTTGTTGTGAATGCGGGCCCAGACGAAGGGATCCCCGGCCAGTGGATCCAGGGGAATATGCTTGCCAAAAACATTCATGCGCATGGCCGAGGCGTAGACGGCGCCACGGCGCGTCTTTCGAAACAGGATGCGGTAGGTGTGTTCCTTGAGCGTCAGGTCGTCCCGTTTTACCCGCGTGCCCCAAGACACTTCGAAGTTATCGTCTTTGGGTTCTATCCCGACCGTCAGCTGTCTGAGGTCGGCTTCGCCACTGACCTGAGCATCCGCAGTACCGGCGTAATGACCGTAAAATGCCTCTATTTCCAGATCCTCGGCATACAGCGGGCCTGCCAGGAACAACAGTGACAAGGTCAGCAGAGAAATTAGTTGGCGCATACGGTGTTCCATTCAGTGTAGTGTTCTTTTATGCAGGGTAGCAGACGGTGTTTGTCTATGAGCGCTGCCCCCATGAATCCTGTTGCAGTGTCTTTAATTTGGCAAGTATAGCGTTCTGTAGAAAAATTACAGATTACTGCTGGTCAGGCTAGGCACGGTATCGTTTTCGATATTGCGTAACTCGTCCAGGACAATTTCGTACTCGGCATCGAAAAGCCCGCCCGGCGGAATTTCCTGATCGAGGTAGATAAGGGTCAGTTCCGGCAGGCGTGCCTGAATGCGACCGAGTACAGTTGATCGTTCTTCAAGGCTCATGGCGGTGAGGGCTTCGTGCATGACCAGTACCCTTGGGTGTTTGACGATAGCGCGCAGCAACTGGATGCGCTGGCGTGCGATCAGGGGCAAGCTGCCACCTCGGATGCCGACCTGGGTGAAACCTGCCAGTACCATAACCATGGACTCGGCGTCTTGATCCTGCATGGCGGTATCAATAAGCTGCTGCAGCTGGTGCAGCTCAGCAGGATCAGTGCCGACCACCTTGCCGAACAGGACATTTTCTCGCACGGTCAGGCCCGCACTGATGCGATCCTCGCTAAAGTGATCAAAACTGCTGCACAACGGACAGTCGGTCCGCGCCATGACGACCTGTCGTGCGGCGAGCAGCTTTTCGGTCAGCGCCTCGTCCAGCAAGTCGGCGCCGTGCTGAAGCGGCACGATGCGCAGAAACAGCTCCAGTAGCAAGACACGGTCCTCGGCACTGCGCGCGGGATCCCCACGCTCCAGTTCACTGATCCGGCGGCGAAAGTCCGCTGTGTCGAACTCGCTGAAGGTGTCCGGCAGTGGATCAAGCGGGCCGGCCTCCACCATCACTTCACCCAGTCGGTTGGCCATGCGACGGCCGCACTCCAGCGCCTGGCTGGTCAGTTCGAACTGTTCGAGCAGGGGTTCCATCAGGGGGTGTGCAGCCATTGATGCCGGATCGCTGATGGGCGGGCGGGGGATGCCGAAGCCCAGGTTCTGCGCGACTGACAGGCCGCAGTTGTAATGCTGTGGATCAAATCGCTCGATAAGGTGCTCGAGGCCGGATTCGGGTACCTGTTGCAGTAACTGTTGGCGAACCCGGAGCAGTCCGTCCGACAGTTCCTTGGGGCGTTCCGCGGGGTTGTATTTCTGGTTCATGCCGACGTCGTAGATGAGTTCGTCCGCTCCCACGACTTTCAGGCCTTCATAAAGCCAGTGCCGCATGTCTTCCCAGTTTTCCGCGTGGGCCAGGGCAAAGTCGGTCCAGATGCCGTCGAAGCGGTCGGTACTGTTGCCTGAGGCCTTAGCTTCGTAGATTTCCCAGCGCCGCTGGCTGTCGATCTGCTCGGGTGACTCTATCGGTGGCTTGAGCCGCATGCTGTAGTTGATGTTCTGCAGCATGTTGCCCGAAAACAGGAAGGCGTCGGGGCCGACATAGGTCAGCTCACGTGCCAGCAGATCGGAGGGCAGGTCCTGCAAGTCGACTTTGCCAAACATCAGATGGCCGGTGAGTGGTGGATTGATCCGGATCAGGGTCCGCGCCAGTGCGCGCAGGCGGGAAGGGTCCTGGCAGCGTATGGCCACGCTGCTGCCGGCAGGCAGCTGAAGGTTGATGTTGCGTACCAGGCGATTGCCAATATCGCTGCCCACCGACACTTTTTCCAGGCGGATGTTGTTATCCAGATGGGTCGGGCTGTTGTCACTGGTGGGCACAATGGGCATGAGATCCTGGGACTGGAACTGCTCCAGAATCTGCTCGTATTTGATCAGGGAATCCTGGTACTGCTGGTAGTAATCCAGCAGTTCCTTCCAGGGAGCGGCAAGGTCCTTGTGAGCCGCAACTGCGGCGACCAGCGCCCCTATAGTCAGGTCGCCGCGAATGGCCAATACACCGCCGATGGAATAGAACATCAACGGGGTCAGTTGGTTAATGAGGTTATTGATGAACTTCATGAAAAACTTTTTCTTGTAGATGTCGAGCCGTATGCGAAACAGTTCGCCCAGAATCTTGGAAAATTCGGCCAGATGATAGGGGCGGGTGCCATGAAGGCGTATCTCCATCATGCCGTCGACACTTTCGCCAATGCGCTGGGAAAAATGACGCACCGTCCTTACCCGTTCCTTTTTAAGCAGATTAATTTTGCGCTGTAGTCTCGGGATGATGACGATCTGCAATGGAATCAGAAGGATGGAGGCGAAGCCCAGGATCGGGTCCTGCATGAACATGAACAGCAGGATGGTCAGCATGGTGCCACCCTGAAAGGCCGGCAGTGCAATGCTGTCGCCGATGAAACCCGCCAGCGGTTCGGTTTCGGCTGTTACGGTCGAGATCAGTTCGCCCTGGCTGACCATCTGGAAGCGCCGTGGCTGAAAGCGCAGAATGCGCTCTACCAGCTGGTAGCGCAGGCGCCGCACCAGGCGCTCACCCACAATGCCCTTGTAGGTGTTGATATACATTTTCACCAGACCGTTGATCAGGATCAATGTCAGCAGCAATGCGCACAGGCCCAGCAGGTAGTACATCGGTTCAAGGGTGATATCGAAGAACTGCTTCAGGTTGGCAGCATCACCGATCGCATCGTTGATGATGATTTTGGGCAGTTCCAGCGAGACGTAAAGCAATGGAAAGGAACAAAAAGTCATCAAGAGCAGACGGATCTGCTGTGGCAGGCTGTAGCGCAGAATAAATCGGACAATGGACTTGTCCATAGGTTGATCTCCGAGCCTGAACAAATGTCCCCTGGCACGACCCATCGTCCAGCGGTACAGAAAAGCTACACGCAGCGGCGCGCAGGTTAATTTTGCTGCTATGCAACAAACATATCTTAATAGTGTAGCCTCGTGCAGGGAAAGTATTCTGTCCTCAGCCGGAACATTTTTTAACGAACCTGCGTGTGCAAAGTTCAGGTTACGTCTTGGCCTGGCAATTGGATCAGGGCATGACTGGCCCAGGGATGCTGCTGCAGTTCGGTGTGCAAATGATCAAGGAACAGGCGTGTTTTGGGATTAAGGTGCTGTCGGCTGGGGTAAAGCGCAGTGAGTCCGATACTGGGGACAGGGTAGTGCTGCAGAACCGGCACCAGGTTCCCCGCATCAACCTGGGGCTGGGCGAAAAAACAGGGCAGCCTGGCGATTCCAAAGCCGCGCTGGGCCATGTAGCGCATGAACGTCAGGCTGTTGGTGCGAAGGGGGGTTTCCATCTGCAGGCTATGGCTTTGGTCCCAGTTGCCAAAATGGAGCGGATCGGAACGGTGCAGCAGACCGATATAGCGATGATGTTGCAGGTCGTGCGGGCTGACCAGTGCTGGATGCTGGCTGAGGTAGTCGGGCGCGGCGTAAAGTCCGCGCGCAACCTGAGCCACGGGCTGTGCGATAAGGCTTGAATCTTCCAGCGCCCCGACCCGAATGGCGATGTCGACGCCTTCTTCCACCATGTCGATGACCCTGGAGGTCAGTTCCACCTCCATTTGGATCTTGGGGTATTGCTGCATAAAGCTGGACAGAGCGTCATCGAGCATGGCCAGTGCCAGTTCCGTGGGCATGGTGAGCTTAAGGCGACCCTGAGGCTCTGGCTGATTGACACTTAAGCCATGGCGAGCGTCTTCCAGTTTGCAAATCAGTGGGCGACAGCGCTCAAACAGTTCCTCACCGTCGGGGGTGAGGTGCAGCTTGCGGGTCGTGCGTTGCAGCAGGCGAATACCGAGTTCGTCCTCGAGCTGCGAAATGCGCCGGCTCAGGGTGGATTTCTGTGTTCCCAGGCGCTCGGCAGCGGCGGTAAAGCTGTTGGCTTCCACCACGCGAACGAAATAGCGCAGATTATCGAGATTCATGAGGGGGCCCAGGCAACGATTGGTGCAGTATTATCATGTTATTTGCAACAATGGCCAAGCACTGCGCGCGAGTACATCATCAACCGTCTCGCCACGGCGCGGCCGCAGCGATGCATGCGGGAAGCAAATCACGCGCAGGCCCGAAGGGCCGAACGTATTTTCTTTTGTGCAGAGAGGCGTTGGGTGAGTCGGCAGTGTGGGCTCAGGTAAGGTGTTGTTTTGATCGCAATCTGCGCTCACCAGGCCTGATCGTTGTCCTGCTGTTGCCTGGCGTGTTGATAGATTGCATCCACGATGGCTTTCAGGCCATTGCCCCTGGACGGGCTCAGGTGCTGAATGAGCTTGAGGCGTTCAAACTGTCCCTGCAGGTCAAAGCTGAGGATATCGTTGGCCGTTTTGCCATTGAATGCCGCCAGCAGCAGGGCGATGAGGCCGCGAATAACGCGGGCATCCGAGTCCATCTGCAGCCAGAGTTTGCCATCGCGGCGTTCGACACACAGCCAAACATGGCTTTCGCAGCCATGCAGGCGGTTGCTGTCGGTGCGCAGTGCCGCGCTCATGGCTGGCAGGTTCTTGCCCAGCAGCATGATTTCCCGATAGCGGGCCTGCCAGCCGCGGCAGTTCTCGAGTCGTTGCAGGAGCGTATCTGCAGCCACAGGTGGCGTGCTCTGGGTCTCACTCTGTAGGGGTGTGCTGTTGTCCTGTGGAGGCTGCCGGTTGTGCTCCTGCACGATCTCTCTGAGCACGCAGGCAAAGCGCTCGACTTCCGCCTGGCTGTTGTAAAACGCAAAGGAGGCGCGCAGGGTGCCAGGCAGGCCCAGGCGCTGCATCAGGGGCATGGCGCAGTGGTGGCCGGCACGTACCGCGATGCCGTACTGGTCCAGCATCAGGCCAAGATCCTGCTGGTGCAGGCCATCGACGCAGAAGGACATGACACTGACCCGCTGGGCGGCCTGACCGACGGGGCGAAAACCCGGAATGTCGCTACAGAGTTCAAGTGCCCGGTGGAGAAGCTGCATCTCGTGGGCTTCCAGTGCCTCGCGGTCAAACTGCTGCAGGTAGCCGATGGCGGCGTCCAGCCCGATAACACCGGCAATATTGGGCGTACCGGCTTCAAACTTGAAAGGCAGTCCGGCAAAGCGAGTGGCCTCAAAACTGACATGCTCAATCATTTCTCCGCCGGCCTGCCAGGGCGGCATGGCCTCCAGCAGCGACTCGCGCGCCCAAAGGGCGCCGATACCGGTGGGTCCGAACAGCTTGTGGCCGGAAAAGACAAAGAAGTCGCAGCCTATTGCCTGTACATCAATGGGCAGGTGCGGGGTGGACTGGGCGCCATCAATCAGCACCCGTGCCCCGGCGGCCTGGGCGGCCCGGGTCATTTCAGCCACCGGGTTCAGTGTGCCCAGGGCATTGGAGGCATGGGTGAGCGCCACCAGGCGCGGTCGTTCTTCTAACAGGCGCAGATAGGCGGCCTGATCCAGGCTGCCATCGTCCAGCAATGGTATGGCCTTGAGGCGTGCGCCCAGCTGCTGGGCCAGCAGCTGCCAGGGGACGATATTGGCATGGTGCTCCAGCGCAGAGACCAGAATCAGGTCGCCGGCGCTCAGCTGTGAGCGTCCATAGCTGTGTGCCACCAGGTTGATGGCCTCGGTCGCACCGCGGGTCCAGATGATTTCGCGCGGGCTGGCAGCACCGATAAAGCGTGCCACGTTCTCCCGGGCCCGTTCAAAGGCCCGGGTGGCCCGGCTGCTCAGACTGTGGGAGGCGCGATGCACATTGGCATTGCTGTGGCAGTAGTACTGCGACTGCGCGTCGATCACCACCTGGGGCTTCTGGGTGGTGGCGGCGTTATCGAAGTAGATCAGCGGCTGGTTATGCACCTGCTCCCCCAGAATGGGGAAGTCGGCGCGCAGGTGTGCTATATCGAGCATCAGTGCGGGTCAGCGCTGCGCAGCAGCTGACTCTTCCAGCGGGCGTAATACATGGCAGCACCAAAGAGCACGCTCACCACTATGGCATAGCTCAGGCCCAGGCCAAAGGTGGCTGGGTGGGTGGCGGCCAGCACCGCTTCAATAAAGAACAGCAGCAGCATGAAGCATAGCCAGGCGTGAGCCCGAGGCTTGCCCTGCAGCACCGAGGGTGCAAAGCACAGCAGCGGCACCAGATGCCAGAGCCAGACAACCCAGGGGCGACCGCCCGGCGCCGGTTGCAGCCACAGGTACCAGGCGCTGAGCAGGCCCAGCAACGCGGCGTAGCTGCCCAGCGTCAGCAGGCGAGCGGCGCGTACCTTGGCATCGAGGTTCTTGTCGAGGGTCGTTTTCATCAGGCTCTCCGGGAAAACAGTTTTACCGCCAGCTCACCCAGGCGTCTGCCCTGAGCCTGGCACAGCTTGAGTTCGGTGGCATCGACCGTGCGCCCGGCCTTGGAACCGGCCACATGGGTGGGCCCGTAGGGTGTGCCGCCGGTCTGTGTGGTCAGCAGTTCCTGCTCACTGTAGGGCAGGCCGGTGATCAGCATGCCGTGGTGCAGCAGTGGCAGCATCATGCTCAGCAGGGTGCTTTCCTGGCCGCCATGCAAGCTGGATGATGCGCTGAATACCGCAGCGGGCTTGCCGATCAGGGCTCCGGAGAGCCAGAGCGCACTGGTGCCGTCGATAAAGTGCTTCAGCGCGGCGGCCATGTTGCCGAAACGCGTCGGGCTGCCAAGCGCCAGGCCCGCGCAGCCGGCCAGATCCTGCTCGCTGCAGAACAGGTCGCCCTCGGCCGGAATCGAGTCCGCCGTGGCTTCACAGACGCTGGATACCTCGGCCACGGTGCGCAGGCGTGCCTCAATGCCGGACTGTTCAATGCCCCGCGCGATTCGTTGCGCCATCGTACGGGTGGCGCCGTGGCGGCTGTAATAAAGTACCAGTACGTAGGGGCGATCCTGGCCGGGGTTCGTCACCTCAAAGAATCTCCAGCACGGACTCGGGCGGGCGGCCGATACGGGCCTGGCCGTCGCGAATGACAATGGGGCGCTCGATCAGTTTGGGGCATTGCACCATGGCGGCAATGATCTGCTCGTCGCCGAGGCTCGTATCGCTCAGCCCCAGCTCCTTGTATTCCGCTTCCTTGGTGCGCAGCAGTTCGCGCGCGCCAATGCCAAGGGCCGCCAGCACCGCGCGCAGTTCATCTGCGGTGGGTATATCCTTCAGGTATTCACGCACCCGGGGTTCGATGCCGTTGTCCCGCAGCAGCTGATAGGTTTCTCGGGACTTGGAGCAGCGTGGGTTATGATAGAGGGTAACTTGACTCATGGCGCTTCCGTATCGAATTTGGGCGGCGCCTATTGTAACTGCCAAAGCTTTAACGCAAAAGGACTTCACCATGAGTGCTGTTAGCTTGCGCCCGTGCGGCGTGTCATTTGACGACTGTATTATTAAGCCCGTCTCTAACAGAGGCTGTTTGAATGCAGCGTCCTGTCTGCAATGGGGGAGGTTGCCTGCATGAATGCCTTGCTGGACACCCGCGGAGTACGCTTTGTGCGCTACCTGCTGAGCCATTTTGTTGACAACCAGGGGGTGCTTAATGCCGCCGCACTCACCTATACGACGCTGTTTGCCGTGGTACCGCTGATGACGGTGACCTACTCGATGCTGGCAGCGGTACCGTCATTTCACGGCGTTGGTGAAAGCGTGCAAGGCTGGGTGTTCGAGAACTTTGTGCCGGCCACCGGTGAAGTGGTACAGGATTATCTGAAGAGCTTTACCTCACAGGCGCGCAACCTGACGGCCATCGGTGTGGCCTTTCTGGCCGCGACGTCCATCATGATGATGAAAAGCATCGAAGCGGCCTTCAACCGTATCTGGCGTGTATCGAAGCCCCGGCGTGGCATGTCGAGCTTTCTGCTGTACTGGGCCATTCTGAGTCTGGGCCCTGTGCTTATCGGTTTGGGCCTGGTACTGAGTTCCTATGTGGCGGGCCTGTCGATCGTCAGTGATGCCGCTTCATTGGTGGGGCGTGCCCGTTTGCTCAGTCTGTTACCGATGGTGCTGTCTGCGGCGGCGTTCACTTTGCTCTACGCCGCGGTGCCCAATTGCCGCGTGCCGCTGCGCAGTGCCTTTATTGGTGCCGTGGTGGTGGCGGTGCTGTTTGAAACGGCCAAGCGCGGCTTCGCTTTTTTCGTTACCCAGTCACCGTCCTATCAGCTGATTTATGGCGCCTTCGCGGCGGTGCCCCTGTTTCTGCTGTGGATCTATATTTCCTGGATGATTATCCTGCTCGGCGCCGAGCTGACCCGGGCGCTGACCGTGTATCAGCCGGTTCGGCGCCAGGTCGAGGCGTCTCATCTGCAAACCGTCGTGGCGGTGCTGTACCGGCTGTGGCAGGCGCAGCAGGAGGGCGTGGCGTTGCCTGACCGGGTGTTGCTGCAGGAGGTGGCGGGGCTGGATCAGGGGCGCTGGGACGAATACCAGGTATTGTTGATGGATGCCGGGGTGTTGCAGCGCAATGAGCAGGGTGCCTATCTGCTGAGTCGGGATCTGTCCCATTATCGCCTGCAGGAACTGACGGAGGTTTTGCCCTGGCCCATGCCGGCGCCCTTTGCCCATGAGTCCATCAATCCGTGGGAGCGGCGTCTGAATCTGCGTCTGCAGGCACTGGCACATCAGCGCAGCCAGCAGCTGGATGTGGCGATGCTGGACCTGTTCGCGCCGGATCAGAAGGGCGAAGAGAGCAGTGCGCGCCAGGGGGGGAATAATGCCAACCGCAGCCAGGATTGAAGCCCGGCAGGTGCGTGTGACAGGGCGGGTACAGGGCGTTAGCTTTCGCTATTTCACCTGTGAACAGGCCCGCCGGGAGGGCTTGCAGGGCTGGGTGCAGAATGAGCCCGACGGCGCTGTAACAGGCTGGCTGCAGGGAGAGCCGCAGGCACTGGAGCGCATGTTGCAGTGGTTGCAGCACGGGCCGGCCCTGGCCCGGGTTGACCGGCTGGAAGTCGAGCCCTGTGACGTGGATGCGGGCTTGCGGGGGTTCGAAATACGCCGCTGAGCCGTTCGAGATTCAGTGAGCTTTATTGGAGCGCGTGCAGAGCAGCGCTACAGGTAGTCTTCGATGTCGATCTGCTCATTCTGCTCCGTCGACAGGTAGCGTGCAGCGTACTGTTCACAGACGCCGCTGTGCAGAAACAGCCGGAACAGCTGCGGGTCTATATGCCCGCGGTCGCGCATCTGGCCCATGATACTTAAGGCTTCGCTCAGGCGTTTGGGGTGCTTGTACGGCCTGTCCGCGGCGGTGAGTGCCTCAAAGATATCCGCAATCGCCATCATGCGGGCCGGCAGTGACATCTGGTCTCCCGTCAGCCCCCGTGGATAGCCCTGACCGTTCATACGTTCGTGGTGACCGCCGGCAATTTCCGGTATGCCCCGCAGGTGCCGCGGATAGGGCAGTTTTTCCAGCATGATAATGGTCTGCACGATGTGGTCGTTTATCTTGTAACGCTCTTCCGCTGTCAGAGTGCCCGCCGTGATCAGCAGGTTGTACAGTTCCCCGTGATTGTAAAGATGTTCCGGCTGTTGCAGGCGAAAGCCCCAGGGGTTGTCGGCGGGGATGCGGTCGGCCTCGGTGCGCGGAATGATATGGAAATCCTTGTCGGCCAGCAGTGTTTCGCGCACCGGCAGGGTTTCGGGGTTGTCGGGCCGTCGCTGCCGCTCTTCCCAGGAAATGCCCAGGCGATCATCCAGCGTGCGTTGCCACTCACGGGTGGCAATTTGACGCAGGCGCTGCTGATCGGCCGCCGCCATCTGTTCCCGGCCCAGGTTGCAGTGGGCGACAAAGGAAAAGTCGGCATCCAGCTGAGCAAGTTCTGTCTTTAGCTGTGACTCGAGCTCGGTCCGCGATGGCGTGCCGGCACCGGCGGCGTCCAGCTGTTGCCAGAAACGCAGTTGTGCGTCGCGCTTGAGTACTTCGAAGCGGGTGCGGATTTCATGGATACGGTCATAAAAGGTTTCCAGCTTGGTGGCCTTTTCAACCACATATTCCGGTGTGGTGACCTTGCCGCAGTCGTGCAGCCAGCTGGCGATATGCAGTTCTTCCCATTGATCGGCACTGAGGCTGAAATCCCGAAAGGCGGGGTCGGTGCTGTCGCAGGCGGCCCGGGCCAGCATTTCAGTGAGCGCGGGTACACGGGCGCAGTGTCCGCCTGTATGGGGGGATTTGGCATCGATAGCGCCGGCAATCAGCTCGATAAAGGCTTCAAGCAGGGCCTTTTCCATACCGATGAGCTGGCGGTTTTCCAGTGTCAGTGAGGCAAAGCCGGACAGTGTCTCGATAAAGGACAGCAGGTCGCTTTCTCGTTGTGGGTGGCTTTTGTCATACAGTAGGCAGAGCACGCCGACGGACTCGCGTTTGCGGTTTAGCAGGGGGATCGCTATAACCTTGAGCCGGTCTGTACCCAAAGCCTGCAACAGTGTGAACATGGGATGGTGAGTAGTGCGGTGGTTCAGTGTCTGTGTGAGGCTGGATTCCTGCGCCAGGCAGTTGGCGAGCTGGTGGTCACTGTGCAGGCTGCAGGGGGGCAATACCGGAGGCGTCGTTGCCGCTTCTGCCAGTTTCAGACTGGCGGGCTCCAGGCGCGTATCATCGTCATTTACCAGGTAGATGGCTGCGCCAGCGGCCTGGCTGACACTCATGGTCTGGGTGGTGATCAGCTCGATCAGTGGTACAAAGGCCGTTTCTTCTGACATGCTGCCCAGCATGTCGAGAAACTGGTTCAGGGTATCTTTCATCACCGTCATGCTGTGACCAAGGTCGTCAATCTCGCGAATGCGCGAGTGGGTGCTGATGGGCTGGTCGAGCTGGAAACGCCGGATCATGCTGGCTTCATAAGCCAGCTGGCGCAGTGGGCGGGCGATCTGACGGGCCAGTAGCCAAGTCAGCGGCAGCGCCAGCAGCAGTATGATCCCGGTGATCAGGTTGGACTGGCGTCGCATTACCATCGCCTCGCCGAGCAGCTCCCGCTCCGGCGTCAAAGTCAGCAGTTCAAAGCGGATGCCGCTGGCGGGCTCCAGCCGGTGCAGTTTTCCGCGCCATTGCTCGCCGTCCATTTCGAGGGGGAAGTCGCGCATGCCTGCCTCGATCAGCGCGCTGGCCTTGTCGAGTGCCGGGGAGCCCAGACTGTCCAGACGGGCAACTTCGACGACTTCATCGTTGAGCAGAAGTACCAGCTTGCCCGGGTCTTCGTAGGCCAGGGCGTTGTAATCCTGGTCCAGCAGCACGACTTCACTGTTTGGGGTGATGCGGATGTTGGAGATCGTTTCTGACAGGCTGTCCAGGGCGATATCGGCGGCGACGACGGCCGTGCGGTCCGGTGTGCGGCTGGACAGCGTGATCCCGACCCTGCGCAGCAGGCTGAAAAAGTGCGGCGCGGTCGCGACGTGGCGATCGCTGGCAATTGCCTCCTGGTACCAGGGCTGCTGACGCGAATCCTCCTGCGCCAGGCCAGCCGCCGTCTGTCCGATGAGTTGCAGGCGGGCATCGAAAAAGAACCGCTCTGTGGTGCGCTGGCCAACGTCATTCAGTTGTATGTTATCGGCCATCAGCCGGGTGTCCTCGGGAGCGGCGAAGGCCTTGCGGATTGACTCCGTATGCGCCGGCCGCACGATAAAGGCATCGCCGCTTTCATAACCGAAACGCAAGCCCATTACCTGGGGTCGCTGCTCCAGTGCCTTGGCGAGCAGCGGAATTTTCGACAGGCGCTCCTCGAGGGTCCAGGCGCTGACCAGCGAATCCAGCGTCAGCATATTGACCGTCTGCACGATGGGCTGGTAAGTGCGCAGAAAATCCAACGTCAGCTCGTTGCCATAGTGGGTAAACAGCTGTTCCGATGCGGTGAGGATGATTTCGCTGGACTTGCGGTAGTTGTACCAGCTGAGACTGCCCCCGAGGATGGTGATCAGGAGCACGAACAGGGTCGTGATCTGCAGGTGCAGCGGAAAGCGGCGGCGCTGGGCCATGGGCGTGCTGTCTATACGGCTCGTTAGAGGGCTACTATAGCGCAATCACTGAGCTGTCGGGAGGGTCAAGCGTCCTGAATACGGCCTGTGGCGACCGGTTGCTCCTGGGCTATGGAAACTGGCGTAAGGGCCCGCGCTCAGGAGGCTTTAGCGCCCAGGCCGCCGTCGGTTCGTACTCCGTCAATCTGTTTTTTAATCGAGGTAACGCTTCAGGTGGCGGGGACAGGTGCCACTTGGGAGGAAGAATCGCAGCCTTTCCGGATCGAGAACGTTCACTACTGAACCCAACCCGTCAACTGTAGGCAAAAGAACCTGTGGCGGGGGCAAAGGTCCCCCGCCCGGCTGTTGAAAAACACCCTGTTAGATGTTCAGCTTCTCGGCCAGGGTGGCCAGCAGCTGGTCGATCTCAATGTCCTGGTTGTCGGTGTCGCGACGGCCCTTGTATTCGAGGGTGCCGGCTGCAATGCCGCGATCCGAAATTACCACGCGATGTGGGATGCCGACCAGTTCCATATCCGCGAATTTGACGCCAGGGCGTTCCTTGCGATCGTCGAGCAGGACATCGTAGCCGGCTTGCTGCAGGTCCTGATACAGGCGGTCGGCGAGTTCCTTGACGTCGTCGGACTTGTCATAGTTCAGCGGCACCAGGGCAACATGGAAGGGGGCAATGGCGTCAGGCCAAATGATGCCCTTGGCGTCGTGATTCTGTTCGATGGCAGAGGCGACCACGCGGGTTACGCCGACGCCATAGCAGCCCATATCCATGACCTGCGCCTTGCCGTTTTCGTCCAGCACAGTGGCGCCGAGCGCCTGGGAGTATTTCTGCCCCAGCTGGAAAATGTGGCCCACTTCAATACCACGGCGAATTGACAGGGTGCCGTGGCCATCGGGGCTGGGGTCGCCTTCAACCACGTTCCGCAGATCCGCAACCTGAGGCAGTTCAAGATCACGTCCCCAGTTGATGCCGAAGTAGTGCTTGCCATCAATGTTGGCGCCGGCGCCAAAGTCGGACGCGTGCGCCACGGCACGGTCGACGATACAGGGGATCGCCAGGTTCACCGGCCCGAGGGAGCCTGCGCCGGCACCGATGACCGAGCGGAATTCGTCTTCCGTCGCCATGGTGAGCGGCGCCGCAACCAGCGGCAGTTTTTCGGCCTTGAGCTCGTTCAGTTCGTGATCACCGCGGACCAGCAGCGCGATGAAGTCAGCCTCGCACTCGTCCGAGGCATGCACGATCAGGGTTTTGACGGTCTTTTCGATCGGCAGCTGGTGTTGCTCGACCAGGTCCGCAATGGTTTTTGCGTTGGGGGTGTCTACCAGGTACATCTCCATGCTGGGTGCCGCGCGTTCACCGGCTGGCGCCAGGGCCTCTGCCAGTTCGACGTTGGCGGCATAGTCACTGCTGTCGGAGAACGCGATATCGTCTTCGCCAGAGTCGGCCAGCACATGGAATTCGTGGGAAGAGCTTCCGCCTATCGAGCCGGTATCGGCCAGTACCGGACGAAAATCGAGGCCGATCCGAGTAAAGATGTTGACGTAGGTCTGGTACATCAAATCATAGGTGGCCTGCAGCGAGTCTGCGCCCAGGTGAAAGGAGTAGGCATCCTTCATGATGAATTCGCGTGAACGCATGATGCCAAAACGTGGGCGTATCTCGTCGCGGAACTTGGTCTGGATCTGGTAAAAATTGGCCGGCAGCTGTTTATAGCTTTTCACTTCGCGGCGGATCATGTCTGTGATCACTTCTTCATGGGTCGGGCCGACGCAGAATTCGCGATCATTGCGGTCACGCAGCCGCAGCAGTTCGGGGCCGTACTGTTCCCAGCGGCCGGATTCCTGCCACAGCTCGGCGGGCTGTACGGAGGGCATCAGCACTTCCTGAGCGCCAGAGCGGTCCATCTCCTCACGTACGATGCGCTCGACCTTGCGCAGTGTACGCAGGCCCATGGGCAGCCAGTTATACAGGCCTGAGGCGACCTTGCGAACCAGTCCTGCGCGTAGCATCAGCTGATGGCTGATTACTTCGGCGTCGGACGGAGTTTCCTTGAGTGTGGCAATCAGATATTGGCTAGCGCGCATAGATCCTAAACCCAGAAATCGGAAAATGTTGCAGAAAATCGCACCATTGTAGGGACGCGGAGGTCGGCAAACAAGCCTGTTGCGCAGTTGCCGGGTTTTGACGGGTACGCGTCGCGCAGATTATCGGGGGGTCAGGCGGCATGGAGATCCTGTATCTGCATAAAGGCAATCAGTTGCTCCAGCTGGGATTCGTCGAACAGTGCCATGCCGTGGCGCATCAGTTCGGATGCGGTAAGGCCGCTGCCGGGTATCAGTACCTGGCGAAACTGGCCGTCATAGATCTGGTCCCGGCCACAGGACGGGCTGCGTGACTGCAGAAGCGCGCAGCAGCAGTTTTCGCGCCGGGCCACCTCCAGCGCCAGCTCCGCACCCCGCAGGTAGGCGGGCGTGAGATCTTCGCCGTCACGATCGGTGACCAGTATCGGAAAGCGCTGGCGAATTTCCGCGGCGCGCCTTGGAACGGGCAGGCCGCCGGCAACTTCAGGGCAAAAAGGTACCAGGCGTCCCTGGTGTCGCCACTGCTCAAGCTGTGGATGGCGCAGCAGCTTGTGCTGTCCGTCGTAGCGAACGTTCTCCCCCAGCAGGCAGGCGCTGACCAGTATTTTTCCCATGTTAACAGTCTTCCTTGTCGAGCAACCGAATGATGACGGCGCAAAGACTAGCAAGGCCTTGTTAAAAAAACGTTAAACAGTCGGGGTGCCTGCTTGTGCAGTTTGAACCTGGTTGCGCCCCTGGGACTTGGCCCGATACAGGGCGCTGTCGGCACGACCAATAAAGTCTTCCGCCGTTTCGCCCGCGCGATATTGGGTGACGCCGAAGGACGCGGTGATGGAACTGATGGCTTCACCTGACTTTTTCAGCTTGATACGGATAGCCTGAATCTTGTCGCGCAGGTTTTCAGCCAGGGCAATACCCCTGTCGAGCGTATCGCCGGGTAGAAGAATGGCAAATTCCTCGCCGCCAAAGCGTACCGAGAGCAGCGGTTCCGAGGTATTCTCCAACAACAGCTTGCCCACGTATTGCAGCACCTTGTCACCCATGAGGTGACCGTACTGGTCGTTGAAATTCTTGAAGAAGTCGATATCCAGCAGCACGATAGTGGTCTTGACGCCATCTGGGCTGCTGATCAGTTGCTGCAGTTCAGTGTCAAACACGCGGCGGTTGAATAACCCCGTGAGAGGGTCGATACGGGCATCCTGCCGAGTGCGTTGCAGTTCAGCCTTGAGCGTGGCTATTTCAGCCTGGGCGTCATCGATACGCGTCTGGAACGCGCGTGTGGTGGCACTGATCGCTTCGGTGTTGAGGGCGAGGTTATTGATAATGGATTCCAGCGGCAGTGCACTGTTTTTCCCGCCAGTCAGGGCGCTGAGGCTGTCCTGCAGGACTTCGCTGTAATCGCAGGTGCGCCGGGCGGTTTCGTGGGCGTGATCGTTGAGATCATTCATCAGTGCGATGAGGCTGCTTTGAATATCCTTGGCGGATTCAAGTTCATCCTTGATCATGTGTTCGCGGAACAGCTGCTCGCTCACCATGACCGGGCAGGTACCGTAGGTGGTCACCGTTTTGTCCAGCACGGTATTGAGTTCGGGCATGCGCTCGGAAACGTAGGTATACCAAAGGGCGTAGTTCAGCGGATTGGGCGGTATGTTGAACTTGACCATCAAGGGGATGGCTCGACGCAGATAGTCTGCCGCCTGGTTGGAATTCTCCGCGAATTTCATAGGTATCCTTCTTCGGTCCGACGGATATGACGTGAATGCCCCATTTTAGCGCCGGTGTCGGCGCCGATATTTCGGGCGCAGGCCGGTACTATAAAAGACTTTCCGTGTTCAGTACCAGTGATCGGAATGTCACACATCGCTAACGTACCAGCTATTGCGTCTGAAATGGAACCGGTTGGCGCGAGGAAAGCACGCATTTCCGAACCTTGCCGAACCTTGCCGAACCTTGTTCAGGTGATTGATCTGCTTGGCAGGCTTGTCTTTGCGCGGGCATACAGGGACTATCCTTAGTAGGCAAGCTCCGGGGGAGGTGCACGTGACAAGACGAACGAGGGTTGAGGCTGTGCTAAGCGCTGTGGTGCTCAGCGGGCTGATCAGCGCGAACAGCCTGGCGCAGTCTATGACAGGGACCAGCGCAGCGAACACGCTGCACGGCCAGGCAGCGGGTCGGGTTGGAATGTTTTCGCCGGCGCAGGGACATTTCGAGTCTCTCGATGAGGCGATTGAGCACTACCGCGCCCTGGCGCTGGAATACCGCTGGCCGCCTATTATCCCGACGGGATCCCTTCGCCTGGGAGACAGTCATCCGGTGGTGGCCGATATTCGCAATCGCCTGATACTGCTGGGGGATATGGCTTCAGGTGTTGCCCCGGCTGAATCCTGGCTGTTTGATGCCCCGCTGCAAGCGGCGCTGGAGCGGTTTCAGCGTCGTCACGGCCTGGAGGTGGATGGTATCCTGGGGCGCAACACGCGCGCGGCGCTGGAGGTGGAGCCGGGCGAGCGTTATCGGCAATTGCAGCTGAACCGAGAACGCCTGTTGCAGTTCGAGGCGCAGCGCGGGGCTCAGAACACCTATGTAGTGGTTAATATCCCGGCTTTTGAAATGCGTTATGTCGAAGCCGGAGCGCCGGTTCTGCAAATGCGTGCCATCGTGGGCAAGCTCAAGGCGCGAACGCCGCTGGTGGCCAGTCAGATTGAATCCCTGGAACTGAACCCGGATTGGAACGTGCCCAGTGGCATTGCCTATCGGGACATCGTGCCTGATATGCAGCGCTCCCCCGATTACCTGTCCAGCAAGGGGCTTGAGCTGGTTGTTGGTCACGGTGCCTCCATGCGATCCTTGCCGTTGAGTGAGCTGGATTTCGAGCGGCTCTATCATGGCCCGCAGCCGCAGCAACGTTTCTGGCAGGCACCGGGACCCAACAACCCGCTCGGTCAGCTGAAATTCAATTTTCCCAATTCTTATCTGGTGTACATGCACGGCACACCCAGTGCTGGGCTGTTCGAAAAGCCGGTGCGTAACTTCAGTTCGGGCTGTATTCGTATCGAGTATCCGGACCAGCTCGCCAGGCGCCTGTTCGGACTGGCGGGTGGAAACGACGGGAGTGAGTCCGTGTCGCGGCTGGAGCGCGAGATAGCCAGGGGCGAAAATCGGGTGTTGTCATTGCCTAGTCCGGTGCCGGTCTATACCACGTACTGGACCGCCTGGCTGGCGGATGACGGCCAGGTGCAGTTCCGCGATGACCTCTATGGCTATGACGCCGACGCCGGTACGGGTTCCGTGCCGGCTGATCAGCACGCCAGGGTGATGGGGCCCTGATGCGAGCCAGATAAAATGGGTTCGTTTGCTATAACGCAGTCAGGCGCGTGCCGGGCAGCGAAGCCAGGCGCCGCTCGAGCACCTCGGCCTCATCGGCGCTCAGTTCCAGCAAAATTCTCAGTTGATCCTGCCATTGGCGCTCAATCACCCGCACATTCAGTTGCTGCATCAGGTGCTCCAGGGGGCCGGTCAGCGCATGGGGCGCGAGCAACTGGTAGGTTTGGCTAAAAACCCGCGTTTCGGTGGGGAGGCTTGCCAGGCATTCCTGCACCGCCTGGCTGTATGCCCGCACCAGGCCCCCGGCCCCCAGTTTGATGCCGCCGAAATAGCGGCTAACCACCAGGGTAATTTCGCCTAATGCCGAATGGGTCAGTACATTGAGCATCGGTTTGCCTGCGGTGCCGCGCGGCTCTCCGTCATCGCTGCAGTTCCACAGGTTGTAATCCCCGGGTGCGCCGGCAACGTAACACCAGCAATGGTGATTGGCATCGGGGTAGCGGCCGCGTACCTGGGCGATAAATTCGTTGGCGGCCTCCTGGCCGGCGGTGGGTGCTGCCTGGCAAATAAACAGGCTGCGCTTGATTTCAAGTGTGACCGCATGCTGCTGGGCAGGGCGCAGGTAGCTTTCAGGCATCGCCTGGGGACAGCCACAGTCTGATACTGGAGAACCAGTAATGCTGCTGCAGGTGATCACGCAGTGCCTGTTGAACTGCGTTGCCGGAGAGTCCGCAGCGGGCGAGCAGGGCATTGTCCACTTTCAGCTCCAGCTCAATGCGGGCCTTGATGTAGTACAGCGACAGCTGTTCCCACTGCAATTGCGGATGCACTTCGGTCATCGCGTCCTTCAGGGCCTGCTCGACCTCGGCCCGCAGGGGAAGCGTGTCACAGTAAAGTCGCAGGTTGTCGTTGTACGTGTCGATGTGGAAGATGATATCGCCGATATCGTCAAACCGGGTTTTCAGGATGCGCACTGCGGTGTCGCCGATATAATGGCCTTCCGAGGCGCTGAGGTGGCTTTCAACCTGGATATGCATTTCCAGCAGGCTCTGGCCGCCCATGAGTCGAGTCTTCAGGCTATGCACGCTGATTACGCCATCGACATCCCGTACAGCTTGTTCCAGTTCGCGCACCTGCTGTTCCGGCAGGGCAGTATCAACCAGTTCCTTGATACTTTTCCAGGTCAGATCCCAGCCAATCTTGGCAATCAGTAACGCGACCAGCACGGCGGTGAGCGCATCGAGCCAGATCCAGCCGAGCATGGCGCCGCCAATACCGATCAGCACCACGATGGACGAAAATGCATCGCTGCGGCTATGCCAGGCGTTGGCAATGATGAGATCTGACTTGAGGCGTTTTCCGGCGGCCAGGGTGTAACGGTAAATCCACTCCTTGCTGACGATGGAACATGCAGCAACGATCAGTGCGGGCCATTCTGGAATCTGCAGCGTCTCGCCACTGAACATCAGCCCGACGCTGTTGTAAGCCATGGCGCCGGCAACGGCTATCAGCAGGGCGCCGAGCATGACCGTGCCGGCAGTCTCGAAACGTGCATGCCCCCAGGGGTGGTCCTCGTCGGGTTCCTGATGCGATACACGCAGAACGAGCACGACCATAAAGTCCGTTGCCAGATCCGACAGTGAATGTACGCCATCGGCAATCAGGGCGTGGGAATGTGAAACCACGCCGACAAGAATCTTGGCGATGCCGAGGATGGCGTCCAGAAGACTGCCGACCAGTGTTACCTTCTGCGCTTCGCGCTGGCGTTGTTGAGCTGTGTACATTACAGATCCATTGATAATAAGAGCGCTAATAGTAGCGGCTGGGACGGGCCGCGGGCCAGTCCTGTAAAGTAGAAGATACAGTCAGGTTCAGTACGGTTGGCACCCGCAGCTAACCTGTCTCAGAAAATTTACATAGCAAAATCGACATCAAACAGGCCGAATATCACCTTTATTCTAAAAATAGCGTATAACTCGTTGTTTTAGCGTAAAAAACACTACTGTTCAAAAAGTAATCAATCTGTGTCAGGCAGCGGTATCTCGGGGCGGTTGGAGGGTATTTTTCCGCTCACCCACACACTTATCCACAGTAGGTGTGGGTATAACGTTGCAGCCCTGTAACAATGGGCTTGTGGATGCTTTTGTCGGGGTTCTGGCTCAGCACAGGCCCCGCCATGGGCGATCGTCAATCGATCCCCAGAATCTTGTGGGTTTGCAGGCTCAGCTTCCACTGCGGATGATCCAGACAGTACTGCACGCAGCGCCGACGGTTGGCGTCAGCGTCGGGCCCGTCCAGCGGTTGCAGGTAGAAGTGCTCGAAGTCCAGTGCAGCAAAACGCTCGGGCGGTGCCAGCAGTTGCGGGTACACCAGCTTGAGCTCCTGCCCGGTGGTGACCACCAGCTCGGTATTGGCCTTGGGGCTCAGGCAGGTCCAGTCGATACCGGCGGGCAGGGGTTTGGTGCCGTTGGTTTCGATAGCGATCTCAAAGCCTGCGGCCTTGAAGGCATCGATCAGGGTGGCGTCGAGTTGCAGCGCTGGCTCGCCACCGGTGCACACCAGGTAGGGCGTGCCCTGATCCGGGTCTGGCCAGAGCGCGAATGCGGCGTCTGCCAGTGCAGCGGCGGTGGCAAATTTTCCCCCGTTCTGACCATCGGTGCCGACGAAGTCAGTGTCGCAGAAATCGCAGATGGCGCTGCTGCGATCCTGCTCACGTCCCGACCAGAGGTTGCAGCCCGCAAAGCGGCAGAACACGGCTGGACGCCCGGCCTGGGCGCCTTCGCCCTGCAGGGTATAGAACATCTCTTTAACGCTGTACATGGGATCTCCGGTACTGTGGGGGCTGTGCAGGCACGGCCGGTCAATCGGTAACGCTGTGACAGCCGTCAGTGACGGCGTTGCATGGCGTTTTTTAACGCCGTTGCATATTGACGGCTGTGCCAACCGGCGCTGCGTGACCTGTCAGGTTGCGCCCTGAACTTCGCCGCCAAATGCATTCAGTAGATCCGGAATCAGGCGCGTCAGTTCCAGGCCCAGCTGGGCGACGTCGGCATCAAAGCGGGCCAGTTCATCGTCAGCAACATCCTGCTGGCGTTCCTGGAACTGATCCGTCTGCTTGATACGGTGCACGCTGAGATCCTCATGCAGCAGAAAGCGCAGGTTTTCGTCCCACTCCAGTGCGAGTTTGGCGACGCGTTTGCCGGCTTCGAGATGGGCAACAATCTCGCTGCTGGTCAGGTCCTGGCCCTTGATACGAATGACGCCCCCTTCCACCAGATTGTCCTTGAGCTCGCACTCGTCGAGCAATTGCAAGGATGCTGGCAACGGCTGCTGCTGTTCCAGCCAGTGACTCATGACCGCGGCGGGGGACTGCTTGACGTCCGTAAGAATGACCGGCAGTGAGCCCAGGCTGTTACGCAGCTGGCTGAGCAGGTCCTCGGCGCTCTTGTGGCTTGATGCATCGACCAGCATCAGGCCCGCCTGGGGGGCGATCAGGGCATAGGTCTGCTGGCGTTTGGTGAAGGCGCGGGGCAGCAGGTCGAGAATGATTTCGTCCTTGAGCTGGGTACGCTCGCGACGATAGACCTTGCGTGCCTGTTCGTGTTCTATCTGCTCGACCTTTTCTTCCAGTGACTGGCGCACGACGCCGGAAGGCAGAATCTTTTCTTCCTTTTGGGTGCAGATCAGGTAATAGCCAGCGCAGCTGTATACCAGCTGGTCGGGCAGGCCCTTGCAGGGGGCGATCCAGCCGGAGCGACTCAGCTCCTGGCTGCCACAGGGCTGGAATGGCTGTTCCGCCAGTGCGCTCTCCAGGGCTTCGGCATCTTTGTCGAAAGGGGCGTTAAAGCGGTAAAAGATCAGATTTTTGAACCACATGGTATATCGTTGCCTGCTGAGTGGGGGCGCTATTTTAGCGGCTCATGGCCTAATTGCCATGGCGAAGGGAACGGGCAGGTCAGGGGGCAATATCCCCCCTGACGGTCGGGAAATCAGAGGCCTTCGTAAGCCAGCAGGGTGTGAACAGGAATCCCCGCGTCCTGAATGCGGGTGGAGCCTTCCAGGTCCGGCAGGTCGATCAGGGCGGCGGCTTCATAGACGCTGGCGCCAAGTTCCTTAATCAGTGTGCTGGCGGCCAGTATCGTGCCGCCGGTGGCGATGAGGTCGTCAAATATCAGGACACGGTCGCCCGGTCCCACGGCGTCGATCTGCATTTCAACGGTGGCAGTGCCGTATTCCAGGGCATAGTCAGCCTGCACGGTCTTGCCCGGCAGTTTGCCTTTCTTGCGCACCAGTACCAGTGGCAGGTTGAGGTGGTAGGCCATGATCGAACTGATCAGAAAGCCGCGCGCATCAATGCTGGCAATATGGGTAACTTCGGTGCCGATATAGCGCTGTATAAAATCATCCGTGACCATGCGCAGGGCTTTTGGGTCCTTGAAAATGGGCGTGATGTCGCGAAACATGACGCCGGTTTCGGGCCAGTCGGCAATGGTGCGAATGACTGATTTTACGTAGCACTCATCGTAGGACATGCAATCAACTCCTTGGGCGCCGCGTGGCGGCGGCTATGATGCGGTAAGTTCTGTTGCGACAGGAGCCCCGGCTATGGAGTGAGGCCCCTGCCAAATCGTTTCAGGGCGTCTGATGCAGGTTCGGACACTCGCCGGAGTGCAGGTAGAGCTGGGCGAGATCGGTGATGTCGATCTCCTTGCCTTCCACTTGTATCAGGCCGTTCTTTTGAAATCGCGTAAACAGCCTGCTGACAGTTTCGATTGCCAGGCCCAGATAATTTGCAATCTCGTTGCGTGACATTGACAGGCGAAAACGTGTCTTCGAGTAACCTCGAATACGAAAGCGTTCAGACAAACGGATCAGGAAGGTGGCCAGGCGCTGCTCGGCGGTTTTTTTGGACAGCAGCAACAGCATCTGCTGGTCATCACTGATTTCCCGGCTCATGGTGCGCATGATCTGGCGACGCAGCTCGGGCATTTCGCCGGCCAGCTCATCAAGTCGGGAGAACGGTATGTTGCAGACCGTGGTCGTTTCCAGAACGCGTGCGGCATTGGGGTACTGACCCGAGTCGATGCCGCTGAGGCCGATCAGCTCGCCGGGGAAATAGAACCCGGTGATCTGCTCTTCACCCTCGGCAGTCACCGTGTAGGTTTTTACGCTGCCGGCGCGTATTGCGAAAATGGATCCGAACGACTGGCCCTGATCAAACAGCAGCTCACCTTTTTTCAGCGGCTGGCTTTTGTTGATGATCGTGTCGAGCCGATCGATATCCGTCAGATTCAGTGATACCGGCAGACACAGTGCACTCAGGCTGCATGTATTGCAGTGCGACTGCTGGATGGGGCGCGCCTTGCCCGAGTTACTTGAGTCATCCATAGATACTTCCTGTTGCATGGATTGCTGTTTCCTAAATGAATAGGGCCGGCCGGATCGAGCTGCGCACGGGGCGACAGCGCACGAAAACGGTACAAGGGCGCAATTATCCACCATTTGGGGCGCTGGTTGAAGCCATGTGGGGCCGCTTTGGGTCAGGGCACCAGCACGGGTGCCAGTGTGAACAGCCCAAACAGGATAATCAGGCCGCCCGCCAGTTGCTGAGTCAGGCGATGTGCCAGCAGTTGGCGCAGCTGGGCTGCCATGAGGCCGGTGGCAAGCATGGCCGGTAATGTACCCAGGCCAAAACAGAACATGAGCAGGGCGCTTGTCTGCCAGTGACCGGCAGCGGATGCCCAGATAAGGGTGCTGTACACCAGGCCGCAGGGCAGCCAGCCCCAGAGCAGGCCCAGCGCAAGCGCCTGCAGGGGCGTGCGGGCTGGCAGAAAGCGACTGGCAAACGGGCGAATATAGCGCCACAGACCACTGCCGGCCCGCTCCAGATGCAACAGGCCCTTCCACCACTGGGCAATGTAAAGTCCCATGGCAACGAGCATCAACCCCGCCAGCGTGCGCAGTATCAGGGTCGCAGTCCCGTCGGCAACCAGCACGCCCAGGCCGCCCAGTAATGCGCCGGCCAGCGCGTAGCTGAGCAGTCGGCCGCCGTTGTAGCCCAGCAACAGGATGAGGGCGCCGGCGCGGCTGTCGGGGCGGGTCATGCCCACGGTCGCCGCGATTCCGCCGCACATGCCGATACAATGGGCGCCGCCGAGCAGACCCAGAATCAGCGCTGTGCCAATGGAGGCGCCTTCAGTCATGCTTGGGGTCGGCCTTGGTCGTGCTCGCCGGGCTGGCGGGGCGAGCGGCTTTTTGCTGGACGTCGTCGGGTATCAGGCTGTCGTCATCGTCAAACAGAATGCTGTGTGCGGGGGACTCCATATCATCATACTGGCCGCTGTTGACGCTCCAGAAGAAGGCCCAGAGGGCGCAGCCGACAAAGATAATGGCGATGGGAATAAGCAGGTACAGAATATCCATGGGTCAACCTTTGGAACCTGTTAGAAATCGAGCCCGGGCCCGTCGGGCCTTTCTGGAGAGACGCAGCGCGTTGCCAACCACGACCCGTGAGCTGCCGGACATTCCGATGGCGGCCGGATTATAGAGGGTGGCGCTATGAAGTGCTTGTTTATTCATTTTGACTGCTTCGTCTTTCGTGACTTCTTGCCTGCCTTTCTGGACAGGCGCAGCGCATTGCCAACCACGACCAGTGAGCTGCCGGACATTCC
>NZ_KB899092.1:129235-272553 GCF_000378045.1 Marinobacterium rhizophilum DSM 18822
GCTTCGCCTTTTGTGCCTTCTTGCCTGCCTTTCTGGACAGGCGCAGCGCATTGCCAACCACGACCAGTGAGCTGCCGGACATTCCAATCGCTGCCATATACGGCGCTATAAAGCCGCCGGCGGCCAGCGGAAGGGCCAATAAATTATACAACAGTGCCCAGCCCAGGTTCTGGCGTATGACAGCGCGTGTCTTGCGTGCCAGCAGAATGCCGTCCACCAGGTGACCAAGATCGCCGTTCATCAGCACCGCATCAGCGCAGGTCTTGGCCAGATCGGTGGCCGAGCCCATGGCGATGGATGTCTGGGCGCCGGCCAATACCGGAATATCGTTGATGCCATCCCCCACCATGACAACATTGGCACCGCTGCGTTGCAGGCCATTGATGTGTGCCAGTTTCTGATCCGGCGACATGCCGCCATGAGCGCGTTCGATGCCGAGTGTCTGGCTCACATACTGTACGGCCGGTGAGCTGTCGCCGGACAGCAGTTCGACCGTCAGCCCCAGCGATTGCAGTGAACGGATGCATTCAGCGGCCTGGGGCCTGAGCTGGTCATCCAGTCCAAACCAGGCCAGCGGGCCCTCTGTACTGCACAGCAGCAACCACTGGT
Source organism: Marinobacterium rhizophilum DSM 18822 (assembly GCF_000378045.1). Classification (GTDB taxonomy): domain Bacteria; phylum Pseudomonadota; class Gammaproteobacteria; order Pseudomonadales; family Balneatricaceae; genus Marinobacterium_A; species Marinobacterium_A rhizophilum. The sequence continues at coordinate 129,845 of NZ_KB899092.1, forward strand.
TCCGGGTGTCGGGCAGGGCAGGCAAGGGCTGCTGTGGACAGAGTGCGGCGGCAAAATCTGCTGTGCCGATACGGTATCGCTGGCCATCGACACTGCCCTCCAGGCCAAGTCCAAGGTGAGATTCCAGTGTGTCAGCAGGCCGGTCAATGTAAGCATGGAAGGCCTTGGCAATGGGGTGTTCCGAATGGGCTTCCAGTGCCGCTGCCAGGCGCAGGGCCTCATCACGCTTTGAGCCCAGGCATATGACGCTATGCAGGCTCAGGTTGCCCTGTGTCAGGGTGCCGGTCTTGTCAAATACGATATGTGTGGCGCGGGCAAGGCTCTCCAGTACATGGCCGCGGGTAATAAGCAGGCCCTGCTGGCGCAGCGTCCCGGTTGCGGTCGTGAGCGCGGTGGGGGTCGCGAGAGACAGCGCACAGGGACATGTCACGACCAGGACAGACAGTGTGACCCAGAAGGCATTGGCGGGGTCGATCTGCCACCAGACTAATCCGACCAGGCTGGCGGTAAGCAGTACCGCGGCGACGAAATAACTGGAGATCCGGTCCGCCAGCCGGGCGGTGGCGGGCTTTTCGCTCTGGGCGCGGTCCAGCAGCCGGACGATTGCCGAGAGCTGCGTGTCACTGCCCACCTGGCAGATTTCCAGCTCGATGGGGTTCTCGACATTCAGCGTGCCGCCCACCACGGCGTCGCCCTCGCCATGACGAATGGGCAGATACTCACCGGTGAGCGCCGATTCATCGATGGATGAGTGGCCGCGGCGAATAACGCCGTCGGCCGGCAGGCTCTGGCCCGGCTTGACCAGCACCCGGTCGCCGACCTTGAGTTCGCTGGCGGGCACCAGCAACTCTTCGCCATCGACAAGCCGGATGGCGCTGTTGGGCAGCAGGTTGAGCAATGCATTGCCCGCGCGACCTGTACGGTGGCGCGCCTGCATTTCCAGATACCGGCCAATCAGCAGAAAAAAGGTAAACATGGTGACCGAGTCGAAATAGACTTCGCCGCTGTTGGTCAGGGTGGCCCAGACGCTGGCGCTGTAGGCGCCCAGAACCGCGATCGACACCGGTACGTCCATGCTCAGGTGGCGGCTGCGCAGGTCGCGTAACGCTGCCTGATAGAACGGCAGCGCGGCGTAGAGCGCAACCGGTGTGGCTACGATCAGGCTGGCCCAGCGAATGAAACTGACGAATTGCGCATCCATATCCTGCAGCGCGCCGGCGTAGAGGGCGATGGCGTACATCATGACCTGCATCATGCCAACGCCCGCCACGCCAAGGCGGCCGATGGCGCGTTTCTTCTCGCGCTCGAGCAGCTGCTCTTCCTTGTCAGGATGGTAGGGGTGGCCCTGGTAGCCGATACGGTAGATCTGACCCAGCAGGCTGCTGAGGCAGGTCGTGTCCGTATCCCAGCCAAGGCGCATGCGGTGATTGCTCAGATTGACGCTTACATGCACGACCCCAGGCTGTCGCTGCAGGTGGTGTTCGAGCAGCCAGCTGCAGGCGGCGCAGGTAATGCCTTCGATGACGAGGCTTGCTTCACGCGTATTGTTTTCAAGCGTAGTGACAAAGGCCTGCTGGACGCTTGGCAGATCATACAGCGCCAGTTCCTGTGCCAGGGTGTCTGGCAGGGCGCGCCCGGCGATATCTGCTGCGGCGGCCGTTGCCGCGCCGGCCGCTGCCGTACCGGCGCGATGGCGGTAGTAGTCATCCAGCCCGCTGTCGACGATGGTTTGTGCCACGGCCAGGCAGCCGGGGCAGCAAAGGGCACGGGGCTGGCCATCAATCTGCAGCACGAAGCGGGTGCCGGCAGGAATATCGAGTCCGCAGTGAAAGCAGGCCTGAGCCTGCTCTTGGGTGTTGTGCCGGGTGGCGCCGGTTTCCATTGCGCGTGCTGGGGTGGTCATGTTGCCAGTTTTCAGCGTGCCGGTGACAGCTGAATACGCAGCGGGTCATAAGGGGGCTGGATTTCGATGCGCAGGTTCCAGCTGTTGTCCGGCGGTACCACGACCACATAATGGTTGCTGACACTCAGGGTGGCCTGCAAGCTGCCGGTGAAGCGCGTGCTGCCGGGTACGCGGCGCAGTTGCAGGTTCTGGTCGTATTTCTGGTGGATCGGGTGAATGATTTCCAGTGTCAGGCGATCCAGATCATCCGCCACCTTGCCATGCAGGGTCAGGCCGATGTCACCGGTGAGGTCGTCGAGCAGCAGGTCAGCGCTCAGGTTGAGGGCTGCGGCCTCGATGGCGGGCCTGTTGTCGATCTGCAGTCCCTTGGCGACCTTGTAGTAGTCGTCTTTGACGATCCCGTCCGCGGAGGTGATCGACAGATACAGAAAGGTGGTACCGGAGATAACCGAGGCAATTACAGGGGCCAGAATGAACCAGAGCCAGGGCTGTTTATACCAGGGCGCGATGGCCGTGTTGTCTTGCTTCATGATGATCCTTAAACACGCTTAAGCGATGCTGGGCGAACCGGTGTTCGCCCGCGGCGCTATTCTAACCGAAAACCCCGGGGTGCGCTGCTGCGACAAATTGCCCCGGGGTGAGGTAATGATTTGACGATCAGCGCCTTGGGGCAGGCCCCAGAAAGCGGCTTTCGGCATCCAGGCTGATGGATGGGTCATCTATCGCGCTGACGTGGAACGTGATGGTGTAGTTGGCGTGCTGCAGGGCGTCGGGGTCTGCCTGCAGGCGCAGTGCAACCTCGGCCAGTTCTCCGGCGGCTATGTTGAGCTCGGCATCGGTCACCAGTTCCAGTCCGTCGAGGCCGCTGACACTGATCTTGAACCGGTGGTTCTCCTGTCCCTTGTTGGCCAGCTTGAGGGTATAGCTGTTTTCCACTTTGCCATCGGAGGTCTGGGTGAACAGCGGGCCGCGATCGCGCAGTACGTCGACTTCAAGCGGAATGCGGGTGGCGATGGTATAGGCGAAAGCCGCCAGCATGGTAGCCAGGACCAGGGCATACCCAATGAGGCGAGGACGCAGCAGGTGGGTCGTTTTGCCTTCCAGTGCATGTTCGGTGGTGTAGCGAATCAGGCCGGGCTCGTAGCCCATGCGTTTCATGACATCGTCGCAGGCATCGATGCAGGCACCGCAGGCCACGCATTCGTACTGCAGGCCATCGCGGATATCGATGCCCACCGGGCAGACATGTACGCAGTTGCCACAATCAATGCAGTCGCCCAGGCCCTGCGCCTTGTAGTCGCTGCCTTTTTTGCGCTTGCCACGGGGTTCGCCGCGTTTTTCATCGTAGGAAATAACCAGGGTGTCCTGGTCAAACATCACGCTCTGGAAGCGGGCATAGGGGCACATGTAGATGCACACCTGTTCGCGCAGCCAGCCGGCGTTACCGTAAGTGGCCAGCAGAAAAAAGCCCAGCCACCAGGTTTCCCAGGGGCCCAGGTTCCAGCTCAGTACGTCGGGTATCAATTCGCGAATGGGGCTGAAGTAGCCGACAAAGGCAACTGCCGTGGCGGCGGCGATGAGCAGCCAGAGGACGTGCTTGATGGACTTGCGAACCGCTTTTTCCGCCGTCCAGGGCGCCTTGTCGCGTTTCATGCGCTGGTTTCGATCGCCCTCGCAGATGCGTTCGGCCCAGATGAAAAACCAGGTCCAGACAAACTGCGGACAGGCGTAGCCGCACCACAGGCGCCCCGCTACGGCGGTGACGAGAAAGAGTACGAACGCCAGTATGATCAGCAGAAAGGACAGTAGCATGAAGTCCTGTGGCCAGAACGTCATGCCAAATACATAGAACTGCCGGTTGGGCAGGTCGAAGAGCACCGCCTGATGCCCATCCCATTGCAGCCATGAAAAGCCAAAATAGGCGGCCAGCATGATAAAACCTGAAATGATGCGCAGGTTGCGGAACAGGCCCTTGTAGAACTTGACGTAAATGTGCTCGCGCTTGGCGTACAGATCGTAGGTTTCGGCCGCTGCCTTGGCCTGGCTGCTCTTGTGGGTAACGTCTTTGACCGGAATCTGATTCATGCCATTACTCTTCGTTTTACGTGTTGCAAGCGTGCTACTCAGCTGGGTGTCAGCCGGTGTATCGAGAGTCTGTCCGCTGTGGCCGAACGGCGATAATGCTGGGGCCACAGCGGGCAAAGTCCAGTATAAGGGGCCCATAAAAAAGACGATATGATTTACATCATATCGTCTTGATCACAGATCTGCAGTCTGTCAGTTGTGTGACAGGCTGTAAACGTAAGCGGCAATCAGGTGGATCTTGTCATCGCTGAGAAGGTCCTTGTGTGCCGGCATCATGCCTGCACGGCCATTACGAATGGAGTGTGTCACCGCCTCGAAGCTGCCGCCATAGAGCCATACGTCGTCGGTCAGGTTCGGTGCGCCCAGGGCCTGTATGCCCTTGCCGTCCTGGCCGTGACAAGCGGTACAAAGCGCCTGGAACTGCGTTTCACCACGCTGTGCGGCATCTGGATCCACGTCGCGGCCGCTAAGGCTCAGCACGTAGCTGGCGACATCGCGTACGCCTTCTTCGCCCAGTACCGAACCCCAGGGCGGCATGCCGCCAGTGCGACCGTTGGCGATGGTCTGCTTGATGGTGGCAGGCTCGCCGCCATACAGCCAGTCGTCATCGGTGAGGTTGGGGAAGCCGTAAGCACCGGTGCCTGCTGCGCCATGGCAGAGGCTGCAGTTGTTGGCAAACATGCGCTGACCCATCTGCAGGCCAGACTTGTTTTCCTCGCTCTGCAGGTCTTCGATCGACAGCGCAGCGTATTTGGCAAATACCGGCTGATAGACTTCTTCAGCGTGCTGCAGCTCTTCGTCCCACTGACCGTGGGATGTCCAGCCAAGCAGCCCTTTGAAGTTACCCAGGCCCGGATAGAGTGCCAGATAGACCAGTCCAAAGATGATAGTTGCTACGAATAGCTGGAACCACCAGCGCGGCAGTGGGTTGTCATACTCCTCAATGCCGTCGTATACGTGACCTACCGTTGTATCTGTGGATTCCTTGAAAGTCTCGCTTTTGCGAGTCTGGAACAGCAGCAAGGTGCAGCCAAAAATGACTGCCAGGGTAATCACCGTTACCCAAGCGCCCCAAAAAGAACTCATTTTTCCATTCTCCCGTTATCGGCCTTGGCATCCGAAGACTTCTCTTCGTCATCGAAGGGAAGGTTGGCGGCATCATCAAATCCCTTCTTGTTCTTGGGGTGCAGCACCCATGCGAACAAGCCAATGAAGGTGATGAGCATGATCACCGGTATAAAAGGGCCATAGACGTCGTAGCTCACGTCACTTACCGCTTGTTGCTGTATTCGGAGTGTGTTTTACCCAGTGCCTGCAGATAGGCGACCAGCGCGTCGATCTCGTACTTTCCGCTCACCGCTTCCTGGGCGTCTGCAATCTGCTCGTCAGTGTAAGGCACGCCCAGTTTCTGCATGACTTTCAGCTTGGCGGCGGTATCGGAACCGGTGATGCGGTTCTCGAACAGCCACGGGAATGACGGCATGATCGACTGCGGGACTACATCGCGCGGGTTGTAAAGATGCGCACGGTGCCAGTCGTCGGAGTAACGTCCGCCGACACGGTCCAGGTCAGGCCCGGTTCGCTTGGAACCCCACAGGAACGGGTGCTCCCAGACATCTTCGTTGGCAGTCGAGTAGTGGCCGTAGCGCTCTGTTTCAGCCCGGAAAGGTCGAATCATCTGCGTATGACAGACATGGCAGCCTTCGCGGATATAGATATCGCGGCCTTCATTTTCCAGTGCCGTGTAAGGGCGCATGCCCTCGATCGGCTGAGTGGTCGAGGTCGAGAAAAACAGCGGAACGATTTCCGCCAGGCCGCCACCGCTGATCACGAGAATGATCAGCAGCACCATCAGGCCGATATTTTTTTCAATTGTTTCGTGTTTGATCATCGCTAATAGCTCCTATCGGCCTCAAGCGGTCTGTGCGGCCGTGTCGGCTGCCGGCGCGCGGCTGCCTTTACGCACTGTCTGCCAAGTGTTGTAGGCCATCAGCAGCATGCCTGTCACGAAGAAGGCGCCGCCCAGCCAGCGTACGAAGTAACCCGGCTGGCTTGCGGCCAGGGCTTCCACGAAGCTGTAAGTCAGGGTGCCGTCTTCGTTGACTGCGCGCCACATCAGACCCTGCAGGATGCCGTTAACCCACATTGCGCAGATGTAGAGTACGGTGCCGATCGTTGCCAGCCAGAAGTGCGCATTGATCAGGCCTACGGAGTACATTTGCGACTTGCCCCACAGGCGCGGAATCATGTGGTAGGTGGAGCCGATGGAGATCATGGCAACCCAGCCGAGCGCGCCGGCATGTACGTGGCCAACGGTCCAGTCGGTGTAGTGCGACAGTGCGTTGACTGTCTTGATTGCCATCATCGGGCCTTCGAAGGTCGACATGCCGTAGAAAGACAAAGAGACGACCAGGAAGCGCAGGACCGGGTCGGTGCGCAGTTTGTGCCATGCGCCGGACAGGGTCATCATGCCGTTGATCATGCCGCCCCAGGAGGGTGCCAGCAGGATAAGGGACATGACCATGGCCACGGACTGGGTCCAGTCAGGCAGCGCTGTGTAATGCAGATGGTGGCCGCCGGCCCAGATGTAGGTCGCAATCAATGCCCAGAAGTGGACGATCGACAGGCGGTAGGAGTAAATCGGGCGTTCGGCCTGCTTGGGTACGAAGTAGTACATCATGCCCAGGAAACCCGCGGTCAGGAAGAAACCTACCGCATTGTGGCCGTACCACCACTGCACCATGGCATCGACGGTGCCAGGATACACGGAGTAGGATTTAAACAGTGAAACCGGGATCACCAGGCTGTTGACGATATGCAGCACCGCCACAGTAATGATGAATGCCATGAAGAACCAGTTACCCACGTAGATGTGAGAGGTTTTGCGGTTCTTGACGGTGCCCAGAAAGACGATCGCGTAGCTGATCCAGACCAGTGCAATCAGAATGTCGATCGGCCACTCGAGTTCGGCGTATTCTTTGGTGGACGTCAGTCCCATGGGCAAGGTGATAATTGCCGAAACAATTACGGCCTGCCAGCCCCAAAAGGTAAATTTGGCCAGAGTGTCGGAGAATAACCGTACCTGACACGTACGCTGAACCACATAATAAGACGTGGCAAACAGGGCAGAACCACCGAACGCGAATATAACCGCGTTGGTGTGTAATGGACGAATGCGTCCAAAAGACAACCAGGGCGTATCAAAGTTTAGTGCGGGCCAGACCAGCTGGGCTGCAATAAAAACCCCAATGGCCATACCGACGATACCCCATACCACCGTCATGATGGCAAACTGTCGTACCACCCTGTAGTTGTATGTCGGGTGTTCAGTTGCTGTGCTCATGTCAGGCTCTCATCAACAAGCTAGTGAAAAGGAAAACGTTCCGGCGGCAATTATCTGGGAACGCATCTTTGTTTACAATGCGAAGCCTTTGGTGAATGCGGTAGATTGTCGCACCCAGACTTCGCAGCAGATTGTACTCGATTTCGCCGCTTTGCGAACCGAAAATATTTAACGTGTTGAAAGATATTAAGATTTCTTTCGTCAAAAAATCGTATTTACGGCGATAAAAGCGTCGATTTTACGGCTTTTATGACATCCTTGGCTCTTTGGGTCAGGCCTAAAGTCGTAGTTGTCGATGCCTTATGTTTGATTTGGATCAAAATGCCAGAGCTTGGAATCTTATGTATGAACGAACATTCGGCGTATTTAACTGACGGGCAGCCAGACAGAGGCCGTATTCTATTCGCGCACGGTGCCGGTGCGCCCATGGATTCTGACTTTATGCAGGCCGCGGCGCTTGGGCTTGCCGATGCCGGCTTTCAGGTGATGCGGTTTGAATTCCCCTATATGCAGGCCAGAAGGGCAGATGGTCGGCGCCGACCGCCCAATCGGATGCCGCAGTTGCTTGATTACTTTCGCGCGCGCATTGACGAGCTCGATGATGGGGTTCCGCTGTGGCTGGCGGGCAAGTCCATGGGCGGGCGGGCGGCTACCCTGTTGCTGGCCGAGGTGCCTGCGTACGTGCGTGGCGCGCTGGTCTTTGGCTATCCGTTTTATGCCGTGAAAAAGCCGCAGCAGCCACGCATCGAGCATTTGGCTCAGCTGGATTTGCCCGTGCATATATTTCAGGGTACGCGGGACGCTCTGGGGAGTCAGGCGCAGGTGGAGTCCTTTGCGCTGTCGCCCCAAGTGCGGCTTCACTGGATGGAAGACGGGGATCATGACCTGAAGCCGCGCAAGGTGTCTGGTTTTACTCAGCAAATGCATCTGGCGACAGCATTTGGCATTGTCGCCAGGCTATGACTCCGTATAAGTACTGGCGCTGTTCAGTGTTCGAGCAGTGTGATTTTTTCGTCGCTGGTAAGCATGGGGTTGATCGTTGCCATGGCTTCCTGGCGTTCTCCTGAACGTGCCCAGCGCTGCCAGTCCTGAATGGTGCGGAAAGTGGCGAGCACCACGCGGTGATTGGGGTTTTGGGTGTCGTGCAGGGCTTCGCCGGAAATAAAACCGTGCGCTTGCATGGCCTTGGTGAGTGTTGCCCGGGCGGCTTTTTCATAGTGATCGGCAAGGTCGTCGGCGATATACCGTTCAATCAGGACGCGGATCATGACAGTGCTCCTGTCTGGCAGTCGAAGTGTTACACCTGCCTTAAGCGTAATGACTTTCCGTCCAATCGCAATGCCTCTGTGGCTTTCTCTGTGCATCCATATTTGCGACAATGGCCGCGTTCGAGATTAACTGGTGAATAAATGGGCAATATAATACCCGATCAGGTGATGGATGCGTGCGGACTCTTCTGTCCGGAGCCTGTCATGTTGTTGCATAACCGGGTGCGTGAGCTGCAGGCGGGGCAGGTGCTCGAAGTGCTGGCCACGGATCCATCCACGCAGCGAGACATTCCAAAATTCTGTAGCTTCCTGGGGCACGAGCTGTTGGCCCAGAAGGTGGAAAATGACCAGTACCGATACCTGATACGCAAGGGAGCCGGTTGAGCCCGATGAATGAAAATGTAAATGCAGCAATTGAACAGACCGAGCAGTTGCTTGGTGAGCTGGATCAACTGCTGGAACAGCGCGAACAGGTTCGCGTCGATACCCCGAAGCAACAGTCCGAGAGTGTAAACGTGAACGACGTGGCAAGTACCGCTAACACCAAATCCCGTTCCAAAAACCGGGTCGCAAATCAGGCAGCGCTGAAGCTGCTGATGGAAACCTACCCCAAGACGTTCAGCCGCACCGAGGTCAGGCCGCTCAAGATTGGTATTCAGGAAGACCTGCTGGCGGATGAAAAGATTGCCAAGAACAAGATTAAGCGCGCGCTGGCATCCTATGTGCGTACGCTATCTTATTACCGCAGCCTTCAGGCGGGTGCTGCGCGCATTGATTTGGCGGGTGAGGCCGCAGGGGAAGTGTCCGAGCAGGAAGCCGAACATGCGAAGGGCAAGCTGAAGGAAATTAACCGTCAGCGTCGCGAGCGTGAACAGCAACAGCGCAAGGAACAGGCCGAGAAGGAAAAATCTGAGCGCCTGAATAACAAGCTTGAACAGTTGGTGAATCTCAAGGGCCGCTAGGGAACCGGGGTTACGTTCACCGGCGCTTTTGCCCGCGGCGTTTTTATCTGGCGGGTCTTGCGCGGTTGAATTTTCACAGCAAGGCCCAAATGAGTGTGTAAATCACTGTTTGGGTCTGCTGCCGTGTCTGAATCATTAAATCTGTGTTGTCCTCATTGTCTGGTCACCAACCGCGTTCCGGCGCAGCGTCTGGCCCAGGGGCCGCGTTGCGGTCGCTGCAAGCAGGCGCTTTTTGCCGGGCAGCCGGTTGAAATTGCCAGCGCTGCATCTTTTGATAAGTTGGTCGGCCAGACGGATATTCCGGTGGTGGTGGACTTCTGGGCATCCTGGTGCGGGCCCTGCAAGATGATGGCGCCGGTGTTTTCAGCGGCGGCTGCAAGGCTTGAGCCGCAGTATCGTTTTGCCAAGGTCGAGACGGAAAAGCTGCCTGCGTTGGCGCAACGTTATGCCATTCGCAGCATCCCGACATTGCTGGTGCTCAAGGGTGGGCAGGAACTGGGGCGCCAGGCCGGTGCCATGGATCCGGGCGGACTTGAGCGCTGGCTGCGTTCATTCAGCTGATGCTTGCACCGAGTCGATGCGAGGTGTGGGTCTGGCGTCTTAAGGTTTCCGATTTACGCACAATAACACCGCCGATAAATCCATAAGTACTGTTTGAAAACGCCGCTGCTCTCCAGCGGCGCTTTTTTGTGTGTTATGTGCCTGCGGGCTTAACGCAGCGGGGCGGGTGTGCCGTGCAGGAAGCCCTGGGTGGCATCGATTTTAAGGCGCAGCAGCTGGGTCAGCTGGCTGGTGCGCTCCACGCGTTCGGCGTAGGCGGCAATATCCAGGCTGTGCGCCACGCTGACCAGGCTGCTGACAAAAAACTGATCCTGGGCATCGCTATCGATATCGTGCAGCAGGGAGCCGTCGATCTTGATGTAGTCGGGCTGCAGTTTATACAGATAGCCAAATCCGCTGGGGTGTACGCCGAAGTTGTCGACACCAAAACGGCATCCCAGTTGGCGCAGTGCGGTGCGCAAGCCCTCGATATCCGCCAGGTTATTGAGTACCGAAGATTCGTTGAGTTCAATGCACAGCCGGTCCGGCGCCGGCAGTGTTGCCAGACGCTCAAGCAGCCACTGGCAAAAGCTCGCATCGGTCGCCGACTCGTTGGACAGGTTGATGGCCAGTGACGCGGCTGACGGGTTCCGCTGCAGGTAATCAAGCGCGTGATTGACCACCGCGCGGTCCATGTCGGTCATCAGGCCCAGCTCGCGTACCACGCTGATGAAATCACCGGCACTGCAGGGGCTATTGTCGCGGTTGAGTATGCGGGCGAACACTTCCCTGTGAAGCTTTGTTTCGTCTCTCGCAATAACGGGCTGGGCTTGCAGGAATATCTGCTGCTGGTCGATGGCGGCGGATACATGGGCGTGCCAGCTTTCGTCAATCGGCTGCGGGTCGCCGGCTGCCTGGAAGTAGTGAATGCGCTTGTGATCCTGCATGGCTTTTTCGATAGCCAGTTGCGCGTTGGATTGCAGCTGGGCCGCGCCTGTTTCATCGTTGCCCAGTGCTATGCCTATGAAAAGCGGCGCTTCGGTGTGGGTCTCGGACTGGCACAACTGCTGGTAGTTCTGGTCGATGCTCGTCAGAAGACCGGTTGCGATGCGTTGCAGCTGATCCGGCGCTGGTCGCTCCAGCAGCAGAGTGAAGTCGGCGCCACTGAGACGTCCGATGACATGATCGCCTGCGCGGGTGCCGGTTTCGCCAAGCTTTTCTGCCAGCAGGCGGATGAAATTGTCGGTTTTCTGGGCGCCCAGAGCCTGGTTCAGGTCTTGCAGCTTATCGATGTGTATATAGAGCAGGGCGCAGGGGCCGAAGTCCCGCCGGTAGTCCAGTCGTTCGCCGAGCTGGGCCCGTGTCGCGCGCGGGTTTGGCAGGCCCGTAAGATCGTCGCGGTATGCCTGGCGGCGCAGTTCCTCGATATTCTGGCTTTGCTCCTCGAACATCTGGTGCACCTGGCGCACCATCTGGTTCATGGCCTCGACAACGCGACGCAGTTCCCGGGTTTTCGGAATGCGGGGTTGTTCGATGTACTGCTTGCGTGTCAGGGCAATGGCCTGTGCTTCTACGCCCTTGAGGGGCCGCAGAATGACTCGCAGTAACAGCGCGATGGCGAGGGTGGACAGCAGGGCCAGAAACAGGAACCAGAGCAGCGTTTCCTGGGCCACGCGCCAGTAAGCCTGGTAGGCGTAGCCGGGGTGGCCCTGCACAAAGATGGAGCCACTTTTTGTCCAGTTGTAGGTCACTTCGCGGGTCATTGCCGGTGGGGTGAGCTGTACCAGGTTGACGAACCACTCGGGTACAGTGTTGCCAATCACCGGTGCGGTCGACTTGCTGAACAGCATGTCGCCGTTCGCGGTGACCACGTCAATGCGCTGGTAGAAGCCGCTGTCGAAGATGGCGTTGACCGTGGCTTCGACCGTGGCGGCATCGCGACTGGCAATATAGGGTGCCAGGTAGAGTCCCAGGTGTGTTGCGGTATCAAGAGCGTGGGATTCCAGCTGGTTGGTCAGCATTCGTTTTGAGCTGTCCGACACAATATAGATCGTGCCGCTGGCCAGTCCCAACATTACCGCGAGCGTTGCGGCGATCAACTGGTTTACGAGTGACATAGTCTCTTCCTGTGTCTACTAGTCATGCTGTTGATTGATCCTTGATTGCACCTGAACCCAGGGCTTGAGCCGATCCGGCGAGCCGACAAGGTCGGCGCGACGTCCTTTTTTGCTCAGCCAGAGATTGTCGCCGTTAAAGCTGTATACGTGCACCAGGTCCGGGCGCTGACTGGCGGGTTTTATGTCTGGTATCAGGTTGTCCAGAACCAGCGGAATAGCATCGGGCTGTGGATAGTAGGTTAGCACCATATGGGCCTGATTCAGGCTTATGGCCTTGACGTAGGCGATGCTCATCCTGTCGATCGGGACGCCCAGTTCGCGCAGGGTATAGTACTTGGCAATGGAGAAATCTTCGCAGTCGCCGCCATTGGTCACGAGGAATTCCACCGGCGTGGCCCAGTAGTCCGTCTTTTTCCAGTGAGCGATATCATCGAGAAAACGCACCTGGTTAAAGAAGCGGTTCACTTCGCGCAATTGGGTGGTTTCGTCGGCGTCGGCAAGGTCAGTGAGAAGGCGCTGCCAGGCTGCAAGGCGGCGCCGGGCAGGTTCACCGTAGGTTCGGCCAAGTTCGTTGATGGTCGCCTGGCTGAGTCGAACGCCGGTGTCGTTGTCGGCCACGAGCACAAGGCTGGCAGCGCTGGCCAGGAGCATGAACAACTGAAGCAGTGTGCGAAGCCCAGGCCTGGGGCCCGCGCGGTTCTGCTGATAAAGTCGCTGCAATTGCACTTGGCACGTCCTGATCCCTGGAAGCATCATCATGGATCATCTTGCCGTTTCGCTCAAGTAATCCGGGGCGGCTTTATGCCTGTGTATCGGCCGGCAGGCGTGTGCGGTCGTGGGGCTGGTTCAGCGTCATGGCGGGGCCGCGGGGCACGATGCCCGTGGGATTAATGTTGCTGTGGCTGGCGTAGTAATGGGTTTTGATCTGCGTCATGTCGACGGTGGAGGCGATGCCTGGCCATTGGTAAAGCTCGCGCAGGTAACCCGAAAGGTTGGGGTACTGGCTGATGGTACGCAGATTGGCTTTGAAATGGCCGTGGTAGACAGCATCAAAGCGCACCAGGGTGGTAAACAGGCGCCAGTCGGCCTCGGTAATGCGCGCTCCGACCAGGTAGCGCTGCTGGCCAAGGCGCTGGTCGAGCTCGTCCAGCGCCGCAAACAGTGTCTCGAACGCATCGTCATAAGCGCTTTGCGTGGTGGCAAAGCCGCATCGGTAGACACCGTTATTGATCCGCTCATACACAAAGGCGTTTATCGCGTCTATTTCGCTGCGCAGTGTTGCGGGATAAAGGTCGGGACCCTGATCCACGAGATGGGAAAAGGCGCTATTGAGCATGCGCAATATTTCCGCCGACTCATTGTTTACCATGGTGTTTTGCAGCTTGTCCCACAGTACTGGAACCGTAACGCGGCCACTGTAGTCATGCTGTGCGCGGCTGTATAGCTCATGCAGATATCGGCTGCCATAGAGGGGATCGCCGGCGGGATAATCGGAGCGGTTGAAGCGGGCATCAGTCTCGAATTCCCAGCCGTTCTGCGCCATTAGCGGATGCACACAGCTAACGCTGATGAGGCTTTCAAGGCCCTTGATGCGCCGCGCGATCAGGGTGCGATGTGCCCAGGGGCAGGCGAGGGATACGTACAGATGATAGCGCCCGGCTTCGGCTTTGAAATTGCAGTCGCCTATCTGATTGCGAAAACGGGACGCGTCCCGCACGAAGGCGCCGTCATGACTTTTGGTGTCGTACCACTGGTCGTGCCATTGTCCGTCGATCAGTAATCCCATGGATCACCTCCGTGCTTGCGGGTCCAAACAGGACCTGTTGTAAAAAAGGGCGCAGGCCGGTTTCCCGGCGCTGGCCCTATTGGCGTTGCGGTAATTGCGTGTGGTTAGAGCTGCTCGATGGCCGTCATGACTTCACTGAGCGAGGTTTCTTTCATGTCTGCCATGCTCATGCCCTCTGCTGCGAAGGTTTCGACCGCGTTGACGCCCAGAAAGCCAAGAAAGGTTTTGACGTACGGGGCAACGAAATCCCGCGGTGTGCCGGCATGGATGCCACCGGTTGCGGTGACGATATAAGCCTGTTTGTTTTCCACCAGGCCAACAGGGCCGGTTTCAGTGTATTTGAAGGTTACGCCGGCCCGGGCGATATGATCGAAGTAAGCCTTCAGGGTCGAGGGAACACCGAAGTTGTACATGGGGGCGGCGATGATGATGATGTCGTTGTTCAGGAGCTCTGCGACCAGGCGGTCAGACAGTGCGACGATCTGGACCTGTTCCGCGCTGCGCTGATCCTGCGGGGTGAAAAAAGCGCCCAGCGTCTGATCGGTAATGTGGGGAAGCTGATTCTGTGCCAGATCCCGGGTGGTGATGTCCAGCTCGGAATCCCGTCCCAGTCGCGCCAGCAGTTTGGCTGTGAGCAGGCGGGTGTTGGACGTTTCGTTCATGGCGCTGGATTGAATAACGAGTACTTTGGTCATTTGAGCTGGCTCCGCAACAGTAGGTTGATGGAGTCATTATCGCCACTGGGCGGAGATTAAAAATCGGAAAATCTTCAGTCTAAGATTCAATATTTTTGAACAATTGATCAGGGTTTAACTGCCGGGCATCAGGCTGCAGCGGCGCAGGGTGGTCTGCCAGCTTTTTGTGTGATGATCGCGAGCCTGGATATAGCGCTGCCAGAGGCTGTCGGGATTGGCGTCAGCGAAGATGCGCCACTGGTAGTCGAGCATGGCAGGTGTGGCGGGAAGGCTTGTCATGAGCTGCTGGTGCAGTGCTTTCCAGCGTTGTCCGCTGCGATCGATGTGGGCCATGTAGGGCTGAACCTCGCCTGCGTAAAACTGGGTGAATACGTTCAGCAGTATTTTGGCTCTGGGGGTGGGTCTTTGCTGGGGGCAGATGCTGGCGCGCAACTCACGGCGCTCAAGTGCCTGTGCCGTTTGCTCCAGCGTGCGGGTCAGTATCCAGAGCGACTTGAGCCACTGGCTGCCGAAGCGGTTGGCCTCAAGTGCCTGGTAATGCTGCTCAAGATCGTCCAGCTGGGCAGGTGCCCGCCAGTCGGGTGTGGAGATCAGTGTTTGCAGGCTCGCGAGTGTCTGCAGGCCCTGCAGGGCCGCTTCGCTGCCATCCTCGTTGTTGTCGTCAGAACGCAGGGGCAGCGGCGGGTCGCCGCGGGAGAAATTGTTTTCCATCTCGCTGGAGGCGTAGATTGCATTCCAGAGTACGGCCGGCAGTTCGCGTGACTTGATTCGGTGGATGTCTTCCAGTTGCTGTCTGAGCTGTGGATCGGCATCGGGCTGTTTCGCCAGCTCCTGGCGGCAGTCACGCACCTGGCTCAGCAGGCGCATTTCGTACACCAGCTGTTTGGACGGGGGCATGACCTTGCCGAGCGAGCTGTTGCGCTGTGCTATCAGTCCGAGCAGATTGCAATGGCGCAGTGCCAGTACTTCGATCGGGCCCTGGCGCAGATCGGTCAGGGGCAGCAGGCGCTCGCGCCTGGGTGGCAGCAGCGCAATGTCAGTTGGCCCGTCGAGGCCGGCGTCGATGGGTTCTTCCAGCACGCGGGCGACGCGCTCGGTGTAGTTATCAAGCATGGCCTCGGGGGTCGATCGCCCGCAACCTGCCAGCACAACTGTCAGGCAACATAGCAGTAAGGCGGTTCTGTGCGCGTTAGTTGACATGGGATTCAGGCCGGCGCCAGGCTGGCAGTGTAGCGCCGGGTCATGCGCAGCAGGCGCGTACCCAGCAGGAATGCGCCGAGACTCAGTCCCAGCACCAGTCCATACCAGAAACCGTGCGCCCCCTGGGCCGGGCCTAACCAATCAGTGAGTCCGAGCACGTAGCCGGCGGGCATGCCAATCAGCCAATAGGCCACGAAGACGAGCAGCAGCGGGATGCTTGTATCCTTGTAGCCGCGCAGCGCACCGGCCGCAGCGACCTGGATGCTGTCAGAAAATTGAAAGAAGGCGGCAATGGTTAATAGCTGGGCTGCCAGCGTGATGACGACCGGGTTCGGGGAATACAGGCTGGCAATGTTGTGGGCAAAAATCAGCATGAAGCTGCAGGAGAGCAGGGCGCAGCCCAGTGCGAGCAGTACGCCGGTAAAGGCGCTGCGCCGGGCTAGCGGGTAATCTTTCGCCCCGGTCAGGTGGCCGACCCGAATGGTAATGGCCAAGGCGATGCTCAGTGGCAGCATGAAGGTGAGGCCCGTAAAGCTCATGGTGATCTGGTGTGCAGCCACCGTAATATCACCGCGCGGCGCGAGTAGCAGTGCGATGAGGGAGAACATGCTGACCTCGATCAACAGGGATACGCCGATGGGAAAGCCCAGTTGCAGAAACTGCCGTGTCGCCTGCAGGCTCGGTCGTTGCCACTGTCCCAGGGGCGCTGCCTCTGTAAAGGCCGGGCTGCGCCAGATATAGAAGCCGCCTGCCAGCAGCATGATGCACATGACAATACTGGTGGCCCAGCCACAGCCCACGCCGCCCATGGCGGGCAGGCCAAGCTTGCCGTAAATGAAGATGTAGTTGAGAGGGATGTTGCACAGCAGGCCAAGCACGCCAATTTTCATGACCACGCGGGTCAGACCGAAGCCTTCGCAGAAGCTGCGTATCAGCTGATACAGGAGGATTGCCGGCAGGCCCCAGGAGATGGCGCGCAGGTACGCCTGGGTCAGGGTGGCAAGTTCCGGGGCAACATTGAGTTGTTCCAGCAGCCAGCCGCAGTTACGTACGCTGACAAAGGCAAGGCTGCCGGCGAGCAGCGCGACCCAGAATCCCTGCTGGAATACGGCGCCCGCGGCGCGTCGATTACCGGCGCCCAGGTGTTGTGCTGTCATCGGTGTAGTGGCCATGAGTACACCGGACAGGGCCAAAAAAACCGGTAGCCAGATGCCGTTGCCAAGCGCCACGGCGGCAAGGTCTCGGGCGCTGACATGGCCAGCCATCAGAGTATCGACAAACCCCATGGCGGTCTGTGATAGCTGCGCGACCATGATGGGGGTCCCGAGTTGCAGCAGCATGCGTGCCTCCCTCAGACAAATGCGGGGCTGGTGAGTAAGCATGTTCAGAGTGCAGGCTCAGTTAACAATATTGAAGATCTGCCTGGCAATCCGGCCGCCGTACACAGAAAGTGGCAGGGGTGTGACGTTGGGCGAACTATCCAATGACTTCTGCAAAAAGCCGTTGGCTCGGATGAACTTGTAGGATCGAGCCGCCACGTTCGCCGTGACCGGATTGAGCGCGCGTGCCAGGCGGCGGCAAGCGTGTTGCTCGAGTCGATGTTCTGCATGCCGTGGCCCCCTGAGTTCTGGGGCACAGGATAATGCGGTGACTGCCCGGCGGCAAGGCATGGCCTGGAAACAAAAACGGCGGCGATCCCAAGGGGTCGCCGCCGTTGTTCTGTGCTACGGGCGATTAGTCGATACGTGCACTGACGTAGCGGCCTGGAGCAGGTTCAATCATTTTGTAGGTCGCGTTGCCGAAGTCGACAGGTGCGTCCATCTTCTTGCCGGCGCGACGCTTGAGCCATTCGCCCCAGTGGGCCCACCAGGAGCCTTCCTGCTGGGTCGATGTATCAAACCAGTGATCGGCGTCCTTGCCCAATTCGCCGCCGGTCCAGTAGTGACGGCGGTTCTTGGATACCGGATTGATGACGCCGGCGACGTGGCCGCTGGCGCCAAGCACGAATTCCACGTTGCCCTTGAAGTTTGCAGCGCCCTTGAAGGTGCCTTTCCACGGGGCGATGTGATCCTCGATGGTCGACAGGAAATAGCAGGGAATACGGATCTTGCCCAGATCCACCGGCTCGCCACAGATGGTCAGTGCGTTTGGCTCTACCAGTTTGTTTTCCAGATACATCTTGTTGATGTAGTAGGTGTACATGCTGGCGGGCAGGTTGGTGGAGTCGCTGTTCCAGTAAAGAATGTCGAACGGCGGTGGTGTCTGGCCCTTGAGGTAGTTGTTGACTACATAGGACCAGATCAGGTCGTTGGAGCGCAGCATGTTAAACGAGGTTGCCAGTTCCCGGCCGTTGAGTACGCCGGCGCTGGTGACCTTGTCTTCCAGGCGCTTGACCTGCTGTTCGTCAATGAAGACGCACAGATCGCCCGGGTCGCTGAAGTCGGTCAGGGTGGTGAGGAACGTTGCAGAAGCGACGCGGTTGTCCTTGCGTGCCGCCATGACGGCCAGTGCACTGGCAAGCAGTGTTCCGCCGACACACCAGGCCAGGGCATTAACCTTGTCATTGCCACCGATTTCGTGGGCCACGTCTATGGCCTTGATTACGCCGTTGCCAACATAATCGTCCCAGCTGATATTGCCCTGCTCGATAGACGGGTTCAGCCAGGAGACCAGGAAGACGGTCTGACCCTGTTCAACGCAGTAACGTACAAACGAATTGTGTTCCTGCAAATCAAGGATGTAAAACTTGTTGATGCATGGGGGCACGATCAGCAGGGGACGCTCGGTAACCTGTTCCGTTTTGGGTTTGTACTGCAACAGCTGGAACATGTCATTTTCGAACACCACGGCGCCTTCGGTCAGGGCGATGTTCTCGCCCAGCACGAACGCGGTTTCGTCCGTCATTGAGATGCGGCCCTTGTCGATGTCGCCGAGCAGGTTCTTCAGACCGTCGATCAGGCTCTGTCCCTTGGTTTCCAGTGCCTGCTGCAGCACTTCCGGATTGGTGGCGGCAAAGTTGGTCGGCGACAGGGCGTCAATGTACTGCTGAGTGTAAAACTCCAGCTTGCGCTGTTCGGAGTCCGACAGGTTGGCATTGGACGCCATTTCATTCAGCAGCTTGGACGTCAGCAGGTAAGACTGCTTGATGTAGCTGAAAACCGGGTTGGCTGACCACTCTTCGGCCTGAAACCGGCGGTCGCCCCGGGGGGGCTCAACACTGGCGGCGGTGTTTCCGGTGAACAGGCTCTGCCAAAGATTAAGCTGCGCGGTTTGGTATTCAGTGATGGCCCGAATCCATACAGACGGGTCCTCAAATGAGCGGGTAGTAAGCTCGGTCCAGGATTGAGTGAATTGGGTGAAGATGTCATCTCCACCCGAGGAGGTGAACATGTCCAGGACTTTCTTGGTTTCCGAGTTCAGGTAGTCGATAAACTCCTGCGGATTTGAAAGTATGTTGTTGTCTTTATCCATGAATACCGACTTCTCCGGCTGAATCGACATCCGCGAGGCTCGCCTTGCTGGGTCTGCGTGACAGCTTGGCAGGGGCCGATGTTGTGCAATTGCTAAACAAATGAGAACCGCAAGCATAGCGTTGGTGTAAACGGTCTGGCAACCCCTGCGACAGGATGATGGTACGAATTGTGTAGTAATTATATTGCAGGTGCTCAATGACCTGTCCCGGCATGGGGCGCTGATTCACTGCAGCCCGTGTGTCGTTGCTGGCGCGCAAGGTCCTTTGCCGGCAGGCGCCTGGCTGGCTAGAATGCGGTGCGCCGTTTCTGTGGGCGTTACGGATTTGGATTCTGAGGAAGCACAATGCGGCATTTTTTGTTGATGAGTACACTAGGGTGTCATTTATGTGACCAGGCGATCGACATTCTCGTGACCACGCTCGACCCCGGGTTGCACAGCGTCGACGAGGTGGATATTGCAGAGGATGATGCCCTGGTGGAACGCTACGGTGTACGCATCCCGGTGCTGGTGGACGAATCCAGTGGCGCGGAGCTGGGCTGGCCGTTTGATCGCGCCACACTGCTGGATTTTGTCGAAGGGCTGGCTTAGTGACCTGCCTGATCAGGCTGCAGCGCGAAGAAGGTCTGGCTGTTTGAGTGCAGCCGGGCTCGCAGTGCCTCAATTGACTCGCCCGTAGCTTTGGCGACGCGCTCGGCGATGTGGGGCAGGTAGCAGGGTTCGTTCCGCCCTGATTTGGGCTTGGGGCGCAAATCCCGTGGTAGCAGGTAAGGCGCGTCTGTTTCCAGCAGCAGGCGGTCCGCGGGGATGTCCTTGATCAGGTCCAGCAGGTGGCCGCCGCGGCGCTCGTCGCAAATCCAGCCGGTCAGTCCGATGTAGAGATCCAGTTCCAGGTAGCCATACAGCTCGTCAGCCGTGCCGGTAAAGCAGTGGGCAACGGCGCGGCTGATGGTGTTGCGATGGCTTTTGAGCATGGCCAGCTGTTGTGCGTGGGCATCCCGTTCGTGCAAAAAAAGCGGCAGGCCGGTTTCGCTGGCAAGCTCGAGCTGTTGTTCGAATGCTGCGACCTGCTGCGCCGGGCTGGAAAAATTCCGGTTGAAATCCAGGCCTGTTTCACCAATGGCGACGCAGGCGCGGTGGCGGGCGAGATGGCGTAACCGTACGTGGCTGTCGCTACAGTAATCACTTGCGTGGTGCGGGTGAATGCCGGCGGTGAAGTAAAGCTGCCCGGGATGGCGCTCGCACAGGCTGCGGGCGTCGTCGCTGCCAGCTGCGCTGGTGCCGGTAACGATCAGCGTGCTGACGCCCGCCGCGCTGGCGCGCGCGAGTACGGCGTCGAGATCATGGGCGAAACGCTTGTCGGTGAGGTTGGCACCGATGTCTGTCATGGGGTCAAGCACGGGGTTTGTCCTGGCGCAGGCGAAAAGAGTCGGATGCCATTATGCCAGCAGTGCCGACGTTTTTCAGTGCGTACCCTCCGGCGTGCCTGATGGCGGCCCCGGTGGGCAGCAGGCGTGCCCTGGTTAGAGCTTTTTGGCGCTCGAGGTCTGGTACAGCGCCAGGCTCGCCGATTCCGCAGGAGTCAGCATGCGCGTTGGCTGCTGGTCGCGGACATCATAGATGACCCCAAACGCCAGCACGTTTTGCACATAGTTGCGGGTTTCATCAAACGGGATCGTCTCGATCCAGATATCCAGTGGCAGATGGCCGCGCTCTTCGAGCCAGCGTGATACCCGGTGAGGGCCCGCATTATAGGCTGCCGTGGCGAAAACCCGGTTGCCATTGAAGCGTTCCAGCATCTGCGCCAGGTAAGCGGTGCCAAGCGCAATGTTGGTTTCGGGGTTGTAGAGGTCACTGCTGTTGCGATACGGCACGGTGTAGCGTTTGGCGGTCTGGGCGGCTGTTTTGGGCATCAACTGCATCAGGCCGCGGGCGCCCGCGCCGGATTGGACCGAGGCCTGGAAAGCGCTTTCCTGGCGAGCAACGGACAGTGCCCAGGTGCGGTTGATGCCGCGATCCGCAGCGTACTGCTTGAACAGTGTCTTGTACGGGTGGGGAAAACGAATGGCCAGGTCGTTCCAGCGATTTGAGCTTATGGCGCCGCGAATGGACTGGTCGTGCCAGCCCCAGCGGCTGGCGACGTGGGCCGCGGCGTGGCGGTCGCTGTCACTGAGTCGGGTCTGCGCCAGGTTCCATTCCGAGCGGGCCTGATAGTTTTCCTCCAGCAGCAGCAGTTCGCGCATGCGCTTGAATGCCGGCTTCTGTTCCAGGCGTTTCAGCTGGGCGCTGTCAAAGCCTGCGGGCTCGTCCTGCAGGTCGTAGGGCCGGTCGTGCATCTCGGCGGCGAGAAAGCTGTAGAAGTTACGCGCGCCTGTGAGGCGCGACAGGCTTTCGGGGCTGTTGTTGCCCTTGCCGGTGCTGTCGATGGCCACGCTGTTCCAGTACAGCCAGCGCTCGTTGGCCTGGAGCTCTGCTGGCAGGCGCTTAATCAGCTGCTGTACCCTGGCCCAGTCGAAACGGGCCAACGCGTTGCGAATGCGCCATTCGGTAATATCTTCCTGCTTGAAGTCGGGGTCCAGACGCGCCATCCGCGCTTCGTAGTCCGGCAGGAAATTTTTGCCCATGCGTACGCCGAAGTAGCGATCCAGGGTGGTACGCCGTTGCGGGTCTACCTTGAGTCTGTCCCTGTCCCGTAACCAGAGATCAAAGGACCCTTCCAGATCCCTGCGGGCCAGGTCGCGGATGCCATGGGCGGCGATGCGCCCATGCAGGGCGTTGCCCGGGGTCAGCAGGTTGCGGTCTGCCAGCAGTTTGGCGTCGCTGTTGATCTTCAGGAACAGATCGCTGACGGCCTTCTGTTTCGGGTCTGATATAAAGCGTTGCGTGTATTTCGCCAGCGAGGTATTGCCGGCCTCGACTGCTTTGAAAAACCGGCTCAGGGCGATGTCCGAACTCAGGTGCCCGGTCTTGATCCAGCTATCGAACAGCGGGTCACAGGCGTCTGGCTGTGACGTGCCCACATCCCAGAGCTCCGCTGCGCTGGCATAGGCGGTCTTGGTGTCACCCGTGTTGAGCCGGGCGACGAGTTCAAGGCACTGATACTTGGTGCCGCCAACGGGCATCTGGGTACTGGCGCGAAGGAGGCCGCTCCATGCCTGCTGGCGTGCCAGCTGGTTGATCCAGCTGCGCTGCAGGCGCATTGCCAGGGGAGTGTCTGCATGGGATGAGATAAAATCGCTGACCTGGCGTTGACTGGCGCTGGCCAGTTGCGCCTCGAGGCGCGTGTATTCCAGATAGGGGTAGAGCGGGTATTGCTTGAGCTTGGTGGCAATGGACTCAAAGCTGCTCCAGTCTCTTGATGCGGCGGCCTGCATGGCTTCCTGGTAGCTGGTCCGCTCCCGGGCGTAGCTATCGGTCGGAGTGATGCTGGTTGCGTGTGTTGAGAGTGAAAACGTGCAGCTCCATGCCAACGCTGCAAACATCAGTGAGAGTGGTTTCATAGTCCGTTTACAGCCCTGTTTTTGCGGATGTGATGATCAGTCTAATGGAGACATCACCCGAAAAGACAGGTGTTGAACAGTTTTCATATTTAGCCCGGTTTTACGGTAGAATATGCGTCCCTCAAATGAGCCGAATACATACATTATGCCGCTGATACGACTTGACAATATTTCCATCGCCTTTGGTACCAGGGCATTGCTGGACCAAGTCGGCTTTCAGATAGATCCTGGCGAGCGCGTCGCGCTGGTCGGGCTCAATGGTGCGGGCAAGTCCACGCTGTTGAAACTCATCGGTGGTCAATTGCAGGCCGATAACGGCGATTTTTGGGTCGACCCGGGCTGCCGTATCGCCGAGCTGCCCCAGGCGTTGCCTGCGGCCGATGAGCGTAAAGTGCGGGATGTGGTCATGGGTGGCCTGGGTGAAATCGTTGAAATGCGCCGGCGCTACGAAGAGCTGGTGATGGAACATGACGAGCGCACCATGGCAAAACTCGATGTGTTGCAGCAGCAGATCGAAGCCGTGGATGGCTGGCACCTGGAACAAAAGGTGCAACGTGTCATGGAACGTCTTGGCCTGCCGGACGACCGCTTTATGTCCGAGTTGTCCGGTGGCTGGCGCCGTCGTGCGGCGCTTGGTGCTGCACTGGTGCAGGAGCCGGACCTGCTGCTGCTGGACGAGCCGACCAACCATCTGGATATCGAGACCATTGAGTGGATCGAGCAGCAGATGAAAGAATATCGCGGCGGCCTGCTGTTTATTTCCCATGACCGCTCACTGGTTGAGTCCCTGGCCACGCGTATCGTCGAAATTGATCGTGGCAAGCTGGTGTCCTTTCCCGGCAGTTACAGTCAGTACAAGGTGCGCAAGGAGCAGATGTTGGCCGAAGAGGCCCGTCACAATGCCGAGTTCGATAAAAAACTGGCCCAGGAAGAAGTCTGGATTCGTCAGGGCATCAAGGCACGTCGCACCCGCAACGAAGGGCGTGTACGTGCGCTTGAAGCGCTGCGCAAGGAGCGCTCAGAGCGTCGCAATCGCCAGGGGGCTGCCAAGTTTGGTCTGGAAACGGCACAGCGCTCCGGCAAGCTGGTGGCGGAACTCAAGGGCGTGTCACTGGGGTATGACGGCCGCACGCTGGTAGACAATCTGTCGTTGACCATCAATCGCGGTGACCGTATCGGCCTTATCGGACCTAACGGTATTGGCAAGAGCAGTCTGCTCAAGCTGGTATTGGGGGAACAGAAGCCGGATTCCGGAGAGGTGAACCAGGGTACCAAGGTCGAAGTTGCCTATTTTGACCAGCTGCGTGGCCAGCTGGACATGGAAAAAACGGTTATCGACAACATTTCCCAGGGGCGGGAGAGTATCAGCATCAACGGCAAGGATCGCCATATCATCAGCTATCTCAGCGATTTCCTGTTTGCGCCCGAACGCGCTCGTACACCGGTAAAGGCGCTGTCCGGTGGTGAGTGCAACCGGGTTTTGCTGGCCAAACTGTTTAGCCAGCCGGCCAACGTGCTGGTGCTTGATGAGCCGACCAACGATCTGGATGTTGAAACCCTTGAACTGCTGGAAGAAATTCTGCTGGAGTTTACCGGTACCGTGCTGCTGGTGAGCCATGATCGTGCCTTCCTCGACAATGTTGTGACCAGTACCCTGGTGTTTGAAGGGCAGGGTAAAGTCAGCGAATATGTGGGTGGCTATCAGGACTGGATTCGCCAGCGTCCTCAGCCGGTCGCCGCCCAGGCCTCAAAGGGGCGGGCAGAAAAACCGGTACTGGCAAAGGAAGGGGCGCCCCAGGCCAAGGTTGCCCGCAAGCTGAGCTACAAATTGCAGCGCGAGCTGGATGCGCTACCTGCGCAGCTTGAAGAGGCTGAAGCGAAACTGGCCCAGCTGCAGGCGGCGATGTCGGACAGCGGTTTCTATGAGCAGGGTCAGGAGCAGATCCAGGCGGGGCTGGATGCCTTCGCGCAGCAGGAAAAAGTGGTCGAACTGCTGATGGAACGCTGGGTGGAGCTGGAAGCCATGCAGGAGTAAAGTCCCCTGGACGGCCCGCCTGTGGGGTCTTGAGGCGCCCCGGAGCTGGCAGTAGCCAGCTCCGGGGCTGTCGTCCTATTTGGTCGGCTGAACCCGGATGGCGAGTACATCGCAATGGGCGCCGTGCAACACGCCGTTGGCGGTGGAACCGAGCAACAGTGACAGGCCGTGACGACCGTGACTGCCTACGATCACCAGATCAATATCGTGTTCGTCGCAATAACGGTGAATTTCGGACTCGGTATGCCCGCTGACAATGAGCTTGTGGGTCACCGGATGACTGAGGCGGCTGGCGAAACTGTCGAGTTTTACGCGTGCGTGATCGTCGAGCTGCTCCTGGATAGTGGTGAGGTCCATGGGGACATCGCCGCCATACGCAAAGCTCAGCGGCTCGATCACGTGAATCAGGCTCAGCTCGGCGTTATTTCGATCAGCGATCTCACAGGTCTTGTCGATCAATTGCTCTGATTCTTCGGACAGGTCAACAGCCAGCAAGATTCGTTTATAAGCGCTCATGATCAATGTTTTCCATCTGGTTTCGTTAACTTGAGATTAGCATAGTGATCCGGCTGTCGGGCACTCAATATATTTAGCAGGACGTAGAGCATTTATGGTGACCTGGGGAATAATTGTGCTCATCATGCTGTCGCTGGTGGGGTCGATGATGTGGGCCATGCCGTCACCGCGGGAAAAGGCTCAGGCGGCACTGCGTAGCAAGGCTCGCACCCTGGGGCTGCAGGTGCAGCTGGTCAGGTTGGCGGCGCCCCGTGCGACGGGTGAAGCCGATGCCGACGAGTATGACCGTGCGGCTTATCGCAAGCTGCGCAGTGGTCTCAGTGCAGCCCAGCGGGATCGGTTAATTCCCTGGCAAGTATTTCGAATCCGTTCTCTTGCCTGTGACGGGCTCCCGGAGGGATGGAGCTGGAAGCAGGGCGAGGGCATCTTGGCGCAGGCGCAGCTCAATGTGCTCGCGGACGCCTTGCGGGCGCTGCCGCAGGATGTTTTGGCGCTGGAATCGACTCCATTGTATGTCACAGCATACTGGAGTGAGCGTGGTGGTATTGACGAACTGGATAAAATTCAGCTCATGCTGCAGCGCGTAATTGATGCAGGGTTCTAAAAGGAGATAAGTGTGACAAGCGAGCAACAAGTCGAGCCGGGAATCTATCGACATTACAAGGGCGGCGAGTACGAAGTGGTGGGTTGTGCTCGTCACTCGGAGACCGAGGAATGGCTGGTCGTTTACCGACCCTGCTACGGTGACATGGGGTTGTGGGTCAGGCCGCTGGAAATGTTTATCGAAACGGTCGCAGGCCCCGGCGGTGTGCCGGTTAAGCGATTTGCTCGCCTCGATGAGCGGTGATGCGGGTCAGTGATGCGAATAACTGGCTGTGGAACCTCAGTGCTCCCTGAAGTAGTCTTCGAGGTTGTCGGCCAGAGTGCCGCCTGAGCGCTGGGGGCTTGGCTCAAGGCTGTCCAGCAGAGTCTGTATTTGGCCCAGGCGCTCCTGTTTAAGGTGCTGTGGCACCATGGCGCGGGTCAGCACGGCCTTGGCGTGTTTCAGGTGAGACAGCGCCGCGGGCTTGTCCTGAAGGCTCAGGCTTTTCTGGCCTTGTGTGAGGTGCGCCGTGGCAATCATCGATACGTTCAGCCAGTGCAACTCCTGAACGTAGTTCTTGGCGATGGGCGGCGCCAGCTTGTTGTCCTGCGCCATTTCTGTCAGCAACTCGCGTGCATGATTAATGTAGATGGATGCGCGCTTGATGGCGCGGTCGCTATTCAATGAGGCAGACGTGCCCGTGGTGCGATCTGCGCTCTGTTTCTGGTTGTTCAGTGTGCTGAGTAGCGGGTTGTTCGGTGCCAGTGATGCCATTTCACTGATCAGGCCTGCTACATGGGTTTCAATGCGCTCAATGATCTCGGGTTTGCAGTTGCAGGCACGCAATATGCCCAGGGTACTGATGCCGTGTTCTGCCTGCTGTCCCAGCCACTGCACGCGCGTGGCCTGCTTGTGGGCATGCCGCTCCCGTTGGCTGATTAGATGGCTGCCAATCAGGGCCAGGAGTCCGACAACGGCGATTATGATGAGTATGATGATGTTGTCGTGCAGCATGAGTGCCATCGGGGGTTGGTTATTAAGTCTATGAATCATAAAGTGTAACAGAAGCTTTTTTCTTCGGATGCAGCGTTCTGCCCCGCTAAGCGACAAAAAAGCAGCTTTTTCTTCGCTTTGCTTGACCCCCGCAATGTCAGCACTTATATATGCACGCTGATTCAGTTAGCCGGTCCCGCGCCAAGGAACATTATTTTATGGGAAAGTCTCTCGTTATCGTCGAGTCCCCTGCAAAGGCCAAGACGATAAACAAATACCTCGGCAGTCAGTATGTCGTTAAGTCGAGCGTAGGCCATATCCGCGATCTTCCGACCAGCGGGACCGCAACTAAAAGTGACCCCAAGGAGCGGGCGCGTCAGGCGGCTTTGACGCGCAAGATGTCGCCCGAGGACAAGGCGGTTTACAAGGAACGCAAGTCCAGGGAGCAGTTGATCGGCCGCATGGGTGTTGACCCTGACAATGGCTGGGCAGCGCACTACGAGATTCTTCCTGGCAAGGAAAAGGTCGTCGAAGAGCTCAGACGGCTGGCTGAAAATGCCGACGAAATCTATCTCGCGACCGATTTGGACCGCGAGGGGGAAGCGATTGCCTGGCATTTGCGTGAGGCCATCGGCGGGGATGATTCACGCTATCGCCGGGTCGTGTTCAACGAAATCACCAAGAAAGCAATCAAGGCTGCCTTTGAGCAGCCCTCCGAGCTTGACCTGGCGCGGGTCAATGCGCAGCAGGCGCGGCGTTTTCTGGACCGCGTAGTGGGCTACATGCTGTCTCCGCTGCTGTGGGAAAAGGTCGCGCGCGGCCTGTCCGCCGGACGTGTTCAGTCCGTAGCAACCCGTCTGGTCGTTGAGCGCGAGCGGGAGATCCGTGCCTTCATACCTGAAGAGTACTGGGAGTTACACGCCAATACGCGGACTGAGGACAAGGCCGGGGTGCGGCTGCAGGTGACCCGCTACAAGGACGAGGCGTTCCGGCCGGTCAGTGAAGCGGACACCAGCGCTTCAGTAAAGCTGCTGCAAGATGCGACCTTCAAGGTTGCCAAGCGTGAAGACAAGCCGACGACAACCAAACCTGGCGCGCCCTATATCACCTCCACGTTGCAGCAGGCGGCCAGCACACGGCTTGGGTTTGGTGTCAAAAAAACCATGATGATGGCCCAGCGGCTCTACGAGGCCGGTTACATCACCTACATGCGAACCGACTCCACCAATCTCAGCAGTGATGCGGTGGAACAATGCCGTGAGTATATCGGTGATGCGTTTGGCAGCAAGTACCTGCCCGATGCGCCGGTCGTGTACAGCAGCAAGGAGGGTGCGCAGGAGGCGCACGAGGCCATACGTCCATCTGATGTCAGTATTGAAGCGACTGCACTGACAAACATGGAGCGGGACGCTGAGCGTTTGTATGACTTGATTCGGCGACAGTTCCTGGCCTGTCAGATGAAACCTGCGGAGTACCTCAGTACGCGTGTGCAGGTCAGTGCCGGAGACTTTGAGCTGCGTACGCGGGGTCGAATTCTTAAGTTCGATGGCTTCACCCGAGTGTTGCCGGCCAAGGGTAAAAGTGACGAAGACGTGATTCTGCCGGATCTCAAGGCAGGGCAGACGCTGTTGCTTGAAGAGCTCGATCCCAAGCAGCACTTTACCAAGCCTGCGCCGCGTTATACCGAAGCGAGCCTGGTCAAGGAACTGGAAAAACGCGGCATTGGGCGGCCTTCGACGTATGCGGCGATTATTTCCACCATTCAGGATCGTGGCTATGTTGAGGTGCAGAATCGGCGGTTTTATGCCCAAAAGATGGGTGACATCGTTACCGAGCGTCTGACCGAAAACTTTAGCGATCTGATGGATTTCAGTTTCACAGCGCGCATGGAAGAGGCGCTGGATGATGTCGCCAGTGGTGACAAAAACTGGAAAGAGGTGCTCGATGGCTTCTATGCGGGATTCGTCAAGAAACTCGAGGAGTCGCGTAGTGCTGAAGGGGGGATGCGGCCCAATACGCCCACCGAAACCGATATTCCTTGCCCCGTGTGCGGTCGGGTCATGATGATCAGGACCGCCAGTACCGGCGTATTCCTGGGCTGTTCCGGCTATGCGCTGCCGCCCAAAGAGCGCTGCAAGGAGACCATCAATCTGGTTTCCGGCGACGAGGTAGTCAGTGAGGATGCGGATGATGAAGCCGAATCACGCCTGCTGCGCAAGAAGCACCGCTGTGTTAAGTGTGGTGCGGCAATGGACTCCTACCTGATTGATCAGTCGCGCAAACTGCATGTGTGCGGCAACAACCCGGATTGCGATGGCTTTGAGGTTGAGCATGGCAGCTACCGTATCAAGGGCTATGAAGGGCCTACCATCGAGTGTGACAAGTGCAGTGCGCAGATGGAGCTCAAGACTGGGCGTTTCGGCAAGTATTTTGGGTGCTCCAATAGCGAATGCAAAAACACTCGCAAGTTGCTAAAGAGCGGCGAAGCCGCGCCGCCCAAGATGGACCCGGTGCCCATGCCCGAGTTGAAGTGCGAAAAGGTTGACGACACCTATATCCTGCGTGACGGCGCCAGTGGCCTGTTCCTGGCGGCGAGCCAGTTTCCGAAGAACCGCGAAACCCGGCCGCCCAAGATCAAGGAGCTGTTGCCGCACAAGGATGAAATCGATCCCAAGTACAGCTTCCTGTTTGATGCGCCTGTCGCGGATAGTGATGGTAATCCGACGTTGGTGCGCTTCAGTCGCAAGACCAAGGAGCAGTACGTGATGACTGAAGTCGAAGGCAAGGCAACCGGGTGGCGCGCCTACTTTGATGGCGGTCGCTGGGTGGTGGAAGAAAAAGCCAAAAAATCCAAATAGGCCGGCGGTGCAGGCAGTATGAGTGTATTTGTTTCCCGAACCAGTCAGAAGCTGAACTTTGTACAGCTGCAGCTGGAACAGTTGGCCAAGGCAGAAGAGTCGACCGGCTGGAGTAGTCAGGCACAGGTTGAGTGCTGCCAGGAGTCGCTGCTGTTCCATCTGGAATCGGCGTATGGCGCTCTTTTGCGCGAAATTGGCGATCATTACCGCCTGGATGTTGCTCAGGTCCAGTCCTTCGCCGATCTGGATGCTCTGTTTGAGCAGGCGGGCGTGCAGTCACCCGAACGCGCCGAGCTGGCTTCGCTGGAACAAGACGCAGGTTCCTGGCTACGGCGCCTGCGTGCGGCCTATGGCGCCTGCTGGCAATCCGGCGCCAGGGCCCAGGCTATTGACGCACCGCAGAGTCAGTCCGAGATACGACTGGTGCAGGTTAGTACTGATGTGGCTGTGTCTGATGTGTCGCCGCAGCTGTGCCGACAATGGTATCGCGAGCTTACGCAGCTTGCTGATCGACTGCGGGCCGGCATGCAGGAGTGGTGACGGTCGTCTTTGCAGGCGTGTGACGCGTTACACCTGGGCGGATCCAGGGCGTTGTCATGCCGGCTTAAATGGGTGAGATAGAAACTGAAAGGCAAAAGGATCGAATGAAGGACGCAATGCTTGAAATTGTCATGCTGGAGTCGGGCGATATTGTTGTCCGTCGGCCGAGCGAGCAGGATGAGCCTCTGCTGACGTTGAGTTTTTCCGATGAGCTGATCAGTACGCTGGGTGATGAGCGTATCAATATTGCCAAGATCATGCTGTCAGCCGGCGTTCAGCTGGTTGCCGAGGCGGGCGCGCGTCAGCGTGAGGCCCGGGACGAGGTGCTCAGGCCGCCTGTTGTTCACTAGCGGTTTTTTATAAAGAGTTCCACGCGTTAGCGTTAGCCCGCAATTTCATAATTGCTCTTCATATATGCTTTTCATGTGTGCTGCTGTCAGTAATACCGCTGTATTCGCTTTGGTTCCGATAGATGCTGTCCTCACAGTCACCCTGCGGGCGTCTGTGAGTTGATGTGTGCAGTCGGATCAGGCGTGTTCGCGGCCTCGTATCAGAATGCCGTGGCTGTCCCCGCAGGCAGAGGCCTGTTCCAGTGCCTTTAGCTCAAACTCTGACAGATAACCCGGCCACGAGATAACCGCGTGACAGGTGCCGGTGCTAAGAGCGCGGCGGGCGAGATCAAACACGCTGTGTCCGCTGTCAGGCTGAAGCAAAATCACCTTTCCAAGATCAATGCCGGCATCGGTCAACAGTGTCTTGGGTAGCAGTGCAGGTGGGGCGACCCAGGCGAACCAGCGGTCATCACGGCTGAGCTGCGCCAGCAGGGGCATGAGCAGGGGCATGCTGGACAGGTCGTTGTCGTGGGTAATGATTTCCGTCAGTTTACCGGCGCGATGGTTGCTCAGGGCCGGGCGATGGCTGGCTGCACCCTGGTGGAAGGTGCGGCGGTATTTGGGGGCAGGGGCAGTATTCATAGCGGTTCTCCTCCGCGGCGGATGACACCGACACCAAGACCTTCAATGGAAATTTCCTGTTCCTTCAGGTCGATCTCTATGGGAGCAAAATCTTCGTTTTCAGCGATCAGGTATACCCGGTTCTTGTCGCGCTTGAAGCGCTTTACGGTTACTTCATCGCCGATGCGTGCCACCACGATCTGGCCATTTCGGGCTTCCTGGCACTGATGTACCGCCAGCAGATCGCCATCCATGATGCCGATATTGCGCATGCTCTGGCCTTTGACGCGTAAAAGGTAATCGGCAGGCGGGTGAAAAAAATCGGCGGAGATGGTGCAGTGATCCTCGATATGCTGTTCAGCGAGGATGGGCGAGCCCGCGGCCACCTGCCCCACGATGGGCAGGCTTTCGTTGGCGGCATCGAGCCCTGGGTCTGGTAGTCGAATGCCGCGAGAAGTGCCGGGTATTATTTCAATCGCACCCTTGCGGGCCAGTGCCTTGAGATGCTCTTCTGCAGCATTGGCCGACTTGAAGCCAAGCTCGCGTGCTATGTCTGCCCGCGTAGGCGGATAGCCGGTGGTTTCGATATGCTGCTTGATGCACTCGAGCACATCCGTTTGTCGGCGGGTCAGTTTCATCATCTTGGCCTGTTGTTTTATACAGTACGTGTAAGTATATACAGTACTTTAATCCGGTAAAGCAAATTCTGTTGATATATCCAGTGTTTTGCTAGAATCGCGGCTCCTGTCTCAGTCGATCCGGATGCTGCGTTGCTAACCGAGGACCTTAAAAAACAGATTCAGCAGGCCTATCGGGCGTTCCTTGATGCCAAGGGCCTGAAGTCGCGCTACGGGCAGCGTCAGATGGTAGCCGCGGTGGCGCGCGTCATCGGTGGTATTGAGGCCGATGCATCGGGTGTGCGCCAGTCCCAGGGACATGTCGTGCTGGTGGAAGCCGGCACCGGTACGGGCAAGACGCTGGCGTACCTGCTGGGAACCATTCCGATTGCCAGGGCTGCCACCAAGAAACTGGTGCTGTCGACGGCCACCGTGGCCTTGCAGGAGCAGTTGCTATACAAGGATCTGCCCGACATTGCCCTGCATGCCCAGCTGCCGGTCAAGGTGAGTCTGGCCAAGGGGCGCGGGCGTTATCTGTGCATCAACAAGGCTGAACGCCTGCTCGATAGCCAGGATGCCATGGGCCAGATCGCACTGTATGAAGATGAGCAGGTGCACAAGCTGGATGAGGCAGATCTGGGGCTTTATCGGGATCTGCTAAACGAGTTTGCGTCGGGGCGCTGGGACGGTGATCGTGATAACCTCAAGCGCGAGCTGGAGGACCAGTTGTGGCATCCGCTCACCAGTGATCATTTGCAGTGCACCAACCGGCGCTGTCATAACTTCAGTGCCTGCCCGTTCTATCGCGCCCGGGAATCGCTGGATCAGGCGGAGGTGGTGATCGCGAACCACGACCTCGTGATGGCGGATCTCGCGCTGGGCGGGGGGGCCATTTTGCCGGACCCCGCCGACAGCATCTATGTGTTCGACGAAGGCCACCATCTGGCGGCGAAGGCCATCGGCCATTTCTCGTACAGCATGCGGGTGGCCGGCAGTATTCGCTGGCTTTCGGCGGCGACGCGACAGCTCGAAAAAATGCGTGTTGACTGTGGCGAGCACCAGGTACTCTCCACCTATGTGTCGCAGCTGGCGCAGCCTTTTACAGACCTGAACCAGTGTCTGGAGAGCTTCCAGCGCACCTTGCGCGCATTGCTGACCGAGTCAAACGGCAGTCCCAAGTCGGATCGTTTTCGCTTCCCCAACGGGCAGCTTCCGGAAGCGCTGCGTATTGAGGCCGGTGATCTGACCCTGGTGGCCGACAAGGCGGCGGTCAAATTTGAACAGATCGTAGAGCTGCTGAAAGAGGCCATCGATGGCGGCATTCCGGAGATAGAAAAGGATGCAGCCGAGCGCTGGTATCCGCAAACCGGGCTGCTGCTGGCTCGAATGCAGGCGATTCACGCGCTGGTACGTTCCTACCGCAATCCCGATCCCGCCGGCGCGTCGCCCACGGCGCGCTGGATCAATGTTGTCGAATCCGCCGACGGGATTGATTTTGAATGCCGCAGCAGTCCGGTATCTGCCGCGGCGACACTGAGCGAACACCTTTGGCAACACTGTTACGGCGCTGTCGTGACATCGGCCACCTTGACGGCGCTGGGGCAGTTCGATCGTGTGCTGGTGGACCTGGGCCTGCCCGCGGACAGCCCGTGTGAACGACTGCAAAGTCCGTTTGATCATCAACGCTGCGCCGAACTCTGGGTGCCGCCGATGCAGGCAGACCCGTCCAACCCGGAAGCACATACAGCCGAGGTAGCGGAGTTTCTCGCCAAGCGGCTGCCGCAGGCAACGGCGACCCTGGTTTTGTTCAGCTCATGGCGTCAGATGCGCACTGTGCTTGAACAGTTGGATGAATCCATTAAGAATACCATTCTGTCCCAGGGGCAGTTTTCGAAGAACGAAATACTGCAGCAGCACCGTGCGGCGATTGATAAGGGCACGCAGAGTATTATTTTCGGTCTGGCGTCGTTTGCCGAGGGTGTCGATTTGCCCGGCGACTACCTTACCGAAGTCATTATTGCCAAGCTGCCTTTCAGCGTGCCGGATGACCCGGTGGATGCGACCATGGCGGAGTGGATTGAACGCCAGGGCGGTAATGCGTTTATCGACTGGAGCGTTCCGGTCGCTTCCATGCGGCTTACCCAGGCGGTAGGGCGCTTGCTCAGAACAGAACAAGATAGCGGCAACATTATATTGCTGGATCGCCGAGTGGTAACCAAACGATATGGCAGACAGCTGCTGGATGCGTTGCCACCTTTCAGGCGCAAACTGAACTAACAGGGTTTCACATTGAATAACGACGATAAAAGCAAAAAGCGTAGACGTCCGTCACGCGGCTCTTCACGCAAGCGTTCGGGCTCCCGTCAGCGTAGCGAAACCAAGACAGAGCACAAATGGTCACCGGCCGATTTTGTGGTGCCCGTCCAGGAAGGCAAGTCACGTTTTCATGACTTCAACTTGCCGGACGCCGTACTGCATGCCATACAGGATCAGGGCTTCCAGTACTGCACGCCGATCCAGGCTGCCACCATTGAGCCCGCGCTTGCAGGCAAGGACATTATTGGCAAAGCCCAGACGGGAACCGGCAAGACCGCGGCCTTTCTGACCGGCATCATTACGGACCTGCTCGACTTCCCGCTGGGTGAAGAGCGGCGCCTGGGTGAGCCCCGGGTGTTGATCGTGGCGCCGACGCGTGAGCTTGCGCTGCAGATCGCATCCGATGCGGTGGATCTGGGCAAGTACGCCGATATCAGCGTCGTTGCGCTGGTGGGTGGAATGGATTACGAGAATCAGCGTGCACAGCTGCGTGAGCGTCCGGTGGACATTCTGGTGGCGACGCCGGGTCGCCTGATTGATTTCGTGCGCTCCAAAGACGTGGATTTGTACAACGTTGAAGTACTGGTGCTGGATGAAGCCGACCGAATGCTGAGCATGGGCTTTATCCCCGACGTGCGTACCATCATTCGCCAGACCCCGCGCAAGGGGGAAGACCGTCAGACACTGCTGTACAGCGCCACCTTCTCGGACGATATCATGAGTCTGGCGCAGCAATGGACAGTGGACCCGGTGCGGGTTGAAATCGAAGCTGATCGCAAGACCACGGATAATATCAGCCAGACCGTATTCCTGGTGTCCAGCAGCCAGAAGTATCGTTTGTTGCGCAACTATATTCGCGTTAACGGTATCGAGAAGGTCATCGTGTTTGGCAACCGGCGTCACGAGACCCGCGCCCTGGCCGAGCGGCTTGAAAAGGATGGACTGCGTGCTGCGCTGATGTCCGGCGAGATTCCCCAGAACAAGCGTCTGCGCACGCTGGAAGATTTCCGTAATGGCAAGATCCAGGTGCTGGTGGCGACCGATGTTGCCGGCCGAGGGATTCATATCGACGGCGTCACCCACGTCATCAACTATCAACTGCCGGAAGATCCGGAAGACTATGTGCACCGCATTGGCCGCACAGGACGTGCCGGTGCCACCGGGGCGTCGGTGTGTTTTGCCTGTGAAAACGACTCTTTCCTGATTCCGGAAATCGAAGTGGAAACCGGCGTAAAAATGAACTGCCTGCACCCTGATCCCGAGCTGCTGCTCGACGTGCCTGCGGTCAAGGCGCAATCCTCTGAGACTGTCGATGCAGATGCCAGCGCATCGGCTTCTGCCGCCGAGGCTGAGCCGAAGCCTGAGGCGGGCGCTGATGCTGCCAGTGAGGTCAGTACGCCCGACGACGCGTCGGTGGCGCCGGCTGCAGAACGTGCGGTGGAGGCGGAAGCTGGCGCTGATACTGCACGGCAAAAGCCGGCACAGGTAGAGCCCGCGGTGGAGCCTGCGGATGTTCCGGCAGGGGAGACCACCGTTACTGGCGAGGCGCCCGCAGCAGAAGTCCCGGCCGCTGAGAAAAGCAAAAACTCGGATAATGCGCCTCAGAGTCGTACGGCTGATGCTGCTGCATCAGGTGAAGCAACGGATGAGCCAAAGTCGACGCCGACAGCCTGATTGGCGCGGACGCCTGCGCGGGATTCTTGTGCAGGCGTCACTCGGTTGCCTCATTGGCGATTCGGTTCGATATGCATATTTCCAGGGAGTTTTGATTAATGAATGGCGGGATGCGAGTAACCGTGTTGGGCGGTGGCAGCTTTGGTACTGTGCTGGCCAATATCATGGCGGAAAAAGGCATTCAGGTTAGGCTCTGGATGCGCGATGCGCAGCAGGTCGAGAAAGTTCGCCAGAGTCGAGAGAATAGCAAGTACCTGCCGGGCTATCGTCTGGCCGCTTCCCTGCAAGCCCACTCCAGTCTTGAAGAGGCGCTGGACGGGGCCGCGCTGGTGTTCGTGGCGATTCCCAGTGGCGGCTTTCGCGCCGTGGTTCACGAGGCTCGCGCCTATATGGTGCCCGGGCAGATGGTTGTCAGCACCACCAAGGGCATAGAAGCCGGCACCTTCAGCTTGATGAGTGAAATCCTCAGTGATGAGCTCCCCGATGCGCAAATTGGTGTGCTGAGTGGGCCTAACCTGGCCAAGGAAGTCGCTGCGCACCAGCTCACGGCGACGGTTGTCGCCAGTGAAAGCGAGGCGCTGCGAGAGCTGGTGCAGAGCACGCTGCATACGGCTTATTTTCGAGTTTATGCCAGTACCGACATGTATGGTGTTGAGCTCGGTGGCGCGCTCAAAAATATCTACGCCATTGCAGCGGGTTTGAGTAATGCGCTGGGTATGGGGGAGAATACCCGTAGCATGCTGATGACGCGCAGCCTGGCGGAAATGAGTCGCTTCGCTGTCAGCATGGGCGCCAATCCTCTGACCTTCCTGGGGCTGGCGGGTGTGGGTGACCTGATCGTGACCTGCATGTCGCCGCTGTCGCGCAATTACCGCGTGGGGTTTGCTCTGGGCGAAGGCAAGTCGCTGGAGCAGGCAGTTGCGGCACTGGGTGAGGTAGCGGAAGGCGTCAATACGTTGCACCGGGTCAAGGAAAAGGCCGATCAGCTAGGGATCTATATGCCCTTGGTGGCGGGCCTCTATGAGGTGGTCTTCAATCATGCGCCGGCGGCAGCGGTGGCCAAGATGCTGATGCTCAACGAGCAAAGTAGCGATGTCGAGTTCGTTCTGCCGCGCAGCTGAGAGGCTGCCGGCGACTAGCAGAGGTCAGGCATGGAACTATTTGTCATGCGCCACGGTGAAGCGGGCTGGGACGCGCCGGTGGATGCAGAGCGGTCCCTGACGCCTGCGGGTACAGCCGCTGTACGGGCGATGCTGGCGGCCAACGTGCAGCAGCTGGCCGGGGTCAAGGCGGTTGTTTCAAGCCCTTATCTGAGGGCGCGCCAGACCGCTGCGCTCGTCGCCGAGGTGCTCGGTGTACCGATACTGGCGCCGAAGGTGGCCTTCGTGCCGGAATCCTCTGTGAGCGATGCGCTGGCTCAGCTCGAACAGTTGCCCTGGCCGGGGGTGCTGATGGTGGCGCATCAGCCTCTGCTGGGTAATCTGGTTGCTACGCTGCTGGATGGAAATGCGCGTTATGCCGAGCCCATGGACCCGGGTGCTCTCGTCATGCTGGAACTTGACTGGCCGGCGGCGGGCATGGCGCGCCTGATAAAAAAACTGGATGCCTGAGCGTTCTGTCAGCCAATTTCCTCATCCTCAATCAGACGCTTCAGCCATCCAGGCCGCGCAGCAGCATGCAGGCTTGTTCTGCCGTGCGCTCACCCAGTCTCGGCTGGATGGTGCTGGATGGTGCTGGCGGGTAACAGTTCCCTTTCGCGCATCATTCTTCGCTGTCTGTCGGCCGTAATGGCACCAGGCGAGTATTCGCCTGGTGCCCGCTCACATCAATTCGTAGTTTTCGGCGCTGGGCTTTGAGCCTCTGCGTTGCGAGCAGCCTGTTTCGCCGCCAGATTCTGTAAATAGCGGTCTATGTCGCCGGATTTGAGGGCCACCAGTGCCTGTTCCAGCTTCTTGTTGTGACGGTATATATAGAGTCCGCGCTCCAGTGCCTGCAGCGCCCCCTGATGATTTCCGTTGTGCACATAGGCGCCCGCCAGGTCGTAGAACAGCTGGATGTCGGGGGTCTGTTGCAGGTATTCATTGGCCCAGGCGATAAAAGCCGTGGAGCGCTGTTTGTCATTCAGGCTGTAACCGATGAGCAGCGATTCCTTCATGATCAGGTAAGTGGCCTGGCTGGAGAAATACAGGTTGTTGATCGCCGGTTCAAGAAAGGCGGATTGCTGGCCGCGGCTTTTCATGTAGTTGACGATGCCGGCGTTGGCGAGCAGTGTTTGCAGCAAAAAGGTTGAACCCGCCGCGGGCATAATCAGCAGAAGGGCGGTACAGAGGCCGCGCGCGGCCTGTGACAGCTTGAGGCGAATGCTTGCCGGGCGCAGGCTAAAGGTCAGGTACAGCAGAAACAGCATCAAAAACCAGTGCGGCGACGATATGTAAAAGGGTAGCTCCACCTGCGTATGCAGCACGATGGGCAGCAACATGCCGGCGAGCAGCAGGCCGCGCTGCGAGCCCAGACGTACCAGCTGCCAGGCCACGGCGCCGGCACAGATCAGGATGCCGGCCACGGCGACAAGGCCACCCTCGACCAGCCAGAACAGCAGCTCGTTGTGCGGGTGGGAATAGCGCGGACCTATATCCAGCTCGGGGTGGCTGTCCTGAAACTTGCCGCGCTCCTCCTGCCACACCGACTGGAAGCTGCCCAGGCCATGGCCAAACAGCGGCGCATTGGCGATGGTATCCAGCGATATTTCGTAGACTGAAAAGCGCACGTCTGCCTGGCCACCCTGCTGCAGTCGCTCGATCTTGCTGAGCGCGGATGTGGAGCCTTGCTCGACCTTGTCAGACAGCAGAAAACTGGCTCCCAGCAGCAATGATATGCCCAGTGCCGCGCTGATACGCCGATGCTGGCGCAGGAAGTGGCGCCGTCCGGCGAGTGCCAGCAGCAGGCCGAGAGTTCCGCCTAAAAGGCCCACCCGCGAGCCGGTCGACAGTAATACGCCGCTGCACAGTGCCAGGCCGCAGTAGGGCAGGATGCGTATCAGCCAGCGCGCGCGCAGGGCGCCCGGCCGCGTTGCCAGAAAAATGGCGATGGGCAACGCTGTCGCCAGGAAGCTTGCCGTCAGGTTGACCTGCTGAAAAATCGCTATGGGCTGGCTGCTCTTGGCGATCGGTACTAGGGCGCTGAGAAAAGGCAGCTGTTGCAGCTGAACCCAGCCGATCAGCGCCTGCAGCATGATTCCGCACAAGACCAGTGTGAGAGCCATGTCCTGATGCTGGCGCCGTAGTCTGAACTGAAGCAGGGCGATAAAGAATGCAAAGCCGCCCATGACGTAACCGAGTCGCAGCAGCCATTCGGACGGGTTGCCCACGCCGGTGACAAAGCCGCTGATCAGCAGCCCTGCCGGTAGCGCGAAGAGTGCGAGCCCGTAACGGGGGATTACCAGCTGCAGCCTGTGCAGTGCGAGCAGGAGGCCGGTAGCGGTTAGCAGTAGCGCAGCGATCCAGGTCGTCGCGTTATAGGGCAGATAGAGGCCCTCGCCGCCGAGATTTTGCTGGTAGTAGAGTGGGGCGGCCAGCGTGAGCAAACTGAACAGGCTGAAAAACAGTATCTGTGGGCGTTGCAGGGTTGGATCCCGTTCCAGTTTGAAGGTAAAAGCTGTCTGGCTCGTGTCTCTGTGTTTGCGCTTGGCGCGGGCGTTACGCGACATGGGGCTTTCCTTGCTTAATGGCTAGGTGATGGTAACGCATTTCGTTATGCTGGTGGCACTGTGTTTGGTCAAAGGGTGAAGGATGCATAAATCCTGGAGTTTGGATGTTAATGGTCGGCGCCTGGCGATTATGGAGTGGGGCAATCCGACTGCACAGCCTGTGCTAGCCTTGCATGGCTGGCTCGATAATGCGGCTTCATTTATGCGCCTAGCCCCT
Source organism: Marinobacterium rhizophilum DSM 18822 (assembly GCF_000378045.1). GTDB lineage: Bacteria > Pseudomonadota > Gammaproteobacteria > Pseudomonadales > Balneatricaceae > Marinobacterium_A > Marinobacterium_A rhizophilum. The sequence goes on from NZ_KB899092.1 coordinate 169,723, forward strand.
CTGTTGCCCGATATACGTCTGATTGCGATTGATCTGGCCGGGCATGGTGAATCGAGTCATCGGGCCGCCGGGTCGCCCTATTATATCTGGGATAATATTGCGGACGTTCTGGCTGTTGCGGACCAGCTTCTGCTGAGGCGGTTTAGCCTGTTGGGGCATTCTATGGGCGCAGGTGTTGCCGTGCTGCTGGCGGCCTGTATGCCGGAACGGGTAGCCCGATTGTTTCTGATAGAAGGTCTGGCGCCACTGGTGTATGAGGCCGAATCCCTGCCTGAGTTGATGGCGCAGGCACTGATCAAGCACCGGCGTATGGAACGGCGGACCCTGCGGCCCTACAAAACCTTTGAGCAGGCCGTCGAGGCGCGTATGAATGGCCGCTGGCCGGTGTGTCCAGAGGCTGCCCGCTGGCTGGTGGAACGAGGGCTTGAACGCTGCGCCGGCGGCTGGCGCTGGCGCAGCGACCCTGCACTGTTGCTGCCCTCGGTAGTGCGCCTCAGTGAAGCCCAGGTCGAAGCCTTCCTTGTGCGGGTAAAGGCGCCGGTGGAGCTGATATTGGGCAACGAGGGAATCGATTCAGCGCGCATGCGTCGCTTGCTGCCGTTGCTCGTCGATGCGCGCGAGCATGTGCTGGTCGGTAATCACCACCTGCATCTGGAGGCAGGCGCCGCGGCAGAGATTGCTACACTCATAATCAACAGCTTGCATGATTCGTGCTGCCATTGAGCGGGCGTACGGATTCGATATAAGGTGTGGCAGGGTCGTGGTTCAGGCGCTGCCGGTGGAATGTTAAGGCAACGTCTGATGCGAAGTTGTTGTCTTTGCTGCTTCAGTGCCGCGGGGCCTGGGGCAAACAGGGTACTGCGATCTGCGTGGTAACCGGTCTGTATGATCAATTGAATGGAGTCTGACCGTGCTGAGAAAAACCTGTTTGATGTTGGCCGGCTTGCTGGTGTCCTGTGCCGTGATGGCTGAGCCCGATGTAGAGGGGTCAGCTGACTATGGCTTGCTCAAGCGATTCCCGCTGTCCTGGATAGAAGGCTACCAGCAGGGGCCGACGCCAGAATACCTGCTGATGCTGTCCGAACTCAAAAAGGCCAATAACATCGTGGTGGCCGACAAACGCAAAGCCCTCGATGGAAAATTGACCCGTATCACGTACCGTATTCCCGATTCGCACCAGCCCGCAGATGCTTTCGAGTATTATCGTTCACAGCTGGCGGCGCTTGACGCAGAGGTGCTGTTCCAGTGCAGTGGCCGGGATTGTGGCAGCAGTCACTACTGGGCCAACGATTTCTTTGGTATTGCGCAGCTCTATGGCCTCGATCGTACCCAATTCTATATGGCGGCGCGCCTGGGGTCTGACTACCTGGCGCTTTATACCGTCCAGCGGGGTAACCGGCGCGTATATCTGCAGCTTGACGTGATATCTGTTGCCGGTGGCAGTGCGCTGGTGCAGGAACTCAGGGTAGCGGGCTTTACAAAGATGGCACTCGATCCGAGCGCGCCCATGGATGTGGTCGATCCGATTGTGCAGCTGCTGGCGGAATTCGAGCCGCAGGAGGTATTCTGGCTCGTGGTGCATCAGCAAGGAAACCCGGTAGAAGATGCGCTGGTACAGTCTGGCACCTTGGCAAAACAGATCGAAACGGGTGTGCGCGGCGCGGGTTTTGAAAATGTGCAGGCTTTTGGGGTCGGGCCGCTAGTGCCCAGCGTGCTGAAAGACAAGGCGGGGGCGCTGGTCGTGATTCGACCTGCGTTACCATGATGACGCGCAAAGTGACCGTGTCTCTGGCGCTTGGCAGCGGGGGCGCGCGGGGCTATGCCCATATCGGTGTGATCGAAGAGCTGGTACGCCGCGGTTATCATATTAAGGCCATTGCCGGAAGCTCGATGGGGGCGCTGGTGGGGGGAATGTATGCGGCAGGTGAGCTGGATGCCTACCGCGAGTGGGTCTCTGGCCTTAAACGGATCGATATACTGCGCCTGATGGACGTTACCTTCAGTCGAGGTGCCATTCGAGGCGATCGTGTGTTTGCAAAGCTGCGAGAACTGGCGGGAGACCCCGATATCGAAAGTCTGCCGTTGAGCTTCACGGCGGTGGCCACCGATCTGTCGCACCAGAAGGAGGTCTGGTTCCAGAAGGGGTCGCTGATGAGCGCTATTCGCGCGTCGGCGGCGGTACCTGGTTTTTTCACTCCGGTGGTGACGAAAGATAACCGTGTGCTGGTGGATGGTGGCGTGCTTAATCCGCTGCCCATTGTGCCAACGGTAGCGGCCCACGCCGACATCATTGTGGCGGTGGACCTGAATGCCAGCCGCTACCGTTTGCCGGTGGTGGATATGCCCCAGAATGCCTTTTTGGATAGTAGCGGGCTTGATGATGACAGCCCGCCCAGTGCCTGGGATGCCGGGACTGTTAATGGTGCGGCGCTTAAAGAGCGCTTTGGTGGTCGACTGGATATTCTGCTCAGCTCGGTGGAGGTGATGCAGAGTTCGTTAAGCGAATACAAAATTGCCGGCTATCCGCCCGATCTGAACATTACCATTCCCAAGGAAGCGTGCAGCTTCTATGAATTTCACCGCGCCGAGGAGCTGATCGAGGTGGGTCGCCTGATCGCCCGTGAACGGCTGTCGGCCATGGAAGAGGGGCGTCTGGAATTACCCCCGGGCTAACATTTGTTTGTACTGCAGCAGCCGGGGGCGGTGAGTAATTCAGCCGCGAATCAGTGCCATGAATTCGTTGCGTGTGGCGAGGTTTTCGCGAAAAGAGCCCAGCATCATTGACGTTTTCATGATCGCGTTTTGTTTTTCGATACCGCGCATCATCATGCACATGTGCTGGGCCTCGATCACCACGCCGACTCCGGCGGCATGTGTTACCTGCATAATCGCTTCGGCAATCTGTTTGGTCATGTTTTCCTGAATTTGCAGCCGGCGTGCAAACATGTCGACAATGCGGCCAATTTTGGACAGTCCGATGACGCTGCCCTGGGGGATATAGGCCACGTGGGCCTTGCCGACAAAAGGCAGCAGGTGGTGCTCGCACATGGAGTAGAGTTCGATATCCTTTACCAGCACCATCTCACTGTTATCCGATGGGAACAGCGCGCCATTGACGACGCCCTCCAGGGTTTGTGTGTAGCCGCGGGTAAGAAATTTCATGGCTTTCGCCGCTCGCGCGGGCGTGTCTCTCAGGCCCTCGCGGCTGGCATCTTCCCCGAGCGCCTCAATAATCCGCGTGTATTCATGTTCCATGGTCTGTCCCCGGGATCAAAAGAATCGGTTGCTGTTATCAGCTATCAGGGTAAACCACTTTTGCCGCTCTTGCGCTTAAGCAGGACATAGAGGGCGCCGGTGCCGCCGTCCTTGGGTTGGGCTGAGCAGAACGCCATGACGCCGTGTAGCTGGCGCAGCCAGTCATTGACCCGTGACTTCAGGACCGGGTAGGAACCGGCCTGAGAATAGGCCTTGCCGTGGACCACAAGGACGACGCGCGCCTGTTGGCGCAAGCCGTCAGCAATGAAGCGGCACAGCTCATCCCGTGCCTGATCTACGGTCATGCCATGCAGGTCGAGCCCCTGTTCCCAGGGAATGTGGCCTTTGCGCAGGCGTTTCATCAGCCCGAGCTGAATACCGGGCGCCGCGAACAGCAGTTCTTCACAGGACTCGACGATCTCGGCGGCTTCGCTGGAGAGTCCGTCGATAACCTGGCGTGTTTCGCGGGTCGCGGCGGCGCGTTTGTAGTCCAGGTTTTGCCGATCGCTAACCCGGGGACCGACATCGGCGCGGTCGTGCCGGTGGCGATCCACGTCCTGCATCAGGTTTTCAAACGAAATCGCTGCATCATCAGCGGGCAGCTTGTGGTCCGACATGGCGTCACTTCAATATTTTCATTAACATAGGCGCCTTTGGAGCACCGCTGCGGATTTGGGTTCGTAGCGTTGTGGTCGCTAATGTGCGGCACAAACTCCCCTTATTATCGGTTTTGGAATGAGCATCGATCAAGAACAGGTTGTAAATGAGCTGTATACGATACGTGATTTTGTCCGCTGGAGTCTGAGTCAGTTCAGTCGCGAGCAGGTATTTTTCGGTCACGGAACTGATAATGCCTGGGATGAGGCCGTGCAGCTGGTATTGGGTGCTGTGGATCTGCCCTGGGATAGCAACCCGGCCATCATGGATGCGCGCCTGACCTTTGGCGAGCGCAAGCGCGTGGTGGAGTTTCTGCGGCTGCGGGTCGAAGAGCGCAAGCCCCTGCCATACGTTATCGGTGAGGCCTGGTACCTGGGTATGCCCTTTTATGTCAATGAACAGGTGTTGATTCCGCGTTCGCCCATTGCAGAATTGGTGCAGGCGCGCTTTTTGCCCTGGCTGCGTCCGGGCCCGGTTGGGCGGATTCTCGACCTGTGTGCCGGCAGTGGCTGCATTGGTATCGGGTGTGCGGATGTCTTCGAAGAAGCTGAAGTTGATCTGGTGGATGTCTCTGTCGGGGCGCTGGAAGTGGCTGCGCGTAACGTGAATCGTTATGACCTTCAGGAGCGGGTTCATGTCATTCAGAGCGACCTGTTCAGTGCGCTGCAGGGCCGTTGCTATGATTTGATCGTCAGTAATCCGCCGTATGTGGATGCGGCTGACTATGCGTCCATGCCGGCCGAATTCCGGCATGAGCCTGAACTGGCGCTGACATCGGGTGAAGACGGTCTGGATCTTACCCGCAATATATTGCGTCAGGCCTGTGATTTCCTGCACGAAGATGGCCTGCTGGTGGTTGAGGTCGGTAACAGCGAGGTGCACCTGATGGAGCAGTTCCCGCAGGTGCCCTTTATTTGGGTTGAGCTGGAGCATGGGAACGGTGTCTTTGCGATCACTGCCAGGGACCTGCGTGAGTACCGCGACCTGTTCTGAGTTCACAGGCTGCTGGGGTTCGGGGTGCGTTTAATTTTTCACCAGATGTTGCTGCGATTACCGCTCGAGTATCGGTAATCCATGCAGCAGCAGGGTGCTGTGACAGGAATACATCATGTCTGGAAATAGTTTCGGTAAGCTGTTTACGGTGTCCACCTTCGGCGAGAGCCATGGTCCGGCGCTGGGGTGTGTGGTGGACGGCTGCCCGCCGGGAATCGAGTTGTGTGAAGCGGATTTGCAAGGGGACCTGGATCGGCGCAAGCCGGGCACGTCACGCCACACGACCCAGCGGCGCGAGCCCGATCAGGTGCGGATTCTGTCCGGTGTGTTCGAGGGGCGTACGACCGGTACGCCGATTGGACTGCTGATCGAAAACACGGATCAGCGCTCCAAGGACTACTCCAATATCGCCGATACCTTTCGTCCGGCCCATGCCGATTATGTTTACAGTCACAAGTATGGTTTTCGCGACTACCGTGGCGGCGGTCGGTCCTCTGCGCGGGAAACAGCCATGCGCGTGGCGGCCGGTGGCATAGCGCGCAAGTTTCTTGCCAGCAAGGGTATTGAGGTCTGCGGCTACCTGAGCCAGCTGGGTCCGATCCGTATCGATGAACAGCGCTTTGACTGGGCCGAGGTTGCCCGCAACCCGTTCTTCAGCCCGGATGCAGAAGCCGCCGCGCGCATGGAAGTCTATATGGATGAACTGCGCAAGGAAGGTAATTCCATCGGCGCCCGCATTTCCGTAGTCGCACGCAATGTACCGGTGGGGCTTGGCGAACCGATCTTTGATCGCCTGGACGCGGACCTGGCCCATGCGCTCATGAGCATCAATGCGGTCAAGGGCGTCGAGATCGGTGATGGCTTTGCCGTAATCGAGCAGAAAGGTACCGAGCATCGGGATGAAATGACCCCCGAGGGTTTTCTGTCCAACCATGCCGGCGGGGTGCTGGGCGGGATCTCTACCGGGCAGGACATTATTGCCCATATCGCGCTCAAGCCCACCTCCAGCCTGCGCCTGCCAGGGCGCAGCATCAATGCCCAGGGCGAGTCAATTGAGGTCGTTACCAAGGGGCGGCACGATCCCTGTGTCGGTATTCGGGCGACACCCATCGCAGAGGCCATGATGGCCATCGTGCTGATGGATCATTACCTGCGCAACCGGGGCCAGAATGCCGATGTCACGACGACCGTGCCGGTTTTGAGGTAAAGTGCACCGCGCCAGCATCTGCCTGGCACGGTGTAAGAGTAAGCGGCCGCCGCTGGCGGTCACAGCAATCGTATTTAAGGGTTTTACAACGAGATGACTTCGAACTACTCCGAAAAACTGTATGACGGTTATGGCCAGAGCTTTGAGATCGATGAAGTGCTGTTTGAGCAGCAGACCGACTCCTGGCACCTGATCATTTTCCGTAACAAGAAATTCGGGACCGTGATGGCGCTGGACGGCATCATTCAGACCACCGAGAAGGACGAGTTCGTCTATCACGAGATGCTGACCCATGTGCCGCTGTTTGCCCATGGCGCTGCCAAGCGTGTGCTGATTATCGGTGGCGGCGATGGCGGTATTCTGCGTGAAGTGCTGAAACACCCGGAGGTTGAGCATGTGACGCAGGTTGAGATCGACCAGGCCGTGATCGACATGTGCAAGACTTATCTGCCGAACCATTCCCAGGGGGCCTTTGACGATCCGCGTGCCAATATCGTCATCGCCGACGGTATCGAGTATGTGCAGCAGACCGATGAGAAGTTCGATGTCATCATTTCCGACTGCACCGACCCGGTTGGGCCTGGTGAAGTACTGTTTTCCAGTGCTTTCTACGAAGGTTGCAAGCGCTGCCTGAACGACGGCGGCGTTTTCGTGGCGCAGAACGGTGTGGCCTTTATGCAGGTGGATGAAGTGCTGACGACCCGTCGTCGCCTGAGCCCCTATTTCAAGGATCAGACCTTTTACTGTGCGGCCGTGCCCACCTACATCGGTGGCAACATGACGCTGGCCTGGGGATCGGATGACGCCGCCCTGGCGGCGCAGCCGCTAGCGCTGATCGAGCAGCGTTTTGCGGCATCCGGTATCAAGACGCGTTATTACAATCCGGCCATGCATTGCGGCAGCTTTGCGCTGCCACAGTTTGTGGTCGATGCCCTCAAGGACGCCTGATCACACTGGTGGCTGTGAGTCCCGCCCAGTAGCGGGCTCGCAGCTGCGTGCTTGTCTGGTTTTTCTCGTGGGTTGTTGTGCTCTCTTCCTGCAGGTCCGGCGCTGATGTCCGAGCCCATTCCTTACCGGCCCCTGTCCGGATTCTATTTTTTCTATTTTGCGCTCCTGGGCACCATCGTGCCCTATTGGCCGCTGTACCTTAAAAGCCTCGAGTTTGATGCCCGTACCATCGGAATGCTGATGGCGATTGTGCAGGCTTCACGCATTATTGCGCCCAATATCTGGGGGTGGGCGGCGGATCGCACCGGGCGGCGTATCGAGATTGTGCGCTTTGGCAGTGGCATGACCGCGCTGGTATTCCTGGCGATCTTCTGGCAGGACAGCGCTGCAGGTATTGCATGGGTGATGCTGGCATTTTCATTTTTCTGGAATGCTGTGCTGCCGCAGTTCGAGGTGATTGCCCTGCGCCATCTTGGCGCGCAGCGTGCCCGCTACAGTTTGCTGCGGCTATGGGGGTCGGTCGGCTTTGTGCTGACGGTGGTCGTGCTGGGCTGGCTGCTCGATATTATCGGCGTACGCTGGGTGCCCTGGATCATGGCGGGCCTGATGGTGCTCATCTGGTGCACCAGTCTGCTGGTGGGCAGTCCCGCGTCCAGCCCGCGGGCGTCAAGCAGCGCTGACAGCTTTCTGCGCACCCTGCGCCGTCCCCAGATTATGGCATTTTACGCAATCGTGTTTCTTGTGCAGTTTGGTCACGGACCGTATTACGCCTTTTACAGTTTGCTGCTGGAGAGTCTGGATTACAGCCGTGGTCAGATAGGGCTGCTGTGGGCGCTGGGCGTGATTGCCGAGATTCTGGTGTTTGCCTGCATGCACCGTTTGATCGGTCGTTTTGGCATTCGTTACCTGATGCTGGTCAGTCTCTGGCTCTGTGTGCTGCGCTGGCTATTGATTGCCTGGGTGCCTGGACACCTGCCGCTCATGTTGCTGGCCCAGGTGCTGCACGCGGCGACCTTTGGTTGCCTCCATGCGCTGGGCATTGGTTTGGTGCAGCAATACTTCTCCGAACGCTTCCAGGGGCAGGGGCAGGCGCTATTGTCGAGCTTGGGGTTCGGTGCGGGCGGCGCCTGCGGTGCGCTGACAGCCGGTTTACTGTGGGATGCACAGGGATCTGCAATGGCTTTCACGGCCGCAGCTGCAGCAAGTGCGGTGGCGATCATGCTGGCATTAATCTGGATTCGGCCGGAAAAACTGCAGCAAAATGAGCGTTAGATTTGTATTGCAGTGCAGTTATACTATAAATTCAGCTTGGTCAATCGATGTCGGGGGCGGTATGAATTTCAAGATTGATGTAGACATGACACCCGATGAGATGCGTCGGATACTGGGCCTGCCGGATATCGCAGGCTTTCAGGAGGAGATGCTCGACGAGATTCGGCAACGTATGGCGGCGGGAGCGGATGGCTATGATCCGCTGACACTGTTTAAGCCCTATATGACCGGGGGTCTGGGGTCGATGGAAGCGCTGCAGCAAATGATGCTGAAGATGATGACTAATTATAAGGGTACGTCAAAGGAAGCTGGAAAAGCTTCTGATTGATGTGAGGTCCGATCGCGAATGAGTGTAAGCAATGAGAGAGTAGGTGCCTTGCGAATATTAAGAAAGTACACCAACCGTCGACTATACGATACATCCAAGAGTTGTTACGTCACGCTGGAAGACGTCAAGCTGCTGGTGCTCAGCGGTGAGGCTTTCCAGGTGCAGGACTCGAAAACCGGCAACGATCTTACGCGTAATATCCTGCTGCAGATTATTTCTGAGCAGGAAGCTGAAGGTCACGGTACCCTGCTGACCAATCAGGTTTTGCAGCAGCTGATTCGCTTCTATGGCGACAGCATGCAGGGCATGATGAGTCAGTATATCGAGCAGAGTGTCGGGGCCTTTCTCGAGCATCAGGACCGCATTCGCGAGCAAATGCAAAACATGATGGGCGTCGCTAATCCGCTGACCGTGATGAATCGACTGGCGGATCAGAATATGGCGATGTGGAATATGTTCAAGCCGGGCGCTCGAACGGCTGATGATGAGGAGGTTGCAGCCGAACCCGAAAAGGCAAAATCCGAGACGGTCAGCAAGTCGAACAAATAGTTTGCGCATCCCTTGCTGAGCACATTGCCGACTACGCAGTCGGGTAAAGAATCGCCGCTTCAATGCGGCGGTTTTGTATGTGACTTCGGCGTCTGATTCTCTCAGCCGACATTTTTCAGTGCCGGGCTCAGGCTGCTGGTTTTGGCTGTCAGCGCTCAGTCATCACGTCGCAGCAGCCACTGTGCGATATGGGGTGCAAGCAGGTTCTGGGCGCGGGTGCCGACGAATATTCCGATGTGGCCCGCGTCAACCGGCAGGGCTTCATAATCCTTACTGGATACGTAGTCTGCGAGCGCGACCGACGCTGAAGGCGGTACCAGATGATCCAGTTCGCCATAGATGTTGAGTAGCGGCTGGTGGATGTTTTCCAGCTTGACGGCCTTGTCGCCAATCATGATACGCCCCTGTATCAGCTTGTTCTGCTGAAAGAATTCCTTAATGAACTCTCGAAAGGCTTCGCCGGCCTGATCCGGGCTGTCATCGATCCATTTTTCCATGCGCAGAAAGTTGAGCGCCTTGTCCCGGTCCTGCAGTTGATCGGGCATGCGCAGCTGCTTTTGTATGCCCAGGCGCATGGGCATCAGTGCCTTGTACGCATCGTTGAGCATGCTGCCGGGAATGTTTCCATAGGTCTGTACGGCAAGGTCGGCATCGACATTCTGTGCCAGGTGACTTAACAGGTTATCCGGTGTCTTAAAGTCAACGGGTGTCACCAGGGTGATCAGATTTTTGATTTTATCCGGGTAGATTGCGCTGTAACACAGGCTGAAGGTGCCGCCCTGGCAGATGCCCAGCAGATTGATGCTGCCGTGTCCGCTGTGCTGTCGTACCTGGTCGACACAGTTATCAAGATAGTCATTAATGTAGTCGTCCAGATCGAGGTGGCTATCGTTCGCATCCGGGTAGCCCCAGTCCAGCAGGTACAGATCGATACCCAGTGCCAGCAGCTTCCTTACCAATGAGCGGCGGGTATCCAGATCAACCACGTAGGGCCTGTTCACCAGTGCATAACAGATCAGCAGTGGCGTGCGGCATTTTTTCGGGTGCTCACTGATATAGTGGCGCAGCTGGAGTTTGTCCTGACGGTAAATGACCTCGGACGCAGAGGAGCCTACTTCAACCGTACGGATAGCGGACAGGGTGTCGCAGCTGTCGATAAGCTTGCGGTGATAGGCCTGCACTTCCTCGGTGACCTTGCTGGCATCCAGCTTGATTCCGTTCATTTTCTCCGCTTCCTGGCAGTCGGCTCTGCGCCGGGGGGCTGCCTGATTTCGTTGCGCAGGGCTTCGAACTCGGCGCGCAATGCGTTCATGGCTGCAGTGTGGTCAGGCGTGGCTGCACGTTCCTGCTGGAGTTTGCGTACCTGCTTGCGCAGCAGGTGCGCATCCCGACGCAATTGCTGCAGTTCGTGCTGGGTCGCAAGACCCGCCGCATTGAGCTGGGTGTCGCGTACGCGCTGGGCGAAAAGCTGCAGGCGCATGTGGGCATTGGAGATGTGTCCATGAGCGGCTTGAAAGGCTTCGCTGAAGGCCTGCTGTCGATAAGCCAGCTCATAGTGGTCAACCCACAGATCGTGCAATGCACCCAGGGACGTGGCGGGTGTGTCCGTGTGCTGGAGCGCGTCAAGCAGCGAGGTGGCTGCGTGCTGGCTTACTTCCCTTATCTGGCCCAGGTATTGTTGCAGCGCCTGCTGGTAGTCTGCCAGCAGGTGCATGGCATCCATGGCCTGTGTTCTGGCGTTATCTGTGCTCATGCCCGGGCCGCCAAACAGACGGCAGAGCGTTTCCAGCGCGGCGCCGTCGCGTAGCTGTGCCTCGTCCAGGCCCGATGCCTGCAGCAGGGCCGAGAGCGCTTCCGGCAGTTTCCAGCGCTCGGTCGCATCGCTGCCGGCCTGTTGTTGCAGTGCTTGCAGCCAGAGCTCCAGGACTCGCGTCAGGTTGGCGCTGGATGAGGCGGGCTGCAGGGCCTTGAAAAAGGGCTCGGCATATTGATTCAGCACGAGAATCTGGCCCGCAAGCTGAGCGAGGATGCGTTGGGTCGGCTCTGTATCGGACTGGGAGTCGGGGCCGGCCTGGGCGCCGCTGGTTGCGCCAAAAAGATCACCCCAGACGCTTTGCGCTGATGGTTCGGTGGCGGACAGCTGCGCCCAGTAGGCTTGCTGCTGCTTGAGCCATGCTTCCATCAAAGTACGAAAATCGTCGGTCAAAAGGTGTCTCCGGGTGCCTTGCGGATGTCCATTTTAATACAGCCCCATGGCTGTTATGAAGCGGTGATGCGGCCAGCATACCGCAGTGGCGTTCAGTTGGCCCCCCCGGGCGCGGATTCGCCCAGTTCGCGCAGCAGTTCGACAAACTGGCGGGCTGCATTGGAAAGCGTACGGTCGCGGTGGTAGATGTAGCCCAGCTGCCGCACGATGGGGGCGGAGCCCAGTTCGAGCACCTTGAGGTCGTTATCTATCAGCGACTCGGGCAAAAGACTCCAGCCCAGGCCGATGCTGACCATCATGCGAATGGTGTCCAGGTAGTTGGTGGACATGCCCACATGCAATGCCAGGCCCAGTTGCTCGAATTGTTCCGTGACCAGCTGTCGGGTAAAGGTGCTGCTGCCAGGCAGTATGGCGCTGTAGTGTGTCAGTTCCTGTAGCGACAGTTGTGTTTTGCCTGCCAGCGGGTGTTCCCTGGCGACGACGTAATGCAGCGGATCCTGCCATATGGTCTGGGAGCGTATGCTGGTATGGGGACTGGGCGCGAGGGTGATGAGTGCAAGTTCCAGGTCCCCCTTTAGAATGTCCTCAAAGGCGCGTTCGGATTCATCGAATTTGAGCTCCAGCGTCACGGCGGGGTAGCGCTGGCGGTAGGCCTTGAGAATCGGTGGCAGGCGGTGCAGGCTGATGTGATGGCTGGCCGCCAGGCTCAGTGGCCCCCGTACTTCCCCCGATAAATTGCCGATCATGCGTCGGGCGTCATCCAGCTCCAGCAATATGCGGTTGGCGCGTGGCAGCAATGCGCGCCCGGTCTCGGTCAGGCTGATATGGCGGCCGATGCGGTCGAACAGGCGGGTGTCGAGCTGGTCTTCCAGCAGGGAGATGCGCTTGCTGACAGCTGACTGGGTCAGAAATAATTGAGCCGCGGCCTGGGAAAAGGAGCCTGTTTGTGCAACACAGACAAAGGCCTGCAGTGTGTTTGTATCCATGGGGCATGCCTGACGTGATCGATGGAATAGTGTATGTATTCCTGTTTGGAATTCAAAGTATAAAAATAATGAATTTGTTTTGTGTGAGGGGCTGGCATAGGATGCGTACATATTGCTGCGGGCTGAGCCTGCAAAGAGTTGTCAGCCGATTTGAGAGGAGCGAACGATGGCCGGTAAAACGCTGTACGACAAACTGTGGCAAGACCACCTGGTGCGCCAGAACGACGATGGCAGTGCGCTGATTTATATCGACAGGCACCTGCTGCACGAAGTGACGTCACCGCAGGCATTCGAAGGTCTGCGTTTAGCCAATCGCAAGCCCTGGCGTATCGATGCAAACCTGGCAACGCCGGATCACAATGTGCCGACAACCGACCGCTCGAGCGGTGTGCAGGGGATCGTTGACCCCGTTTCGCGCATTCAGGTACAGACGCTGGACGACAACTGTGCGTCCTTTGGTATTACCGAATTCAAGATGAACGACCTGCGCCAGGGCATCGTGCACGTGATTGGCCCGGAGCAGGGCGCGACGCTGCCGGGCATGACGGTGGTCTGCGGTGATTCGCACACCTCGACCCACGGCGCCTTCGCGACCCTGGCACACGGTATCGGTACCTCTGAAGTTGAGCACGTACTGGCGACCCAGTGCCTGATTACTAAAAAAATGAACAACATGCTGGTACGCATCGACGGCGAGCTGGGGACCGGCGTGACCGCCAAGGATGTGATCCTGCATGTTATCGGTGTGATTGGCACCGCTGGCGGCACCGGCTATGCGATCGAATTTGGCGGCACGGCCATGCGCAGCATCTCGATGGAAGGGCGCATGACGATCTGCAACATGGCAATCGAGGCGGGCGCGCGCGTCGGCCTCGTGGCCTGCGACCAGGTTACCGTGGATTACGTCAAGGGGCGGCCCTATTCACCCAAGGGCGAGGACTGGGACCGGGCGGTGGAAGCCTGGAAAGACCTGGTGTCCGATGCCGATGCGCAGTTCGATGCCGTGGTTGAGATCAACGCGGCTGATATCGAACCTCAGGTCACCTGGGGCACGTCGCCGGAAATGGTCACCGGTATCAGTGGCAAGGTGCCGAATCCTGCTGCTGAAACCGATGCGGTCAAGCGTGAAGGTTACAGCCGCGCGCTGCAGTACATGGGTCTGCAGGCGGATCAGGACATTACTGCGATTCAGCTGGATCGGGTCTTTATCGGTTCTTGCACCAATTCCCGCATCGAAGACCTGCGCGAAGCCGCAGCCGTTGTGAAGGGGCACAAGGTCGCTTCCACGCTGAAACAGGCGCTGGTTGTACCGGGCTCTGGCCTGGTCAAGGCGCAGGCGGAGGCCGAAGGCCTGGACAAGATCTTTATAGAAGCCGGTGTTGAATGGCGTGAGCCGGGCTGCTCCATGTGTCTGGCGATGAACCCGGACAAACTGGGCGCGGGCGAACACTGTGCGTCGACGTCGAACCGTAATTTCGAAGGGCGGCAGGGTTTTGGTGGTCGTACGCACCTGGTGAGCCCCGCGATGGCGGCGGCAGCGGCCATTGCCGGCCATTTTGTCGACGTGCGCGAATTCGTCAAACACTAAACGCGAAGGAGACCCGCTATGAAGAAGTTTACCTTGCATAAGGGCACTGTCGCGCCGATGGACCGTGCCAATGTCGATACTGACCTGATCATCCCCAAGCAGTTTCTGAAATCGATCAAGCGCAGTGGCTTTGGCCAGAACCTGTTCGATGAGCTGCGTTACCTGGATGAAGGTCAGCCTGACCAGGATGCGAGTCAGCGTCCACTGAATCCGGATTTTGTGCTTAACCAGCCGCGTTATCAGGGCGCCAGTGTGTTGCTCGCGCGCAAGAATTTCGGCTGCGGTTCAAGCCGCGAGCACGCGCCCTGGGCGCTGGAAGACTTTGGCTTTCGGGCCATAATCGCGCCGAGCTTTGCCGATATCTTCTACAACAACTGCTTCAAGAACGGCCTGCTGCCCATCGTGCTGGATGAGGCGGTGGTGGATCAGCTGTTTGACGAACTCCAGGCGACTGAAGGCTATGCACTGACCATTGACCTGGAACAGCAGGTGGTCTGCAAGCCGGATGGCAGCAAGATCGAGTTCAGCATCGATGCATTTCGTAAGCACTGCCTGCTGAACGGGCTGGACGATATTGGTCTGACGCTGCAGCATGCCGATGATATTCATGCCTACGAGGCGCGCCGCCGCGTAGCCGCGCCCTGGCTGTTTGATACTACGAAATAGGAAGCGTTCATGAGCAAGAAAGTTCTGATTCTGCCCGGTGACGGCATTGGTCCCGAGATTGTGCGTGAAGCGCGCAAGGTGCTTGAGCACGTGAACAGCCAGTTCGAACTGGGTCTTGAGCTTGAAGAGCAGCTGGTGGGGGGCGCGGCGATTGATGCGACCGGCAAGCCGCTGCCCGAAGCCACCCTGGCCGCTGCCCGGGCTGCCGATGCGATTCTGCTCGGCGCCGTCGGCGGTCCCAAATGGGATGCCATCCCGGATTTCGCCATCCGTCCGGAAAAGGGGCTGCTGGGCATTCGTTCGGCACTGGGGCTGTTTGGTAACCTGCGTCCGGCCATTCTGTATCCGCAGCTGGCCCATGCATCCAGCCTCAAGCCTGAAGTGGTTGCCGGGCTTGATATTCTGATCGTGCGTGAGCTGACCGGCGGTATTTATTTTGGCCAGCCCCGCGGTGTGCGCGTCAAGGAAGGCGGCGTGCGCGAAGGTTTCAACACCTACGTCTACGACGAAAACGAAATTCGACGCATCGGCCGCGTGGCCTTTGAGGCGGCGCGGGCCCGCAACAAGCGCCTCTGCTCCGTCGACAAGGCTAACGTGCTGGAAGTGACCGTGCTGTGGCGCGAGATCATGACGGATCTGGCGGCCGAGTACCCGGATGTCGAGCTGTCGCACATGTACGTCGACAATGCCGCCATGCAACTGGTGCGCGCGCCCAAGCAGTTCGACGTCATGGTGACCGGCAACATGTTCGGCGACATTCTGTCGGATGCGGCGGCGATGCTGACCGGGTCCATCGGCATGCTGCCCTCGGCGTCACTGGATGAAAACGGCAAGGGCATGTACGAGCCCTGCCATGGTTCGGCGCCGGATATTGCGGGCCAGGGTATCGCCAACCCGTTGGCAACGATCCTCTCAGTCGCTATGATGTTGCGTTACTCTCTGGCGGCGCCGCACGCTGCGGATAAAATCGAGGCGGCGGTGAGTCAGGTGCTGGATCAGAATCTGCGTACCGCTGACATCATGTCGGCCGGCATGCAGGCGGCCAGTACGTCGGAGATGGGTGACGCTGTGTTGCGTGCGCTGAACGCCTGACAGGCGTCGCTTAATCAGGGCAGCAAGAAGCCAGCCTGATACAGGCTGGCTTTTGTCGTTTGTTATCTTTCCAATCAGTGGGGAAAAGAATGAAACGTGTAGGTTTTGTAGGTTGGCGCGGAATGGTTGGTTCCGTGCTGATGCAACGCATGAGGGACGAGCGGGATTTCGACCAGATCGATGAGCCTGTGTTCTTCACCACCTCCCAGGTCGGCGAAGCCGGTCCGGATATTGGCAAATCCATTCCGGCTCTGAAAGACGCTCAGGACATTAATGAGCTCAAGCAGATGGATGCGATTATTTCCTGCCAGGGTGGCGACTACACCAAGGACATTTTCCCCCAGCTGCGTGCTGCGGGCTGGAAGGGCTACTGGATCGATGCAGCCTCTTCGCTGCGTATGGACGCCGATAGCCTGATCGTGCTGGATCCGGTCAACCTGGATGTCATCAAAGATGGCCTGAGCCGCGGCGTAAAGAATTTTATAGGCGGTAACTGCACCGTATCGCTGATGCTGATGGGCCTGGGTGGCCTGTTCAAGGCGGGCCAGATCGAATGGCTGACGTCCATGACCTATCAGGCCGCATCCGGTGGTGGCGCACGTCACATGCGCGAGCTCATCAGCCAGATGGGCATCATTCACGGTTCCGTGGCGGACCAGCTGGATGCATCCAGTGCCATTCTGGATGTCGATCGCAAGGTGGCTGAAACGCTGCGTAGCGGCCAGATGCCAATCGATAATTTCGGCGTACCGCTGGCCGGTGGTCTGATCCCCTGGATCGACAGCCCGCTGGATAACGGCCAGACGCGCGAAGAATGGAAAGGCGTTGCCGAAACCAACAAGATTCTGGGGCTTTCGGCACAGCCGATTCCCATTGATGGCACCTGTGTACGTATCGGCGCAATGCGCTGCCACAGCCAGGCCTTTACCATCAAGCTGAAGCAAGACATTCCGCTGGATGAGATCGAAGGCATGATTGCCGATGCCAACGACTGGGTGAAGCTGGTGCCCAACGACCGTGAGCTGACCATGCGCGAGCTTACGCCTGCAAAGGTCACCGGCACGCTGTCGGTACCTGTGGGTCGCGTGCGCAAAATGAATCTGGGCGGCGAATACCTCAATGCCTTCAGTGTTGGCGACCAGTTGCTCTGGGGCGCGGCCGAACCGTTGCGCCGCATGCTGCGAATCCTGATGGCCAGCTAATTGCTGCCTTTGTGCAGTTATACAATTTGAACCCGGCGATGCGTATTGGTCGCCAGGTTTTCCGCCAGCCCGACACGTTCGGGCTGGCCTGCTTTTGGAGATGTGATGAGTCAGACCTATAACGTCGCAGTGGTTGGGGCGACTGGCCTTGTTGGCGAGGCAATGATCGAGCTGCTGGAGTCCCGTGGCTTTCCGGTTGAAAACCTGTACCCGCTGGGCAGTGATAACTCCGCAGGCTCCGTGATTTATTTCAACGGCAAATCCCGCCGTGTGGGAAATCTGGCCGAATTTGATTTTTCGCAGGTACAGATCGCGCTCTTTTCTGCAGGCAGTGATGTCGCTGCCGAGTACGCGCCCCAGGCTGTGGAGGCTGGCTGCGTGGTGATCGACAACAGTTCCTGTTTCCGTGATGAGCCCGAGGTGCCGCTGATCGTGCCGGAGGTAAACCCGGAGCGGATTCATGAGCACACGGGTATCATTGCCAACCCCAACTGTTCGACTATCCAGATGCTGGTGGCCGTGGCGCCCATCTACCGTAGCGTAGGTATTCGGCGGATCAATGTGGCAACCTACCAGGCGGTGTCCGGTGGTGGTCGCAAGGCGGTGGAAGAACTGGCGCGTCAGACTGCGTTGCTGCTCAATGCGCAAGAGGTCGATACGCAGATTTTCCCCAAGCAGATGGCGTTCAATGTACTGCCGCAAATCGATGATTTTGATGACAGCGGTTATACACGCGAAGAAATGAAAATGGTCACTGAAACACGCAAAATCCTTGAAGATGAGGATATCGGTGTGAATCCGACCTGCGTGCGCGTTCCGGTGTTTTTTGGTCATAGCGAAGCGGTGCATATCGAGACCCGCGAGCAGATCAGTGCGCTTGAAGTGCGCGAAATGCTGCAGATGGCACCCGGCATCGAGGTGGTTGATGAAGCGCTGGCCGGTGGCTGGGCCACGCCAGTGACTGAGGCGACGGGCAAAGATGCCGTTTTTGTCAGCCGTATTCGTGAAGACCTTTCCAGCGAGAACGGCATCGATCTGTGGGTCGTGTCTGACAATGTGCGAAAGGGGGCTGCGTTGAATGCGGTTCAGATCGCCGAGCTGCTGATTCAGTCGGGTTTGTAAAATCGACTTTAAAAGGGCTGCGGCCCTTTTTTAATGCTATTTTTTCCTGATAAAAGTGGGTTAAGGCGTAATTCAGGAAGTTGGTCCGGTGCTTTCCTTGACCGTCTCCTACTTTATAAATAATACTCTGTTCGATATTCGGAATCGCAACTGTCTGATTTGATGGCGTAATCAGCCAGTGGACAAAAGGAAAAAGCAGATGTGGCGTAAACTTGCTTTAAGTCTAGCTGTAGCGGGAGTCCTAGGGGCCAGTCAGGCGCATGCTCTGGGTCTGGGGCAAATCCGAATCAAGTCAGCCTTGAATGAGCCGCTCGATGCGGAGATTCAACTGCTGCAGGTTCGCGATCTGGATCCGATGCAGGTCCTGCCGAAAATGGCGGATCTGGATCAGTTTGCAATGGCCGGCATTGATCGTTCCAGATTGCTGTCCGATGTTAAATTCAAGGTTAATATCAATCAGAACGGTACCGGCAGCATTCGGTTGACCTCGAGCAGGCCGGTGCGCGAACCCTTTCTCAATTTGCTGGTAGAGGTGAACTGGCCCAATGGCCGGTTGGTGCGCGAGTATACCGTGCTGCTGGATCCGCCTGCGTTTCAGGCCGCTGCCATTGGTGGTAGCACCGCACCGGAGCCTGCGCAGGTCGCCCGTGCCGCCGTGCCGGCACCGCAGCCGGTGTTTGCACCGCCATCGCGTTCCCGCCCCCCGGCGAACAACATTCGTACCAATATGAATGCGCAGACACAGGTGTTCGTTGAAACCAACGATACCCTGGGTGGTTTGGCCAAGCGGCATTTGCCGGCGGGTGCCAATATCAACCAGATGATGCTGGCCTTGCAGCGCAAAAATCCCCAGGCATTCCCCAGTTCCAATATCAATTTCCTCAAGGCCGGTGTCGTGCTCGACATTCCGAGTCCGAGTGAAGTGAAGGCGTTAAGTGCCCGAGAGGCTGCCAACGAAGTGGCGCGGCAGATGCAGCGCTGGAAAGCGGGTACAGCGGCGCCCGCGCCCAGTGCGCCACAGCAGGACGGCTCAAAAAAAAAGCCGCTAGCCCCGGATGATGCGCAGCCCGCAGCGGTAGCGGCGGGAGAGGGGCAGCTGAAAATACTGAGCGCGCCTGATCAGGCTGACACGGCTCAGGATGAAACGGGTTCCGCCAAGGTGGCCGAAGCGTCGATAACGGACCCGGAAAAAGCCGAACTGCTGCGCCGTAATGAAGAGTTGGAAAACCGCCTCGCCGTGACTCAGGAGTCGGTCGACAAGATCGAACGCGAGAATAGCGAGCTCAATGACAAACTGACAGCCATCTCGCAGCAGATGGAAACCCTGCAGCGCCTGCTGGAACTCAAAGACCAGCAATTGGCTGCGTTGCAGGATCAATTGCAACAGGTTCAGCCTGCTGCGGCGGTGCCTGAGTCCTCCGCAGCACCAGCGCCCAAAACGCCGTCCGGCATCATTGAAACAGTGCTCCAAACGCCGGCCTACATGGCGGGACTGGGTGCCGTCCTGGGTGGCTTGCTGGTCGGTCTTATCGCGCTTGGGCGCAGGCGGCGTGATGATGACGGCGAGGATGCGAGTGATGACACGCACCTGGAAACACGTCATGAGATGAATAAGGAGTCAGGTGCTGCACTGGCCGGTGCAGCGGTTGCCACTGCCGGCGCAACGGCGGTCTGGATACCGGCTGAGGAGCCGGAATCCGAGCAGGACACCGTCGCGTCAGAGACTCAGTCCGAGGATGTTCCGACGGGCGCTGCAGCGGATGCGGCTGATTTTGACCTGGATCTTGACCTGGACCTGGATCTTGCAGATGACGCTGCACTTACTGCAGCAGCCGCCAGTACCGAACCTAAAGCATCGTCAGATCGTCCGTTATTTGAAGACGATGAGTTCGACCTGGGCCTTGATACGGACTTTGAAGAAGAGGCGCCGGCCAAGAGCCAGGTTGCTGACGTCGATGACGACTTCGATGATAGCCTGGATGATCTGCTGGGCCTGGCGCCCGGCGATGAGGCTGAAGCCGAACGTGCTGCCCTGCGCTCTGGCATGGGGCAGCTGGATACCGGGGTCGAGGAGTTTGAAGAGCCTGAAGAAACACTCGAAAGCCTGGGGCTGGACTCGGTCATTGAGGCCAGCAATGTTCCCAGATCGGCGGAAGAAGAAGTGTCCGATTACCGCCCGGGCAGCAAGGTTGAGACCAGTGTCAGCGATGAGGATGACGGGCTTGATTTCCGCCTGAATCAGGTAGCGCCGCTGGATCTGGCACAGGATGATGATCTGATCGATGCACACAAGGGCAAAGCTGAGCCCGAGGTGGAAGCGGCTTCGGATGCGGCGCCGGAAGTCGAATTTGCACAGCCTGATGCCGATCTCAATCAAGAGGAAGAAGCTGGCGCACCGGTGGAGAATGTCCTGGATGAGCAGCCGACGCCCGAAGCGGTCGTGCAGCCCGCCGTAGAAAGCGAGTCTGTCGACTCCGATGACGATGCGCTCGAGTTTGAACTGGATGATGCGTTAGTCTTCAATCCGCCGCAGACAGGCGAGGCCGCCGGGGATGAGCCGGCTGCAGTCGAGCCGGAAGAGGCGCTGGATGATCTTGATGACTTGCTGGCCGAAAGTATGCCCGCTGAGGTGGGCGAGGCGCCGGATGAGGTTGAGTTGGAGTATCATGGCGACGACGATGATCTCGATGCGATGCTGGCTGCGCTGGAGTCTGAGTCAGGTCCTGAAGCGGATGCCGTCGATGCTCAAGCGTTGTCGCTGGACGAGGATGACCACGATCTCGAGGTATCCCTCGACGATGACATGGATCTGGATACTGAGCTGGAAGCGCTGCTTGGCTCCGTAGATGATGATATTGCGCTTGACGAAAGTGGCGCCGATGACGAAGATCGCGGGTTTGAAGACATGGGTTTCCTCGAAGGGACTGACGAAGTCGAAACCAAGCTTGATCTTGCGCGTGCCTATATCGATATGGAAGACCGCGACGGCGCCAAGGATATACTGAGCGAGATACTGAGCGAAGGTAGCGATGTCCAGCAGCAGGAAGCTCGCAAACTGATGGAGTCTATTGCGTAAATTCATGAAGTCCGAAACAGAAACTACCCCGGGGGCGATTTCGATCGCCCCCGTCCGTTATGCGCTCTGTGTTGAGTATGCAGGCTTTGCCTACCGGGGCTGGCAGACACAGAAAACCAACAATGTTCCCAGTGTGCAGGAAACGGTGGAAAAGGCCCTGAGTCGGGTCGCCAACGAGCCGATCAGCGTTGTCTGTGCAGGGCGTACCGATGCCGGTGTAAACGGCACTTATCAGATCATTCATTTTGATAGTACGGCGCGCCGCGATGAGCGGGCCTGGGTGCTGGGCACCAATACCAATCTGCCGGATGATATTGCAATCCAGTGGGCCCGTCGGGTCGATACTGAATTTCATGCCCGCTTCAGTGCCCGGGAGCGGCGTTATCGTTATCTGATCCGCTCGGCTGCGGTCAAGCCCGCGCTGCTCGCCCGCGGCGTCACCTGGACCCACAAGAAGCTCGATATTGTGCGCATGAACGCAGCGGCGGCCTATCTTGTCGGTGAGCACGACTTTACCTCTTACCGTGCCATTGGCTGCCAGGCCAAGAGTCCGGTGCGCGAGGTCCGTGTGCTGCAGGTCTATCAGGCCGCAGAGCTGATTGTTATTGATGTGCAGGCCAATGCGTTTTTGCACCATATGGTGCGTAATATTGCAGGTGTGCTGATGAAAGTGGGCGCCGGCGAGGCGGAGCCTGAGTGGGCGCAGGCGGTGTTGCAGGCGCGGGACCGGCGCAAGGGAGGCATTACGGCGCCGCCCTACGGGCTGTATTTTGTCGATGTGCGTTATCCGGCGCATTTCGAGCTGCCGCCATCGCCGCTTGGGCCCTATTTCCTGGCCGGGGCGGACTGACTTTCGGGCAGGCCTTCTGTTATTATCGTGCGTTTTCACAGGATCAACGTTCGTGACTACACGCGTCAAGATTTGCGGTATCACTCGACTCGAAGACGGACTGGCTGCGGTACGGTTAGGGGCTCATGCGCTGGGCTTCGTATTTTATGCCAAGAGCCCGCGCTGTGTGACGCCCGAGGTGGCGGCAAGCATCATCGCAGGCCTGCCGCCGTTCGTGACGACCACCGCCTTGTTCGTCGATGCGGCACCGGATTACATCGAGCAGGTCGTGGCCAGCACGGGCGTCGACCTGCTGCAGTTTCACGGCAATGAGTCCGCAGCATTCTGTGGTGGCTTTAATCGCCCCTATATCAAGGCGCTGCGCATGAAACCCGAGGTGGATATTGCCGCTCGCGTGCGGGAATATCCCGACGCCCGCGGTGTTCTGCTGGATGCATATCGGGCCGGAGTGCCGGGTGGTACTGGCGAGGCGTTTGACTGGGCACGCATACCGGTGTCGTTGCGACCGCAGATCATTCTGGCGGGCGGTTTGAATCCGGATAATATTCGATCTGCCATAGAGCAGGTCAGCCCCTTTGCCGTGGACGTCAGTGGAGGCGTTGAAGCGGCAAAAGGTATCAAAGATCACAATAAACTGAAGCAGTTTATCGAAGAGGTGGCACGTGCCGACAAAAGCTGAGCTGGCTGCGCTGATGCAGTTACCGGACGATCGCGGACATTTTGGTCCCTACGGCGGTCGTTTCGTTTCCGAAACACTGATTGGGGCACTCCAGGAACTGGAAAGTACCTACGAATCGCTGTGGCGGGATCCGGAATTTCAGGCAGAGTTCGACAAGGACCTGGCACACTATGTGGGTCGTCCGTCGCCGCTCTACCATGCTGAGCGACTGTCCAGGGAAAATGGCGGTGCGCAGATTTACCTCAAGCGCGAAGACCTGAACCATACCGGTGCGCACAAGGTGAACAACACCATCGGTCAGGCGCTGATTGCCAAGAAAATGGGCAAGCCGCGTGTGATTGCTGAAACCGGTGCCGGGCAGCATGGTGTTGCTTCCGCGACTGTAGCGGCGCGCCTGGGGCTTGAATGTGTCGTGTACATGGGCATTGAAGACGTACGCCGTCAGGCATTGAACGTCTACCGCATGAAACTGCTGGGTGCCACCGTGGTGCCGGTGGAGTCCGGTACCCGCACGCTCAAAGACGCCATGAACGAAGCCATGCGCGACTGGGTCACCAATGTCGATTCGACCTATTATATTATCGGTACGGCCGCAGGGCCGCACCCCTATCCCAAGCTGGTGCGGGATTTCCAGAGCATTATCGGTCGCGAAGCCCGCCAGCAGAGCCTGGATCAGATCGGTCGCCTGCCGGATGCGCTGGTCGCCTGTGTGGGCGGCGGCTCCAATGCCATCGGTCTGTTCCATCCCTTTATCGAAGATGCGGACGTTCGCATGTACGGCGTTGAAGCGGGCGGTTATGGCATTGAAACAGGTCAGCATGCCGCGCCCCTGTCGGCCGGGCGTCCGGGCGTGCTGCACGGCAACCGCACCTATCTGATGGAAGATGACGCGGGCCAGATTCTGGGAACCCATTCGGTGTCGGCAGGTCTTGATTACCCCGGTGTCGGGCCTGAACACGCCTGGCTGAAGGATGCGGGTCGCGCCGAATATGTCGATGCCACCGATGAAGAGGCACTGGCCGCGTTCCGCACCCTGACCAAGGTTGAAGGCATTATGCCGGCGCTGGAGTCCAGCCACGCGGTGGCCTATGCACTCAAGCTTGCCCGTACCATGCGCAAAGACCAGATTATCGTCGTTAACCTGTCCGGGCGCGGCGACAAGGATATTCACACCGTTGCCAGCCTCGATGGTATCGACGTCTAAGCGAATTGCTGGAGTACAGATTGACATGAGTCGTATTAAAGACTGTTTCGCCCGCCTGGAGACGGCCGGACGCAAGGCGCTGATTCCCTATGTGACAGCAGGCGATCCGTCGCCGGCGGTCACCGTGCCACTGTTGCACGCGATGGTTGAGGCCGGGGCCGACATTCTCGAGCTGGGTGTGCCTTTCTCCGATCCCATGGCGGATGGCCCGGTGATTCAGCTGGCCTGTGAACGCGCCCTGTCGCATGGTACCCGCCTGCTGGACGTACTGGACATGGTGGCGGAGTTCCGCACAACCGACAGCCAGACTCCCATCGTGCTGATGGGCTACCTCAACACGGTTGAAGTCTTGGGCTACGCCAATTTCGCCGCGCGCGCCAAGGCCGCCGGTGTCGATGGCATTCTGACGGTGGACTTGCCGCCGGAAGAGTCCGACGAGTTTGTCGAGGTCATGCGCGCGGCCGAGATCGACGTGATCTATTTGCTGGCGCCGACGACCGACGAGTCCCGCATCAAATCGGTGTGTGAGAAGGGCAGCGGCTATGTCTACTATGTCTCGCTCAAGGGCGTGACCGGTTCCGCAGCGCTTGATGTTGCGGCCGTGGAAGAAAAGCTGAAACAGGTGCGCCGTCATACCGACATGCCGCTGGGTGTCGGTTTTGGTATTCGTGACGATGCGTCCGCCCGGGCGGTGTCCCAGGTCGCTGATGGCGTTATCGTCGGCAGTGTGCTGGTTAATCGCATTGCTGAGCTGGTGGCTCAGCCGGAGCAGATTCCCGCGCAGGTATCCCGTATTATTGCCGGCATGCGTGCCGCAATGGATGCCTGAAAATCGTTGAACAGTTTTCCCGCACAGGGATTGGAGCAACATGAGTAACTGGCTGGAAAAAATTGTCCCTTCACTGGCGCGTAACGCCCAGAACCGTCGATCCAACGTGCCGGAAGGGCTTTGGAAGAAATGCCCCAAGTGTGAGGCGGTGTTGTACCGTCCGGAGCTGGACAAGAACCTGAACGTTTGCCCCAAGTGTAACCATCATATGCGCCTTGGTGCCCGCAAGCGTCTGGAGATGTTTCTGGATGCCGACACCCTGCGCGAGATTGGTGCCGACGTTGAGCCGGTTGATCGCCTGAAGTTCCGGGACTCGAAAAAGTACAAGGATCGCCTGTCAGCGGCACAGAAGGAAACTGGCGAGAAGGATGCCCTGGTTGCCATGCGCGGTGAGCTGGATGGAATGCCGGTGGTCGCGGTTGCATTTGAATTCCGCTTCATGGGCGGATCCATGGGGGCTGTGGTGGGCGAGCGTTTCGTGCGTGCCGCCAATGTGTGCCTGGAAGAGGGTATTCCGCTTGTGTGCTTCTCAGCCTCCGGTGGTGCCCGCATGCAGGAGGCACTGACCTCCCTGATGCAGATGGCCAAAACCAGTGCGGCGCTGGAAAAAATGCGCCAGGCGGGCATTCCGTACTTCTCGGTGCTGACCGATCCCGTCTACGGTGGCGTATCGGCGAGTCTTGCCATGCTGGGTGATCTCAATATCGCCGAACCCAAGGCGCTGATTGGTTTTGCCGGTCCTCGCGTTATCGAACAGACGGTGCGCGAAAAGTTGCCCGAAGGCTTCCAGCGCAGCGAGTTTCTGCTGGAGCACGGTCAGGTGGATATGATTATTCACCGCAAGGAACTTCGCGAGCGAATCAGCTCGCTGTTGCGCAAGCTTACGCACTATAGCGAAGCTTGATTCAGCGCCTTCGAATCCGGGGTCGCCGGGCCGCTGATCACTGATCAGGCGGTTCGGTCGGCCCCGGTTTAGCTTTTAGCGGATGAAACTTAAATGTTATCTGGCAGTCCTGAGAATCTGAGTGAATGGCTTGAACGTATTGAAGCCTGTCATCCCAGTGATATTGAGCTGGGCCTGGATCGCGTGCGGGACGTTGCCGCCAGGCTTGCGCTGGACTTTCCTCGCAGCAAGGTTGTTACCATCGCCGGCACCAATGGCAAGGGATCGACGCAGACGTTCCTCGATCATATGCTGCGTAGTGCCGGCTACAGTACGGCCTGCTACAGCTCGCCGCATTTTCTGCGTTATAACGAACGCGTTCGCATTAATGGCGCGGAAGTGTCCGATGCCGTGCTGTGTGAGGCGTTTGCCGCGGTTGAAGCGGCGCGTGGCACTATTGCGCTGACCTACTTCGAGTATGGCACCCTGGCTGCATTGAAAATATTTGCGCAGCAGGCGCCGGATGTGGTGCTGCTGGAAGTGGGCTTGGGCGGACGTCTGGATGCGGTGAATATCGTTGATCCCCAGGTTGCCGTGGTGACCACTGTGGCGCTGGATCATACCGATTGGCTGGGTGATACGCGTGAACTGATCGGCCGTGAGAAAGCGGGCATTTTCCGTGCAGGTACTGCAGCGGTGTGTGGGGATCCCGAGCCGCCCGAGTCCGTGGCCGCCGTGGCGCACGAGCTCGGTGCGTCTATGTACCAGGTCGGCACTGACTTTGCGTATCAGGAGCTGTCGTCCGGTTGGTGCTGGCAGGGTCATACGCGAGCAGGCGTTGCGGTTGAGCTGACAGATCTGCCATTGCCAGTGTTGCCGCTGCCCAATGCGGCCACGGCGCTGCAGGTGCTGCATCTGCTGCTTGAGTCGCCATCGCGCAAGGCGATCGAGTCGGCACTGCGTGCCGCAACGATGACCGGACGGATGCAGCAGCTGATGCTCGGCGATACTGAATGTATTCTGGATGTGGCCCATAACCCCCAGGCGGCGCAGTATATCGCCGGTCGTCTGGCCAAATCGCCGCCCGCCGGTCGCCTGCACGTTCTGCTGGGAATGCTCGGCGACAAGGATGTTAGCGGTGTATTGACGGCACTTCAGCCGGTGGGGCAGTGCTGGCACTTTGCCAGTCTGGGCGGGCCGCGCGGTCAGAGCGCCGAGGCACTGGCCCAGCGCATGCATGTATTGGACCCGCAGGCGCAGTGCTGGACCTATGAAAATGTGCCGTCTGCCCTGTCCGGTGTGCGCCAGCATGTAGGGGCGGCGGATCGGGTGCTCATTGCCGGTTCCTTCTTTACGGTGAGCGCGGCTCTGGAGCAGCTTGAGCGCAGCACCTGACACGCTAAGGCGGGCGAGTGTCGTTGGGGCCTGCCAGATTTTCCGGCACAGGCCGGAGTATCGGGAAATGCCCGGGCGGAATGGATGTTGTGGAATTCCCGGTGTCACAGTCACCGGGACGATGTGTAAAGGGAACTTGTTTGAATGAAGGGGCGCAAGCATGAATGACGGACTCCGACAGCGGTTGGTAGGTACAGCGGCGGTCCTGGTGGCAGCGCTGGTGTTCATTCCGTTGTTTTTTGATGGTGATGGCTATCGGGAGCGGCATCTGCCGAGCAATATTCCGCCAGGGCCGGAGCTTGCCGAGATTGTGAGTATCGAGCCGCAGTTAGAGGCATTGCCCGATACACAGGCGGTTGCGCCCGCGCTCCAGCCGCGCGATATCGAACCTGTGGTCGAGGCCGTCGTACCGGTGCGGGACGCTCAGCCGGTGGCGCCGGATCTGGAGCTGAGTGCCGATACGCCGGTGCTGGATGAGCAGAATGTTCCGGTCGCCTGGACACTGCAGCTGGCGAGCTTTAAGGACGAGGCAAACGCCAAGTCGTTGCGCAAGAAACTGGTAGGTTCGGGCCACAAGGTGTACACAAGACGTATCGGCGAGCTGGTAAAGGTCTACGTAGGGCCCGATATACAAAGAAGCAAGCTTGAAGCGCTGCAGGCAGAGCTCAAGAAGGATTTCGATCTCAACGGTATTATCGTGCGTTTTACCACACAGTGAGCATTGGGTTGTGTCAGGCCCTCTGTTAGAATGCGCGCTGTTTAAAGGATCCGACCGGAATAATGAACTGGGCTGACTGGACCATCATCGCTATCATCGCCATTTCAGGGCTTTTCAGCCTGAAACGGGGCTTCGTCAAGGAAGCTCTGTCCCTGGCAAGCTGGGTAGCGGCCTTCATAGTCGCGCGACTCTTTACGGCTCCCCTGAGCCTGGTGTTGCAGGACTACATCGAAATGCCATCGGCGCGTGTTGCCGTGGCCTTTGCTATCCTTTTTCTGGCTACCCTGATCGTTGGCGCCCTCATCAGTGCGCTGATTGTAGCGCTGGTGCAGGCCACCGGGCTGAGTAGCACCGACCGTATACTTGGAATAGGTTTCGGACTTGCCCGCGGGGCTTTGCTGATCGTGGTTATGGTAGCGCTGTTAGGCATTACTCCCGCGACGCAGGATCCCTGGTGGCATGATTCGCGTCTAATTCCCCATTTTATTCAAATGGAATCCTGGACACGTGATTTGGCGCAGGACGTCGTGCGTGCAATATGGAATGTTGGACGCTAGTTGAACATCCGTAGCGGCAGGTTTCATCAAGGCTTTTCTGAACTGGTTTGAGGTGCGTTACATGTGCGGTATTGTCGGCGTTGTTGCCAAATCCTACGTCAATCAGACGATTTTCGACGCGCTTACGGTGCTGCAGCACCGGGGCCAGGATGCGGCCGGCATGGTGACCGGTGAGGGGAACCGGTTTTTTCTGCGTAAGGATAACGGCCTTGTAAACGAGGTATTCCGCACCCGTCACATGAAGCGCCTTGCCGGTAACGCCGGTATTGGTCATGTGCGTTACCCAACGGCCGGTAGCTCCAGCGCTGCTGAAGCGCAGCCGTTTTATGTCAATTCGCCCTACGGCATTGCGCTGGCCCACAATGGCAACCTGACCAACGCCGATGCACTGGCCGACGAAATGTTCCGTGCCGACCTGCGTCATATCAACACCACCTCCGATTCGGAAGTGCTGCTCAACGTCTTCGCACACGAATTGCAGGGTCAGCGTAAGTTGCAGCCCACGGCCGACGATATGTTCAGCGCTGTGAAACGCGTTCACGAGCGCTGCACCGGTGGCTATGCGGTGGTGGTCATGATCACGGGTTACGGCATTCTGGCGTTTCGTGACCCAAATGGCATACGTCCGCTGTGCTACGGCAAACGCGAGACCGAAACCGGCGAAGAGTATATGGTTTCGTCCGAAAGCGTGGCGCTGGATGTATGCGGATTCACCCGCGTGCGGGATATAGAGCCCGGTGAAGCCATTTACATCGACATGGATGGCAACGTCCATACCCAGCAGTGCGCACGTAACACCCGATATGCGCCCTGCCTGTTTGAATATGTCTATCTGGCACGGCCTGACTCCATTATTGATGACGTAAACGTGCATATGTCCCGCATGCTGATGGGGGAAAAGCTCGCCGCCAAGGTGCTGCGTGAGCGTCCGGACCACGATATCGACGTGATTATCCCCATTCCTGATACCAGCCGGACGGCTGCGCTGGAAATGGCCAAGTCCCTAAAGGTTGATTTTCGCGAAGGCTTTATCAAGAACCGTTATATCGGCCGTACATTTATCATGCCGGGGCAGGGCGAGCGCAAGAAGTCGGTGCGCCGCAAGCTTAACCCCATTGAGATGGAGTTCCGCGGCAAGGTGGTGATGCTGGTGGATGACTCCATCGTGCGCGGTACCACGTCCAAGCAGATCGTCCAGATGGCGCGGGACATGGGTGCCAAGAAGGTTTACTTCGCATCGGCATCCCCCGCGGTACGCTTCCCCAACGTATATGGCATCGACATGCCAGCGGCGAACGAGCTGATCGCCCATGGCCGTACGGAAGAGGAAGTGGGCGCCTATATCGGTACCGACTGGATGCTGTTTCAGGAGCTGGACGACCTCAAGGCGTGCGTCAGCGCAGGTAATCCGGCAATTCGCGAGTTCGATACCTGCGTGTTTGATGGCAAGTATGTAACAGGCGATGTCGATGGTGACTACCTGGCGCGGCTCGAGGCCAAGCGCAACGATGCGGCCAAGTCGGATGACGAAGTTGACACCGAAAGCAATGAGTCGGCTGATCTGCACACCAAAATCGATTAACAGAGGACATCGCGCAGCATGAAAAAATTCGAGCGCGAAGAACGTATCCAGTTTGATGCGACCGGCTACGAGTTCGCTACCCTGGCGGTGCGCTCGGGTCAGCAGCGCACCGATGAAGGCGAGCATGGCGATCCGATTTTCACGACGTCGAGCTTTGTCTATTCCAGCGCCCGCGAGGCGGCCGCCCGGTTTTCCGGTGATGAAGAGGGCAATATCTATTCCCGCTTCACCAATCCCACGGTACAGGCTTTTGAGCGCCGCATTGCGGCGCTTGAAGGCGCCGAGCGTGCCGTGGCCACGTCGTCCGGCATGGCCGCGATTCTGAGTACCGTACTGTCATTGCTCAAGGCGGGTGATCATGTGGTGTGCTCGCGCAGTGTCTTTGGGTCCATCGTGTCACTGTTCGACAAATACCTGAGCCGCGCCGGCATTGAAACCACCTATGTCGACCCAACCGACAATGATGACTGGCGCAATGCGATTCGCCCCGAGACCCGGTTGTTCTTCCTGGAATCGCCGTCCAACCCGCTGGCACAGCTGGCCGATATCCCGGCCGTGGCGGCCATCGCCCACGAGCGGGATATCCTGCTGGCGGTCGACAACTGTTTCTGTACACCGGCACTGCAGCAGCCGCTGGCCCTGGGGGCTGATATCATCATCCACTCGGCCACCAAATTTCTGGATGGCCAGGGGCGTTGTGTGGGTGGCGCGGTTGCCGGCCCCGAGGGCCTGATGGCCGAAGTGTTCGGCTTTATACGCACCGGTGGAGCCTGCATGAGTCCATTCAATGCCTGGGTCTTCATGAAAGGTCTGGAAACCCTCAAGCTGCGCATGGACGCGCACTGCGCCAGTGCCATGGCGCTGGCGCAGTGGCTGATTGAGCAGCCGGGCATCGACAAAGTGTACTACGCAGGTCTGCCGGACCACCCGCAGCATGAACTGGCCAAGCGTCAGCAGAGCGCTTTCGGGGCAGTCGTCTCGTTTGAAGTGAAGGGCGACCGCGAAGCCGCCTGGCGCTTCATTGATGCGACGCGCATGCTGTCGATCACCGGTAACCTGGGTGATACCAAGAGCACCATCACGCATCCGGGCACGACGACCCACGGGCGCATGACGGCTGCAGACCGGGCCCGCGCCGGTATCCGCGACAACCTGATCCGCGTCTCGGTAGGGCTTGAGGACCTGGCGGATATCAAGCAGGACCTGCAGCTTGGACTTGAGGCGCTCTGATCAGCTGACGATTAATCGGACGACTGGGCGTCTGTCGTCGCTGTTGGTTGCTGCGCCTGTGGTGCTGGAGAGCGCCTCAGCCACCGGCGCAGAGGTATTGCGCCTCGATATGGTGCAACGCGCCGGCGGGGCGTAATTGACTGCTTTTGAGGCTGAACATGTCAGCCTCAAAACAGAATGCCTGGCCATAAAAGCGTGCGGCTACATGTTCCAGAACGGTACTGAGGCGATTGCTCGGGCATCTGCCCAGCGTAATGTGGGGAATGAAGCGGCGTTGCTGCAGCGGGATACCGGCGGCGCGCAATGCGCCACCAATCTGGTGCTGCAGTCGCTCCAGTGAAGGCTGTGGGTCCACCCCGAGCCATATGACGCCGGACGCAAACTGTCCCACGCCCTCGCAACGCAGGTTCATTGGCGAAAACTCGATCTGCTCCAGTGCGCTGTAAATGGCCTCGAGCCGGTGGGCCGGCTGCTCACCGAGAAAGTGAAGTGTGATATGCATGCGCTCGGGCGCCGTCCAGTGCAGATGACGCACCGGCTGCTGCAGGCGGCCGATAACGTCCTGTAGCCGGTCGGGCAGATCAATGGCCACAAAAAGTCGCATAACATCCCTCCCTTAATTCTGATCACCGTATAATATGCGGTTTTCCACTGTTTAGATGAATACGACGTGAAAATCATACTGGCACCGATGGAAGGCGTGGTCGACTACCTGATGCGTGATGTGCTGACCCGCATCGGCGGTATCGATCTGTGTGTCACCGAATTCGTTCGCGTAAGCCAGAATCTGCTGCCCGACAGTGTTTTTTATCGCCTGGCGCCCGAGTTGCTGCGTGGCGGTACCACGCCGAGCGGAGTGCCGGTGATCGTGCAGTTACTGGGCAGTGATCCTGAGCTGATGGCCGCCAATGCCGAGCGTGCAGCAGCGTTGGGTGCGCCCGGAATTGATCTTAATTTTGGCTGCCCCGCCAAAACGGTCAATCGTAACCGTGGTGGTGCCGTGCTGCTGGAAACGCCGGCAGATGTACATGGCATTGTGGCCGCGGTAAGGGCTGCGGTTCCTGCGCATATTCCGGTCACGGCCAAGATGCGTCTCGGATACAGCGACAAGGCGCTGGCGCTGGACAATGCCCAGGCCATCTTTGAGGCCGGGGCCGATGGTCTGGCGGTGCATGCCCGTACCAAAGTGGAGGGGTATCGACCGCCGGCCTACTGGGAATACATCGCCCAGATTCGTGAGGCCATTTCCATACCGGTAACCGCCAATGGTGAGGTCTGGAGCTGGGATGACTACCAGCGCTGTCGCGAGGTCAGTGGCTGCGAGGATGTCATGATCGGCCGGGGCCTGATCTCAAGGCCGGATCTTGCCCGTTCCATCAGGCGCCGCCTGCAGGGTGAAGATGAAGCCGGCATTGACTGGCAGGAAATGCAGGGTGTATTGCTCGACTATTTCGACCAGATCGTGGCTGACAAGGTACGTGGTTATGTCCATGGCCGCCTTAAGCAGTGGCTGCATCAGCTGAAAAAACACTACCCCCAGGCAGAGGACCTGTTCAGCCAGGTCAAGACGCTGCGCGATATTGAGCCCATTCGCCAGCTGCTGCTCGAGCAGCGCGCCGCCGCCTGACCGGTCAAGGCGCTTCAGGCGCTGCGGGCGTGAATGCGCACCGGCATGCGTCGAGCGCCCCAGGTGCCCGGGCCTGCTTCAAAATGCCCCGGCACCTGTGTGCCGCAGTGGCTGCATTGTCCTGCCGGGTTCAGATTCCATTCCCCAAGCTGATACCAGTCCCGCTCAATGAGCAGTTCGCCGCAGTCCGGACACCAGGTGGAACTGCCTGTCCTGTCGTGCACGTTTCCGGTATAGACATACTTTAATCCCTGCTCCATTGCGATGCGCCGTGCCCGGGTCAGCGTCGACGGGGGCGTGGATGCCTTGTCGAGCATCTTCCAGTCTGGATGGAAGGCGCTGAAGTGCAGCGGCACGTCTGGCCCCAGGTTCTCGAGGATCCACTGGCACATGGCCTCGATTTCGCTGTTGCTGTCGTTTTCATCGGGAATCAGCAGATTGGTGATTTCGAACCACACATCGGTTTCGTGGCGCAGGTACTTCAGTGTATCGAGCACCGGAGCCAGCTCGCCGCCGCAGATTTTCTTGTAGAATCGCTCGGTAAATGCCTTGAGGTCGACGTTGGCGGCATCGATATGGCGGTAGAACTCGGCCCGTGGCTCGGGGCAGATGTAACCTGCGGTGACGGCGACGGCGCGGATATCACGCTCACGGCAGGCATCGGCGACGTCCATGGCGTACTCCATGAAGATGACCGGATCGTTGTAGGTGAAGGCAATCGAGCGGCAGCCCAGTCGCAGGCAGGTGTCCGCGAGATCCTGTGGCGACGCCGAGTCGGCGAGGGTATCCATCTCCCGTGACTTGCTCATGTCCCAGTTCTGGCAAAACTTGCACGCCAGGTTGCAGCCCGCGGTGCCGAACGACAGTACCGGAGTACCAGGCAGAAAATGGTTCAGCGGCTTTTTCTCGATCGGGTCGACACAGAAGCCGCTGGAGCGGCCATAGGTGTACAGCATGATCTGGTCATTTTCCCGCCCGCGCACGTAGCACAGGCCACGCTGGCCCTCGCTTAACTTGCAAAAGCGCGGGCACACATCGCACTGAATCTTGCCGTGATCAACCTGATGCCAATACCGGGTCGGGACCGGTTTTATATCTGAAGCCTGCATGCTGTTGCCTCGTTCTGTTCTGTTCTGCCCTGTATAAAGTTTAGTCAAAGAGTTGCGGTACCGGGGCTGCATGCGGTGGCGACGTCGTACTGCGGGCTATACTTTTAATAGCGCGTTGGGGGCGAAGCCCAGGTGGTCAGCTGGGGCTGAGTTTGTTGGAGTCGCTCGGGCTTGAAGCAAGCGTGCAGGTCACTCTATCAGCGTGGGAGGCTTGAAAATGGGAGTACGACAAGCGGCCGTGAGTGGTACTTTTTATCCCGGGGCCAGGGGCGAGCTGGGGTCTATGGTCCAGCAGTTGCTTGGCGACAATGAACAGCAGGGCGAGCCGCCAAGGGCGCTGATCGTGCCCCATGCCGGACTGATTTATTCAGGCCCCGTGGCCGCCAGCGCCTACAGTCTGTTGCGCGCCAGCGCCGAGCGATTTCAGCGGGTACTGCTGCTGGGGCCCAATCACCGGGTGCCGCTGCGGTCCATGGTGGTGCCCACCGCCGACGGCTTTGACACGCCCCTGGGGATGATGGCGCTGGATACCGAATGTCTGCGGGAGTGGGTGGATCGGGGCTGGGTGGACTATGACGACGAAGCCCATCGGCTGGAACACTGCATCGAAGTGCAGCTGCCGTTCCTGATCACTATCAATCCGCGCTGGAAGCTGCTGCCGGTGATCGTGGGGCAGGTGGGGCCTGCTGCCGTTGCCAGGCTCGTGGGGCTCGGGCTGGATGATCCTGACACCCTGGTTGTCATCAGCAGCGATCTGAGCCATTACCATAGCTATACAGTGGCACAGCGCATCGATGCCGCCACCTCCCAGCACATTGAACAGCTGGATCCGGGTCTGCATTCAGAGCAGGCCTGTGGCTGTAATGCCGTGAATGGTCTGTTGAGTGCGGCGGCCCAGCGTGGCCTGAGTGTACGCTGTCTCGATCTGCGAAATTCCGGGGACACGGCGGGTTCCCGGGACAGGGTGGTGGGATACGGAGCCTATGTCTTCAACTGATGCTCGACCCGCTTGCTCTGATGCCGGCGGCAGGGTGCCTGAAAGCCTGCAGTTGAACAGGGATCTGTGTCGTCGTCTGCTGGATGTGGCACGCCAGGCCATCATAGTGGGTGCCGAGTCGGGGCAGGTGCTGGAGCCGGATCTTGAACATGTGCCCAAGGTGTTCCGTGAGCCTGGTGCGAGCTTTGTAACCCTCTACCGGCGTATGGGGCAGGAACGGCTGTTGCGCGGTTGTGTCGGCTCCCTCGAGCCGCGCAGGCCGCTGCTGCAGGATGTGGCGTTTAATGCGTACTGCAGCGCCTTTAAGGATCGGCGTTTTGCGCCGGTGACTCCGGGCGAGTTGTCCACCCTTGAGCTTGAGCTGTCGATACTGTCGCCACTGGTTGCGCTGCACTTCACCGACGAGGCCGACTTGCTGCGCCAGCTGGTGGCGGGTGAGGATGGGCTTGTGATTGAGTGTGGGGAGCATCGCGGCACTTTCCTGCCTTCAGTCTGGGGGCAGTTGCCGAATGTCGATGATTTCTGGATTCATCTCAAGCACAAGGCGGGACTGGCGGCAGACTTCTGGAGTCCCAAGTTGCGCTGCTGGCGCTATCGGGTGCTGAAGATCCGCGAAGCGGAACAGGTCGAGTTCGATGATTGCGAACCGCAAAGCCAGTAAGAGGGTATCCATCACACGACTTGCCGGGTGCTGAGTCACACGTCGCCGACGATCACGGGAGACTGTAATGAAGCCTGTCAGCGCAGTAAATCTGTTGAGCCAGCTACCGGCGGCGCAGCCGAACGAAGTGTTTGAAAGCCTGTTGCGGCACCCCGGCTTTCATCTGGAGCGGATTCTGTCCTGGGGGCAGGTGACCCCCGAGGGCGAATGGTACGATCAGGCACAGAATGAATGGGTGCTACTGCTTGCGGGCGCGGCACGGCTGCTTGTCGAGGGGCAGGAAGCGCTTGCGCTTGGGCCGGGTGATGCTGTGTTGCTGCCGGCACACTGCCGCCATCGCGTGATCTGGACCGACCCGGATCAGGCCACGGTCTGGCTGGCGCTGCATTACATGTCCGAGGCGTAAGCCATCAGGGTTACAGAGTGAGCGACCGGAATATTGTGACAGCGCTTAGGCTGTGGCCGGGATTCAGGCCGGCATGTCGGCGAATCGCTTAAGGGAGGGTGGAACCATCGAATCGCACATTGAGGTTGTGGAGGGCGATATTACGCGCCTGCAGGTGGATGCGCTGGTCAATGCTGCCAATAACAGCCTGCTCGGCGGTGGCGGTGTGGATGGTGCCATTCATCGCGCGGCCGGTCCTGAGCTGCTGCGTTACTGTCGTACCCTGGGGGGGTGTGCGACGGGTGAGGCCAAGTTGACGCCGGGCTTCAATCTGCCGGCGGCCTGGATTGTACATACCGTGGGGCCTGTGTGGCACGGCGGTGATCGGGGCGAGGCGTCGTTGCTAGAGCATTGTTATCGCAGTGTGTTTGAGTGTCTGCAGACCATTGATGTCGAGTCGCTGGCATTTCCGGCGATCAGCTGTGGTGTCTATGGCTATCCGGTGCAGCAGGCAGTTCAAATCGCGGTTCAGACAGTGCGGGAGCAACTGAGGCTGCGCAAGCAGCCGTTGCGCGTTCTGTTTTGCTGCTTTGATGCCAGCATGGCTGAACTGTACAGGCAGGCGCTCAAGCGCTGAAACGATATGCCATCGGGCTGGTGCGGGTGGTCGCGGAAAGTCGGCGTAATACCGGGCACGCGCAGTGCCCGGTATTTGATGCGGGAAATCAGGCCGGATTTTCGATCTCAATCAGGCGCGGCTTCATCGCCTCGGGAACTTCGTGTACCAGGTCGACGTGCAGCAGTCCGTTATCCATGCTCGCCTTTACAACGCGCACATGGTCGGCAAGCTGAAAGCGCCGCTCAAAGCTGCGCGCGGCAATACCCTGGTAGAGGTATTTGCGATCACCCGAATCCTGTTGCTTCTGGCCGACGATGATCAGGATGTCCTGTTCACTCTTGATGCTGAGTTCAGAATTGTCGAACCCGGCGACAGCCATCGTTATGCGGTAATGGTTTTCGTCCAGCAACTCGATGTTGTAGGGCGGGTACGCCGGCTGGCCCTGTTCATTGCGGCTCGCGTTGTCCAGCAAGGAGGCGAGGCGGTCAAAGCCGATGGCGGAGCGGTACAGGGGGGACAGGTCAAAATCTCTCATGGTCATATCCTCGTTGAGCAATATGGGTGCCCGCACGCTGCGGGCTTACAGGACGCGTACCTTCATCGAAGCGATCACGTCTGATTTTTTATATGAGGATAAGCGGAAAAAATTTCAAGCCGGCGGGAAGCGAAATTAAGGTACATAGCGCGGGCGTCGCAAAGTCGAATCATTCCTGGGCTCGGCCGGGCAGGTGCTGTCGCAGCGGGAGAGGGGTTGATTTGCGCGAGCCCAGGGAAGCGGTTCCTGTACAGGTGCCGCTTCCCTGGGCTGAATTCAATGTGAGGTTTTAGCCGCTGAACTGTTCAGGGTCGTTGGTAATGGTGACGTCGATACTGGAGCTCGGGATACGGAAATCATAGACCCGTTCCCAGTCTGATCCGGGTGCCCGTTCCCAGACGGTGCCGGCATTGAAGGCCAGTTTTTCCTCAAGGCTCGCATCCATGCCGTAGAGTTTTTCCAGTGGTACGGGCGTCAGGTTGGCGACTTCGTCCTGCAGGAATTCATCGTCCTCGTAGCCGCTGAACAGGCGCCAGCCGGTATCGTTCAGGTGCTCGGGAACGGTCTTGTACATAAAGCGTACCGGCAGCTTTTCATCGAAAATCAGCCGTGATACCAGCGCCAGGAAGCCGCTCTTGGTTTGGCCGGTTTCGTTGTTGCTGTTCGGGGTTTCGGGGGTTGTTGCGTCGCTCATAAGGGCCTCCGGTAAAAATGCCGGCCTATTATACAGTGAATGGCGGTGTGTATGCAGGGATGCCACCGTGGTGTGGCCGCAAAGCTGCATGGGGTACTGCGCTGGCGCGTTGGCAATGGGTGTCCTGTGAAGCTGGTTGCCGGTTTGTCAGGCGCATAAAAAAACCCTGCCGAAGCAGGGTTTTCAGGTCAGCTAGATGCCGGCGGCAATCAGGCTTCTACGGTCGGAATCACGCTGGAAGCGGATTTGACATAGTTATCCATCTGATGGAAGTTCAGGTAACGGTAGATATCACCGGACATGCTGTTGATGCGCTGGGCGTACTCCATGTACTCGTCAACGCTCGGCAGCTTGCCCATGACCGCTGCGACGGACGCAAGCTCAGCCGATGCCAGGAAGACATTGGCGCCATTGCCCAGGCGGTTGGGGAAGTTGCGCGTCGAGGTGGATACAACGGTGGAGTTGTCTGCCACCCGTGCCTGGTTACCCATGCACAGTGAGCATCCCGGTGTTTCGATACGTGCCCCAGCGCGGCCGAAGATGTTGTAGTAGCCTTCTTCGGTCAGCTGAGCGGCATCCATCTTGGTCGGCGGTGCAATCCACATGCGGGTCGGCAGGGTCTGGCCCGAGCTTTCCAGCAGTTTGCCGGCGGCGCGGAAGTGACCGATGTTGGTCATGCAGGAACCCACGAAGACTTCGTCGATTTTCTGGCCGGCGACTTCGGACAGCAGGCGGGCATCGTCCGGATCATTCGGCGCGCACAGGATAGGTTCCTTGATGTCGGCCAGATCGATTTCGATGATTTCTGCGTATTCGGCGTCGGCGTCGGCACGCATCTGGCTCGGGTTGGCGAGCCATTCTTCCATCGCCTTGATGCGGCGGGAGATGGTGCGAACATCACCGTAACCTTCGGAGATCATCCACTTGAGCATGACGATGTTGGACTGCAGGTACTGGGCGACAGACTCATCAGACAGGGTGATGGTGCAGCCGGCAGCAGAACGTTCTGCAGAGGCGTCAGACAGCTCGAATGCCTGTTCGACAGTGAGGTTTTCCAGACCTTCGATTTCCAGTACGCGACCGGAGAATGCGTTGATCTTGCCAGCCTTGGCAACGGTCAGCAGGCCCTGCTTGATACCGTAGTAAGGGATGGCGTGAACCAGGTCGCGCAGGGTGATACCCGGCTGCATTTCGCCTTTAAAGCGCACCAGAATGGATTCCGGCATGTCCAGCGGCATAACACCGGTGGCGGCAGCAAAGGCAACCAGTCCGGAACCGGCTGGGAAGGAGATGCCCAGCGGGAAGCGGGTGTGGGAGTCACCGCCGGTGCCGACAGTGTCAGGCAGCAGCATGCGGTTGAGCCAGGAGTGGATAACGCCGTCGCCCGGGCGCAGGGACACGCCGCCGCGGTTCATGATGAAGTCCGGCAGGGTGTGGTGGGTGTTGACGTCGACCGGCTTCGGATAGGCCGAAGTGTGGCAGAAGGACTGCATGGTCAGGTCGGCGGAGAAGCCGAGGCATGCCAGGTCTTTCAGTTCGTCGCGGGTCATTGGGCCCGTGGTGTCCTGGGAGCCGACAGTGGTCATCTTCGGTTCGCAGTACATGCCGGGGCGCACGCCCTCAAGGTTGCAGGCCTTGCCGACCATTTTCTGTGCCAGGGTGTAACCCTTGCCGGTGTCGGCGGGCTGTTCCGGAGTGCGGAACAGGTCGGCCGGTGCCAGCCCCAGTGCCTGGCGGGCACGGTCGGTCAGGCCGCGGCCGATGATCAGCGGAATACGGCCGCCGGCACGGACTTCGTCCAGCAGGACCTGGGTCTTGAGGCCGAAGCGGCACAGCTCTTCACCGGTGTCGTGATTCTTGGCAACGCCTTCGTACGGGTACACGTCGATGACATCGCCCATGTTGAGCTTGTCGACCGGCATTTCGATCGGCAGGGCGCCAGCATCTTCCATGGTGTTGTAGAAGATCGGGGCAATCTTGTTGCCGAAGCAGTAGCCGCCGGCGCGCTTGTTCGGCACGTGCGGGATGTCGTCGCCGAAGAACCAGAGTACGGAGTTGGTGGCGGACTTGCGTGAAGAACCGGTACCGACCACATCGCCGACGTAGGCTACGGGGAAGCCCTTGGCCTTGACGGCTTCGATCTGGCTCAGCGGGCCAATTTCGCCGTGCTTGGCAGGTTCGATGCCGTCACGGGTCATTTTCAGCATGGCATTGGCGTGCAGCGGGATGTCCGGGCGTGACCAGGCATCGGGGGCTGGCGACAGGTCGTCGGTGTTGGTTTCACCGGATACCTTGAAGACGGTTACGGTGATCTTTTCAGCGACTTCGGGCTTGCTGGTAAACCATTCGCCATCGGCCCAGGACTGCAGCACCTGCTTGGCAAACTCATTGCCGGCTTCGGCCTTTTCCTGCACATCGTGGAATGCATCGAACATCAGCAGGGTGTGGGACAGGGCCTTGGCGGCGGTAGCGCCCAGGGCTTCGTTGTCCAGGCAGGCGATCAGCGGCTGAATGTTGTAGCCGCCCAGCATGGTGCCGAGCAGTTCGGTTGCCTTAACCGCGTCGATCAGCGGAGAAGAGGCTTCTCCGGTGGTGATGGCGGCCAGAAAGCCGGCTTTTACATAAGCGGCCTGGTCAACACCGGCGGGGACACGGTTGCTGAGCAGATCCAGCAGTGTTTCTTCTTCACCGGCGGGCGGATTTTTAAGCAGTTCAATCAGGGCTGCGGTCTGTTCCGGATCCAGGGGCTTCGGCGGAATGCCTTCCTGGGCACGTTCTTCTACATGTTTGCGATATGCTTCAAGCACGATATAGCCCTCATCAGTTGTCGCTTCTGCCAAGACATTCGTAATATGTCTATTTACTAAACTAGTAATTGTGTCACTAGCAGTGCGGCCTTGGCGGTGTGTCGACTCGCTTTCAATTGTTCATTGGCGGGCGCTATTTTAGCGCAATGCAGCTCTCAAGTTAATATGTGTCGACAATCTTGGGGCTTCGACCAAGGCCGTATAGATGTATGCCAAAACGTTGTATGTTTAATATTTTCAATAAGTTGTGTTATATACTTCACAACTTATGTTAAACATTTATGCTGTGTATAGTGGGTATGGCCTAAACATACATCAATGACTTAGCGCTGCCTGCGGTTGAATCCTGCATGTCTGTCGATGCATCTTTAGCCGTGCCGCAACGCCTGTGCAGGGCCGTAATGCCGGTTGAGGCGCTGCGGGCATGACACTCATTCCACAACCTGGTCCAGCGCCTTTTCCAAGTTTGCAACGGTGCGCTCCGGGTCGTGCAGTTTATCGAGGCCAAAGAGGCCGAGGCGGAAGGTCTGGTAGTCCTCGGGCTCATCGCACATCAGCGGTACGCCGGCTGCGATCTGCAGGCCCTCTTGCAGGAATTTGCTGCCGTTGTGGATGCCTTTGTCCTGGGTGTAGCAGACGACGACCCCAGGTGCCTGGAAGCCCGGCGCAGCGACACTGGCAAAGCCCTTGCGTTCGAGCAGGGCCCGAACTCGAAGACCCAGCTCGATCTGTTCTTCACGCACATCGGCAAAGCCATAGTCACGGGTTTCCTGCATCACGTCGCGCAACTGCCGAAGTCCGTCGGTGGGCATGGTGGCGTGGTAGGCATGGCCACCGCCTTCGTACGCTTCCATAATTTGCAGCCATTTGCGCAGATCACAGGCAAAGCTGGTGCTGGTGGTGGACTCGATGCGTTCGCGGGCCAGTTCGCTTAGCATCACCATGGCGCAGCAGGGCGAGCCGCTCCAGCCTTTCTGTGGTGCGCTGATCAGTACGTCGATGCCGGTTGCCTGCATATCGAGCCAGACGCAGCCGGAGGCGATGCAGTCGATGACCAGCATGCCGCCTACGTCGTGTACAGCCTCGGCCAGGGCGCGAATGTAGTCATCGGGCAGGATCATGCCGGAGGAGGTTTCTACGTGGGGGGCAAACACCAGATCGGGTTTTTGTGTCTGGATGGCGTCCACGACTTCGTCGATGGGGGCGGGTGTAAAGGGCGACTGTGGTGCCG
Organism: Marinobacterium rhizophilum DSM 18822; assembly: GCF_000378045.1. Taxonomy (GTDB): domain Bacteria; phylum Pseudomonadota; class Gammaproteobacteria; order Pseudomonadales; family Balneatricaceae; genus Marinobacterium_A; species Marinobacterium_A rhizophilum. The sequence goes on from NZ_KB899092.1 coordinate 211,462, forward strand.
TATCGATTGGCCGTGCTTTGAATACCACGGATTCCGCGGGGATGTCCCCCATCTCGAAAATCTGTGTCCAGCGGTAGCTGAACCAGCCGTTGCGGATAACGAAACATTTTCGGTCGCCGGCGAACTGACGTGCGACGGCTTCCATGCCAAAGGTACCGCTGCCCGGCACGATGATGGCTGAATGGGCGTGGTAGATTTCTTTCAGAGTGCTGGATATGTCGTTCATCACGCCCTGGAAGGACTGTGACATATGGTTCAGTGAGCGGTCGGTGTAGACCACCGAATACTCGAGTAATCCCTGTGGGTCAACGTCGGGTAAAAGACCGGGCATGGCGTCCTCCTGATATAACACCTTTGCTGTAACAGTGTAGCGGTGGTCTCGGGGTGGTTAGCAGACTAGCAGAACTATGGGTTGCTGTATCCAGTGCCGTTCGACGGGATCTGTCGCGCTGTGTAGCGCGTGGGCCTGTCGAATTTCCATGCCGATGAATATTGGCTGCGGGAGCGGCTCAGTCGGCATCGCCGTCCTGTTGCACTTGGCTCAGCAGCCTCATCACCTCTGCGTCCGAGACCTGGTCAAAGTCCTCAAAGTAGGCCCCGACAGCGCCGAGGTAACGGGCTGGAGAATCCAGCGCGATGACGTCGTCAACCTCCGATCGCAGCTTGATGCAGATGTCTTCGGGCACCACGGGAATGGCCACGACGATTGAGGCCGCCTGGCGCTGACGGGCGTCGTGAATGGCCGCTTGCATGGTCAGCCCGGTAGCGATGCCATCATCCACCAGTATCGCGATCTTGCCAGCGACATCAAGGGGAGCCTGGCCCTGCATGTAGCGAGTGCGTCGGCGCAGGGCTTCCTGATGTTCCCGGGCGACCGACGCGCGCAGCCAGTCGGCATCAAGCTGCTCGACCTCATAGGGGTCGCAGAACAGCGTGCCATCCTCGGCCAGGGCACAAACGGCATATTCCGGATTTCCCGGGTGGCCGATCTTGCGCGGTACGATCAGGTCAAGCGGTATGGACAGGGCCTGGGCGACCTCGACACCCAGCACGACACCGCCACGAGGCAGCGGGAAAACGATAGCAGGACGGCCACGATAGTGGCTGAGTGCGGCGGCCAGTTGGCGACCTGCATCTTTACGGTTCTTGAATATCATCACTTGATCTTTTTGCTGGGGGTATGACTCCTTACCTTAAACACAGCCTCCTAGTTAGCAGAATAGTCCTATCTCGGTGTCCTGATGAACTTGATTTCATACCAACCGGTATGTTTAAATTCTCTCGGCATACCGATCGGTATGAAAATGACCGATGTCAGTTCCATTAGGCAGTGCTGTTGCAGTGCAATTTGATGCCCAGTGGCCAAACCGTGGATAGGACTTATCATGAATTTGTCGAGATTCTTTATCGATCGACCGGTCTTTGCCTGTGTGCTGTCGGTGCTGATTTTTCTGGCCGGGCTGCTGGCCATGTTTCAGCTGCCGGTGTCTGAATACCCGGAGGTAACACCACCGTCGATTGTGGTGAACGCCAGTTTCCCCGGGGCCAATCCCAAGGTGATTGCAGAAACCGTGGCGACGCCGCTGGAAGAGCAGATCAACGGCGTGGAGAACATGCTGTATCTGTATTCCCAGTCCACCACGGACGGCCGCATGACGCTCACGGTCACCTTTGAAATTGGTACGGATCCAGATCTGGCGCAGCAGCTGGTTCAGAACCGCGTCTCCCAGGCGTTGCCTCGTCTGCCGGAGGTGACGCGCCAGCTGGGTGTAACGACGATCAAGAGCAATCCGGACCTGACCATGGTGGTGCACCTGACCTCACCCAATGACCGCTATGACATGCTGTACCTACGCAACTATGCAGTGCTGAACGTCAAGGACGAGCTGGCGCGCATTCGTGGTGTGGGTCAGGTACGGCTGTTTGGCTCCGGCGACTACGCCATGCGGTTGTGGCTCAATCCCGAGAAGATTGCCGAGCGCAATCTCACCGCGGCCGATGTGATCAATGCCGTGCGCGAGCAAAACGTGCAGGTGGCGGCCGGCATGATTGGTGGTGCGCCCTATGCCGATGTGGCGCAGCTGCAGTTGCCGGTGAATGCCCGGGGGCGGCTCGACAGCCCGCAGGCCTTCAAGGACATTATTATCCGCACCAGCGCGCAGGGGCAGGTCACGCGTCTGGGCGATGTAGCGACAGTCGAGCTGGGGGCGTCGGAGTATGCACTGCGTTCCTTGCTGGATAACAAGGATGCGGTGGCGATTCCCATTTTTGCCGCCCCCGGTGCCAATGCGCTGAATATTTCCCGGGATGTGCGGGCCACGATGGCCGAGCTGAAGCAGAATTTCCCGCAAGGTGTGGATTTCGATGTGGTCTACGACCCCACGGTCTTTGTACAGGGCTCGATCAATGCGGTGATCAAGACCCTGCTGGAAGCCGTCGCGCTGGTGGTGCTTGTTGTCGTGGTCTTCCTGCAGTCCTGGCGTGCCTCGGTGATTCCGCTGCTGGCGGTGCCAGTGTCAATTGTCGGCACTTTTGCACTGATGCACCTGTTCGGCTTTTCGATCAACGTGCTCACCCTGTTCGGGCTTATTCTGGCTATCGGTATCGTCGTGGACGATGCGATCATCGTGGTCGAGAACGTGGAGCGCAACATCTCCGATGGCTTGTCGCCGCGCGATGCCACCATCAAGGCCATGCGTGAAGTTACCGGCCCCATTGTTGCGACAACCCTGGTATTGCTGGCGGTGTTCGTGCCGATTGCGATGATCAGTGGCCTCACCGGGCAGTTCTACCGCCAGTTCGCGCTGACCATCGCCATTTCCACCGTGATTTCGGCGCTCAACTCGCTGACGCTGAGTCCGGCGCTGGCGCGGCTGCTGCTCAAGCCTGAAGGTGAAGCCAATGACTGGCTGACCCGCCTGATGAACCGGTTGTTGGGTGGTTTTTTCCGTCTCTTCAACCGCTTCTTTCGCCGCGCGTCCCAGGGGTATGCCGGGGGGCTAGGTGGCGTTGTAAGGCGCAAGGGGCTGGGCATGCTGGCGTATGCGCTGCTGCTGGTGGCGACCTACGGCCTGTTCCAGGCCGTGCCCGCGGGCTTTGTGCCGACCCAGGACAAGCAGTATCTGGTCAGCTTTACGCAGTTGCCTGACGGCGCCACGCTGGACCGCACCGAGAATGTGATTCGGGAAATGAGTGACATCGCCCTGAACACGCCTGGCGTGACCGGTGCCGTGGCGTTCCCGGGGCTTTCGATCAATGGTTTCACCAACAGTCCGAGCGCCGGTATTGTTTTCGTGACCCTGGATGATTTCGACCGGCGAACCGACCCCGCGCTGTCGGCCTTTGCCATCAGTCAGCAGCTGCAGCAGCAGTACAATACGATCGAGGAGGGCTTTGTCGCCATCTTCCCGCCGCCGCCGGTACCGGGTCTTGGGACCATCGGGGGATTCAAGTTGCAGATCGAGGATCGCACCGATCAGGGTTACGAAGCGTTGCAGAAAATCGTGGACGAGATCCAGGCCAAGGCCCGGTCTGCGCCGGAGCTGGCCGGTGTCTTTTCGAGTTACAAGATCAATGTGCCGCAGCTGTATGCGGATCTGGATCGTACGCGTGCCAAGCAGCTAGGGCTGAATATTAGCGAAGTCTTCGACACCATGCAGACCTATCTTGGGTCGATATATGTGAATGATTTCAATCAGTTCGGTCGTACTTATCAGGTTATTGCTCAGGCTGACAAGGCGTTTCGTGATTCGCCCGATGACATCCTGCGCCTCAAGGTGCGCAACAGTGACGGCGAGATGGTGCCGCTGGGCGCGGTGATCCGGGTCAGCGAAACCTTTGGTCCCGAGGCTGCGCAACGTCACAATGCCTTTCGTGCGGCGGACCTGAACGGTAGTGCCGCACCGGGTTACTCTTCGGGTGAGGCACAGGCCGCCATTACCCGCATTCTGGAGGAAACCCTGCCGCCCGGCATGCAGTTTGAGTGGACGGAGCTGACCTATCAGCAGATTCTGGCCGGTGATACCACGACGCTGGTGATTCCGCTGGTCATCCTGCTGGTGTTCCTGGTGCTGGCTGCGCAGTACGAAAGCCTGTTGCTGCCGTTATCGATCGTGCTCATCATTCCCATGAGCATGCTGTCGGCGCTGGTGGGTGTCTGGCTGAGCGGTGGCGATAACAATATCTTTACCCAGATCAGCCTGTTTGTACTGATGGGACTGGCGACCAAGAATGCAATTCTTATCGTCGAGTTTGCCCGTGAACTTGAACATCAGGGGCGGGGTGTCGTCGCTGCCGCGATCGAGGCCAGCCGGCTGCGCCTGAGGCCGATCCTGATGACCTCCTTTGCCTTTATCATGGGGGTATTGCCCATGGCTGTTTCCACCGGGGCGGGCGCCGAGATGCGCAACGCGATGGGGGTCGCTGTCTTCGCAGGCATGCTCGGGGTCACGCTGTTCGGCCTGATTCTGACGCCGGTGTTCTACGTGCTGCTGCGCAGTCTTCGGTTGCGCAAAACAGTTGCTGCCCCAGAGCCGCTGTGAGGCAGGTCCCTGGGTCGGCAGCGGGTATCGCTGTCGACTCTAAAACCCTGCGTGGCTTGTGGACATACCGAGTGGTTTGTTATAGTGCAGGCTCATAATAAATACTCAGGAGGCCCATATCGTCATGCGCAAGCAAACAGATACCCGGGAAAAATTGCTTTGTACCGCGATGAGCCTTATCTGGCAGAGCAATTACACCAGTGTGGGTGTGAATGAGATCTGCAAGCAGGCGGGCGTTACCAAGGGCAGCTTTTACCATTACTTCGAGACCAAGGCGGATCTGTATTATGCCGCGGTGATGCACTACTGGGAGCAGATGAAGCAGGAGCTTGAAGGGCTCTTTACCTCCGGGCTGACTCCGCTTGAACAGCTTGAAACGCTGATAGAAATGGTGGTAGGCCATGCGCAGGTGAAAGAAGATGCCTGCGGTGCTGCGTCGGGCCAAAAGGTCGTGGGGTGTCCTGTATTTACGTCAGGCGGTCAGTGCGGCTGCGAGGAAGACAAGGTACGTCTGGTAGCGCAGGAAATGACCGAACTCACGATCGCCTACGACATCCGTCTCATTCAGGGCCTCAAGGATGCAGGCTTGCTCAACGGTGACCCGGACCCTGCGCAACTGGGCCGTTTGATGTACCAGTACATCCAGGGGCTGCTGATTTACGGTCGCATCTACAATGACCTGGAGCGGATTAAGGCGGACCTGCGCGACGGTGTCTATCGCCTTATCGATCTCAAGCAGGAATACCGTTTCGTGGCCAAGCCCGCCTGCAGCCAGGTTGCCTGACTACTTTCACTGTCGAATCTAAGGGCCTCATTTTGAGGCCTTTTTTGTTGGTGCAGTACTGACCGGCTGGTAAGTGGCTGTAAACCAGGGACCTGTTACCCGCTGTTTCCAAATATCATCTCTTGTTTCTTTAGCAATCAATCCATTTGACACATACCAACCGGTATGGTTAACTTCATTCTCTACTAGACCAACCGGTATGTTTAATGGTTGCTAACAGGCTGCTCGGAGGTGAATTATGAGTATCGGTAAAGGCAGGGGGCGTGTCGCCCTGGTGGTGACAACGGCAACGATACTGGTGCTGGGGGCTGCGGGTTTTAAGTACTCTCAGCAATCCCAGGCCGCTACGGCTGAACCCCAGGCAGCGTCGGCAGCGCCCCAGGTGGAAGTCGCAACACTCCAGCCGGAAGCCGTCAATATCTGGAGTGAGTTTTCAGGCCGGCTTGAGGCGGTGGAAGTGGTGCAGATCAGGCCCAGGGTCAGCGGCACGCTCGACCAGGTGCTGTTCCGTGAGGGCAGCCTGGTTGAGGCCGGAGAACCGCTTTACGTGATCGATCCGCGTCCCTATGCCGCAGCGGTGGCCAGTGCCAAGGCTGCGCTGGCTTCGGCGCGCTCCAGGGTTGAGTTTGCCCGTGTCGAACTCGACAGGGTCAAGGGGCTCGAATACCGCAAGGTGATTTCAAAAAGTCAGTTCGACTCGGTGAATAATGACTACCGTGTTGCCCAGGCCGATATGAATGCGGCCGAGGCCGCACTGGACATTGCGCAGCTCAATCTGGAGTACGCCCATATCAGCGCCCCGACCAGCGGGCGTATCAGTCGCAGCGAAGTGACGCGCGGTAACCTGGTGGAAGGTGGTGCCAATGGTCCAGTGCTGGCGACCATCGTATCCAGTGACCGGCTCTATGCCGAATTCGATGTAGATGAGCAGACCTACCTGAACCTGGTACGGAACCGCAGCGACAAGCCGCTGGCCGTGACACTCAGTCTGGCGGGTGAAGAGGCGATCTACCAGGGCGAGATGCATGCGTTCGACAACCGTCTGTCCAGCCAGAGCGGCACCATTCGTGCTCGGGCGTTATTTGACAATCCGGACGGCGCCCTGATTCCTGGCATGTTTGCCAGTGTCCGTGTTGCCGCCCCGGTGCAGGGGCAGGCACTGCTGGTCGAGCAGCGGGCGCTGGGCACCAATCAGGATCAGAAATACGTGTATGTCGTGGATGACAATAACGTCGTGTCGTATCGCCCGGTGACGCTGGGGGCCGCGGTGGGCGAACGGCGCCTGGTGCTGCAGGGACTCAATGCGGGTGACAAGGTGATGGTAAACAGCCTGTTACGGGTTATGCCCGGCATGAGCGTTACGCCGGTGGACATCCGCGGTAGCGCAAAGGCGGATGGCAGCGTTGCCTATCAGCTTTAGGTTAATCGATAAGGAGCAAAAGCAATGAGTGATCAGGTAAACAGTGTAAGTGATGCCAATTTCGCGCAGGAGGTTCTGGCCAGCGAATTACCGGTGGTTGTTGATTTCTGGGCGCCCTGGTGCAAGCCCTGTGAGGATGTGGCGCCGGTTGTGGCGAGTCTGGCACAGACCTATGCTGGCAAAGTGCGTTTTGTAAAGCTGAATGTTGATGAGAACCCGCAGATCACCGGTGAGATGGGCATTCGGGGGCTGCCGACATTGATGTTGCTGCGTGATGGGGAGGTGGTCAATACGAAGGTTGGCGCGCTACCCGCCGCCCAGATGACAGCCTGGCTCGACGGCCGGCTGGCTGCAGGCTAACGCAGCACGCCTGTCCGCCCACCCGCTGTTGGGCGTGGTGGGCGGACTGCGCGAGCGGGTAGCGGCTTACAGGTGCTTGGTGGCATCGACCGGTTCGGCAGTTGCCATCAGGCGGCGAAACTCGTTACCCGACAACTTGAGCAGATTCTGGTGGTCGCCGGATTCGATGAAGACCTCCGCTTCACCCAGCAGGCGGCGGTCAACCAGCGTTTCGAGCTTGTAGGCGCTGCCAACGGGGACCAGTGCACCGGGATCGCAATCGGTGAAAATATTCTGCAGTTCCGTTTCGGTCGCCAGTCCGACCGGTTCACCCAGCAGCTGGTGCAGCTGCCCGAGTTGTACCCGGTGATCGGCCGGCAAGACCATCATCAGGTAGCTGTCATCGTTGCGCTTGAGTACCACGGCTTTGGCCAGTTGATGGCCTGGCACATGGGCCACTTCCGCCGTACGGGCACTGGACGTCGGACTGTAATGGTGGTGCTGGGCTTCGTAGACGATTGCGTAACGATCCAGCTGTTCTTTAAGTGTGGCGGCAATGGGCATGGCGATTCTCCTGCGCTTACCGGATGCCTTAAAGTTTAGTTCAGACTCTATAGGCCGGCAGGAGCTTTGGTGCGAAGCCGCAACGGCCGAACGCTGGCGACATGCGCAAACCGGGCGCCTGCCCGGTAAATTCAGGTGATTCGAGCATGAGCGCGTACACAGGTGCGCATGCTCAGGTCTAAAGGAACAGCAACATCACTAGGCGCCGGGCGAGAGTCCGGCGCCTTTTTGCCTATGTCGGCAGGCATTCTGCAAGTGTATCGCGCACAGAGTGAGCTCCTTGTATGTTAAGACTCAACGAAATGATAGGGTTCTTCACCAGTTACCGGGGAGGCCGCTGGCTCCTGGAGGCAGCTCTGACTGACCTCGTCCGTAGAGTGGCTCCCCGCCTCATTGCCAACCTCGAAGAGTATCAGGAAGCCAGTCAGACTGGATTTCGCATCACAAGGTCGAGGCAGCATCAAGTGCGAGGTCGGGGAACCGGTTTCTATTGTGAAGCAAACTTGACCTGGAGTGAAAGTCAGTGAGTGTGTTTGTCGGTGTGGATATTTCAGCCAAGACGTTTGATCTCGTCAGCAGGAAAGCCGGACATAGTTCAAAGACTGAGCAGTTCAAGCAGACACCGGACGGTCATGCCAAGGCGATCAAACGGCTCACCGCACTCCAGCCCACGGTCATCGTGCTGGAAGCCACAGGGATCTACTACTTGGACTTGGCGGTGGCGTTGGTCCAGGCAGGGCTGCCTGTCGCCGTCATAAACCCGAAGAGCTTCCGCCATTTCGCGGAACTCATGTTGACGGGCAGTAAGACTGACGGCATCGATGCGGCCCTGCTTGCTGAGTATGGTGAACGCATGAGGCCCAGACTCTGGACGCCTCCCGATGAAGCGTGCCTAGCCTTGCGAGACTTGGGGAGGCAGATCAACCGCTTGACCGCGACGCGAACTCAGGCCAAAAACCGGTTACACGCTCTGCAGTCCAAACGCTCTACGATGCCACTGCTGATTGAGGACGAGCAGGAAGGCATCGACTTGCTGGATCGACGTATTGAGCGGTTGAGCAAGGCTGCTCTGGCGCTGATAGCCCAGAACAGAACCCTTTCAAGGAGTTTGGAGAATATGCGGGCGGCGAAGGGGATAGGGGAGGCTTCGGCTATCGCCATACTGGCCGAGCTATGCGTGCTTCCGCAACACCTGAAAGCGCCACAGGTAAGCCGCTTTGCTGGCTTGGATGTACGACTGACCCAGTCAGGCACCAGCGTAAACAGGCCAGCGCGCCTGAGCAAGGCAGGCAATGCCTACCTGCGTGCTGCGCTGTACATGCCAGCGATGAGTGCGGTACGACATGACCCGAGGGCGAAAGCGTTCTACGAGGCGCTGGTATCGAGAGGTAAGAAAAAAATCCAGGCCCAGTGTGCGGTCATGAGGAAGTACCTGACCGGATTATGGGCCTGTATTCAGACTGAAGCCGCGTTCGACTCAACACTGCTGTTCAGTGACGAGCACATGAACGCTTGACTCTCAACAGAGTATCTACGCGGATGCAGGAGCCTGGTCTGCGGGCGAATCGACTTATTTATCGCGAATCGAGTGGTTGGCCATGTGCTCCAGGGCCTTGATCATCGCCGCAGAGGGTAAGCCCCAGTTTTAGAGCATCAGTCACGGATCGAGTGGTTGGCCATATGCTCGAGCGCCTTGATCATGGCGGAGTGATCCCAGTTCTCGCCGCCGAGTGCCGCGCAGGTGCTGAAGTTCTGCTGTGCGCTGGCGGTGTTGGGCAGGTTCAGCTTGAGTGCCCGGGCGCCTTCCAGCGCCAGGTTGAGATCTTTCTGGTGCAGGCAGATCTTGAAACCCGGATCGAAGGTGCCCTTGACCATGCGCTCGCCGTGCACTTCCAGAATCTTGGACGAGGCAAAGCCGCCCATCAGGGCTTCGCGTACCTTGGCAGGATCCGCGCCTGCCTTGGAGGCGAACAGCAGGGCCTCGGCTACGGCCTGGATATTCAGCGCCACGATGATCTGGTTGGCGACCTTGGTGGTCTGGCCGTCACCGTTGCCACCCACCAGGGTGATGTTCTTGCCCATGGCGTCGAACAGCGGCTTGGCGCGCTCAAAGGCCGCGTCGCTGCCACCCACCATGATGGTCAGGCTGGCGGCCTTGGCGCCCACTTCACCGCCCGACACGGGCGCGTCCATGTACTCGGCGCCGGTCTCATTAATGCGGGCGGCAAATGCCTTGGTGGCGATGGGCGAGATCGAGCTCATGTCGATGATGATCTTGCCGGCGGCAGCCCCCTCGGCCACGCCATCGGTACCGAACAGAACCTCTTCAACCTGGGGGGTGTCAGGCACCATCAGGATGATGAATTCGCTCTCCTGCGTGACCGCCTTGGGGCTTGGCAGGGCTGTGCCGTTGGCGCCCAGCAGATCTGCCGGTGCAGGGGAGTGATGCTCGGAAAAATAAAGACTGTGACCTGCTTTTTGCAGGTTTTCTGCCATGGGCTTGCCCATGATGCCAGTGCCGATAAATCCTATACGTGCCATCTGTATGCTCCGTTCGTCGTTGGGGGTCAGATCTGGTTGTAGTCTTTCAGCCAGCCAAGACCGGCTTCGGTGCTGGTGGCCGGCTTGTATTCGCAGCCGATCCAGCCGTCGTACCCCAGGGTGTCAATGAAGTTGAACAGGAAGTGGTAATTGATTTCGCCGGTACCCGGCTCGTGCCGGCCGGGATTGTCCGCCAGCTGGATATGGTTGATGGCGCCGAGGTTGGCCTCAATGGTGCGCGCCAGGTCGCCTTCCATGATCTGCATGTGGTAGATGTCGTATTGCAGGCTCAGGTTGTCGCTGCCAACCGCGTCGCGAATGGCGAGCGCCTGGGCCGTCGTATTAAGAAAGAAACCCGGTATATCGCGGGTGTTAATCGCTTCCATCACCAGTCGAATGCCGGCTTGTTTCAGCTGGTCGGCTGCATATTTCAGGTTGGCAATGAAGGTGCTGCGAGCCTGTTCGTTGCTGACGCCTTGCGGCTGAATACCCGCCAGGCAGTTGACCTGGCGGTTGCCCAGCACCTGGGCGTAGTCGATGGCGCGCTGTACACCGGCACGGAACTCTTCTGTGCGCTCTGGGTGACAGGCGATACCGCGCTCCCCCGCATTCCAGTCGCCAGCGGGGAGGTTGAACAGCACCTGGGTGAGTCCATTGGCGTCGAGTTTCGCCTTGATGTCTGCTGCTTCATAGTCGTACGGGAACAGGTATTCCACGCCACTGAAGCCGGCCTTGGCGGCAGCCTCGAAGCGATCAAGAAAATCGTATTCAGTAAACAGCATGGACAGGTTGGCACATAAGCGTGTCATGGCAGTCTCCAGTTGTTGGGTCACTCGCCACCCCGGTCTGTGCCGGGGCTGGCTTGATGTTGTACTGGCGGCCCATCAGGCCGGCAGGGACTCAAATTCATTGATGTTGTCGATCTCGGTACCCATGGAGATGTTGGTGACACGCTCCAGGATAATTTCAACGACAACCGGTACGCGGTACTGTGCCTTGATGCGCTTGGCCTCTTCAAGGGCGGCGCCAATGTCGTTGGGATCCCGTACCCGTATGGCCTTGCAGCCCAGCCCTTCGACTACGGCAACGTGATCGACACCGTAGCCTTCCAATTCTGGTGCATTGATATTGTCAAATGCCAGCTGGACGCAGTAATCAATATCGAAGTTGCGCTGTGCCTGGCGAATCAGCCCCAGGTAGGAGTTGTTTACCAGTACGTGGATGTAGGGCAGGTTGAACTGCGCACCCACCGCCAGCTCCTCGATCATGAACTGGAAATCGTAGTCGCCGGAAATCGCAACGACCTCCCGATCCGGGTTGGCCTTGACGACACCCAGTGCCGCGGGCGCTGTCCAGCCCAGCGGACCGGCCTGGCCGGCATTGATCCAGTTGCGCGGCTTGTAAACGTGTAGAAACTGGGCCGCCGCAATCTGTGACAGGCCAATGGTGGTGACATAGCACGTATCCTCGCCGAACGCCGCGTTCATTTCTGCATAGACACGCTGTGGCTTGACGGGAATATTGTCAAAGTCGCTGCGTCGCCCCATGGTCTGCTTGCGTTCCAGGCAGTCGGCGGCCCAGGCCGAACGATCCTTGAGACGGTTGGCGGCTTTCCATTCACGCGCGACCTCGACAAACAGCTCCAGCGCGCTGCCGGCATCGGAAACGATACCCAGATCCGGCGTAAAGACACGGCCAATCTGGGTGGGCTCGATATCGACATGCACGAAGGTACGGTTCTGGGTGTAAACGTCAACCGAGCCCGTGTGGCGGTTGGCCCAGCGGTTGCCAATACCCAGTACAAAGTCTGATTCAAGCATCGTGGCGTTACCATAGCGGTGCGACGTCTGCAGTCCGGCCATGCCGGCCATCAGCGGGTGATCGTCTGAGATTGATCCCCAGCCCATGAGTGTCGGAATAACCGGTACACCGATGATCTCAGCGAACTCCACCAGTTTGGCCGACGCGTTGGCATTGATGATGCCCCCGCCCGCGACCAGCAACGGCTGCTCGGACGCATTGAGCATTTCCAGCGCCCGTTCGATCTGTTTGCGGGTTGCGGTGGGTTTGTAGGCCGACATCGGCTCATACATTTCGGGATCGAATTCGATTTCCGCCATTTGCACATCAATCGGCAGGTCGATCAGGACGGGGCCTGGGCGACCTGAGCGCATCAGGTGAAACGCCTGCTGGAAAACCTGCGGCACAAGTCCGGGCTCCAGTACGGTGGTGGCCCATTTTGTAACGGGTTTGGCGATGGTCTCGATGTCCACGGCCTGGAAGTCTTCCTTGTGCAGCCGGGCTCGGGGTGCCTGGCCGGTAATGCACAGCATGGCAATGGAGTCGGCGGAGGCTGAATAGAGCCCGGTAATCATGTCGGTACCGGCGGGCCCGGAGGTGCCGATGCAAACGCCGATGTTGCCGGGTGTGCTGCGGGTATAGCCCTCGGCCATGTGGGAGGCGCCTTCAACGTGGCGCGCCAGTACATGGTCGATGCCGCCGAGCTTTTTCATGGCCGCATACATCGGGTTGATCGCCGCACCCGGAACGCCGAAGGCCGTGTCGATGCCTTCGATTTTCAGAATTTCAACTGCCGCTTCTATTGCTCTCATCTTCGCCATGGTGATGGCCTCCCAGGTCTAGTAGTGAATCCGCATCGAATGGCGCGCCGGGTCGATTAGGTGCTTGCCGTGCAAGAGTCTGTAACCGGGTGTGCCGCGCTGTTGAGGCCAGTAGAACAGGTATGGGGATACCGTTCAACTATAATGGAAGTTGATTTCATATTGTGGAAGATGTTTTGTGTTAGTTTTTGTTTGTTAAAATTATTTAAAAACAAAAAGTTATAATCTTTATATAGGTCATTTGTGGAAATCATAAAAATTCCACTCAGTAAAAATGAATCTTAAAAAGGTTTTTCTTATAGATGCGTGCCGCTCGGCCAAACGGTGGGCGAGGTGCACTGAACGGACCCGCTCTGTCCTGGAAAAACGCCGGAGCACGGGGAGGTTGAAACGGGGTAGGGATCGATACGGGTAGTACGCCTGCGCGTCGCGCGGCGGACGGGCTCGCGCAGCGAAGAAGCGCTTTGTGAAGTCGGTCGATGGGGCGAGGACTGCTGTCAGTCAGGGGGTGGCCGAAAAGGGCGGGGAGGGACTCCGGGTGTTAACCGGCCGTTCAGAGCCGGCCTGCAGGGCACATCCTGCTAGAAATCCTCGCAGGGCCGGACCCGGTCAGCATGTTCATTTGCACCACGCAAACGGCTGTTTTTCGTCGATCCGGCTTGATCAATCCGTTTCAACAGCCTGTTGAGCCATTCGCGCGAGGGCTCAGGTCTCGCTGTCGGTCAGGGCTGCGCGAATGATGTTCTTTTCCTGTTGCTCGATCTGGCGCAAGGCGTCACTGACATGGCGCACATGGGCCATGGCGGCTTTTTTTGCCCACGGGGCCTGGCGGCTGATGATGGCGTGGTAGATCTGTCGGTGGTGCTTGTCGATCTGCTGCTTGAAGGCGGTGCGGTGGCTGAGATTCAGTACCGAGGCCTGCACCGAGTACAGCATCAGGTTCTTCAGGCTGTTAAGAATGTGCACCAGCACCGGGTTGTGGGCAGCGCTTGCGATGGCGCGGTGGAAGGCGTGGTCCAGGTGGGCATTGGTCAGGGGGTCAGCCGCCTCCATGGCTTCAAAGGCCTGGGTAATACGGTACTGGTCCTTGTCGGTGGCACGCTGCGCGGCGAGGTAGGCCGCCTGGCCTTCAAGCTGCTCGCGCACTTCGAACAGGTCGTAGAGTGTGCGGGCATGGCCAAAATACAGGTTCATTAGCGGACCTGTTTCGTCAGGCTCCGTGACAATACTGGCAACGAAGGACCCCTTGCCATGGCGGGTTTCAATGATGCCGCGCCCATGCAGTTCGTGCAGGGCTTCGCGAATGATGGCACGGGAAACGCCGAGTTTTGCCGACAGTGCACGTTCAGACGGTATTTTCTGTTCCGGTGCCAGGGTGCCGTCAAGAATCAGTTCTTCCAGGTGTCGTGCGATCGACTGGGCGATGGGCGGGGCTTTGTTTTCCATCTTTTTGTACTGGTTAGACCAGTTCTCCGTAGCGTATGTACAGGACAGCGCAGCATGGCTGCAGCCCGACATACTATCGACTATAGGCCCTGAAGCGTCCATATCGGGGTGAAATAAACTGGTCAGACCAGTCGTGTATTCGATGGACGTGGCGCCGCGTTACGGCGAATCTCGGTGCCAGCAAGGGGGCATGGCATTTCGAACGAGCCCGAATCCTGGGTTCAGATCCGTGCCTCACACCCCCGAGCCACATTGACTAATACAATAACAAGACATCTGGAGACATCCGATGATCAACCCGTACACCAAGACCGATACGTCCACACCGCGCCGGCGCGGATTTCTGAAATCTATCGCTTTGGCATCCGCCGCCCTGGTGGGCACGACCCTGTTGGCACCGGCCCAGGCCTCTGCTGCGCAGACCTGGAAAGTGCAGTCCGTATGGGATGCGGGCACCGTTGGGTATGACCTGTTTGAACAATGGGCCGGCGAGATGGAGGAAAAGACCGGTGGCGAGCTGAAGATCAAGCCGTTTCCGGCCAAATCTGTTGCGGCAGATAATAATGCCTTGTTCGATGCGGTGCGTAACAACGTGCTGCAGGGTATGAACCCGTTCACTATTTACTGGTCCGGCAAGATCCCTGCCTCAGTATTCCTGACCTCGTACCCGGCAGGCCCCGATCAGCCCGCGCAGTGGGACACCATGTTCTACAGCATGGGCATGCTGGAAAAAACCCGTGAGATCTACAAGAAATTCGGCCTCTTCTATGTCGGCCCCATTCAGCATGACGCCAACATCATCCATTCCAAGAAGGCGGTTAAATCCCTGGATGACCTCAAGGGCATGAAGATTCGTCTGCCAGGCGGCATGGTGGCGGAAGTCTTTGGCAAGTTTGGCGTATCCAGCGTCAGCCTGCCGGGATCGGATATTTTTCCGGCGCTGGAGAAAGGCACCATAGACGCAGCGGACTATGTAGGCCCTGCGGTTAACTATGAACTGGGCTTTTCACAGGTGACCGATACCATCCTGATGGGGCCTCCGGGCGTCATGTCGATCTACCAGCCGGTGGATTTGATGGACCTTACCGTTAACCTGCGTTCCTGGAACAAGCTCTCACCCAAGGTGCAGAAAATTGTCGAGGATGAGGTACGCAACTACTCGCAGCGCCACTACCTGACCATCCAGAAGCGCAATATTGCGGCCATGGAAAAGTTCAAGGCTGATGGCACCTCTGTATCGCGTCTGTCACAGGCGGATGTACAGGCGTTTCGCCAGGCTGCGCTTCCCATCTGGTTCAACTGGGCTAACAAGGATGCGGATGCCCGGGCGATCTTTGACATCCAGCTCGATTACATGATGAACGATACCGTCGGCTACATCACTCCCGATGACATCAAGGGTCTGAAGTAACAAAGCGGGCTGAATACGGGGGAGGGCTGCCGGCCCTCCCTGTTCATTATGCGAGGTAGTAGGTCATGTCTGATTTAGAAGGCTTTGGTTTCGTCATGCCGCACTGGTTTTACTGGGGCTGGCTGGCGGTTATGCCGCTGATCATGATTGCGCTGGATCGGCGGGAAGTGAAAAAAAGGGGGGCGCTTGCATCCTCGACGACACCGGAAAGCGAACTCAAGGCCGATGACGATCCCGTAATCAAATACCATTTTAAAGGCAATCGCCTGACCCGGATCATCGACTGGACGAGCGAGAAATCCGGTGTTTTCGTGTCTTTCTGGACGGTAAACGCGGTCTGCTTTTACTTTTTCGAAGTCATCATGCGCTATGTGTTCAACATGCCGACGGTCTGGGTGCATGAGGCCAGCTTCCTGTTGCTGGGCATGCAGTACCTGCTGGCGGGCGGTTTCGCACTGTTGCACGGATCCCACGTGCGGGTGGATGTCATGTACAACTTCCTGCCGGAACGCGGACGTGTCGGCATGGATATCTTTACGTCCATGTTCTTTTTCATCTTCGCGCTGGCCCTGGTCTGGACGTCCTGGACCTTTTTTGCCGATGCCTACGCCATGCATGAAACCACGGTGGAAACCTGGGGCATCCAGTACTGGCCGGTCAAGGCCGTCATGCTGCTCGGCGCCGTGCTGATTCTGCTGGCCGGGATCTCGAAACTGATTAAGGACATTGCGCTGTTCGTCCTTATGGGACGGGGGAAAAACACGTGAATACAAAAGTGATGCAAGCAAACCTGAGCCCCCCCCGGTTGGGAGGTTCGGTCATCGGTAACCTGGGTACCGGGCTGATGATTCTGGCCACGCTGGCCATGGCATTGATCATCGGTGTCGAAGTGATCAATACGCTGTTCTACGACCCCTATGAAGAGGAGTATTTTCTGTTCCGCCTGGCCGGCAGCCTGGAGAATGTGGCCATCGGGCCGCTGACCTACCTGATGTTCGGTTCTCTGCTGGTGGCGCTGATGATGGGGCTGCCGCTGACCTTCGTCACCGGCGGTCTGGGGGTGATGTTTATCTACCTGGTGGGGGACTCCACCATGCTGAACATCATTCCGGGGCGCATTTTCCCCATGATGACCAACTCGGATCTGGCCGCCATACCGCTGTTCATCTTCATGGCGTCGATGCTGGAACGCGCGGGTCTTATCGAGGAAATGTTCAACGTCGTCTACAAATGGATGGGTGGCCTGAGTGGCGGACTTGCGACGGCCACGATTCTGGCGTCGACGATCCTGGCAGCGATGGTGGGTGTTATCGGCGCCGCCGTGGTGACCATGGGCATTATCGCCCTGCCGGCCATGCTCAAACGTGGCTATGACCATCAGATTGCGCTGGGCTCCATCATGGCCGGTGGCACCCTGGGCATTCTGATACCACCGTCGATCCTGGCGATCCTCTATGCGGTGGTGGCACAGCAGTCGGTGGGCGAACTCTACCTCGGGTCCATCATTCCGGGGCTGATGCTATCAGGCATGTATATCGCCTATGTACTGATCCGCACCAAGCTTAACCCCACGCTGGGGCCGCCGGTGCCGATGGAAGAACGCATCTCCTTCGGGCAGAAGTTGATGCTGCTCAAGGATCTGGTCGCACCGCTGGTGCTGGTGATGCTGGTGCTTGGCCTGCTGTTTGGCGGTATCGCCACGCCGGTGGAAGCGGCCGGGATCGGATCTTTCGGTGCCATGCTGGTGGCGATGAAGCACGGTGCCTTCTCGGTGGAAGCACTCAAGGACGCGTCAGTCACCACCGCCAAGGCATCCGCCATGGTGCTGTGGATCATGTTTGGCGCCTCTGTGTTCGTCGGCTTTTACATCCTGCAGGGTGGCCAGGAATTCATTACCCAGTCGATCCTGTCCACGGGCATGTCGGCCTACGGCATCCTGTTCCTGCTGATGATCCTGCTGGTCGTGCTGGGCATGTTCCTCGACTGGGTTGGTATCCTGCTGCTGGCAGTACCCATCTTCATCCCGATCGTGCAGGCACTGCAGTTTGATGGTCTGTTCGGGCTGCCGGGTGTCGCCGGAGAAGACGTGGTGCTCTGGTTCGGTGTGCTCTATCTGGTGAACATGCAGATGTCGTTTCTCAGCCCGCCTTTCGGCTACGCGCTGTTCTATATCCGCGGCGTCTGTCCGCCGGAAATCACCATGGCTACGATCTTCAAGTCATCCCTGGTGTTCCTGGCACTGCAGGCCCTGGGCTTGATGATCTGCGTGCTGATGCCAAGTGTGGTGACCTGGCTGCCAAACCTGGTCTATGGCTAGACCCTCTAATCCGGGCCGTCCGGCGGATGGCCCGCTCAACGACTAAGCCCGCTCAGGGATCGAGAACTTTTTCACGGGACTGGTATGCCGGCGACGGGGGCATCCTGTCGCCGGTCACAACCAAAGCGAGTAGAAATAATGACCAACAGAATCAAAACCGGTGGGCTCAAGATATCGGCCGACCTCTATGCGCTGGTTGCCAATGAAATTACGCCCGGCACCGGTATAGACCCTGAGTATTTCTGGTCCGGGTTCGAGACCCTGCTGGATGACCTGGGGCCGGTAAACCGCCGTTTGCTGGATCGACGTGACAGCCTGCAGCAGCAGATTGACGACTGGCACCGCAGTTATCGCACTCGGCATGGCAACGGGCCTATCGACCCGGTGCAGTATCAGGCCTTTCTGACAGATATCGGTTACCTGGTTCCCGAAGGTGATCCCTTCGAGATTGAAACGCGCAATGTCGATGAGGAGATCGCCCTTATCGCCGGTCCGCAACTGGTGGTGCCGGTCAACAATCCCCGCTTTGCCCTCAACGCCGCCAATGCGCGCTGGGGCAGCCTGTATGACGCGCTCTATGGTACCGATGTCATTGATGCAGGTGAGGGCGGCGAAAAAGGTACACGCTTCAATCCGGTGCGCGCGGCGCGTGTAATCGCCTGGGCAGCGGACTTTCTGGATCAGGCGGTACCCCTGGCCAGTGGCAGCCATGCGCTGGTGCTGAGCTATAGCCTGGTGGAGAGCGCGGGCAGCACTCGCCTGGCGGTTAGGCTGGGCAACGGTGAGACAACGGCACTGAAAGACCCGCAGCAGTTCGTCGGGTTTGGGACCGAATCCCAGGGCACGGGGCAAACGCTATTGCTGCGCAACCATGGCCTGCATATCGAGCTGCAGCTGGATCGTGAACACCCGGTGGGCGCGCTGTCGGCGTCGGGCCTGAAGGATGTGGTGCTTGAGTCTGCACTGAGCACCATCATGGATTGTGAAGACTCGGTGGCGGCGGTGGACGGGCCTGACAAGGTGCAGGTCTATCGCAGCTGGCTGGGGCTGATGCAGGGCACTCTGCAGGAAACCTTTACCAAGGGCGAGCAGCAGATAACGCGGCGCCTGAACGGCGATCGCCACTACAGCACGCCGACGGGGGAGCCTCTGTGTCTGCACGGGCGCAGCCTGTTGCTTGTGCGCAATGTCGGCCACCTGATGACCACCGATGCGGTTCTGGATCGGGACAACCAGCCGGTGCCGGAGGGCTTTCTCGATGCGGTGATTACGAGCCTTTGCGCGTTGCATGATCTTCAGGGCACCAACGCAGGGCGTAACAGCCGCGCAGGCAGCCTCTATATCGTCAAGCCAAAGATGCACGGGCCCGAAGAGGCCGCGCTGACGAATGAGCTGTTCACGCAGGTGGAACAGCTGCTGGGACTGGCACCGAATACGCTAAAAGTGGGTGTCATGGATGAAGAACGTCGTACCTCGGCGAACCTGGCCGAGTGTATTCGGGCGGTGCGCGAGCGGCTGTTCTTCATCAATACCGGCTTTCTGGATCGCACCGGTGACGAGATTCACACCTGCATGCAGGCGGGTCCGGTTCTGCCCAAGGATGCCATCAAGGCGCAGCCCTGGATCAGTGCCTACGAGGACCGCAATGTCGATATCGGGCTGGCCTGCGGCTTGCGCGGCCGTGCCCAGATCGGCAAGGGCATGTGGGCCATGCCGGATGAGATGAAGCAGATGATCGAGGCCAAGATCGCCCATCCAGAGGCGGGCGCGAGCTGCGCCTGGGTGCCGTCACCCACGGCTGCAACCTTGCACGTCACGCACTATCACCGTGTCAATGTGGCGCAGCGTCAGGCGGCGCTGGAAGGGAGCAACCGGGCAACACTCGCAACGCTGCTGAACCCGCCGCTGCTGGAGGGCACGCGCCTAAATGCTGAACAGGTACAGGCGGAAGTAGACAATAATGTACAGGGGATCCTGGGCTACGTGGTGCGCTGGATCGATCAGGGTATCGGTTGCTCCAAGGTACCGGATATTCACAACATCGGACTGATGGAGGATCGCGCCACGCTGCGCATATCGAGCCAGCATCTGGCCAACTGGCTGTTGCATGGCATCTGCACCGACGATCAGGTGATGGATACACTGCGCCGCATGGCCGTGGTGGTGGACGCGCAGAATGCGGCGGATCCGGCCTATCGGCGCATGGTGCCGGAACTGGAACACAGTGTGGCGTTTCAAGCGGCCTGCGACCTGATTTTTAAGGGTTGTGAACAGCCCAGTGGTTATACCGAGCCGCTGCTGCATCAGCGTCGGCGCGAAAAGAAGGCATTGCAGCTGATGCAACAGGCGGGCTGACTTTATCGCGCGATCGACGCGTACCTGACAGCGGCTGCACGCGGGGAACGCCCGCGTTTCGCTACGTTTATTTTTATAGGAGCTATACCATGTTAACCATCAATCGACTCGATCAGGCCGATGCGCGCCTTCTTATCGCAGGCGCCACAGCACGGGCCACTGAAATAGGTGTGCCCATGTGCATCGCCATTACCGATGAGTCCGGCAACCTGCTGGCATTTGAACGCATGGACGGTGGCAAGGTCACCAGTATTACCATCGCCCAGGACAAGTCTTTCACTGCCAGTGCGGCGCGCAAGGCGACCCACGAATATAACGCCGCCTGTGTGCCGGGCAATCTGGTGTTCGGCATTCACACCGCGCTCGGCGGCCGCCTCTGTGTGGTGGGCGGTGGCCTGCCTGTTATGATCGATGGTGAGGTTGTTGGCGGCATCGGTTTGAGTTCCGGCACGCCCGCCCAGGACATGGACTGTGCCCAGGCCGGCATCGACTATTTTCTTAAAAGTCGATCCTGAGGCAGCACTACCATCCATAGCAGAAGTGGAGCGCTCTCATGACTGACCAAGACAAACCTGGCAAGGCCCAGTTGGCCGAGATGTTTCGGGATTTCATTGACGCCGAATATGTCATTGTCGATGAAGAAACCCTGCGCCCGTACGAGTGCGATGGCCTTTCGATGTACTGCGAAATGCCGCTCATCGTGGTTTTGCCTGAAACCGTCCAGCAGGTGCAGCGGGTACTGCGTATCTGCCACCAGTATTCGATTCCGGTGGTGGCGCGCGGCGCCGGCACCGGGCTCTGTGCCGGTGCCATGCCCCACGCCGAGGGCGTGGTGCTTTCGCTGGCCAAGTTCAATCGCATTCTGTCGATCGACCCGCTGGCACGCAGCGCGCGGGTACAGCCGGGGGTGCGCAATCTGGCCATTACGGAAGCGGCTGCCGAGCATGGGCTCTATTACGGGCCTGATCCGTCTTCCCAGATTGCCTGCACCATTGGCGGCAATGTGGCGGAGAATTCTGGCGGCGTGCACTGCCTGAAGTATGGCCTTACGGTGCACAACATTTTGAGTGTCGAGATGCTCAGTGTTGAGGGCGAGAAGCTCATTATCGGCAGCCAGGGCCTGGACAGCTGCGGCATGGACCTGCTGGCGCTGATAACCGGTTCCGAAGGTTTGCTGGGCATTGTGACGGAAGTCACCGTCAAGCTGTTGCCCCAGCCTGAAAAGGCCCAGGTGGTGATGGCGGCGTTTGACAGCGTACAACAGGCGGGCGACGCCGTGGGCGGCATCATTTCCCGCGGCATTATTCCCGCCGGGCTGGAAATGATGGATACCCATGCCATCCGTGCGGCAGAAGATTTCGCCAAGGCGGGTTATCCCAGGGACGCCCAGGCTTTGTTGTTATGCGAAGTCGATGGTACCGCCGAGGAAGTACAGGAACATATCACCCAGGTCGAAGGGCTGTTTGCCACCTTTGGTGCCACCTCGGTACGCACCTCGCAAAGCGAGGCCGAACGCGCCCTGTTGTGGAAAGGACGCAAGTCGGCGTTCCCGGCGGTGGGGCGTATCTCACCTGATTACTACTGCATGGACGGTACCATTCCTCGAGGCCAGCTGGCCCATGTACTGACCGAGATGCAGCGCATGTCCGACGAATACCAGTTGCGCGTCGCCAATGTATTTCATGCCGGCGACGGCAACCTGCATCCATTAATCCTGTTTGATGCGAACGTGCCGGGCGAGTTTGAGAAGACGGAGGAATTCGGCGCCCGCATTCTTGAACTCTGTGTCGAAGTGGGTGGTTGCATCACCGGTGAACATGGCGTGGGCATCGAAAAGATTCGCCAGATGCCGATCCAGTTCAATGAACAGGAGCTGGTTCAGTTCAATGCCATCAAGGATGCCTTTGATCCGGCCGGCACGCTGAATCCCGGCAAGGGCGTGCCGACATTGCGCCACTGCCAGGAGCACCGGGCACTTGAGACAAAGCCCGCGCCCGCATCCATGACCACAAAGGGAGCAGCCTGATATGGCGGATATAGCCAAACGCCTGCAGGAACAGATTCTGTCTGCGCGCGATGCAGGCACAAAACTGAATATCATCGGCGGCAACAGCAAGTCCTTCATGGGACGCGTTTCCAGCGGTGAACCGCTTATGGTGGCGGGTCACAGCGGTATTGTCAGCTATCAGCCGGTGGAGCTGGTACTTACGGCCCGGGCCGGTACGCCGCTGACCGAACTGGTGGCGGCGCTGGATGAACAGGGTCAGATGCTGTCCTTTGAGCCGCCACGCTTTAGCAACGAATCGACCCTGGGGGGCACCCTGGCCTGTAATCAGTCGGGACCAGGCCGGCCCTGGTGGAGTTCGGTGCGTGACCAGGTGCTGGGTATTCGGTTGCTGAATGGCCGTGGCGAACATCTGCGCTTCGGCGGGCAGGTGATGAAAAACGTCGCGGGCTACGATGTCTCCAGGCTGCAGGCCGGCGCCATGGGCAGTCTGGGCCTGATCACCGAAGTGAGTCTAAAGGTGCTGCCCAAGCCTGCGGTAACGCGCACTCTGGTGTTCGATATGCCGCTCAATGAAGCATTGGGGCTGATGAACCGGCGCGCCGCCGAGCCCAAGCCGTTGTCGGCGGCCTGCTGGCTCGATAACCGTCTCTACCTGCGCCTCAGCGGTGCACAGGCGGCGGTGGATGCCACTGTGCGGCAATGGCAGGGGCAGGGGGAACAGCTGGACGATGGTGATGCTTTCTGGGCGGCACTGCGCGACCAGGAACTGGCATTTTTCGACGGTGCGGCGCCGCTGTGGCGCTTTTCGGTGAACCCGACCGCAGCCAACCCTGCGCTTGAGGGTGACTGGCTGCTCGACTGGGGCGGCGCCCAGCGCTGGTATCGCGGCGATGCGTCGATGGCACAGATGCAGGAGCTGGCGGAGGCGGCGGGTGGCCAGGTCAGCCTGTTCCGCGGCGGCGATCGGCAGGGGGAGGTCATGCATGCACAGTCCCCGGTGCTCCAAACCCTTCAACAGCGACTCAAGCAGTCTTTCGATCCGGATGGCGTTTTCAATCCCGGTCGTCTGTATAGCTGGATGTAACAGGCAGGTTTGCGATGAAAACAAACATAGTATCCGAGTTCAAACAGAGCGCCCGCGGGCAGGAAGCCGAGGCTATTCTGCGCAGCTGCGTGCACTGCGGTTTTTGCACGGCGACCTGCCCGACCTACCAGGAGCTGAATGACGAGCGTGACGGTCCGCGTGGGCGTATCTACCTGATCAAGCAGTTGCTGGAGGAGGGCACGGTCACCGAGAAAACCCGCACCCATCTGGATCGCTGCCTGACGTGTCGCAGCTGTGAGACGACCTGTCCGTCGGGCGTTCAATACGGACGGCTGGTGGATATCGGCCGCGCCATCGTGGACGAAAAACTTGAGCGCCCACGGGCTCAGCGCTTGCTGCGCTGGGGGCTGCGCAAGGTGCTGCCGTATCCGGATCGGTTCGGACCGCTGCTGCGCCTTGGACAGAGTGTAAAACCGTTGTTGCCGGCAGCGGTCAAGGCAAAACTGCCGCCACGGCGCCAGGCCAGCCCCTGGCCGACCAGCAGCCATCCCCGGGTCATGCTGGCCCTGGCCGGCTGTGCCCAGCCGGCAGCGGCACCGAACACCAATGCGGCAGCGGCGCGGGTGCTGGATCGTTTGGGGATCACCCTGGTGGAAGCCCCCCGGGCCGGCTGTTGCGGGGCGGTGAGCTACCATTTGTCGGCACAGGATGAGGGGCTGGATTTCATGCGCCGCAATATCGATGCCTGGTGGCCGGCGATTGAGGCTGGCGCCGAGGCCATCGTCATGACCGCATCCGGTTGTGGCGCCATGGTGCAGGAGTACGGACACCTGTTGCGCTCTGACCCGGCCTACGCTGAGAAGGCGCGCCGCGTCAGCGAGCTGACGCGGGACCTGGGGGAGGTGCTGTTACAGGAAGACCTCTCGGCGCTGGGGGCCAATGGAAAAGACGCAGGCAAGGTGGCGTTCCATTGCCCCTGCACGCTGCAGCACGCCATGAAGCAGAGTGGTGTGGTGGAACAGGTATTGGAGAAGGCCGGCATAGAACTGGCCAAAACCCGGGACAAGCACCTGTGCTGCGGCTCCGCCGGCACCTATTCGATCCTGCAGCCGGAAATGAGCCAGAAGCTGCTGAAGAACAAGCTCGAGGCGCTGACCGGCGATGATCCCAAACGGATCGTCACGGCCAATATCGGCTGCCAGCTGCATCTGGAATCCAAGGCGGACCGTCCGGTTCAGCACTGGATCGAACTGCTGGATCGCTAGCGGGCCTAGGGTTTATGGTCAGGCGGCAGGTAGGCACTGGGAATATCCATGCTGCTGCCGATCATGAGCGAGCAATACTGCCAAACAAACTTAAGGCCTTGACCGGGTACTCTTTATCAAAAAGACGCGCGAACGGATCGTAACGGCCAATATCGGCTGCCAGCTGCATCTGGAATCCAAGGCGGACCGTCCGGTGCAGCACTGGATCGAACTGCTGGATCGCTGAGATCCGGCTGTTTCCCACAGCTGCGCTGCGGATGTCGGAACTCGCTACGCTCATTTCCAACCTACGGGTTGCAGTTTGTAGGCTGGAATGAGCCTGCGAATTCCGGGAAACAGGGGGCAGCGATGTGGGCATTTGGGTGATAAACTGGCGCCCATTGAGTCTGCCGGCTCCCGCTGATTGCACCTGTGATGTGGGATAGCCTTCTTGGGAGAACCGGCAGTTTGTGTGGCGCAGGCCTTCTGCAAGGATTCCAGAACCCATGAACGACAGTCCGAATGACGGGCCCAAAGCCGGCAAGAAAACCTCCTCCAGCGCGGTACAGGTACAGTCCCTGACCCGCGCTCTGCTGCTCCTTAAACGCATATCCTCCTCCGACATCGGGCTGAATCTGACAGAGCTGGCCGGTGATCTGGGTCTAGCCCCCTCTACTGCGCACCGCCTGCTCAACAGTATGCGCCAACTGGACTTTGTCGATTTCGATGAGCAGTCCGGGCTCTGGTCAGTGGGCGTTACGGCGTTTTCGGTGGGCAGCGCCTACCTGAAGAAACGCGATTTCGTGGCCGAGGCCCGGGCGCACATGAAACGCCTGGTGGCAGAAACCGGTGAGACTTCGAACCTCGCAATTCTGGACGGCTTTAACCATGTGTTTGTCGGCCAGGTGGAATGCAACGAAGTCATGCGCATGGTGGTGCAGATCGGCAGCCGCGGCACCTTGCACGCAGCCGGTGTCGGCAAGGCGCTGCTGTCGGGCCTTAGCGATGCGGAAGTCACCAACATCATCAACCATACCGGGCTTGCGTCCCTGACGCAGAAGACCATCACCACCCCGGCGGCTTTTATGGAAGAGCTGCGCAGGATTCGGCAACAGGGCTATGCCGTTGATGATGAGGAACAGGTGTCAGGCCTGCGCTGCATCGCGGCCAATATCTATGACGAGAATGCAGAAGTCATTGCCGCGGTGTCCATCTCCGGGCCGTCCGTGCGTGTCGGTACCGATCGGCTGGATCATTACAGCGCGGCGGTGATGCGCGCCGCCGATGCGATTACCCGCGCCATCGGTGGCACCCGTCCGGCACAGCGTGTATCAGCCTGATAGGGCGCTAAAAACATCCTCAGGTTAAACAAGGCATAGCAAAGGACGGATTCATGCTCGGTGCATTGACACTGATTATTGGCCTGCAGGTACTGGGCACCCTACTGGCCGAGCTATTGGCGTTGCCCGTACCGGGGCCGGTGGTCGGCATGGTGCTGTTCTTGCTGGTGCTGGCCGTGATGCGGGGCCACTGGCAGGAGCTGGAGCAGGTTAACAATTTCTTTCTGGCCAACCTGTCGTTACTGTTTGTGCCGGCGGCCGTTGGTATAGTGAGTCATCTGGATCTGGTGAGTCCCATTCTGGGGCGGCTGGTGCTGGTGCTGGTGGTGAGCCTGCTGGCAGGCCTGGTGGTTGCATCCTGGGTATTTGCTCGCCTGGCGCGCCGTTTCACGCCCGCGCGGGAAGAGGAGTTACTGCCATGAATGCAGATTTCGGGCAATTCTGGGTGTATCTAGGGCGCGATCCGCTGGCCTGGCTGCTCATTACGCTGGCCGCCTTTGTGCTGTCACGCGCGCTGTATGAGCGGGCAGGGCAGACCGCGTTTTTAAACCCCATGGCGCTCACCGTGTGCCAACTGGTTCTGTTGCTCAGTATCACCGGGGTGAGCTATGACGAGTATTTCGCCGGCGCACAGTTTATCCACGTGTTGCTCGGTCCTGCAGTGGTCTGTCTGGCGCTGCCGATCTGGCAATACCGGCGCAGCATCAGACGCAGTCTGCCGGCGCTGATTCCGGCGCTTGTGGCCGGCTCGCTGGTCTCGGTGCTGAGCGCCGTCGGGCTGGGCTGGGCGCTGGGGCTCGACAGTACCATTTTGCTGACCCTGGTACCCAAATCAGCCACCGCACCGGTGGCCATGGGCATTGCTCAGGATCTGGGCGGCATTCCGGAGCTGGCCGCTGTGCTGTGTGCCATAACCGGTATTTTTGGTGCCATTATCGGCGTACCGCTGATGACGCGCCTGGGTGTGCGTGATGCGCGGGCCCAGGGGCTGGCCATGGGGGTTACCTCCCATGGCATTGGGACTGCCGCGGCTTTCCAGGTTAACAGTGTCATGGGGGTCTACAGCTCTATCGGCATGGCGCTGAATGCGATGCTCACGGCGATACTGGCGGGTACCCTGCTCGTGGTCTGGCTGTAGCGGCGGGCTTTACATAGGCTGTTTGCGCGTTCAATCGCGACAGCAAAAGCGTGATCCTCGATACCAATATCGCGCAGGGCGTCAAGACGGCGCGCTGACGGGCCCGTGCAATGAGGGTATCGCAAGCTTGCGCCCCGGTCGCATGGACCCGATTGACCTGGGCCACATGACGTCGTTAGCAAGACCGGCCGCTGCGAAATTCGTGCAAGCCATTACCTCATCCGCGTGCCGGCGGGTATCTCCGACTGGCTGCTATCGGCAAACCTCACCCCGCTAAGCCTTATCCTGGTGATCATCCTCGTCATGGGCATATGCCTGGACCTGATTGGGATTATCCTGATGTTCACATTGATATTTTTTGTCGCCGGGCAGTTGTCGCGCCGACGGTGGCGATGAATTTGCGTGTGTTCAAGGGCATTACGGATGAACCGCTGTCAGAGGTTATAAGGGGGCCTATCCTTAAATTGTCACGCTGTATTCGGTCTGGCTGTGCTGGTTGCGTGCTTCGGGCTAGCGACTGTGCATTCGTACGGTGCCGGTTACGGGCTCTGGTCCTGTCGCCCGGTAAAGTACCCGAAATCTGGAGGGTAAGAAGATGACTGATCTGTTTGAAAATCCCGCTGGCCTCTGCGGTTTCGAATTTGTCGAATTTGCCGGGCCCGACCCCGAAAAGGTTGCCGAAGTGTTTCGGCTGCTCGGCTTCACGAAGGTGGCGCGTCACCGCTCCAAGCAGGTGGATCTGTATCGCCAGGGCGGCATCAACTTCATCCTCAACCGGGAGAAGAAAAGCCTGGCCGACTACTTTGCCCAGGAGCATGGCCCCTCGGCCTGCGGCCTTGGCTTTCGAGTGCGCAATGCGCAGCAGGCTTACAAATACGTGCTCGACAAGGGCGCGCAGCCGCTGGAGATCCCGACCGGCCCGATGGAGCTGCGGCTGCCGGCCATCAAGGGCATCGGTGGCGCTCCGGTCTATCTGATCGACCGCTTCGACGAGGGGTTGTCGATCTACGATATCGACTTCGAGTTTCTCGACGGCGTGGAGCGGCATCCCGAAGGCTGCGGCTTCTACGAGATCGATCACCTGACCCATAATGTCTACCGCGGGCGCATGGCCTACTGGGCCGATTACTACACGCGTCTGTTCAACTTCCGTGAAATCCGCTACTTCGATATCAAGGGCGAATACACGGGGCTTACCTCCAAGGCCATGACGGCGCCGGACGGCAAGATCCGCATTCCGCTGAACGAGGAGGCGTCCGGCGGCCACGGTCAGATCGAGGAGTTCCTGATGCAGTTCAATGGCGAAGGCATTCAGCACATCGCTCTGCGCTGCAACGACCTGCCGGCCTGTGTTGACCGCCTGCGCGAGCGGGGCGTGCCGCTGATGACTGCCCCCCCCGAGACCTATTACGAGATGCTCGAAGAGCGCCTGCCGGGCCACGGAGAGCCGGTGGATGAACTGAAGGCGCGGGGCATCCTGCTGGATGGCACCACCGAAGGCGGCACACCGAAGCTGTTGCTGCAGATCTTCTCCAACACCCTGCTGGGGCCGGTATTCTTCGAGTTTATTGAGCGCAAGCTGGACGATGGCTTCGGCGAAGGCAACTTCAAGGCGCTGTTTGAATCGATCGAGCGCGACCAGATCCAGCGCGGCGTGCTAAAAGGCGACAAATTAGAAGGCGACAAATAGAATCCGCTGCAACACCCTGCCCGACAGGTACAGTACAATTCTTTTTCAGCGCCCGGCCCCCGTGCCGTGGCGCTGATCTTTTTTATAAGGAGCTCAGAATGGCGATCTATCAGTACGACGGTCAGGTGCCGGACATTCACGACGACAGCTATGTGGCGGATCAGGCCACGGTGATTGGCAAGGTGATCTTGCGCCAGGGCGCCAGTGTCTGGCCCCAGGCGGTGCTGCGCGGTGATAACGAGACCATCGAGATCGGTGTCGGCAGCAATGTACAGGAAGGCGCGGTGTTTCATACGGACATGGGTTTTCCGCTGACCCTGGCTGCGAATGTGACCGTTGGCCACCAGGCCATGTTGCACGGCTGCACGGTGGGCGAAGGTTCCCTCATCGGCATTCAGGCGGTGGTGCTCAATGGCGCAGTGATTGGCAAGAACTGCCTGGTGGGGGCAGGGGCACTGGTCACCGAAGGCAAGGTCTTTCCGGATAACAGCCTGATTATCGGCAGCCCGGCCAAGGTTGTCAGGCAGCTTGACGAGGCAACCATCGCCGGCCTGCGCGCCAGTGCCGAGCACTACGTCGAACGGGCGAGACAACACAAGACAACTCTCAAGCGGATCGACTAGACGCGCTTGAGGGTTTGCCCTGCGGAGCTTTTTGCTTCTGGATAGGCGGTCAGTGAGTCACTAAGCGGTCAGTGTCGGCAGAACCGCATCGCTGGGCAGGATGGCGCCGCGATGCTGGATAACCTGGGCGGCCAGACGGTGTGCCAGGCGGGCACTGGCTTGTGGCGCCAGGCCCGACAGTCTCCCGGCCAGGTAGCCGGCATTAAAGGAGTCGCCGGCACCGGTGGTATCCACCGGCTTGATGCCAATCTCGGCGGGGACACTGAGTCGATCGGTCGAGATCAGGCATCCTTCGCTACCCTGCTTGATCAGGACTTCGGCAGCGCCGAGTGCCTGCCAGTGCGCGATCACCTGGTCGGCATCGTCCAGGCCGTGCAGCAGATGCTCGTCATCCAGGGTGGTAAGTACCGTTGCATGACAGGCGGCGATCTCGGCCATGGCCGCGGCGGCCTCTGTCGCGGATGACCAGAGCGCCGGTCGGTAGTTGGGATCAAAGACGATGCGTGCCTGGCTGCGGCGCAGCATGTCCATCAGGCGCTGACGTGCATCCGGCGCCAGGATGGCCAGGGATATACCCGACAGATACAGCACATCATAGTTGGCAAGGGCGTCAAGCAGCGCCGTGCCGGCGGCACCGTCGAACATCGACCGCGCGGCTGACTGTTGGCGCCAGTACTGAAACCAGCGCTCGCCGCTATCATCGTTCTCCACCATGTAAAGGCCCGGAGAGCGGCCCGCCAGGATCGATATCAATCGGGTATCCAGACCACTGCTCTGAAATTGCGCCAGCATGCGCTGGCTAAGGCGATCATCACCCAGGGCGGTGATGTAGCTGACGTGGGCGCGGGACCCCAGCAGTTGCTTGAGGTAATAGGCGGTGTTGTAGCTGTCGCCGGCAAAGCCCTGGCGATACAGGCCATCCCCGGCGGGGGCCAGCTCCACCATGCATTCGCCGATACAGGCGACAGAGGGCAGGCTCGTCGTCATGGCTGCCGGCTCCCAAGTACATAGCGCTTGATGGCCAGTTCCGCACCGCGCAGTTCTGCCAGGCCTTTCATGCGGCCCAGCGCCGAGTAACCCGGTTTAACGGCTTTTCTCAGGTCGTCCATGATCTGGTGTCCGTGGTCGGGCCGCATGGGAATAGCGGGCAGGTCGCCGGCCTGTTCACGGCGCTGTTCTTCTTCCAGCAGGATGCGGATCACATCGATCAGGTTGGCGTCCCCAGCCAGGTGCGAGGCTTCATGGAAGCTGCCTGGCGTCGCTTCCCGTTCGGTGGAACGCAGATGGGTAAAGTAGATGCGATCGGCGAAGGTGCTGGCCATGGCGCAGAGGTCGTTGTCTGCCCGTACACCGTAGGAACCGGTGCAAAAGGTAATACCGTTGGCCTGGGAGGGCACCTGTTCGATAAGCCACTGCACGTCTTCGCGGTTCGAGACGATGCGCGGCAGGCCGAGGATGGGTCGGGGCGGATCATCGGGGTGAATCGCCAGGCGCATGCCGCATTCTTCGGCTACCGGGATGATGGCTTGCAGGAAGAGCCTGAGATGCTCACGCAGCCTGTCCTTGTCGATATCCTGGTAGGCCGTCAGGGCATGCTGGAAGTCGTCCAGGGTATAGCTTTCTTCGGCCCCCGGCAGGCCGGCGATGATGGTGGCCACCAGCTTGCTGTGACCGTCGGGCGACAGACTTTCCAGGTAGGCGCGTGCGGCGGCCTGCTCATCGGCACTGTAACTGGCCTCAGCGCCCGGGCGTTTGAGAATATACAGTTCAAAGGCGGCAAAGGCGATCTGGTCAAACCGCAGGGCGCGGGAGCCGTCGGGCAGCTCGTAGGCCAGATCGGTGCGTGTCCAGTCGAGCATGGGCATGAAGTTGTAACACACGGTGCTGATGCCACAGGCCGCCAGATTGCGCATACTTTGCTGATAGGCGGCAATGTACTGGGCATAGTTGCCGCAGCGTCGCTTGATGTCTTCGTGGACCGGAATGCTCTCCACCACGGACCATTGCAGACCCGCCGCCTCGATCATGGCCTTGCGGGCCTGGATGGCCTCCAGCGGCCAGACGTCGCCGTTGGGAATCTCATGCAGTGCGGTCACGATGCCGGTTGCGCCCGCCTGGCGGATGTCGCTAAGGGTAATGTCGTCACTGGGTCCGAACCAGCGCCAGGTATGTTCCATGTTGTGATCCTTTAATCGGAATGTGCGGTCAGCTGCTTGAGCAGTTCGGGCAGGGGGCCCTGCTGCAGAGCGCTATAGGCATGGCTCAGAGCCTCCTGAAACCGGCTGTTGGCTGCGAGCGCGGGGGCAAAGATATCGTCCTGGGCCAGGAAGGCAGCGAGCAGCTCCTGCGGCTGGTCACGATGGCTTTCAGCCAGTGCCAGAAGCCGCGGGGCCAGCGGGTCATTGAGTTCGCGCCGCTCGCTCTGGGCCTGCTGCACGTGGTTTATCCAGGCGGCAATGCCAAGCGCCGTACAGGCAATAGGCCGATGCGTGTCGAGCAGGACCTGGCAGCCATCGAGCCAGCGCTGGGGCAGCTTTTGCGAACCGTCCATGGCGATCTGGTGCAGCTGATGCTGCAGGCTGTCATTGGCGAAGCGCTGCAGCAACCGCGTTGCGTAGGCCTGCAGTTCTGCCGGGTCAATACCCTGCAGCGTGGGTACGGCTTCGTGCAGCATATAGTGATGCAGAAAGTTGCGTATCGCGGGGTCTTGCATGGCCTGGGCCACGGTCCGGTACCCGGCCAGCGGGCCCAGATAGGCCAGCAGCGAGTGGCTGCCGTTGAGCATGCGCAGTTTCATGGTTTCAAAAGGCGTTACATCGTCCACCATCTGTACGCCCACGCATTCCCACTCGGGGCGCCCAAGGCTGAAGTTGTCTTCCACCACCCACTGACTGAAGGACTCGCAAATCACTGCTGTCGGCTCCGTGCAGTCGAGTTCCCGTGCCAGGCGCGCAAAGTCCTCAGGGGTCATGGCCGGTACGATACGGTCCACCATCGAACCCGGGAAGCAGACGTGGGTCTTGATCCAGTCGTGCAGCTCGGGGTCTTGCCGGCTGGCCAGGGCAAGCACGGCGGCCCGGGTACGGCGGCCGTTATGGGGCATGTTGTCGCAGGACAGCACCGTAAAGGGCGCGATACCCGCCAGGCGCCGCCGCCGCAGAGCTTCAAGCAGCAATCCCGGTGCGGTTTTGGGGCTCTGGGGCCGGGCCAGGTCGTGCTGGATAGCCGGATCATCCAGGCGCAACCGCGCCACACTGGGTTCCAGGTAGTAGCCCTTTTCCGTGATGGTCAGGGTGACGATACGGGTGTCGGGTGCCGCCAGGCGTTGTAACAGTGTCTCGCGCCCGGCGTCAGACCCCGCGAACAGGGCTTCTTGAATGGCGCGGATTTCGCGTACGCAGGCCTGTTCGCGGCTGCGGTATTCCACCACCGGGTAGCGGTACTCTGCTGCACTGAGCTGGTCAACCAGGGTCTGGTTGGCGCGAATATTGGCACTGCAAATGCCCCAGTCGCCCCCTTTTAGCGCCAGGTACTGCTCCAGGTACACCGCCTGGTGGGCGCGGTGAAAAGCGCCGAGTCCCAGGTGGACGATGCCCGTTGCCGTGGAATCGGTAGCGCGGCTGCTTGCGATGCGTTCAATCTGCATTTTGAATAGGTCCTGGTTTTAAATCGTCAGTCCATCAAAGACGGAAGCCACAGCGAGATGGAGGGTACATAGGCCACCAGCAACAGCACCAGCAGGTTGCAGATCAGGAAAGGCCAGATGGCGCGCACTACCTTGGTGATCGGCAGTTCGCCGATGCCCGCGGCAACAAACAGGCAGACACCGACCGGCGGGGTGGTCAGGCCAATCATCAGGTTGAGTACCGCCATGATACCGAAATGGATAGGGTCCATGCCGATGCCTTCGGCCACCTTGAGCAGGGTCGGGAACAGGATGATGAGTGCGGCGATGGTTTCCATGAAACCACCGACCAGCAGCAGCACCAGATTGATGATCAATATCACAATGATGGGATTGCGGCTGATATCAAAGATCGCCGAGGCCAGCATCTGCGGGATCTGCTCACTGGTCAGAATCCAGCCGAAGAGGTTGGCCATGCCTACCAGGATAAGCAGCGCCGAGGCACTGAGGGCCGTATCCAGCAGCAGCTTGGGCAGATTGTTCCAGCTCAGGCCCTTGTAGACGAACATGCCGACAATGAACGCATAGAGACTGGCGACAATGGAGGCTTCGGTGGGGGTAAAGAGGCCGCCGATGATGCCGTAAAGGATAATGAAGGTCATCAGCAGCGCCCAGAAGGCACCGCGGCCGACACTGAGAATCTGCCGCAGCGATGCGCGCTCTTCGCGCGGATAATTGCGCCGCACGGCGATAATGTAGGTTGTCACCATCATGGCCAGACCCATCAGCAGGCCCGGGATGATGCCGGCCATGAACATCTTGCCGACGGAAATGCCACTCAGGGACCCGACAATGATCATCGGCACGCTGGGGGGAATGATGGGTCCCACGGTTGAGGATGCGGCCGTCACGGCGGCGGCAAAGGGCTTGTCATAGCCGCTTTTGGCCATGCCCGGGATCATGACTGCACCAATGCTGGCGGTATCGGCCACGGCGGTACCGGAAATGCCGCCGAAAATCATCGAGCCACCGACGTTGGCAAGGCCCAGACCGCCACGGATGTGGCCGAGCAGGGCGTTGCTGAAGCGAATGATATAGTCGGTGATGTTGCCGACGTTCATCAGGTTACCGGCCAGGATAAAGCCTGGGATGCACAGCAGCACAAAGGTATCCATGCCGGCGTAGAGGCGCTGCGGCACGATGGTCAGGGGAATGCCGGCCAATGTCAGGTAAACCAGAGAGGCAATACCAAGGCAAAAGGCAATGGGGACGCCCAACACCAGCAGCACAAAAAAAATGGCGAACAGCAGTATTACTTCCATTATCGGGCTCCGGGGCTGCGCAGATCGTTAAGAGCGCTTATCGCACCCAGGGCGCTGTAAACAGCGGTCAGCGCAAAAAACACCACCATCGATAGAAAAACCCATACCATGGGCACTTCCAGTGCGGGGGAGGTCTGCCATCGGCCAATCATGGCGTATTTCCAGGCATAGGGCAGAATGTACACCGCAAAGGCGCCGGTCAGCAGATGACACAGGGCCTGATAAACGGCCTGGTTGCGGGGTGACAGGGCATGCTGGAACAGCTCCAGTCTTACGTGGCGGTTCTGGCGTATGACCAGCCCGGAACTCAGTACGATCAGATAGATAAACAGGTAGCGTGACAGCTCCTCGGTCCAGACCGGGGAGCTGGGCAGCATAAAGCGCGAGACGACCTGCAGAATCACCACGGCGGCGATGGCCAGCAGTGCGGTGATCGCCAGGAAACCGAACAGTCGGTCCATCCAGCGCAGGCAGCCGCTCAGCCAGTGGACGGCTGTGCGCTCGGGCTTGCTGGCAGTCGGGTTGCGGGGTTTGGTCGACACACCCATCTTGTTCTCTCCGAAAGAGGCCCTGGCAGGCCAGGGCCCCGGTTATCACCCGATCAGATTTTATTGAACAGTTCGATCTGTTCCGGGGTCAGCGATTCCATGACCGCGGCCCGGGCCTTGGTTTTAAACGCTTCTGTATCGACCTCGATCAGCTCCATGCCCTTGCTCTTGAGGGTGTCGGCCAGCTGCTGCTCGTCAGCGGCAAACATGTCATGCTCGTAGGCCTGCATTTCGGCGGCGGCATCCCAAACGATCTTTTGCAGGTCGTCTGGCATGCTGTTCAGCTTGTCCTGGCCAATGACGACATAGATCCAGCTGCGCACATGGCCGGTGAGGTTGACGTATTTCTGCACTTCAAAGAAGCTGGCGCTGTTGATCAGGCTCAGAGGGTTTTCCTGGCCATCAATGGTATTTTGCTGCAGGGCGGTAAACACTTCGCTGAACGCCATGGGAATCGGCTTGGCGCCCAGGCGTTCCCAGGTCTTGACGAACAGCGGAACGTTGGGAACGCGCAGCTTGAGTCCGTCCAGCTCGTCCGGGGTACGGATCGGGCGGTTGGATGTCAGGTGGCGGGCGCCGCGTTCAAACCAGGCGAGCGGCACCAGTCCTGCGCGTTCGGTAATCTGCTCGCTGATTTCGCGGCCGACCTCACCCTCGACTGCGCTGCGCAGCTGTTCGGAGTTGGTGAACGCATAAGGGACTGCCAGCAGCGCAGCCTTGGGCGCCCAGTTTTGCAGTGACTCGCCGGTAATGGTCATGTCTGCAGTACCCAGCTGAATGCTATTGATGACATCCATTTCCTTGCCCAGCTGTTCGCTCGGGTATACCTGCACGCTGATTCGGCCCTCTGATTTTTCTTCAGCGGACTGTTTGAATTTCAGTGCCGCCTTGTGCCAGATATTGTCTTCATTGGCCGGGTGGCCGAGCTTTAGCGTGAAATCGGCTGCGTTTGTGATGGATGCAAAGACGATTGAGCTTGCAATCGCCGCTTTGAGAAGGGTTTTGAACATCGTGAGTCTCCAGTTTTTGTTTTTGGCTGGTTGCGAACATGTCGCGTTAGCCCTTCATTTCAACCAGCACCTTGCGGGTGAGGCTGGGATGATCTTCGATGAGGCTGATCGCCTCACACATTCCATTGAGCTCGACGCGATGGCTTATCAGGGCACAGGGGTCCAGTCGGCCATCGGCGATCATGTCGAGCACCTCGGCAAAGCGGCCGTTATTGAGTCGCGAGCCGACCAGGGTCAGTTCTTTCTTGATGACTTCGAGCTGCACCAGATCACTGGGTGTAGCCGTAAATCCCAGCAGGCCGATACGACCGGCCGGCGAGGCGATCCGCAGCATCTGCGGCAGCAAAGCCGGGATGCAGGCGGCGTCCGCGATCAGTGGCACGCCTTCAGCTGCCGTCAGCTCGCTGATCCGGGCTTCCAGGTCCTGTTCCGCGCTGTTGATGGTTTCGCTGGCACCCAGTGCTTTGGCGGCTTCGAGCCTTTCGTCGATGATATCGGAGACAATAATCCGCTCGATGCCAAGGGCCCGCGCTACCTGCACGATGGTCAGACCGATCACGCCGGCGCCATACACCAGCAGCGTATCGCCCGGCAGTGGAGCCATGCGGTTCAGTACATTGGAGGCGATGGAGTAGGGTTCGACCAGTGCGGCCTGTTCCAGCGTAACAGTCTCAGGCAGACGGATGACATTGCCGGCCGGCACGCAGCTGTACTCGCCAAAACCGCCATCGCGATGTACCCCAATCACCTGCAGCTTGCTGCATACATTGGGCCGACCGATGCGACAGGGGTAGCAATGACCGCAGCTTACCACCGGGTCGACACACACGCGGTCGCCCACCTGTATACCTTCTACCGCGTCGCCCACGGCAGCAACGGTGCCGGAATATTCATGTCCGGTGATGCGCGGGAATTGCACGAATGGATTTTGACCGTGGATAATATGCATGTCGGAGCCGCAGATACCGGCGAAAGCCGTACGGATCAGCACTTCCTTTTCTTTTACCGCGGGAGTCTGTACATCTGCCAGCGCATAGTTTTGCACGGCATTTACCTGAAATGCTTTCATTGTCTTCTCACCAGTGCCAGAGAGTGCCGTCTTCAAGCCGGTTTACCGGCAGGTAGGCTGGTTTGTAGGGGTAGCGTGCCGCCAGTTTTTCATCAATGTCCACACCGTGTCCCGGCGTTTCGCCCGGGGTGAAATAGCCTTGCTCGAAGCGGTAAGCATGGGGAAAGACCGCGTCGGTTTCGTCACTGTGGGGCATATGCTCCTGGATACCGAAGTTGGGCACCCAGGTGTCAAAGTGCAGGGCTGCGCCCATGCACACCGGCGATAGATCCGTGGCGCCGTGGAAGCCGGTTCGCACGTGATACAGGGCAGCGAAATCGGCGATGCGACGTACGTGGGTGATGCCGCCGGCGTGGGTCAGTGTAGTGCGTATGTAGTCGATGGACTGGCTCTGAATCAGTTCCCGACAGTCATGAATGCTGTTGAACACCTCGCCCACGGCCAGCGGGGTGGTGGTGTGCTGACGGATAAGCTGAAACGCCTGCTGATTTTCCGCCGGCACGCAGTCTTCCAGCCAGAATAGGTGGTAGGGTTCTACCAGCTTGCCAAGACGCGCGGCTTCGATGGGGGTCAGGCGATGGTGCACATCGTGCAGCAGGTGCAGGTCCGGCCCGAATTGTACCCGTACGGCTTCAAACAGCCGAGGCACGAAGTTGAGGTATTTTTCGGTGGACCAGACATGCTCGGCCGGCAATTCTGAATCCGCCGGTTCGTAGCGCTGGCCTGGCACCTTGGCGACTCCATATGTCGAGGCGATGCCGGGAATGCCGCACTGTACGCGCACGGCCTGATAGCCCTGGCTGACATGGCGTTCAACTTCTTCCAGGCAGCCCTGGATATCCGTGCCGGTAGCATGGCCATATACCATCACCCGGTCGCGGCTCTTGCCACCGAGCAATTGATACAGCGGCATGTTGGCCATTTTTGCCTTGATATCCCAGAGTGCCATGTCTACAGCTGCGATTGCGGTCATGGTCACCGGACCGCGGCGCCAGTAGGCTCCGCGATACAGGTACTGCCAGGTATCCTCGATGCGCTGCGGATCGCGGCCGATCAGGGCGGGCACCAGATGATCTTCAAGATAGGCGACGACCGCTTTCTCACGGCCATTGAGGGTGGCATCACCAATACCGTAGATGCCTTCATCGGTCTCAATCTTGAGGGTGACCATATTGCGCCCGGGGCAGGTCACGATTACTTTGGCCGCGCGAATTTTCATGCTGTTACCCGAGAGGCTATGGGATTATTTTTTGGTATGCCAGTTGTCAGGGGACGGTGGCAGTTCGGTTAAGTGGGCTTGATATTGGACCAATTTTGCGGCGTGTGCAACCAAAGATACAGAATTGGTGAACCAGATGTGAATATCTTTTGAATTTAATGGTCAAATATGGCGTACAGGGCGTCATCGCCATGCTAAGATGTCATACCAATCTGCCGCTAAAAAGGGCAGTGGAACCGGTCAACATTACTGAAATTAGATACTATGGCTGAACGACTCTATCGTGATATTGGCGAGCATATAAAAGATGAAATCAGGGCGCAGGGCTTGAAACCCGGCGCCAAGCTGCCGACCGAACGCGTCTATGCGGATCAATATGGCGTCAGCCGCACGGTGGTGCGTGAAGCCTTTATCATGCTGGAAATTGAAGAACTGATAGAGGTTCGCAAGGGATCCGGCAGCTACCTGATAAAGGTGCCGGGCGATGGCCGCATGATCAAGAGCTTTGCTGAAGACATAGGTCCTTTCGAGCTGCTGCAGGCGCGCCAGGTACTGGAGAGCTCGATAGCCGCCTGTGCAGCCCAGGTGGTCACCAAGCACGATATCCAGCTGATGCAGGAGACCCTGGATCTGGAAGGCGCGGAGCTGGACTCGATCGAAAAAAGCGATGCGGCGGATCGCGAGTTCCATCTGCTGATTGCCCGCTCGACACAGAACAGCCTGTTGCTCGAAACCTGCACTCAGTTGTGGGATCTGCGTGAGCGCAGCCCCATGTGGAAAATCCTGCACTCAAGGATTAAGGATACGTCCTACCGCGGCCAGTGGCTGGACGATCACCGCGAGGTGCTCGCACACCTGCGCCGGCGCAATGCGGAGGGCGCGCGTCAGGCAATGTGGCAGCACCTGGAAAACGTGAAGGTGACACTCTTTGCACTGTCCAATACCGAAGATCCTGACTTTGACGGTTTTCTGTTTACCAGTCTCAGTCCGGGTCAGAAGCCCGGGCAGCTTTGATCGCGCATACCGTTCGCCAAGGGGCCTGAAATTACTCGTTGTATTGGTGCATAGGGAGGGCGCTGAGCGCCTTCACGCCTGGCAAGATGTGCATACGGTTACACAAGCCTGAAAAATCTGCCCCTGAGGTTGCGTTTAAAGCTTGAAATTTTGCGCCGATAGCTGACACTTCGGTGATGACGCTAAAACTACAGTCCAGCGCAACGCTGCTTGGAATCGCCATTGTCGGATTGTCGCTGTTTGCCGTGCCGCAGGGCCAGGCAGATAGCCTGCGCCGTATTGTCCATCCGGACGGGCGTATCGAATACACCAATGTCGGCCGCCCCGCGCGTGGCGACAAGGTGCTGAACACCCGCAGCGGGCCGAAAATCTACAAGTACCGCAAGGACAATGGCGTCCTGAGTTTCACCGATGCCAAGCCACCGGGCCATGTCGACTACGAGATCGTCAAGATCCAGTGCTATGCCTGTAATCCGGTGTCATCCGTGAATTGGCGCACGACGCCACTCAACATTACCGCCTATGCCCAGCTGGTTCGCCAGGCCGCCGCGCAGCACCAGGTCGATCCTGCATTGGTGCGAGCGCTGATTCATGCGGAGTCGGCTTTCAATCCGTCTGCTGTGTCCCACATGGGGGCTCAGGGGTTGATGCAGTTGATGCCGGCGACTGCTGCATCCCTGGGGGTTCAAAATGCCTTCGATGCGCGGCAGAACATTGACGGTGGTGTAAAGCATCTGGCCGATCTGTTGCAAACGTTCAAGGGCGATGCGCGCCTGGCAGTTGCAGCCTATAACGCCGGTGCCGGCGCGGTGCGCAAGTACGGCGGTGTGCCTCCTTACGCTGAGACCCAGGTGTACGTGGAACGTGTGGCGATTCTGCGCCAGCGTTATAATCAAAAGGCGGGCCTGGCCCCCTGAAAGCCCTGGAGCATTTGCGTGGTTCGCGCGCGGACCGGTGTTTTGGGGCTGGCAGTGGCCCCCTCGTTGGTTGTACCCTTAGCGCCGGTCGCGCGGGGACGTTGTTACGCCCCGCAGAATTTTTCAGGGGAGTTCGTGACGATGTCAAACCTACTGCGTATCCGCTATCCGGATGACTGGCACCTGCATGTGCGTGATGGTGAGGTGCTGCAAAAAGTATTGCCCGAAACCACGCGCTGGTTTCGCCGGGCCATTATCATGCCCAACCTCAAGCATCCCGTGGTCACCACCGCCCAGGCACTTGAATACCGCGCACAGAT
Organism: Marinobacterium rhizophilum DSM 18822; assembly: GCF_000378045.1. GTDB lineage: Bacteria > Pseudomonadota > Gammaproteobacteria > Pseudomonadales > Balneatricaceae > Marinobacterium_A > Marinobacterium_A rhizophilum. The sequence goes on from NZ_KB899092.1 coordinate 251,933, forward strand.
AGAAGCGGCTTGCCCGGCGAGCGACCCTTTTACACCGCTGATGACACTCTACCTGACCGAGAAGACCGACCCGGCTGATGTGCGCCAGGGTTTCGAAGCCGGTCATGTCGTCGCAGCCAAGCTGTATCCTGCGGGCGCCACAACCAATTCGGCGGCCGGTGTCAAAAAGGTCGAAGCCGTGTACGACGTGCTGGCGACCATGGAAGAAATTGGCATGCCGCTGCTGGTTCATGGTGAAGTGGTCGATGCAGACATCGATATCTTCGATCGTGAAGCGGTCTTTATCGATCGTGTGCTGAACCCGGTACGCAGTCGGTTTCCGAAGCTCAAGATTGTGCTTGAGCATGTCACCACCAGCCATGGCATCGAGTTTGTGAAGTCCTGCGCTGAAAACACCGCCGCGACCATTACGCCGCACCATCTGGTGATCAATCGCAACGCCATGCTGGTGGGGGGCATCAAGCCGCACTATTACTGTCTGCCGGTTGCAAAGCGTGAAAGCCACCGCCTGGCGCTGCGTGCAGCGGCGACCTCCGGGGATCAGCGTTTCTTCCTGGGAACGGATTCTGCTCCGCACCTGCGTTCTGCCAAGGAAAGTGCCTGTGGCTGCGCCGGCATTTTCAATGTCTCGGTGTGCCTGGAAACACTTGCCACGGTATTCGAGCAGGAGAATGCGCTGGACAAACTCGAAGCCTTTACGTCGTTGAATGGCCCGGCGTTCTATGGCGTTGAGCCTAACAGCGACTTTTTGCTGCTGGAAAAAACCGCTGAGGCACTGCCGCTGCCCGCGAATGTCGAGGCCCAGGGGGAATCGATCCAGGTGTTTGATCCGGGCTTCGCTCTGCATTGGCGCGTAAGGGCCGAGTAGCATGCGCCCCGTTGGCCGTTTCTGGGTTGCAGGTTAACGCGCACAGGGCGGTTTGATACCAAAAAATGCCGGCATTGAATGTCGGCATTTTTTTGTTTTCAGGGCAGGATCGCGGGTGGCTGCCCGCCAGCGGTGGCTTTAGCGTTTTTGCAGTTCGGCATTCTTGCTGCGTTCATAGTCCCTGGCAGCGCCGGCAATGGTGCCGCTGTCGCCGGTCTGAATCCACTTGCGGATGCGATTGGCGTCACCGGTGGGCGTGCGTTTGCCAAAGGAGTCCAGCATGACCATGACCACATCGCGGTTCTCGATTCTGGCCAGCATGACCAGACAGCGTCCGGCCTCGTCCAGGTAGCCGGTTTTGCTCAGGCGAATGTCCCATTTTCCGCCGCGGACCAGCGCATTGGTATTGGTATACGCCAACCGGTAGCGCGGGCTCTGGAAGTTGGCGGTAAACACTTTCGTGGTGGTGTAATCGCTAATCTGCGGGTATTTGGCGGCAGCACTGACCATGCGGGTCAGATCGGCGGCGGTGGAAATGTTGTTGGGTGACAGGCCGCTGGCGTCGACGAAGCGCGTGTTGTTCATGCCCAGTGTCTTGGCCTTCGCATTCATGGCATTAACGAACGCCTTGAAACCGCCGGGATAGTTGGTGGCCAGCGCGGTCGCGGCGAGGTTCTCGGAGGACATCAGCATGATGCGGATAACATCTTCGCGGCTGAGTTCCGAGGCGGTACGAATGCGGGAATAGTAGTTGTGGGCCAGTTTTCGGTCGTTGCGGGTAAAGGTGATGTTTTCCTTTAGCGACTGCTTGCCATCGAGGATGACCATGGCGGTCATGAGCTTGGTAATGGAGGCGATGGGTACAGGCACATCGGCGTTCTTGCCGTAGAGGCGCTTGCCGCTTTTAAGCTCGACAATGGATGCACTGGCCGAGGCCAGTTGAATGTTTTTGATTTGCTCGACTGCGGCCGGTGTTTTGGCGGCAGGTTCGCTATGGGCCATGGACAGAGATGAGGCCAGTACCAGTAACAGGGATGCGGACAGTTTTTTCATTATATTCACGCAGATGACGATGGATTCAACAATAAATACAGATACATATGGCTCAGCATGATACAGCAGCCACAGTCTTTTCGCATCGAGGGTTGCGCTAACTCCGGATGAATATTTTATTCGCCACATCCCTCGTGGCTGTGTATTCGGGCTGGCATCCTGCCGCCCCAGGGGTCAGGCATCTTCTTCGTGTATCATGCCATCGACCAGTTCCATTTCTTCGACAAAATGTTCGTCGTGCCGCGCCAGTCGAAAGCTGCCGTTAAGCATGTTTACCAGGTAGATGGTGTCGCCTTCGCTGGCTTCAAGGGCTTCAATTACCACAGGTGGCAGTACCACACCAAGGCCTTCGCCCATCTTGCAAACTTTGAGTTCAATCATGCCGGTTTCTCCCGTGCCAGGTACAGTAGCACCCCCGCAGGTGGGGTTTCTGCCTTTGCCCGTCTCTGGATGACGACGGGCTTGTTGTGTGCAAGCTTGTGCCTAGTGTTCTTTTTGGCGTCTGTTGTGAACTCTGCTAAGTGTAATGGCAAAGCGCTCGTACGGCGCTGCGACGGCAAAATATTCCTGCGGCGTAGGGGTGGCGCGGCCCGGCAGAGGCGTTAGCGGGTTACTGTGCAGCATGATGCATCACGCGCTTGGCGCTGTCCGAGGTACGCAAACGCAGTTCCGGCCTATTGAGATGTATGTTCATCCGTCGCGGTTGGGGGGCGATGGTGTGTGTGGACCCTGTTTCGGCCCGCTTTTTTTGCGTCGTAGAGTGCAAGGTCGGCGCGGCGTAGCAGTGTCTCGAGGTTGTCATCCGGTCGGCACAGGCAGGTACCTGCACTGATGCTGAGGCTGATGGCCTCTGTGCTGGTCTGCAGTGGATTTTGGGCCACGCTGTCACACAGACGCAGGCTGAGTGCGTTCAGTCTCGACAGGTCGCAGTCGTGCAGCAGCACCAGAAATTCATCTCCGCCCCAGCGCGCAGCGCCATCGCCATGGCGGATCTGGGCGCGGATCAGCTCGGCAATATGGATCAGCGCGGCGTCACCCTGCGTGTGTCCATACTGATCGTTGATGATTTTAAAATGATCCAGGTCGAGCCAGATAATACCCAGTCCATGGCCGTGACAATGGCAGTGCTGCAGCTCTGTACGGATTTGCTCGGCCATGCCGCGGCGGTTTAGCAACTCTGTCAGCGGATCGGTACGGGTCAGCTTTTCCAGGGCTTCGGTGCGCAGCTGCACCTTGTGTTCAAGCTCTTGTCTGGATTCCAGCACCGACTGCGCCATGCACTTGAAGTGCGTGACCAGCCTGCCGATCTCATTGGGTTGAACCCGGGGCAGGGACTGTGCATTGAAGTTCCCGCGGCTGACCCCATGCATGGCCTGTTCCAGCTGGCGCAGCGGGCGCAGTACAACGTGCCCCAGCACCAGGTTAAAGATCAGCAGGGCCAGCAGCAGCGTGATGCCGCATATCAGCAGGATACCGCTAAAGCTGCTCAGCGGTAACAAGGATTCAAAATCCAGCAGGGTGATTTCGTACCAGTCAATTTCCGGGACATAAACGATACCGGCCAGGTAGCGGCGGTTGTCGCGCTGCACGAAGCGGGTGGTCACAGCCTCGTTTGTGCTGGAGAGCTCGGCCATGGCGCTTTCGATGCGTTGCACATCGGCGGGGCTGTCGAGTAACCGGCCCAGCGAATTAAACGGCGTACCCGGGTTGGAGATGGATGCATAATTGATCAGGCTGGGGTCACTGTACAGCTGAATGGCGCCGCGGTGGTCGACAAACAGGCTGATCATGTCGCTATCGCTGTCCTGAAGTACCTGGTCGATAAAGCCTTCGAGCTCCATGCCGGTGCCGATAACCCCCAGGATTTCGTCGCCATCGCGCAGCAGCACATCGATCCACAGTTTGGTGACGCCAAGCTCAACATCGGGATTGACGTTCAGGTGAACGGTACGCTGCTGTTCAATTACATCATAGAACCAGCGGTCCTGGGGTTTCTGCGGGTCCAGGGTGTAGCGCAACTGGCGCCCGGCGTATTCGTTGGCGGCGTTGTTATGGTAATAATGGCCGGATTTGTGCAGTGCGACAAAGTAGCTGTTGTCGGTAAAGTTCTGGCGGTAGTTTTCCATTTCCCGAATGGCCCGCGCACGCAGCTGCTCATCGTCTGGGGTATGAGCCCACTGGAGGATGTGTGGTGAGCTGGCGAACTGGCGCGACAGCGCCATTTCTCGCAGGATGGGTTGCAGCGCACGGGTCTTGTCGTAAAGGACCTGTTTTTCTGCGTAGCGAACGGCCCACTGATTGATGATGTCTTCAGCCTGGTGGCGGGCCGAGGACCAGACTGCAAGGCCGGAAACAACGATCAGCGCAGTGGTGAACAGCAAAAACCGCGGTTTGAGATTCATGATTCCGTTCATTTCTCTTTTTAAATGTGCGGCTATTGAGAGTACCACTAAATTAATCCGGTACAACGCTCATTGTAGGCTACCAGGCCCCAATCCAGTGCGGCTGAACGCTGCCATAGGTGATCACGCCGGTGCAGAGGAGCGTGCGCGCAGCCACCCGCCAGAATCAGGATAGCTATACTTTGATCACACGCTGGCGTTGATCGTTAACCTGCTACAAAAAAGGTGAATGTCATGTCCGAACTCGATAAAAGCCAGGCCGTCGACGTACTCAACCGAATCCTGGAGGCCGAGTTGGCCGGGGTGGTTCGCTATACCCACTACTCCCTGCTGGTCTTTGGCTACGGCCGTATCCCAATTGTTTCCTGGCTGCGGGAACAGGCCGACGAATCACTGCTGCATGCGCAGCAGGTCGGGGAGTGGATTACCGCGCTGGGTGCTTATCCGTCACTGCAAATTGGCAGGCTGCTTGACACGCACAAGCACGATATTGGCGCCATCCTGCGTGAATCCCTCGAAGCCGAAGGCGAGGCCCTGGCCCTGTACCGGGAATTGCTGGCCCTGGCGGAGGGGCACTCGGTTGCACTGGAAGAGTTTGCCCGCCAGATGATTCAGGTCGAAGTCATGCATGCCGTTGATGTTGACAAGATGCTGCGCAAGCCCGGTGACGTGTCTCCCTTCTGCAAGGAATCCATTTAGCCGTTTTCGACGCCCGCATCGTGGCGTTCGAACTGCAGCCGGGCGAGCCGTGCATAAAGCGGATTGGAGCGTATCAGCTCGGCGTGTTGCCCGAGCGCTGCAAGCCGGCCGCCATCCAAAACCGCAATTCGATCGGCATTTTGCACGGTGGCCAGACGGTGGGCGATAACCAGCGTGGTGCGCCCTTGCATCAGGCGCTCAAGTGCCTGCTGTACCATACGTTCGCTTTCTGCATCCAGCGCACTGGTGGCTTCATCGAGCAGCAGTATTGGCGCATCCACCAGAATGGCCCTGGCAATTGCCAGGCGTTGTTTTTGCCCGCCAGACAGCCCACTGCCGGCGTCTCCCAGGTGGGTCTGATAGCCATTTGGGAGCGCTGTAATAAACCCGTGGGCATGGGCCGCGTGGGCAGCGGCCTCCACCTCGGCCTGGCTGGCGTCGGGTTTGCCATAGCGCAGGTTGTCCTCGATGGTGCCGTAAAAAAGGGCGGGTGTTTGTGATACCAGGGCAAAGCAGCGACGCAGATCGGCGGGATCCAGCGTGCGTATATCCAGATTATCAATGCTGATGTAACCCTCGTTGCAGTCGAAAAAACGCAGCAAAAGATCGATCAGGGTCGATTTTCCTGCTCCCGAGGGGCCGACCAGCGCCAGGGTGGTGCCAGGGGAGATTGCCAAGTTGATCGCTTCGAGGGCATTTACGTCGGGCCGGCCGGGGTAGGCGAAAGTGACATTGTGAAGTTCAATGGCGCCCCTGATGTGCGTCGGCAGGCGCTGTTTGTGCTGCGTTGGCGCCGCTATTTCATTGCGTGCTGCCAGCAGTTCCAGAATCCGCTCGGCCGCACCCGCGGCGCGTTGTAATTCCCCAATCACTTCGCTGACCGACCCGACCGCCGTGCCGACAATCACGCTGTAAAACACAAAGGCGGCCAGCTCGCCTGCACTGATGCGCCCGGCAATGACGTCCAGCCCGCCCACCCAAAGCATCATGCCGACGGCGCCGAGCACCAGGGTGATGACAATGGTTATGAGCAGGCCACGCTGCACAGTACGCAGTTTGGCAACCCGAAAGGCCTGTTCGACCACCTCCTTGAAACGGATCTTGTCCAGTGCCTGGTGATTGTAGGCCTGTACTGTCTTTATCTGCCCGAGCACTTCGCCCACATACACGCCCACGTCGGCAATGCTGTCCTGGCTGCGGCGCGACAATCCGCGCACCCGGCGGCCAAACAGGATGATCGGGGCCACGACCAGCGGGACACAAATCAGCACCAGGGCGCTGAGCTTGGCATTGGTCACAAACAGCCAGACAGTACCACCGAACATCATGATCAGGTTGCGCAATGCAACCGATACCGATGAGCCGATCACGGCCTGTAGCAAGGTTGTATCGGCGGTGAGGCGCGACTGTATTTCAAGCCCGCGGTTGCTTTCGAAGAATCCCGGATGCAAGTCGATCAGGTGATTGAACACCTGGCGGCGTATATCGGCGACGACCCGCTCACCCAGCCAGGTGACCCAGTAGTAGCGCGCAAAGGTGCCCAGCGCCAGCGCGATGACCAGCAGGAGGAAAAGCTGCACGTAGTGGCGTAACTGCGCGGTGGATCCGGTTTTGAGGCCCTGATCGAGCCCCTGGTCTATGATCAGTCGCACACCCTGACCAATCGAGAGGGTAATGGCGGCAGTGAACAGCAGCGCGCCCAGCGCATAGGTGATTTGCCGGCGATAGGGGCGCAGGTAGGCAAGCATGGTCATTACCGATGCGCGCGTTACGGGAGGCGTGTGGAGGCTGTCGCCTGGCATGGGCTCTTCTTCCTGACGGGGTTCAGCACAGGGTAGCAGGCTGTGGCATTGGGGGATCCTGTTAAGTCGCAAAAGCCTGTCTGCTCGAGCCGGTTCCCTGGCGGGCTGAGGTCAAGGCGTTGTTTGATCCGTTCCAGTCTGGCTGCTGTACCTCGAGGGCAGATGTTCGCAGCCTTGTTCCCGTGGGTTACTGGTGTGCACTTGGGGCTGACTATAAAGTACGGGTTCCACCCACTTGCCGCCGGGGCAGGAACCCCATCAGGAGCGTGATCGTGAAAGTTGTCATACCCGATGATTATCAGCATGTGGTGCAGAACCTGCGCTGCTTTTCCCACCTCAAGGATTTCGAGGTCGAGGTCTATCATGATGCGCAGCACTCTATCGAGACGCTGGTTCAGCGTTTTGCCAGCGCCGATGCGCTGGTATTGACCCGGGAGCGCACCGTTGTCGGCGAGGCCTTGCTGGCCAGGCTGCCGCGCCTGAAACTGATCAGCCAGACCGGCAAGGCCTCGGCTCACCTGGATGTGGACGCGTGCACTCGTCATGGCGTGGCGATCGCCGAGGGTACTGGGTCGCCGGTGGCGCCGGCGGAGCTGACCTGGGCGCTGATCATGGCGGCGATGCGCAATCTGGTGCCGGCGGTGAATGCCATGCGACAGGGACGCTGGCAGGTCAATATCGGTGACTGTCTGGCTGGGAAGACGCTGGGAATATGGGGTTTTGGCAAGATCGGCCGGCGTCTGGCGCGCTACGCCCAGGCGTTTGATATGAAGGTGCTGATCTGGGGAAGTGAAGGTTCCCGACAAGCGGCGGCCGACCAGGGGCTGGCTGTCGCCTCGAGCAAGGCGCAGTTTTTTGCCGACAGCGATATGCTGAGCCTGCATTTGCGCCTCACTCAGGATACCCGGGCGCTGGTGCAGTACGAGGACTTGATCCGAATGAAACCCGAGGCGTTGTTTGTCAATACCAGCCGGTCTGAACTCGTGGCAGATGGAGCGCTAGAGCAGGCTCTGCTATACGGCCGGCCGGGCAGGGCGGCGCTGGATGTTTACGAGCAGGAGCCTGTCATCGATCCCGGCTATTGGGCCCTGAAAATGGATAATGTGCTCTGCAGTCCGCATCTGGGCTATGTTGAATCTGCAGGCTACGAACTTTATTTCGATACGGCGTTTCGCAATGTCATTGAGTTTTTTGCCGGGCGTCCGGCGAATATTCTCAACCCGAAGGCCTGCTCCCGGTAAGTGTGTGGCGGCATCCCTACCGGCTGTTAACCGGTGTCGTCGCCAGGGAGACAAACAATGAAAATTACCTTTCTCGGTGGAACAGAAACCGTTACGGGCTCAAAGTTTCTCGTCAGCAGTGGCGCAACCCAGGTATTGGTGGATTGCGGACTGTTTCAAGGCTACAAGTGGCTGCGCGAGCGTAACTGGCAAGGCCTGCCAGTGGACCGGCATCGTCTTAATGCAGTGATCCTGACCCATGCACATCTGGATCACTCGGGTTACCTGCCTGTGCTGTATCGCGACGGATATAGAGGGCCTGTCTACTGTCATCCCGCAACACAGGCGCTGTGCGGCGTGCTGTTGCCCGATAGCGGGCATCTGCAGGAAGAAGATGCGCGTTACTACAGTCGTCATCGCATTGGCAAACACGCCCATCCGGAACCCCTGTATGACCGTGTAACCGCCGAGCGTTGTCTGAAGCTGTTAAAACCGGTTGAGTTTGAACAGGTATTCACGATTGGGGAGATGAAAATCTGGCTGCATCCGGTCGGTCATATTCTTGGGGCTGCCTGTGTGATCATCGAAGCAGAGGGCAAGCGCGTTGGCTTTTCAGGTGATGTGGGCCGGCCCGACGATCTGTTTATGCGCCCTCCAAAACCCCTACCAGAGCTGCATCTGCTCATGCTGGAGTCCACCTACGGCAACCGCCGGCACGACAAGACCGATCCCTATGAGCAACTCAGCGAAGTCGTTAATGAGACGGTCAGAGGCGGTGGTGTGTTGCTTATCCCGAGTTTCGCCGTAGGTCGGGCGCAGGTGCTGCAGCATATGCTGGCGACCCTGATGGCCGATAATCGCATACCGAAAATGCCAATATTTCTCGATAGTCCGATGGCGATTGATGTCTCCGACATCTATTGCCAGTTTCATGCGCTGCACCGACTCAGTACAGCCGATTGTCAGCGCATGTGCCGGACCGTGAAGTATGTGGAGAGCGTGGAGGGCTCTCAGGCGCTGAGCGAACTGCTTTATCCGCATATCATTATTGCCGGCAGCGGTATGGTTACAGGCGGCAGAATCCTGCATCACCTGAAGCGACTACTGTCGAATCATCGCACGACCGTCCTGCTGACCGGCTATCAGGTCGGCGGTACGCGTGGCGCCAAGATGCAGCAAGGCGCCGAAAGCGTAAAAATCCATGGTGAGTGGATTGCTAATCGGGCCCATATCAGGACCCTGCATGGTTTGTCCGGCCACGGTGACTATGTCGATATAGGGCATTGGCTGCAAGCCGCGGCGCTGAAACCAAGTACAAAGATTCAGCTGATTCACGGTGAGCCCGATGCACTGGAAGGTATGCGTGATCATTTGCGTCGAACCCTGCCGTTCGAGGTTGAGGTCGCCGGTTATCGTCATATTCTGACGGTCTGAGGAGCCGGTAATCCGCTGCATCGTACTTTGTCCTGAGTACGTACTCATCTGACGCGCGTAGTCAGCATGATTGGCATGCCATTAAGTGAACCCGGCTGGGGTTTCACACCGAATACCGCGCCGTGCTGTGGGCGGGTTTGTGGGGCGGGCAAAATTTACTTATTGTATGAGTACCTTTATAGGTGGGTGTCCGAATAGATTGGCAGCAGCCTGTCAGTATGCGTTTGATTCACTGAGCAATGAATGAGAAGGGTTTCGTGCGTGCGTGTTTGATCCGGGTGCCCGGATAAAGAGCCGGGGCAAGGGCGCCAGGGACGGGTTTGGACAATTCATGGAGTGACTACATGCAGCCGTATTTGCGCCAACATTCGAGACGGTTCAGCGCGTTGGGTTTGGCATCAGTGTGCATGAGCCTCTGTCTTGCCAGCCCGCTCGTGTTGTCCCAGTCGCGTGACGTTCGCGTTGGCGTTTATGAAAACACACCCAAAGTCCTGCTTGGTCAGGATGGCAGGCCGTCCGGCATCCTTGGCGAACTGCTGCAGGAGGTTGCGCAGCGCGAAGGCTGGACGCTGCATCCCGTGGCCTGTCGCTGGGCCCAGTGCCTGGAACAGGTTCGCGCCGGTGAAATAGATCTCTTGCCCGATGTTGCCTTTAGTGATGAACGCGCGCAGATGCTGGACTTCCACCAGGTGCCATCGCTTTACAGCTGGTCGCAGTTGTATAAGCGCAACAGTGTCGTGCTTGATTCCGTGCTGGATTTGCAGGACAAACGTGTCCTGGTGCTGGCGGGATCCATTCAGCAAGAATACCTGCAATCGTTACTCGACAGTTTCAGTGTGCAGGCACAGTTGATTCCGGTGCAGAGTCTGCGCGCGGGCTTTGAGAAAGTCAGCTCAGCCGAGGCCGAGGCCATCGTTGCAAATCATCACTTTGGCGACTATGTGGCGCCGGAATACGACGTGCAGCAAACGCCGGTGATGTTTCAGCCGGCACGCCTTTTCTATGCGACCCGCAAGGGAACCAATGCCGACCTGCTCCTGGCGCTAGATCACTACCTCGCTCAATGGACCAAGGATCCCGGCTCCACGTACTTTAAGATCCTGGAACGCTGGGGCGGCGCCGTACCGCTGCAGTCGATGTCCGCTTCCGTACGTTGGGGGCTGGCGGCACTTGTGATTCTGTTGCTGCTTGCTCTGGGGGGCTCGGCACTGCTGCGTCGTCAGGTTGCGGTGAAAACCCGGCACCTTAGGAGCAGTGAGCAAAAGCTCGCGACGATTCTGAACAGTGTCGAGGCCTATATCTATATCAAGGATACCGAGCTGCGCTACCAGTATGGGAACCGCAAGGTATGCGAGTTTTTCGGTTGTCAGCCTGAACAGCTGCTTGGTTTGACCGATGACGCCCTGCTGCCTGACGAGGTTGTCGACATCGTGCGCACAAGTGATCAGCGTGTACTGGACAGCGGCGAACGCGTGGTGAAGGAAGAGATCTTGCCAGACTCCAATGGCGAGGGTTTCAGAACCTACCTCAGCGTCAAGATCCCATTGCGCGAGAGCGACGGAAAAATCTATGCCCTCTGCGGTATCTCCACTGATATCACGGAACAGAAGCGCAATTTGCAGGAAATTCATCAGCTCGCTTTTTACGACCAGTTAACCGGTCTGCCCAACCGGCGCCTGCTGCTCGACCGGCTGGCACATGCGCTGGCTGCACGCGAACGCAACCGGCAGGAAGGCGCGCTGTTGTTCATTGATCTGGATAATTTCAAGGATCTCAACGACACCCTGGGCCACGATGTGGGCGATCAACTGTTGTGTCAGGTTGCCGAACGCCTTGATGTCCATATTCGGGAAACGGATACGCTGGCCCGGCTTGGCGGAGACGAGTTTGTGCTGATGTTTGAGGGTCTGGACGAGCACGCCGACCAGGCTTTGTATCAGGTCAAATCTGTTGCCAACAAGCTGCTGGAAGTCCTGCGTGAGCCCTATTCGCTGCAGGGGCGCATTCACACCAGTACGGCGAGCATCGGTGTTGCGATGTTTTCTGATGCACAGAGTACGGTTGAAGAGCTGCTCAAGCGTGCGGATCTGGCGATGTATGAAGCCAAAACCGCTGGCCGCAACCAGGTACGCTTCTTCAATCCGCAGATGCAGGCCGAGGTCACGGCGCGCGCAGCCATCGAGGCCGATCTCAGACAGGGTCTGAAGAGCGGGCAGTTTTTCCTGCATTTTCAGCCGCAGGTTGATACGCGGGGCAGGCTGGTGGGTGCCGAGGCACTCGTGCGCTGGCAGCACCCTGAAAAGGGTCTGGTGGCACCGGGGGCTTTCATCGCCGTGGCGGAGGCTACCGGGCTGATTCTGCCGCTGGGCCACTGGATCATGCAGTGTGCCTGTCGGCAGCTGGTCGCCTGGTCGGCCCATGAACAGATGTCCCAGCTGACATTGGCAGTTAACATCAGCGCCCGACAGTTCCATCATCCGAACTTCGTCGAGGATGTATTCGCCGTACTGGATGAAACCGGCGCCAATCCGCGGCGCCTTGAGCTGGAGCTGACGGAAAGCCAGCTGATCGAGAATGTTGAACTGATGATCCACAACATGAATCGGCTCAAGGCGCGGGGCGTGCGCTTCTCGCTGGATGACTTCGGTACCGGGTATTCGTCCCTCAGCTATCTGAAGCGCCTGCCGCTGGATAATTTGAAGATCGACCAGTCGTTTGTGCGTGATCTGCTGGTGGACCCCAATGACGCCGCGATCGTCAAAACGGTCATAGCGCTGGGCGACAGTCTGGATCTGGCGGTCATTGCCGAGGGGGTCGAAACCCAGGCGCAATGCAATGCGCTGATTGAATTAGGCTGCTATCAGTTTCAGGGATACCATTTTGGCCGGCCAGGGCCAGTCGAAGCACTGGAACGCTGTTCTGAAGATTGCGTGCAGTGATTAGGATGGCGAGGGCAGTCTGTTGAGCGGGGTGAACGGATATGGTCACTCCGGGCTCTAATGGACAGTTTTCAAACGAGGGCAGGCAGTATGAAAGCAATGCTAACGATCATCGCACTTATCGCACTGGGCCCTGCGTCAGCCTGGGCGGACAAAGCGATCTTTGCGGGCGGATGCTTCTGGTGCATGGAGCAGGCATTTCAGCCCCTGACGGGTGTAACCGACGTGGTATCGGGTTTCACGGGCGGCACGCTGCAGAATCCGGTGTATGACGGCAATCATGAAGGCCACTACGAAGCGATTGAAGTGACCTTCGACCCCAAGGTCATCAGCTACCAGCAGCTGCTGGATATCTACTGGGTTAATGTCGACCCCTTCGATGCTCGCGGACAGTTCTGTGACAAGGGACCCAGTTACCTGAGCGCAATCTTTGTAAGCGATGATACCCAGAGGCAGCTGGCAGAACGCTCCCGTCAGCGTGTCGTCGAGGAGTTTGCGGATAAAACAGTGGTGACGCCTGTGCTGGATGCGACGCGGTTCTATCCGGTCGAGGAGGGGCATCAGGATTACTACATCAAGAATCCGCTCCGCTATCGCTACTACAAGACCGCTTGCAGGCGCGTCTCGCGGCTGGAGGACATCTGGGGCGACCGGGCCGCGCACTGAAGCTTTCCCTGTTTTGGCCGGGGCGCAAGCACCGGCGGTGCTTATCGCCTGTGTCGGGCTGTTACCGCTGTTCCACCACCGATCGAATGCCTGTGTGAACGGGTGCCTCATCGTTTGAACAGATTGTCCCTGATAGGCACCCGGCGGCGTCAGACGCAGAGCAGGTGTGAATACTCCAGACGTCGCTGTTCATCGGCCTCGAAGCAGTGCTCATCACAGTTGTGCTTTTGCGTAATCAGGTCGACCAGTACGAAGTCCTGGTCGGGTGCCAGAGCCAGCAGCGAGTGGTGCCAGACGCCAGGGTGGTAATTGACACCCTGGCTTCCATCGCAGAGGAAGGCTCGGATGCTCTGGCTGTCAATCTGTTCGCCCGGTGGCGCCACGACCACGATAAACGGCTTTTGTCCCTGGGGGATAAACGCCTGGCTTGCCAGCGGATGCCGCTCCAGCATCTCGATGTTCAGGGGTGAAGGCAGTGGCTGTGACCGCGCCAGGCTGATGGCGACATGACCAGCCTCCGGCTCCGCATGTATCCGACCTATATCGTGGTAGCGTACCGTTGCACCCTTGTTGATCGCGAAATGGTGGCCACCCTGCATGTCAATCACGTCCCCGAAGGGTGCGAAGCTTGCACGCTCCAGCGGTTGTATGTCGAGGGTACGGGCCATCTATCGATACTCCTTTTGAGTGTTGTCGACCGGGATACCAATCAGGCGCAACCGGCTGATGCCGCCATCGGGGAAGATGTTCAGGCGTATATGGGTGATGGGGCCGACCTCATTGACCTCATCACTGAAGAAATGCTGTTCATGGGCCTGTAGCTTCTGCGCCGGCAACAGCTCGCGCCAGAACAGGCTCTGGGTTTCAATCTGGTCGTCGGTACCGCCTTTGACGAAGGCGGCCTGAACGGAGCAGCTGTCCGGGTAGTTTCCCTTGAAATGGGCCGTGTCGACCTCAATGCGCTGAATTTCGCCCGGGTGTCCCAGCGCTACGATGACCCAGTCGTTGCCGGGGGTGCGGCGCCGGGCCGTTTCCCAGCCGTCGCCCATGTTGATGCCGCGTCCGGGGTTGAGGATGTTGGCCATGCGGCCGAAATGTTCGTCGCTGCAGGCCAGAGTGCGCCCGCCGTTTACCACGGCTGCCAGGTCGATGGGGGTCCGGCTCGAGGTGTCGATGCGCGACTGCGGTCGTCCCCAGACACGCAGGCGGGCGATGCCGCCATCGGGGTAGATGTTGAGCTTGAGGTGTGTCCAGCTGCGTTCGTCATCAATGCTGTGAAGGTGGTGCGCATTGCCCGACAGGGCAACGGACGGCAGGATCTCGGTCCAGCGGGTGTCGGCATTCGGCTCGCCGTTTTCGCAGTGGCAGGCTTCAAGCGAGGCCGATGGCGGGAAGTTGCCGGTGAAATGGCTGGTATCCAGGTCGATGCCCTTGATCGTACCGGGCAGTCCCAGGCGGATGATGCTGTAGTCAAAACCTTCGCAGCGCTTGCGACGGGACTCCCAGCCATCCATCCATTTGCCGTTGTCGTCGAACAGGCCTTCTTTCCATTGCGGGTCTGTGTGGGACAGCATGCGGCTTGCCGATGCAAAGAAATCGTCGGTGCAAAACAGGACTTCGGCGCCAAGGCGATCGTCGGCCAGGTTCGGCCAGCGCGCTGAAAGATCAGTAACTGGTTTGTTCATTGTCATTGTTATTCACCGTTAATCGAGTTTTATCTCTTTTGCCGATACGGATAGGAAGACCGCATCGCTGCGCTTTGAATCTTTCTATCGAATCGAGTGGGTCGCTTTGAATGTATTCTGACTGTTTGGTTAGTTAATCGGTCAGGCAGATGACGGTCGAGTTATTAGCAGGGGAAAGCGTTATACCCCGACTGCTGAATAATTGTACGCAATCTTTTGCTCTAATCAATACTATTTTTTCACTTTATTTGTATTTGAAAATTTATTATCATTCTTGTGTTTCACCAATGTTGCTAAGTCGTTTGAATAATGAGGGTGTGAATCGGGCAGCTTGAAAGCGTCGCCCGCCAGGGAAGAATTCAGTCAGGAGTGCCTGCAGGTGCCCTGATTCGCCTGACTCGGGCGCCGATGTGTGTCAAAGGCAGGTTCAACAATAAAAACCATAAATGAGGTGTATATACTATGGCAGATGCCAACAGCAGCAGCCCGAGGGTGGCTGAGTCCCTGTCTGGTGAGCGCGCGATGACCCGGGAGGTTGACGTGAAAACCAGAAAATCGTTCGAAATGCCCCATATCTACGTCATTCTGTTCGTTTTCAGTGCGCTGGCCGCATTGCTGACCTACATAGTACCGGCCGGTCAGTACGACCGGATTCCTGGTCCCAATGGGCGTACAACCATTGATCCCGATTCATTCCGCATCATTGAATCGACGCCCGTCGGCCTGCAGGATTTCATGCTTGCGATACCCAAGGGGCTGATGGATGCCGGGGTGGTGGTGTTCTTTACCTTCATCATTGGCGGCATGTTCATGGTGCTTCGTCGTACCGGCATTATTGAGATCGGCGTCGACAAACTGACCCGCCGGTTTGCGCACAACAGCATTGTCGTGATTCCGGTGCTGATGGTGACCTTCGCGGTCATCGCGACACTAATCGGTACTCAGGAGCTGGCGCTGGTCTATGTACCGGTGATTTTGCCGCTCATGATTGCGCTGCGTTTCGATTCGGTCACGGCAGCGGGTGTTGCGCTCTGTGCGACCACGGCCGGCTTTACCGCCGGCGTGCTCAACCCGATCAATACGGGCCTGGGCCAGCAGCTGGCTGACCTGCCGGTATTCTCTGGCATGGGACTGCGTTCCCTGGCCTTTGTTGCGATCCTTTTGACCGGTGTGATCTATGTGATCCGTTACGCTCTCAAGGTGCGCAGCAACCCCGAACTGAGCCTGATGAACGGCGATGCCGCGGAAGCTGACAAGCGCAAGCGCTATCTGCATGCTGAGGACGAGGGTGCCCTGACCGCGACCGGGCGACAGAAACTGGCTGCCGTGGCTGCCTTTGCCTTCTTCGGTGTACTGGTCTGGGGCGTGCTGGAGCGCCACTGGTTCATGATGGAAATGGCGGGCCTGTTTATCATTATGGGCGTGGTTGTCGGTTTGATCGCCGGGTTGAAAACGTCCGATATCTGTGAGGGCTTCAACGACGGTTTCCGGGATGTGCTGGTCGGTGCCTTCATCTGTGGCGTTGCCCGTGCGGTTGCCGTAGTGCTGGAAGACGGTCACATCATGGATACCCTGGTCCACAATCTGGGCGCCGTGGTGGGTGGCTTCCCGTCGATGTTGTCCGCCATCGGCATGTTCCTGTCTCAGCTGGGTTTCAACTTTGTCATTCCCTCGGGCAGTGGTCAGGCCCTGGTGACCATGCCGATCATGGCACCGCTGTCTGATCTGATTGGCGTTACTCGCCAGACCGCTGTGCTCGCCTATCAGCTGGGTGACGGGCTGAGCAACATCCTCTATCCAACTTCCGGTTATTTCATGGCTACCCTGGCGCTGGCCGGTGTGGGCTGGAACAAGTGGGTGAAGTTCTTTCTGCCGCTGTTTTGTATCTGGGTCGCGATTGCCATGGGATTCCTGATCTTTGCACAGGCCACGCAGTGGGTTGGCTAAAGTCTTAAGACACTGATTCAGTATCCACCATGCCCCCCGACCTAAAGTCGGGGGGCATTTTTGTTTGTGCAGTCTGCGCCTCACTCTTACTTTTATCTCTGTGTTGGACAATTATTTATATAATTGTATACATCTGTTTTTTGGTATCGCTCTTTCGCCCGCGGGGTAGGTTATTGGCGTAAGTCTACATCCAGCCAGATCGCCGCCGTGTTATTGTCGGTGTATGTTTTCAATTTTTATGTGCTAGTTTTGAGTGTATTGAGAATGCAGATTGATAAATATTTTTCATATTCGTTTTAAATGAAAACAATTTTGTATTAAGATCTTCTTGTGGTTGTATACAAAGCCGTGAGATTTTATCGATTATGAATGTAAGCCGTGCCGTATAAAATGCGGATAAAACTCCGAGGCCGCGGATCAAGGCCAGAGGTTTGCGACGGCGATTCGGCTTGCGGTGTTTTAGTGCCTTAAAGTGTGCCTGGGTCGCAGTACTGGTGCGGCAGAGCAGATAGAATGGCGTCATCAGGATTCAGGTGACCGGCAAGGCTGGTCGGTAGAGGGGGTTATCAATGAAGTTGCCAATCGAAGATCGCTTGCGCGAGATATATGAGGAGCTGCCCCGCAGTGAGCGGCTGCTTGCCGACATCATCATCGACTTTCCCGGTGACCTGGCAACCCACTCCATTTCCGAGCTGGTGGAGCGGGCCGATACTTCCAATGCTGCGGCCACCCGTCTGATCAAGCGCCTGGGATACAAGGACTTCCGCGAGATTCGCAAGCAGGTGCGTGAAGCCAAGTCCGAGGGTTCGCCGCGCTACCTCAACACCTTTGATCATCACGCCAGTGATTTTCAAAGCGAGATCAAGCAGCATGTCGACTGTGAAGTGCAGAACCTGTTGCGCAGCTTTGATGCACTGAGCGAGGACATGCTCAAGGAGATCATTCCGTGCATCGAGAGTGCCGCCAAGGTCTGGATTATCGGCTACGGCAACAGCTACATGCCGGCTCTCTACTTTCGCCAGCAACTGATCCAGTTGCGCTCCTGTGTCGAGGTGCTGCCGCGCCCGGCCCAGGCCATCGAGAAAGACCTGTGCGGGCTCGACGAGCAGGATCTGGTGATCGTGATCGGCTTTCGCCGGCGCAAGGAGATCCTCAGCCGTGTCATGACCTATGCTCGGGATCTGGGCGCAAAAGTGCTCTACGTGACAGACCATTCAGAAGACAAGACCGTCAATCTGGCGGACTGGACCCTACGCTGCATGGTGCAAAGCACGTCGTTGTTTGATTCCTATATCTCGGGTTTCAGTGTGCTGAACTACCTGTGTGCGTCTGTGTCGGATCACATCGGGCGGGGCGCGTCTGAGCGTCTGAGCCGGGCCGAAAAACTGCACGAGCTGTTCAGCAAGATCGAAGAGAGCTGATCTCTTAGGGATATCGTGGCAAAGACTTGTTCCTGCCGCTGTGCCGGCGTAATCTGCCAACTTCGATTTCAAGCCTATGGACATTTCCCATGCAACTTTACTATTCGGCGGCGTCTCCCTTTGTGCGAAAGGTGCTGGTGGTGGCGCATGAGCTGGGGTGTGCGGACAAGATCGAGCTGATCAGCGCTGCAGCCCATCCCGTGAATACCAATTCTGTGATTGCTGCGCTGAACCCTCTGGGGCAGGTGCCGACCCTGGCAACTGATACAGGCAGGGTGATCTGTGACAGCCGTGTGATTTGTGAATACCTGAACACCCAGTTTCATGGAACGCTCTTGCCAATAGGGAGCGAGCGCTGGACCGCACTGGTGATGCAGTCCCATGCCGACGGTCTGCTTGATGCGGCCCTGCTGGCGCGCTATGAGCGTGTTGTGCGGCCTGTGGAGCTGCAGTGGGATGACTGGGAAGCGGGTCAGATGGCCAAGATCGTTCGCACACTGGATGTGCTGGAGCTGGAGCTGGAGTTTGCCGGGGAGCGGCTGGATATTGGCACCATTGCGGTGGGCTGCGCACTGGGGTATCTCGATTTTCGCTTTGCGGATTTTAACTGGCGTGATGAACACGCCGGTCTCGCGGCCTGGTTTGAGCGCTTTAGTCAGCGGGCATCCATGCAGCAGACGGTGCCTAAGGGCTGAATCCGATCGGCTCCTCGCAGAAAATGAACAAAGGCTGCCTCGGCAGCCTTTGTTCATGACAACGGCTCGGGGCTGAGAGCGGCGACTGGACTGTCGGCCTGGATCTCAGGTTTACCAAGCCATCGACGTTAAGCCCTGCCTGCGCTCAAGACTGATCGTCAGCGTAGAAAACGCCCTGGTTGATCAGTTTTGTCAGTAGCTCCAGGGCGGCGTCGAGATCCGTGTTGTCATCCAGATCCAGCCCGCCGCTGTTGCAGATGCCGCTGAACAGCGATGCCTGTGCGGTGGTGCCGGCATAGAGGGTGCCATCGGCAAACAGCTGACAGCCG
Source organism: Marinobacterium rhizophilum DSM 18822 (assembly GCF_000378045.1). GTDB lineage: Bacteria > Pseudomonadota > Gammaproteobacteria > Pseudomonadales > Balneatricaceae > Marinobacterium_A > Marinobacterium_A rhizophilum. Next base: position 271,093 of record NZ_KB899092.1, read on the forward strand.
TCTGCGGTGCAGTGCCAGGCCAGGCGGGCTCCCTCGGTGCGGCTTAGCGTGCCGCCGGATTCCAGGTAGGTGCGCAGATTGTCGATGGAGACGGTTTCATCCGGCTGCTGATCGAGTTCCGGATACTTGGGTTCGGTCATGTAGCGCCCAAACCATTCTGCAAGGAGCTTGTCGTCATTGACATACTGGGTCAGCACGTTGCGTACCCGTTCAATGGCATCGTCACCAATCTGGGCGCTGTTGGCCTGGGGTTGCAGGTCAGGGTCGCTGTAGCGTAGCTCGTTGCTCAGGCGTTCACCGACAAAGTCGGTAAAATTGCGCATGATCTCGCCGTGGGACGGCGCGCGAAAGCCCACCGAATAAGTCATGCAGCCATCACCCACAGCAATACCGCTGTGACCCAGACGTGGCGGAACATACAGCATATCGCCCGGTTCCAGCACCCAGCTTTGCTCTGCATCCCATTCGGGCAGAATCATCACCGGCGCATCGCCGCGTCGCGGTGAGTCGGAGTTGAACTCGCCGCCGACTTCCCAGCGTCGCTGGCCGGCGGCCTGGATCAGGAAGACATCGTAGTTGTCATAGTGCGGCCCGACACCACCGCCGTCCACGGCGTAACTGACCATCAGGTCGTCCAGACGCCAGCGCGGGATAAAATCGAACTGCGCCATCAGCTCAGCCGCTTCCGGTACCCAGTGGTCGACCGCCTGGACCAGCAGGGTCCAGTGGGATGCAGGGAGCTTGCCGAACTGTTCTTCGTCAAAAGGCCCCTGCTGCAGTTCCCAGTGATCGCTCGCAGGGTCCTGCAGCACGATGCGCGCTTCCACATCCTCCTCACAGGCGAGCCCCGCCAGATCGTCGGGCTCGATGACGGGCTCCAGCTCGGGAAAGGCCTGGCGAATCAGCAGCGGTTTTTTCTGCCAGTATTCGGCGAGAAAGCGTTCGGGGGTCAGCTCACCCAGGTTAAGTATGTTCATTAGCGCTGTAGCAGCTCCTTGAGTTCATCGACGGCGCTTTCCAGTTCAGCCATTATCTTGCGCTGATCCTTGGCGGGGATGGCCGCGACGCGGTTGTTGCCCACCAGTCCGACGCAGTGGCTGATGGTATCCACGCAGCGTTCGATTCCGGCGAGATTGAGTTGGTAGTTATGGGTGCGTTCCGCCAGGTCGTGGATGCCGTCGCGCAATTCATCGGCCTGGTTCATCAGTGTAGTGATCTGGTTATTCATCGTTCGAATCCCGCCATGGTCTCAGATTGTCTGACAAGTTCGCACAAAAGGGCCTGTGCGCCGGCCTGACCGGGCAGGTCGGGCCCGGGTTATCAAGACTAGCGTGCACTGCCTTGTCGGGACAACCGTCCGAACGGTTGCCTTGACTATTTTTTCTGCTTGCCGAGCACTTCGTCCACCGAGGCGAAGAAAGCGCGCAGCATGCCGAGCTTCGCGGTTCGGGGTCGCTGTGG